>NZ_NOYW01000014.1:0-476846 GCF_002258965.1 Rhodococcus sp. 05-339-2
GTGCCATGACGTATTCGGCCTGGCCGCCCACCCACCCGCCCATGTCGACGTAGCCGAAGGCCGAGCCAGGTCGATCGGGGTTGACGTTGAGACAGATTCCGGTCTTGCGCTCCTTGCAGTTTCGACAGCGCCCGCAGGCGATGTTGAACGGAACCGAGCAGATGTCCCCCACCTTCAGGAACTCGACGTCGCGTCCGACCTCGACGATTTCGCCGGTGATCTCGTGGCCGAGCACCAGCCCCTCGGGCGCGGTCGTGCGCCCACGAACCATGTGCTGGTCACTGCCGCAGATGTTGGTCGAGACGACCTTCAGAATCACTCCGTGCTCGCACTTGCGTCCGACGTTGGCCGGATTCACGCCGGGGCCGTCGGTCAACTCCAGGCCCGGAAAAGCGATGTCCTGCACCTCTACCTTGCCCGGTCCTGCGTACGTCACTGCTCTGTTGTCTGCCATGAGTTCTCCTCTTCGGTGAGTGAGTTGCGCGACCGGCGGGCCGAGATCATCGAACTGATCGCGCATGTGGCCCGCATCACACCAGTATGCACAGGCGCGCATGCGAGCGCTGCGAGTAACTCCGATCCGGACATAGGCGGCAAGGACCACCCGAGACGAACGCATCGTGTCGGATCCGCCCACTTCGCGATGCAGGCACTTGACTCGACACGATGTTAGCGCTCACACTGTGTTGCACACGTCACAGTCGGTGACCCACGAAGGAGATCTGAATGCCGGTTGACCGATACACGGTTGGGGTCGACTTCGGCACCCTGTCCGGACGCGCCGTCGTCGTTCGGGTGTCCGACGGCACCGAAATCGCCTCGGCAGTACATGATTACCGACACGCAGTGCTCGAGGAGACGCTGCCCGACGGCACGGTCCGATTGCCCGACGCATGGGCCCTGCAGGTACCGGACGACTATCGAGACGTCCTTCGTCGGGCGGTACCCGCCGCGCTGGCCGCTGCGGGCATCGAGGCCGAGCAGGTGGTCGGCATCGCAACCGACTTCACCGCGTGCACCATGGTGCCCACCTACGCCGACGGCACTCCGCTGTGCGAAGATCCGCGCTTCGCCGATCGACCGCACTCGTACGTGAAATTGTGGAAACACCATGCGGCACAGGGGCAGGCGGACCGCATCAACGAACTCGCCGCGCGTCGCGGCGAGAGTTGGCTGCCTCGTTACGGCGGACTGATCTCCTCGGAATGGGAGTTCGCCAAGGCACTGCAGATTCACGAGGAAGATTCCGAGATCTACGACGCGATGGACCGATGGGTCGAAGCTGCCGATTGGATCGTGTGGCAACTGTGCGGACACTACGTACGCAACGCCTGTACCGCCGGTTACAAGGGCATCTATCAGGACGGGCACTACCCGTCCGTGGACTTCCTCACCGAACTGGCACCGGGCTTCGGTTCCTTCGTCGCCGACAAGCTCGATCAGCCTTTGGGCGAGTTGGGTTCTCGTGCAGGTACGTTGACCGCCGAGGCTGCGCGATGGACCGGACTTCCCGAGGGCATAGCCGTCGCCGTCGGCAACGTCGATGCGCACGTGACGGCACCCGCGGCCGGAGCGGTGGAACCGGGCCGAATGGTCGCCATCATGGGGACCTCGACCTGCCACGTGATGAGCTCGACCGTCCTGAAGGAAGTTCCCGGCATGTGCGGGGTTGTGGACGGCGGAATCGTCGCCGGATCGTTCGGCTACGAGGCAGGCCAGAGCGGCGTAGGCGACATTTTCGGATGGTTCACGCGCACATCGGTTCCCGCGGCGTACAGCGAGGCGGCTGCTGCGGCAGGTGAGTCGGTACACGAGCACCTGACCCGCCTGGCGCAGGCGCAGGACGTGGGCGAGCACGGACTCGTCGCGCTCGATTGGCACAGCGGGAACCGGTCGGTTCTGGTCGATCACGAGCTCTCCGGCCTGGTCGTCGGGACCACGCTGGCCACGCGTCCCGAGGACACCTACCGTGCGCTGCTCGAAGCAACGGCATTCGGAACCCGCGTCATCGTGGAAACCTTCCGCAACAGTGGCGTCCCGGTCGAGGAGTTCGTCGTCGCCGGCGGGTTGGCACGCAACGCGCTGCTCATGCAGATCTACGCCGATGTGCTGCGAATGCCGTTGTCGGTCATCGCCTCCGCACAGGGACCTGCTCTGGGATCTGCCATCCACGCGGCGGTGGCGGCCGGGTGCTACCCGGACGTGCCCGTCGCCTCGAAGTCGATGGGCAAGGTACACCGGGCCGCTTTCGTGCCCGACGAATCGCGATCGAAAGCCTACGACTCCCTGTTCGAGATCTATCTGGAATTGCACGACCGGTTCGGCCGGGACGTGCCGACCATGCGCCGTCTGCGAGCACTGCGACGTGACGCGCTGACCCGAAGGGTGGATGCCCGATGACCGTCGTCGACGACGTGCGCGAGGCCATCGAGCAGATCCGCCGCGACGTCTGCACCCTGCACGCCGAATTGGTGCGGTACGGACTGGTCGTGTGGACGGCAGGCAACGTCTCGGCGCGGGTTCCGGGCCGGGATCTGATGGTCATCAAACCCAGTGGCGTTTCGTACGACGATCTCACGCCCGGCAACATGGTGGTGTGCGATCTGTACGGCAAGGTGGTCGAGGGTGACCATGCGCCGTCATCGGACACCGAAGCGCAGGCCTACGTCTACCGACACCTCGAACACATCGGCGGTGTGGTGCACACACATTCGCCGTACGCGGTTGCGTGGGCGGCCCGAGGAGAACCGATTCCCGTGGTCACCACGATGTGCGCGGACGAGTTCGGCGGAGACATCCCGGTCGGACCCTTCGCCACGATCGGCGACGACTCGATCGGACGCGGCATCGTCGACACCCTCGCGGACAGTCGATCTCCCGCCGTGCTGATGCAGAACCACGGTGTGTTCGCGGTGGGACCCACCGCTCGATCGGCGGTGAAGGCGGCTGTCATGTGCGAGGACGTCGCGCGATCGGTACATCTGTCCTACCAACTGGGACAGCCACTTCGCATTCCGAGCGCATCGGTCGACGCGCTCTACGACCGCTATCAGAACGTCTACGGCCAGCGCTGACCGGCGCGCCGAATCTTCTCTCCACGGAGGTACTCCCATGTCCGAAGTATGGTTTCTCACCGGTAGTCAAAGCCTCTACGGGCCCGAGACCCTCGAACAAGTAGCAGCCCAGTCTCGCGAGATCGCGGACAAACTCGATGCGGCACTTCCTGTCTCGGTGGTCTGGAAGCCGGTTCTGCTCGACGCGTCGTCCATCCTTCGCACCATGCGCGAGGCCAATGGTGCCGACGAATGCGTGGGCGTGGTGACGTGGATGCACACCTTCTCCCCCGCCAAGATGTGGATCGCCGGCCTCGATGCGTTGGACGTTCCGCTGCTGCACCTGCATACGCAGGCGGGAATGTCGTTGCCCTGGTCCACGATCGACATGGAGTTCATGAACCTCAATCAGGCCGCCCACGGTGATCGCGAGTTCGGGCACGTCGAGTCCCGGGTGGGGGTTCTGCGCACGATCGTGGCGGGCCACGTCGACAATCCCGCGGTTGTGGAGCGTGCGGAGCAGTGGGTGCGAGCGGCCCTCGGCCGAGCGGAGCTGAGGTCATTGCGCCTGGCACGTTTCGGCGACAACATGCGCGACGTCGCAGTGACGGAAGGCGACAAGGTCGAAGCGCAGTTGCGATTCGGAGTCTCCGTCAACACCTACGGCGTCAACGATCTGGTCGAGGTGGTGGACGGAGTGAGCGACTCGGCGATCTCGGACCTGATCGACGAATACCGCTCGTCCTACGACATCGCACCGAGTCTCGACAAGGGCGGTGACCGTCACGAATCCCTCCGCTACGGTGCCCGTGTCGAAGCCGGGCTGCGGCAGTTCCTGACCGACGGGGGATTCAGGGCCTTCACCACCAACTTCGAGGATCTCGGCGGACTTCGTCAGTTGCCCGGGCTCGCAGTGCAGCGCCTCATGGCCGACGGATACGGCTTCGGCGGCGAGGGTGACTGGAAGACCTCGATGTTGTTGCGCGGCATGAAGGTGATGGCCGAGGGACTCGACGGTGGAACGTCGTTCATGGAGGACTACACCTACAACCTCGTTCCCGGTGCGGAGAAGATCCTCGGCGCACACATGCTCGAGGTGTGCCCGTCGATCACCGCGTCGCGGCCCACCCTGGAGATCCATCCACTGTCCATCGGTGGCCGCGAAGACCCGGTGCGACTGCGATTCACCGCCGATCCAGGACCCGGCGTAGTCGTCGGACTCTCGGATGTCGGTGAACGATTCAGATTGACAGCCAACGTGATCGACGTCGTCGAGCCCGAACAGGCGCTGCCGAAACTACCCGTGGCGTGCGCTGTGTGGGAACCGCAGCCCTCACTCGCGGTGTCGGCGGAATCCTGGCTGACGGCCGGTGCGCCCCACCACACGGTTCTGAGCACCGCCATCGGTCTGCCTGTGCTGGAGGCATTCTCGGACATGATCGGCGTCGAACTGCTCACCATCGATGCGGGCACCACCACGCGTGGATTCCAACAGACACTGCGATGGAACGCGGCCTACCACCGACTCGCGGCGAGACTGTAGGAACACTGCGCCCGTTGGGTACCGGTGAGCCGCCCACGCGGCTTGCCGGTGCCCGACGCTTCAACAGCTCAGCCCGTGACCCGGTCCAAGTGTCGCGGTTCGACCTCGGTATTGACCAAATACACTGGGCGTCCGTTCGTCAATGCTTCGAGCGCATTGCGTGCAGTCTTGGTGCGAATCTCTACCTCCGACTCTTCGGAATACCACGCGCAATGTGGGGACAGAACAGTGTTGTCCAACGATCCGAATTCGTGATTCGCGGGAAGCGGCTCGTGTGAGAACACGTCGAGTCCTGCACCCGCAATCGATCCTGTCCGCAGAACATCGGCCAATGCGTCCTCGTCCACGATGCCTCCACGAGAGGTGTTCACCAGAAAGGCAGAAGGCTTCATCGATTCCAGCTCAGGCCTCCCGATGAGGCCGCGCGTGGATTCGGTCAGTGGGGCATGTACGGAGACCACATCCGACAGCCGCATCAAATCGGCCAGATCCACCGGTCGAACCCCCAATTCCTCCGCCTGCTCAGCCGTCAAGTATGGATCGTAAGCGATGGGTTCCATACCAAAGGCCCGCATCTTCGCAGCGAGCCGCTGTGGAATGTTCCCGAACCCGATCAAGCCCAACAATGCACCTCGCAATCTGTGCAACGGTGCCGCGGCCTGATAGTTCCACTGCCCCGATCGAAGAGCACGGTCATATTTCCCCAGCCCCCGCGACAGCGACAGGATCAGTGCCGCAGCGTGATCGGATACATCGTCGAGCGACCCGTCCGGCACGTTCGCGACCATGATTCCGAATGCTGTCGCCGACGGCACGTCGATGGTGTTCACCCCGATTCCGTATCTGCAGATCACTCGGCACCTGCGCAGGCGCGCGATGAACTGGTAATCGATGATCGTGTACTGGTTGATGATGGCGTCGGCATCTTCGCACGCAGCGATCAGATCGTCTCGGGACGCGAACGGACCGGAAACCAGATCGATCTCGTAGCCCTCGAGCACCTCCGATTCTGGCACCAGGTCGGGAAACTCGTAATCGGTGACGACAATCTTCAGCATTGCATGACTCCTCGTTGTGATCCGGACGGCTCAGAGAGCGCCGAATTCGTTGTCGAGCTTCTGGTGGTATTGCAGTCCGACGATGTCGGAATACTCTGCGTACGTGATCGCGTCGTCGCCGGAGCTGATCCGGCCAGTTCGATTCAAGTCCGACAACGACTTTCGCATCGCCGTGGCCGCCGAGAAGAGTGCAGTGAGGGCATAGAAAACCACCGAGAACCCGCGCTCCTCCAGCTCGGATGCAGACAGGGTTGCCGCCTCGGTGCCGTCGACCAGAGAGACCACCTTGGGTCCGGCGAGATTCTCGGCCACATAATCGACGTCGTACCGCGTCTTCACCCCATCCACGAAGACCAGGTCAGCACCGGCATCTCGGTATCGTTTCGCTCTGGCGATCGCATCTTCGTGGCCAGTGGCTGCAAGCGCGTCTGTCCGTGCGATCACCAGAAGAGATCCGCCCTTGCGGGCCGCCACCGCCGCTTCGATGCGCCGGCTACTTTCTTCCATCGACATGAGACGAATTCCCGCCATCTGACCACACCGCTTCGGCGCGATCTGGTCTTCGAGGTGGATGGCAGCGACACCAGCTTGGATGAATTCCTGCACGGTCCGGTCGATGTTGGACGGACCTCCGTAGCCGGTATCGGCATCAGCGATGACTGGGATAGACGTGCTGCGAACCATGTTTCGCGCATGTTCGGTCATCTCGGTCTGCGTGAGCAAGCCGATGTCGGGCATCCCGAGCCGGGACGCCGTCGCACCGAACCCTGTCATGTAGACCGCAGGGAACCCGGCGCTCTCGACAAGTCGCGCCGAAAACGAGTCGAACGCGCCCGGGGCCCGCACAATGGAGGAACCGGGCGAAATCAGGGTCTCGAGTGTTTCGGCTGCATGCACGAAGGTGCTCCTGGTGTGATCGGCGGTGAACTGGTCGCGAACCGCGGGAGAGGTGGAGATCGAGAAGAAGGATCAAATCCTCCGCAACTAGGATCCTAGATTCAAGCAATTTGGAATGCAACCTTTGCATGCTGCAACCCGACCGTCCTGACGTACATGCCGGTAGAGTCGAGACCGTAAGCAGCGAAAACGGGAGATTTCATGGCACGTACCGTGCGCCCACAGGCCCCGTCACTGGCGTCGTCGGTGGCCGACACACTGAGAGCGTCCATCATCGACGGCAACTTCGAGTTGGGCGAGGCCCTGTCCGAAGACGCAGTGGCCGAAGCACTGGGCGTCAGCCGAACTCCGGTCCGTGAAGCAATGAGACTGCTACAACTCCAAGGCCTGGTCACGGTAGTGCCGAAATCCGGAACGTACGTGTTCCAACCGACCGAGGACGAAATCGCCGAGCTGTGCGAGTTTCGCGCCACACTCGAAGTCCGCGCCGCGTCGCTGGCCTTCGAGCGCAATCGCACGGCCACCCTCGCCGACCTCCGTTCCGCCATCGAGGACATGGACGAGGCGCGCCCCTCCCGGGACTCGCAGCGCTACGGGAAAGCCGATACATGCTTTCACGAGGCATTCTTCGAAAACTGCGGAAATCGGTACCTGCAGAACGCATATCGCATGAACCTCACACGGGTAGCTGCGCTCCGCACCCACCTCACGTTTCTCTCACCCACCGAACCCGAGCGGTCGTTCTCCGAGCACGAACACATGGCCAGAATTTTCGACTCGGGTAACGCCGGAGATCTCGAACCGCTACTCGAAGTACACATCATGCGCACCCGGGAGATGTACCTGGTCGCACTTGCGCAGCGAACACGCGCACAGACGGGCTCCCGCGCAGATCGCATGCGACACAAACTCCAAGCGCTCTGAAAGAGGCCCTTGCGAGCTGACGTGCCCCGTGTCACACTCATCTAGTATCCCAGTTGCGGGATCCATGTTGTGGAGTGAAGAGCCTCCATGCCTCATGCAGCCTGAACGCACGGCGTTCGTTCACGAATAGGACCCCAGGACCACCATGACCGAAATAGCGTTCACACCCGAACAGGAACGGCAGGCCCGCAAAGCCGCGTTCGGCAGTTTCGCGGGTGCCGTCATCGATTGGTACGACTTCATCCTTTACGGCCTGATCGCGGCGCTGGTTTTCAACACGGCATTTTTCCCCGACGTGAGCCCCGCAATCGGAACCCTGGCCGCATTCGCCACGTTCGGGGTGGGGTTCTTCTTCCGTCCGCTCGGCGGGATCGTCTTCGGCCACTTCGGAGATCGACTGGGTCGCAAACGGATGCTGGTGATCACCATGCTCGTCATGGGACTGGCATCGACTGGGATAGGCCTGTTACCGACCTTCGACTCCATCGGATGGTGGGCCCCGGCCTTGCTCGTCGTGCTACGTGCAATTCAGGGATTCGCCGTCGGCGGTGAGTGGGGCGGGGCGGCTTTGATGGCGGTCGAAAGCGCGCCCCCGAAAAAGAAGGCGTTCTACAGCAGCGGCGTACAGGTCGGATACTCGGTCGGATTACTTATCGCAACTGGTTCGGTAGCCATTCTCAGTGCGACGCTGAGCGACGACGACTTCAACCAATGGGGCTGGCGAATCCCATTCATCGCCAGCATCGTCCTCGTAGGAATAGGCCTGTGGATCCGCTCCAGCGTCAACGAGACAGCGGAGTTCACCGAGAAGGTCGAGAATTCGGATGTCAAGAAGCAGAGGAAGATCCCCCTTCTCGAGGCACTGAAGGCGCACCCGACCGCATTCCTGAAGATCATCGGACTACGCTTTGCCGAGCTGTTCATCGGCTACATCGTCACCGCCTTCGCGTTGAGCTACGCCACCAATCACACCGAGATCAGCCGCGGCTTCATGCTGGACATCATCCTCGTGGTCGGTGCGCTTGGAATCGTCACGATTCCGACGTTTGCTTACCTGTCGGATCGCTACGGCCGCAAGAGGATCTATGTTTTCGGCTCCATTGTCGGCGCAGTCTGTGCGGCTCCGTTCTTCATGGCAATGGACAACAATTCTCTGGTCGGTACCGCGATCCTCGCCGTAGTCCTCTTCAATATCGGGCACGATTCGGTCGTCAGCGCGCAGCAGCCACTGTTCACCGAGATGTTCGGTGCCGAATACCGTTACAGCGGTGCCGGAGTCGGCTACCAGGTTGCCAGTGCCATTGCAGGCGGCCTCACTCCGTTCATCGCTGCACTACTCGTCGGCTTCAACGACGGCGGCTGGTACCTGGTCGCGGCGTACCTCGGAATCGGCTGCGCCGTCTCGGCCGTCATTGCAGCCTCCATCTCTCACGGTGACGCCGATCGATCAGCGACGCTCGATGCGAGCGATCCAGAGCTGCCCGGAACCGAACCCGAAGGCCTGCATGACGATGCGATCGGCTCTCGATCGGTCTGAAGTTCGAATACGTTTGTGCTGCAACAATGTGTACAACAGATCGGGGCGACACGGTTGATGGAGACGCATCATCAACCGTGCCGTCTGCGATATTCCTGTTCGGCTCCGGGGTGGAGGGGGATGCTGCCGGTCATGACCAGCGACCGCGCATCGAGAAATTGGCTGCCGATCGCCTGGCTGGGAACCAGCCCGGACGACTGATCGAGAAGCACACCCACCAGTGCAGCGACAACGCGGTCCGGCACGTCCGGATGTGCCAGGAGAAGATTCGGAATGCCCACGGAGGTCACCTCCGGATGTTCGCCGTACACGTTTGCCGGTACCAGCACAGCCTCGTACGCGGTACCGAATTCGCGTCTGAGATCAGCGACGACGGTACCCAGATCGAGTAGACGAATCGCGGCTCGAGGCTGGGCAAATGCCGGTGTCGGCAACCCGCCCGCCCACATCACGGCGTCGACTTCGTTGGCCGTCAGAGCATCTGCCGCTGAGCTCATTGAGAGCTGAACCTCTTCGACAGCACCGTCTTCCGAAACACCCGCTGCACGGAGGACTCGCTGAGATACTTCGGTGGCACCGGATCCCGGGGCACCGATGCTCACGTTTCGTCCTCGCAGATCGTCCACGGACTCGATAGTCGAGTCTGCTCGCACGGCCACTTGGAAGTAGTTCTCGTAGACGCACCCGACTGCCGCCAGCTCTCCGCTCGGATGACTGTAAGCAGCGTCCATGAGCGTCAGTGCCAGCTCGGCCTGCCGAGAACTCAATGCCTCGAGGTTGTCGACGGAGCCGGCAGAGGTGAGCGGAACGATCTGTGCTACAGCGGTTTTCGCGACAGATTCGGAAAGCAGTCCGGCGAACTCCCAGAAGAAGCCACCGACCTCGCCTGCAGCGAGGCGCAGCTGCATCGGCGGATCCGAGGCGCAGGCACCCGCGAAAGCAGCGCTCAGTGCCAACAGACCGGCCTGCAGCGCCGTTCTACGCGAGAACGACGCTGCATGCTCGGCCATGTCAGTCACTGTAGGGCGTCACAGGTCACTGGAACGCTCGACCCTGCTCTCGGTCGAGTACGGTCTCGGACTTGTTGCGCAGTACGAAGATGTACACAAGCAGCGAGATGGCGATCACGACCGTCACGTAGAGGATGAACCAACCCACGTGCTCGCCGTTCTTCGCGGCTTGGTAGATCAGTGGTGCTGTGCCGCCGAAGGCCGAGTTGGCGAGCGCGTATCCCAAGCCGACGCCGAGTGCGCGGACGTGAGAGGGGAACAGCTCTGCTTTGACGATCGCATTGATCGAGGTGTAGCCGGTGAGGATGACGTAGCCGACGCACACCAGGGCGAGCGACTGCACCACCGACGTCGCCGTCGGCAGGTACGTGATGAGTACGTAGGTGTACAGCACGCCTCCGATACCGAAGAAGACGAGCAGCGGCTTGCGGCCCACCTTGTCGCTGATCATTCCGCCGATGGGCTGCAGCAGCATGAGGAAGACCAGGCCGGCGAGGTTGATCCAGGTACCGGTCATTCCCCGGTCCTCGTACGCGGTCTTGACCATCGAGGGTGCGTTGACGCTGTAGGTGTAGAACGCAATGGTGCCACCGGCCGTCACCATGAAGCAGATCAGCAACGCCCGCCAGTGGTTGGCGACCAACTCCTTCAAGGAACCGGAGGCTTTGTCCGCACCGCTGCGAACGGCGTCGAGTCGATCCTCGGTCAAGGATTCGTCCATGCTGCGGCGCAGCCAGAAGACCACCACTGCCGCGACTCCGCCGATGAAGAAGGCTATGCGCCAACCGAAGTCCTCGATCTGTTCGCGCTCGAGGAACACCTGCATCAGCAGCAGAGTCACCTGTGCGAGCACATGCCCACCGACGAGGGTGACGTATTGGAACGACGAGAAGAATCCCCGACGCTCGCGCGTGGCGGCCTCGGACATGTACGTCGCCGACGCACCGTACTCACCACCGGTGGCGAAGCCCTGAACCAGCCGGCACAGGATCAGGATCACGGCGGCCCATACGCCGATGCTCTCCCGTCCGGGAGTCAGCGCGATGACCAGCGAGCACGCCGCCATCATCGAGACGCTGAACGTCAGTGCAGCCCTGCGCCCGTTGCGGTCCGCGTAGCGGCCGAAGAACCACGACCCGACCGGTCGCATCAAGAACGTGACCGCAAAGATCCCGTACACGTAGATGGTGGAGTTCTTGTCGGCGGAGTCGAAGAACTGATTCTCGAAATACGTCGCGAAGACGGTGTAGACGTACACGTCGTACCACTCGACCAGATTTCCGGACGACCCCCGCAACGTGTTGAAGACGGCACGGCGGGTGGCAGCGCGAGAGGAAACGGGTGGACTCGGGGGCGTCGAACCGGTGATCGAGGTGGCCTCGTTGGCCATGGTTTGGTCCTTCCACATTCAGCGGACAATTGGGCTGCCGGTCATCGATCGGCAACCGAAGCCTCCCTACTGTGACGGCAAGCACAGCCCGGAACCAAGCCGTTTCGGATTTCCTAACACTCCCTTAGGAAACGACTTTCGGAAGTCGCAGTTCGATCCGCAGTCCCACTGGCCGACGCTCCATGACGCGAAGGGATCCGCCGGCTCGCTCGGTCAGGGCGTGGACGATCGACAGACCCAGACCGGTACCGTCGCCGTGCGAACCGGACGCTCGATAGAACCGATCGACGACCTTGCCGAGTTCGTCGGTGGGCACGCCCGGTCCGTTGTCGGACAACCACATCGTGACGTCCGCGTCACTGCTTCGATAGTCGATCTCGATGCCGGAGCCGGAGCCGGCGTACTTGGTTGCATTGCTCAGCAGAGCGTCGAGAATTCGAGTCAGGTCGTCCTCCGACATCGCAACGCGACAATCCGCATCGGCATCCGGCTCCGAGACGTGAACGGTCATTCCCGCCACGACTATCGTGCTGGACCAGAATTCGACTCGATCTGCGACAACCGCACCGAGATCGCAGCCGGGAGACCGGGTGCTCGCCGGGGTTTCGGCAGCTGCGAGAACGAGCAGACCTTCCACCACGGAGCTCAAACGATCCACCTCGAGGGTGGTCCGCCGGTGCGCATCGGTTGCCGAATCCGGCACCCGCATTCCCAGAACGTCCATCCGAATTCGCAATGCTGCCAGTGGGTTCCGGAGAGAATGGGCGGTGTCGGCCACCAATCGACGTTGCGCAGCGGTGGCGGCCTCGACGTCGTCGGCCATGGCCTCGAAGGCACTGGACAGCTCACGCACCTCCGGTGGCCCGACGTAGGGCACCGGCTCGAGTCGGTGCGACCCCTCGACCGACACCTGATCGTGGAACTTGTCGCCGAACGAATGGACTCGCGAGGACAATGCGCTCAGCGGACGAACGACCCAGCGCGACAACGCAACAGCGATCACCGCGACCGTCGCGAGGATCAGCATGGCACCGACAGCGATGACCACCCAGGCAATCGCGACGTCCCTGCGCGCAGAATCGGTGGACGCCTCTAGCACCACTGCGCCGTCCACTTGCGTTCCCCCACCGACCGGGGCGGCAATCAACACCGAGGAATCCGACCACGGCGTCAGACTCGACGGTAGGTCGCCGCGCTGATTGCGCAGCGCTCCTGCCACCGACTGCTGGACGTCGACACGCTGCACGTCCAGGCCTGATTCCGCCCGCACCCCTCCGGTGCGATCGACGACGGCAACTCCCTCGTCGTACAGACTGTGGTAGCGCTGCGCCGATTCTCGGATACGGGCTACACCGGATTCGTCTTCTCGCGAGCTGAGTTCCGCAAAGAACGATGCTGCGGCGGCCCGATTCTCGCCGAATCGTTGGGCTCGTTCGCGACCGACCAACAGCGCGAGGGGAACCGACAGAGCAAGCACGACCACGGTGGAGTAGATCATCAACACCAAAAGGACACGCCGCCGCACGTCAGGTATCCCAGCGGTAGCCGAAGCCGCGGATCGTGACGATGGCACCCGGGCGAGAAAGCTTGGAACGCAACGCCGTCATGTGTACGTCGAGCGTTCGTGAGATCGCGACGTAGGCGTCACCCCAGATGGCGTCCATCAACTGTTCCCGGCTCACTGCTTCACCGCGTCGCGTCACGAGATGAGCCAACAGGTCGAACTCCTTGGTGGTCAGCGCAACAGCGCGTCCGCCGACTTCGACGGCACGGCCGGAGAGATCGACGACGATGTCACCGAGCGTCAGCCTGTCGGCCGTGGGTTCGGTGGCCACGCTTCGACGATGCGCGGCCACCTCGAGTCTCGCGTGCAATTCACCCAATCGAGCCGGCTTGACGACGTAGTCGTCGGCACCGCCGCGCAGGGCCCGCACCACCGAGCGCTCGTCGTCTCGCGCCGTCAGCACCACCACCGGAACCGAACTCAGCGTCCTGAGCTTTCGAAGAACGTCGAGGCCATCCATGTCGGGCAGTCCGAGATCCAGCAGCACGATGTCCATCTCGTGATAGCCGAGCAGGGCGTCGGCACCGCGGCGCATGCGGACAGGCGTGTGCCCCACCTCGGTCAACGCGTCCACCAACGCATCACCGAGTCCGTCGTCGTCCTCCACCACAGCTATTCGCATCGAACTCAAGATAGGCCACTGGACGCGCGCGGACGTGACTGTTCACCATCGGGTGTCATCCGCGGGATGCCGCCGGTGAGTGACGGTAGTGAACGCACGGCTGCGGCCCGTGGGAGCACCCAGTTCGTCAGGCAGGTGTACTTGCGCGAAGTCCGGGTGCCAGAGCGATATCGATGACTTGCTCGAGCGTCAATACACCCTTGGCGTTCACATCGATTCGGGTGCCGTCGATCGCGCTCGCAACGACGCGAGTCGTGTGCGTGCTGTCCTGGATGTCGAGCACAGTTCCGTCTGATTGCGTCGACCGCTGGTCGACGAAGCCCGCGAGGCACGGACCAGCGGGCTGATCGGACAATCCGACGGTGACTGTCAGCGTGCCGGTCCGGTTGCCGACGGTGACGGTTCCGAGCGCGTCGGCCTGGCCGTCGAGCGACTGCCGTACTGCGCCCGCGTCGAAGCCGAAGGTCGGTGCGAACGGTTCGGGTTCGACGGTCGCTCCGGTGGGAAGTGCCGCGATCAGGGCATCGGTCATCGACTGTGCTTTGGAGTCGAATCTCCACGGCACTTCGGAGTTGTCGGCGTCGCCCTCGATGGCGAATGCGTAGTTCACTCGCACCGAGTCCTCGGGCTGAATGACCTCCGCGCAACCTGGAATCGTGATCGGGTCGGGCTGCGGTTCGTGCAGCAGTCCGGCAACAACCGTGCCGACAGCAACAATCCCGACGATCACTGCAACCGTCGACCATACCGAGCCCCGTGCGCCTGTCGATGTCATACGGTCCTTGTCATTTTCGGAACGTTGCGTGTCGCGGGGTGTAGTTCTGTGCTCACTGGGGCACACCCACAGTGTCCAACGTATGGCGACTCCTCGCCCCGACCCTGTGGAGACTTCATGACAATGCCGACCGACGCAAGCGATGCAGTTCCGTCCGAAGGCAGCAACGACGGCCCACGCGAGCACACCGCCGAAACGGACGCGGTCGAGGGCGCACACGTGGACGACGAGAACGTGCCACACCCTCCCGAGAACGGAAACGTGCAGAACTGAACCGCGAGTCGACGGCATGATCGGTACGTGATCACGAACCCGTCCGTCGAACAGTTCCGCAGGTTGGCGCAGTCGTCACCGTGGCGGTGGAAGACCGTCGAGTTCGAGCTCCTACCTTCTCGCCACACACTGCCGGTTCACGCATGGATTCGTCGTCCTGGAAATATGCGCGTGGAGGACGCCAAGGGCAAGGTTGTCGACAGAGTGTGCGCTGGTGTGCCGTTCGCCGACACGGTCGTGCAGTACTCGAACGGTGCATGTAGTCCGGCGGAGGGGCGTTGGCCGTCGGACACTCCACCGACGTTCGACTCCGACGGCCTCGTGTCTGCTCTACCGTCCATCACCGGTTCATGGCTCGTGGATTACGACGATCCGTTCTACGAGAACTACCAGTGGATCGCCATGCTCAACCCGATCGAACTCACCCGCTCTGCTCACGATCATTCGTCCACGGAGACGGTCACGGAACTGTCCGAGGTGAGGGCCGTCGCGCATCACGGCCGACCGGCCTGGCAGGCGACTGTAGTCACGACGAACCGATACGACGCCCGATGCGAGTGCTGTGCTCTGCTGAGCGGGCACTACGACTTCGAGGCGGACCACTGGGTCCCGGGACCACCGGAAACCGTGCGACTGGACGTCCAGACCGGCATCTGCGTCTACGTCGGCTCTCCTGGCGACGAATCGACCACAGCACCGGACCTCGACCTGACGATCATCGCCGGCGACGCTCGGATGGACGACCATCTGTTCACGGGCGGCGGCGGCGCGGGAGAAACAACCTGACCGGTGGCCGGATTCGAGCTCGAATTGCACGGCCGGCTTGCCCGAGTTCGACTCGTGGACAACGAAGTCGCGGCAAACGCGCGCGCATTCGCCAGGCGCGCGCAGGTTCGTCGACGATTCCGCGAGCATTCGGCGAACGCGCACGCGTTTGCGGCGGACAGGGAGAAGCTCGGCCACCCGAGCGAACGCGCGCGCGTTTGCGGAGAGCTCTAGGTTCGGCGCAACGGAATGATGCTGCGAACCCGCTCGTCCCGTAGGTACAGCGCTCCCCACGCTGCGATGCCCACGTAGATCGCGAAGAACACTGTGCTCAGCAGCGGCTTCTCGACGCGCCAATTGGTCAGCACCGCACCGCCGAGATAGCCGGTGAGCACGATGGCACCCAGGATCGACGTCACGGGAACTGCGTAGAGAACCAAGATGATCAGCATGACGATGCCGGTGATCGGCGCCATCTCGTCGCGCAGGCCCAGGTCGACCGACGCATCTTTCACCACCTGGAGATTCAGAATGTGGCTGATCGCGTCGAACAGAAGAAAGACGATCACGAGGATCTGTAGAACGAGGCCGATCCGCGGGGCGATCTTCCCCGGTGCCGGGGTGTGGGTGGTGGTCATGGCTGTCTCCTCGGTAGCGGTAGATGTCACGTGTTGGACCCGGGCCAACCGCAAAAGTCATCGCCCGCCCCCCAGTCAGTAAGGTCGAGGGATGACTGTGCGAGCAGGTGTGGTGGTCACGGGAACCGAAGTTCTGGCCGGTCGCGTCACAGACCGGAACGGCCCGTGGGTGGCTCAGCGTCTTCTGGAGATGGGGGTCGACGTCGCACACATCACCGTCTGCGGTGATCGGCCGGACGATCTGACGGCGCAGGTTCGATTCCTGGCCGATCAACGCGTCGACTTGATCGTCACCACCGGCGGTTTGGGTCCGACTGCCGATGACCTCACCGTCCCGACCGTCGCCGCGCTGTACGGTCGCGAATTGACACTGGACACCGAGCTCGAAGATCGCATCCACGCGATCGTGCAGCGGTGGCGAAGCCGAATGACTTCTGCAGCCGACTCCGAGCCGCTGCGCGCCGGTATCCGAAAGCAGGCGATGGTTCCTCGAGGCGCGCAGTCGATTTCACCGACCGGAACCGCACCCGGGGTAGCGATACCCGCCGACGACTCCAGGTCGCTACCCGCCGTCCTCATCCTGCCCGGCCCACCTCGCGAACTGCAGGCGATGTGGCCGGAGGCACTCGACAGCGCACCCGTCGCCGAGGTTCTCGCCCGCCGCACGCAAATGCGTCAGGACACCATTCGCGGCTATCGACTGTCCGAGGCCGACCTTGCCGCAACGCTGCGGACAGCCGAAAGCGAGATCACGGGATTCGGCGATCTCGAGATCACCACCTGTCTGAGCCTCGGCGAGCTCGAAATGGTGACCCGCTATACCGAGTCGGCGAGAACTGCCTACGCCGATCTCGAACGTCTCATCGAAAAAATCCATGGCACACAGGTCTTTTCGACCGATGGTTCCACGATCGACGACATCGTGGCACACCGTCTGTCCGGGCATCGCATCGCCACGGCAGAATCGTGCACCGGAGGGATGATCGCCGCACGTCTCACCGATCGCGCAGGATCGTCGGCGTACGTCATCGGCGCGGTGGTGTCCTACGCCAACGAGGCCAAGACCGGCCTGCTCGACGTCCCCGCAGAGGTCATCGAGCAACACGGAGCCGTGAGCGAGCCGGTGGCCGCGCTGATGGCCGAGGGAGCGCTGAACCGACTGAACGTCGACATCGCGGTATCGACCAGTGGCGTCGCAGGCCCGGGCGGGGGCACCGAGGCAAAACCGGTCGGCACCGTCTGTTTTGCCATCGCCTCCACCGGCCGGCCGACCGTCACCCGCACCCTTCATCTCCCCGGCGACCGGGCAAGTGTGCGTGCACTGTCCACCACCGCGGCAATGCACATGCTCGCCGACACGTTGGAGCCGGCGACCGACGCCTGAAGCTTGCTGCGCACTGCCGTCTAGTTAGGTTCGGCATTCCTTATATAGACTCCGTCGGTGCTCAGCGAGATGACCTACCTCGACCGCCCCGGCGTGCGCTTCGCGCTCGACCTCGGCCGCTTCGGTGACGACCCTGCTCTGATCACGACCGACGAGACGCTCACCTACCGTGACCTCGACGAACGCGTCGAGCATCGCGCATCGGAACTCGGAACGACGCGTCGTCTCGTGCTGATCGCCGGTTCCAACGACGTCGACGTGATCGTCACGTATCTGGCGGCGCTGCGGGCCGGGCATCCGGTGCTGATGGCTCCAGGCGAGAATCCCGCCCACTTCGACGGTCTGATCGACGCCTACCGGCCCGATGTGGTGGTGCGCACCCTCGACGGCCGCAGCGTCGTCGACAAGGACGACCGACGGCCCGCGCGCCACCTGCACCCCGACCTCGCGTTGCTTCTGAGCACGTCCGGCTCCACCGGTTCACCCAAACTCGTCCGACTCTCACACCGAAACGTGCAGTCCAACGCCGAGTCGATCGCCGAATATCTCGGCATCCGCGGCACCGACCGAGCAGTGACGACCCTGCCCATGCACTACTGCTACGGATTGTCGGTCGTGCACAGCCACCTCCTACGCGGTGCCGCGTTGATTCTGACCGATTCGTCCGTCACCGATCCCGACTTCTGGACCCTCGTGCGGACTCAGCGCGGAACGACGTTCGCGGGTGTGCCGTACACCTTCGATCTGCTCGACCGGATGGGGTTCGATCAGCTGGATCTGCCCGATCTGCGCTACATCACGCAGGCCGGCGGCAAGATGCCGCCGGACCGCGTCCGAAAATACGCAGAGCTCGGTCGACGTCGGGGATGGGACCTCTTCGTCATGTACGGGCAGACCGAGGCAACGGCCCGAATGGCCTATCTGCCATCCGATCTGGCCGTCACTCACCCACACACCATCGGCCGTCCGATTCCCGGGGGAGCCTTCCGACTGGAGACGGTCGACGACTGTCCCAGTGGGACAGGCGAACTCGTCTACTCGGGGCCGAACGTCATGCTCGGCTACGCCGAGAGTCCCGACGACCTTCGCCTCGGTGACACCCTCGCCGGCGAACTGCACACCGGCGATCTCGCGCGACTCACAGACGACGGATTCTACGAGGTGGTGGGCCGACGCAGTCGATTCGCGAAGGTCTTCGGCCTGCGTATCGACCTGCAGCGCGTCGAGTCCGCGCTCGCGCAACGTGGGTTCACGGCATGCTGCGCCGGTGGTATCGACGAGCTGGTCGTCGTCATGGAGGGCGGAGACATCGACGCCGTCCGCCGCACAGCCGCGCAAACCAGTGGCCTTCCCGCTGCAGCGGTTCGGGTGTGTCTCGTCGACCGAGTGCCGCGAACGCCCACCGGCAAACCCGATCTGCGAGCGGTGGCGGACATCGCTGCCCGGCAGGATCTCGTCACGTCGGACACCGTCCCACCTACCGCCGATGTGAAGGCTCTGTTCGCCGAGATCCTGCACTGCTCACAGGTGGAGGACGACAGTACGTTCGTGAGTTTGGGCGGTGACTCGCTGTCGTACGTCCGTATGTCCCTGCGGCTGGAGGCCATGCTCGGCCATCTGCCCGAAAACTGGCACACCACACCGGTTCGAGACTTCGATCGAGGTCCGCGCTCACGCCGCGGCTGGCACCGAGTGGAGACGAACGTTCTGCTGCGCGCCCTCGCGATCGTTGCGATCGTCGGCTCGCACATTCACCTGTTCGCGTTGCTCGGCGGGGCTCACGTGCTACTCGGCATAGCCGGCT
This sequence comes from Rhodococcus sp. 05-339-2, assembly GCF_002258965.1. NCBI lineage: Bacteria > Bacillati > Actinomycetota > Actinomycetes > Mycobacteriales > Nocardiaceae > Rhodococcus > Rhodococcus sp. 05-339-2. Next base: position 19,238 of record NZ_NOYW01000014.1, read on the forward strand.
ACAACTTCGCCCGCTTTCACCTCGGGGCCGCAGACCGAAACGAGCGGACGCGACGTGTGCTCCGAAGCGTCGCCCGGATAGCCCTACCCAGCATGGTGTGGATCGGATTCGTCATCGCCCTCACCGGGGACTATCGGATCACCAGTGCATTTCTGCTCAATGGGATCCTCGGCCCCGACGGGTGGTCTGCGGAATGGCGGTACTGGTTCGTCGAGGCGATCGTGTACATCGTTCTCGCCGCTGCTGCGGCACTGTCCGTTCCGTTGCTCGACCGATTCGAGCGTGGTCACTCGTTCTGGTTCCCGATGGGCCTCGTGGGCCTCGGACTCGTCACCCGCTACGGGTTGATCGACATCGACGACAGCCCCAACCGGATCCTCACCGCATCGGTGGTCTTCTGGTTGTTCGCGTTGGGTTGGGCTGCGGCGCAGGCAAATACGATTCGGCAACGACTGTGGGTGACGGTAGCCATCGCGGCCACGGTTCCCGGGTTCTTCTTCGGAGACACGCAACGAGAAATCATCGTCACCATCGGCCTGTGCATGGTGGTATGGCTGTCGTCGGTTCCGTTCCCCGCGTTGCTGGGCCGGTTGGCAGGAGTTCTGGCGAGCGCCTCCCTCTTCATCTACCTCACCCATTTCCAGGTCTATCTGCCGCTGCGCGACGACCATCCCTGGCTGGCATTCGCCCTGTCGATCGTCGTCGGGATTCTGTACTGGCAGGCGGTCGAATTCGTATTCTCCCTCCGCCGTCGAATCGCGTCTCGGGTTCGACGATACGATCGGACCCCGCCGGTAGCACGAGGGCGGGCGCGTATTCTGACGTTCGACGACGAGGTCTGACGAGGGGTGCCTTTTCGGTACACCTCTCACCAGAGACTGTTTCGGCCCGGTCTGCCCATGTTGGATCGAGTCATGACAACTTCTGTAAAGGCATACGCCGCAACCGCAGCTGATCAGCCCCTGTCTCCTTCCACCATCGAGCGCCGCGATGTCGGACCGCACGACGTCCGGATCGACATCGAGTTCGCGGGAATCTGTCACTCCGACATACACACCGCACGAGGCGAGTGGGGCCCGGTGCCATACCCGCTGGTCGTCGGCCACGAAATCGCAGGAACAGTGGCCGAGGTCGGATCCGCCGTCACCAAGCACGCCGTCGGCGATCGAGTAGGAGTCGGCTGCATGGTCAACTCGTGTGGCGAATGCGCCCAGTGCGTCAAGGGACTCGAACAGTACTGCCTCGTCGGCAACATCCAGACCTACGGCGGCACCGACCGCGACGGCACGACCACCCAGGGCGGCTACTCCCAGCAGGTCGTCGTCACCGAACACTTCGTCGTCAAGATCCCCGACGGCATCGCGCTCGACGCCGCCGCACCCCTGCTGTGCGCCGGCATCACCACCTATTCACCCCTCCGCCACTGGGGTGCCGGCCCCGGCAAGAAGGTCGCTATCGTCGGCATGGGCGGACTGGGCCACATGGCCGTCAAGATCGCCCACGCCATGGGAGCCGAGGTGACCGTGCTGTCGCAGTCGCTGAAGAAGCAAGAGGACGGACTCCGACTGGGAGCGGACCACTATTACGCAACCAGCGACCCCGATACGTTCGAGAAACTCGCGTCCACATTCGATCTGATCATCAACACCGTCAGCGCTTCGATCGACCTGAACGCCCACTTGTCTTTGCTCGCCGTCGACGGCGCAATGGTCAACGTCGGTGCTCCTGCGGAACCGCTTCCGGTGCAGATCTTCTCGCTCATCCCCCACCGCAGGACTTTTGCCGGCTCGGCCATCGGTTCGATCGCCGAAACTCAGGAAATGCTCGACTTCTGCGCCGAGCATCATCTCGGTGCCGACATCGAAGTGATCTCTGCCGACAAGATCAACGACGCGTGGGAGCGGGTGCTCGCCTCCGACGTTCGCTACCGCTTCGTCATCGATACCTCGACCCTGGCCTGAAAAGCACAGGCCACGAAACGAACCTGGTCGGGAAGGGTGTATCAGCAGGGCATCGCTCGATCGGTCGGACAGTCTTACCCTTGAAGGCATGGACACCAAGGCCGAGGTGCGCGAGTTCCTCATGACGCGTCGAGCCAGGCTAACCCCGAATGCAGCCGGGATCACGGGCGGAGGCAACCGTCGCAGAGTCCCCGGACTACGACGAAGTGAAGTGGCAGCACTCGCAGGACTGTCCGTCGAGTACTACGCGCGCATCGAGCGCGGTGCCATCGGCGGTGCATCGGCGTCCGTACTCGACGCACTCTCTCGCGCACTACAACTCGACGACACCGAGCACACACACCTTCTCGACCTCGCACGAGCCGTCGACGGAGTCCCGACCTCCGGACGTCAACGACGCAAGACGGCGCGCCCTTCGGCCCAGCGAATCAGTCTGCAGTGGGCCCTCGACTCGATAACGGACGGGATCGCGTTCGTTCGCAACCAACGTCAAGATCTTCTGGCGTTCAACGAACTCGGGAAAGCGTTCTACGCCCCGGTGATCGGCGACGGCGGACGAACACCCAATCTCGCCCGATTCCAGTTCCTGGATCCGTCGTCCCGAGAGTTCTACCCCGACTGGGACACCTTCGCCGAGATGTCTGTCGCCATCATGCGAGCCGAAGCAGGCCGCGACCCGCACGACAAAGGACTTCAGGACCTCGTCGGCGAACTCTCCACCCGCGACGAGACATTCCGAAGATTGTGGGGTGCCCACAATGTCCGAACCCACGGGGCGGGCATGAAGCGCTTCAACCATCCGGTCGTAGGCGAAATCCACCTCGCCTACGAGGCACTTGCCATCACTGCGGATCCCGGATCCATCCTCATGGTCTACACCGCTGAACCAGGCTCGCCGAGTGCCGAGCGCCTGCGCCTCCTCGGATCATGGGCGGCGGAGCATACAAAAGCGCAGACGTAGTTCGGTGCTTCGACTTGTCAGACTCCCGACCACGAGCGCACAATTTGGCACCATGGCATTGATCTCGAAGGGCTTCGTGGGCCGACGACGCGGCGACGACGGGCGCACTCCCCCCGGTCAGTACCTGACCAAGGACTTTCCCGTCCTCGCGATCGGGCCCGCGCCGGTGGTCGCGACCGACACGTGGTCCTTCTCGATCGCCACCGAACGCGGCGACACTCGAAGCTGGACCTGGGACGAATTCGCGGCACTTCCGCACGAGAGCCCGACCGTCGACATCCACTGCGTCACCAAGTGGTCGAAGCTCGATACAACGTGGACGGGCGTGAGCCTCGACGTTCTGTTGGACGGACTCGACACCGATGCCGGGTACGTCGTGGTGCACGGCTTCGACGGCTACACCACCAACCTCCCCCTCGAAGACCTCAGGGATGGGAAGGCCTGGCTGGTCACCGAGTTCGACGGCGCTCCCCTGGCTCGCGAACACGGCGGTCCCGCACGGCTTCTCGTTCCGCATCTGTACTTCTGGAAATCCGCGAAATGGATCTCACGCATCGAGCTCACGTTGGAGAACGAGCAAGGCTTCTGGGAGCGTGGTGGATACCACGACTACGGAGATCCGTGGCGCGAGCAGCGATACCAGGGCGACTGACGTGACATCGGCAGCCGGGGCGAAACCCTGGCTCGTTGCCACGGTGGCGGCCGTGCGGCGTGAGACACCCACTGCGTCCACCCTCGTTCTCGACGTCGACGGATGGCCCGGCCACCTTGCCGGGCAGCATGTGGACGTCAAGCTCACCGCCGAGGACGGCTACAGCGCACAGCGAAGCTACTCCTTGGCGTCGGCACCCGACGGCACGTCGCGTATCGAGATCACGGTGCAGAACGTCGCGGACGGCGAGGTGTCGCCCTACCTGGTCGACGTCGTCGAAGCCGGTGATCGCATCGAAATCCGCGGTCCGGTGGGCCGATGGTTCGTCTGGCGGCCGTCCCAGCCCTCCGAGAGACCGTCCCCGCCGATCCTGTTGGTGGGTGGCGGTTCCGGCATCGTCCCGCTCCGCGCGATGGTCCGCGCGCAGGCGTCCGCAACGGGTGGACGGGTGCCGTTCCGGGTGCTGTATTCGGTGCGCGAGCCCGCGGAGGTCTACTTCGCGGACGAGTGGGCTCGCCCTCCGGCGGGCGTGGACATCACGATGATCCACACGCGACGTGCTCCTGCCGGCAACGCACGGCCGCTCGGCCGCATCACGATCGAAGACCTCGACGCCCACGGATGGCCGGCGGAGTTCGAACCACGCTGCTACATCTGCGGTCCCACGAGCTTCGTCGACACCGTGGCCGACATGCTGGTGGCGCGGGGCCACTCGGCAGCGAACATCCGAACGGAACGTTTCGGACCGAGCTGAAGGGCGATGAATCAGACGATGCCGCGGAGAAACTCGATCTTGAGGCGGCTGTAGTCGTCGGTCCACTGTGAATCAACCGACATGAACGAGTGGTCGAGTCTCGCCTGATTCTTGCTGTACAGGTTCAGGCGATTGGCGACGCCCATTCTGTCGAGCTGGGCGCTCAGTTCGGCTGCCTGGTCGGGAAAAGTCCCGGTGTTGCCGTCGGAGATGAAACTCGGTGGAAAGTCGGCGGTGACATTGTCGATGATGTTCGCCTGCGCAAGCAAAGCGGTGTCGGTGGTGTCGAGATAGCTTCGGGCGGCGATGTCGAAGAAGAAACCGTTCGACGGGCTCGGTGATTGCGGTGCGCCCGCTCTAGCGACATCGAGGGCTGCACTCTCGAACACGATCGCCTTCAGAGCGCTTCGGTCCATGGTGGGTTCGATACCCAGTGCTCGCGCGTACTCGGAGTTGGTCTGCACGGTGGCGTAATTGCCCACGATGTGACCACCCGCGCTGGTTCCGGCGAGCACGACGCGACTCATGTCGAGTCCGTAACGGTCGGCGTTCGTTTCCAGGAACTGCATGGCCTGGCCCAGTTGTATTGTCTGCGTGGGGAATAGGTAACTCGGTGCGAACGCGTAGTTCACCGACACCACGTTGTAGCCGGCGTCGAGCATGGGGCCGGCCCACGACGCACCGGCGGAATCTGCGCTAGGAGCACCGTCCGTTTTGTCGCCGACGATCCAGCCACCACCGTGAATCGTGATGTATGTGGGCCGGCTGACCGATGGATCGTCGTCGGCGATGTAGATGTCGAGGAACGAATTCGGAAGCGTCGAGCCGTATTCGACGTCGTTGGTGAGGCGCGCACCGTCGACCACTGTCGTCGCAGTCCGGGCGTCGGCCTCGAAGGAATTGCTCTGCCCCACTGCATGCAGGGATCGAATCAGCGGAGCCGGACTGGCCGCCGTGCCGACGACCACCGCCGAGACCAGCAATGCAACAGCTGCAGCGACGCCGACCGGGATTGCGGTGGCCACCCTCCGCGTGGAGGCCCTCGAACGGCCTGCCCATGCCGACGCGAGCATGAAGAAGCCGAGCACCGTGGCCGCGGTCAAGGTCGTGACCCACAGTGCGTGAAGGCCCGTCACCAACCATGCCGCCTGAGCGACCACGACGACACCGCCGAGCGCGGTTCCCAGCGCGGCGGGCTTACCGGCGCAGGACACGCGCACCAGAGCGATCGACACGACAGCCACGGCGATGACCCACAATCCCACCGCGAGCTGCTGCCGGATGAGGACGAACTCGAGCCACGCGAGTACGACGCCGACGCCGCCGGTGGCCGCGAGCGCAGTCGTCATCGCTCTCGAACGACGCGCTGATCCGCCCTCGATGCCGTCCGGCACAATCTTCCCCTCTTCGTTCGCGAGTGCGCTACCGAGCAGACGCGTGACGTTGCCTGTGCAGATCGCGAACGGTGTCGCCGAACTCGGCCACCGGACCGTCCACAACTATGCCCGGCACGATTTGTTCGATGGGCGACGCCGTGATTGCCAGTGGTGCAGCACCGAATTCTTCGAGCCACGTGAGCAATTGAGCCGTCGATGTGGCGTAGACGATGCGACCGAGTCCGACGATTCCATGGCTCGCAGCACACATCACGCAATGCTCACCGGAGGTGTAGACCGTCGAGGATCGACGCTGATCGGCGTCCAGGTTGGTCGCAGCCCACCGCGACAGTGCGATCTCGGGGTGCTGGGTGGGATCGTTCAGGTCGCCGACCCTGTTCCTGTCCTCGGCCAACACTTCACCACTGTCCGACACCAACAGCGAGCCGAACGGATCGTTGCCCGTTCGCACTGCGTCCGTTGCCAGATCCACGGCCCGGGCCAGGAATGCACGGTCGCTCGCGGAGATGTTCACACGGCACCGGTGCCGACGATCGAAGTTTTCACGCCCTCGACCGTACCGTCTCGAAACACACCGCCTGCTGGACCAGTAGTACAGCACCGCCGCTGGGTATGGTCGGCGGGTGAGCTTCTCGGTACGGCCTGCGACGTCGTTCGCGGACGTGCGTGCGATTCTCGGCCCGAAGAATCCGACCTCGTCGGTGTGTTGGTGCCTGAGTCACCGCATCGATTCCGCGACCAACAGGTCACTCGTCGGCCCGGAACGCGCCGCGTACGTCGAGAAGCTGACCCGTCGAAAAGTCGCGCCGGGCGTGCTGACCTACGACGGAGACGAGGTGGTCGGCTGGGCTGCGGTTGCGCCACGCTCGGAGTTACCGTTCGCGCGGTCCAACAACATTCCGCACGTCGACGATCTGCCGGTCTGGACGGCCTGGTGCTTCCGAGTCAAGGCCGGCCACCGCCGACGCGGCATCGCGCATGCGTTGTTGGACGGTGCGGTTCGGTTCGCAGCCGATCACGGTGCTCCCGCGATCGAGGGCTATCCGGTGGACAACAAGGGTGCGAAGGTCGACCTCACGATGGCCTACGTCGGCACCCGCGGGTTGTTCGAGTCGGCGGGCTTCGAGTTCGCAGCCGAGACGACGTCGGTATCCGGCGGTATCCCACGGGTGATCATGCGAAAAGAGCTGCGCCGCTGAGGTGATGCGTCCTACCCAGCGCCGACCCACATCGTCGCACCTTTCCGCGAGTGGTTCCGGCCGACCTGGCACCGCGGTACGGATGATCCAGCCATAATTCGACAAGCACAGTGGGTGTGAGATCCATGTCGCGTGCGATGGGCTTCCCATACTGTCTGCAGACATGACCATCGATCGAGTACCGGTATCCGGCGGGCACCTCGCCGTCGAAACACACACCGGCACCAGCGAGCCCATCCTCGTGGTGCACGGGGTCTCGAGCCAGCGCATGCTGTGGAGCTGGCTGCGCGCCGAGTCTCCGCACCTGACACTCGTCGCCCCGGACCTTCGCGGCAGAGGTGACAGCGTGGACGTCACCGGACCGTCGTCGTTGGCGCAGCACGCAGACGATCTCGACTCCGTCTTGGATACATTGGGGCTCGGCGCGGTGCACGTCTGCGGAATGTCGATGGGTGGATTCGTGGCGGTCGAGTTCGCGGTCCGCTACCCGTCAAGGGTGAAGAGTCTCGTCCTCGTCGACGGGGGCGTGCCGGTGGCTCCGCCCGCCGGCCTCACGCAGGAGAACGTTGCCGCGGTCTTCTCGGACAGGATCGCTCGAACTCAGCAGCACTGGAACGACATCGGCGATTACATCGAATTCCTGGTCTCGACGTCGTTGCCGCTACTCGACCCCGCCGATCCGCTCTTGCGAACGTACGCCGAACATGATCTGGTCGACGGATCGGTCCGGCTGTCGTCCGATGCGGTCGTCGCGGACGCCACGGACGTCTTCTTCGGTGCCTCGCGGTTCCGGGAACTGACGATGCCGATTCGATTCCTGCACGCGCAGTGGAGCGTTGGCGCCGATTCCGCGCCTATGTACTCGAGCCAGATCGTCGACGCGCTCGACCTGACGTCCATCACCGCGATGCCGGGACTCGATCACGCCGGGACGATCATGACTGCGTTCGGTGCGGCCGCAGTGGGAGAAACGATCGACGAAGCAATCGACGCGGGTGCGGATGGAGTCGGGCAGTTCATCGATGCATAGCAGATGCGTCGGCCTCGAACGGTGCCCATGGGGTGTCTCGAAGCGCAGGACAGTGTTCGGGTGTCGGGTTGTGTGCAATGTCGATCATCCGATCGAGGACGTCACGCGTGGCGGCCAGATCGGCCATGGCCGCGGTGATTCGGTCTCGTTCGATTCTCATGATCTCGAAGGCCTCGGGCGAGCTCTGGCCGCTGTCTATACACGGCAGTAGTTGCAGAATCTTCCGACTCGAAAGACCAGCGGAGAAAAGTTGCTGGAGTAACTTCACCCGCTCGACGGCAGACTCCGCATAGACGCGTTGTTCGCTGGAGGTACGTTCGGACGCCAGCAAGCCCTGCTCTTCGTAGTAGCGAAGAGCTCGCGTGCTCACTCCTGCCAGGTGTGCCACCTCGCCTATACGCATCCAGTATCTCCCTCGGAGCAACGTTCGATTTTCGGACTTGCCCTTGACGTTAACGTGAAGTTTTAGCCTTGTCGATATCGGACCGATCAGGACCGAAAGAACGAAACTCGCGAAGAAAGCAAGGTCCCATGGACTTCTCCGACCAGATCGCCCTCGTCACCGGAGCCAACCGCGGCATCGGCCGTCACTTCGTCCTCGAACTACTCGATCGAGGCGCGAAAAAAATCTACGCGACGGCTCGCAGACCCGAAACGCTCGACTTCGACGACAACCGGGTGGTGCCGTTGACGCTCGACCTACTCGACAGCGAATCGGTAAGAGCAGCGGCGTCGGCGGCGTCCGATGTCACATTGCTCGTCAACAATGCGGGCATCTCCACCGGCGCCGCGCTCGTCACCGGTGACCTCACCGAGGTTCGACGCGAGATGGACACACATTTCTGGGGCACACTGCACGTCGTTCGGGCATTCGCCCCGGTGCTCGCAGCACAGGGTGGCGGTTCGATCGTCAATATCTTGTCGGCTCTATCATGGTTCGCCACAACGGGATCCGGTGCCTACGCTGCCGCGAAGGCCGCCGAATGGAACATGACGAACGGAGTACGCCTGGAACTTGCACCGCAGGGAACATTCGTACAGGGCGTACTTCTCGGCGCTGCAGATACCGACATCGCCGCCGGATACGACGGACCGAAGATCGATCCCCGCACAGTGCCGCGTGCCGCCCTGGACGGTCTGGCGGCCGGCTCCATCGAAATCATCGTCGACGAATGGACCGCTATGGTGAAGTCCTCTCTCGCCGGCGATCCCGCAGCTTTCTATGCACAGATGGCCGAACTACTCGGAGCGAACTGACTTTCCATTCCAACTCCCGCCCGCCACCGAAAGGCGCTGGGCGGGGCCATACGGGTCCGATCCGAGAACTCCGGGGTGCACCGAACCGTTCGGTCGTGCAGAGGGATATGAGCGGCGAAGTGTCGCACTGCGGAGCCACTCTTTCACGCTCTACCGGGTTCGATCCCGAGCCAGGATGCGTTCGAGGTAGTCGAGATCCTCGCGGAGCATCGAGATGGCCCGCTCGGGCCCCTCCGGTACGACGGGCTTGCCGCTGTCCTGAGCAACGGTGCGCAGTGCCATGTCGGCGAGTTGAGTGGCCACGCTCCGATCGGCGTCGGGGTCACCGCTCTGGTGCCACCACGCGACCCAGTTGAGCATGCCGATGATGCCGAGTGCCGCAGTGCGCGGATCGACCGGCCGGAATTCCCCTGCCTTGACACCACTTTCGACGACCGTCACGAACTCCTTGAGCACGTGCCGGCGACTCTGCTGATAGGTGTGCGACATCTCCTCGGGGAGATCGGCTTCAGATCTGATGATGAGCTTGAAGCGATCGGCGCTCTGGGCCTGATTCAACGCGATCGCGGTCGCCATCTTCCGCAGCTTCTCCGTGGGCCCGAGGTCGGATCGCTCGTTGATATCGTGCAGAACAGCGGCCGGCGTCTCGGTGCTCTCGCTGATCAGTCGCGAGAGCAACTCGTCCTTGTTCGCTACGTAGTGGTACAGCGCCGGCCGAGTGAGACCGGTGGCGTCGGCGATGTCCTGCAGGGTGGTACTGGCGAAACCCTTCTCCGCGAACAACCGCGTGGCCTGGTCGAGAATCTGCTTCTCGACCAGCTCCCGACGCGGATTGCGCGCCGATCCCCGTGGTGAGTCCTCGCGTGTCATGACCGAAGAATAACCGTCGCTCTCGTCAAGGACCGACAGACACCAGGTGGGTGCGCGCACCGACGAGACCTGCCACCGCGTCGGGCATGCACTCCTTCGGCACATCGACGACGACGAGTGCGCTGGTGTTGCGCATCATTCGCTCCGCGACATCGAGACGGGTGAGGACGTGATCACGCTCCTCGGACCCGGTCAACCACACCGTTGAGCTCGCCTTGGCCTCGTCGACGACGGCCGTCGCCTTCTCGTTCCACGCAGACTCGACGTCCACGGAGACCACCGTCGTCGTCGGATCGTCGCGAAGATCGGACGGGGCGAATCGGTCGGGGAACGACCGCCCACCGTGGTCGATGGGACGCGAGAGGATCCACCGAGATACGTCGACGGGAACCTCCGAGTCGGCCGGGACCTGTGCGTAGCCGGCAATTCCCTTCCACGCCACCTCGGGGGCGGAGTCGAGAAACCGCTCGAGACCGACCTTCCCGGCTCGCGTCATGTACGCAACCATGAGCTGGTCCACGGGTAGATCCATCCGCTGCGGGAAGGACTCCCACCACTGTTCACTGCGCACCGCGATCTGTTGGAGGTGGTCCACCGCAGGGCGACGCACCCGTTCGTACTCGGTGAGGGCTTCGTCGACCGTCTCAGCCGACGCCAGTGCGGCATCGAGGGCGATGGCGTCCTCCATGGCGAGCTTCGTTCCCGATCCGATCGAGTAGTGGGCTGTGTGGGCGGCGTCTCCGAGAAGAACTGTGTTGTCCACCGCCCACTTTCGGCATTTGACGGTTCGGAACTGCATCCACCTGGTCCGGTTGCCGATGAGGCTGTGATCCTGGAGTGTCTCGGAGAATGCCTTCTCGAGGTAGCGCAACGACGCCTCGTCGCTGTCGGCCGGATCCGTGGCAGCTGTCGTGACGTCGAAGCCCGCCCGGTGCCACGTGTCGAGATCGGTCTCGATCAGAAACGTACTGCGATCTGCCGCATAGGGATACGCGTGAGCGACGAACGTGCCGTGCTCGGTGGTGACGGGCACGAAGATGGCACTCGGCAGTGCGAAATCCGTTCCGCACCAAAGGTAGAGCCCGGTTCCGGTGGTGATGTCCGCACCGAATCGATCGTCGGCCGTGCGTGTCGCGCTGTTGATTCCGTCCGATGCGATCACGAGGTCGGCATCGAATTCGTGCGCTCGGTGACGTTCGCCGAACACGAGTCGAACCCCGGCGTCGTGTGCTTGCTGCTGCAGCACGGACAGCAGTCGGGCGCGGCCGATCGCGAGAAGATCGCCGTGGGCCAAGCGGGCCGTGCTGTCGCCGACCTGCATGGACATCTCGTGCGAATAGGATTCGGCCACAATCGCGTCGAGAGATCTGGCGTCGGCCTGCCGAAGGTTGCGTTGCGTCCGTGACGCCAGCCCCACTCCGAAGCCGAACGTCGTATCCGGTGAACTCTGTTCGTAGACCGTGATCTCCGCGTCGGGATTGGACAGTTTCAACAGCCGTGCGGCGTAGAGCCCGCCCGGGCCTCCGCCGATGACTACGACGCGGTCGAGTTTCATCGTTGCCTCTCGAGCTTCGCGGCGATGTCGAGCCGCAGACGCTTCTTGTCGATCTTGTTGACGTTGGTTCGGGGAAGCTCGTTCACCCATTCGAGACGTTCGGGCCACTTGAACTTGGCCACGCCGAGCCCCGTGAGGTGTTCCTGCACGTCGGCCATCGTCAACGGAGCCCCGTCGGTGACGAGATACGCGCACGTCTTCTCGCCGAGCCGAGGGTCGGGCATCGCGACCACGGCCGCGGAACGAACGGCTGGGTGATCGAGCAGCAGCAGCTCCACCTCCTCGGCGTTGATCTTCTCGCCGCCGCGGTTGATGAGGTCCTTGATCCGCCCCTCGATCGTGACGTACCGCTCGCCTGCGACGACGGAGATCGACGCCAGATCGCCGGTCCGGTAGAAACCGTCGGAGGTGAAGGCAGTTCGATTGTGCTCGGGGGCACCGAAATACCCGGTGATCGTGTACGGACCACGGCAGCACAGTTCCCCGACTTCCCCGTCGGGCAGCTCGATCTCCGTACCGGGATCGAGGATGCGCACCTCGTCCTCCGCGCAGACCGGGGTGCCGACGGTGGCGATCCGGGCGTCGCGGGGAGCGGCGACCGGGGTGACGGTGAGCAACCCCTCGGACATTCCGAACAACTGACCCGCCCAATGATCTCGACCGTCGTCGACGCGGTCCATCAGTGCCGGTGACACTTTGGCACCGGACAGGATCACGTGCCGCAGACGCTCACGCACGCGATCGAACTCGGGACTCGACACGGCCTGGTAGTGACCGTGGCCGATCAACACCTCGGTGGCTTCCGCGCGTTCCATGAGGTCGAACGCCGATCGGACGTCGGCGGTCGCGAGTACGAGACACGCGCCGACCGAGTGCGAGGCGTGCAGACCGCAGGCAATCCCTGCGTTGTGGACGATGGGAATCAGATGGGCGACGCGGCTGTCCGATGTCCACTCGAGCCGCTGCGCGTACATGAGTGCGTTGTTCCAGTACTCGGCATGGATCCGCGGAATGACCTTCGGTACTCCCGTTGTCCCGCCGGATAATTGGAAGGCAACGACGTCCTCGGGATCGGTCTGGGCCTCGATGGCTTCGACGACTGCTCGGGCCTCGGTGGGGTCGATGCCCTGCCCGAGGTCCTCGAGGCGCAGCTCGCCACCCTCTGCTGCTCCGACGGTCACAACATGGCGAACGGTCTGGCTGCCCGCGGCGTGCTCGTGGGCGAACGAGACCAGATCGAACGACGGCAGACCGGCCTCCACCACGTGCGCGACCGCACCCACCGCGGCACCGATGTGCGCGATCTCGTGCATCCGGTGCGCGGCCAGTGTGGCGACGGGAACGAGCCCGGCCTTGAGACAGCCGTACCACGCCAGCACCGTCTCCAGCCGGTTCGTCAGTTGGAACAGCACCGGATCGAGGCGCAGCAGACCCAGTCGAACCAATCCGGCGGCGATGGCGTCGGTACGACGGTCGAGTTCGGCGAAGGTCATCGACCCCTCGGCGCTGATGACGGCGAGCCGGTCGGGATACCGGACAGCGATGTCGCGGAACCGTCGGCTGGTCGGTAGCGAACTCCACGACCCGCTCTGCAGATAGTGCTGTGCTCGGTCCTGCGGGTATCGCACCAGCCTGCCGTCCCAGTCCGAGTGGGTCGCCTCGGTGGTCACCGTCATCGCTGAGCCACCGCAGGAAGCAATCGAGAGATCTCCAACGAATGATCGGGGTGGTCGGCCGGGACGATTCCCGAGTAGACGGCCGTCCAGCATCCGGGGCAGCACAGTTGGCGAAAGACGATGGGAGTGTCGACGTACTCGGCCGGATCCGAGGTCACCTGCGGTCCGGCCGCCGAGGACGGGCCCTCGTAGCGAGCCAGATCCAGTACACCGCTGTTCTTCTCGTCACCGAGCAGTCGCCCGCACTGTGCGCAGGCGATGACCCGAACGTCCCCGACGGTCACCTCGGACAGGTTGTCGTCGAGCCGCCTGGCCAGCGAAAGATCCATGATGGGGGCGTCGGAATGCTGGGTGGAACGCGTGCGCCGTTCGTCGATCATGTCCCGACGTCGTCGCGTAGTTGCTGCCTCGTCCACCTTTCCCCCGTCGATCACCACGCCGTAGACGATGTTCGCGCCCTCCGCGGTGACCTTGCCTTCGCGTAGGTCCACCACGACGGCCTCCGGATCGCGATGCAACGGATCTCCGTAACCGCCGCCGCCCTGCCAGTGCATGTACAGCACTTCACCCGGAGCGACGTAGCTTTCGGCGTAGCACGCGCCGAATTCCTTTCCGCCGCCCAGCTCTTCGAGGGCCCCGGGAATCTTTCCCGCTGCGAACTGTTCGATGACGTCGGTACTGCGTGCCAGGATTTCGAGTCCGGTGTTACCCGGGTATCCGCCGGCGAGACCGTTGTTCTGCGCCACGGCTTTACCCGCAGACGCAAGCACGAGGCCCATCGGGAGCGAGGTGCCGTACGGCGTGACAGCGAGCGATGCACTGACGCCACCTCGTTGACGACCGGGTCCACCGGAGTCCGGCTCTTCACGACGCCACAGCGTGAGCAGCGGGTAGAGGAACTCGGTCATTTCCGTATCGGGGATGCGCCCCATCGGAATACAGAAGAGTCCGCCGGTATCCATGCCGTCTGCGGTCGGGCGTGCGCCGTAACCGCCTGCCATCGGTTCCATCATGATGTTGAGGAACGGAACGGGTTGTTCTCCGCGTTCGTCGAGGCCTGCGATCACGGCGGTGTCCCAGGTGCCGCAACATGCAGCCTGCACGCTCTTGCCGAGGTCCACCGATCGGTCGAGCATCTGCGACAGGCATTCGGCGATGAGGGTTCCGGTCAGCCACGCCGGTCCGATGGGACCACGGCTGACCGCCGCCGGGAAGCTCGCGTTGTTGATGGTGCCCTCTTCGGAGACCAGGTCGAAGCATCGCATCAATCCGCCTGCGGACCAGGGAATGTCACCCGCGAGGATCGGAAGCAAGGCGAGCATGACGCCGCCGCGCATTCCTGCGTAGGTGCAGTTGATGACGCCCGTCTGCTTGTCGGTGCCGGTGAAGTCGAACGTGAGATGGTCGGCGGTCTTGCTCATCGCGACGGTGATCTTGTGCACGTCGCGATCACCGGTGTGTGACTGGTCCTGGTAGCCGGTGGCCTTCCATGTCCCGTCGGGCAGCGACGAGAGTTTGCTGCGCAGTCGGCCTTCGGCGTCGGTCATCATGCGCTTCATGACGGCCTTGACGGTGTCGGCACCGTACTGCTCGATGACGGCGAGCATGCGATTGCGTCCGACGGTGTTCGCACCGATCTTCGCGCGCAGGTCGAGCCCGACCAGCATCGGAACTCGGGAGCGTCGCACCCAGAGATCGGCGATGTCGCGCTGGAGTTCGTAGTCGCGGACGACCTTGACCGGTGGAGTCGGAAGTGATTCGGAGAACACATCTTTCGCGGACGGGTCGAACGACCCGAGTCCGGAACCGCCGAGGTCGGGTTCGTGGCAGATCGCGCTGGTCCAGGCGAACAACTTGCCCTCGTGGAAGATGGGTTGGTAGACGATGACGTCGCTCTGGTGCAGTCCCCCGCCGACCCACGGGTCGTTGCACAGGAACATGTCACCCGGCGCGATTCCGGGGTTGGCGGCGCGATGTTGCAGGGTCCAGTAGATCGCCAGGTCCACGGCTCCGACGAGCATGGTGTTGTAGAGGCCGACCTGAACCTCTTGTCCCAGTTCGTCACTGATCGCGAAGTCGAAATCGTTCGCGTCGGTGACGATGGGTGAGCCCGACATTCGTTTGAGTGCCTCGCCCATCTCGTCGGTGACCGACCAGAGTCGGTGCCGGATGACCTCGTAGGTCAACGGATCGAGGTCGTCGATCTGCTGCTGCGTGACGGTGTGCACCGGCAGGGTCGGTGGGAGGGTGCGCGCGAGGGCGTCGGGATCGACGGGGCGGGACGAGAAGATCTCGGACCCGGGAATTGCTGATGTCATGGTGCGGTTCTCCTGTGGTCTCAGCCGGCGACGATGTTGAGGTTGCCGAGGCGGTCGACAGTTCCGGTGGTGCCGTGCGGGACGACGACGGTCGTCGTGGGGACCTCGACGATGGCGGGGCCGGCGAGGACGTGCCCGGCAGCGAGCTTGCTGTAGTCGTAGATGTCGGTGTCGACGTAGCCGATTCGACCGTCCAGGTTGACTTTTCGGGAGCCGATGCGGGCCGCCGATGCGTCGGCGGAGTCGGCCGACTTCAATTCGGGCAGAGTCGGCGAGAACGGCAGCACGCCCGTCGCGCGAACGCGATAGGTGATCGCCTGAATGCCGGCTTCGCGGAATCCACTGTCCTTGCCGTACAGATCTGCGTACCGCTGCTCGAAGAGGTCCGAGGCATGGGCGACACTCGCCGAGTCCAGCGAGCCTCCTGGAACGGTCGTGGCCACCTCGGCCAGCTGCATCGTGTACCGCATGTCGATTTCACGTTCGACCTCGACGGATGTGAAATTGAGACCCTGCCGACCGAGGGCGTCGCGCACCCGCTTCTCGAGGCTTTCGAAATTGGCCTCGGCGCGGGCCGGATCGAGGGGCATCGCGGCCGGGTCGGACAGCTCGGCCGCGAGCACGATGTTCGACGACGCCAGGCCGTAGGCCGAGAACGCCGACGCCACCTGCCCGAGTGGAACGATGACCTCCTTGACGCCGACCTCGGCGGCATACGCGGCGCAGTGCGACGGTCCGGCTCCGCCGAATGCGTAGAGGACGAAGTTGCGCGGATCGTGTCCGGCTTCGACGACGGTCTTGCGCAGGAGATCGCCGGTCTGGGCGTTCTGCACGGCGTAGATCGCAGCCGCCGCATCCTCGATCGACAGACCGAGCGGTTCCGCGATTCGGCGTCGAATGGCCTCGCGCGCAAGCTCTTTGTCGAGTGGTTTGCGACCGCCGAGCAATCCGCGTTCGGGGAGGATACCGAGGACGAGGTTGGCATCGGCATTGGTGGGTTCGGTTCCGCCCTGCCCGTAACAGGCGGGACCGGGTACGGCTTGCGCGCTGTGCGGTCCGATCTGAAGATTACCGCCTGCATCCACCCAGGCGATGGCACCGCCGCCGGAGCCGATGGCGTGTACCTGGAGGGTGGGCACGTTGATCGGGTGGTGATTGATGATGGTGCTCGACGCGCGTACCGGTTCACCGTCGACGACCAAGCCGACGAGGAACGTGGTTCCGCCGACGTCAGTGGCGATGATGTTCTCGTGTCCCAGCTGCTTTCCGAGCGACACGGCACCGACCACGCCGCCGGTCAACACGGAACCGACTGTGCTGATAGCGTTCTTCGGGGCCTCGGCTGCGGCAACGGCACCGCCGTTGCTCTGCATCACCAGCAGTGGGCCGGCGAGGTCGAGGGCACGCAGCTTCTTCTCCAACGAACCGAGGTAGTCGCGCAGTCCCGGACCGATCTGAGTGCTCATGATCGTGGTCGCGTTGCGGGCGAACTCACGGATGCGCGGGCTCACCTCGGAGGACAGCGAGACGAACATGTCGGGCGCGATCTCGTGCACCAGTTCACGAATACGCTGCTCGTGCACCGGGTTACGGAACGACCAGAGCAGCGAGACCGCAATGCCGGAGACGCCGTCGTCGACGAGGCTTCGGATGGCGACGCGCGCGGACTCCTCGTCGAGGGCAACGACGACATTGCCGTCTCGATCGAGCCGTTCGGTGACCTCGAGTGCATGCCGCTTGGGAACCAGACCGTGGGACTTGCTCTGCCCCAACACGTTCTGCAGTTGCTCGGGCGATCCACCGAGGTAACGGCCCTCGACGTTCATGATGTAGATCGAATCCCGATGCCCCTTGGTGGTCAGAAACCCGACCGGCGGGACATTGCCCATCACCAGAGCATTGAGCGAGGACGTAGTGCCGTGCGCGATGTGGTGGGTGTTCGCGAGCATCTCCTGCACCGGGCATCCGAGCTGCTCGGCCAACGCTTCGAGAACGTCGATGACGCCCTGGGAATAGTCGGGTGGAGTCGAGGGCGCCTTGGCCGCGACCACGGTGCCGGAACTGTCGTCGAGTACTGCATCCGTGAACGTTCCGCCGACGTCCACTCCGATCACATAGGTCATGCCGGTGTGCTCCTTAGGTCCGAGTCGAAGACGTTCTGGCATGTGAGAGCGAGGCACCCTCGAACACTGCTTACGTCTGCGTCGAGTATTCGACGTGACCGACGACATGTCAAGCACGAATGTGAGTGCTGTCACCTCCCTCGATTCCGTCCGACTCGATACTGCCGTTCACTTCCGCTGGTGGACGCCACTTGACGAATCATCGCAAACGTCGAATACTCGTCATCAACGTCAAATACCGGAAGGCAGTGCATGAATATTCACCGTGTGGGCTTGGTCGTTCCGAGCTCCAACGTCACCGTGGAAACGGAGATGCCGGCCCTGTTGGCGCGACATCGACAGGCGCGGTTCTCGTTCCACTCCTCGCGGATGCGCATGCAGGCCGTGTCACCGGAGCAACTGCGAGCGATGAACGCCCAGCGAGAGCGGTGCATCCTCGAATTGGGTGATGCCGGGATCGACGCCGTTCTCTATGCCTGCCTCGTCGCCCTGATGGTCGCCGGGCCCGGGGAACACCAACGCGTCGAGGGGTTGGTGGCCGAGCAACTCGCCACGGGCGGATCCGATGCAGCCGTCCGGTCGAGCGCGGGAGCCCTCGTGGAAGGCCTGCGCGCTCTGGACGCGAGCAACATCGTTCTCGTGACGCCGTACATGCGACCACTCGCGGAGAAGGTGGTCGAGTACATCGAGGCCGAAGGTATTCGCGTACTCGATTGGCGTGCCCTCGAAGTCTCCGACAACGCCGAAGTCGGCTGCATCCCTGGCGAACGAGTCATGGACGCGGCCAGATCTTTGGATCTCACCGGTGCCGACGCACTGGTGATCTCCGCGTGCGTACAGATGCCGTCCCTGCCTCTCGTCCAGGCTGCCGAGGACGAGTTCGGGATTCCCGTGCTCTCGGCCGCCACGGCAGGTGCCTACAGCCTGCTCCGTGCGCTCGACCTGTCCGTCGATCTACCGGATGCCGGCTCGTTGCTCCGCGCGGACGCCGTCGTCGCGTCGTAGATCGTCACTTCGTAGAGAGGAAATCTCCATGTCCGACTTGCCACACAAGGTTCGGGGCGTCGACCACGTCGCCTATCCCACGTTCGATCCCGCCGCGACGGTCGAGTTCTACCGCGACGTGCTCGGGTTCCCCGTCGTCCATTCCATCTGCGCAGCGGGGTGGGGACCGGAGAAGCATCCGGACTTCATCCACTTCTTCTTCGACATCGGCAACGATGATCGCCTCGCATTCTTCTACTATTTCGGTCTCGAGCCGTTCGACGGTGGACCACAGGGTGACGCGTATTCACGCTTCGCCGACGACGTACCGATCTTCTTCATCCGCTCGCGTCACCTGGCGATTCACGTCGACAGCGAAGAAGACCTGATGGAGTATCGACGACGGCTCGACGGCAGCGACTGGCCCGTGGAGATGCAGATCCAGCACGAGACGATCGAGTCCATCTACACCCACGATCCCAACGGCTACATGATCGAGCTCACCCGCGCGATGCGTCCGGTCACGCCGCAGGAGGACCTCGACGCGAATCTGACGATCGACGCCCTGATCGACGTCGTTCGCGGACCCGACCCGAGTATGGCGAACCTGTTGACCCGCAAGGCCGAGTTGATCGTCGAGCGTGCGGCCGACTGGTCGGCCGAGAACGAGGTGGGGGTATCGTGACCACGTTGTACGTCCTCGACATTCCGGAGAACACGACGATCGCGTCGGTTGCGGACATCGATCCGGCCGTGCGCGTGGACCATGTCGGCCCGTACTTCCGCATAGTCTCGGACGGGGACATCGTGATCGATCGTCGGGCGACCGGATGCAGGCACGCAGTCTGGTACAGCAGTGTCTCGGGCCTGTCCGACTCTCGAATCACACAGTGGGACAAAGACGCTCTGCGCGTCGAGGGATCATGACTGCGGCCCGTCTCGGGGCCGGTCGCTACATCGACGCCGCCGAGGCACCGAGCAACACCGTCACCTCGACGCACGAGCTGACCACCGCAGACGGCGCCAAGGTCAGCGGAGTGTTGAGAACGGTTCGCGGTGCCGACGTCGTCGTGGCGTTGATGCACCCGAGACAGGATCTGACGCACCACGTACTGGTGCCCGAACTCCTCGCCCGCGGATACGCGGTGTGGACCCAGGGCACGCGTTCGGTGAACAACGACATCTCCCTGGTACACGAGCAGGCATTGCTCGACGCAGCCGCCGGGCAGGTATTCCTGCGTTCGCGGTCGTTCGATCACGTTGTGACGCTGGGACACTCCGGTGGCGGCACCCTGTTCGCGTTCTACCACGAGCAGGCCGGTCTTGCGCCGGAGCATCGACTGACGGTCACCCCGTCCGGTCGGCCGATCGATCTCACGTCGGCGGAGATGCCGGTGCCGGACGGTGCGATCTTCATGGCTCCGCACCCCGGACAGGGTGCGCTGCTGCTGCGACTGATCGATCCTTCCGTCGTCGACGAATCCGACCCCATGTCCATCGACCCGTCGCTCGCTCCCTTCGATGCAGCCAACGGATTCGTCGACGCACCGGAAAGTTCGTCGTATCCGGAGGACTTCGTTCATCGGTATCGCGCCGCGCAGCACGAGCGCGTCGCTCGGCTGGATACTCTCGCGCGGTCACGGGTCGGCGAGGCATCCGAGGCCCGGCGGCGTTTCGAGACAAGCGGTGATCCTGCCGACCGTCGAAATGCGTTGGCACCGCGCATATTGACCGTTTATCGTACCGACGCGGACCTGAGATTCACCGACCTCTCGCTCAGTCCGAACGCTCGACCGTACGGTTCGTTGTTCGGCCGACGGCCGGATCTGACGAACTACGGACTCGTCGGCTTCGCGCGCTTGTCGACGCCGGATGCGTGGTTGTCGACGTGGTCCGGTCTGAGCTCCAACGCCGACTTCGTCCGGTGTGCTCCGTCGGTGACGGTTCCGTCGCTGTTCGTCGAACTGACCGGCGATCAGGCGTGTTTCCCGGAGGACGCGTCGAGGATGGTCGAGGCTCTCGGCTCGGTCGACAAGACCCGCGTGGCGATCGAGGGCACCCACTTCGGCGGCCCCATTCGCGACGGGGCGCCCACCGGCGCTTCTCTGGCTGCTGCCGATATCGGTGCCTGGTTGTCCGACCACTTCATCTGACCCTCTTGCGAGCGGAAACACATGTCACGTAACACTTTTTCTCCCGTGGTCGCACTCTGTCTGGCGGCGCTGACGCTGGAAGGGTACGACCTTCTGATGTACGGAACGGTGGTTCCGTCGCTCCTGGCGTACGAGCCGTGGGATCTGGATCCGGCGACCGTCGGGGTACTCGGATCCGTGGTGGGAGTCGGCATGCTCGCCGGGGCACTCGCCGCGGGCAGCATCGCGGATCGCTGGGGTAGGCGACGCGCCTTGATCGCCGCGGTCGCGTTGTTCTCGGCCGCAATGGGATGCTGTGCGATTGCACCCTCACCCGAGATCTTCGGAGCAGCGCGATTCGTCGTCGGCGTCGGAGCAGGAGTGCTGATGCCGACCGCTGCCTCGATGCTGATCGAATTCTCCCGACTGGACACGAGAGCACGAACGGTCGCACTGGGATTCGTGGGCACCAGCGTCGGCGGTATCGCGGCGGGGATCCTGTCGCTGTGGCTCGTCCCGGCGTTCGGCTTCCGAGCGATGTTCGCCGCAGGGATGATCCCAGCGTTGTTGATTCTGCCGGCAATGCTCAGACATCTTCCCGAATCACCCGCGTTCCTCAACTCGCGGGGCAGGACGGATGCAGCACAGAGGATCTCGACCCATTACGGACTCGAGGAAGCATCGGAGAGTGCCGGTGGCGACCCGACATCGACGGATCGCGGAATCGGCGCGCTGTTCACCGCGAACCGTGCGCGAGTGACGTTGTCCTTCTGGGTGATGACCCTGCTGTGCCTTCTCGTGTTGTTCGGTGTCGCGACCTGGTTGCCCGCTGTCATGAGGTCGGCCGGATACCCACTCGGCGCCGCGCTGTCCTTCTTGCTGGTGCTCAATGTGGGCGGTGCAGTAGGCGCTCTCGGCGGTGCTCACCTGGCCGATCGCTACGGAATCAAACCGGTGACCACCCTCGGATTCCTCTGTGCAGCAGTATCGTTGGCCCTGATCGCGACCACTCCCCCGATCGGCATCGTGTACGTTCTGGTGCTGATCGCAGGAATGGGTACGACCGGGACGCAGATCCTGCTGAACACCTTCATCGGTGGCTACTACCCCGTGGCCTGCCGGACAACAGGATTGGGCGTCGCACTCGCGGTGGGGCGACTCGGCGCGATCGTCGGCCCCACCTACGGTGGACTGTTCGTCGCCGCCGGTGCAGGTACCAGCACTCAGCTGTTGGCTTTCGCCCTGCCCGCAATCATCGGAGCCGCGGTTACGATTCTGATTCCGGCGGGCCGCCGTGACACTTCCGCAGCGGACGTCTCCTCCACCAGGTCGTCCGATCGGTCGCGTCCACGATCGTGAACTCCGGCAGCAACCCAACCGATTGCATCCGAGGACAACTCGGCCGGCCCGAGCATTCTGTTCTCGATCACCTGGACCTTCGAGCGCCTCGGTGCCGGCCGTGACCCGTGCCCAATTCGAGCCCTCTGCAGTGTGAACAGGGTCCGAAGGCCCTGTTTCCGGTCCATCCGACCACCGAGAATCGATGCATGACCAGCTCTGTCGACAATCGAAGGAATCTGACGGTCGTCGGTATCGACGGCTCTGTATCGTCGCGAAATGCTCTGGGATGGGCCACAGCCGACGCGGTCGGTCGAAACACCACACTGCTCCTCGTCTGTGCAGGCGTGGACCGAGACATCGCACGAGCCGGAGCAGCGAATGCACACAGCGGTACCGCGTCGGGTGCTCGCGCTCGCGCACGGTCCGCGTTGGCCGCCGCGCGAGTTGTCGCAATGTCCGTTCTGGGTGACGACGCAGACGTCGAGACAGTACTCGAACCCGGACCACCGGACGAGGTCCTGAACGAGTACGCCGACACTGCCCGGATGCTCGTCCTCGGGTCGCGTCGGAAGGGAAGCGTCGCACGCGCAGTACACGGTTCGGTCAGTACCGATGTCGTCACTCACGCCCGGTGCCCCGTTGTTGTCGTTCCGCACGGATTCACCCGAGCAACGACCGTGCCCGACGCTGCCGCAGCTGTGGTGGTGGGTGTGAACGGTTCCCCGAAGGACGACGCAGTCCTCGCCGTCGCTTTCGACCAGGCTTCACGACTCGGGGTCCCGCTGCACGCGGTGCACGCGTACGAGGCCACCGAACCACGCGCCGGGTTCGTCCGACACATCGATCTCGGTCCACGCATTCGTCGGAGTTCTGCCCCACAGCGTTGGATCGATCGCCTCGTTGCCTCGTGGTCCGAGAAGTACCCCGACGTCGTGGTCACGACTCATGCGGCACACGACCGCCCGTCACACGCGCTGCTCGAGAACGCGTTCGATACACAGCTCGTCGTGGTGGGTGCATGCAGCCGCGGTGCGACCTCGCCGCTGTTCGTCGGATCGACCAGCCGTACGGTGCTTCGTCGCGCCGAAGTCCCGGTCGTCTTCGTGCCTGCGAACGCCGGACAACCTGGATAACGGCATCCCGACTCACCTGGGCGCTTCCTTCGCTCGTGAAACCGGTGCAGCCGAGAAGGCGGCGAACTCGGGGCCCAATCGCAACGGCTCGCTCAGTCGAAGTCCCGAGGTGGGCGCGATCCGTTCCCGTTCGTCTTTCGCATTGTCGGTCAGTGACTTTGGGCTCTACCCGGCAGTTCGTCACGGTGTTGTAGTTGTCAGTGGGTCGGCCCGACGGGTCGATCGAGTACACATTCACGAACACGAGGAGGATGTACGATGACCGTTCTCGCCAACCGCACGCCACTGATTCCGTCGTGGCCGGCGCTACCGGACTGGTCGGACCTGATGGCACGATTCGAGGCCATGCCGCCGTGGAGTGCGCTGGAAGGTCACATGATTCGGGTCGAAGAAACCCTGGAGGACGACCGATACGTGCTCCGGGCGGAGCTGCCCGGTATCGATCCGGAACGGGACGTGGACATCAGCGTGCACGACGGCAAGCTCTTCATCAAAGCCGAACGTGCAGAGCAGAAGACGGAGGGCACGCGATCGGAGTTCCGCTACGGCAGCTTCCACCGCACGATCGATCTCCCTGCCGGAGCGAAGGACGACGCAATCGAAGCCACCTACGACAACGGGATTCTGACGGTCGATGTGACACTTGCCGAAGCCGAGCCGGACACGCCTGTCCGCCACATCGAGGTCAGGAACAACGGGGTCGGAACCAACTGAGGGTGCCGCCGTCCGTCGGCCCGAACCGTGTAGTCGGGTGAACCGAGGCCTACAGGCGAGCACCGCGGCCCCTGAACATCGACACTCACCTACTCACTCGAAAGGACTCGAACAATGTCCACAACGACCAGTGCGTCCATGCACGCACATCCCGACATCGCCGCACTGCGCGATCGCTACGACGCGGTGTTCAACAGGCCCGTGGGACAAGTGACAGATGGGCTGCTACTGCTGGCCGGTCTGTACGCGGCGAGCTCGGCCTGGATTCTCGGTGTCGCGCCGCTGTCGAGTACAGCCGCCGACGGCCGTGCCGCGTTCGCCATGACCAACCTGATCACCGGTTCTGCAATCGCAGTCCTCGCGCTTGCACTCGGAGCCGCGTACGGACGAATCCACGGGGTGTCCTTCGTGGTGCCGCTCCTGGGGATCTGGCTGATCGTGTCCCCGTGGATCATCGCCGATCTCGAGCGCACGAACGGCATGATCTGGTCCAACGTACTGGTCGGAATCGTCGTGCTCGGGCTCGGCGCAGTTGCAACGGCCATGGGCACAGGACGCTTCACGGGTATGCATCGCAGCGGACGGTAGCCGTCCGCGCGGAACACGAGAACGCCGAGCCTGTCGGGTTCGGCGCTGTCGTGTATCGACCGTGTATCGACGCCACCGGAGGGCACCGGGCCGACCGATAGCAGCAAACGACGCTACCCCGTCCCGCTCGCGGAGGCACCGAATCGACATTCGTACCCATCGCGATCATCGGCTTCCTGCGCGGGTGGTGTCGGCCGACGGGACCGCGCGGGACCGATGACGCTCTCCCACCACGGCTCGAGCGGACTAGGGTCGCGCCAGACGACGTCCGGTACGGGATCGGCTTGCACAGAATCGAACGATCCAGATTTGTGCATCGGGCACCTCCGTCGAAAGATCGGGCGGCGAAGACTGGTGTATCCACAGGATGGTCCGGGCCGGCAGGAGGAAAAAGAGCACAAAGTCCCCAGTCGCGGAGGTCCGGGCATGGACCGTCCCACCCGCTGCGGTGTCAGACCGGCCCGAGTCGCCCGCTCACTGCTGCCATCCCGAACCGACATCGGTCAGAACCAGCACACACTGTGCGGCCGCCAACAGTCCGAAAGCGACGATCAACAGCAGCGGCGCGCCCACGAACAGGCAGGTCACGAACAGTCCGGAGACCACGACCAACTTGACGAGCGAAGGCGGCGGTTCCATGGCATTCCCCCACGGTCGATTCTGCGTCTCACTGTGACAAACCACGATGGCATCCACACTGCGGTTTGTAGAGAGCACAAAGACCATTCATGGGCTCGACTTGCCCGTGGCACAACGCATAGACAAACCACGCCCCGAGACTCAGCGGTGAGGCTGCTGCTCGGGCTCAACGCGACGCGGCGACAGTCCCGGATCGGAGCCGTCGGGCCAGATACGGTCCCGTGATGCTGTGCGGGGACACCGGTCCGTCGCGACCATGACAGCGAGACGGTGCGAGGAGTTCTCGGCAGTGACCTTTTGTTCAGTCGTCACCTGGAAAGCGCAATGTTGCTCTGCCGCATCTCATCTGAGTCTGCGGCACGAAGCACCTGTATCTCCGCCCGCCTGATCGTGACGCGCATCGACGCCGCACAGCAGATGCCTGGTCGGTGCTGGACAGAAGTCGCGCCACTCACCTGACGAATCGCGAGCACGCCAACCGACGAATCTCGATGAACACCGGTTGGTCACCGGAGGAATCGTTGCCGGGTTGCGCGGAGCTCTCGGACGACCGTATCCAGTGGACGCGTGCATTCGCCGGGCCCGATCGGTTGGGCAGATCTTGGAACGGACGGCACGATCACGTCGAAGGCCGGGGGTGTCGGCCGCGTCCGGTTCGGCGAGCAGTGGAACCAGGTCGACGAACCCGAAGTACGACCCCCGGCCCAGAACGCCAACCCGCCACCGCCCTTCACCTGGTGATTGACATCACAGGAGACGACAGCTATCTTTCAAACTGACATCAGTTCAGTTTGGCGGAAGTTGCTGTTGGTTCGAGCTCGCACGTCGGGCCTGCGATCGGATGTCGACTAACTCCACGTCTTACGACGACTCGCCGAGTCCGCGGGAAGTCATCGACGTGCCCGAAAGGAACGCAGCATGAACAAGTTCAGGACGACGGTGGTTGCCGTGGCAGCGACGGCTGTGTTGGTGGGCCTCACGGCATGCGGGGGGTCGTCTTCCTCCGGGTCCGCTCCGGTCGAGGGCGACTGGGACGCAGTGGTCGCGGCCGCCGAGGAGGAGGGCAGCGTGATGCTCTACTCGAGCCAGAAACCGGCCAACCTCGATGCGCTGACGGCGGCCTTCGAGGCAAAGTATCCGGAAATCTCGATGGAGTACGTGCGCGGCACCGACTCCGAGATCAACCCTCGGGTCGAGACCGAGAACCGGACGGGAACCGGCATCGCCGATGTCCACATGACCACCGACGCGTCGTGGATTCGGAACGCCGCCGAGTCCGGAAAATTCTCGACCGAACTCGTGGGCCCCGATCTCGATGCGGCAGCGTTCGATCCGGCCAAGAGCGTGATGAACGATCGATTCTTCTTGACCAGTGCTGCGGTCTTCGGGCTGGGCTGGAACACTGCGGCCGTCCCGGACGGCGTCAGCGCACCCGAAGACCTGATCGACCCGAAGTTCCAGGGCAAGATCGGCATCGTGAACCCCACCGGATTCGCGTCGTACGTGGACCTGTACAAGTACTACGCCAAGAACTTCGGGGAGGACTACTGGAACCGGATCGCCGAACTCTCGCCGCGGGTGTACCCCAGCGCACTCGCAGTGGCGCAAGCTCTCACCTCCGGTGAGGTGACGGTCAGTCCCATGGTGCAGCCGCTCGTCACCGAGGTTGCCGCCGGGGCACCGGTCGATTGGGCTCTGCCCGACAAGCCGTGGGGAACACCGTGGTACTCGGAGGTTCTCAGCGCCTCGCAACACCCCAACGCAGCACAGGTGCTCGCGAACTTCATGGTGACGGCCGAGGGACAGCAGGCGTTGAACGGCGGATATGCAGCGGTCCTTCCCGACATCGAGGGAGCGGTCGCGCGAGCTCAGGACATCGCATCTCCCGACATCGACGAACTGACTCCCGAGAAGGTCGACCAGTACTCCCAGGAATGGCAGACCCTGTTCCAGGGCTGACCTTCCACGAACGGTACGAGAACGCAGACCGTCGCCACTGTGCGCTGGATGCGAAATGATATGTGACAGAGCCGGACACCGCGGTCGACGCACAGCGGCCGCCGGTGTACGCACACCGATGCTCCGAAAGTGAGTATGCAATGACCTCTCGATTCGCGGTCTCCGGACTGACGAAGACCTATGGTGCCAACGTCGTCGTCGACAGTCTCGACCTCGAGATCGAGCAGGGCGAATTTCTGGTCCTGCTCGGTCCGAGCGGTTGCGGCAAGACCACGACCTTGCGATGCCTCGCCGGGCTGGAGGCCCCGCAGGGTGGTTCGATTTCGTTCGCGGGTCGGACGGTGTTCGACGCGTCGTCGAAAGTCCATGTCCCCGCGCACAAGCGAAACATCGGCATGGTGTTTCAGTCGTATGCACTGTGGCCCCACATGACGGTCGCCGAGAACATCCGATACCCGCTGACGGTCCGCAAACTGAAGAAGGCGATTGCCGACGGCGCAGTCGAGACGGCCGCGAACATGGTCGATTGTGGCGCGTTGCTCGACCGGTACCCATCGCAGCTCAGCGGTGGCCAGCAGCAACGTGTCGCGGTGGCACGCGGGCTCGTGGCCCAACCGGATCTGGTGTTGTTCGACGAGCCGCTGAGCAATCTGGATGCGCGCCTGAGGGATCAAGTTCGATCTCAGATTCACCAGTTGCACCAACAGCTCGGTTTCACCGCTGTGTTCGTCACTCACGATCAGTCGGAGGCGTTCGCTCTCGGCGACCGTCTCGCGATCATGAAGGCCGGAAGAATAGAGCAGTACGACGAGCCCGAGCACGTCTTCGAGAACCCGACATCGGAATACGTCGCCGCGTTCATCGGAATGGGCAATCGACTCGAACTCCACCGCGGCCACGACGGCTGGGTCACCAGCGGATCCGACGTCATCGACCTACAGACTGCAACGATACGAGAGCGTGCCGACGAGGGCACTCGCGCGGTGGCCAGGTTCCGGCCGGACGACGTGCTGTTGCACGACACTGCCCAGCAGGTGCCGACCGGAAACATTGCCCTGCACGCAGAACTCGTGACGTACGAATACGGCGGTCGGTACTTCGACGTGGCGGTCAAGACCGGTGACGAGCAGTTGACGCTGCGAGCCACGGCAACCGAACACAGTGCGGCGCTGCGGCGTAGCAAGCCCGGACAGCCGGTACTCGTCAGCTTCGCGCCGTCGTGTCTGCGGGTGTTCGCGCTTCCCGACACGTCGTCGGCCGCGAGCTCCGAGCTCGTCGGTTCCGCGGGAAAGACCGCGTGATGGCAACGCTCGTCGACGTCGAACGTCCCGAGTCAACCGAGACGGCCGGCAAGCGCTCGATGCCTATTTCGCCGAATTGGCGCGCGCGAATCGGGTACGCCGCCGTCCTCGCCGTATTGGCCTACCTGGTCGTACTCCCGATGGTGCGTCTGCAGATGCTCGCGTTCGAAGACGGAGCTGCCGGATACCGAAGTCAGTACGGCCGCTTCGACATCGGCGTCACCCTTCGAACCACGGTGGCGTTGGCGCTGGGTTCGTTGGTCATCGCGATGGTTCTGGGAACGCTGCTCGCCTTCGCTGCGAGCAGGCTTCCTGCCAAGCTGGGTTGGCTTCGCGTCATTCCCATCCTGCCGATCGTGATGCCGGCGGTGGCGAGCGTGGTGGGGTGGGCATTCCTGCTCTCCCCCGGGCCCGGTTACCTCAATGTGCTCCTTCGACTGTTGCCGTGGTGGAGCGGATCGGACAGTGGCCCGATCGACGTGTACACCGTCCCGTGGATCATCGTTCTCACGGGCTTCGGTCTGACGTCGTTCGTCTACCTGTTCGTCAGTTCCGGCATGCAGAACATCAGCTCCGAGCACCTCGAAGCCGCTCAGGTCAGTGGATCGTCCACGGTCGGAATCTTTTTCAAGATCGTCCTCCCGCTGCTTCGACCGTCCCTCATCTACGGCGGCGGCATCGCGCTGCTCCTCGGACTCGGCCAGTTCACCGGCCCCCTCCTGTTGGGTGCGAACACCGGCGTCAAGGTGCTGACCACCGAGATGTACCGCCGGGTGTCGGAGTCCCCGTCCGACTTCGCGGCGGCAGCGGCCGCGGGCTCTCCGCTGGTGATCTTCGGACTGGTTCTGGTGCTGGCACAGAAAGCGTTGCTGGGCAACCAGACTCGCTTCGTCACGCACGGCGGCAAGGCTTTCGCTCCCTCCACCGGTAAAGCGACGTGGGCCACGGTCACCATCGTCGTGTTCGCGCTCTTCGCCTTGGTCATCCCGCTGATGGGTCTGATCATCGTCTCGTTGACGCCGTACTGGTCGGGATCGCTGTCGCTGAGTCTGTTGACGCTGGACAACTTTCGGGCACTGATGGATACGACGGCGGTGGTGGAGTCGGTTCTGACCAGTGTGTTGACCTCACTGGGGGCGGTCGCGATCTGCATTCCGCTCGGCTACCTGATGGCAAACCTTCTCGTCCGCGGTCGTCGGTTCAGAATTCTCGCACTCATCGCAGACCTCATGACCGCACTGCCACTGGGCATCCCGGCCGTGATATTCGGCGTCGGATTCCTGCTCACGTACACCGAGCCGCCGCTGATCCTCTACGGAACCAGAACGGTGATCATCCTCGTGTACATCGTGCTGATGCTGCCCTTCTCGACGAGGATGCAGATGACCGCCATGCTGTCGCTCGGCAACACGTACACCGAGGCTTCGGCCACCAGTGGTGCATCACCGTTCGTGACGAATCTCCGAATCATGTTGCCGCTGATGCGTCCGACGATCCTCAGTGCCGTCGCGCTCATGTTCATTCTGCTGACCCACGAATTCGCTGCATCGCTTCTCGTGCGAGCGTCGACAACCCAGGTGATGGGCACGTTGCTGTTCGACATGTGGCAGAACGGCTCCTATCCGCTCGTCGCCGCGATGGCCTTGCTCATGACTGCCGTCACCACGATCGGTGTCGCCGCGGCGATGCTCGTCGGCGGCCGCAACGTGCTCAGCAAGCTGTGACGGGCGTCCAGTCCCGGCTCCAGGACAAGGTCGTTCTGGTCACCGGAGCAACCGGAGGGATCGGTACCGCGATCGTCGAGCGGCTGACCTCGGAAGGCGCAGTGCTCGTGGTGACCGACGTCGACGGGGCCGCGTGCGGCGCACTCGTGGCGGACCAGGCCGACAGCGAACGCCATCTCCCGATCGCCCTCGACATCACCCGGGAAGATCAGTGGCACAGCGCTGTCGAGGCCGCGGCCGCGCAGTACGGCCGGCTCGACGCCGTGGTGAACAACGGTGCCATCGGTAGCCTCGGAACCGTCGTCGACGAGGATCTCGACCGCTACAACCGAGTTGTCGAAGTCAGTCAGACCGGGACGTGGCTCGGGATGAAACATGCGGGCGCGTACGTCGAGCAATCCGGCGGAGGGTCCATCGTCAACATCTGTTCCATCCTCGGCAGCGTCGGCGGCCTCGGTAACAGCTTCGCCTACGCTGCGGCCAAAGGCGCTGTGCGCACGATGACCAAGAACGCAGCGCTGCACTGGGCCACCAAAGGTGTCCGCGTCAACTCCATCCACCCCGGCTTCATCGGCACCACGCAGCTGCTCGAACGCTACGAGGGATCCGAACGGCACAGCGCCATGATCGCGCACACTCCGATGGGTCGACTGGGAACAGGGGCCGAAGTGGCTGCCGCCGTTGCCTTTCTGGCCGGGGACGACTCCACGTTCGTCACCGGGACCGAGCTGTACGTCGACGGCGGCTGGACCTGCGACTGATCGAGCCGGCAGGGCTGTCGGCGACGGTGCTTCAGCGGGTGGTGAAGAAGTCCACCCCGTTGGAGGTCCGCGCCGACAGTCTGCCGCGCTGGACCAGAACGTCCAGGTGCGCAAGCGTCTCGCAGGTTGCCACCATCTGGTTGAAGCTGTCCAGAGTGGCGAACGATCGATCGTGCCGAGTCCACGTCAGGCCGGCCGCCACGTCCAACCCGGTTGCGCGAGCCATAGATTCGACGACGCTCTCTGTAGCGGCGAGACGGCGATCGTGGTGTTCGAGCAGCTGCCGGCAGCGCTCGTGCACGCCGGCACCCGGATGGCCGTGCGACGGCAACATCGTCCGGTCCGGTTCGTCGAGCATCACGGTCAGAGACGTTAGATACTCGGCCAGCGGGAGGTCCCACTCGCCGAGCTCGAACCCGATCGACGGCGTGATCGTGGGCAGAACGTGGTCTCCGGTGTAGCACAGGTTCCGGTCGGTGTCGTGAAACACCATGTGGCCCTTCGTGTGTCCGGGAGTGTGTGCAGCGACTACCGCATGGCCGGGAACGTCGAGGGGACCGGGTTGCAACCACGCGTCCGGTAGCTCCCAGTCTGCGGCGTCGAAGGGTTCGGCCTTCCCGCTCTCCGCTGCGATGCGAGCGATCTCGAACGCGCCCGCGCGCTCGAGTTCACGAATCGAGCTGACCGGAACGTTGCTGCGCAATCGACCGATCGCTTCGATGCCCGGAGCCTCTGCGGCACCGAGATGTACCCGGGTCCCGTATCGACGACGCAGCTCGACGGCGAACGTGTAGTGATCACGATGGACGTGAGTGACGTACACGTCGTGAATCTCCGACGGCCGACGCCCGATGCGACGCAACGCGTCGACGAGTTCGTCGTGCGTCGATGCCCGGTGCCAACCGCCATCGATCAGCACCAGCCCCGTATCGGTCTCGAGCACATAAACATTGATCGCACGCAGACCGTCCTGAGGCATCTGCAGAGGGACGCGATGAACGCCGTCTGCCACTGCGAAACAGCCCGGGTCGGCCCACGACGACGTCATCCCGCGTCGCTCGCGAGGGGCACCATCGTCTTCTCGTCGCCGTACCACATCATCCGTCGACCACCCATGGTCCCGACGTGGTCGACGGCCGCTTTCCACTCGTCACTTGCCAGAGCGGTTTCGAGTGCGTCGCGCGACTCGAAGCTGAGTACCGACAACCCGTCCCACCCTTGCGATTTGCTTCCGAATGCTTCGAGCAGTTCAGTGTGCTGCCAGCGGAGCAGGCCGGGCAGGGGATAAGTGACGTCGGCGTGCTCGCCCCGCCACCACGTGATGAACTGCTCGTGAGTCCACTCGTCCGGGCGGGCGGCGACAAGTACCAGGTTGTACATATTTCTCCTTAAGTGAATTCTGTTCAGTTCGTCGATCCGCAGGATGGCGCGTGACGACGTGCGTACTGTTACCTCCGCACGACCCGGATGGCCGCGTCCGTGACCAGGACGGTGATGTCGTCGATGGTCAGTCGACCGTCGGGCCGATACCACCGCCATACGCTGACCACCAGAGCGAGGACCAAACGCGCTGACATCGTCGGATTCGACTGCGCGAACTGTCCCGCCTCGATGCCCCGCCCGATCAGAGCGGTCCAGTTCTGTTCGATCCGTTGAACGAGCGCACGGCACTCGATTCGTTCGGCCTCCTCCTTGGCGGACTGCCGTTCGGTCGCCAGGAGGTCCATGTGGTTGTGCAGAATGCGGCGAGCCAATGCGTCCTGAGGCGAGGCGGCCAAGGACGCGGCAATCGCGGCGCGAAGGGCGTCCTCGGCATGCGTCACGCCATCGGTGGCCGCCACGAACCGTGCAGCGGAGTCCGCGAGTTCGATGCGCATGATGGTCAACAAGCAGTGCGCCTTGGACTCGAAGTAGTGGTACAACGCGGTCTGACCGATGCCGACCTCGTCGGCGATCGACGCCCATTTGGTGTGCTCGTAGCCCACCTTGCCGAAGTGGTCGATCGCCGCGGACAGAATGCGCGTTCGCTTGGACCGCGGGCTCTCGCGCCGGACGTCGGTTCCTACGGTCATGGTTGCCCCTACTGATAGCACGTGTTCCAGCTTCGGTCGAGTTTACATTTTTCGATGTGAATTCGAGTCAGTTGTAGCAGCGAGCTGCCGAGCCAGTGCTGTCGCATCGGGTCGGGACAGTTTCCCGACACGATTCTGCGGTAGGTCGTCGACGGTGAAGACGTATTCCGGCCACTTGGACTTGGGAAAGTCGTCGTTCGCCAACTGCGCCGTGATGTCCTCGAGTCCGAGGTCCTCACCACCGGTGACCACGAGAGCTGCCGCGCGCTCCCCCAGCAGGTCGTCGGGTACCGGTACGACACACACCTGCACCACGGACTGCAGCGAGGCGATGGCCGATTCGACCTCGTTGATGTCGATGTTGCGTCCGCCGCGGATGATGATCTGTTTCTGCCGACCCATGACGCGAATCGAGCCGTCCGACGCGACTTCCACCAGGTCACCGGTGGGAAGAAAACCGTCGGGTGTCAGCTCGGGCGGGACCGGCGTCCCGGCTCGGGCGTACCCGACGAACAGAGACGGGCCCTTGACCTGAGCGGCACCGATATCGTCCGCCGGGAGCGGATTGCCGTCCGAGTCCACGGCCCGCACAGTGGTGCCGGGAAACGGCCGACCGTCGCGTCCCAGTCGGATCGATACCGGGTCGTCGAGAGCAGGTGTCGTGTGGCCCAAGCATTCGGACATTCCGAACACGCGGAGGAATGTGGTGTCCAACCACTGTTCGGCCTTGGCGAGTGCGCGCTCGTTCATCGGTCCGCCGCCGATCGTCATCGCACGCATCGCTTCCAGCCCGCCTTCGGAGTTCGGAGCAACCGATAGCTGTAGCGCCATGGTCGGAACCAGCATCGTCCAGGCAATCCGGTGTTCCTTCGCTGCCCGCAGAGCCGCCTCCTGGGACCACTTGCCGATGGCGACCATCGGACCTCCCAGTAGCGCAGGCAGATACATTCCGAAGCAGAATGCGGCGACCGACGACAACGGCACGAAGGCACCGACCGCCTCACCCGAGCGCAGGCCGACCGCATCGATGGTGGATCGGCACGCGTATTCGATGGCGTCCTCGGACTGCACCACGCACTTGGGCCGGCCGGTCGAACCCGAGGTCATCGCGATCGCATCGCCTCCGTTCCATCGCGCGACAGAGGCGAACGCACCACTCTCCGCCCGCACCCGGTACGAGCCGAAGGCGGGCTTGTCCACGGGAAATTTCTCGTCGGACACACCCCAATGACGAAGGACCTCGGACGTTCCCACGACGACGTCCGGTCGGATGTCCTCGAGTGCCAGCGCGAACTCCGACTCCGTCGCGTGCGGGCTGACCACCGCGACCACACCGCCTGCGAGACCGACACCGAGGGCAGCCGCCACGGTTCCCCAGGTGTTGTCGGCCTGAATCGCCACGGTCGGCGGGCTGGGGTCGATACCGCCGAACACCTCGGCAAGGGATGTCGCCGCCTCGACCACGGTCCGGATCGTGTGACTGCCGTCCTCGTCGACGACCGCGACGGCATCGGGGGTCTTTTCGGCGCGGATGACCATCTCGCGAGCAAGCCGTTTCACTGGTGTGACTCTTTCCTGGTACGTGATGCACTCATGTCGAGAACTGCACGGCCGGTGACGGATCCGTCGCGCAAACGGCCGTAGGCAGAGATCGCCTCGCTGAAGGGGAAGGTGGTGGTTTCAGCGCGTAGCAGGCCGTCCTGCGCAAGCGCGACGACGGCTTCGAGGTCGCCGCGCGTGCCCCAGAACGGTGCATCCACCGTCCATCCTGCGGCCAGGCCGACATCCTTTCCGGCTGTCAGTCGGCCGCCCGCACTACCGACCACCACGAGAGAACCTCCGGCCCGCAGCAGGGCGGCGGCCGGCGCGATCGTGGTCGGGGCTCCGACGAAGTCGAGGACGAGATCCGCACCGTCCAGTGTCGTGAGACGGTGCGTCGCAGCGGAAACGGAGTCGTGGAACTCATGCGCTCCCGAGGACTGGGCCAGCGCAGCGGCTTCGGCCTTGGCGTCGATCGCGATGATGTGCGGCACGCCCATGGTGCGCAGGATCTGCAAAGCAAGGTGGCCGAGACCGCCGATTCCGATCACGACCACGATGCTGCGGTCGTCGATCACGGCGGAGTTGCTGCGAATGGCGTGATACGCGGTCAGTGCCGCATCCGCCAGGGGCGCGGCACCGAGAGGATCGAGATCGCCGATGGGAACGAGTACGCGCTCGGACGGCACCAGCATCAGCTCTGCGATGCCGCCCGAGTACCCCAGACCGTTTCCGATGGGGGCCAGCCGACCGTCGGGACGCCGAGCGAGGCTGCGACAGTAGTTCTCTCTGCCCCGCAGACAGTTCGGGCACGTTCCGCAGCTCCAGATTCCGTGGACGACCACGGCGCGACCGATCCAGGAAGGGTCTGCCGACGGTCCCGCCGAGACGACCGTTCCGGCCACTTCGTGCCCCAGCGTCAGCGGCAGGTCGTAGTCGAAAGTCTCTGCGCTCGAGTTCATCACGTGCAGATCGGATCCGCACAGTCCGGCTGCGTCCACCTGGATCAGAAATTCGTGCCCGGTCGGCACCGGGTCCGGCACCTCCTGGAACTCCGGTGCGCTCCCCCACTCGCGAATCTGCAAGGCCAACATCAGCGAGCAGTCCATCCGCCGTCGACCACAAGGGTCTGGCCGGTCATGTAGGAGCTGGCGTCCGAGGCCAGAAACAGCACGGCACCGTCGATCTCGCCCTCGACGCCACCGCGTCCGAGCATGGTGTTCCGCCGCACCCACCCTGCGGACTTGTCGTTGGTGAACAGGCCATCGGTCATCTCGGTATCGAACCACCCCGGCACCACGGCGTTGACGCGAATGCCTCGTCGACCCCACTGACCGGCCAGTTCACGAGTGAGGCCGAGCGTGCCTGCTTTCGACGCCGCGTAACTGGCACCGCCGATAGGAGCCGTGGACACCAGCCCGATCACCGACGAAATATTGATGATCGACGCTGTTGCCTCGATAGGCATCTTGCCGACCGCATAGGTGGCCAGATGGAACCCGGCGATCAGGTTGACGTCGAGGATGGACTGGAAACCGTCCAGTGTCTCGTCCTCGGCGTTGGGCGGACCGGGCTTGCCCGCGTTGTTGATCACGACGTCGAGCCGGCCGTGTTCGTCGAAGCATCGGTCGACGAGAGCTCGCCGGTCGCTGTCGTCGGTGACGTCGCACCGCACGGGCACGATGGCCGGGATCTCGGCCGACAACGCTTCGAGCCGGTCGAGCCGTCGCGCGGCGGCGTACACCGTGGCACCTGCCGCGGCGAGAGCCCGGGCGAAACCGAGGCCGAGCCCCGACGAGGCACCGGTGACCACAGCGACGCGACCGGTCAGCGAGAACATGTCCTGGGTCATGTGTCCACTTCCAAACTAATTGTCGGACAATAGGAGTGATCGGTCAGTACACGGCGGTACGGCCGCCGTCGACCGGGATGATCGCGCCCGTCGTGTACCCGGCGTCGTCCGAGGCGAGATGGGTGATCAAGCCGGCGAGCTCGTCGGGCCGCCCCAGCCGTCCGGCTGGGAGCCGGTCGACGATCTTGCCGATGAACTCTTCGTCCCAGTTCTCGGACATGTCGGTAGCGAAACCGCCGGGCATCACACAGTTGACGCGCACCGTGGGCGCGTACTCCTGGGCGAACGCGCGGGTCAGCGCATTGAGCCCGTTCTTGGCTGCTGCATACATCGCCTCGGGTGGGCTGGGTCGCTCGGCACCGATGCTCGAAATATTGATGATGGACCCACCTCCCGCAGCCGCCATCCGGTCCCCGGCGACGGCCATCAGCCGGAACGGTCCCTTGAGATTGACCTCGATCGTCTTGTCCCACAGACCCTCGGTGACCGACACGAGATTCTCCGCCAGCGGCGCGATCCCGGCGTTGTTGACGACGATGTCGAGGCTGCCGAATCGCGCGATGATGTCGTCGACGGCCGGTTCGATGCTGTCCCAGTGTCCGACGTGGAGCGCGTACGGATGTGCACTGCCCTGGCCCGAATCGCCCAGGCTCGAGACCGCGCTCTCGCAGGCGTCGAGCTTGCGGCTCGACACTATGACCGTCGCGCCCGCGTCCTTCAATCCGCGTGCGATCGCCAGACCGAGCCCACGGCTCGCTCCCGTCACCAGAGCGACCTTGCCGTCCAATTTCGGTGTACTCATGCGTACCTCTTGACCTCGAGTCGGGCGATGGTCCGCAGATGGACCTCGTTGGGGCCGTCGGCAATCTGCAGAGCTCGGGTGATGGCATAGAGCCGAGCGAGAATGGTGTCGTTGCTGACTCCGGCCGCGCCGTAGGTCTGCACCGCTCGGTCGACGACCTTGTGGGCCACCTCCATCGCAGCCACTTTGATCGCCGCCACTTCCGAACGAGCCGAGGCATTTCCGGCGGTATCCATCAACCAGGCCGACTTGAGCACCAACAACCGGATCTGGTCGATCTCCAAGCGGCTGCGGGCAATCCACTCACGCACCACACCTTGATCGGACAACGGTCCGCCGAACGCCTGCCGAGCGAGCGAGCGCCGACACATCATTTCCAGAGCGCGCTCGGCCATGCCGATCGCCCGCATGGCGTAGTGCATGCGGCCGGGCCCGAGTCGCCCCTGGGCGATGGCGAATCCGTCGCCCTCCTCTCCCAGCATGTTGGCGGCGGGCACGCGCACGTCGGTGAACTGAACTTCGCCGTGGCCCAGACGATCCTGGAACCCGAACATGGGCAGGTCGCGCACCACCTCTACGCCGGGAGCGTCGGCGGGAACCAGAATCATGCTCTGCCGGCGGTAGGTGGAACTGTCCGGGTCCGACTTCCCCATGAAGATCATGAGCTTGCAGTCCGGATCGAGAACGCCGGAGGTGTACCACTTTCGGCCGTTGACGACGTACTCGTCACCGTCACGGATGATCGTCGAGGTGATGTTGGTGGCGTCGGAGCTGGCGACATCGGGTTCGGTCATGGCGAAGGCAGATCGAATGGTGCAGTCCAACAGCGGCTTCAGCCATTGTTCCTTCTGCTCCTCCGTGCCGTACATCGCCAGAATTTCCATGTTGCCGGTATCGGGTGCAGAGCAGTTGATCGCCTCGTTCCCGATGATGGAACGGCCGACGATCTCGGCGAGCGGCGCATATTCGAGATTGGTCAGTCCCGCACCGAGGTCGTCGTGGGTCATGAACAGATTCCACAGCCCGAGTTCACGTGCGCGTGCCTGCAGATCCCGCATGATCTGCGGTTGCTCGTGCGGATTGTCGTTCGCGGCGATCTGAGCGTCGTAGACGCTCTCGGCCGGGTAGACGTGGTCGTTCATGAATCTTTCGAGAGTGGCCGACAATTCGGCCGTTCGTTGTGAGTAGGAAAAGTCCACTTCCGTGTGCTCCTGTCGAGTGATGGGGCGTCAGCGCGCGAGCAGTGCCGTGCCGGTGTCGATCAACCTGCGGATGGTTGCGGGCAGCTTTTCCTGATCCGGGTCGATGTGGCGACCCTCGCGATGCCGACGCAGGTTGTGGCCCATGATCGCTGCCATCTTCAACCGTCCCAGGGCGTCGAACCACGTCATGTCCGGGAGCGCCGGGCCGCTCCCGGTGTAGCAGGAGATCAGTTCGTCGGTACTGGGCAGACCGGGCACGTCGCGGCCGACACCGGGAAAGTTCGATCCGTCCGCGAATACGAGAAACCATCCCAATTCGACGCGTGGATCAC
Organism: Rhodococcus sp. 05-339-2; assembly: GCF_002258965.1. Lineage (NCBI taxonomy): Bacteria > Bacillati > Actinomycetota > Actinomycetes > Mycobacteriales > Nocardiaceae > Rhodococcus > Rhodococcus sp. 05-339-2. The sequence continues at coordinate 58,066 of NZ_NOYW01000014.1, forward strand.
CTGCGCTCCAGATCTCCCAGTCGATCAGAGCTGCCGGCTCGAGACCGTCGGAAATGATGTTTCCCAACCGGTAGTCCCCGTGGACCAGCGTGGGTGTGATCGCCGCCGGAATGTCTCGGCGGAGCAGTCGAACCAACTCGTCGGCACCCTCGACGAGTTCGACCGGAACCGCAGCAAGCGTTTTGGACCACCGATCCAATTCATCTGCCGGCGAGAGGATGTCGCCCACATCGGGGATGTCCGCGAGCGGCACGGCATGCAACGCCGGCAGCACCTCCGCGGCTCGACGCATTCGCGCGGCCGCGATACTCGGTTCTACCTCGGGGTCGTCGAGTACCGGTTCGAGCGACTCACCGACGACGAGCTCCATGGCGAACCACGCCGGTTCCTGCTGGTCGACCGCAACGATCGCCGGTACCGGCACCTCGGTGTCGGCCAGGGCACGCAGAATCGAGGCCTGCCGGAGAATGTCGTGCCGCCCGACCGAGCGCTGCCCTTCCGGGACTGCTTTGACGACGAAGTCACCGCCGGGCGTCCCCACTCGATACGTCAGTCCCGAGTGTCCACCGAGGAGCGGCTCGAACGTGCTGACGGTGACGCCGAGCTCGGCGTCGAGCGCGGCAGTCACCCGTGTGCGCAGGGAGGATTCGGTCATGGTCGCGGCTCTCTCGGCAGACCGAGCACACGCTCGGCGATGATGTTGTGCTGAATCTCGTCGGTACCGCCTGCGATGCGATAGCCCGGGGCCCCGAGTAGATGCTCGGACCACGCGAACGTGCCCCACCTTCCCGAGTCGGACGTCAGTTCACGACCGAGAAGCAGACGTGCGACCTCGGAGGTCCTCGCCATGGTGTCGGTGGCCAGGAGCTTTCCCAGTGACGCTTCCGGACCTGGATCGTTGCCGGCGATGACAGCACCGGCCACTCTCATGTTGCCGATTCGCTGCACGAAACTACGCGTCACCAGATCGGCCACGGCGTCACGCTCGATCTCGGTCAGCTCGCGGCCGAGGTTCTGAGCAAGGGCCACAGCACGATCCGCGTTCGCCAAACCGAGGTTACCGCCGTCCAGGCGTTCGGCCGCAAGCACTGTCAGGGCAACCTGCCAGCCCTTCCCGACCGGGCCGAGCCGAAGGTCGTCGCTCAGGTGCACCCCGTCGAGGTACACCTCGTTGAAGGAGCTGCCCCCGGTCATCTGCCGAATGGGACGTACGTCGACCCCCGAGGCGTCCATCGGGATCAGGAACATGGTGAGACCGGCGTGCTTGGCGACGGTGGAATCGGTTCGGCACAAGGCCACTCCGTAGTCGGCTACCCGCGCACCCGACGTCCACACCTTGTGCCCGTCGATCGTCCACGAGCCGTCCACTGCCTGGGTTGCTCGTGTCCGAACCGCAGCCAGGTCCGACCCGGCCTCGGTCTCGGAGAACAACTGACATGCGATGACGTCGGCCCGAAGCATGGCACGAACGAACCTGTCCCGTTGCTCCTCGGTTCCCCACTGCGCGACGGTGGGTGCGACCAACTGTTGCGTGACAGAGAACATCTCGGTCCTCTTGGGCACGTCGAACATGTCCTCGACGCGACGGAAGGCAAGTACGTACGATAGTGGCAGATCGCGGCCACCGTACTCGACCGGTGAGTTCAACGCGCCCCACCCCGCGTCGAATTTCGCCTGCTCGTACGCGGCAATCTCGTCCGTGTGCGCCTGCTCTTGCTCTGCGGTCCAATTCTCGAAGACCGCGACCGTGTCCGGCCCGTCTCCCCACGCGGAGTCGGTGCGCGGCGCGGCAACGGATTTCAGCCACGCTGTTGCCTGCTCGGCGAATTCGAGGATGTCCGGAATCGTTCGTTGTGTCACTGCATTACCTCTGGTTCGTCTTGGATCAGACCGTCAGCACGGTGCAGGCACTGATGCCCGGCGCGCCGTACACATGGGTGAAGCCGACACGCGGAACGCCCGGCACTTGACGCTCGCCGGCTTCGCCACGGAGCTGAGTCACGATCTCGTGCACCTGGCGAAGACCGGAGGCTCCGATGGGTTCACCGTTCGCGATGCAGCCACCGTCGGTGTTGATCGGCAGGCACCCGCCGATGTCGGTTTCCCCAGCCGCGACCAGGGCTTCCTGCTCGCCGGGCTCACAGAACCCGCATTCGGCCATGTGCATGATCTCGGCACCGCTCTCGGTGTCCTGCAGCTGCGCGACGTCGACGTCGCCCGGACCGATGCCGGCCTGCTCGAAGGCCGCACGTGCTGCGTCGGCACTCACACTGGTGGGTTCGCCGTCGCCCTGAACGGAGGGGCTGAAGACCTCGAAGGACCCGAACCGGCGGGTCCGGTGGGTGATAGCGGCGATCTCGATCGGCCGACCGGCGGCTCGCGCGACGTAGTCCTCGCCTGCCACGACGATCGCGGCTGCTCCCTCACCCGGTGAGCAGAACATGTACCGCGTGAGTGGATCGTTGACCATGTCGGCTTCGGCGATCGTCGTGGCATCCATGGCCTCGCGACGCCAGGCGTTGGGGTTGAGAACGCCGTTGCGGTAGGCCTTTTCGGCGACCAGGGCCAGCGTCCGACTCGAGATGTCGTGCTGACGCATGTAGCGGGAGATCTTGGCACCGAAGAACTGGGTGGTGACCATCAGACCGGCCTCGCCGTAGCCGTCGGGTAGTCCCCACTCCGCCGGTCGTGGGTCGAACGCACCACGCGGGTGTTTGTCGAAACCGACTGCGAGCGCAACGTCCGCAGAGCCCGAGCGCACGGCGTTGACGGCCGAGAACAATGCGCTTCCGCCTGTTGCGCAACCGTTCTTGACATTGGTGAACGGGATTCCGGTGAAGCCCAGTTCGGCAACGAGAGTATCTGCGAGACCCGAGCCGTCACTGCCACCGAACGCGACCTGGACGTCCGGCCAGGTCAGACCTGCATCGTGTAACGCGTTGCCGATCGCCGTCACAGCCATCTGACGACCGGACACTCCTGGCTGACGTCCGAATTTGGACAGACCGGCACCGATGATCGAAACTTTCTGTGTCACTGCGTCATTCCTGTCGATTCCGGTTGCGTGCCGAGTGCGTCGACAGCGAATCGGGGCACCGGCGCGGTGGATGTCAGACGCACCGGTGCCCCATCCAGTTCGTCGAAGCTCTCACAGTCGATGATCGCTTCGATCTTGATGCCCTCGGGCAGTTCCACGTAGCCCACTGCGAAGGGAACGAACCCGCCGACCGGTGGCACGTAGGGAGGAGACTTGGGCGCAAATCGCTGAATCGTGAAGGCCCACAGTGTGCCTCGCGTACTCAACGTGATATTCTCCGCAGTGGGCGTGGCGCACCTGCTGCACATCGCACTCGCAGGGAAAGCCACGGTACTGCACACAGTGCACCTGCTGCCCTCGAGTGCGACGGCCGTTGCCTGCTCCATTGATGCTGCCTTTCGGGCTGTTCGGTCAGAACGCGGACGTGGTGCGGATCAGCGCCCGACCCACTTGGGCTCACGCTTCTCGAGGAATGCGGTGACGCCCTCCTTGCCGTCCTCGGACTGGAGCGCATTACCGACTGCGAGATGCTCCATGACCATGAGCGACTGGATGTCCGCATCCAGACCGCGGTCGATGCACATCTTGGTCAGCTTCATCATGAATGGGCTCTTGTCGACGAGCGGGGCCACGAAGTCTGCGACCAGCTGGTCCAGCTCGGCTTCCGGTGCGCAGGCATTGATCAGGTCGAAGTCGACGGCTTCCTGGCCACTGAGGAGCTTGCCGGTGAGCATCAGTTCCTTCGTCTTGCGGATGCCGATCATGCGCGGGAGGCGGTAGATGGGGCCTGCGCCGCCGAAGAGTGCACGGCGAATGTGGAAGTCGCCGATCTTGGCGGACTCCGCAGCGACGGCGAAGTCACACGAGATCATCAACTCGAACCCGCCGGCGGTGACGTAGCCCTCGAGCACCGCAACGGAGGGAGTGTTCATGGAGTACAGGCGATCGCACACCTTTGCCGACAGCACGGCGACATCCATGGCGTTGGTGGTGCCGACGAAGTCCGACAGCAACTCGTCGAGGTCGAAGCCGGAGCAGAACTGGTTCTGCACACCGCGCAGGACGAGAACCTTCAGATTGGGGTCGTTGTCCACCTCGACGATGATCTCGTCCAGACGATGCAACAGCTCCACCGTGACAGCGTTCTTCTTGTGCGGGCGGTTGAGCCAGACGCGAGCGACGTCGCCGTCCTTCTCCAACAGAATGTGGTCGGTGTCGATCATGTGACAGCCTTTCGAGAGTGCAAATTGAACTGGATTCACTTCAGTATTGATCATCGAGGCGATGGCGTCAATAGCCGATCCGCCGCGACGGCAGCAATCGGTCTACACCGCCAGAAAATCGGCGATCCGTGCCCGGTGCGCACGCGAATCCCCCTGCAGCGCTTCGTTTCCGAGAACTCGGCGGAAGTAGCTGTGCGCAGCGTGCTCCCACGTGAAGCCCACTCCCCCGTGCAATTGCACGGCCTCGTGGGCCACGTGTACCGCAGCGTCGCCACACACAGCACCCGCGACGGCAATCGCCAGACGAGCGTCATCGGGATCCTCGTCGTGCACCGCTGCGGCATATCGGGCGGCCGATCGGGCACGCTCGAGTTCGATCAACAGGTCGGCGAGGCGGTGTTTGATCGCCTGGAACGAGCCGATCGGGCGGCCGAACTGATGACGCGTCTTGACGTGATCGAGCGTCATCTGAAGCAGGGCGTCTGCGATACCGGTGTTCTCGCACGCGAGCGCCAGAGTCGCCACATCCTGTATCCGTGCGATCGCGTCGTCGGCTTTTTCAGCCGGCACCACGAGCGTCGCCGCGACACCATCGAACGAGAGGTCTGCCTGACGCCTGGTGGAGTCGACGACACGTCGATCACGCACAGCAGATGCACTTTCCGTCGGCACCGCGAAGAGTGCTGTCCCTTCGGGAGCGCGGGCGCTGACGACGACGAGATCGGCACCGCCGCCTCCGACGACGAAGCGCGCCTGTCCGCTCACGGCCCAACCGTCGCCGGTTCGCAGCGCCTCGAGGTCGTCGGACTCGACGGTCAGTGCGCTCACCGCCACGACCGTTCTGCCGTCGAGGATTTCGTCGAGCAGGTTCGAGTTGCCCGCCTCCATCATGGCGCGAACCCCTACGGCTGCATGCTGATAGACAGGTTCGACAGCCAGCGCGCGACCGCATTCCTCCAATATGATGCCCAGCTCGACCATTCCGTAACCGAGCCCCCCGGCCTCCTCCGGAACAGCAAGGGTGGTCACCGACATGTCGGTGACCAGGCGTTTCCACAGGTCGACCGAGTAGCCGGGGGCAGAGTCCGCAGCGGCGCGCACCTGTTCGATCGCGGAGTACTTTGTGAGGACTCCGCGGATGGCCTCGCGTATTTCGGCTTGTTCGCTGCCGGTCGTCAACGCCGACGGCTCCGAGCGAGGCCAGGGGGCTTGCGCGTCGCGGTGAGATGAGGTCATGTCGCTCCACTCGAGTTGAATTCAGTTCTTTCTCGAACCATAACCGCTCGAACTCTCGACAAACAGGGTTTGCCTGAACTAAGTTCAATTCATGTCACTGGAGATTGTGGAGTATTACGCCGCCCTGGACGCCGGGCACCTGGACGAGGCGGTTGCGATGCTTGCCGAGGACGTCGCCTTCTCGATGATCCTGCCGGGCGGGGCAAATCGAAAGACCGGACGGGCCGCCATGCTCGAATACCTGGTGGGTCGGCCTCCCGTCGGCCGCAAACACCGAGTCCTCCGATCGTCCGTCGACCACGACCTGCAATTCGTACACGGAGCGGTGACCGAAGGAGATCGGACCACGGGCTATTTCGTCGGGGTCATGCACGTTCGCTCGGACGGCCTCATCGACCGGTACCAGGTCTCGTTCGATGCCGAATTCGCCCTCCTCGATACCGATGAAGGAGATCGCCGATGAACTCGGACATGCACCCGACGCCGACTCTGCAGCGCTGGTTCGAGTACATGGATTCGGACGACCCGGATCGGGTCCTGACCATGATCTCGACGGACTTCCGTATGTCCGTGCAGTTTTCCAAGGGACACGGCGAGGCAGCCGAGTTCGTGGGTGACCGCGACGGTCTCGTCGCATACCTGCAGCAACGCGAGAAGAGCACCCTGGTTCATCATCTCGATCGCGGCGCATCCGTCGACGGCACCGAGATGGTGCTGGGACGGACCACCCGCGACGGAGCCTTCGAGGCGTCGTTCAACGCCTCGGCCCAACTCGACGACAACGGGCACGTCCGACGGTTGCTCATCGCCCGCACGCCGGAATTGGCGTTCGACTAGGAGCCGATCGGCTCGCGAAACAGAGAAGAAAAGAGCGAGATGCCTGAGCATGCACTGATTTTCGAGGCCATTCGTACCCCGAGAGGCAAGGGACGCAACGGATCGCTGCACGGCACCAAGCCGGTGGACCTCGTTGCGGGGTTGATCACCGAACTGCGTGCTCGATTCCCCGATATGGATCCGTCCGACATAAACGACGTCATCCTCGGCGTCGTCTCGCCGGTCGGAGAACAAGGCGCGGTCATCTCCCGCGCAGCCGCTTTGGTGGCGGGTCTCCCGGAATCGGTCCCCGGCACCCAGATCAATCGTTTCTGCGCGTCCGGGCTCGAAGCGACCAACCTGGCTGCACAGAAGATCGCTTCCGGTTGGGACGATCTGGTGATCGCAGGCGGCGTGGAGTCCATGTCCCGGGTGCCGATGGGCAGCGATGGTGGTGCCTTGTTCACCGACCCGGCCACCGCTTACGACCTCTACATCGTTCCACAGGGCATCGGTGCCGACCTGATCGCGACGGTCGAGGGCTTCTCCCGTCACGACGTCGACACCTACGCGGCGGAGTCTCAGCGACGCGCCGAGGCAGCGTGGAGTGCGGGCTACTTCAAGAAGTCCGTCGTTCCGGTCGAGGACTTCAACGGCGTCACCCTGCTCGACCACGACGAGCACCGGCGCCCGGGAACCACCACGGACAGCCTGGGCACGTTGAAGCCGGCCTTCGCCGCGCTGGGCAAGGCCGCGGGTTTCGACGACGTAGCGATGCAGAAGTACGTCGACGTCGAACGCATCGATCATGTCCACACCGGTGGCAATTCCTCGGGGATCGTCGACGGTGCCGCCCTGGTTCTCATCGGTAGCGCCGCGGCCGGAGCACGCGCAGGCCTGGTTCCCCGTGGCCGCATCGTGGCCACGGCTCAGGTCGGCAGCGAACCGACGATCATGCTCACCGGTCCGACCCCGGCCACCGTGGCAGTGTTGAAGCGAGCGGGCCTGACCGTGGACGACATCGACGTGTTCGAGCTGAACGAGGCATTCGCCTCCGTCGTGCTCAAGTGGATGAAGGACCTCGACATCCCGCACGAGAAGACCAACGTCAACGGCGGAGCAATCGCGATGGGCCACCCGCTAGGGGCCACCGGAGCGATGTTGGTGGGCACCGTACTGGACGAGCTGGAACGAACCGGTGGCCGCTACGGCCTGATCACCCTCTGCATCGGTGGCGGCATGGGCGTCGCCACCGTCATCGAACGCCTCTGAACCGCCCTTCGTCGACACATGGAAATGCGAGAGAACATGAGCGAGAACATGATCGGATGGGAACGCGGTGCCGACGGCATCGTCGTACTCACGATGGACGACGCGGGCAAGAGCGCGAACACGATGAACGATACGTACATCGCGTCGATGGCCGCCACGGTCGAGCGGCTCGAAGCCGAGAAGGACGACATCACCGGTGTCGTGATCACCTCGGCCAAGAAGTCGTTCTTCGCCGGCGGCGACCTCGACGACATGACGAAGGACCCGGGCGCTGTCAACGAGCGGGACGTTGCGCGCGCCTTGACCGAGCGGATCGACGGAATCAAGAGTGTTCTTCGACGGCTCGAAACCCTCGGCCGCCCAGTGGTGGCCGCGATCAACGGCGCGGCCCTCGGCGGCGGCTTCGAGATTGCGTTGCACACCCACCACCGCATCGCAGCGGATGTGCCGGGCAACCGAATCGGTCTGCCCGAAGCAACGCTCGGATTGTTGCCCGGTGGCGGCGGGATTGTCAGAACGGTCCGATTGATGGGACTCGATGCCGCCCTGTCGAAGGTGTTGACGAAGGGCCAGCAGCACTCGGTGGCCGATGCGAAAAAGCTCGGGCTGATCGACGACACCGCTGCCGGTGTGGACGAGCTGATTCCGGCTGCGAAGGCGTGGATCGCCGAGAACCCGTCGGCTGTGCAGCCGTGGGACGTCAGGGGTTTCGAGATACCCGGTGGCGGACCGACCGATCCTGCCGTCGCCCAGAATCTACTGGCCGCAACGGCGCTACTGCGTAAGCAGCTCAAGGGCGCACCCGCCCCGGCACCGCGGGCGATCCTCGCCGCAGCGGCGGAATGCGCGTCGGTCGACGTCGACACTGCGGATCGCATCGAAACCCGCTACTTCGTCTCGCTGATGACCGACCGAGTGGCGCAGAACATGATTCGTGCGTTCTTCTTCGACATGCAGACCATTCGGCGCGGCACGTCCCGCCCGGCCGGCCACGACACGTTCACCGCCCGTACCGTCGCGGTCATCGGGGCCGGAATGATGGGTGCCGCGATCGCATACGTGTGCGCCAAGGCCGGTATCGACGTCGTGCTGAAGGACCTCGACCGGGACGCAGCCGATCGTGGAAAACAGTACGCCGAGAAGCTGGAAGCGAAGGCTCTGGAGCGGAGCTCGACGACGGCCGAGAGGTCGGCGGCACTGCTCGACCGGATCCGGCCGACCGCGGACGCGACCGATTGCGCCGCCGTCGATCTCGTGATCGAAGCAGCATTCGAGTCGGTGGACGTCAAGAATCGGGTATTCGCGGAACTCGACGGTGTCGTTCCCGCCGAAGTTGTCCTCGGCTCCAATACCTCCCAGCTTCCCATTTCGATCCTGGGAGACGGCGTGAGCCGACCCGAGAATTTCATCGGAATCCACTTCTTCTCCCCCGCCGACAAGATGCCCCTGGTCGAAATCGTCCGTGGCCGAAAGACTTCCGACTCGACTGTGGCGAAGGTCGTCGACTTCGTGTTCCAGATCGGTAAGACCCCCATCGTCGTCAACGACAGTCGGGGCTTCTTCACCTCGCGAGTGATCGGCGCGTTCCTCGACGAAGCAATGGCCGCGGTCGGTGAAGGCGTCAACCCGGTCTTCGTCGAACAGGCAGGCGCGCAGGCCGGCTACCCCGTCCCACCGCTGCAATTGATGGACCAGGTGACCTTGTCGCTGTCGCAGAAGATCCGCAAGGAGAACGAACGCGCGCTGGCGAGCAAAGGCAGCCCGCCTCGCCGACACGGCTCGGATGCGGTGATGGACAGGATGGTCGATGAACTCCACCGCCCCGGGCGTGCCGCCGGCGGCGGCTTCTACGACTACGACGAATCGGGCACGAGAACCGGGATCTGGCCGGGCGTGCGTACGTCTTTCGACTCGGGTTCGACTCGAATTCCTTTCCGCGACATGCAGGAAAGGATGCTGTTCGCCGAGGCGATCGAGGCGATCAAGTGCCTCGACGAAGGTGTGGTGACGAGCGTGGCCGACGCGAACATCGGGTCCTTGCTGGGCATCGGCTTCCCACCGTGGACCGGGGGCGTGATCCAGTTCATCGACCAATACGACGGCGGGCTGTCCGGCTTCGTCGACCGAGCACGCGAGTTGGCATCGAAGTACGGGGCTCACTTCGAGCCGCCGCAGTCGTTGGTGAACAGAGCACTACGCGGAGAGCGCGTCCATACACTCGTGTCCTGAACGAAGAGAGAATGCTGTGAACGCACTAGTTCGATCGGTGATGTCCGTCGGGATCGCAGCGGTGACTCTCGTTGCTGTGGCATGCGGGCAGTCCCAGGATGCCGGGTCCGCACCGGTGGAGGGAAGGTGGGACGACGTCGTGGCCGCGGCCAACGGCGAAGGGAGCGTGCACCTGTACTCCAGTCAGCATCCTGAGAACCTCGCGACACTCGAGACCGCTTTCGAGTCGAAGTATCCCGACATCGATCTAGAGTTCACGCGCGGCAGCGACGTCGAACTCAACCCGCGCGTGGAGACCGAAGCCCGCACCGGCCGTGGAACAGCCGACGTGCACATGTCGACCGATTCCGCATGGATCACGAATGCGTCCGAATCGGGTACCTACTCGACGCCGGTGGTCGGGCCGGACTTCGACGACCCGGCGTACGCTCGGTCGACGAGCATGCTGAACGACACGTTCTTCCTTACGAGCGCAGCGATATTCGCACTCGGGTGGAACACCGATGCCGTTCCTGCCGGGCTGTCGTCCCCGCAGGATCTGTTGGATCCGAAGTTGAAAGGCAGGCTGGGCGTCGTGAATCCTGCGGGGTTCGCCGCCGTCGTCGACGAGTATCGCTTCTTCGACGAGAACTGGACCGGTGGCGGATTCCTGGACAAGCTCGCCGCGCAGGAACCTCGGGTGTACCCGGGTGCGCTTGCCGTGGCACAGGCATTGAGCTCCGGCGAGATCGCTGCATCGCCGATGGTTCCCCCACTGGTCCGGGAAAAGGATGCCGGCGCACCCGTCGAGTGGACACTTCCCGATCCGGCGTGGGGTGCGCCGTACTACTCCCACGTGCTGTCCTCGGCTCCGCATCCCAACGCCGCGCAGGTGCTGGCCGACTTCATGGTGTCGACCGAGGGGCAACGCGCCCTGTCGAAGGGGTACGGCAGCGCGCTGCCCGATGTCGAGAACTCCGTGGGGTCGGCTCAGGGCATTTCGCTGCCCGATTCGGATTCGCTGACGCCCGAGAAGGTCTCGCAGTTCCAGCAGGAGTGGGAAAGCAAGTTCAACTGAAATCTCGCACTCGAAGGAAGCCCAGCGCGACCATGAACAGCCGAACCGTCTGCCTCACCTCATATCCGAGCGGAAGACTCAGGACCGAACATCTGGAGCTGACGGACATCCCGCTCGCCCCACTGCTCGATGGCGACGTACTGGTACGAAATACGTGGCTCTCGATCGACCCGTCGATTCGACTACGCCTCGGTGATGCGGCACCGTCCGGGTACCTACCACCGCTCCGTATCGGAGATGCGTTGGTGGGGTTGGCTCTCGGCATCGTCGTCGAGTCACGGTACGAGAACTTTCGGCCAGGAGATCTGGTGTCGCACATGTACGGCTACCGCGACTTCGCCGTGGTCTCCGCCGCGGCCGGCGGATTGGGCGGCGCGGGCACCCTCACCAGAATCGACGCCCACGACTGGCCACAGCGGTGGTTTCTCGGTCCGCTGGGAAGTTCCGGCCTCACGGCCTACGTCGGTCTCTTCGAGGTCATGGACATTCGACCGTCCGATACCGTCTGGATCTCGGCTGCCGCAGGAGCAGTCGGCAGTATCGCTACCCAACTCGCAACCCACCACGGATGCACGGTGATTGCGTCCGCAGGCAGCCGGCGCAAGGCCGATCACCTGGTCGATGCCCTCGGAGCCTCCCGATCGTTCGACTACCACGACGGCGACGTCGACACCCTGCTCGCACTGGCAGCCCCGGACGGGATCGACGCATACTTCGACAACGTCGGCGGCTCTCACTTCACCGCCGCCCTTGACGCACTTCGGCCCGAAGGACGAGTGGCGATGTGCGGAGCAATTTCCACCTACGAAACATCGAACACGCTGCCGTCGAACCTGTTTCAGATCACGGCCAAGAGCCTGTCGGTACGAGGATTTCGAGCCGGCTCGTTCGGCCATCTCTACGACACGATGCGATCCACCGTCGGAAGCCGACTCGTCGACGGAACCATGATTTACGAGGAGTCCGTCTACGACGGCCTCGAGCAGTCTTCCGCCGCACTGGTCGACCTACTCAACGGACGAACGAGCGGAAAGACGCTGTGCAGGTTGTAAACCCCGGTTACGTACCGCTGACGCATCGGTTCAGAGCGGTCCTGCGTTCGACCGCACGACGCGCGGCGGCGTCCATTGCCCGTTCAGGGCATCCTCGGTCGGTTGATAGATCCTCAGGACCAAGAAGAACGGATGCTGGGGTGCCGGAAGCCAGTCGTGGTCGGGACTGTCGGTCGTGGGGGGTGATGCGCTCACGGTTATCGTCGACGGTCCCGTTGCTCCGTCGGCTCCGTTGACCGCCGATCCCACCGAGTGCTTCCTCCCGGGCGCGTCGTACAACCAGCCGGTTTCTGCGTCGTACAAGGTGATACTCCAAAATGCCTGCGCTGGTGGGGTGGTGACGAACTCGATCGCGTACTGCTCGCCGGCTTCGCCCGACAGACGTTGTCCATCTTCGTCGACATAGGTGTTGTACGAGCAGTTCTCCTCGACGACGTTCGCGCCGAGACCGACGAAGTTCATGACCGCACGTGCAAAAAAATTGTGCCCGTGGGCACCCTTGCCGAGCACCCGAGTCCAACCGGATTCGGTGCGACGCCCCAGCAGTGATCGAGACCGGGACAACATCGTCATCGCGGCCTCGAAGCCCTGTTCCATGCCTTTCCGTGTGGCCTCATCGAGGTCGTTCACAGAAAAAGTGCCAGTACCCACACCGAGCTGTCGAAATTGGTGCACGTGGGCTACATCGGTGAACGGTACTCCGTTCACCGCCAGCGACGCATCGAGGGCCGTGAAGAACGCTGCCGACGAGACTTCGACCGCACGAGGTTCGACCACCGGCCACGCCCGCACCGACGCGATCGGTGCATCGATCGTGACCGCGTCCTGCAGCCTGTGCACGGCCGGCAGGTCCGTGTCTCCGAACGCCTGTATCCGCATCAACAGCCACATGATCGGTGTGGCGACTCTGAACACCTCGATACCTTCAGGAACCGAACCGGTCCAGTCCGAACACGCCAGGAACAACGCGCGCGGCTGTTCGGGGTGCGTACGACGACTGACATTGCTGGCGTTGCTGTAGGCGTCCAGGAAATTCAGCGTGTAGTACCGACTACCGAAATCGGGAAGAACGACGACGATCGGCCCATCCGATAGGTCGAGCCAGGCATTGGAATACAGCGTGTCGACATTGGGGACCCGGAAGGCCTGGAACTCCGCACCGGCAATCATCCGTTTGTGGACCAGCGAATTGGTCGCCCAACGTTCGCCGTCTGCAGCCGGGGCACACGCGTCACACATGCCGGCGTACTGGTACACCGATGGCAGGCCGTAGACCACAGCGTGCATCGCCAGTGATTGTGCCCAGTGCTGCCGGTCCTGTGCGTCCGACGGGTGTACATCCGCCGCATCGGTCGAAGCGATCTGATCGGCCGAACTCGGGTCGTACGTTCGCATCGGTGAAAAGTCCCTTCTCGCAGACGCTGTCGTTGATTCGAACGTCCGTCGCGTTCCTTGTTTGCGGCCTCGCGGCGCGTCGAAGCCGTGAACGACCACTGAAAAGTGATTGACATCACGCAGCATAGCTGCTGAACTGAGGTCAGTTCAAACAGGAGGGCTCAAATGCGATATCCGGTCCGGACAAAACACGTCATCATCGCGATGCTCGTCGCCACATCGACCGTTGCGCTCAGCGCATGCGGATCGTCGGGCGGGGACACTGCATCGGTGGAAGGAAACTGGGAAGACGTAGTGTCGGCAGCCGAAGAGGAAGGCTCGGTGACGCTTTATTCGAGCCAGAACACCACCATCCTCGACAGCGTGAAAGCCGCGTGGAATGCGAAGTATCCCAACATTGCTCTCGAATACGTGCGGGGTACCGACGCGGATCTCAACCCACGCGTAGAGGTCGAGAACAAGACCAAGAAGGGGATTGCCGACGTCCATGTCGTGACCGATACCGCGTGGATCGCCTCCGCTTCGGAGTCGGGAAGTTACTCCCAAGAATTACGCGGCCCGAGTTTCGACAACCCCGATTACGACCGGGACTCCAGCATCAAGAACAACCGCCTGTTCCTGAACGTCGCTGCCACCTTCGGAATGGGCTGGAACACCGATGCGGCCCCGAACGGCCTTACCGATCCTCGTGATGTTCTCGATCCCGAATACAAAGGGCGCGTGGGCGTTGTCAGCCCTGTGGGCATTGCCTCCTACGTCGACCTCTACAGCTTCTACCGCCAGAATTTCGGCGACGATTTCCAGGAACGTCTCGCCGCACAAGAACCGAGAATCTATCCGAGCGCCCTCGGAATTGCCCAGGCTTTGACGTCCGGTGAGGTAGTCGTGGCACCGATGGTGCAACCATTGGTTCAAGAGGTAGCGACCGGTGCGCCGGTGAATTGGGCTCTACCGACCCCATCGTGGGGCACCCCTTTCTACGGGCACGTCACCTCGGTCGCGCCACATCCGAATGCAGCGCAGGTCCTGGCCGACTTCCTGGTCAGCACGGAGGGACAGACCGCGCAGGCCATCGGAGTGGCGACGGCACTGCCCGGCATCGCCGGGGCGACGGCTGACGCACACGACGTCCACGCTCCCGACCCCGAACAATTGACCAAGCAGTATGTCGACCAACAGTCTGCGGAGTGGGAACAGCAGTTCGTGAGCTAGCGCCCTGCAGCGGAGCAGAACCGAGCGCAGGCCGTGACGGGATCCGAACCGTCACGGCCTGCGCTTTTCCATCACGACGATGAGGCGGACCAGATGACGAAGCTCAGTGCGAACATCCCGAGAGTCGGAATCAACACCGCGATGGCGTGGGCACGCCAGGGAAACACCACCCTGGTGTCCTCCGCAGTACGTCCGGCCCTCACCCGCGCAATCCAACCCGAGGCCAGCAATGCCGCCGCACCGAATCCGACGAGGACAGCCAGCGCTATCAACGCAGGCTGGCGGGTGTGCGCGCTCAGCCGAATGCCGATCACTGCACAGACGGCCACGGCCGATTCCGTACGGACCCAGGCCAACTGGGTTCTCTCTACTTGGAGCCCTCCGTCTCCCAGATCCCCGCCCGGCCGTGAAGTTGGGGGCTCGCCCCGACGTCGACAGGTCATCACAGGACGGACCACAGCACCAGAACCCCGACCGCCGCGAGGACGAAAGCCAACGGCAGGGCAATACGAGGAGAAGGAAGGGCCTCGGATTTCCGCATACTCTTCTCGGTGCGCGCCCAGCCCCACCATGCGTGCAACGGAACTCCGATCGACGACGCGATCAGCATCACCGAGGCCACCACACTCGGTACGGACCCGCCACCGATATCGAACACCTGCAGAGCCACCCCCGCTGCCATCAATGCCAGGGACGTTCGAATCCACGCCAGGTAGGTTCTCTCGTTCGCGAGACTGAAGCGCGGATCGGGCTCGGCTCCAACGGAATACACCGAACGGGGAAACCTTCCAGGCCTGTCGTTTGTCACATCGACCTCTCGAACTCCACTGCAATCGCAGCATCGCCGTGTCCGGACGTTCGCGTATCACGTCCGACGAACCGCATTCCAGGATACAGTCAACGTGAATTCAATTCATGTTAAGGGGTGCTATGACGAACCACGCCGACCCAGAACGTGTCGACCTACGCGACGATTCACGTGCACTCCAGATCTGGGGATTCCCGGTGATCTTTGCCCAACGCCTCCGGCTCCGGTTCACCGATCCGGCGAATCCGCACGCGGAGCGACCTCCTGCGTCGGCCGGCGCGCCTCTGAACATCCTGGGACACCAACGAGAATTGTCTAATCCCACGCTGACCGCGGGTGTCGCCCCGAATGTCGACACGCTGTACTCGTTGGCCTTCGTCGACCTGGACTCCGGCACCTTCGAGCTGCGGCTACCGGACTTCGGAAGCCGTTACTACAGCGTGCAGATCGGTGAAGCAGACTCGACCACGAATACGGTTGTCGGCCAGAGGACTCACGGGTCTCGCATCCCTCCGATCACCCTGTTCCGGCAGACACTCGCGCCGGCCGAGGTTGTGGACGGATGGATCGCGTGTCGGTCGAGATTCGTGATGATTGCCATCCGTATTCTCGTCGATCCATCCCGGGTCGGAGACATGAACACGGTCAACGGCTTACAGAGCCACATCATTCTGTCCGGCCCGCCTACACCCCCGACTGCGCGTGCCGATCTCGCCCTGAGCACCGTCGACCGTTCCGACGAACTGCGGAGGCCCGTCGAATTTCTCGCTGCCCTCGATCACGCCACGGTCAACCTCGCCGATTCGGACGTACCGAGCTGGGTCAGGCGCACGCACCGCCGTCTCGTCGATGCACTCGAGAACACCGTCGAGCGTCGTACCGCCGAGCGCGACATCGCGGACGGACTACGGACGGGTCTCGAAGACATTGCTGCGCAGGTGAAATCGATCGGCCGTCTCGTCAACGGCTGGGCTGTGAACGACGCAGGTGCAGACTTCGGAGCAGATCAGCTTCTACGAGCCGCCGTTGCCTACTCCCAGATCTACATCAACCCGGCAGTCGAGGCGTCCTACCCCGTGTGCGAACAAGACGAGGAAGGCCGTCAGCTCAACGGCTCGAACAACTACGCAATCACCTTTCGGGTCGGCCATTTTCCGCCTGCAGACTATTTCTGGTCGATGACCGTCTACCACGCGCAGGGACTTCTTTACGCGAACGAACTCGACAGGTACGCCATCACTGACCGTACACAGGACTTGAAACACGACAAGGACGGGTCCCTCACCGTCCTGGTTCGAACCAGCTGCCCGACGATCGGAACCGCGACCAACTGGCTGCCGTGCCCACCCGGCGACTTCCGGCTGATGCTCAGGCTGTACGGACCGACACCGAATTCCCGCTGGTGTCCCCCGCCCGTGGTACGACTGATGTGATCGACCCGTACCTCGAACGCAACCCTGGCGATGCGCTCTTCGGATCGGGTCATTCTGCGGCCCTTGTTGCCGACCGACACCCAGCCGCGGACCTGGTTTCCCCATCGTCATCGACATCCCGGTGAGGACACCGGCGCAATCATGTCCGTCGGTGGATCCACGCGTAAACTCCGTTTCATGTCGTGTCCTGCACCTCGTCCCGAACCATTTGTTTCGTCGACTTCTACTGCGGCGCTTGAGGACTTGAGAACGCGACTTCGCGCAACACGGTGGCCGGACGATCTCGCCGATGCCGGGTGGTCGCTCGGTGTCGACGTCGGCTACCTGCGTGAACTCGTCGAGTACTGGGCCGACGAATTCGACTGGACGGCACAGCAGTCGGCCCTGTCGAGACATCCCCGATTCCGGGTCGACGTCGGTGATCTGGGCATTCACTTCGTGCACGCACGGGCAGTGTCACCCGTGGGTCCGGTTCTTCCTCTGGTCCTCAGCCATGGGTGGCCGGACTCGTTCTGGCGCTACTCGAAAGTTGTATCGCTGCTGACCGATCCGGGTGCGCACGGCGCTGACCCCACCGATGCGTTCGATATCATCGTGCCCGACATGCCGGGCTACGGATATTCGGATCCGCCGACAGGACCCCCTTTGAATTCGATTGTAGTGGCTGGACTTTGGGCCGAGCTGATGCACATTCTCGGGTATTCCCGTTTCGGGGCCGCCGGAGGTGACATCGGCAGCGGCGTCAGTCGCTACCTGGCTTTGGACCACCCTGATTCCGTGGTGGCCGTCCACCGAATGGATGCTGGACTGCCCGTCTTCACCGGCGACCCCGCAGATCTCTCACAGCAAGAGCGGGAGTTTCTCGACAAGGCCGCCGCGTGGGGTACTGCGGAGGGCGCTTACGCTGCGATGCACCGCACGAAACCGCAGACCGCGGCCGTCGGGTTGACCGATTCGCCGGCCGGACTGGCCGCATGGATTGTCGAGAAACTCCGAGGGTGGACCGACTACGACGGGGACATTGAACGCAGCTTCAGCAAGGACGAGATCCTCACGAATGTCACCCTCTACTGGCTCACCGAATCCATCGGGTCGTCGATGCGAATGTACAACGCAAACGGTTCCATTCCGTTGGAGCAGCACGCCCGTCGGGTCGAGGTGCCGTCAGGGTTCTCACTCTTCGCAGGTGACCTGATCCGTCCGCCGCGCTCGTGGCTCGACCGCGTCGCGAACGTCGTTCATGTGTCCGAGCTTCCGCGAGGTGGGCACTTCGCGCCGTTCGTGGAACCCGATCTGTACGCGCAGGAACTGCGCGACTTCTTCCGGCCGTATCGTGCGGCCCTCACGTAGAGCGATCGCAATACACCGGCATTTCTCTGCGTCTCAGCACCCCATTTCGCGAAGCACTACCGAGGCTCGTCGAGTTCCAGGGCCAGTTCCATACACAGCAGGCGTGCGGGGGAGAAGTCGTAGGGCAACATTCGGACGGCCTCGGTAAGGCTCGTCGACCCGCATGCCGTACCGGTGTCGGCGGTAGCGGGGTGCAACTCGTCCCAGGCATCGAACCGGGCGTCGTCGGCCTGCGCCAGACCGGAGCTCTCGATGACCGCGTGGAGGGCGGTCTCGAATGCGTGCCGTTCGGCCGCCACCTCCGCAACGCGAGGGTCGTCGACGGCAACCGTGTCGTCGAGCGCCTCCTCCGCGGCGGCTACCCGGTCGGAACACGCCCGCAGGTCCGGGTGGGTGGCCAGGGCGATGAAACGCGACGCCTGGACGGACGCACCGAGCGCGCCGAAGATCCGCTCGGTCACGAGAAGGGTGTCGAGGTCGTCCTGCCGCAGGGCTCCCTCGGGCAGTTCTGCGAGGCGGTCGCTCACGACGTCGGAGAGCAGGCCCAACCTGCTCCCCTGCGCCCGCATACGCTGCACGGCGATCCGCTGCTGCTCGAGTTCGGCCTGCCGGGCGACAAGGGATCCCTCCAGCCGGTCCAGAATGCGCGCGACGTCGCTGTCGGCGGTACCGGACGCGAAGGCGTCGCGGATGTCGTCGAGGGCAATGCCGGCGTCGGCCAGCCGGCGGATCCACAGCAGCTGGATAATCTCGTCGTAGCCGTAGCGGCGGCGGTCGTCATTACCCCGCTCGGGCTCCGGGAGCAGACCGATCTGGTGGTAATGACGGATCGCTCGCGGCGTGGTGCCGACGAACGCGGCAGCTCCCCCGATCGTGACTCGGCGCGGTGGGGTGAATGACGAGAACATGGGCTGGCCTTCCTCGGTGGGCGGGATACGTCCACTGGACCACATGACGCTACGGAAGGAGCAACTCCTCTACTGACACAACGTCTCATCGGGCAACAGGTTCGAAAGACATTCGAAGGAACGCACCCCCGGGTGACGAACCTGACCGTCGCATCTCGAGCAATGCTGCACATTTCATTCGGTCTGGTCACCTCCCCGCGCAGGCCGTGACTCGTGCGCTCGACCTACTACCCTCGATTCGAACTCTCCGCGATATGTGGGCGAGCCAGCGCGATGCGGTTGCGGCCGTTGCGATTTGCTGCGAAGAAAGCAGCGTCGGCTGCGGCCGGTGTCCCGTCGTACATCTCCCGGGAAGTGTTGCGGTCGATATGCGGCAACGAACCGCCGATGCTCATCAACTCGACGAACGCCTGCGCGACGCGATCGGTACTCCACCCCTCGCCCGACGGCGATGTGCAGAAGTCGAATCCGGGGACGGATGGCACGATCACGTCGAAGGCTCGGAGGTCGGCGTCGTCCTGATCGGTGAGTAGTGGAACGAGGTCGAGGACTTCGAGGTACAACCCCGGCCAACCGTGACACAGCAGCACGGGAGTGGAGTCCGCGCGCGACGACCGCCCGTGCCCCTCGACCGCAGGACGGAGATCGGGACTCCGGTGGTCCGATCATCGGCACCGAGGGGTTCGGGTAGACGCACATCGCGAATACGACGGGCCAAGTCGTCGAGGACGGATTGCGGGACGTGGACCACGAATGGGACGGGAGGCTCAGTGATTGTTACGACGTCATCATCAGACCCATCGCGGACAGGTACGGTCCAGAATCGACTGTGACGATGACGCTCGGGGCAGTAATATGGAGCACCAGTTCAGGATCGGAGCCGTCGGGCCAGATACGGTCCCGTGATGCTGTCCGGGGACGACGCGACTTCGGCGGGCGTTCCGGTAGCAACGACAGTGCCCCCGTTGTCGCCGCCGCCGGGACCGAGATCGATGACCCAGTCGGCGGAGGCTATGGCATCCAGGTCGTGTTCCACCATCACCACGGTGTTGCCTGCATCGACAAGCAAGTGCAGCTGGCGCATGAGCAGGGCGACGTCGGCGGGATGGAGCCCTGCGGTCGGTTCGTCCAGTAGATAGAGGGCAGTACCGCGTCGGGTGCGCTGCAATTCGGTCGCGATCTTGATGCGCTGCGCCTCGCCGCCGCTCAGCTCGGTGGCGGGTTGACCGAGTCGAAGGTAGCCGAGCCCGATGTCGTGCAACGTCTCCAGACTGCGGGACACTCCCGCGATATCGGCGAAGAACATCGCAGCCTCGTCCACCGACATGTGCAGTACCTCGGCAATTGTCCTGTCACGCCACGTTATTTCGAGAGTCTCCGGTTTGTACCGGTCACCGTGGCAGGTGGGGCAGGGACCATAGGTGCCGGGGAGGAACAGCAGCTCCACCTCGACGAAACCGTCGCCCTGGCAGGTGGGGCATCGTCCGTCCGCGACATTGAAGGAGAACCGTCCAGGTGCCCATCCGCGGGCCTTCGCCTCATCGGTGGCGGCAAACAGTTTGCGGACGATGTCGAACATTCCGACGTAGGTGGCCAGCGTCGATCGGGGGGTTCGGCCGATGGGCCGTTGATCCACCCGGACCAGGCGGGTGAACGTCTCGATTCCGGAGACCTCGGCCACGTCGACCTCGATCTGCATGCCGTCGTCCTCGTCTGCCGCGGTCTCGAGTCGGTGGCGCGCCACCTCGAACAGGACCTGGCTGACGAGTGTCGACTTGCCGGAGCCCGACACACCCGTTACTGCCGTCAGGACCGCGTGCGGGAACGCCGCCGTCAACTCCCGCAGATTGTGCCGGGTGACCCCGGCCAGAGTGAGCCAGCCCTGGGTGGGGCGCGCCTCCCGCTGCACGGATTCCGCTCGACCGAAGAGGTGCCTACTGGTGACCGACTCCTCGATCTCCTCCAAACCCGCGACGGGACCGCTGTACAGCACCCGTCCGCCGCCCTCACCCGCTGCGGGTCCGATGTCGACCACCCAGTCGGCGCGGCGCACCACGTCCATGTCGTGTTCGACGACGAACAAGGAGTTTCCCGACGCCTTCAGCTGGTCCAGGACGTCGAGCAGTGGCTCGGCATCGGCGGGATGCAGTCCTCCGGAGGGTTCGTCCAACACGTACACCACCCCGAACAGACCCGAACGGAGCTGAGTGGCAATTCGCAACCGCTGCGTCTCGCCGGGCGACAGAGTCGTCGAGCTACGCCCGAGCGCGAGATATCCCAAGCCCAAATCGAGCAACACGTCGATCCTGGCCAACAGGTCTGCGGTGATGCGTACCGCCACCTCCGTGGTCTCCCCCGACTGTTCGGCAATGGGGCGTAGTAATGCGGCAAGTTCTGTCAGCGAGAGCGCATTGATCTCGGCGATCGACCGGCCGGCAATGGTGACGGCCAGCGCGTCGGCGCGCAGTCCGCTGCCGGAGCACATCGGGCAGCGAACGGTCTCGGTGAATTGCAGAGCGCGTTCTCGCATGCGCTCGCTGTTCGAGTCGGTCAGAACGTGCATGACATGGCTGCGGGCGCTCCAGAACTTGCCTTCGTAACTGTGGTCGACTCGTCCCTCCTCCGGTTCGATCCACACCTTGGGGTGCTCGTCGGTGAACAGGAGCCACTCCCGGTCCTTCTTCTTCAGCGTGCGCCACGGCACGTCGATGTCGATCCCCATGCCGGCGACGATGCTGCGCAGGTTCGCCCCCTGCCAGGCACCCGGCCACGCCGCGATCGCGCCCTCACGAATACTCAGCGACGGGTCGGGAACCAGCAATTTCGTTGTCACATCATGGAACTCGCCCAAACCGCCGCATCGCGGGCAGGCACCGGCGACGGTGTTGGGTGAGAACGCTTCCGCCGGGAGCATGGGCGCACCGTCGGGATAGGTACCGGCCCGGGAGTAGAGCATGCGCAGCAGGTTCGACATCGTGGTGATGGTGCCGACGCTGGAGCGCGAGCTCGGCGACCCCCGGCGTTGCTGTAGCGCAACGGCCGGGGGAAGGCCGGTGATGGACGCGACATGAGGTGCGCCCACTTGCTGAAGCAGGCGGCGGGCGTAGGGGGCCACCGACTCGAAATAGCGTCGCTGCGCTTCGGCGTACAGGGTGCTGAAGGCCAGTGACGACTTTCCTGACCCCGACACCCCCGTGAACGCGACGAAGGCATTGCGGGGTATGTCGACATCGACAGCTGCCAGGTTGTGCTCGGTAGCGCCGCGCACACGGACGTACCCGTCCCACGTTGAGTCCGTCACCGAACGAGCCTAGCTGGCTCGCTCGGCCCGAGAGCACAGAAGCGACGAGATGCAGTGCATCGGTGCCATCGTGCCTCAGCGTATGTCGAGGGTATCTTTTCGGTAGGTCTGCTCGTCGCGCCGTATGCGACAAGTACGAAGACCGCACAGAGGGAGGCGGCATGGCCGAGGAATACAGCACACGGCCGCTGTTTCGCAACGGTGCCGGCAGTGCCGCGATGATCCTGGGCATCGTGGCCCTGGTCTGCGCGTTCGTACCTTTCATCGGCGACTTCGTCGCTGTCCCAACAGGTGTCGCCGCCGTCGTGTGCGGGTGGGTCGGGGTGAGCCGGGACGAGAAGGGCATGGCGACCAACGGCCGCGAGGCAATGATCGGCGCAGCTCTCGGCGGCGCGGCCATGTTCGTGGTGTTCGTGGCATACGCTGCCACCGTCGTGTGAACGGTGACGGAAGGCGAGTAGTGCCACGAACAGATTCGTTGCTTGCCGGCCTGGCCACCGACCTCGTATCAGCATGCCGATCACGCCGGACCGAAGAGTCGAGGCACTGGAGCGTCCATCGACGAACCGCATCAACATTCGTCACCATCGATGTGAATTCGGTGCCCAGTGCCGCCGGACTCCACAACCGCGCAACGAATTTCGGATCAGACGGTCTCGGAACAGCTTTGCAAGAGACAATGCCGACTCCCCATCCCGAATTCGCGCCGTGATCGAGAAATCTTCCGGTTTGATCGCCGAGAATCCGGTTTCGGTCTTTTTAGCTGATTCACGGTAAGAAGACAGGCCAACTCCGAATATCATCGACCCAGAAGTAATACGTGTTGGGCTTATCAGGCTGCCGCGCAACCGAAACAAGCCATCGCACCTCTACGGCCTTGCTTTGCTCGACGAACTGTTTTTCGAATTGCTCCGCCCCGAGGTACGCGTCACGCCGTGATCGACACCGAGGGCCGAGGAGTAACTGTGACACAAATTCTTGCTGCGAGACAACGACATCGGGTCCCGGCCGAGCACCGTGTGCTCGGTCTCGACCGTCGGACTTTTCCACCGGCACTCTTCGTCGTCGCGATCTTCGTCGTCTTGACCGTGATCCTTCCCCGTGTCGACGCGGCCATCGGCTGGGACGACCCGGTTCTCGCCGGTGAGCAACTCGCGCTGACGGACTCCATCGTCTTCACACCGACCACCGGCTGGGATGTCGAGGCCGGCTTTCGTGTCGACGACGAAAGCCGTCGTTCCGGTGACGCCACCGTCGCCGGGAAGGGCGTCACCTTCCAGGTCTCGTCGGACACGTTCGAGGGCACACCGGATGAATTGCTGGACCAAGTGGAGAAAGTCACCTCCCGCACCGACGACCCGACCTTCAGAGTCGACGGCGACAGGACCACTCTCACCACGACGTCAGGCGAGAGCGGTGTCGCACAGCCATACAGCAGCGTGACCGGGGACGGTGTGGTCGCGGCATTCGTCATCGCCGGCAGGGGGCTGAAGATCACCGCCTACGGGCCTCCCGCTCAGATGACCGCGGCCGTCGACAACATCCAGACCATGATCGCCAGCATCCGGACCGTCGACAGGAACAACTCATGAGCGAGACCGGCACCGACACCACACGCAGCTCCGAGGCCCGCCAACGGCAGGCCAGAGCAATGGAGATCTCCGGCTGGGGTGAGCGCTTCCACTTCGTGCAAACCCACAATCTGTGTTTCTGGGTGTTCGTCGTGCTGACCGGCATCGGCGCGTTCCAGGTGTGGGCGTACTTCGCACCCAAAACCGGGTTGTACGCCGACGCCTTTGCGATCTCGGCAGTGCTGTGCGGATTGTGCGGGCTGGCGTGGTTCGCTTGGTTCCGTCATATCGACCGATGGGAACGCCAACCGGGCCGACTCATCCTCGCCGCGCTCCTGTGGGGCGCAATTCCGGCCACCTTTGCATTCGCCCTCACCGCGAACAACGCAATGATCAGCATTTACAACAAGCTTTTCGGTCAAGTGTGGAGTGCCAACTGGGCAGCCGGAGCCACCGCACCGATCACCGAAGAGGCCGCGAAGCTGTGCGGATTCATACTCCTCATGAGCCTTGCCCCGCGGTTGATTCGGACCGCGAACGACGGTCTGATAGTCGGCGCGTTCATCGGGCTCGGATTCGCGATCTTCGAGGACTTCCTCTACGCCGCCAACTCCACAGCTCAGGCGTTCGGTACCGATCCGGTCGACCACGCCGTACAGATGTCGTTCACGCGCATAGCGGTCAGCTTCGTTTCCCACCCGCTGTTCAGCGCCCTCGTCTGCACCGGTGTCATCTACATCCTCGGCACAGCGGCCCAGCCACGCCGGATCGGCCGCGGTGTGGCATTCGTATTGGTCGGAATGTTTCTGCACTTCACCTGGGACGACGCCGGCGGTCTCGGCCGAGGTGGCATCCTGACCTTCCCCGTCATGCTCGGCTCCATCGTGCTCGGGTTCACCGTCTTGACGATCGCGTTCCGGCGAGCAGCACCGCGCGAGTACCAGTTCGTTCGCGACATCCTCGCCCCCGAAGTCGAAGCAGGAACCGTGACCGACGCCGAGGTCGACGGCATCCTGGACAAGAAAGCACGCAAGGCGTTCATCAAGTCCGCGCCCCACCACAAGTCCCGTCGAGCACGCAAGCACCTACGTCGGGCAATTCTCGACCTCGCGCATGACTTGGCCCATGACAAGGGATCGGACACCGAGGCCGTGCGCCACTCTCGCTCGGAAGTCGAGCGGTTGCGCGTCAAGGCCGGCTGATCACCGCCGACCGAAAGCACGCCCTGCAGGTCGTCACTGTGCCTCCAGGCCTGGAGGTCCGCCACGACTTGCCCGCGCCCGGACCGTCCCCAGCAAGACCAGCGCCGCGGCCGCCGTGGTGATGGCGAACCCCGCGACGGTGACTCCGGTTTGGAACGAGGCCGCTTGCTCGGCGCTCCACGTGGTACTCGTGATGTTGCCCGTGAAGAGCGCGGCGATGATGGTGCCGGTGACGGTGATCCCGACGCCGGTGGCGACCTGACTCGACGTGTCGACCATGGCGGCCCCGATGGTGGTGCGGCTCTCCGGGAGTCCGGTCATGACGTTGGTACCTGCGACGACACCGACTACGCGCATACCTACCGCGACGAGGACGAGGGCAAGAGCGACCCAGACATACCCGAATCGGCTACCCAGGGCGAACACGGCCAGCCCCAGCACCACCGCCGCCGCGCTCATCCAGGCGGCGTGGTTCATCCCCACTCGTCGCAGGAACGGCGCGACGAGGCGTCCACTGAAGAGCAGCACGACGACCTGAGGGAGCATCCCTATCGATGCGAGGGCAGGCGACCATCCCCATGCGAACTGCAGCTGCAGTGTGACCATGTACCCGAGGCCGGCGACCGCGAGCCCGGACGCGGCTTTGTAGGCAAGACCGCTGGACACGAGGGGAAGTGCAACGAGTTTCAGGTCAAGGAGCGGGTATCTCGCTGTGCGAGCGCGGACGACGAACATTGCTGCCGCAGAAAGGGTTCCGGCAGTTGCTGCCCACGGCGTCCACGAATCGGGACCCACCTCGACGAACAGGGTCGGCGCGAGGAGTGCCAGGACGATGGTGGCCGTGCCGAGCAACGCCCCAGTGACATCGAGGGGGTCGCGGTGCAACTCCTCGCGCAGGTCTTTCGCGACGCCCATGCGGATTCCGATGAACGCGAGAATCGCGATGGGTACGTTGATCAGGAGCAGGACCTGCCAGGGCGCGAAAGCGAGAACGAAGCCCCCTGCGGTCGGTCCGATCGCCAACCCGACCAGGCCGACCGTCGATATCAGGGTGAGGGCTCGAACGCGTAAGGACTCCTCATCGAAGAGCCGGAACGCGAGCGCCATGGAGCCGGGGGTGGTCATGGCCGCGGCGACGCCCATCGCGGCGCGGACTGCGATGAGCTGCTCGGGTGTCTCGACGAGAGAGGTAGCCGCGCTGGCGAGCGCCAGTAATGTCAGGCCGCTCAACATCATTCGACGTCGCCCGAATCGGTCTGCGATGGCGCTGAACAGCAGCATCAGTCCCCCGAAAACGACCGCGTACACACCGGAGACCCACTGCAACGCGGTGGTCGATGCACCGAGTTCACGCCCGATGGTTGGTAGGGCAACGTTGAGGATCGAGTTGTCGAGCATCTCGAAAAGAAACACTGCAGAAAGGCCGGCCAGTGCCACCGCGGCGGCTTTCGGCGTCTGCGGACGGTGCCGCGTCGACGAGGGCTGCGCCTCGTCTGTGTTGGCTGGTCGCTCATTTTTCAGGCGCATACACGTCTCCATCCAAGGGAGAAGTGGCAGCTCGGTGAGCGGCGTATGAACGGGGCTGAAGCCCTCGCTTTTACTTCCGGTGATCCGACTCTAACAGCCAGCAACAGGCAAGGGGAACCCGACTTCGTTGCTGGACTGCTGATCGGCGGCGAGTGCCGCGCCTACTCGCCATTGCGGTTCGATCAGCGAAATCATCTACACCGCAAACTCTTCCGAATTACAGACCCCCGGAGGAGTGTTGTCCAATTTATTACGATGATCTAATATCTCGATTGTCGAGGCATTTGGGAGGTTCAGTGAGTCGGTTCAGTGATAGCCCCGCAGCCGAGGGATTCTTTTCGACTTACGACCGTGTTCTGGCGAAATGGCCGCTGCCCATCGACGCCATCGACGTCGAATCCGACTACGGCACAACCCGAGTCAACGCCTCCGGACCCGTCGACGGACCTCCGGTGGTGCTGCTGCCCGGTGGCGGAGCAACCTCGACCGTCTGGTTCGCCAACATCGCGGCCCTGGCCCGAGAGAACCGGGTCTTCGCAATCGACCCGATGGGTGATCCCGGACGAAGCGTGGTCGGTGAGACACCGATCCGCACGGTCGATGACCTGATGTCCTGGCTCGATCAAGTTCTCGAAACCCTCGATGCCCCGCGAACTTCGGTGGTCGGACATGGGTACGGGGCAACGGTGGCGCTCGCGTACGCGCTGCACCGACCGGAGCGCGTCGGCGCACTCGTCCTGCTGGATCCCCCCTCGTGTTTCGCCGGCATGCGCCTGGCGTACCTTCTGCACGCCGTGCCACTTCTGGTGCGACCGACTCGCGAACGGATGCGTTCTCTGATCCGGTGGGAAACGCAGGAAGCACCGCTCGACGCCGACTGGCTCGATCTCACCGAGCGAGGTGCCGACTTCCCGTCGGTGAAACCAGTGGTTCCGCGCCGCCCCAAGGGCAATCGATGGGCGACGCTGTCCGCGGACGTCACCATCGTCTTTGCCGGTGACAGTAAGGTGCACAACAGTTCTCGCGCTGCCGACGGTGCCGGAAAGGCTCTCCCGAACGCACATACCGTCGTCCTGACCGGCTGCAGCCACCACATGTTGCCGATGCTGCCGGCCGAGGAACTCGATGCCGTGCTGCTGAGCGCCCTGGGCTGACGCCTATCGTCTGATTGCCGCGAGCTGTATCCGAAGGAGCGAGAGAGGGCGGGACCAACTGTTCTCGTTCACAACGCTGGATAGACGAACTCCGGTGTCCCAGTCGGACTCGAACCGACACTGTGCGGATTTAAGGGAGCAAGTGGCCCGCGGGCATGTCTCCATTTTGCGTTCCCCGACCGCCTAGCACGGTACGGTGACCGCGGGGATGGGTAAGGTTCGAGAAGAATGTCGGGGGGATCATGACTCTGTTTGGTGTGCTCGATCGCGTATTGACTCGACGACTGCCCCTGGAGCCTCCGGACGATCCCCATGCCGCGATCCTTCCGACCCCGATCGACAACGACGCCTTCTTCCTCACCCCTCCCGGCATCGAGGACCTCGCACCCGGTGCGGTGATCCGGCAGCGCACGACCCGCGGTCTGGTGCCGCGGCCGCGAACCGCCCTGCATCAGTTCATGGTTCGATCGACCGACGCACGGGGTCTCCCCGCCGGCGTCACCGCCTCGCTGCTGATCCCGAAACGGCCGTGGACCGGGCGCGGACCGCGGCCGGTCGTCGCCCACAACGTGGCCATCGATTCCCTCGGAGCCAAGAGCACGCCGTCGTATCGGCTCGTGCACGGTGTCGGTGCCGACCTCCCGCCGGTGATGCCGCTCTGGCTCGCCCGCGGATACGCCGTCCTCGTCGCCGATCACCAAGGCCCGCGGATGTCGTACTCCGAAGGCACGATGGCCGGGCATGCCGTCCTGGACTCGCTACGCGGGATGTCGGTCGTCGCCCCAGAGCTCGCCGACAGCCCAGTGGTGGCCTACGGCTACAGCGGCGGCGCGATCGCCACCACGTGGACGGCGCAACTGCACCCGAGGTACGCGCCGGACGTGAGGTTGGCGGGTGCCGTCGCCGGTGGAACGCCCACCGACTTCTCGATGCTGCTGGACACCATGAACGGCACCGTCGCGGCCGGCCTGCTGGGCGCGGCGAGCATGGGTCTCGCGCGTGAGCACCCCGAGATGGTGGAGTTGTTCGGCCCGAAGGCGCTGCTGTTGGCGTCCTGGGTGAAGGACATGTCCGTCCGCCCCCTGGCCTTGGGCGGGTTGGCACGCATGCGAATCGAGGACTTGGCGTCCGAGCCCGACCCGTTCGACTCCGACATCGCGCGGCGGGTGATCGCCGCGAACCGTCCGGGCACCGACGCACCGTCGGTGCCGGTCGCGTTCTTCCACGGTTCCGCGAGCAAGTGGATCGGTGATCGCTTCATCCCCGAGGCCGGCGTGATTGCCCTGATCGAGCAGTGGCGCAGCAAGGGTGCCAACGTGCACTACGAGCCCGTGGCAGGCGACCACTTCATCGGCGCCATGACTGGACTGCCGTTCGTGTTGCGTTGGACCGCCAAACAATTCGCGATCAACGGTTCGGGTTAGCTCGCCGAAGCGACATAGCGCTGTGAACAGAAGAAATATCATGCCCCCGTCGGACTCGAACCGACACTGTGCGGATTTCAAGTCCCTTCAAGTGGATTCGCATGAATTAAAATGGACTCGTATTTGTTTATTCGCAACGCTTTTCGTACATCACCGTCCGGATCAATCCATGTCCGAACGTACCGACTTGTGACACTCTCGTGACACCGAACTGCCGCCGATCCTCCTACACCGGACAGTCCTGATCGGTGTCGGACACCCACGGCGTCGGGTGGACGCAGAGCGTCCTGGAGATCGACGCTCCGTGCGGACTCGTGACAACGGGGCTCATTCGTTACGAACCCAAATCGCCCCAGAGTCAGTACGACCGTGCAACTGCGGGCTCCACCGCGACGACTTTGCATCAGCGCACTTCAGCGTCGAACGGGCAGGTGTCGTCGCTGCCCTTGTACGGCCGGGTTTCGCTACCCGGCCGCCTGCTTGATCTGTCTTGCAGTTGCGGAGCCGTCAGAGCCGCGGTACGCCTGTAGTGCCTCAGGCGATTCAGCAAAAACCACAACGCTCTATGGCGCAGTCGACGATGTTCTCGGGCCACCGACCTAGTGGTCACGCTGCCAGGACATGACATCTGTCATGTCCCGCCGATGATGCTGTCACCAGATCCGATGCTTGTGGGCACTGTTGTGTGCCGGTCGTCGAAACGACAGTAGGGGATGCACAGATCGAACCGAAGCATCGACGAGGAGGGCACCATGAACTGGCCGGAATCGACATCGGACGACAACAACGATTCGCAGATAGTTCCCGGTCGCAAGACCACTGAAAGGGTCAATGCCACAGAGCTTCTGCTCGACGGCCTCGGCGGAACCAACGGAATGATCTACACCGCGATTCCGGTCGTGGCCTTCGTCACCGCCAACGCTCTGGTGTCCCTTCCGATCGCCGTTGGCGTCGCGATCGCCATCGCGTTGGTGATCACTGTTCTTCGCGTCCGACGAGGCGAGCCGTTCGCGCAGGCCAGTGGCGGATTGCTGGGTGTCGTCGTCGCAGGCGGTATCGCCGCCTGGACAGGTTCGGCAGGCGGCTACTTCCTCATCGGAATCTGGCTGAGCCTGGCCGGCGCAGCGCTGATGCTGGCCTCGATACTGGCACGACGACCGTTGACCGGACTGCTATGGAATGCGCTGCACGGCAACGAGTACACGTGGCGGTCCAATCA
This sequence comes from Rhodococcus sp. 05-339-2, assembly GCF_002258965.1. NCBI lineage: Bacteria > Bacillati > Actinomycetota > Actinomycetes > Mycobacteriales > Nocardiaceae > Rhodococcus > Rhodococcus sp. 05-339-2. The sequence continues at coordinate 88,492 of NZ_NOYW01000014.1, forward strand.
CTCGGTCGCCCGCGCCCATTACATCGCGACATCGACATTCGCCGTTTTGTTCGGTGCCCGCTACGTCGTTCAGGACTGGTTGTACGACACCGATGCCACCGGGTGGCTCGCGTTTGCTCGGATCGCAATGGGCACCCCATTACTTGCAGCAGCAGTGCTCGTGACCGTCTGGGCCTTCCGTCGCTCCACAGCGCAGTTGGTTCACTCGAACCCTGCGTAGCCCCTGCAGGACGAGTTGTCCCTTGACTATGCCGTTAGGTCACAGTCGACACTGATTGCGACCTGATCGAACCGGAGGAGAGCGACATGGGCTGGAGCACTCGGCAGATCGCCGATCTCGCCGGCACCACCCTGAAGTCGGTGCGGCACTACCACGATGTCGGACTACTCGATGAGCCCGAGCGTGCCTCGAACGGCTACAAACAGTACAGCGTCACGCATCTCGTACGGCTGCTGCAGATCAAACGCCTGTCCGCACTGGGATTTTCGTTGGCCGACATAGCCGCTCAGGGTGACGGGCGCGACCATCCCGAACAGGCACTGCGCACGCTGGATGCAGAACTCGGCGCGACGATCGAGCGCCTACAGCGAGCACGGTTGGAGATCGCGATGCTTCTCCACGACTCCCTTCCGACCGATCTGCCGCCCGAACTCGGATCTGCTGCAGCACATCTGACGACAGCAGACCGGCAGTTCGTCACCTTCGCCAGCACGGTACTGGGCCCGACAGCCCTCGACGCCTACTGCGCCCTACTGCGGTCCACTCCGCGGCTACCCACAGACCCAGAGTTCGACGACCTGCCGGCCGACGCCGGCAGCGCCACCACCCGCAATCTGGCGGAACGGATGGCCCCGCATGTTCGTCAGCTGGCGCTTCGTTTCCCGGCCTTGTTCTCCGACACCGACGGCGACAGACGACGGGTGACTCGCGCACTCGCAGTCGCCGTGGAAGACCTGTACAACCCCGCCCAACGCGACGTACTGCGACAGGTTGCGGCACTCAACGCCACCGATTCCGAATAGGCCATCAGCACAGTGCAATCAGATAGGAGTCGACCGACCATGCCCTTATTCGACAACAGGAGAGCGAGATGTCTCGCTGCAGCTTCGGCGTCGATACTGCTGCTCGGTGCCTGCAGCCAATCGCCTCCGGAACCGGAGCCGGGCACAGAGCCCGAGCCGTCAGCGCAGTTGCAGCAGTTCTACGACCAGAGCGTGGCATTCGAGCCGTGTGAAGGCTACGGCACGACCACGACCGACGAACAACTGTTCGCCAGTGACCCCAGATTCGAGTGCGCCCGCGTGGACGTGCCACTGGACTACAACGATCCGGACGGGCGCAGGGCGCAGATCGCGCTGCTGAAAGCACCCGCCCGAGGTGAGAAAGTGGGCTCGCTCCTGCTCAACTCTGGTGGACCAGGTGGGCCGGGAATGAGCATGGCGGCATCAGGTGCGACGTCCACCTGGGCGCAGAGCCCTCTCACCGAACGATTCGACCTCATTGGATTCGATCCCCGCGGCGTCGGTGCGTCCACACCGGCCATCGACTGCTTCACCGACGAGGAACACGAGGCAGGACAGGCCTACACCACGGTCCTCACCGGCTCGAGAACCCTCACCGAGGACAGTGCACGACAGCTGGTGAGCCAATGCTCCGAACGATCCGGCGGCGACGACGTCCTCGAACACATCGGCACCCGAGATGCTGCCCGCGACATGGACATTCTCCGGGCCGTGCTCGGCGACGACACCCTGAGCTACTTCGGCCAGAGCTACGGAACGCGACTCGGTGCGGTCTACGCCGAGATGTTCCCGGAGAACGTGCGCGCGATGGTTCTGGACGGCGGAATCGATCCGGGCCAGGGCACCGCAGAGCGCAGGATCTACCAATACGCCAACTTCCAGAAAGCTTTCGACGACATGGCCGCCGCATGCGCAAGCGCACCGGACTGCCCGCTGGGCACCGACCCGAGCAAGGCCGTCGACAACTTTCAACAGATCGTCAGACCGTTGATCGACAATCCGATAGTCACCGGCGATGGCCGCATCATGGACTTCGACGCCGCCTACGGGGCCGTCATCGCGGGGCTCTACGACTCCTCGGCATGGCCGGTCATCACCAAGGGCATCGCCGAACTCCAAGCAGGACAGGCCGATACCCTTCTCAAAATCAACGACATCTTCGGCGGACGTGACGCCGACGGCACCGTCCCGAACTTCTCCGAAGCGCTGTACGCGATCAACTGCATGGATGAACAGCGCAACACCGCGGAACAAGAAGTCGATCTCAAGCGGCAGATCCAGGAGATAGCACCGTTCACCGACGCAGGCCTCGGACCGGACGGCGCACGAGACCCCTGCGAATTCTGGCCTGCTGAGCCGACTCTCGGCATCCCCTACGCCACCGACATCGAGGGACTCCCCGACACACTGACCATCTCCGTGACCGGCGACCCGTCCACACCGTACGAGGGAGGCGTCAACTTGGCGAACACACTGGGCGGCTCGCTTCTCACCGTCGACGGCGACCAACACACCGTGGCGTTCGGCGCAACGAGCACCTGCGTCAACGACATCGTCGAGAACTACCTCGTCGATCTCCAATCCCCACCAGCAGAGGCTCGCTGCGCTCTGTAGCAGCCGAACGAAAGGACGAATCATGACTGCACCCCCACTGATCGCGGTCGAGGACTTCTTCGGCCCACCCGTTCGCTCCGGTGCCACGCTGTCACCGGACGGCACCAGGATGGCGTTTCTCGCGCCGTGGAAGAACCGTCTGAACGTGTGGATCGAGGACCTCTTGCCCGGAAGCGAACCACGCTGCGTCACAGCCGACGAGACTCGCAGTGTGCACGACTTCCGGTGGACGGACGACCCCCGCTGGCTGCTGTATCTGCAGGACACCGGTGGTGACGAGAACAGTCACGTGTTCCGCGTCGACCTGGAGGATTCCGATGCCGCGGCAGTAGATCTGACGCCGTTTCCCGGTTCCCGAGCAGTGGCCATCGAACCGGTGCGGGGTCGGGCCGGGGTGTATACCGTCCTGATCAATGCGAGAAGCATCGCCGAGTTCGATCTGTACGAAATCGAGATCGCCACAGGTGAATTGACGATGATCCGGCAGAGCCCGGGCGTCGGCCGGTATCCGATGCTCGGTGCCGACGGCAAGGTGTTCGTCTTCGCGATGACCGCCGACGGCACCATCGACATCACCCGGTTGGACGAGTCCGGTGCAGAAGCCACGGTGGCCTCGTTCGATGGCACCGATTACCCGATGGGCATCAGCCCGATGCAGATCACTGCGGACGGTACCGGCATGTGGCTGGGGTCCAACCGCGGGCGCGACTTGGCCCATCTGATTCGACTCGACCTGGATACCGGCGAGGAGACCGTCGTCGACAGTCACCCGACACTCGAACTCGACGGTGCGCGACGAGCCGTCGAGCAGACCTCGCCACCGCTGATCTGCGACAGTGCAACCGGAGAGCTCATCGGTGTTCGGTATCTGGGAGAACGCCAGGTGATCCATGCATTGGAACCGGGTTTCGCAGAGATACTGAAGAATCTGGAGCAACTGTTCGACGGTGACATCGGAGCACTGTCCTCCGACGAGAGCGGACAGAAGTGGATTGTCAGCTTCGTCCACGACCGCGATCCGTCCGTCACCTACTACTACGATCACAACACCGGATCGAGTCGCCGACTCTTCCGCCCCTACCCGCACCTGGATCCCGGAGACATGGCCCCGATGGCACCGGTGAACGTCCAGGCGCGTGACGGGCTGCCTCTGCCGTCGTATCTGACGCTTCCGGTAGGCGTGGAACCCGAGAGTCTGCCAATGGTTCTGTTGGTGCACGGCGGCCCCTGGTATCGGGATTCGTGGACCTTCGATCCCATCGCGCAAATGCTGGCGAACCGCGGATATACAGTGTTGCAGGTCAACTTTCGCGGGTCCGTCGGATACGGCACAGCGCACACGAACGCCGGGGTCGGCCAATTCGCGGGCGCGATGCACGACGATCTGATCGATGCAGTGAACTGGGCGGTCGAGGCGGGATACGCCGATCGCGAGCGAGTGGCCATCATGGGTGGTTCCTACGGCGGCTATGCGGCGCTGGTGGGCGCATCGTTCACCCCCGACACGTTTGCCGCGGCGATCGACTGCGTCGGCATCTCGGACCTGTCGAACTTCATGCGCACCCAACCGGCCTTCATCGGCCCGGGAATCATCAACAGCTGGCACCGCTTCGTCGGAGACCCCGCCGACCCCGATCAGCTGGCCGACATGCTCGCACGATCCCCCATCTCCAAGCTCGACGCGATACGCGCGCCACTCCTGATTGCTCAGGGTGCCAACGATCCTCGGGTCGTCAAGGCAGAATCGGACAACGTCGTCGAGCGCCTGAGGTCACGTGGCGTCGTCGTCGACTACCTCGTGTTCGACGACGAGGGCCACGGATTCGTCAACCCGGAGAACAGTATTCGCTACTACCGCGCGGTGGAAAAATTTCTCGCCCAACACCTCGGCGGCCGCAGTCAGCAATGATGCGGAAGCACAGTGGATGTGGATCGGAAGCTCGTCGTCGAAGTCAGTCCGAGTCGACCTTCGGCATGAGTGCAGCGGTGTGAAAAAGCATCGAAATGGCTTGGTGCAGAACGTCTTTTTCCGAGCGAAGTCGAGTAGCGTCGGTCGGGAGGGCTCGTGCTACGGAGAGCCCGTCCAGTACCACGTTGAGGTAGGCGGCGCGCTGGGTGTTGTCACCCGGCGGCAGGGCACCTTCCTTGTCGAGGACGTCCAGCCAGTGTTCTATGTGCCGGAGTCCGGCCGCGCTGAAAGCGAGATACGTGTCGATGGCATCGGCGTTGAGCTCCGCGCTGAGGTAGGTGCCGAACGTCCGTCGCCACGTATCTCGGGCTTGCTCACCGGTCCCGGTGCCCGACAACACCTGCTGCATACACGCAAACAGTCGCTCCTCTGCAGGCACAGTGGCGTCTTCGATGACATTTTGGTTCGCCACCAGTCCGGTGATTCCCGCGGCGACTTCGTCCATCAACGCTCGCTGCGTGGGAAAGAAATGACGTAGTGATCCTGTACTGACCCCTGCTCGCGCGGCGACCGCTCGGACGCTGATCCGGGTACCCGGATCCTCGGACACCATCGTCGCGGCTGCGATCAGAATCCGGTCCTTGGTGCTGGGTTCGCTTTTTCGAGTCTCCACATTGTCCGACACCTTCCCGACCCTAATACAGCGTGATACCTCGAGCCCACTATCACGCCGTACTAGTCGCGCCACGGAAGAGGGAACGAACAACAACCGCTCGACTTCTCTTCGTGCGACCCTGCTGTCACTGGCATGGCCGACGACAGGGTCGAATGAACAACGCTCGAAGTACCGCTCGATTACGCGATTGTCGACCACGGCGACTTGCGTTGCGTTCTGTAGAGCCACGACCGACACGACGCTTGGCACCCAGCATCGCTGCGGCCCTGCAGATCCGGGCACGCGCCTGGTTGCTTCTACTCAACATTCGTGTCTGCTTTCCGTGACCATTATTTATCACAGTGTGCTAGCGTCACCAGCGACTATCACGCTGTACTAGTAGAGATCGAGGATCGAGCAGATGGGAATCAAGCAGTGGCGCTACCGCCGCATTCGCGCCGGATCGGGTGAACCGCTCCGCCGGTACCGCTGGTGGCAGATTTTCGGCAGATCGCTCCGGTCGATCACGCTGTCCGCACCCGACGGCACGACGTCGGTCTACGCAGTCGATGTGCGGCACATGGGTGACGCAAAGGACGGTGAGGTGCGCGCTCGCCTCTACGTCGACGGCGCACTGCAGTCGTACGCCAAGATGCCGACCCGCTTCCCAGTCCCCGGAGGACGCATCGAGGTCGCGGCCACCGAATTCGGGCTCAAGCGCTGCCATTACGTGCGTAAGGACGGCACCGAACAGCAGCTGTCTCCCGATCCCGCATCCGCAGAGGGACGCCGCGCTCGACTGCACCACCGGCACCCCGGCCCGAGTCGCGTCATCGGTCTCATCTCGATCCTGCTCGTCATCGGCGGCCTCTGCGTGGAGGTGCCGCAGATCATCGCATCCATCTCTCTCATTCCCCCCATCGCCGACTCGATCGGAACATTCACCTCACCCATCCGACTGCCGCTGCACGTCAACCTGCTCATCGGATTCGCCGCTGTCATCGGCAGCACTGAACGAGCTCTACGGATGCGATCGAGCTGGATCGACGAACTCGCCAGTTGAACCCCACCGAAGGAACACCACCATGACCCCCACAGATATCCGACCGAAGGACGACGAACGACGGCGATGGCCGAAGCCGGCGATTGCGGCCGCCGCCACTGCCACTGCCTCAATGCTCCTGCTCGCCGGATGCTCCGGTGTGGCACCCAACAAAGACGACAGCGCGAACGAGGTGAGCCTCGAACAATTCATGGAGCAAAGACTCGAGTTCGGGGCGTGCGACGCCAGCATCGTGGACTCCCAGCCGCCCGTTCCCGAGATCGTCGAGGCGGCAAAAAAGACGGAATGCGCGATGCTCACGGTGCCGATGGATTACGAGAACCTCGACGGCACGACCATCGAGATCGCCGTCTCGCGCATTTCCGCCACCGACGACAACCCGATCGGCTCCGTCCTACTGAACCCGGGCGGTCCCGGAGCGGCGGGAACTACGCTCGCCCCACTCGTCGATGCCCTGTGGACGGGAGGTCCCATCCCCGAACGCTTCGACATCGTTGGCTTCGATCCGCGCGGAGTCGGTCTCAGCACACCGGCAATCGACTGCTACTCCGATGAGGAGCGCGACGCCGACGCACCCCTGTCGGCTCTCGGCGAGTGGACCGAAGAATCCGCGCGCGCCATCGTCGACAAATGCGCCGACGGCTCCGGAAGAACAGAGGTACTCGCACATCTCGGGACCCGGGATGTCGCTCGCGACATGGATGTGCTCCGCTCCGCGCTCGGCGACGACAAACTGACTTATGCGGGAGTCAGCTACGGCACTCGACTCGGCTCGGTGTACGCCGAGATGTTCCCCGACAATGTCCGTGCTCTCGTTCTCGATGGCGCGGTGGATCCGCTCATGGACACTGCGGATCGCAGGATCCAGCTCAGTGAAGGACTGCAGGCCTCGTTCCAGCGTTTCGCAGACTTCTGCGTGACTCAGGCCGCGTGCCCACTCGGAACCGACCCGGCGCAGGCGACAGCTGCAGCCCAGGAGCTCCTGCAGCCTCTCGCGGATGAGCCGTTGGTGGCCGCTGATGGACGAGAGGTCAGCTTCCTCGCCGCCGGCGAAGGAATTGTCTCCGGCCTGTACTCCGAAGCCAGCTGGCCCGCCATCATCGCGGGGCTGACGGAGCTGAAAGCCGGACGACCCGACGCTCTCCTCGCGATTCGCGACGGGTACTACGGCCGGTCCGACAGTGGGGAGTACAGCAATTCGTTCGAAGCGCTCTTCGCCATCAACTGCCTCGACGAGGAACGGTTCACCGAAGAAGAGATGACCCAGCTCGGCCGCGATCTCAACGAGGCAGTGCCGTTCCTCGACCCCGGATCGTCTCCCCCTGCTCAGGACGGGTGCGAGTTCTGGCCGGCCGAGCCCACGCTCGGATACCCCTACGCCACCGGCATCGACGGGCTTCCCGAGGTGCTCGTGGTCTCGGCCACCGGGGACCCCGTGACGCCTCACGAAGGAGGCATCAGCCTCGCCGACACCCTCGGGGCTCGGTTGCTCACGGTCGAGGCCAACCAGCACGGGACGATCATCTCCGCCAACGCCTGCGTCGACGGAGCGATCGCCGACTACCTGATCGACCTCGAACTGCCGGATGAAGGTGCACGCTGCACCATCTGACCCTGCTGAGCCATCGAGCGGGCCCCGATCCGGTCGATGGCTCAGCCGTACCGGCGCTCAATCACGCGCTACCGCAATCGCATCGGCATGGAACGCCGCGCGCCTCGGCTGCGCGTCACGGATCATTCTCGCTGGGTTCGTGCTTACCGTGGCGGGAACAGTCGCAACTTCTTCGATGAGTGAACTGGACGACAGGGGACTTCGGAATCTCGAGCCGGGTGTGCGACTTCCGAGGACCGCGCGGATCATCATGTCGGCTCGAGATCTTGCCGATCAGCAGCGGCGCTTGGCCACGGGAACCGATCGGGCCGAAAGGACTACTACCGCACTGTCAGCAGATTTTGACGGTGTGCCGCTTCGAGCAATCGCTTTATGTCAGGCACCCTTCGCATACTCGAATGCGCTGCCAGACAACGCATCAGTCCACAATAATCACGCCGACGTTTGACGTAGCTCGTGCTCGCGGCCCTCCAGTGCATCGATGGCGGCCGCCGTCAGGCTCTTCACGATGTGCTGACGCATGAGATCTGCAGCCCCCTGCGAGTCCTGTGCGACAACGAGTTCGAGTATTCGGAAGTGTTCCTGGTGGTCGACGGTGCGCGGCTCTGCACCGGGTGGCAGCTCGAGACCGATCCGTCGATAGCGGTCGGATTTGTCCCACAGGTCATCGAGCAGACGGATCAGGACGTCATTGTGCGACGCCAGGTACAGCGCGCGGTGAAAATCTCGGTGCGCACGCAACGCGTCCTCGCCCCACTTCTGCGTGACCGGCAGTAGCCGTCCCGCGGCCGCACGCATGTCGGCGATGTCTTGGTCTGTTCGCCGATCGGCAGCCAACTCGACCGCTGTTGGATCCAGCGACAGACGAACCTCGAACAGCTGACGCGCTTCCGCTGCGCTCATGGGCGCGATTCGCACGTTCTTGTGATTGTCGAGCTCGATGAGCCCCTCACTGCTCAGCCTTCGTACTGCTTCGCGGATCGGGGTGATGCTCATGTGCAGCCGGTCGGCGAGCTCGTATTGCGCCAGTTTCGATCCTGCGTCGAGCGTGCCCATCAGGATCATGGCGCGCAGCTCGGCGTAGGCGACTTCACCTTTACTGGAGAAGACATTGGTAGGTGAGGTCACTGCTGGACCTGCCTCTCCGCTGTGAGTACAGCCCGTCTCGGCCGCTCTTCGGTCAGGATCTCGATCACTCGATGCTACACCCGCGGCCCCAAGCTCTTATAAGATGCCCGATGCAACTTCCGAAATCTTATAAGAAATTGTTGTGTTCGCCACCACTCTGCACTACCGTCACTTACACCTTATAAGATATGAGAAAGGCGCAGTATGAAGATCATCTCGGTACACGAGGGCATCGTCCCGATCAGCTCCTCGATCCGAAACGCGTGGATCGACTTCTCCAAGATGGACTGCTCGATCGTGGCAGTCGTCAGCGACGTGATGCGCGACGGCGAACCGGTAGTTGGCTACGGCTTCAACTCGAACGGGCGCTACAGCGCCGGCGAGATCCTCCGCCGCCGTGTCATCCCCCGCCTGCTCGACGCGGCACCCGATGCCCTGCTCGACGCCGAAGGCGAGCTGGACCCCACCCTCGCGTGGGACTTCATGATGAGCAACGAGAAGCCCGGCGGACACGGAGAGCGTTCCGTCGCAGTGGGTGTCGTCGACATGGCACTGTTCGACCTGGCTTCCAAGATCGCCGAAAAGCCGCTCTACCGGTGGCTCTCGGACAAGCACGGTGACGGACAGCCCGATGACTCGGTGTTCGTCTACGCCGCCGGTGGCTACTACGCGCCCGGCAAGACCCTCGCCGATTTGCAGGACGAGATGCGCGGTTTCCTCGATCAGGGCTACGACGTGGTGAAGATGAAGATCGGCGGTGCCGATCTCGCCGAAGACCTCGAGCGCATCGAAGCAGTGCTGGAAGTCCTCGGCGGCGACGGGCAGCGCCTCGCCGTCGATGTGAACGGAAAGTTCGATCTGGCCACCGCCCTCGAATACGGCGCAGCCATCGAGCAGTACAACCTCTTCTGGTACGAGGAGGTCGGTGATCCCCTCGACTACCGTCTCAATGCCGTTCTGACTGAAACCTATTCGGGACGCATCGCAACCGGTGAGAACCTGTTCTCGCTGCAGGATGCACGTAACCTCGTCCGCTACGCCGGAATGCGACCCGATCGCGACATCATCCAGGTCGACCCCGCACTGAGCTACGGACTCACCGAATACCTGCGAATCCAGAAGATGCTCAAAGACCACGGCTGGTCTTCACGCCAGTGCATTCCTCATGGCGGACACCAGTTCTCGCTGCACATCGCAGCAGCGCTCAAGCTCGGCGGCAACGAGTCCTACCCCGGCGAATTCCAGCCCACCGGCGGATTCGCCGACGGGGCGGTGGTCGAGAACAGCCGCGTCGGACTCACCGAGACCCCCGGCATCGGCTTCGAGGGCAAAGCCGCCTTCTACAAGGTGCTGCGCGAATTGCACTGACCACTGCCAGACCGCTTCGACCAAAGCTCCACGCGACGACAGAGCTACGCCGCTACACCAGCCGCTGCGCGGCGTAGCTCTGTCAGTGCTGCACGAAAAACATTCGTAGACAGCAGTTCCGAAACGGTCTTGCACGAGCGGGACCACACTCCCCCACCCTTGCTGCTGTTCAAAGGAGCACCCCATGGCGACCACCCACCTCGACACTCCGAACCACCCGCCCCACAAAACCCCCGAACGCTCGCGTCTCGCTCGGTTGATACGAGAACTGTGGTTCCAGGTCATCATCGGAGCGGTCGCCGGTATCGCCGTCGGCATCTTCCTGCCCGACGTCGGATCGGCACTGAGCCCGCTCAACGATTGGTTCATCGCACTGGTGAAGATGATCGTCGTCCCGGTCGTCTTCTGCGTGGTCTCGCTCAGCATCGCCTCGATGGACAACCTCCGCAAAGCCGGCCGGATCGGTGTCAAGGCAATCGGCTACTTTCTATTCCTGTCGCTGATCTCCATGCTGTTCGGGCTCCTCGTTGCCAATATCTTTCGCCCCGGCGACGGAATGAACATCGACCCCTCAGCACTCGATTCCTCCTCCCTGCCGGTCGACGAGAACTCTTCGGTCTCCGGTATCGAATTCGTCGACAATCTCATCCCCGAATCACTCTTCGGCGCACTCACGGGCCACACGATCCTCGCGGCCTTGCTCGTGTCCATCATCTTCGGTGCAGCACTCAATGTTTCGGGTGAAGCCGGGGCACCCATAACCAAAGGAATCAACGCACTCTCCACCGTCGTGTTCAAGATTGTCTCCTGGGTCATGCGACTGGCCCCGATCGGAACCTTCGGCGCACTTGCTGCAGTCGTCGCCAACTACGGCGCGTCGACGTTGCAGCAGCTCGGCTACCTGATCTTGTTGTTCACCGCGACGTGTGTGGTGTACGTCATCGTCATCCTCGGCGGCATCGCCCGCGCCTGCGGACTGCGGCTCTGGCCGCTGATGAAATTCCTCAAAGCCGAACTGCTCGTAGCGCTTTCCACATGCTCGAGCGAGGCAATCCTCCCTCAATTGATCAAGAAGCTCGAGCACCTCGGAGTCGGAAAGCCGGTCGTCGGCATAGTGATCCCTTCCGGGTTCTCCTTCAACCTCGACGGCTCCGCCGTCTACCTCACCATGGCGTCGCTGTTCCTCGCCCAAGCATGCGGAATCGACCTCAGTTGGCAGCAACAGCTGATCATGGTCGGAATCATGATGCTCACCAGCAAGGGCACAGCCGGCATCGCAGGCGGGGCATTCATCGTCCTCGCCAGCACCATCACCGCCGTCGGACACATCCCCCTCGCGGCACTGGCGCTGATCGTCGGTATCGATCGAATCCTCAACGAGGGCCGCGTTTTCATCAACGTTCTCGGAAATGCCATGGCCACCATCGTGATCGGAAAATGGGAGAACGACTTCGACACCACCCGGGCACGCTCGGTTCTCAATGGCGAGATCGACTACGACCCCAATTACGACCCTGACCGGATTGGCGACTCCACGGTCGCCGAGACGTCGACCGATAAGACCGACGCCCGAGTCTGACATCGGTCGGTCCACCCGCCGGCATTCGACGCTTGACGTCGAATGCCGGCGGCATTCGGCTGTATGTCCCATATCGTTGCACCACAACCGATCTCCACACATGCCACGGAAGGACCGCGCCAGTGGGAACGATCCTCATCACCACCGACTACCTCGTGCCCGGCGACGAGGTAGACCAGCTTTTCCATGCGGCCGGCCATCGAACAGTGCACAGCCCTGCAACCGGTCGACGCGCAGACGGTGAAATGGCCGACCACCTGCTCAGGTGCGACGCAGCGCTGATCGCCAGCGAACCCGTCACCGCAGAAATGATGCGGCCGGCCCGATCCCTGCGCGTCATCGCACGCAGCGGTGTCGGATACGACTCCATCGATGTGAACGCAGCGACTGCGCTCGGCGTCGTCGTGTGCAACACCCCCGGTGCCAACAAGAACGCCGTGGCCGAGATGACGGTCACCCTTTTACTGATGTGCGCCCGAAGGATCGTCGAAACCGTCGACGGCGTCAGGACAGGTCGCTGGCCCCGACACGATACCGGCGAACTGCATGGTGCCACCTTGGGAATCATCGGCCTCGGGCCCAGCGGGCGGGCGGTAGCCGAGTTGGGCCGCGCCTTCGGTATGACCGTGCTGGTCTCGACCGGCCATCCCGCTTCCGAACTCGACGTGAGCTATGTCGATACCGAAGAGTTGTTCTCTCGATCCGACTTCGTCACCCTGCACGCGCGTGCGCAGCCCAACGGCACTCCGATAGTCGACCGCGCGGCGCTCGCCGCCATGAAGCCCTCCGCCTACTTCGTGAACACAGCACGTGGTTCTCTCGTGGACGAACCCGCACTTGTCGACGCGCTGAGGCGCGGTGAGATAGCCGGCGCCGGACTCGATGTATTCGCCCGCGAGCCAGTCGATATGGACAACCCGCTCCTGAGCATGCCCAACGTCGTGTCGCTGTCCCACATGGCCGGGCAGACCCGTCAAGCACGTACCGAAGCGAGCCTGGCTGCCGCCCGCGACATCGTTGCAGTTCTGGACGGCGGGCACCCACGCGGCGCGGTGAACGCTCCTCAGAACACCGGCGGTATGAGCCGCGATTGATCGACGCGACGCGAGCGACGACGACACCGAGTGCAGAGAGGAACCGTCATCCGCAATTCTTTCAAACCCATTGTTCTGCCTTTGCCGATCACCGACGAATGGGAATGGCAACTCGACGCCGAATGCCGCAACGAACAAGCGACTCTGTTCTTTCCACCCACCGGCACGCGTGGTGCTGCACTCGAACTCCTCGAACGCCGAGCCAAGCGCATCTGCAGCCGGTGTCCTGTGCGCCGACGATGCCTCGACTACGCAATCACCAGCGGCGAGCCCTACGGCGTACGGGGCGGGTTGTCGGCATCCGAACATCACCGAGTGCGCGTGAACGAACCGCCGGGGACAGACACCGATGATCCCGCCGCGGTCGCGCAGCGCCCCCAACCCCTTGGACGCACACTCGGTGCGCCTCGTCGGCCCTACCTCAAACCCACACGGATCCGCCCGGACACGACTGCGTCTCGCCGAGCCCGACAGCCGCCAGTAGGCCTCGCACACGATCGTGTGCGGGGCCCTGCACACGGGCTCATGCAGGCAGTGGGTCTACCCGGACGTCACGACGTTTCGAATGAACCCGACGCCATCGATACTGACTTCGATTGTCTGGCCCTCGGTCAGGTACTCGCGAGGTGTTCTGTTGTGGCCGTTGCCGGCTGGCGTTCCGGTGAGAATCACATCACCGACCTCGAGAGTCTTGAACGTCGAGATGAGTGAGATCAATTTCGGCACCGAGAAAATCATCTGGTCGATGCATCCGTCCTGCACCAGAACGCCGTCGATCATCGTACGGATCCGTGCATCGGGCGAAACGTCCTCGTACGGAACGATCCACGGCCCCAACGGAGTGGTGGGATCCCAGGCCTTGCCCTGAAACCACTGTGCGCTCAAACTTTGGAAGTCACGCACGGTCACGTCGTTGGTGACCGTGCAACCGAGAACATGATCTATCGCACTCGATTCCGGGATGCGCCGACCGCGGCGACCGATCACGATCGCCAACTCGCCTTCGGCATCCACCGCCACCGACTCCGAGGGCATCTCGATCGGATCGTATGCGCCGACCAGACAGGACACGAATTTCGTGAAGAAGACCGGGTAGGCGGGGGCTGCACCGCCGACGGGGAGGGCATCGTAATAGTTCATGCCCACGCCGATGATCCTCGATGTGTCGGTAACCGGGGGAAGCAGCCTGACATCGGCTGTGGGCACAGATCGGCTGTATTCGGGGTGTGAAGTGCCGCGACGCAGATCGCCTACCAAACCTGCATCGAGGGGGAAGATCGCCGTGTCTCGATGCCACCCGACCGATACCTCGCCGCTGTATTCGTAACGAACGTAAGCCATTTCTCAGGTGCTCATCGGATGCGTTGGGGTCACCGAGCCGGTCGTCAGCCGGATGAACTCTCGGGTGATGTTGTCGCCGAGGGTGTTCGTGGTGGCAGATCCGCCCATATCGGGAGTAAGTGAGTCTCCTCCGTGGGCGAGCACGCTTTCGATTGCGCTCATCACCGCTGCTGCCGCCTCGGTCTCTCCCAGATGATCGAGCATCATCGACGCACTCCAGATCTGCCCGATGGGATTTGCGATTCCCTGTCCTGCGATGTCCGGTGCCGACCCGTGAACTGGCTCGAACAGACTCGGGAACGTCCGCTCGGGGTTGATGTTGCCACTCGGGGCAATCCCGATGGTGCCGGTGCATGCGGGACCCAGATCGGAAAGAATGTCACCGAACAAGTTGCTTCCGACGACCACGTCGAACCAATCCGGGTGCATGACGAAATTGGCCGCCAGGATATCGATGTGATACTTGTCGACGCGGACGTCCTGGTATCCGGTGGCCATAGCTTCGACCCGCTCGTCCCAGTACGGCATGGAGATGGAAATTCCGTTGCTCTTCGTCGCCGACGTCAGGTGCTTCTTGGGGCGAGTCTGTGCAAGATCGAACGCGTACTTGAGAATTCGGTCGACTCCCGTGCGGGTCATCACCGTTTCCTGGGTGACGATCTCGCGATCGGTCCCGTCGAAAATCTTACCGCCGATAGACGAATACTCGCCCTCGGTGTTCTCACGTACGACGTAGAAGTCGATATCACCGGGCTCACGGCCAGCGAGCGGGCTCGGCACTCCGGGTAGAAGTTTGACCGGCCGTAAGCTCACGTATTGGTCGAAGTGACGGCGGAACTGGAGCAGGCTCCCCCACAGCGACACATGGTCGGGAACCACTTCTGGCCACCCGACAGCACCGAAGAAGATCGAGTCGAAAGACACGAGCGTGTCGAACCAGTTGTCAGGGAGCATCTGGCCGGTCCGCAGAAAGTAATCGGCGCTGGCGAAGTCGAAATGCTCGAAGTCGAGCGAGAACTCGAACGCCGACGCAGCAGTTCGAAGGACCTTCAGCCCTTCCGGAACTACTTCTTTTCCGATGCCGTCACCGGGAATGACAGCAATGCGATGTGTTGCGCCCATAAGGGGATCTCCGTTCGTGGAAAAGCTCGATCAGACTGATTGAATGCCCAGTGCACGTGCGTGTTCGATCAGGGCCCGCGCTCGCCCGAGACGGGGCGGATCGCTTCCGTCGCGTATCACCGACCCGCGGGACTCGAATTCGGCGAGGAACTCCGCAGCCCAGGTCAGATCCGCGGAGGCGGGGCTCATGGACGTGTTGATCGTCGACAGGTGATCGATACTCACGCACAGCTTTCCCGTCATACCCAGCGCTACGGCGAGAAGCGACTGCTCCTCGACCTCGGACGATTCGACCGAGACCGTCGGCCCGTCGATCGGCCCCGGTAGTTTGCCGATTCGACTGGCAACGACCAGTTTGTTCCTCGGATACGACATCGCGCTGTCGTGTGCGCTTGCACCGGTATCTCGGCGGTAGTCACCACTGCCGAAGGCCAGCCGGAAGGTGCCTCGTGCGCAGGCGATGGCCGTCGACTCCTCGACACCTAGCGCGGACTCGATGAGGGCAATCACGGGGATACGCCCACCGAGGCGATCGAAGGTCTCCGTCACCTGGGAGCGGTCCTCGGTCTTGGCCAGTACGACTCCGCTCAATCCCGGCGAGTTACGAAGCTGCACCACGTCATCCGACCAGTGCTCCGATAGCCGATCGTTGATGCGAACCCATGCGCAATTGTGGCCGAGCCAGTTCGTAACGTGGGTGCGTGCAATCGACTTGAACCGAGTGTCCACGGCGTCTTCGACGTCGGGGATGATCTGATCGGCCGACGCCCGCGCCGCGTCATCGAAGGCATCGGGACGGTTGCCGTTCACCAGCATCCACGACCGCGAGCGCTCCGAGCTCACCCGTGACTGCACACCACTGTGCTGCCGCATCGTCGTGACCTACTTCCTGTCGAGGCCGGATCGGCGAGGTCCGGCCTAACCCGGTCCTGCGCTCCGCTCATCTGAGTCACCATATCGACGTCAGTCTTGCATCTTATAACTTTGTCCGCAAGGCGGACATCGCCGTAAATCGAACCGTGCTGAGCTGGCGTTTCGAACGACAAGGTGCGCGAAATGCAATGTACGTAGGCGACTTCTGAGAACGCTTCGCCGGGGCGTACCTCTCGGCCGCTTAGGCCGACATGCATGCGCAATCCGTTTCAACACAACCGTTTCTATGACCGGACCCGAGATGTCGCGGGTGTCGACGAGGTCAGTCAAATCAAGTTGTGACAGCCTCGTGACATCGAGCCTCACGCGAAGACGACGGTTGAACACAGAACCAGCCCTGAACTGCACGTACGCCAAGATGCGGTGCCGAATAAAGAAGGCTCCCGCGCGGATCTCAAATCCGCTGCCTCGGTCGTCCACTTGGATCCGCGGGAAGCTACCGAAGTCCACGCTACCACCCGAAAAGCACTGTCCCGGTCCAGAAATCTGGATCCATATGGACTCTGGTGCCCCCAGTCGGACTCGAACCGACACTGTGCGAATTTCAAGTCCCTGGAAGTGGATTCACCTGAACGTCTCTGGACTCGATATTTGTTCATGCACAACAGCTTTCGTGCATAACCTTCCGAACCGACCGTAACGACTTGTGACACTCTCGTGACACCCAGCCTCACACATGTTCGAAGCTGCGAACTTTCCTGGCCCTGCACGAACGGCGATGGTCAGGGTGGATGGCTCGATTCAGGTGCTAGCAATTGGCAAGACTTCCTCGACGGCTTCGATTGGCTCCGAACTGCGTATCGTTGCCGCACTTGCGCACACGCAGGTCGCAGACCAAGCAAGACAGAGCCGATGCCTACGGCTCAGGCAAGTCCGAGCGCACCAGCCGAACCCCCAGCAAGGGAGCTGAAAGTTGCCCGCTCAGCTGTAGCCGGCCAGCGGGAGGTAAGCGCCCCGTACCGTTCACGAGATGCGTCTGATGAAAGTGGCCACCCCGCTCGTCGTCGCGGTGGTGGTAGCTGGCTGCGGCAACCTGATCGACGCCGAAATCATCGGCAAAACGGGGCTCACTCGTAGCGCGGACGGCTCCGTGGTGATTTTGATCAACGTGTGTACCGACAGTGTCGATCACGTCGGCGTCTACGGAAGCCGAAACGGACTTGCCCAGGACCAGCAGAACACAACCCTCGGTGAGCTGCACGCATCGAAGCCGCAATCGGGGTCCGTTCAAATATCCCTGGCTGCGCCCGAATCTCCCTGGACGGCCGACCCCGTGGTTCGACTACCCGACGATCCCCGTTCGCTGTTCATCGTCATCGCCTCCACAGACGGTGATACGAGCACGCAAGCTGCTCAAGTCTCGGCAACACGCCATCAGGTCGATGCCTTGCCGCAGGGATTCGTTCTCGTGTCGTCGGCGAAGCCGATTGCCCGATCGGAGTTCGGTAGCTCCTGTTGAGGCCACGATGCCCGGGGAAATACGACGAGTTTTGATATGCAGGGCTACACCTAGGCGCTAGAAAGCGTTGTCCGACAAGGGAGTTCGATTTCATCCGCTCGCACGAGCGCCTCCGCTCACGCAGGGGGGCGTCGACGCCGAGGTGCGCCACTCACTCTGGGCTCAGCGTCCGGCCGAGCTGTTGACTGCCATCCTAAACTGACTGTACATTCGTACAATACGTTCGTACAGAGAAGGAGGAAACCATGGGCAAGCACACTGCGTCACTAGCCGTCGGAGCAGTCATGATCATGGGAGGTTTATTGCTGCTCTTCGCTTTCCGTGACATAGAGACACCCATCGTTGGGCTTCGTCAGGCCGGTGTCGTAATCGCGGCGCTCGGCGCAATCGAGGTCGCCGTGACCGGTTGGTCGTTGCTCGGATCCAGACGACAGCACGGCAGATGAAGGAAGCTCAACTTCTCGACGGTGTGCTGACAGTGCTGGCCGAACAAGGCATCGGAGCCTTGAGCGTTCGTAGTGTCGCCGCCGCGGCGGGAGTGTCGCCCGCGCAGGTGCAGTACTACTACCGGACGAAGAACGAGTTGGTGCGCGCCGGCTTCGACTATGCAGGAGAGCAGTTCCTTGCGGACGTGGAGGCCGCGGGGCCGGGCACGCTGACGGACTTCGTGAAGCAGTGGCTCCCACTCGACGATCGGCGCGAACGCCGTGCGCTTGTTTGGCTTGCGTATGCAGCCATCTCGGCTGTCGACCCTCAATTGGCTGCAGCCTCAGCGAAGCTCGACTGCGAGATTCGCCAATGGTTCGTCGGCCAGAAATTCTCCGAACTTCAAGCCGCGCAGATCTTCGCGCTGATCGATGGGCTCACCGTGCAGTGCCTGATGCTGCCTCGATCAGAACGGCACGTGCTCGTCGAGCGGACGCTTGAGCCCTACATAGACTCCCTCGCAACAACACTGGGCGAAGGTGCCGTCTGAGCGTAGGCGCGAGATCGGACGTGGTCATGACTGTGCCTCTTTCAGGCCGAAGGTCGGCGGTGTCATCGGTGTTGATTCGAGCCGATCGGCAGGTTCGAGTGCGGCGGCCGTGGCGCGACTGCGGGACCGACGTTGTGCGCGGTTCGCGGGGTCGAGTCGGTCCCGCATGAACTCGGATGCTTTCGGCCCGGAAACGAACTGCGCCTTGCTTTCTGCCAGGGTGCGCCCTGTCCGACGGTCCACGAATACCGGGTCGATGGTCTCCCCTGCCTCGTCCACCAGCACGACCGCACGGTCGTCGTGGTCGATGTGCTTGTTGCCCCAGGCGTAGAGCGCGACGATGACCGGGGTGAGTTCTCGCCCACGAACGGTCGGCACGTACTCGAAGCGAGGCGGACGATTGCTGTATGACCGACGTTCCAACAATCCGGCGTCGACCAAGGATTTGAGCCTGCGTGTCAACATGTTCGGTGCGATACCGAGATTGCGCTCGAATTCGTCGAAGCGGCTGAACCCATCGAGTGCATCACGCAGGATCAGCAGTGTCCACCATTCACCGACCTGTTCGAGCGCGCCGGCAATTGGGCAACCCATGCTGTCGAAACTGCTGCTCGGCACGTATCACCTCGGGGGTATGACGAGCAGAGAACTCGTTCCGGTAGCCACGACGTCACCGTTCTTGTCGACTATGGATCCTTCCGCGAAGATGACCCGGGAACCTCGTTTGACCACGGTTCCAGTGGCGATCAACGGCCCACTCGAATCGAAGATTCCTCGAAGGTAGCTGACGTTCAGATCTATCGATGTGTACCCGGTTCCGGCAGGCAGCGTGGTATGCGCCGCGCATGCGATCACCGTATCGAGCAGAGTGCACGCGAGACCACCGTGCACAGTGCCGATCGGGTTGTAGTGCGCCTCGGACGGAGTGCACTCGAATACCACCTTGCCGTCCTCGACCTCGATGGGATCGAACTGCATCAGCACCGCGATCGGTGGTGGCGGCAACTCGCCCGCCGCCAGAGCCCTCATCACCTCGAGGCCACTCATCTGCGATGCCTCTCGCAACACCGATTTCGGAGTAACCCAGGTGAAAGTCTGTGAACGCTGGTCCTGTCCGATTGTCATATCCGTCCTTCAGCAGTGGCGACGCGCAGTTGAGTAACTATCAAGATGATAGTCAGTATGGCACCGCGTCCCCCCAAGTGCACAGCGACGTTCAGGACTTCGATACCAAATTTCGACAGTCAGATTTCTTCGGATCCATTGCGATCGAATTTTCGATCACGATGCTTCCACCACTCCAAGGCGGTACTCGCGGAGTGCGCGGCATACGTGCGATCTTCCCCGAAACCGACCATGTGGGTAACAGCCATCGGAGCCAGTACAGCGAGTACAGCATCGCCGTGATCATCGAAATGTCCGGCCGCTTCCAGGGATACGAACCCGTGAACCAGGCTCCACAACTGGGCCGCTATCAGCTCGCCGTCCTCCACATCGATTCGACCGGAGGACGCAAGATCCTGGCATGCACGAGCCAGCACCTCGTATGCATCCGAGAACGGCTTTCGCGTCACGGTCGCAGGCGCCGCCGCCCGGTACGTCCCTCGGGTCGAGAGACCGAACATCATGTCGTACAGATGAGGGTTGCCACGAGCCATTCCCCGGACACACAGGGCCATCGAAAACAGCTGAACCTCGGGTTCGACATTCGAGGCGGCAGCGTCGAGAAGTTCCGCACGAAGCATCGAAAATCCGCGATTGACCACCTCGATCAGCAAATGTTGCAGATCACCGAAGTGGTGGTAGACAGCGATCGTCGAAGCACCGGCCTCCTCGCTGATTCGGCGCACCTTCATCTCACCCGGACCATGAACGCGCAGCACCTCGACAGCTGCTTCGACCAGTCGCTCACGCACGGAACCTCGCTGCAGAGCCGACTTCTCGTCTGGGGACCCGACCATCAAACGATGGTGTCACAGAACGAGGTTCACACAGGCAAGACCATTGCAGTCGCTCGCCGTCGCTGCTATAACTTCGTTATGCACCTGGCATCCGCGGTACCTGCACTTCGCTCCGGAAAGACCCTTGCGTTGGTGACGCTGTGTTTCGCGGTCTTCGTCGTCAACGTCTCCACCACGATCGTCAACATCGCATTGCCCACCCTCGTAGGCGATCTCGGCGCAACAACCCGAGATCTCCTGTGGATCGTCGACGCCTTCAATCTCGCGTTCGCAGCACTGGTGCTCGCTGCCGGATCGCTCAGCGACCGATTCGGACGGCGCCTGTTCCTTCTGGGCGGACTGACTTTGTTCGCGATCGCATCGCTGGGCGGGGCATGGAGCAGCGATCCGGGACAACTCATCGCGTGGCGCGCACTGGCCGGCGTCGCGGCAGCGATCGTGTACCCGGTGACGTTGTCGATCCTGACGAACGTGTTCACCGAACGATCCGAGCGGGTTGCAGCCATCGGAATATGGGGCGCAGCGACCGGAGTGTCCGTCGCCGTCGGCCCCGTCGTCGGGGGCGCTCTCATCGAGCACTTCTGGTGGGGATCAATCCTCGTATTCAACGGTGCCGCAGCACTGTTCACACTGCTGATGGCCATCCGAACCACTCCTGACTCACGCGATCCGTCCACGCCTCCGCTCGACAAATCGGGACTGATCCTGTCCACGATGGCACTCGGATCACTGGTCCACGCGATCATCGAAGCGCCCGACCGCGGGTGGGGTTCACGAGCGACCACGCTCGCTTTCGCCTTGGCAGCAGTTCTGTTGACCGTCTTCGTCTACCGGGAGTCACGTGCCCGCCACCCCATGCTCGACGTACGACTGTTCAAGAACATGCGATTCACCGCGGCAAGCGGAGCGGTCACCAGCGCCTTCTTCGCCATGTTCGGTTTCATCTTCCTGGTCACCCAGTACTTCCAATCCGTCCGCAGTTTCGGAGCCCTGGAAACAGGCGTGCGCATGCTCCCGGTCGCGGGAGCACTTGCTGCGTTCTCACTCGTCAGCCCTCGCCTGGCCGTATCCATAGGCAGCAAACTCGTCGTAGCAAGTGGACTCGCGTCGTTGACCGCCGCGTTCGTCTGGATCTCGACCATCGACGCAAGCACCGGATACGGGCAGATAGCCGGGCAGATGGTCCTCCTCGGTGCAGGCCTCGGCCTGATCAGTGCGCCCGCAACCGAGGCCATCATGGGAGTGGTGCCAACCGACAAGGCAGGAATGGGATCTGCCGTCAACGACGCCACGCGGGAGCTCGGCGGGACCCTCGGCGTCGCCGTCATCGGCTCGGTTGCGCTGTCGGTGTACCGCGACAGCCTCGAAGGCACGCAACTACCGCCGGTACTGATGGAGCCCGCCCGGGAATCGGTCGGCGCGGCACTCGCCGCGTCGCAGCAAGCCGCCACCGCCTTCGGAGATGCAGGAACGCGCGCCGCACTCGAACTCTCGGACCTGGCCCGAACCGCATTCGTCGACGGATTCACCACCGGAAGCCTCGTAGCAGGCGTGATCACCGCAGTCGCCGCAGTACTGATCCTGATATTCCTGCCGGCGCACCCCAACCAGCAGCCATCCGACAACGAAAACAGCGAGTCCTCGTTGCTGCAGTGACATCTCCTGCCCCCTGAGGGGGCACGAACGTTCCCCGTCGGCTACTCGTCAGGATGCCTGCGCATCCGATCGCCGCCCGTCCCGTGTCGACTACAGAATCTGGGGAGCCGCGAGAGCCAACGCTTCGAAGTAGCTGTTGATGGCATCGCGATTGTGAGGCAGTGCGCCGATGCTGTAGTGAACCAGGTCGAGTCTCGCTTGACACCTGCCCCTGCGGTGCTCTGAACAACGGAATGGCAGCTCGAGGGGGTCGTAAACAGGAATCGATCGTGATGTTCCTCGGAACCACGTCGATACCGGTCGGTGTCCCGCCGGTCGTTCCGGGTCTTCGCGCGAACCCGAGGAGAGGGTTCAAGGGTAGGCTAAGCTAACATAGTTGGAGGTCGAAACGGAGGAAGTGGGTGAATTCATGTCGATGACCGAGTCCGCATTGCCCCGAGTATTCGATGCCGTAACGGTCTCCGCGCGATTCGTGACTCCGTCGATGATCAGGGTTCGTCTCGGCGGCGATGGACTCGCAGGGTTCGAGAGCACGGGGGTACCGGACGAGAGGTTGCGGCTGCTCTTCGGTGACGGTGCGGAACAGGTCGCGCGCAGTTACACCGTCCGTGCTTTCCAGTCCGCCACGAGGCTTCTCGATGTCGACTTCGTAGTACACGCCGGCGGAATCGCAGCCGACTGGGCCCTGAACACCAGGCCCGGAGATCAGCTCCGAATATCCGAGGCCCGCGGCTGGTACCAACCTCCGTCCGACACTGAATGGCAACTCCTCGTCGCCGACATGACCGGCCTTCCTGCATTGACCCGAGCCGTCGAGCAACTTCCCACCGGGTCGCGCGCCTTCGTCATAGCGTCGGTACCCAATCACGCAGACGAGCAGACCGTAGAGACGCAAGGCGACGTCTCCTACCAGTGGCTCCACACGGACCGGACAGGGCATGAGCGCGGACATCACGCCTCTGCGTTGTCGCTACCCGAAGCGGTGCGATCGTTCGACCTCTTCCCCGAAGCTGGATATGTCTGGGCGGCCACCGAAGCATCCGACGCCAGATCCATCCGCAAGTACTTTCACCGCGAACTGTGCTGGCATCCAACTAGATTCGAGATCAAGGGGTACTGGCGACGCGACAAAGAACGATGGCAGCAGCGTTACATGCAAGTGCAGGATCGCATCGACACCATTCGCGAGCAGGCCGTCGCCGAGGGTAAATCCGGCCACGAACTCACACAGATCGTCGACAACGCCCTCGAACGAGCCGGCCTGTGAACCCGACCTCATTCTCCAAGTAAGGAACCCGCATGACCTCTTCGAGCATCCTCGACCGCAACGCCGCCGGCGACGGTGTCCTCACCGATGATCTCTCACGCCGCCACTTCGGTGCCGCCGCTGGTTTGTCCATCGCCGCACTCTTCGGTGCCGGATGCTCCTCCCCGAACGACGACTCCGGCGACAACACACAAAACTTCACTCGCACAATCGAAACGCCAATGGGTCCAGTGGAAATCCCGGCTACCCCGAAGCGAGTGGTAAGCCTGGACGCATACGTCGGATTGCAGACACTCGACGAACTCGGAGCCCCGGTCGTCGCGACAGGAACACTGGGCGGTGGCCTGCGCACACTCGTCAGCATCGCATCGCAGGAGCTACCGTCCATCGGCGTCACCGCACTCGGCGACATGCAATTGGAAGCGATCGCACTGGCTGCACCGGACCTGATCGTCGGCCGCCAGCCGATCGGCGAGGAAAACTACAGCGAACTGACGAGCATCGCCCCCACCGTGCTCATCCCTTTCGGCTATTGGCGAGACCAATACAT
Source organism: Rhodococcus sp. 05-339-2 (assembly GCF_002258965.1). Classification (NCBI taxonomy): domain Bacteria; kingdom Bacillati; phylum Actinomycetota; class Actinomycetes; order Mycobacteriales; family Nocardiaceae; genus Rhodococcus; species Rhodococcus sp. 05-339-2. Next base: position 112,802 of record NZ_NOYW01000014.1, read on the forward strand.
CGATGTCGCCGACTCCGTCGGTCTCGGTCTGCAGGCCACGCAGAACTTCACCGGCCTCGACGACCGCATCGCCGCCCTCCGATCCGACATCGAGCAGACCTGGCCAAACGGACTCCGCCTATCGGTAGTGCGGGTGTCGGACACATCGGGCGACGTCCGCTCGTACAACACCCTCACCGCGTCGACGACATTCCTGTACGCCGACATTCTCTCCGGGGCAGGGATCACCCCGACAGCCAACACCGTGCCCGGAGCCGACCCCAGCAAAGTCAACACCGCAGTCAGTGCAGAGAATCTTCCGCTCATCGACGGTGACGTCATCATCTACTACGTCGGTGCCGGTGGCCAAGCAGATGCAGGCACCGCAGTCGAACAGGCGCTCGTCTCGAGCCCATTATGGTCAAGCTTGTCTGCCGTACAAGCCAACCAGGCATACAAAGTCGACTCAGCACCCTGGTTCGACGGCTACAACCTGACCGGTGCCAACGCCGTCATCGACGACCTCCGACGAATCCTCCTCTGACAAGCCCCAACTCAGCAGACACTGCCTGACTGGCCTCGCGGTTCGGAAGGCCCAGCCATCCAGGAGTCGGTCATCCGACTCCACGTGCTCGATTGGTCCGCATGATCGATAACCACACGGTAGATCCGGGCAATTCGAGCCTCAGTTTCCGCACCGTCGTCAAATCCTGCAGGCGAGTACCGCACCACCGACTAAAGGAGACTGCCGATACGACGGATAGTGTCACGTAGACGTCTGCATTTTATGTGCTGCAGCAGTTTTCGTTGTTTGGTTGCGTTGGCGTAGTTACATATTCTTCGACGTCGGAAGCATGGATCGTCCGGTAGCCGAGTGACTCGAAGCCGGCTGGAGCGAGCTATGCGTCGAGCACCGTGAACTCGCGAACGTCGGCGGCGATGATCGCGGCGGTCTGCTCGGGGTCCGGACCGGATCCGCGAAAGTCGTGCATCTGCTGCTCGGTCGTCCAGCGTTCGTACACGTTGATTCGAGCTGGTTCGACGAGGTCCGCCCCGAGTGCGAAGTCGATGCACCCGGGGGCGGCGCGAGCGAGACGGACCACCTCGGCGCAGTCGTCGAGAAAGTGCTGGCGGTCGGTCGGGTTCACGGTGAGGTATCCGGCAACGATGATCATGTGGATACGGACAATATCCACGCCGATAAGTCACCGCCGGATCGCGGCCTGCACAGCCGTGTCCGCAGGGCTGTGCGACTGGTCTCGGTAAATACATGTTAAATGTCCATCGATACAGACGAAATTTCCGCGGACGGGGTTGCTCAGGTCAGGAGCACAGTGACATGGGCCTCGATCTCGGCTACCACGTCCTCGACCGACTTGTCGGCGTTGACTGTCGTGGCCATCGCGACAAACATGATGGCAGAGACTATGTGCGCACTCAGTGCTGCGCGTTGCGCATCGACGGTGCCGTCTCGCGTCACAATCGAGGCGATCTCGCCCTCCGTCTCCGCGATCAGCCCCAACGCGACACCGTGATGCGGCTCCTCCGGATCGCCGAACACGATCTCGCGCAGATATGTTCGACCATTGTCGACTTGCTTGCGATTGCACTCGACGACGGGCCGCACGATAGCCATCACAGCATCGAGCGTGTCCTCGATGGCTGACGCCGCCGCCCGGCCTCGCTCGAGAGCTTCACCGTAGGTCGAGTTCTGGACGAGCAGCAGTAGTTCGCCCTTCGTCTTCGCATACAGGAACAACGTCCCGGTTCCGATGTCCGCCTTCTCGGCGATCTGCTGCGTGGTCACCTCGTCGACCCCGCGCTCGAGAAACAGTTCGCTCGCCGCCGCCGTGATGCGGGCGAGCTTGTCCTGCTTGTTTCGCTCTCGTCGGCTCACGGGCTCGCGGTGGGGACTGGACATCGTCGACCTTTCGGGAATATTTATGATTACACTCAGTTATGAGTATAGTCAGTATAGTTGCGCAGTCACTCACGCACACAGCATGCCAACACTCTCCAACTCAGTCGTATTCGTGACCGGCGCGAACGGCGGAATCGGACCAGGAAGTCGATCATGAAAGCGTTCGTTCTCACCAAGTACAAGCAACCCCTCGAATTGCGCGACGTCGCAGAACCGAGCCTCGGCGATCACGAGGTCCTTGTCCGCGTCGAGGCCGTCGGACTCAACCAACTCGACGAGAAGATCCGCATGGGCGAGTTCAAGCAAATCCTGCCGTATTCGCTTCCGCGCACACTCGGCTACGACGTCGCCGGCACCGTCCTGAAGATCGGCGCGAAGGTACGCAGCGTCGCCGCGGGCGACGAGATCTATTCTCGGGTCGGCACCGACCACGTCGGAACCCTCGCCGAACGCGTCGCGGTAGCGGAGACCGACGTGGCGCTGCGCCCCACGACGGTGACCACCGCCGAAGCCGCATCGCTCCCGCTCGTTGCTCTCACCGCCTGGCAGGCTCTCGTCGAGAAGGGCAACGTGCGAAGCGGCCACAAAGTGCTCGTCCACGCAGGCGCCGGCGGTGTCGGCACCATTGCGATCCAATTGGCGAAATACCTGGGGGCAACCGTCGCCACCACCGCCAGCGCTGCGAATACCGATTTCCTCCAGGACCTCGGTGCAGATCTCGTGATCGACTACCGAACCCAGGATTTCGAGACCCTCCTCACCGACTTCGACCTCGTCATCGACAGTCTCGGTGGTGAAAACCTCGAGAAGTCTCTACGCGTATTGAAGCCCGGCGGCAAGGCCATCGGCATCACCGGCCCTCCGGATCCGACCTTCGCACGCGAGGCTCCGCTCAATCCCGTTCTCCGACTTGCCATCGCAGCCCTGAGCCGGAAGATCCGCAGAGAGGCCCGAAAGCTGGGCGTGGACTACGAGTTCATGTTCATGCACTCCGATGGTGACCAGCTCCGCCGTATCGCGGCACTGGTCGACGACGGAACCATTCGCCCCGTCGTCGGAGCCACCTACCCCTTCGAGGAGACGCAGGAGGCCCTGCAGTCACTCGGCCGGGGCGGCGTCCGCGGCAAAACCGTCGTCACCCTCCCCCACAACCAGAAAGCCAACGACCAATGAGCAACGACAACACCTCGATCATCAGGTCCTACGCGCACGCTCCTGTCCGTTCGGTCACCGCCGGCGGCACCACCTACTCGTACCGAGAACTCGGACCGACGGGCGGCATCCCCGTCGTGTTCTTCGTCCATCTCGCCGCGAACCTCGACAACTGGGATCCGCGCATCGTCGATCCCATCGCTCAGGATCGACACGTCATAGCCTTCGACAACACCGGCGTCGGTGCATCCTCCGGCAGGGTCCCCAGCACCATCGAGGAGGCCGCCGACGACGCCTACACCTTCATACGTGCACTCGGATTCGACACCGTCGACATCTTCTCCTTCTCACTCGGCGGAATGATCGCCCAGGACCTCACCGTCAAGCACCCCGAACTCGTCCGCAAACTCGTCCTCACCGGAACCGGACCCCGTGGTGGACAGCACATCGACAAGGTCGCCGGCGTCACCTATTGGGACATCCTGCGCGCAACACTGTCCCGTTCGGATCCGAAGGAGTTCTTGTTCTTCAACCGCAACGCAACCGGCAAGCGCGCGGGCAAGGCTTTCGTCGAACGCTTGAAAGAGCGCACCCACAACCGCGACAAGGACGTCAGCATCTCGGCGTTTCGCACGCAACTGTCCGCGATCAAGAAATACGGTCGGTCGGCACCGTCCGATCTGTCCAAGATCACCCAACCGACGTTGATTGCCAACGGAGACAACGACCGTATGGTGCCCAGCGTCCTGTCCGAAGACATGCACCGACGCATCGCCGGCAGCGAACTCGTCATCTACCCCGACTCCGGACACGGCGGCATCTTTCAGTTCCACGAGCAGTTCGCACCCCGTGTGGTCGAATTCCTCAATCGCTGAAGGTTTCTCACGCACCGAAGTCTTGCCGCGTCACCATCCCGTCCCTACGCACTGCAAAGAAAGTCCTGCCTGAATCCAGTACCGAATGTGCGAGAAGGCTTGGTTCGAGGTTGCGGTCTGCGTTGCACACAGTGAAGTGGAAGGTGTCTGCGTTCGACTCGCTCGCAGAGCCCAACGCGGCATGCCCTGACTCGCCAGTGCACTTGCGCGCCGTGCAGACCGGTCGCACCTCTCACGCGCCTTGTTGACCCTGTCGCCGTCGGTCCATGTCCTCCGCGATGAACACGACATCGAGAGTCTGGGTGAGCGAAGACGACGGGAGATCGAGGTGCTGATGGCGCTGCGATGGGTGCGGGCGATGATCCCGGTGCCGCGCTCCCGCGAGCCGGCGCTCGTCTTGGATTCGATCGACGCGACATTTCGGGTTCTGCCGGGCGACCTCGACATGCTGATGCACACGACGAATGGGCGGTACCTGTCGATTCTCGACGCCGCCCGCATCTCGTATCTGACGCGGACGGGTCTGTGGCGGTGGTGTGGCATCAAGATGACCTGTAAGCCGCGCTGCGCGTAGATATCCAGTCGATACCGGATGCGCCGATACCGTCTCCAATCCCTTTCAGCAACAATCGAATTCATGGACACGACAGTGTCCCGCGGGCTCTGTGTGCCGCCTGCTGCAGTTCCGCACCCTCAGCCGGTAGACGCGCGTACGCTCACACGATGTCGGCGAACGAACACGATCAAGGGCCACGAGCAGGACCACCTGAAATTGCAGAGGCGGTCTCGGTCCTGCTGATCGCCGACCCCGGCAAACCCACTGCTCTCGCTCACAAGCTCGCAAAAAAGCTGCCGGAACGCCTGCGACACCGAGACCGCAACGAGCGCCGATGGACTGTGTCCGTGCGCAGCGAGCCGTACCTCTCCGATGAGCAGGCCAACTTCGCAGACGCCATCGACGCAGTCGAACCGTCCTCGGAGAACGACGATGTCGTCGTCTACCTCACTGATCTACCGCGGCGCGACGACACCGTGCCGGTGGTCGCCGACGTCAGCGCCGCACATCTGTTCGCGCTCGTCTCCATCGCCGCCGTCGGCGGGATTCGCATCGAGGACCGGGTGCGTGCCGTCGCCGAACTCGCGATCGCGTTCGTCCTCGGTGAACCGACACTCGCGCCGGCCGGTGCGCAGCGGCGATTTCCCTCCCAGCAGATCGACAGCGGTACGCGATATTTCGCTCCCCGGGGTCTGCGACGGCTGCGGTTGCTGTCGGGGATGGTGCGTGCGAACCGGCCGTGGCGACTGGTCACCGGGCTATCGAAAGTTCTCGTCGGCGCATTCGCCACCGGTGCGTTCGCCTTGGCGACGAACACGATCTGGCTGTTCGCCGACACGATGGGCCCGTGGCGCATGAGCGCAGCAACGTTGCTGTCGATCACGGCCATGGTTCTGTGGCTGGTCCTCGATCACCAGTTGTGGGAGCGGCCGACGTCGCCGGACGCGCGCGAGCGGTCCGTGCTGTACAACACCGCCACCGTCGTCACCCTGGTCATCGGTGTCCTCGTTCTCCACGTCGCCTTGTTCGGGTTGCTTCTGCTCACCGCATCGATCGCGTTACCCCCTCCGCTGCTGTCCAGCACGCTCGGACATGCGGTCAGCTTCTCCGACTACCTCACGCTCGCCTGGCTACTGGCATCGATCGCCACCATCGGCGGTGCACTCGGTTCGGGACTCGAGGACGACACCGCCGTCACCGACGCCGCCTACGGGATCCGGCAACGACAGCGCATCGAGCAGACACAGAAACGCTCTTGAAAGGCGTAAGGACAGTCCAATCGGCGACTACAGCTGACGACCACGAAGATCCGCACAAACGATTCGAGGTCCGCCCGACCCACCAGCGCCCGCGAGCGCGACACCGGTAGAGCCCCGGTGGACGGATGAACCGTTGCGCGCCACGTCCGCCAGATTCACGGTACTCGAGTGTCCGGCTATGTGAATGCACGAGCTCGGCAATTGTCGAATGTTCGCGTGGGTTGTCGCCGGTCGCTGGCTCATCTGCCACGTCCGCCAGGACGGTGCCTGGATTGGAAGCATCGAAATTTCGATCAGTGAAGCCTGGACATTCGAGTACTGAACCCACGCCTCGCCGGGTTGTCGATTCGGCGATAGGTCTCAGCAACAACGTTGGCTGTCAACCCTCCCCGGGCATCGCAATCCATTGGTGCGCAGGCTGTTTGTGTGTCAACGCTCACCCCATGACTAAACTTGCATCTAGATGTGTCAGCCTCGTGTCAGTGAGTCTTGGATATCGGTCAGATTTGACTGATCGGCGTCCGCCCGACTCCGAGATCTACGAGCTATGTGCGACTGCGGCGGCCCTGGATATCGGTCAGGCCGAGGGCCAATGAAAAGGCATCGTATCCAGGTCGATGTGGCCGCCCTGGACGGGAAGTCCGTGCACTTGCCCCTCTTGGTGCAGCACGAATATTCCGGTAGTGAAATCGGTGTCGCTCCGGCGGCAGAACAATCCTTCGAGCGCGCCTGGCGGAGCGTCGCCGAATCGAATGACGGCGTCGTCCATATTGCGAGGTGCCAGATAGGCATGAACGGCGGGCTCGTAGTCCCATTCGTCATCGTCGCGGGCGTTGGCCTCGGAGACCAGATGCAGATCGGCCGAAGGGACTGCGCGAAGCAAAGATTCGACGAACGTCGACTCGAACATCATGCTCCACATGGACTCTGCGCGTTGGGCCATGACGATCTGGGTTGCGTTGACTCGGCTGCCGATCTCGGTGAGCACCGGGACGAGCTCTTCAACCGGTCGACGGACGTGGTGCAGGATTCCTCCCGCACGTTCGACGAGTTCTTCGAATAGGGGGATGTCGAGCAGACGATCACCGTCGAAGTCCTCGGACCGGGGGTCGAGGACGACCAAGGTCAGCACTGCGTCGAGCTTCTGCGCGAGGCCCGCTGCACGATCGAACAGACGCACACCATGCTCCCCGTACACCACGCAGACCACGATCGACTCTCTCTGCTTCATGACTTCACCTCGGGCTCAGCTGCACTGTTCCGCTGCGCATAAGCGCTCTCGATCTAGCCGTTCCGGCGCGCTCAACAAGAATACAGTCTTATCGGTTCTTACAACAAGCTAAATGGTTGGTTCAGCAAGTGTCGTAGAATGTTGTTCGTGATGAAAGAACCCCAGACGCGTAACGCTGCACGTACGAAGGACGCCGTTCTGACGGGGGCTGCACGGGCTTTGCTCGCACATGGTTCCGCAGTCACCATCGCGGCCATCGCCGAAGCATCCGGAGTGTCCAAAGGCGGAGTGCTACATCATTTTTCGACCAAGGAGATTTTGATCAAGGCGCTGGCCGAAGACTTCCTGCGACAGTTCCGGGAGGACGTAGTCCGCAACGTCGACTTGTCGGAGAACGCGCCTGGAAAATTGCTCCGCGCGTATGTGCGGACGATCAGCACCCACGCGCGTGACTTATCGGCGACCACGATGACTGAAAGTCAGTGGGGCATCTTGTCGTTGATGCCGGAAGTGCGGGCCATACTCGACGCCGACGCCAGACGATGGCGCGAACAGTTCCAGGAAGATGGACTCCATCTCGACAGGATTCTCGTCGTGACTCGGGCAGCCGACGGTCTGGCAGCAGCCGCACGCGACGAGGCCAGCCTCACCACCGATGAGGTCGAGCACACCACCGCGATTCTGCTCAGAATGACCTTCGGTGACGGACCTCTGTAGTTGGACAGACTACGGATTCTCGAGCGTCGGTTTCGCCTCGCCGGGGATCATGTACACACTCGCCCGAATCAAGCTTCCGGAAGTACCGAGTTCTCGATGTACTTCGTGACCCTAAGACGAAGCGCGGGGTCGAGTGTCTCTGCCGTCAACGATTCGTACATCCACAGCCCATCCGAGGCCAATCGCGCTACGAACTCGGCAACCTCCCGGTCGGTGCTCGATACAGAGGGAACGGGAGGGGTCCAGCGGCGATAGACCCCGTTCCACAGGGCCATCAAATTTTCGTCCGTCGCACCCTCGAGCATGAACAACAGTTCGGCCCGTTGAGCACTATGAGTCCCGAGACGTACGTAGGCCCGCAGTCGTTCGGCCTCCGTGGCCTCCGACGCGGACTTACCCGCTACCGCGATCATCTCGGCCTCCCATTGCCCCGCGAGATGTTGATGAATGGCCGCGATCAGGCTCTCCCGCGTCGGGAAGTGGTACATCAGACCACCTTTGGTGAGACCGGACTCCTCGGCGACCGAATCGAACGTTACCGACGAGACGCCGACTCGCTGCACGACGCGCGCTGCCGCGTCGAGAATCTCGGTCCGCTTGCTCTCTCGCACTTGGCCTCCTGGTCACATCAATTTCAGTGATTCTGGTACATGGATGCCGACGATCCGGGACCGAAGCGGCGCAACAGGATGCCCGTCGCCACCGTACCGACCGTCAGTACCCCGGCGATCACGACCATGACCATGACATAAGCGCTGTCGTAGGCGTTCGCTGCGGCGTCGAACAACGCCGGGTTGTGGTCGCCTGCCAGATCGATCGCCGCAGCGATACTGTCGCCCGCTCCGGCAGGAGTATCGGGCGGCAACTGAACCCACGCCGAATACAGTGCGGTCACAATGCTTCCCAACGTCGCAACGGCGGCGAGGCTGCCGAACTCGTAGGACACCTCTTCCACTGACGAAGCCATCCCGGCGCGCCTCGGCGGCACGTTCCCGATGACGGCCGTGGAAGCCACAGACATCGCCGATCCCAGACCGGCCCCGATCACGACGAACCCGGTGATCATGGCCCAGAGGCCGATGTTCACACCGAAGATCACTACGACGACACCCGCAAGTGCCACCGCGAGTCCACCGACCACGAGCGGTAGCAACCCGACGCGATGCAGTACCGCGCCACCGATCAACCCTGTCGGGAATGATCCGAGGGCAATGGCCGCGACGAGTAGACCGGCTTCGAAGGGCGAAAATCCGACGACCAGCTGGTAACGCTGGCTGGTGACGAGCTGGATTCCGGCTATGACGAACATCGACATCGCAGCCGCAAGAAGTCCGGCGGCGAACGCCGAGTTGCGAAAGATCGAAAAATCCAGCAATGGTTGCGTCAACCTGCCCTGTCGCCTGGCGAACAGCGATAACGCGCCGACCGCCACGACCGCGAACACCAGTACAACCGACCAGGACGGTGCCACAGCGGCTACCTCCTTGATGGTATACACCAGCCCCGAAAGCCCCACCAGCGCGAACACTGACGACAGAAAGTCCCACCTTACCGCCGGATTCGGATCATTCTGCGGCGCAACGACAACCGTCGCAACCAGCGCAACGACTACCACCGGGACATTGACCAGAAATACCGATCCCCACCAAAAGTACTCGAGCAGCAGTCCACCAAGGATCGGCCCGAGGGCACCGCCGACGATGGCGACGCTCCCCCACACAGCGATTGCGAAGTTACGTTCACGTTCGTCGTCGAAGGTGACGCGAATCAACGCCAGCGTCGCAGGCATCATCGTCGCCGCTCCGACGCCGAGCAAAGCACGCGCGCCGATCAATACTTCCGTCGTCGTCGACAAAGCCGCCACCGAGGAGGCTATTCCGAATACGACGAGTCCGATCAGGAACATTCGCCGATGACCAATTCGATCACCGAGTGTGCCGGATCCAAGCAGTAGACCCGCCACGACGAGCGGATAGGCGTTGATGATCCACAGGCTTTCGGAGCTGGAGGCACCCAGATCCGCAGTCAGGGTTGGCAACGCGGTGTAGAGGATCGAGTTGTCGAGTGTGATCAGCAACAGGCCCGCAGACACTGCCGCCAGCAGGGCCCACCTTCGCGCGTCGGTCTTCAGCATGTCGTAACTATACCTTTCGAAAGGTATAGTTTGCGACTCGCCCGACCACGGCCGCACCTCGATCCAGCCGATACCTGCAGCCGACGGGGCATGACTTCGAAACCAGACAGGGCCACCGCATCCGTTGCGGTGGCCCTGTCTGCGATTGCGCGACGTCCGGCAATCTCTTCCGGTTACGGGAAGATCAGACCGGGAGTCTTGGAGGTAGCGGCCTCGAAACGAGCCTGGACGTCGGCCCAGTTGACGACGTTCCAGAACGCCTTCACGTAATCGGCCTTGACGTTCTTGTACTGCAGGTAGAAGGCGTGCTCCCACATGTCGACCTGAAGCAGCGGGATGATGCCCAGAGGCACGTTGGCCTGCTGATCGTAGAGCTGGAAGGTGAGCAGCTTCTTGCCGAGCGAGTCGTAGCCCAGAACTGCCCAGCCGGAGCCCTGCAGGCCGTTGGCGGCAGCGGTGAACTGTGCGCGGAACTTGTCGAACGAACCGAACTGGTCGTCGATCGCGGCAGCGAGCTCACCCTCGGGCTTGTCGCCACCGTTGGGCGAGAGGTTCTTCCACCAGATGGAGTGGTTGACGTGGCCACCGAGGTGGAACGCGAGGTTCTTCTCCAGCAGGAAAATGGCTGCATGATCGTCGTTGTCACGCGCTGCGGCGAGCTTTTCGACCGCGGTGTTGGCGCCTGCGACATAGGTGGCGTGGTGCTTGGAATAGTGAAGCTCGTTGATCTCGCCCGAGATGTGCGGCTCGAGGGCGGAGTAATCGAAATCAAGGTCGGGCAAGGTGTACTCGGACATGCAATTCCCTTCACTTACAACGAACGTAGCCATCGAGTGATGACGCGTACGTTCGTCTCACTGCGGATCTTTCGTAGGACCCAACTAAATCTCAACTACCTCCGCTTACGCAAACGTTGTCAGCGAGATATTCTTCTCGGAATAAATCTGCGCGAAGAAGACAGTCGGATACCGAGGCTGCGAATTCTGTGGAACATCACGACACAGTTTGAGGAGCAACTCTGAATTGGTTTCGACGATGAACGGGCCCCGAATTCGCGGGTGTGAAAGGGGACCGACCGAGTCGAAATGCTGTCCGAAGGGCACGATCGTGTCGTCGTTGCGCTCCACAGTCTCTCGAACGAAGTGCCGCTCCCTCGCCGGTACGGGATGCGCGCCACGTCCGGCACCGCCACGTATTCGATGAATGCAATCGATCGAACTACGCCGGTGCACTGCGTACGCACCTGGACGCCAGGTTCCTGGCCAGGATGTCGACCACGCTCAGACCGTCCAGTCCACGGTTCAGCGGGTTGCTCTGCTCGACGATTGCCTGGGAATCAGGGTGGGCAGCGCCTTGTGCACGGCCATCGAGTCGTCGGCTCCATTGATCAACAGATCCATTGCGGTGCCGGCGATCTGATCGAACGCGGTCCGCACCGACGTCAACGGCACCGGCAGCAACTGGGCGAGTGGAATGTCGTTGTATCCGACGAGTGACAGGTCCACACCGACGGCCAAATTGTGGCGGTGAGCTGCGGACAGCACTCCGAGGGCCAAATTGTCGTTGGCCGCGAAGACAGCGGTGGGACGGTCTGTGGCGTCGAACAATGCGTGTCCTGCGAGCGCGCCCGCTTCGATTCCGTACCCGGTTTCCACCGTCCACGCCGACCTCGGTGACACGCCTGCCTCGTCGAGAGCCCGTCGGGCACCGGTGAGCCGTCCGACGGCGCTGGAGGTGAACAGCGGGCCGGTCAGAACCGCGATGTCGGTGTGGCCCAAGTCGATGAGGTGTCGTACTGCCAGGTACCCGCCGATCTCGTCGTCGCCGATGGACGACGGACTCTTGCCATCGGTTCGTAGGACGAGAACGTGCGGAATGCCGTTGTCGCGCAAATGGTTCGGTAGAGGGTCGTCGGTTCGGCTGGTGGCGAGAACGACGCCGTCGACATTGCGTTCGAGTAGGGACTGCGCGGCGTTCCACTCGTCGGTGGGATCGTCGCCACTGGTCGCGACGATGGAGTGGTAGCCGTCCTTGCCCGCGGCCCGATCGATCGCCTCGAACATCAGGGCCATGACGGTGTCGGACAGACGCGGAACCAAAACCCCGATCGTCGCCGTGGCACCGCGTCTGAGGTTGGACGCGAAAGTGTTGCGCCGATAGCCCAGCTGCTCGGCAATCTCTCGCACCCGGACGGCCGTCGCGGACCGGGATGGGGCGACGCGGTCGTCGAGCACGCGACTGACCGTCGACACACTGACGCCCGCCGCCTTGGCGACGTCACGGAGCGTGACGACGTCTGGGCGTTCCGTCGAGAGCCCGGTTCGGGTGGGACGCATCGACACCTCCTGGCTATCGGTCTGCTCGCATGACAGGACCGAACTTACAGACCAGCAGCTGATTGCACATGCAAACATCCCAGGAACGTTTGCATCAGGGCTTACACGCTGCTCGTGTCCACTGTGCGAGCCTCGCCACTCAGGTCCTACAAAGTGATGGTTGACACATCCGAGCTACTGGGTTTAGCGTTGTGCAAACGTTCCCGACAACGTTCCCAACCAACTGCTCGACAAGGACGACACCATGAACTCACTCGATCTCCGCGGACTCAGCCCAGCACCGATCACGCCGTTCACTCGTGACGGCGAGGTGGACTACGACGCGATCCAGCGCCTCGGGTCCTGGCTCGGAAGTGTCGACGGGGTCAAGAGCCTGGTCGTCCTCGGCCATGCAGGCGAGGGCACGTTCCTCACTCAGGCCGAGCAGGCCAAGGTCATCGGTGCGTTCCGGGATTCGGTGGACGGCAAGCTCCCGATCGTCGCCGGCATCACCGGTGAAGGCACCGCCGTATCGGTCGAGGAAGCCAAGCGTGCAGTCGACGCCGGCGCATCCGCCGGTCTGGTCTACCCCTCGCACGGATGGCTCCGGTTCGGCTACCAGGACGGCGCACCGCAGGACCGCTACAAGGCGCTGTACGAAGGCTCGGGCCTGCCGCTGATCCTGTTCCAGTACCCCGATGTCACCAAGGCGACGTACAATCTCGACACCCAGCTCGAAATCGCCGCTCAGGAAGGCGTTTTCGCCACCAAGAACGGCGTTCGCAACATGCGTCGTTGGGACCGCGAGATCCCGGTTCTGCGCAAGGAGAATCCCGAACTGCAGATCCTCAGCTGCCACGACGAATACCTGCTGCACACCATGTTCGACGTCGACGGTCTGCTCGTCGGTTACGGCGGCCTCGCACCCGAGCCGCTCGTCGAGCTCATCGCGGCAGGCAAGGCCAAGGACTACCCGGCAGCGCGCGCCATCCACGACCGTCTGCTGCCCGTCACCGCGAACGTCTATCACCGCGGATCCCACATGGAAGGCACCGTCGCCCTCAAGGAAGGCCTCGTGCACCGCGGCATCCTCGAACACGCCACCGTGCGTTCACCCTTGCTCCCGCTCGCGGCCGGTGCCCACGAGGAGATCGCAGCGGCACTCGATTCCGCGAACCTCGGCTCGGTAGTACCTGCGCTGGTCTGACCCGGTCGACGGTCGCTCCCTACCCTCGGTGCCCTTCCGTTGGAGCCGCTACGGCCCGGAAGGGCACCGAGCACCACCTTCTCTTCGGCATGCATCACCGCACACGCGGACCGGGTCGAGTCCGTTCGGTTGGACTGCCGAGCTCTGCATCAGATCCACCCCACGTATTCGCCCCATGTCACATCAGGCCGACAGCAGACGTGCGCCACGTCGCCGGCTCGAAAAGTGCTTCGAGAAAGGGCTCGCAATGAGTCAGCACCACGCAACACCGGTGGTACCGTCCGCAGCCGTGCGAACTTCGCAAACCCCCGCACCCGGCTCAGGCAAGTGGAAAGCCTTCCTGAGCACCATCGCAATGGCCGGGCCCGCATTCATCGCCGGTGCATGGCAATTCGGGCCCGGCAACCTCGCCAGCGCCGTCGAAGCCGGCAGCAAGTACAGCTACAGCCTGATCTGGGTCATCGTGCTCTCGACAGTGTTCATGCTGGTCTTTGCAGACATGAGCGTCCGGCTCGGCATCCGCACCCCGAAATCGATGATCGGCTCCGTCAAAGACGTCCTCGGCCAGAAGGTCGGCGTCGCTGCGGGATTCGGCGTCTTCATCATCACGCTGTGCTTCTCGGTCGGTAACGCCGTCGGCTCCGGCCTCGGACTGTCGATGGTATTCGGCGGATCACCACTGATCTGGTCGGCAGTATGTACCGCCTTCGTCGGCCTGATTTTGTTGTTCCGCAACGTCTATCGTACCGTCGAGCGCGTCCTGTTGGTCATCGTCGGACTCCTCGGCGCCACGTTCATCGTCAGTGCCGTCATCTCCAAGCCCGATTGGTACGAAGCAGTCAGCGGTGTCGTTCCCAGCATCCCGCCCGGTGGAGCGCTGCTCGTCGTGGCCTTGGTGGGCACCAACTTCTCGCTCAACGCCGCCTTCTTCACCTCGTACGGCACCCACGAACGCGGCCGCACCCGTGCGCAGTACAAGCAGACGACCATCGCAGACACCATCCCCGGAATCATCGCTCCCGGAATCATGACGTCTCTGGTGATCATCGTCGCCGCGGCCGTGCTCGGTCGACAGAATGCAGAAGCGCAGACTCTCGTCGGCCTCGCCAAAATCTTCGAGCCCATCGCCGGACCCGTCGGATCGACCATCTTTGCCCTCGGCCTATCCGGTGCCGCCTTCTCGGCCATGGTCGCCAACGCCACCGCCGGCGGCACGATGCTCTCGGATGCACTCGGCAAGGGCCCATCACCGAGCACAATGACTGCGAAGCGCACCAGCGCGTGCATCCTCGCCTGGGGGCTGGCCATCACGTTGATATTCACCAAATCGCCTGTGCAGTTGATCATTATCGCCCAAGCATTGACCGTGCTGATCGCGCCGTTCCTCGGCTTCCTGCTATACGTCATGAGCAACAACCGCGAACTGATGGGCGATCTCCGCAACACGTGGTGGAAGAACATCATCGGAGGTCTCGGTTTCCTCTCCATCCTCTCGCTCTCCGGACTACTGATCTACGAACTCGCGACGCGTTAGCTCGACCCAAGATCCCGGGCCGCAACTCGGCCCGGGATCGTCGCTGTGCCCGTCGGGTTCGCGCTGCCGGGCTGCCCTCCTGCCGCACAAGAGCGCAGAGGACTGCTTCGATCTCGACAGGGGTTACGAATGGTTGATCCAAAAGAATGGGTTACGCAACAATCGCTTTCGCGATTCGCCGTTCACGATCGGTCCATCCTCGGAGGGGCCGACTTGCCTCGGTCGCACGAGACCCAGCCCTCTGGTTCAGATTAGGCTGGAGCCTCGAAACCGACCATCACGCGGCGGTGCCCCACCCAGACCGATTGGAGGAGAACTCCTTGTCCGTCACACAACGAAGCGACTCGTCGGCGCAGCAGTCCATACCCGATCCCCGCCGCCACCTGCTACTCAGCAACGGCCATGTGGTGACCATGGACGACCAGCTCGGCGAATTCCGAGGCGACGTCCTCGTCGTCGGCGGCCGCATAGCCGAGGTGGGGATCGGACTCGTGGACAAGTGCAGCCCGGACACCATTGTCGTCGACGTAGCAGGCGCGATCGTCATACCCGGTCTGATCGACTCCCACGTACATGCATGGGAGGGCGCGCTGCGCGGCATCGCCCCCGATGCCGACTTCGATCGATACATGGCCATCACACACAACGGCATCGCCCCGTTCATGACACCGGACGATATCGCGGCAGGTCAGCGCATCACGGCGGCGCAAGCCCTCAACGGCGGCGTCACCACCATCATCGACAACAGTCACAATTCACGGTCGCCCGAACACTCCGACGCCGCCATCACTGCACTGCACCAGGCCGGAATCCGCGCCGTACACGCAGCAGGCACCCCCACCGCCGGACCCGGCGGCACTCAGCTGCCCGACGACCTGTTCCGTTTGCGCGACCGATACTTCGCATCGACGGATCAACTGCTCACACTCCGCATGTTCGACACTGCACCAACCCCAAAAAGCTGGAAGTTCGCCGCTGACAACGACTTCGACGTCGTTGCCGAAATGGGCGACTGGATTCCCGATCTCGACGCACTCCTAGCAACCGGCCTGATGCGTCCCGGGCACACTTACAACCATTGCTCGAACCTGAGCAGTGGCCAGTGGGACCGAATCTCGGACAGTGGCGCTGCGATAAACATGGTGCCCCGCTCCGACAGTCACTACGGATTCGGTGGCTTCATCCCCATCCTCGAGGCCGACCGGCGCGGAATTCAAGTCGGCATCAGCTCCGACAACGAACTGAACTACGGCTACGACCTCTTCACCGAAATGCGTGTGCTGCAAACCGTTCAACGAGGACTGTCCTTCCAGGCAGCATTCGACGACGAGACAGACGTACCACCGCGCTACGGCGCACGCGACGCATTGAGAGCTGCCACCGTCGGCGGCTCGATCAACGCCGGCATGGCCGACCGAATAGGAACCCTGACCCCGGGAAAGAAAGCCGACATCGTCGTGCTCGATCTCGACCAGGTAAGCACCAAGCCCTACGGCTCGATCCTCGGAACGGTCGTCAACTTCGCCGGGCCGTCGAACGTCGATACCGTCTTCGTCGACGGCGTCGCCCGCAAGTGGTCCGGCAAGTTGGTCGGAACCGACTACGACACCCTCGTCGACAGAGCCGTCGAAAGCCGCGGGAAACTGCTTACGCAATACGGCACCGACCTCCAGACCGTTCGGCGGGGCACGAACATCCCCGCCGCACAGTCCGATTGAGCCGTCTACGCGGTGGTTCGGAAGGTGAGTTGCTTTGGCTCCCGCGCGGCCTAACTACCGTGCAATAGAGGTCAGGCGAAACATCGGGAACAGCCTGCCTTCGGCCGTGTCGGTGTACAGCGCAAAGTTGTTCGAGGCGTCGAGAAGCTTCGGCCACAGCCGGTCCCACTCGCCCCCCCGCAATCTCGGTGGCGTGCACTGCACAGGTTTGGACTCCCTCGTCCCCGCACACCTCGATGTCGATCGCCGGATGCGCACGCAGATTGCGTACCCGCGCTGGATCCTTCGCGGACCCAGCGTCGGAGCCGACCACGAGCCAGCTGTTGTCCTCGCTTACGGCCACGAGCGGGTTCAACCGCACTGCACCACTTTGGTACCAATCGTGTGCAGAACCACGAGCGAGCTACCGAAGCCCGCTGTGGACACTTGCCCGCCGTTGGTGCGAAATTCGTCGATGATCATGTCGTTGTAGTCGGTCATGTCCTGATTACGCCATTTTCGCGATCGCCACTGCTGCAGCCCGTTCACTGCCAATGTTGTCGACTTTGGTTCCCGCCACCTGCGCTGCACACCCATGGATATTGTCGACCCGCACGAAGTACGGGCACTCAGTCCACTGACAGTTAACGACTCGGATACGCTCGGTACATGACGTCCTCCGATGCCATCACCACTCACCGGGATACCGGCGACCCTGCGCCCGTCGAACGGGAGGTACCCGGGGACACCCCGACCGGACCTGATCTCGAAAGGGTGATTGCCAAACAAGTTCGTACACTGCGTCGTTCGACTGGGCTGTCCTTGGGTGACATGGCGGATCGCGTCGGCATCTCCAAGGCAATGTTGTCGAAGATCGAAAACGCCCAGACTTCGTGCAGTCTCAATACACTCGCTCGATTGGCCGCCGGACTGGACGTCCCGGTGACGTCACTGTTTCGCGGAGCGGATTCAGCGCGCGAGGCGGTGTACGTCGAGGCCGGGCACGGTGCAGTCATCGTCGGACGCGGCACTCGGATAGGCCATCACTACGAGCTTCTGGGCGCGTTGAGAGGTCAACACAAGCGACTCGAGCCCGTTCTGGTGACGCTCACCGATGCCAGCGAGGTATTCCCACTCTTCCAACACGCCGGAACCGAGATTCTCTACATGCTCGAAGGCGTGATGGTCTACGGCCACGGAGAATCTGAATACACTCTGCGCCCTGGGGATTCACTGCTGCTCGATGGCGAGGGTTTGCATGGACCACATGACCTGGTCCGCCTACCGATCAAATTCCTTGCCATCACTGCGTACCCCGACCACCACGAGGAGTGACAGGTACCCCAGGGCGCTGCGACTTGCCGGGTGTCAGGACGGTTCGTGCTCGGACGGTGTCGATTGCACGATCGCTTCGGCGCCCGCAACAGCACTGATCGGCTTCACAACGCGACTCGTCGGTCCGGGTGCATCGAAGACGTATGCAGTTTCACCGTGTACTGCCACGTCCAAGCCGGCCTGTTCGACGTCGCGTTCGACGCGGATTCCGACGGTCTTCGACAAGACCTTCGCGATCAGCCAGGTGACGACGAAGCTGTACGTCAGCACCACGAGCACTGCAAGTGCCTGACGCCACAACAGGTCGAGCCCTCCGCCGGAGAGGAGTCCGGTCGCAGCATTGGGCGCTGCCGGAACGGCCAGAAGTCCGACGAGCAACGTTCCCAGCACACCGCCGACCATGTGCACCCCGACCACGTCCAGGGCATCATCGAACCCGAGCCGGTACTTCAGTGACACTGCCACACAACACACCCCACCGGCGGCCGCACCGACAACGAGGGCACCGATCGGCGACACCGCTCCGCACGCCGGCGTGATGGCGACGAGGGCTGCGATCAAACCGGACGAGCCGCCGAGGGACGTGGCGTGCCCTTCCCGCAGTTTTTCCACCGCCAACCAGGAGACGATGCCCGCACATGCTGCTGCGACCGTGTTCAAAATGACTACCGACGCACTGTTTCCGGCCGAGAGGGCGGATCCACCGTTGAAGCCGAACCAGCCGAACAGCAGGATTCCCGAGCCGAGCATGGTCAGCGGAAGGCTGTGCGGACGAGGCGGGTTGGTGAACGATGTGCGTCGGCCGAGGACGAGCACCAGAGCGAGTGCCGCGATTCCTGCATTGATGTGGACGGCGGTACCGCCGGCGAAGTCGATCGCGCCGAGCTTGTTGGCGATCCACCCACCCACGACCGTGCCGTCTTCGGAATCGAATGCGAACACCCAGTGCGCGACCGGGAAGTAGACCAGCGTTGCCCACAGTCCGGCGAACACCATCCAGGCACCGAATTTCATACGGTCTGCGACAGCACCGGAAATCAGCGCGACGGTAATTCCTGCGAACAACAGTTGGAAGCCCGACACCAAGGCGGCCGGCAGTCCGGGTTCGGCGGGTGCATCGAGCAGCGCACTCGAGCCCAGGAATTCGAGGGGGTCGCCGAGCAATCCAAAACCACCGAGCGAGTTACCAAGCACCGCTGAGTACCCGAACACGATCCAGAGGATACCGACCACGGCGAATGCGCCGAAGGTCATCATCGCCATATTCAAAGTGCTACGGACACTGACCATTCCGCCGTAGAACAGCGCCAGCCCCGGCACCATCAACGACACAGCGGTGAATGCTGCCAGTATCCACGCCGTATCGGCAGCAGCAATGGCTTCGTTCATGTGAACCACCTTTTCAGTCGCGATCGAGGAGGGCACCAAGCTGATCCACTCTCGATACTTCAAGTACACTGATAGTGAACGGCATTGATGTTTCGGGAACGGAGCCTTGCGTGAATTGTTTGTAAACCTCGGGTCACCCGAGTCCAGCGCGACAACAACATCATTCAGGAGAGATTCGATGCAGACCTCGAACGTCAGACTCGTCCGCCGCGCCGATCTGCACCGAGTACCGTGGCACAACGGCGGCGGCGTGACCTCCGAAATTGCAGCCTGCACCGGGCCCACTCTCCTGTGGCGGCTGAGCGTCGCCCAGATTCCCGCCGGGCTGAGCGAGTTCTCGGCATTCCAGAACACGCATCGAGTGTTCACAATCGTCGGGGCACAGGGCGTTCGCCTCGAATTGGATGGCTTGACAACCGATGTCGAGCCTTTGCGCCCATTCCCGTTCGACGGCTCGCATTCCCCCCGGTGCGTCGCCGAGGGTGAGACCGAAGCCTTCAATGTGATGGCCGACAGCCGAGTTGCCTGTGCCGAGGTGCGACGCAGAACCATCAACGAGGCCGGGGCGGTCACCGAGCCCGATACGATCACGGTCGTCTACGTCGTACGCGGCACAGTCGAAGGCCGCGACAGATTGGCCAGGAGTGGAGACTCATTGATAATCGACTGCGCAGCAATCGAACTCGAGGGCCCAGCCGAAGTCCTCATGGCCGAGATCAAATTTCCTGCAGGTCAGAGCGAGACCCCACCGTAGGAACGCAGCCAGCTCATACCCGGTCCCCGTGTCCGTGTGATCCCCTTGTATTCGGCCATGTCCAGAGGGAGGTCTTCCAACACCGCGTGGGTTCGCTGCGCCCACTCCGGGACGGTTGCGAGATCGCGAAAAGACAGCAGATAGGTGCGAATGAGAAACATGATCGCGTTGGAGTTCGGCAGCCGCACCAGATGCTGCACTTCGGTGCGAAGGAACAGGCGATCTCCGACCTCGGCCAAGGGGCCATCTGCGAGCGTTCTGCGGTCTCTGCCCCATTCCGGATACACCTCGGTGGATGTATCCAACTTCCCGTCCACCGTCAACGTCCAGTTGGTTCGTCTGTAACTCTGGCCCGGCTGCAACCTCAGCAGAAATTCGTGTGCACGGGTGGCGACGTTCTCGCTGTGTATGCGAGGGACCGGGCCGTGAATCTGCAGAAAGCTCATGCCCACGTCGAATCCGAATGACCAATCTGCCGCGAATGTCACCACACCTGCGTCACCCCACAATTGCCCTTCCCGCTGATCCAGCAGGACAACATCTTCCTGAATCTGGCTGCACAGGAACAACAACGGATCGGCAGGCAGTGTCGATCGATCCGCGTAGACGAAGAACTGATCGATTCCGAGCATCTCGTTGCACCAGCGCCAGCCGTCGCCTTCGCGGGTGAGAGACATGACCTCCGGGTACTCGACCGCAAGATCTCGCATGACCGTCATCATGCAATCCCAGGCAGCGGGTTCCATGTGTTCCAGACACTGATATCGAGATGGGTCTCTGTCGAGTACGAGCCGTCTTTCGTTCAACTCGTTTCGATAGTGGTCGTCCACAACCACGCGCTTGTCGCCCCAGCTCCCGGCGGCGGTGGCAATGGGTGTGCCCGACGGTTCCACGTTCGTGCTGTAACGATATTGGTCACGCGGAAACGGGAACGGAAATCGGCTGACGCCGAGTAGATCTCGGCTTGCATCAGGTCGAACGGTCATGTCACAACTCCAGTTCCAGTAAATCGCCTGTAGCTCTCGAAACACACGGCATCATGGAGTCACCCGCCGCCTTCTCCGTGTCGGTGAGGAACAGATCGCGGTGCTCGACCTGACCACCTCGCACGGTCAACCTACATTCACCGCACACCCCCTGCCTGCACAGGTTCGGCACCGCGACTCCTTTGTCCAACAATGCTTCCAACAGTGACGATTCTGATCGAACCGGAACCAGCAATCCGGAACGACCCAACTTTGCGGCGAATGGGCGGCCGCCGACGACTGTGGATGCGCCGAATGCTTCCGAATGGATGCGATCGCGCGGCCAACCGGCACCGCGGGCCGCTTCGGCCACGGCGTCGATCATCGACTGCGGTCCACAGGAATACAGGTGGGTCCCCAGTGGACTCGAAGTCACGACTGTCGACACAGCCCGGCGGAGTTCGCCGGCGGATGTGAACGTGGTCAGTCGAGTTCCGCAGAGGTCCTGGAGTTCGGCAGCGTGTGCACCGCGTCCCGGGCGGTGCACATACAGCACCTCGAACGAGCGCTTCCATTGCAGAGCGTCTCGAACATGCGACAGGATCGGCGTCACACCGATACCACCGGCGATCAGCACGTGATGGCGAGCACTGAGAATCGGGGCGAATGCGCTTCGCGGGAGACCCACCTCGACGACATCGTTCTCGGCCAATGAGTGAACCCACCGTGATCCACCCCTGCCGAACTCGTCGAGCCGAACCGAAATCGCGTAATGGTCGGGTTCGATGGAGGGTCCGGTCAGTGAGTACGAGTTGTGTCGGCCCGGCTGCCACTCGATGGATACGTGGCTGCCGGCCGCGAACGATGGCAATGAGGAGCCGTCGTCCGCGATGAGCACCACTCGTCGCACTTCTTCACACAGAATCTCGATCGCGTCCACCCGAAGCCGCAGTGAGCGTCTCGACCCGTCGGCCCCGCGGCTGGCTACCTGCTCGGTCATTCGATGTCCTCCGAATCCGCCCGGAAACCCAGGTAGGCACCGTGGTGGAGCGAATAGTGGTAGTACACGGTCAGATCGGCGTTGCACCCCGAGCAGACGACGACACCGTCCACCGTCGAATCGGCAACCGACACGGCGTGGCAGTGCGCACAGAAGACGTCGCGCTCACGCTGAGCGGTGATGTCGGGTTGCTCGGTCGTGAGTACCGATATCTCGGTAGCGATGGCACCCTCGCGCATCAGCTGGGAAACGATGCGCCCCACGGATACTTCGGGTCCGATGGCCACGAATCGCCAACCGACCTTTGCCTCGGTCAGCGCAGCGGCAAGTTCGGAATCCGACGAGACCGAGCCTGCAGTTCGGACGACTTTCGTCGACGCAACGGACCCTCGGCACATCGCCTCGACCAACTCGTCGGCGACGTTACAGTCCGCCACGATGAGGACGAGAGCAACGTGTGGATCGGCGAGAACCGACTCGACCTCCGATGTGCTGGTACTCCATCGAGGAACGCTGGTCGTTTTCATGCTGACGGCCATGATGACCTACGGCGCAAACGACCGGTGACCGACGAAATACGCCAGCGCGCGGTCCGGCGTGGAGAACAAGATTCGCGACCCCTTGGGAAAAAATATTGCATCGTGCTTCTTGGCCACGATGACCTGGCCGGTATCGGGATTCTCCAGACGGAACTCGCCGTCCAGCACCACCTTCATCTCGTCGTATTCGTAGTAGTAGTCGAGGACCGCGTCGGTGTGCTTCAACTCGAAGTATCCGGCCGACATCTCCGACCCGTTCGGATTGGCGAATACGTCTGCGATGAAGCCCTGCGTCCCTGAGTACTGGTCGAGCGGCATCTGCGGCAACGTGTCTTGGAAACCCGAAGTGACGCTGAACGGGGTTGGGGTTGTCTCGGTAGAAGCCATGACGAATGTCCTCACTGATCAGGGTGGTGTGGAGCGTTCCACTGAGCGACCTCAAGGTGAAACGCTGAGTAATAAGATGAAACCACAGATCTCATTACGCCCAGGTTACCAATTACCGTCCCACTCGCGGACCAGCCTCTTTCTTGCAGTTCCACAATTGCAACACTGGACTTTCGGTCACATCCGTCACCTCGAACTGACATCCATGAAACACGGTGGTCACATTTCAAGAGTTTCATATTGGAAGACATTGTTCACCTAGAGATACCTCCTCGAGCGGTTCGCTCGGTGCTCGCCACTCATCACCCAAGGAAGCGTCACGTGACAGATACAGCCAAGTTCTTGATCATCGGTGGTGGCCTCGAGGGACTGGCCATCGCGTACTCACTCGCTGAGCGTGGGGAGACCGACGTTCTCGTCATCGAGCGTGACACCTTGTGTTCCGGGATGACCGGTAAGTCCAGCGGCGTGGTGCGCTGCCACTACGGCACTCCCTCGCTCGCGGCCATGAGTTGGTATGGCGTCGACATCTTCACCCGCGCAACCGAACTCTTCGACGACGACATGGCCTTTCGCCAGTGCGGATACGTTGTCGGGGTCGGTGAGAACAACGTCAAACCGCTCGAGGCCAACATCGCGATGATGCAATCACTCGGCATCGCGACGGAATTCATCGCCCACGACAAGATGGCCGAACTCTGGCCGGGATTGCACCTCGACGACTTCGCGCTGTTCGCCTACGAACCACTCGGTGGCCGCGGCGAGGCCTACATGGCGGGAATGGCATTCGCCGCGACCGCCCGAAAAATGGGCGTCAAGATTCGCCAGAGCACACCGGTTGTGTCTCTGCTGCAGAACAATTCCGGCGCTGTCTACGGTGTTGTTCTGAAGGACGGTTCCGAAGTACACGCCGATCAGGTCATTCTGGCGACAGGTCCGTGGGCACCCGCTCTAGCAGCAGGCGTCGGTGTGGACCTGGACGTGAAAGCACAGCGCGCGCAGCTTGTCCTCATCGACCAGGGTGTTCCGACTTCCGAGGTCCCGGTCCTGTCCGACCTCGCAGGCCTTCAGTACATCTGCCGCGAACCCAACGGCGAGCTACTGGTGGGCAACTCCGATCACCAGGCTCCGGAATACATCGACCCGGACAAGTACGTCAACCGCGCCGACGATGCCGCGATCGAGAAGAACATCATGAAGTTGGGGCACCGCCTGCCCGACATGCCCGACCCCCGAATCACCAGCTCGTACGTCGGCGCTTACGACGTCACCCCCGACTACAACCCGATCATCGGCCCCTCCCCTGTGGACGGACTCTTCCTCGCGACCGGATTCTCCGGGCACGGGTTCAAGATCTCGCCCGCAGTCGGCAAGCTCGTTGCCGACCTCTTGATCGACGGCGAGACCACTTTGCCGAACGTGAACCCGCGGGACTTCCGGTACTCGCGATTCGCCGAGGGCGACCTGTTGTTCAGCCTCAATCCCTACGAGGGCGCAGGAGAAATGCGATGACGCTCACCGACACTCGACCCGAAAAGGACACCACCATGGCTGTCGACACCGCCGAAGCCGCTCCCCCCACCGAACACCGGGCCCCGACCCTCACAGAGGTCGCCCACGCCAGCGGGACCACGTTCATCCTCGCGCTGTTCGTTACCCTGTCCGGAAAGCCCTGCGCCAAACTCGTCCCCATCCAGGCAGTCGGGCAACTGGAAGACGACGGAGTTGGATTCGCCGGCTACGCAGCAGGCAACATGGGCCAGGAGCCCAAGGATTCCGACCTCGTTGCCATTCCGGACGTGTCGTCGTTCACCCCGATCCCGTTCATCAAGCCGGGTCTGGCGATCGTTCACTGCGACCCCCACGTCGAAGGCAAGCCGTGGCCGTATGCGCCGCGCGTCATTCTCAAAGAACAATTGCGGAAGGCCGCCGAGCTGGGTATGACGGTCAACGTCGGCGCGGAGATCGAATACTTCCTGGTCAACCGCGTGGACGGCGAACTGGTCACCGCCGACCGCGGCGACACCAGCAAGAACCCCTGTTACGACGCCCGAGACGTCACCCGCATGTACGACCACCTCACCGAAGTCGCCGACGCCATGAACACCCTCGGATGGGGTAACTACGCCAACGATCACGAGGACGGCAACGGCCAGTTCGAGCAGAACTTCGACTATGCCGACGCCATGACCACCGCGGACCGCGTCATCACCCTGCGGTACCTGCTGTCGGTCATCGCCGAGAAGCGCGGCATGCAAGCGACATTCATGCCCAAGCCGTTCACCACACGCACGGGCAGCGGACTGCACATGCATCTCTCGCTCTGGAACGACGCCGGACCGGTGTTCCCGGACGCAACCGACGAGCAGGGCCTGGGGATCTCCCCCACCGCCTACGCCTTCGTCGCAGGAATTCTCGAACACGCCTGTGCTCTGCAGGGTCTCATCGCACCGACGGTCAACTCCTACAAACGAACCGGCGCAACTGCCACTGCGAGCGGGGCAACGTGGTCACCGCGCTTCGCCACGTACGGGGGCAACGACCGCACGCATTACCTGCGCATTCCCGACAAGAACCGAGTCGAGCTTCGCGGCGGAGACGGATCCGCCAACCCGTACCTCGCGGCTGCAGGTGCCATCGCAGCCGGGCTCGACGGTGTCCGTCGCGGATTGCATCCCGGCGAAGCAGGTTCCAGCGAATCGCCCAGCGACATGTTGCCGATGACATTGCTGCACGCGATGGATGCCTTCGAGGCCGATCCGGTGTTGACCGATGCTCTAAACGCAGCCGGCCCCGGCGTTGCGCAGTACTTCGCCAAGACCAAACGCGAGGAGTTCTTCGCCTGGCACAACACGGTCTCGGCATGGGAGATCGACCACTACCTCACCGCATTCTGACGTTCTTCGATACACGAAAGGGACCACCATGTGTGGAATCGTCGGGCTTCACTTACGTGACGCCACGCTCTACCCCCAACTCGGTGCACTACTGACCGACATGCTCGACGCGATGTGCGATCGCGGCCCCGACTCTGCCGGCATGGCCGTCTACGGCGACCCCACCTGGTCACCGGAGGGTGACGCAACCGTGTCGCTTCTCGATTCGCCCCTTGCCGCCGGCGAACTCGCCGACAAGGTCGGAGCGATTCTCGGTGTCACCGTCACCGGACTCGAGCTCCAACCGACCATCGTTCTGCACGCGCCCGCGGCTGCCGATGACATCACCGACGCTGTGCGCACTGTCGTACCCGAGGCGCGCATCATCGGTTTCGGCGACGACCTCACCGTCCTCAAAGGCATGGGCAACCCCACCGAACTCGCCCACCGATTCGGTCTCCCCCAGGCCAGCGGCTGGCAAGGCGTCGCGCACACCCGTATGGCCACGGAATCGGCTGTCACAGCGGAGGGTTCGCACCCGTTCGCAGTAGGGCCCGACCAGTGCCTGGTGCACAACGGTTCGTTCTCGAACCACATGTCGATCAAGCACGACCTCGAACGCGAGGGCGTGAGCTTCGACAGCGAGAACGACACCGAGGTCGGTGCACGATTCGTAGCCAAGCAACTCGCCGAAGGTGTCGACCTCGAAAAGGCATTGCTGATGCTCAACGAAACCTTCGACGGCTTCTACACCCTGCTCGTCTCCAACAGTGATTCGTTCGCCGTTGTCCGCGACGCCATCTCGTGCAAGCCGGCGATCATCGCCGAGACCGACCGCTGGGTGGCCATGGCCTCCGAATACCGCGCCCTGGCACACCTGCCAGGCATCGAGAACGCCCGAATCTTCGAGCCCGAACCGGAAGAGGTGTACGTATGGCACCGTCAGTGACCACAGAACAGATCGAGGCCGCTGCACCGGCCGAGGCGACGACCATCGACCTGCAGACCTCGAGCACACGCGAGGTCAACGAACTCCTCAGCTCCCCGGACGCACCGAAGTCGCTGACTGTCACCACACCGCAGGGTGCGCATGCCTTGGCTTGCGGTCTCGACGCCGACCTCGACGTCACCATCGAAGGACACGTTGGCTACTACTGCGCCGGAATGAACCAGAAAGCTACCGTCACTGTCACCGGCAACGCAGGAGTCGGCGTCGCCGAGAACATGATGTCCGGCCGTGTGCACATCAAGGGCGACGCCTCCCAATCCGCCGGTGCCACCGCTCACGGTGGGTTACTCGTCATCGACGGCAATGCTGCCGCGCGATGCGGAATTTCGATGAAAGGTGTCGACATCGTCGTCGGCGGCAACATCGGTCACATGAGTGCATTCATGGGACAGGCCGGGCGTCTTGTCGTCTGTGGCAATGCCGGTGAAGCACTGGGTGATTCGATCTACGAAGCGCGCATCTACGTCCGCGGAACCGTCGCATCCCTCGGTGCGGATTGCATCAAGAAGGAGATGCGCGACGAACACCTGGCGGAGTTGCAAGAACTACTCACTACCGCTGAAATCGATTACAGCCCAACCGAATTCACCCGTTACGGCTCTGCCCGCCAGCTTTACAACTTCCACGTCGACAACGCCAGCGCGTACTAGGAGACTCGAGATGACCACACCGAACACCCAACCGCGCGAGTCGGCCACCTTCGACCGCGGTGTCATCGCCGAGATCCAGCGCGCCGCCGACACCGGAATCTACGATATTCGCGGCTGGGGTGCCAAACGTAAACTCCCGCACTTCGACGACCTGCTGTTCCTCGGTGCGTCGATGTCCCGCTACCCTCTCGAGGGGTACCGCGAAAAGTGTGACACCGACGTCGTACTCGGCGACACTCACGCGAAGTTCCCGCTGCACCTGGATATTCCGATCACGATCGCGGGCATGAGCTTCGGAGCCTTGTCCGGACAGGCCAAGGAAGCGCTCGGCCGCGGGGCGAGCGAGGTCGGCACCTCCACCACCACGGGCGACGGCGGAATGACGCCGGAAGAGCGCGGTCAGTCCAAAAACCTTGTTTATCAGTATCTTCCGTCGCGGTACGGAATGAACCCGGACGATCTCCGCAAAGCCGACGCCATCGAGATCGTCCTCGGCCAGGGTGCCAAGCCAGGTGGCGGCGGCATGCTGCTCGGCCAGAAGATCACCGAACGCGTCGCCGGTATGCGTACCCTCCCGATGGGCGTCGACCAGCGCTCGGCGTGCCGCCACCCCGACTGGACCGGGCCCGATGATCTCGCGATCAAGATCATCGAACTCCGTGAGATCACCAATTGGGAGAAGCCGATCTACATCAAGGTCGGTGCCACCCGCACCTATTACGACGTCAAGCTCGCGGTGAAGGCAGGGGCCGATGTGGTCGTCGTCGACGGCATGCAGGGCGGCACGGCCGCCACCCAGGACGTGTTCATCGAGCACGTCGGCATTCCGACCCTCGCTGCGATCCCGCAGGCCGTGCAGGCATTGCAGGAGATGGGTGTGCACCGCAAGGTGCAGCTGATCGTGTCCGGCGGAATCCGCTCCGGCGCCGACGTCGCCAAGGCCATGGCCCTCGGAGCGGACGCGGTCGCCATCGGCACCGCGGCACTGATCGCACTCGGCGACAACAGCCCCCGCTACCAGAAGCAGTACGAGGCACTGGGCACCTCCGCCGGCTTCTACGACGACTTCCAAGCCGGACGCGACCCAGCGGGTATCACCACCCAGGATCCGGAGTTGTCGAAGAACCTCGATCCCGTCGAGGGCGGACGACGCCTGGCCAACTATCTCCGCGTCCTGACGATGGAAGCGCAGACACTGGCTCGCGCCTGCGGGAAATCGCATCTGCGCAACCTCGAACCCGAGGACCTCGTCGCACTCACCGTCGAGGCGTCCGCGATGGCGCGCGTTCCACTCGCCGGAACCAACTGGATCCCCGGCCGCTACTGACTCCCCCCTTCGTTACCCGAGAGGACAACATCGCACCATGACCGCCTTCGACAGCCTCTGGAAATCCATACTCGATGTCGGACAGCATCATTCGACGCGCGGTTACCGCCGCTTCGCCTGGGGTGAGGCTGATCTGACACTGCGCGAATGGTTCCGGGGCGAAGCGACGTCACGGAGCATGGACGTCGAGGAGGACCGCAACGGCAACCTGTGGGCGTGGTGGCTGCCCACAGGTTGGGTCGGCGAACCGACAGGAGCGTTCGTCACAGGTTCCCACCTCGACTCCGTCCCCGACGGAGGTGCGTTCGACGGACCCCTCGGCGTCGTCTCGGCGTTCGCCGCAGTCGACATGCTGCGCGAACGCGGCATCGAGCCCCACATTCCGATTGCCGTCACCGCATTCTCGGACGAGGAAGGCGCGCGATTCGGCGTGGCGTGCGTCGGCAGTCAGTTGACCACCGGCGCACTGACACCCGATCGCGCGCTCGGCCTGAGGGACGTCGATGGCATCACCCTCGCCGAGGCGATGGCCAAGGCCGGTCGCACGCCCCAGCACATCGGCGCCGATCCCTCGCTCGTCGACCGTGTGGGGGTCTACGTAGAGCTGCACGTCGAGCAGGGTCGGGCGCTGGATCTGGTGGACAAGCCCATAGCCGTCGCATCATCGATCTGGCCACATGGCCGGTGGGAGTTCACCTTCACCGGCGAAGCCAATCACGCCGGTGCCACACGACTGGTGGACCGCCGCGATCCCATGCTCGCGTTCGCATCGTCGGTGCACAGCGCCAGGGCGGCTGCCACTGAGCACGAGGCGGTCGCCACGTTCGGGAAGGTACACGTCCTTCCCAACGGGGCCAACGCCATACCGTCGCAGATCAAGGCATGGCTCGACGCCCGTGCCGCGGACGAAGAGACACTGAGCACTCTCGTCGCTGCCATCGAGGCCGAAGCGCAAGCCCACTCGTCGACCGACCGAATCGAGTTGAACGTGTTCGCCGAGTCCATCACTCCCATCGTCGAATTCCCGACGGGGCCGAG
This sequence comes from Rhodococcus sp. 05-339-2, assembly GCF_002258965.1. Classification (NCBI taxonomy): domain Bacteria; kingdom Bacillati; phylum Actinomycetota; class Actinomycetes; order Mycobacteriales; family Nocardiaceae; genus Rhodococcus; species Rhodococcus sp. 05-339-2. The sequence continues at coordinate 142,648 of NZ_NOYW01000014.1, forward strand.
AGAGAAGCTCCGACGCGCATTGGCTCATCTCGGGGACGTTCCGGTCATTCCCACCGCTGCCGGCCACGACGCCGGCATTCTCTCCGCCAAGGTTCCGACAGCAATGTTGTTCGTGCGCAACCCAACCGGCGTGTCCCACTCACCCGACGAATTCGCCGAAGCCGACGACTGCAACATCGGAGCACAGGCACTCGCCGACGTCATGACCGACTGGGTTGCGGGCTGACAGCGACGGTCACCATGGTCCGAATCACATCCACGATCCGTCCGTACAGACCGCCCGAAGTACTCCTAACCGACGAAGGGCGAAGGCGTCAGCGTGTACTTGGTCTGCAAGTACTCGTGGATACCTTCCGCTCCACCTTCACGTCCGAGACCGGACATTTTCCAGCCACCGAACGGCGCAGCAGCATTCGACACCACACCCACGTTCAGGCCCATCATTCCGGTCTGCAGGCGCTCGATCATGCGCTGACCACGACGGAAGTCCTCGGTATACACGTACGACACCAAACCGTACTCGGTGTCGTTGGCCAACGACACCGCCTCGTCATCGGTATCGAAGGTCGCGATCGCCAGCACCGGGCCGAATATCTCCTCTCGAAGAATGTCGCTGCCCGGCACCACATCGGTCAGAACCGTCGGGGCGAAGAAGGTCCCGGGCCGGTCGATCGCTGCGCCACCGGTAGTGACCGTTGCTCCACGCTTCACGGCGTCGGTGACCAACTCCTCGGCCTTGGCCACGGCCTTGCGATCGATCAGTGGACCGATCGTCACCCCATCCTCGGTGCCGCGTCCGATACCGAAAGCTTCGACTCGTTCGGTAACCCGTCGCGCGAACTCGGTTGCTATCGAATTGTGCACGATGAACCGGTTCGCCGCCGTGCACGCCTGACCGATGTTGCGAAACTTCGCCGCAATGGCTCCGTCGACGGCCTTGTCCAGATCCGCGTCACCGAACACCACGAACGGGGCGTTACCGCCGAGCTCCATCGACGTACGCAAAACCCCTGTGGCAGCCTGACGCAGCAGAGCCTGCCCCACCGGCGTAGAGCCGGTGAACGAGAGCTTCCGCAGTCTCGGATCAGCGATGATCGGCCCCGCCACTGCCGACGTGGCCGTGGTGGTGACGACGTTGACCACGCCGTCGGGCAGTCCTGCTTCCTCCAGGATCTTCGCCAGGAGCAGAGTGGTCAACGGAGTCAGTGCGGCCGGTTTGACCACCACGGTGCAGCCCGCCGCCAGAGCAGGGGCGATCTTACGAGTTGCCATGGCCAGGGGGAAGTTCCACGGAGTGATGAGAAAGCACGGACCCACCGGATGCTGGGTGACGAACATGCGCCCGGTGTTCTCCGGATTCGACCCGTACCGGCCCTGGACGTGCGTGGCCTCCTCGCTGAACCACCGCAGGAACTCGCCTCCGTACGCCACCTCTCCCCTGGCCTCGGCCAACGGTTTGCCCATCTCGATCGTCATCAGCAGCGCGAAGTCCTCCTTACGCTCCTGCAGCAGATCGAAGGCACGACGCAAAATCTCCGCCCGCTCACGCGCAGGCGTCGACGCCCACGAATCTGCAGCCGCGACAGCCGCATCGAGTGCAGCCATCCCATCCTCCGGAGTCGCGTCGGCGATGTCACGAACGACGTCCCCCGTTGCCGGATCATGCACCGCCAGAGTGCCGTTCGCCGACGCCGCCCGCCACCGCCCCCCGATGAAGAGTTCGTTCGGAACGGAATCGAGGAGCTTCTTCTCGCGATCGGTCATACCAATTCCTTCGGGTTCGAGGCGACGTTCGAGGCATAGGGATCGACGAGAAGAACGCCGACTCATCGATCGATCAGAGAGACGCAATTGCTGCACCGATCGGCCGGACAACCGACGAGTTCGATGGCGATGAGTTGAATTCTCGCTGCACGAATAAGCTGGCGGTCCAAGAAGCGACACAATCGATTTCACCGTACGAGCAATGAATCCATTCTTCGCGCCGCGTTGAACAATACCTCTCCGGCCGTGCCCGGACTCGAGGCATCGGACCGAATCTCTGAAATGACCCTAAAGGGTCAATCAGTGAATCGTTGCACATCCGAAGCTGCCGTGTGGAATGTCGGTCTCGATCACCCGCACTACGCCATCCGGTCAGTTGCTGCCGAGTCGCTCTGCATTGACCCGCGGATCCCCGAATTCGGGACCGAAGTATTCCTGTAGTCGTAACGTCTGATTGCGCATGATGTCGGCCCCGAGCGATTGGGAGGTGCGGACCTCCTCACCGAGAAAATACGCGATCTGGTTTTCTTCCAGAGTTTGCTCCTGGCTCGCCTCGGCCAGTTCGATGCGCAGCTGCGATGCTCGCAGATCGGTGCAGTAACTCTTGGTCCCCAGCTGGTGACGCCACGATTCGGTGAGCTCACCGTTGTACACCGGGTCGAACCCCAACTCGTCCACCAGAGTATGCACCCGAGCAAGATGGGCGCCGTTGGGACCCGAGATGGGCAATGCAATGCGGTCGAAATCTCCGGCCCGTCGACCACCGGAAGCAAGAACGTGAGCTTCGATGTTGTTGAACACTCTGAACAACGGCCGCCCGAGCTGCTCGGACAACCATTGCCCCACAGGCTTACCCGCCAGGAGATCGGGTACGACGCCGTCCCGCCGGCTGTTGTAGTTCGCGGCGTCGATGACGATCGGCACCTGAGCGAGTGACCCGGTGAAGTCAGGGTCCATGTTGGCGACCAACGTCTCGTTCACGGCCGAGATGACGATATCGGCACCCTCCGTGACCTGCGAGGCCCACACCGGCTGGACATTCTCCACCGTGGTCAGACGACCCAGCGTTTCCGGCCCCCGAGAATTCGCGAGTCGAACCGTGTGCCCCAGCGAACCAAGCCGTCGAGCCAATGTCTCTCCCACGTAGCCGGCTCCGAGGATCCCGATGTAGCTCACGTATTACGCCCTTCGATCGTTGTTCTGTGCGGATGTCATCGAACTCGACTCACTCGAGTCCGCGTCCAGCAACACGATACCAATACGTCCTAGTTACAGAGCCAGAGCATCGGTCGAGCTCTGAAAAGTCACGGCTTCCCCACAGACGGCTCAGACCTGGTAAATCTGTTGAAGTGACTCCGACCTCCACGACCACAGGTCCCACGCGACGACGGCCTCCCGGCCGCTCCGGCCCACGTCAGGACCCACAGCGTGACACCCGTCTGCTCGATTCGGCGATCGAGCTGCTGGCCGAGGGAGGTTATGCCAACCTGACAATGGAACGCGTCGCCCTGCGAGCGGGAGTAGGAAAAGCCACGGTCTATCGACGGTGGGCGTCACCTGCGGAATTGGCAGCCGAGGCGTTCGAGCACTCCGGGATCATCAACGAGCGCGCAGTCGTCACGATCGGTCCCGGTCGGCTGCGCGAGGAATTGGTCGGCACCCTCGTCGCGACGGCGGCCTGCGGCTCGCCGCGACCGCACAATCGACTGGTGGCCGCCATGTTGGAAACCACCCGTGTGCATCCTGACGTCACCGCAGCAATTCAGCAGCGGTACTTGTCCAATCTGTTCGACTCGGCAATGACGGTCCTGCACCGCGCTGAACAGCGCGGCGATCTCGAGAACCCACTACACCGAGATGGCAGTCCTCCCATACAGATCGAGGCGGCCATTGCCCTCATCCTCCACTGGCAGATCATCCGAGGCAGCGATATATCCGAGGTCGATATCGAACGAATTGTGGACGATCTCGTACTTCCCGCGCTGATCCCGTGACAAGGGTGCATCTATGCGCACCGACGCGACGAAACGGCTCTGCTGCACCGAAGCGATAACCGCAGTCGGTGCAGCAGAGGAGATTTCAGACGTTGGTGACCTCAGCAGACACGTCCTCGTCGCGTTCGCGGAGCGTGAAGGGCTGGCGGTCCTGTAGTACTCGTCGGACCACGAACAGAACGAATCCGATCAGCAAGATGCCGATTCCGACGAGGACTTCTTTGGTTCCTCCCGCGTGACTCAAGTCCGGGTTGAACGCCCCCATGGCGAGGATGAAAGCGTCGAACGCTCCCACTACGCCGGCGACGACCAGCCATGGCTTGCCCAGTCGAATGGGGCGCACCAGCCCGGGCCTGTCCTTGCGCAGTAGCAGAAAGCCGAAGACGGCCAGTGTCACTGCCAATATGTAGCCGATGTTGCTGGCGATGAGGATTGCGACGGGATTCCCGACGAAGACAATCATCAGCAGGTTGATCACCATGGTGACCCAGATCGCGCGACTGGGAACACCCCGACTGTTGAGTAGGTCGAGTTGACGCAATGACATGCCCTCGTTGGAGATCCCGTACAGCGCGCGGCCGGCATCAGCCGATGCCGAGATCATGATCAAAAAGATCGCGCCGCAGAGCACTGCAGTCGTGATCTCGGACAGGAACGGTGAGAATTCAGCAATACTGGCCACCCCATAAGTGATGGGGTTGGCTGCGATGGTTTCGGAGCCGAGCTGACCGCCTGTGGCGATGGGAATGACGGTGTAGACCATCAACATGAACAGGCCTACTGAGGTCAGGGCACGCGAGGTGTCCTTCGACGTATCGACGTACTCAGGAGCGAAGATCGCGCACAGCTCGGTCCCATAGATTGCCCAGGCAACCACGAAGAGCCAGACCGCGAAGGTCTTCCAATCAGTGGTCGGACCCGAGGTCAGGTTTTCGGTCGACCACGACGAGCTGGCGAGTGGAAGGACGAGCAAGAGCGCCAGAATAACGATGAACACTGCCCCGATGACTTGATTCACTCGAACAGCCACCCGAATCCCCGCAATGTTGAGCACGCTGCACAGCACAACGGTTACGACCCCGATGGCCTGCGCAAGCCCGAAGCCGACACCTGCAACGGTGAAATATGCATCCGTCGCCTCCGGAAACCATTGCGCCCCCACGAGCGATCCCATGGTGATACCGGTCAGAGCAAGCGACAACCCCCATCCGCACCAGTATCCGAAGGCAGCAATAGGAGCGATCGGCGAAAAATATCTTTTCCACGCTTCGGCAGCGAACAACGCAACACCTCCTGCCTTGGTGGGGAACATCGCTGCCATCTCGGAAAACAGCTTGTTCTGCAAGATCGCGACGACCGAGAGCAGTGCACACGCGATCGTCGCCGGAATTACTCCGATGGTGCCCATCATGTAGCCAACACTGACAAAAAGGCCCGATCCGATGGGCAACGCCATCATGAACCCGTCATACCATCGAAGTGTTTTCCTGAAGGTGTGACCTTCTAGTTGCTGGTCGGTCATGAGCCATCCTCTTGATTGGGCACTGGCAAGCGCCTGTGGGTGTCGCCGATTCGTGCCCTCGATATGGAGGCGGAGGGCTGCCACGAATGGGCCGATTGATGGGACCGCGGTGTCCGATGTGATCCTCGACACCGACTGGCGCGAGTGACCTAAATGCTGACAAGGTCTCGACTGCTTTGATGTCACCCAAAGGGGTACATTCGACAGAAAGGGAAATGACAACCGAGTACCTTGCAAACGTGTTACCTGCCCTTTGTCCACCGCTCAGCGGGACGCCAAGGGCAGCCTCATCGTCGGAGCCAGCCCTCCGTATCCGTATTTATCCCGATGCGTACGCCACGGCCGCCTGCAAGTCTTTGCTCACGGTCGAAGGGACATGCTCCCGAGTTCGATTCGCAGTGCAAGCCGGTCGAGCTGTTCGCTCGCCGCTTCGAGGAGGAAAAAATGCACGTCGCAACAGATATCGAACATCGCATGTTCGACTGGCGTCTGAACGGGGCTTCGGTCGGTCCGCATACTCTGCTTCCGGATTGGAACGAACACGATCGCCTCGGCGTGGTCATCAGAGAACCCTTCGGCTCGCTGGGGGCGAGCCTTCTGATGCAGACGTGCGCGTTCCTCCACTACGAGGTGTGCCCTGAGCGGCGAAGCATCGAAAAGGCCCAATATCCTCAGATCTTCACGTTTCACGTCGGCGGAAAGTACGGCGACCACAGCGCTTTCGACGTCTGGCCACCTCGTCGGGAAGTCACCGTGAACGACTCACCACTGGATCTGCTCGATGCTGTCAATGATCGAGCGATAACCCGACTACTCATTCCGGAAACAGACCCACACGCAACGGACTACATCGGTTCGGGATTCAGCGCATGGTCGGACGTGGCCGTTGCTCGCGAAAGAATCAAAAGCGTGTGGGAGTACGGGACCAACGGCACGATAGCTCGGTCCAGTGTCGAAATAAGTACGAGCGCAGAAGAACTGACGCGAATGTCGCAGTGGGCGCTCACACCTGAGACGACGTACGACCAGTACTCGAAATTGACGGACCGCGAGCTCGTCGAAGCACTCGACATCGGCCCGAGTTCGGCGAGTGACCTACGAAGGTGGCTTGCGGTGGTCAAGGCCCGAACCGACGAAGTTCCAAGCGAGGTGCGCTCGAGGCTCAGCGACGCCAGAGTCGGCGATGTTGTGGTGCAACAATACCGGCCGTTGTCGATGGACGATCTTCTCGCGCGCTTGTAAGCCTCGCGCTTGCGTCTCCTATGATCACCGTCACTCGATACCACCCTTTCGGGGGACGTATCGCTTGGTGTCGATACCTAGCATTGAGGCCACCGCGGTAGCCACGACGGAACACGTCGGGCCACCAGGACGCGGAGCTGATCACGACCGATCCAGCCTGATCGATGGTGGCGTCAAGTCACCACTTCGTCGCGAGCCGCGAGTTCCGCGGGCGATTCTGCCTACCTCGACTACACAGGAGTTCACCATGGCCTACCAACTGCTTCTCGATACCGGCAAGTGCCAGGGATACGCGAACTGCCTCATCGAGGCACCACAGATCTGGGACTTCGACGAGGAGAACGATATCGCAACACTCAAAGATGGCCACCCCGGCGAGGATCTCCGCTCGGTCGCGGAGGCGTCGGTGAGATGTTGCCCCGCCCGGGCCATTTCGATGCTCGAAGGCTGAATCGACCCCCACGCACCCAGACGAATACGCTCGCCTTCGGCCCGTTTTCGTCGAACTGGAGTATCTGCTCAGTTCGACGTCGACGGGCCGGAGGTCTTTTCGGCCGAACCCGGCCGAATGTCTGAGCGTCGCTCGTTCCGTGTCGAATTCGTTTGCGGTCCACCGAGCTCCGGATTGGTCTCGAGCGAGGAGATGGTACCCAATCGGGTCATGTGCGATCACGTAACCTGCGTCACTCTTGTTGTGGGCATCGACGATTCGTAGAGCCCTGATCGACGATGAGAGGATCGTAAATGACTGTCCCCGACACGGCTGCACAATCTCTGGTTGAGCGCCTACGCGATGTGGCTACGCACGGCATGGTGCCGGCAAAGATTTTCAACGACCCGGCGGTCTACGACCTCGAAGTCGAGCGCCTGTTCAGCAAGGCATGGAACTTTCTGGCGCACGAGAGCGAAGTTCCGAAGGCCGGTGACTACGTTGTCCGAAATATCGCCAACAACTCGATTCTCGTGGCACGTGACGAAGCCGGCGAAATCCAGGTACACCTGAATATGTGCCGTCACCGCGGCAACCAGATGTGCAAAGCAGACCTGGGCAACGCATCACACTTCAGATGCTCGTATCACGGATGGGTATACAAGAACAGCGGAGAACTGGTCGCTGTTCCGTACCACAAGCAAGCATTCGGCGACGAACTCGACAAGAAGCAGTGGGGTCTTGTCCCGGTCAAAACGGCAATGTACGAGGGCCTGATATTCGGATCTCTGGACCCTGACGTCGAACCGCTGGAAGACTTCCTGGGCGGATTCCAGTTCTACCTGGACTACTACCTCAAGACCGGCCACGAAGGCGTCGAGGTGTATGGCCCGCCCGACATCTGGGAATCGCGTTGCGATTGGAAGCTGTACGCCGAGAACGGTTCCGGCGACGGTTACCACACACCTGTCACACACCAGTTCGGCTTCCATCTCGGCTATTTCGCTTCCTCCGGAGCCACTCACAGCATCGGTCACAGCGTTCACTTCCCGGACAAGGGGCACGGAATCGGTCTGGGTGAAACTCCAGGCATGGATCCGTTCCTCGGCTACCCTCCCGAAATCGTCGACGTTCTGAAAGAGCGCTTGACTCCTGAACAGTTGGCAGTATTCGAACCTGTTCGCACTGCGGTCGGCATGGCTTTCCCCAACCTGTCGTTCCTCAGCCAGCCGTTCAGCCCTATTCCGGGTGAGCCCGGCATCCGGTTCGTGACCATGCGCCAGGTTCGGGCCCTATCGGCCGGCACGATGCAGATGTCCTCGTGGTGCCTGGTACCCAAGGGTGTGTCTGAGGAGTATCGAGAGGCGGCCTACAACGCCTACACGTTGGCATTCGGTCCGGGCGGAATGTTCGAGCAGGACGACATGGAAAATTGGAACAACATCACCCAGCAGTTGAAGGGCTCCGTCGTACGCGAGATGGACTTTCCATACGTCAGTGGGCTGAAGCAAGAACCTGTTGCGAACTACCCCGGGCCGGGTGTCGCCCTCCAGCCCTACATGAATGACTCCAACTTTCGGAATCTATGGTCCACCTGGGCCAAGTACTTGACAGACAAGGACTGAGTGTCCGCGATGAGTACCGAAACTACAAGAGAGCCCGCGATGAGCATCGACACTTCCACACCATCGACCCTCGACCACGTAGACGCGGATACCTACCACTCGGTGGTGCAGTTTCTCTACGCGGAATCGCGGTTGCTCGACAACCGTCACTTCGATTCCTGGGTCGAACTCTTCACAGATGACGCTCGATACATCGTCCCAGTTCGCCTCAACCGTGAAGACGGAGCTGACTGGGAGTCTCGTTCCAAGGCATTCGACGACACGAAGCAGACGTTGGAGATCCGTGTGAACAGACTCAACTGCGAGTACGCGTGGGCCGAGCAGCCGCCCTCACGCGTACGCCACTACATCTCGAATATCGAGGTAGGCCAGAGCGCGATGCCCAACGAAGTCACCGTGCTCGCCAATGAGCTGATCTATCGGAGTCGCGGAAACTCGACGAACATCGATCTCCTATCGGCCCAGCGAAAGGACACGCTACGAATGACACCGGACGGTTGGCGTATCGCACGCCGCTGGACGGCGCTCGATCAGAGCACGTTGTCGGCTCATAATCTGTCGATGTTCTTCTGAGGAGCGTCACCATGACAACAAGTGCAGAATCGAACGAGCGCCTGCGACTGGCCAATGAGTTCGCCGATGTGTATGTCGAGCGGAAAGTACATGGCAACGGCCAGCGATTGGAGATCGTCTCGCCCAGAACAGGGCAGTCGATTTTGCTCGACCCGGTCATCTTGGAGGCTCTGACAGCTTTGGATCTTGCCGCCTTGACCGCCATATTGGTCGCGGGCGTACCTGGAAACGACCTGCCGAGCTGAGATACGGCGGCTCGCCATCACGACGGATCGACGATGGCGAGCCGCCGGGGCCATCTACACCAGACACGGAACCAAACATACTTCCCGGCGCGCCGATACCGGCACCCGATGCGTCTCAGAAAATGGGCTTATTCCTGGGGAGTCGATCGCCAGATCAACTGAACCAGTTCTGCCCGGTTGCTGACGTCGGTCTTGGTGAATATTCGCTTCAGGTGTTGTTTGACCGTGTTATCACTGATGAACGCGCGAGACGCGATCTGCTTGGTGGTCAAACCCTCACTGACGAGTTGAGCGATTTCTTGTTCACGTTCGGTGAGAATACTCAGGTTCGGCAGACGGTGATCGGTCTGCTCACTGAGGCTGAAGATCAGCGTAACCGTCGAGTCGGTACGATCTGCCAACCGAAAAGTCTTCAGCAGGAGTCGATTGCGACCGTCGTCGATTTTCTGGACCGAAACACGCTTGCCGTCGGATCGAAACTGGGTCGACGCAACTGAGATAGCCTGATCGACACGGTCTATTGAGGCGGTTCCGCCATCGATCGTTGGCCGGATACAGTCGCGAAGGGCCGCGCGATTGCGGTACACGATGCGCCCGTCCAGGTCCGCGATGACCATCCCCTGCGGCAACCGATCCAGAGCGTTCTCGTAGACATCCGTTTTGGTCGAATATTCGTCGAATCGCCTGGCCCGCTCGATTGCCAATCCGAGATGCTCGGCAATAGTGCCGGCCGCTGCCAGATCACTGGTAGCGAACGGTGCTTGATGCTTGGAGCGCGCAAAATTTATTGTGCCGAAAAGCTTCCCGCGCACCACGATCGGGGCCTCCATCGAATGCTCGAACCCCCCGACTCGCAGAGCTGCGCGGGCCCCCGACCTCTCCCAGGTACCCCTGCCGAGTCGCGACGAGTCGATCGGCGCGTGCGCCTGAATGACGTGCTCGAGCACAGGATCGTCGGGACGGCCGAAGGTCTCGTACTCGTCCACGAACGTGTCCGGGATATCGGCAGGTATCGCGACCTCGGATCCGGTGCCGGTGTTGATGTGGTGCACTCCGATTGCGCCGTGCATTTCCTCCACGTGCCCAGACTCGGCATTGATATGGAAAAGACCGATTGCACCGGCGTCGATGACGTCGCGAGCAGTACCCAGAAAGGCCGTGGCCACTTCCGCTCGGGTGAGTGCCGATTGCATCGCTTTGGCGAACAAGTGCGTGCGTTGATCGAGGGTCGGGGGCTGAATCATCAGTAGCACCTGACTGTCTGTTGCGGCTAGGGACTATGCACAAAAAGCCGGGGTCATCCACGGCGCGCTCGGCGGTTATGCCGTGAATGACCCCGACTTCAGTGTCTACTGCCTTAACGCGTGGCGAATTCCTATTCTAATCAGGACATCCGCGCTGCGTCGCGGCCGGCGCGGATTCCGGTGAAAATTGCCCCATCGATGAGGCCGAAGGAGCCACTCGCCAAGTCAGCACCCGCAAGCAATATGCGGCTGTTGCGTGCCTGCACTGCCTCGAGTTGGTCTCGCAGCTGTCCGGGGGCGGGTACTGCCCACGTACCTCGGTAAAGGCCGTCGGCGGTCCAGTTGTGTGTTGCAACATCGACGACTTCGAGATCCGGCATCCACGTGCGCAGAACGGCTTCGACCTCTTCACGCGAGGAACCGTTCACGGCCGACGCGTCGGAGCCGAAGGCGACAGCGATGTGGTCGCCGTCGATGGCACGGTCGTACTGCAGGAGTACGAGCGGATGGCCCTCGGGCGCGAATGCCATGTACGGGGCCCGGTCGCCCTTGATCCGGACCACCACCTTCTGACCACCGGAGATCTGGCCGGCTGCGGCAATCCGTTCGATGTGCGGTTGCTCCGGTTCGATGGTGATGTCGGACAACACATTGACGGGCACAGCGCAGACCACAGTCCGCGATGTCACCGTGCGGCCGTCGGCGAGAGCGATACCGACAGTGTTGTCGGATTCCGTCAGTGCCGTCACCTTGGCGTCCATGATGAACTCGGCCTTGGTATCCGAGACGATTCCGTCGATCAGCAGGCCCGTTCCGCCTACGATTTTGTACCTCGAAATGACGTCGAGCATCACTTGCCAGTCCCAGCCCGCAAGGGCGAGCCATCGCAGAGCGATGGAGATACCGGCCTTTTCGAGCGGCGCTTGGCAGGCCGCTGCCCAGAACGACGAGGTCATGTCGCGTTCCAGCTGAGTCATGTCGACACCGTCGAGAAACTCGCCGACAGTGAGCTTGTCGAAGTCGAAAGCAGCGTTGGAGAAGTGCGGATCGTGCGGGCGTTCGTATGCAGTCCGCGCTACCTCGGCAAGAGCGCTCATCCCCTTGTCCATGAGGCCGAATACGAATTCGTCCGTGCCCTGCTGAACCTGCCCGTCGCTGATGTACAGAAGCTCCGTCGGAGGAGTGAACTCCTCGATTGCAAGGTTGTAGCGTGACACCTCGGACCAGACATGCGGCTGCAACCAGTGCACATCCGTTCCACCGAGTTCGATGCGCGTTCCGAGACGATCCTCGGTCCAGGTGCGCCCACCGAGGCGATTCGTTGCCTCGATCACCACGACCGATTTTCCGAGCTGCGAAGCCTCTCGTGCCGCGGTCAGACCCGCAAATCCGCCGCCGATGACAGCGACATCGTAGATATGTTCGGTCATTGGTTCACCTGCTTGATTTCGACGGAGAACTTGCGGAAAGGTGCATGGAACGTCCACGTGGAATGCGTGCCCTGACGGAAATAGGCACAATCGCCCTCGCGCAGAACGTGAGTCTCGCCGGCGGCCGTGTCGATGTGTACCTCGCCTTCGACGATCCAGATGTATTCGTCCATCTCGAAGTAGTACGGGGTCGGTTCGCGGTCCGGGTATTCACCTTCGAGGACCCGAAAGAGTCCGACACGGACCGCGCCACCGGTGCGGCCGTGCAGCTGCGAGAACTGGCCCGTGGGGTTGCCTTCGACGATGAAAGGCTCGTAGTTGTCGGTCAGTTGACCGGAAGTCGATACTGCGTAGTCGGCAGTCATGATTGAGGAAATCCTCTCGATGGTGGTGTTCACTGAAGTTGTTGCGGAACAATGGATTACGTGGCTTAGCAAGATCGCACGCAGGTCAGGACGTCGAACTACTGCTGGTACGGGTAGATCCGGCGTCCGTGGTTGACCGAGATCCACTTCTGAGTCGTCAGTTCGTCGATGCTCGCCTGGCCGTTCAGTCGACCGATTCCGGAACTCTTCTCGCCGCCGAAGGGAACGATCGGTTCGTCGGCAATGGTGGCGTCGTTGACATGGATCATTCCGGTGTGAATCTGCTTGGCAATCCGCACCCCGCGGCTGAGGTCACCGGAGTGCACGGCACCGCTGAGTCCGAATTCGGTGTCGTTGGCGATTGCGACTGCTTGTTCGTCCGTATCGAACTCGATCAGTACGACGACAGGGCCGAACAGTTCGTCGTGGGCGATCGCGGAGCCCGCCGTCACATTTTCCAGAATCACCGGTGGAAGCACGTTTCCGGCTGCTTCGCCCCGAAGAACTGCAGTGGCACCCGCAGCGATGGCACCGTCGATCTTCTCGTCGAGGGCCGTGAGCTGCCGGGCGTTGATCAACGGCCCGATGATCGTGCTCGGGTCCGAAGGGTCGCCCATGGGAAGGGCCGCAACTTTGGCACTGAAACGGTCACGGAACTCGGCGGCGATGGTGGAATGCACCAGAATGCGGTTCGCGGACATGCAGATCTGGCCCTGATGGGTGAAGCGACTGAACACTGCGGCGTCCACCGCGTAGTCCAAATCGGCGTCGTCGCAGACGATGAACGCGCTGTTACCGCCGAGCTCGAGAATCGGCTTCTTGAAGTGCCGTGCCGCAACCTCACCTACGTGACGACCCACTCCCGTCGAGCCGGTGAAGGCGAGCACGCGTGGGATCGGGTGCTCGAGGAAATAGTCGCCGATGACAGGAATTTCCGTAACCGTGACATTCAGAAGACCGGCCGGAAGTCCCGCTTCCTCGAAGATCGAGGCAATGAGTGTTCCGCCCGTGATGGGCGTCTCCTCGTGGGGCTTGATGACAACGCCGTTTCCGGTGGCCAATGCGGGCGCAACCGACTTGAGTGAGAGAAAGAACGGGAAGTTGAACGGGCTGATGACGCCGACTACACCGACCGGTTCGCGGTAGACGAAGTTCTCGGTGTCTGCAACCGGCGACGGAAGGATGCTCCCCTCGATGCGCAGAGGCAGCGTCGCAGCTTCCTTGAGCATGTCGATCGCGACGCCGATTTCGAAACCTGCCTTGACGGCTGTGCCTCCGACCTCGGCAGCCAACAGCTCGGTAATTTCCTGAGCTCGTTCCCCGACGATTCGTGCTGCGTTCTCGAAGACGGTTCGCTTCGCGTAGGCGTTGACTTTGTTCCACTCGACCTGGACCTGCGCGGCGGACTTGTAGGCCTCATCGACGTCGGCGCGGTCGGCGACCGGGAACTCCGCCACTGTCTCGTTGTTGTACGGATTGGCGTCGACCAGGATTTTGTCTCCCGCACCGTCGCGCCAAACTCCACCGATGTACTGCTTGGCCAGCTGTGTGATGTCCATGTATGCCTTCGCTCGCTCCGGGGACCATGAGTGGTCCCGTCCATGACGTCTGGCGAGAATGACATGCATCACAGGCGCGGGGCGTCCGTAGGAATACGGACATCGCTACGTAACTTCGAGTTCAGTATGCCGTCGGGACTGCTCGGTCAGATCGCTCATGCCGAGGATTCGCGGCTGCGCGCGTGAATCCACGCTGCCACCTTGGTGCGGTTCTCCAGGGCCAATTTCGACAGGATGTGTTCGACGTGGGTTTCGACGGTTCGCTGGGAAATAATCAGATCGGATGCGATGTCTCGGTTGCTCAGACCGGCTGCAACCAGCCTCGCCACCTCGAGCTCGCGACGGGTCAACACAGTCAACCCGCTGTCGTCCAGTTCCGTCTCTGTCTCCGTCTCGACTGCATACGCGACCAGCTCATCCAGCGTCATACGCCTGCCGAGTTCGTAGGCGGTCTGGAACGGTCGCTCGCCCGCTTGTTCACGAGTCCTTCGGATGCTGTCGTCGCGGTATGCGGCGACCATACGGAAACCGGAGAAGCTGCCGCCCAGGAACTGCCACATACGATCGGCTCCCCCGAACAGCCGGGCGGCGCGAACAGACGACCGTGCAGACTGAGCGCACCACGCCAGCAGCTCCAGACAGTGGGTGGTGAGCAGCTGATCTGTTGTATGTCCCATGGCCCGGACCGCGGAACGCCGCCCGCCCTCGTGATCCCCGGACACCCAACTCGCTATTCCGAGAACAAGCTCGATGTACCCACGCCAGTAGTAGTCCTTCGACTCCTCGCAGACGGCCAGACCGTGTTCGGCAAGGGAAGTCGCGCGGTCCGTGTCGCCGGTCAGTACGGCGCACATGACCGCGACTCCGATCGTATCGAGGTACAACTCTCTGGCCAAAGAACCTTCGAGTGACCGATACATCGCGGCGGACTCATCGATCAGAGGCGTTGCCTCGGCCGTCCGGCCGTATCCCATCGCGATCATGCCCGCGAGTTGCAGGGCGAAAGCCCGGTTGAGGGGGTCTCGACTGACTGCCTGTATCTCCGCTGCATGCTCCACGAGCCTCTCCGCGTACCGGAGATTGTCCTGGAGCAGATAGAGGTAAGCCGCTACGCAGAAGGCGAGTTCTCGGTACGCCGTCGGTTCCGCGGTGGCCGCGAGTACGCGCTCGAGCACATCGATACCCCGACTCAGTTGCCCTGTCGCAAACCAGAAATGCCATAGGTCGGTAGCCATTCGAGCGCTGACACCATGAAGGCTGGAATCGGTGAGCCCGTAGTCGATCGCGACCACGATGTTGGCGTAGTCGACGAGTAGCTGCGCGGTGCCCTCGTGTAGCCATGAGTGAGCCGCGAACTGAACGCGCTCGGCGTAGTGAGCAAAATGGTTCCTACGAAGTTGAGCACGGTCATCGCGTTCGTCGAGGTGCTGGTCCCCGTAATCGCGGACCAGACGCGGCAGACGATAACGCGCTAGCGATCCACGGTTGTCGACGATCACTATCGACTGGTCTACCAAGGAAGCCATGTGATCGAGTAGATCGACCTCTCGCAACGGAGAGCTACTGCATACGGCCTCGACGGCCGCGAGGTCGAAGGCTCCGGAGAAGACGGTGAGCCGGCACCACAGCAATTGCTCTGCTTCCGTTGATAACTGGAAGCTTCCTTCGGTCAGCGTTTGCAACGTCCTGTGCCTCGGGTGGAGGCTGGTGCTGTCTCCCCTCGGGAAATCCGGGCGGGCGTTCATCCTGTCGATGATCTGTTGCAGCGACAGCGCGCGGACCCACCCCGCCGCGAGTTCGATAGCGAGCGGCAACCCGTCGAGACCGTGGAGAAGACGAACCAATACTGCCGCATTCGAATCGGTGACAGTGAATGTCGAGCTCAATAGGCGAGCCCGGTCGACGAACAGGTCGACAGCGTCGAAGCTGCGGATATCCGCCGCTGTGACGTCGACGTCCGTCGACGGAACAGGGAGCGGGCTGAGCGTCATCAAGTGAGCGCCCTCCACGCGTAGCACCCTGCGACTCGTGGCCACCAACGTCAGGTTCGACGCGGTCAGTGCCAGATCCTGTAGGAACACTTGACACTCGGAATCGATACTCTCGCAGCTGTCCAGTACCAGGATCCCGTCCTGACTCCTGGCAAAATCGTTCACCAGTACGGGATCAGCGGCGGAACCGTCACGCATCCCCAGCGCTTCGGCGATCCGCGCGCAGAAGTCGTTCAGACCGCTGATCTGACGAACGTCGGCGAAGTACGTGGAGCCGGCCGCCCCGCCGAACGCATCGTGTCCCTCGACCAACACCGACGTGACCAGCCGGGTCTTACCTACCCCGCCAGGACCGACCACCAGCGTCAACCGATTCGTGGCCAGTGCTGCGCCCAAGGCGTCCTGCTCGTGAGCTCGGCCGACGAAAGTTGTCGAATGCCGAGGCATTCGGGAGTACGTTCTTTCGGTCATAGGGGAGCCTCTGCATCTTCAGTCGGCAGGAGGAACTGGCTGATCCTAGTTTGGCCCCATTGGACAACACCGACCCCATGTTCGCACGACATGGTCAGTCGATCGACACAATTACTTGCCGTAGTGGCCGGGCGAATCCGACAGCTACCGTCGCGCGGAGTGACGGGTCAGTGAGAGTCCCGTGCCGGCTACCGGTCCCCCAGCTCATCGGTCAACGTCTCCTGGGCAATTCGCATGGCCGCCAATCCGGCCGGAGCACCACAGTAGGCCGTCGCGTGGAGGATTGCCTCGACGATTTCTTCGCGGCTCAGCCCGTTACGCACACTTCCACGGACATGGAGACCGAGCTCGTGCAGCTGTCCCAGTGCGACGAGCATGCCCAAGTTGACCAAGCTTCGACTGCGCCGGTCGAGGCCCGGACGCGTCCAGACCGAGCCCCACACCATCTCAGTCACATACCGCTGCATATCCTCGGAATCAGTCCCGTGGCTACGCCCTAGCGCGTTGTCGACGTAGCCTGCCCCTAACACTTGTCTGCGAATGGCCAAGCCCGCGTCGAATATCCGCTGACGCGCCTCATCAGCGGCCCCGGGCAGGTCGTCTACGTCAGCACTCAATTGCAAGCTCCTCGAACAGGCCGTGATTCGGCATACGACGACCGGAATGGGACGTATTCGGGATACCCGATCTATGCGCACGTCCGATGTTCGTCAACCTTGCAGCGAGTGGGCGCCGTGGGCAACACCCAATCGGGTAATTTCGCCGTCGTCGATCCCGCCAACTGCAACGAGTCACACGCGATAACACGGTCGAACACAGTCGCGGGCAGCGCTTTTCATTACCGGTTTCAGCGGACGGGACACCACCTCTTACACGACGAAGAGTCCGCTCCGAAAGCTGCCTCTCCGCGCAAATCGACTGCGCCGGAGCGAATCCACCCGTTCGGGTGACGTCGTTCCAACACCGTGGTGCAAATGTCTTGGTTGACTACCGAAACCAACTGAGCCGGTGTTCGGCAGACGCAGGTGACCACCGACCGGAATCTCGAGAATTCGACGACACAGGAGAAACTATGCACAAGTCGGACCCGCCGGAAACAGCTGGACCCGAAGCTTTCGATCTCACGTCCGCAGTCGACAAGGCACCACTATCAGGCAGAAACCTGTCCACGATCGCGATAGCGGCTATGGTCGTGGTGCTGGACGGCTTCGACAATCAACTGCTGGCACTGTCGTTGGCTCAGATTTCCGAAGAATTGAATATCTCACGCGGTTCATTCTCATGGATCTTTGCAATCGGCTTCCTGGGACTGGCAATCGGTGCAGGCTTCGGTGGATGGTTGGGAGACCGAATCGGCCGAAAACCGAGCATTATCCTGGCAATCGTCATTTTCGCTGGTACGACCTGTCTGCTGGCCACAGCCCAGAACATCATGACAATCGGCGTGTTGCGCGCCATCTCCGGCCTGGGGGTCGGCATGGTCTTTCCGCTGGTAACCGCACTGGTTGCCGAGACCTCACCATTGAAGTATCGCAGTCTTGCGGTCGCCGTCAGTATGGTCTGTGTACCGATCGGTAGCCTCGCTGGAGGACTCGTTGCCGCAGAGATCCTCCCGAATCAAGGATGGCGCTTCCTTTTTCTCGTCGGCGGAGCGGTCCCGCTGCTGTTCACCGTGATCGTGGGGCTGTTTCTCCGCGAATCGGTGTTCATCCTTGCTGACCGAGGACGCAGCTCCGATTTGGCGAAGGTACGGGAACGGATGGCAGAGTTCGGCCACCACCTCGATGAAAGCACGACCGTGCATGCACGCGAAAACACCACCGTCGAAAGAGCATCGGTCGCTGCCTTGCTCCGGCCTGCTATCAGACGGGACTCGCTGGCACTCTGGGGACTGTTCTTCCTCAGCATGCTCGGCTTCTATTCCTTCGTCAGCTGGGGTCCCACACTGTTCGCAGACGCGGGGTTCGACGCTGCATTCGCCAGCCGCTCCATTTCCGTCTACAACTTCGGCGGCATTGTCATGACCATTGCCGCGGCCGCCGCAATCTCCCGTTTCGGAACGCGCAGAGTCTTGACCGTTCTCGCTTATGGCGGAGGCACAACGGCAGCGTGGCTCGCCTTTCAAGGCCCCAATCCAGCATCGTCGTCCCTCGTGTTGATAGTTCAGCTCATTCTCCTCGGCGCATTCTTCGCCGGACTGCAAGGCACGTTGTACACACTGGCTGCGTTCGTATATCCCGCCAACGTGAGGTCCACAGGAATCGGCATGAGCGCTTCGGTCGGACGGTTCGGTGCCATCACCGCCTCCTTTGCCGGCGCGGCCCTTCTCGCAATCAGTAGCGGAGCATTGTTCGTCATGCTCGCCGTAGCTGGCCTCGCTGCGGGTGGTTTGCTGATCGCCGTCAGGCGGCATTCGCCTCCTCGCCTGCAGGCTTCACCCTCCGCTGCACCCCTGGACAATGTCGCCGCCGCCGAACCGAAGCCCTAAGACATTC
This sequence comes from Rhodococcus sp. 05-339-2, assembly GCF_002258965.1. NCBI lineage: Bacteria > Bacillati > Actinomycetota > Actinomycetes > Mycobacteriales > Nocardiaceae > Rhodococcus > Rhodococcus sp. 05-339-2. The sequence goes on from NZ_NOYW01000014.1 coordinate 161,598, forward strand.
ACGAAAACACCCGTTCGGGGATGTCGTACCCACCCGCGGTGTCAATAGGTTCTTTTCTCGGACAGATCATTCGTTGCGAAGGGGAAAAGATGTTGGATTCGCAGAGGCGGAAAGCCGATCCGCTCGGCCGCACGAAAGCATCTCGCACGGTATCGGATTCTGAACTGTCGACAAGCAGGCTCGGTGAGTACCTCGAGTTGGCCCGACAGTGGAGGCCTTTCGGCGGAGTCCCCGAGGAAGAAATCTTTGTTCGCTTCGGAATTTCCAAAACAGACTTCGACGATGCAGTAGCAGCTGCCGACCGGGTGGCCGCCACAGACGCTGGCAGGAAGATCCCTCCTCGCACCGGCGGTAGCCGGTTCTGAGGACGAAACCGTCCTCGACGCATGACTCGACCCCGGGACCACTCACCCGGGGTCGAGTGCCCCCCCATCGGAGGCTGCGGGTGCCGTCTACGAACCGACACCCCGAGCAGACTTGGGTAAATTTACGGATGCGCGCTCACTGTGATCCATGTCATCGTCGGTAGCCGAACGATCACCGAGGTCAGAGGATCCGCGCGGAAATGTACAACTCATCCACCGGTGAACATCATCAGCGACAGGACACCGAGATGGACAGACGCAACCACCCGGCCCTACGAACGCACTCTTTCGCGCTGGCCATGCAATCGGCCATCTCGCTCCACGATGTCGCCTCCGTCTTTCTCACGGCCGTGCACGACATCATCGACGCCGACGGTATCGGCCTGTATCAACTTCACGTCGAGTCCGGTCGCGTCCTCGACGTACATGCGGCAGTGGACGACAGCCTGCTACATGAATACGAAGACAGAGGGCGCAGTGACGATCCAGTTCTCGCACACGTCCTCGAGCATCGTCGACCGTTCGATTCTTCACAGATATGCGCGTCGCGCTGGCATGGATCGGGCGCGCACACCGTGCTCGAGGCCAGCGGCTTCGAGCACTCGCTGGAGGCACCTATCGTCGTCGCGGGCGCTGTCACGGGCACGATTAATTTCGCCAGATCGGCCGACTTGAGTCCGTTCGACGCGGCCGATCTCGAGGTGGCGTCGATCGTCGCCGACCACCTCGCACTTGCGCTTCGTCGCGCACAACACCTTCAACAGCTGGCCCAGCGGATGTCCATGTTCGAGTCGGCCATGGACCGCATCTCGGACCGTGTTGTCCTGACGGATACCGACGGCCGAGTGCAGTACCGTAACCGAACTGCCAACGATGAACTCGAAGCGGCCGAAAGAGAGTCGGAGGGAACCGATTCCATGAATCTGCACATCGCGGAGGCTGTCCGTCAGGCTTGTGAATCGATCAGAAGTGACAGGAAACGCGTCGTCGTACAGGACATCGAGTCGGCCGGTCGGTCGTTCGTCGCCCGGACGGTGCGCCTCCCCGACAGGACGAAAGCAGTTCTGACCACGTTGCACGCTCGTTCTCGCGCCACCAGAGACCTACCGGTGTGGTCTGTTCTCACCCGCCGTGAGCAACAAATCGCAGAATTCGCCAGTCAGGGGCTCTCGACACGGCTCATTGCGGACAGGGCGTTCATCAGCGAGAACACCGTCAAACAACACCTCAAACGCGTCTATGCGAAGACGGGTGTCGGCTCACGAGCGGAGCTGGTCCAATTGATCTGGGCTGCGGACCGCCAAGCGCCCGAAGCCACCGTGAGTTGAGGATGGAGCGGATGGTGAGCGCGGCTTTTCAGCGAGCGCGCCCACCATCCGAATTTATGACGGTGCCGGTGATGATCCGGGCACCGACGGGGTCGGCAAGGTACACGTAGGCGCTTCCGTGATCTTGCGGCGTCGGAGTCGTTCCCAACAAGGTGCCCTTGGCAATCCGCTCGTCACGCCCTACCGAGGTTTCGACCGACAGCGTGTCCTGAGACAGAGCCACGAGGCCGGAGAACGACGTTCCAGACGTTCCACCCGGCGCGACACCATTGACCCTGACCTGCGGGGCAAAATCGGCAGCGAGATGGGCAATTACGCCACGCAACGCCCACTTCGAGCTGCCGTAGAGCACTCCGCCCCCTACTGGGTGAAATGCGGACTCGGACAATGTGAGGGTCAGTGACCCCCGAGCATCCAGTAGGGCCGGCCACGCCAGTCTCGCCGCCGACAGCGCACTCAGGACGTTCAACCGCCACATTTCTTGTGCCGCTGCATCGAATTCGTCCGCCTCGAGGGTTCGCAAAGACGCGTAGTGATCGAAGACTCCTACGCAGCACGTCACGTTCGACAGCCGGACGCCACCCTCTGTTGCCGTGCCTATCGATTCCGAGATCACCTCCGAATCGGTGGCATCACCGGTCACGACCTCGATACCGGGTTCGGCGGCCAACGATTCGGCGTTCACAGCGGACCGTTCGACCACGACCACCCGAGCACCCGCGTCGCGATACGCCAACGCAGCCCCTCGTCCAATGCCCGAGCCACCTCCGAGGACGAGGATGTTCAGCCCCTCCAGACGGGTGTCCTTCGTCATGGCGCAGGCCTCCGGGAGAGTAGTTCGGTGATGAGCTCCGGCTCCTGAAAGCTCAGACAATCGAGAGCGACTGCATCCAACATCACTCTGGACCCCCGGCGAGGCGACCAAATATCCAGTCGAACACCATTTCTCGTCGATATCTTGCGAACGACGACGTCCGCAAACTCATTTGCGATGACGATCGGTCCGTCGTTCCCGCCATCGGTCGGGTAATTCGATACCTCCCCGATCTCGGGGTTTTCGAATACCGGCTCAGCTGCGTCGTCGTTCACGTGAAACCCTCCGCTTCAGATGAAAATCGAGAGATTGTGTGCGTTGATCAGCGCCTGATCGAACGCTGCCCACCGGCGTGCCAGACGCCAACCGTCCTCGGTCCATCGAACCGTGTCCTTGCGGAACATCGAATACAGACTCGGGTTCGGATCGTCTCCGCGGCTGCGATAGATGAAGCAATTGGACGAGACGAGGTATTCGTCCGGCACCTCGGTGTGATCGACGAGAATGTTGGTGACGTAATGGCGTGTCCGGGAGGGCGGTTGCTCGGCCCAGGCAAAGTCCGTTTCGAGCCGTTGGACGCGGACTTCCAACGTCTCCATGTCATCGTCGAAGATTCGCGAGGTAGGAGATAGCTCCCACTCCGCCAGGGCTTCCCGCGTCACGCGGACCGGAACTTCATACCGAATGTCCTCGCTCAGGTATGCCAACCAATCCCGGAAGCGACGCTCGTCGAGCGCCAAAGCCTCGCGGTACAGGAATTCTTGTATATCCCACTGGATCTCGCGCGATATCGACCTCGTCTGAGGCATCATTGTCACACCTCGTCTGCCAGGTAGTCGCCCCACCGGGACCACAGGTTGCGGAAGTTCGTGTCATTCACGTACGGGGTAACCACGTGACCGGGACCGGCAAAGTCCGGGTCCGGATCGCTGTCCATTCCCATGGAGTACGGGAAGTCGACGTCGGCAACCATGGTGGATGCTGCCGACCTTGTCACCTTGGCCCAGTTCTCGAAGTCGTCCTGCTCGAATGTGCCGGCTTGACCGAAAGCGAGTGTGTAAGCCCGGTATGCGGCGTCCTTGTATTCCTTGGACGCACCCTTCGGGACGAGACACCACGAGTACATTTCCATCCGCCCCGGCCCGACGGGGTGATACAAACGCATGGTCACAAAGCGCACGCCCGGCTCACCCGGCACCAGGCTGAAGGGCTGCATCAGGAACGACAGATTCGGGAAAACCGTTCCGACGGCGGTACGTACCTTCGAGAACACCTCGGTCTGTTCTGCGCTGAAAACCGATTTCATCTCTTCCGCGAGTTCCGGAGGAAAACCCCCGAATGGAGGGAAGTTGGGGCTGTGGCCCAGTCCGACGCCATGGCCGCGCCCGGGAACACTGGCTGCCCAACCTTGACTGTGCGTCGACCCGGATGACGGAAAGTATCCCAGATGGAAGCCCCACTGATGCGCAACCGGCGTGTGGTATCCGTCGCCCGCAAAATTCTCGGCACAGATCTTCCAATCGGTGTTCGCCAACCAATGGTCGGGCGGACCGTGGATTTCACATCCCTGTTCACCGTGCTTCAGGTACAGGTCCAGGTAGAAGCGGAAGTCGCCGAGGAATTCACCCAAGGACTCCGATTCGGGATCGAGTGTGCCGAAGATCAATCCTTCGTAACTGTCGATGCGAACCGGGACCATGGCCCAGTCCTTACGCCTCAGACGACCTTCGTAGCCCTCTTTCATGTACGGAACACCGATCAATTGGCCGGTGTTCTTGTACGTCCAACCATGAAACGAGCATCGGAAGTGCGAAGAGTTCCCCATCTCGGACTTGCACATGACGTTGCCGCGATGCCGGCACATGTTCAAATTGGCGTGAACGGTTCCATCCTCGCCGCGGGCGACGATGATGCTGTTGTTTCCGATGAAGCGGGTGACATAGTCACCTGCGGAGGGGATTTCGGATTCATGAGCCAGGAAGCACCAGGCACGCGAGAAGAGGTGCTTCTGTTCGAGGTCATAGACGGACTGGTCGTTGAAGGCCCTGGCAGGGAATCGCCCTTCGGCGATTCCCTGCCTGGTCCGCTGTACCCAATCCGCGAGATCAGAGGGTTCAGCAGTCGTCATCGAATTAGACCTTGTCGGCCAATTTGGATGCGCGAACGCCGAAACGGGCTTCGATCTCGGTGCGGATCTGCATGTAGCGCTTCACGTGCTCCGACGTGGTCTGCGCGTGCACCTCGGGAACCAGATCCTCGGTGTACGGCACGCGGCTCTTGCCGACGTTGATGTAGCCGGCTTCGTTGACGCGCATCTTCTCGAGCGGGATGTTGTACTTGGCGAACTCCATGAAGTCCTGGCCGACGAGGAAGGGCTCGTGTGCCCAACGCAGACGCTCGGTCAGCCACTTCGCGTCGTCGTAACGTCCTTGCTGGAGCGCATCGCGCAATTCCAGAACGGGCCCGGGGCCCATGGCGGTCGTAGACGACCAGGCCATTCCGACGAGCTCTTCGCCGTACATCTCCCAGGCCGGGAACCAGTCGGTCTCGATGGACATGAGGGGGAAGCTGGTACCCGTGTGCGCCATGTCGTTGTGGTAGCGGAAGCCCACAGATGCGCCACCGGCGTACTTGACGGCCACCACCTGCGGCAGCTCGATCAGAGTCTTGTACACGCTGCGAGGAATGATGCCACGGAACGCTGCCGTGTTGTCGTACACCACGATTGCCATCTCGGGAACTGCATTGGCAACGTCACGGTAGAACTTGTCCATCACCGAAACCACCATCTCGCCCCACATCGGACGACCCAGCAGGGTGCCCGTGACGCCGAGGTCCGAGAGGAAGCGCATGCGCGAGATCGTGTCTCGGGTGTTCAGGGTGGTTGCACCGATGAACAGCGGGAAATCGGGGTCGATCGACTGTGCGGTCTCGGCAGCACAGGTTGCGAATGCCTTCCACTCCTCGAGGGTCAGAGTGGCCATTTCGCCGAGTGTTCCGTTCAGAGCGATGGCGTCTACACCGTCACTGATCAAGGAACGGATCATGCGCTCGGTTTCCACGAGGTCGACCGTGTTGGTCGCATCGACTCGCTCGGCACCGGGCAATGCCGGGGTGGGGGGATACGCCATCACGCCGCGCATGTCCTTACCGCTTACCTTGGGCAACTTACTCATGTCGATTTACTCCTGCTTGGTTGAGTTGGTTGAAACTTTGTGGAGATAGTTCAGATTCGGGCTGCGGCAACTGCTGTACCGGTGAGCCACTCGGGAACCGGTTCGTACGCCAAGATGTCGAACCCGACCTCGACCGCACCGGCGGCGACGAGCCAGGTACGAATTTCGTGCGCACCATTGCCTGCCGCATCGATGTCTTCCTGGGTGTACGCCGTCAAGCGCTCAGGGTCGCCATCGTCGAAACGCTGCAGAAAATCGCGGTCGAAAGTTTCGTTGACCGTGCCGGACTCCGGCAGGCCGACCCAGTGGGACAACCCCCCGGTCCCGATCACGACGACTCGCTCGTACTGCTCCTGTGCGCCCACCGCTCTTGCCAACATCTTGCCGAAGTCATAGCAACGTTTCGGCGAAGGCCATGGTGGGTTCACCCCATTGACGATGATCGGAACGAGTGGCAACTCGCTCTTCGGATCGAGATGCTTCAGCGGGACACAGAAGTTCTCATCGAACGTCATTCCGCCTTCGACCAGCGATGGGTCGAATTCGGATTGCAGCGCGAAATCGTAAATGTGCCTGCCCAGATCGGCGGCTCCGGGGTACTGGTGCTGCTCGACCTTGACAAATTTCGCCATCTCGGCGGTCACCGGACCCAAATACGAGTCACCGGTCGCAACCGCAAATGCCGGCAGATTGCCGAGATTGAAATTGGTGAAGTGTTCTACGGACACTGCGATGACGGCATCGGGCCGCAACGCCTCAATCCGCTGCCGCGCTTCGCCGTAACCGCTTTCGACTGTACGGCGCTTTTCTGGGTCCGCGCGTTCCGGCCAGCCAGTGATGCCGGGTGAATGCGAAGCCGTGAACGCCCCGACTATTCGGCCGTTGGTCATGGTGTCGTCTCCCCTCGTATCCTCGCGTAGTAGTCGGCCCTGTCGACCTCGAGCTGAATGGCACCGAAGTACAGCAGGTACGGGTTTACTCCCGCCTCGTAAAGGCCCTTGATATCGAAATCTGCCATCAATTTCCGAAAGGGCCCCTCGATTCCGTAACTGTCCAGGGCAGCGTCCGGATCATCGGTATAGAGGTTTTTGATGGCACCGTCTCGGCGAATATCCCAAAGCAATTTGTGAACGCCGTACATAAGTCTCCTCGTCGGTTGGTTTTACGAGAAAAGGTGAGGACCGATGAAAGCCGTTCCGACTGACTCCACCGTAGATCGGCGAGAAGTCGGTGTCCGTCACCCGCCCGGGTGGTTTCCGACTAGACGCCGAGCTTGTGCACGAACCAGTCCGTCAGGCGCGCTGCTGCAACGGCAAGGTAGTCGTAGCTGCAGTGGAGCGAGCCAGCAGCGTCGTAGACATCGAAGGTGACGTCGTTGCTCGTCAGAGCGTCCACGAATCGGTGAGCTCCCTTGATGTCCATGATGATGTCGTCCGTGCCGTGCATGACGTAAACGGGAATCTGAAGCTTCTCGGCGATGCCGTCGAAGGTGAACTCGGCAAGCTTCTCGCGTGCCTCGGCGTCGTCCTTCGAGCCCGACAGCCACTGCAGCTGCTCTTGGAGTGGCGGGTACCACTCGTAGAAGTCGGTGAGGATGCTCCAGGTTCCACACCATGCAGCGACGGCCTTGACCCTTGGCTCGAAGGCCGCAGCCCGAGGAGCGTAGTAGCCACCGAAGCTGACGCCGGCCAAGCCGAAACGATCGGCATCGACGTCGTCACGCTTCTCGAGTACGTCGAAGATCGCCGATACGGGAACTTCGTAGTCCGGCCGGCTGTAGAGCTTCTTGAAGCGAAGCGAGCTGCCGCGGCCGGGAGTGTCGATGACAACGACGTTCATGTCGCGTGCCGGGAATTCGGTACCGCCGAGGAAGTACAGCTCCTCTGCCCAGGAATCGGCACCGCCCAGGAAGAGCACAGTGGCGCGGGCTTTGCCAGTGTTGTCCGGCCGGATGAAGTAGCCGTCCATCGTGGTGCCCTCGAACGGAACGCTGATGCGCTCGATGAGTCCGTCGGAGAGTTCGGCTGCCTGTGCCCAGTTGCTCGTACCCGCGCGGTATGCCTCTTCACGCCGCGGGTCGTCGGAACTCAGGAAGAATTCCGAGTGGCGGTAGTAGCTGCACGACCTGAACAGCGCACGTCGTGCGGTTACCTTGTCGCCGGCTTCGAGGGCCGCTCGCCCGAGGGCTGCGACCTCTTCGGCCGTCCGGTTCCACTCACGCTGCCAGATCTCGTTGTCCTGGGTGGTCTTGCCGATGCGGGCTGCGGTGCGGGCACACTCGAAGAGATCTGCGCCGCCGACAGCAACCTGGGCAAGTAGACGCATGGTCTGCAGCGACCAGTCCTCGTCCTGCGGGAAGAGCTCGATGACCGTGAGGGCATCGGTATTCGTCGCGGTACTGACATTGCTCATGTGCAATTTCCGTTCTTTCGTAGGGGTGTACTGACGGGAAAATGGAGAAAGCTAAGCGCTGCGCGCTACGTCGTTCCAGATCTGCGAATCGCCTATGGCAGTTCGGTATTGGGCGAGCTTCCGGGGGGCGTTGATGCATACCACTCCCCGTAAGACGCCGACTCGACCGAACAACGCAACCAGTGACTTCTCGTTCTGGGATTCGATGAAGATGTCGTCGTCTGCGCTGGCGCGACCGCAGAAACGCAGTTTTGCGTCGAATTGATCGGTCCAGAAGTAGGGCACCGACGCGAAATTCGAGGTGTCGCCGAGGAGTCGGCCGGCAACGTGTCGACCCTGTTCGACGGCATTGGTCCAATGCTCGACTCGCATGACCTCGCCGAAAGTGTCGTTACGCCAGGATGCGACGTCGCCCGCGGCGACGACACCAGGAACCGACGTCTGCAGATCCGGAGTGCATTCCACTCCGTTGCCGACCGCCACACCGGAACCGGCCAGCCAATCGACGGCCGGCACACCGCCGATGCCGACGAGCACGGTGTCCGTAGTGAGCCGTTCGCCACCGACCAACACGACAACGACGTCACTTCCGGACTTCTCGATGCGTTCGACGCTGGTCGAGCACCGGACGTCAACTCCGTTCCGGCGGTGCATGGCGTTGAACCACTTTCCGATGGTGGGACCGAAAACTCTGCTCATCGGCATCGCTGCGACGTCGACCACGGTGACTATCACGCCGAGTTTGGCCGCGGTCGCCGCGACCTCCATCCCCACGAAGCCGCCGCCGATGACTGTCAATCGACGGCCTCGGTCCAGTCGCTCGTTGATGCGTCGAGCGTCGGCAAGGGTACGCAACGTGAAGACATCGTCTTGTGCCTGTGGAGAGATCATCGAGGCCGGTAATTGCCTTGCACCGCTGCCGGTTGCGATGACGAGGCCGTCATACGAGTGAGACGCTCCGTGCTCGTCGTGCAGCAGGCGTTCGGACGTGTCGAGCGAGGCGATGTGGGTGCCCAGGTGTAGATCGACACCTTTCTCGGCGTACCAGCCCGGTTCCCGTAGAGCGAGTGTTTCCACGGCGAGCTCACCGTCGGCAAGTGCTTCCTTGGACAACGGAGGGCGCGTGTACGGCAGCTCGGGCTCTGCACCGATCAGGTGAATCGCCCCGCTGTAATCGAGATCGCGGAGCGCCTCGATAGCGCTGACTCCAGCCAACGACGCACCTACGATCGCAATGTTCTTCACGATGACACGTCGTCGAATGCGTGGGGAACCTGCTCGTGGCAGGCCCATGAACTCGGTGTCGCCGTCGAACTGCTGCTGCCGTCCTGACTATCGGCCATGTTGTATTGAACCCGAAAGCCCATGTCACGCTTCCTTTCTGGAATGGATTGGTGCGATCGAGTCAGTGTCCGGCCGAGGCGAGATGCGGCATCTCCGGGCTGATGACGGGCAACCGCGCGGCGCGAGGGGTGTTGCGGCTGGTCAGATTACGGATGACTCCGCCGGTGATGACCGCCGTGATACCGGGAATATCACCGATACTCAATGCACCCAGTGCATCGTCGCGGGTCGATCCCCATGGTGCGTCGATGACCACCAGATCGGCCGCAGCGCCCTCACGTACGAATCCTGCCGGCAAATCCCATGTGCGAGCATTGTTTCCCGTTGCTGCTGCCCAGATCATTGCCGGATCGATCCCGGAGAATGAAGACAACTCGGCAACTGTCTTGATAACGCCGAGCGGCATGACGCCGGTCCCCGTCGGTGTATCGGACCCGATGACGATTCGGCCGAATTTTCCGTCGTCGTGAGCCTTGTGCAGAATCCGCAGTGAGGATTGAAGATTTCCGGCCTGCACCAACTGCAACGCCATCTCGGTCTCGTCGATGATCCTGTCCACACCTGCAGCGTCGAGCGAAGTAGGACCGCCGTTGATGTGCCCGCAGACGTGCGGAGCCAAGTAGAGCAGGTGGTCGGGCGTGATCGGCTTGCTGCCGGGGATGCTGGCCCCACCCGAATGGCACATGACCTTGATGCCGTGTTCCTTCGCCCAACGAACTTGGTCATAACCATCGGCTGGATCTTCGTACAGTCCGAACCCGAACTTGGCCAACCTCACACCGGCCGACTGCAAGTCGGCGAAATCCTGTTCGGTCAGCGACGGTTCGAGCACGACCGCACCGGCGTGAACCGTCATTCCCCCGGGGTGGAAGTTCCGGAAGCACGACATCGCGGCGATGGCCAGCGCTTTCACTCCGACCGCGTCGTGCGGGCGGCCTTGCGCATGGATTTCACCCGGCGAGACGACACTCGTGATGCCACCGTGGACGTAGCTCGCGAGAAAGTCCACCGTCTTCTGCCGGGGCGTGTAATCCCCGAGGACGACGTGGCAGTGAGAATCGATCAAACCCGGGGCGACAGTGGTACCCACTGCGTCGACGGTGACTGCCGCGGCGTTGACCTGCGCTTCGAGGTCTTGGCGACGTCCGACTGCAGTGATGACCCCGTCCGACGCGAGAATGGTGTCTGCGTCGGCGACCAACGGGTTCTCGTAGTCTCCGGAAATCACCGTTCCGATATTGACGATCGCAAGATCAGTCATCACGCGTCCCTCCTGTTCAGAGCCTCGGCCCGTGTCATACCGCCGACGCGAGCGTTGATCCGACCACGGTTGGCGACCGCCGCGATGATGACGAGCTCGTCCCCGTGAGGCGCGTCCGGAACGTGGACGGTGACCGCGTCGTAGTGGCTTCGAACCCAGATCTCATCCTTGAAGGCCAATGGGACGTCGATTACGGCGTCCACACCTGACGGCTTGGTGACGGATGTGATCCATGCATCGCCGCCGCCGATAGCTGCACGAAGCGCATTGCCGAAAATCGACGTCACTGCAGCGTTGATGTGCTCCTGCTCACCGGCCGATCCGACGAGTCCGGCTTTTCCATAGCTTTGGGGCTCGCTGCCGAGCAGCTCGAGGGCATGCTTGCCGATCTCGGTCGCAATGTCGGCCGAGGCGTCGGTGATCTCGCTCAGATCCTCGACGTAGCCCAGGCCTGCGTAAGGATTGTTGACGACCGCACAGACTGCCACCTTGCGAATCGGGCCGTCGCTGTCCGAACGTCCAGCGACCGACCGGATTTCCTCGATATGAGAAACAATCTTCCGTATAGCAAGGGAACTCACTTCAACTCCTCGACTCTGCTGCACTCTCGAAGCACCATGACCGGCGTTACCGACGACGCTAAGCGTGGCGGCCATCACTGCGCATCACCCGAACGGGTCAACTTTCGAGGCCTCCTACGAAGGCGAGCGCGCGAGTGCGTCCCGTACGATCGTCCGGTCCCGCGCGGAACCGGGCGCAACATTCGCCTTCTTCTTACTGAAAGCCTTTGCCTACCAGTTCGATACTGCATACAGCAATTTCGGGCGCAGACAGAACAAGACAAGTAAGCTCCGAATTATGATTGCATGCAATACTTCTCATGAATCTCTTGAAGCACTTGTCTGCGCCAGAGAGCGCGACCCAGGTCAGGTCATTCGGCGCGTCGACGACGGGAGATTACTCCAAATTACCTGCACTGCAATCGGATACGATCTGCCGAACAGTAACGCACCGCAGGAATGATCCGAACACGCAAACCTGGGTCGCGGCAGACAACGGGCAGTCGACTACCGCTACTCTTCACCGCCACCCATTCGATTGTCCCGCAGATCCCGATGATGCCGTGTCGAGTGGGTAGTTGATGCGGCCAAGCCGAGGACGACTTGCTCGACATCGATCCAGTGGTCGACACAGCACTACACATCACCTGAGCAACAGCCGTTTTCCTATCGCACACTGGCCCCATGTTGAGGGGTACACCCGCCTTCAGCGGGTAATCGACGACTCGAGGTCTCGGCGATCTTCCAGACTCGTGAAGCCGCTCCTGACGCAGACTGCCCTGGTTTCGGTTCTCTTATTTGTACAGAGTCACCGCTGATCTGCCGACGACCAGACCCCTATCCACGTCGAATCCATAAGCGTGCGACCAGAGTTCGGTTGCTCAAACCAAGTTTGAGCAGAATGTGTTCGACGTGAGTTTCCACTGTCCGTTGCGAAATCGCCAGTCGGGACGCGATCTGACGGTTACCCAACCCGTGGGCTATCAATTCCGCTACCTCTCGTTCGCGACGGGTCAACTGCTCGAGGGCGTCGTCCCGCGAGCCCGATGACTGAACAAATGAAACCACATCGGCCCAAGAAGTTTCTGTGCCGCGTCGGTAAGCGGATTGAAAATCGATCTCACCGAGCGCCGCACGGCACAGCTTGTATTGCTCGAGCCGATTTACCCGCAATATTGAAAATCCAGAAAACTGACCGCCTAGAAGTTGCCATGATCGATCAGCGATGCCGAAGAGCGTGGCCGCTTTCTCATGATTATTCCGACGCTCCGCACACCAAGCGAGCAACTCGATGCAATGGGTCGACAAAAGACGATCTCGTGTATACCCGACAATGTGCTCGACAATTTTCGATGCAGCGGCATGGTCCTCGCACATCCAATGATCGACAGCAAGCGAAAAACGAATGTACCCTAGCCAACGGAGGTCACCGACGGACTCGCACAACTCGAGTCCGCGGTTTCCGAGCTTCTGTGCATGCTCAGAATTGCCATTGATGGCAGCGACGAGTACGGCAACACCCAACGTGTCCATCAGATAAATAGCTGCGCGTGCATCATTCTGACGCTCATAAAGCGCTATCGTTTGGTCGAGCAAGTCGATTGTTTCCGTCAAGGGAACCGTGCCTAGCGTCGACATCGCAAGAACTTGACTGTACAACGCCTGACCGAAGGGGTCGACCGAAACGGAAGTTATAGTGGCCGCCGTCTGCAGCAATTTCGCGGCCAGCCGATTCTCACTCTGAAGCACAGCCACATAGGCGTACACACAAAGCGCCTGTCGTTGCTCTATCGGTGCGGCAGCCGAGTATTTTGCAGTTGTAATGTAGCGCAGTAACGTGCGCCCTTCCGTGAGCCGTCCGCTCGCGTACCAGAAATAGAGGAGCTCGACCGCCATCCCCAGCCCTGTACCCGCTGTGCGGGGACTCGAACATGAGAATCTGATAGCGCTCGTAAAATTTGCATAATTCGACTCGAGCGATTGAAGTCTGGCATCGTCACTGACGGCACTGAGATCCCGATTGGTACGAGACAAAAGCTGATCGAAATAGGCGAGATGAGCTTCTCTTACGCGGGCTGAATCGGCCCCCGAAAACCGCCTGCTCCCAAAGTCTCGAATCATGTGAAGCAAACGATAGCGCGAATGAGCGCCGGCGTCATCGACGACTACTACCGACTGGTCGACAAGTGATGCAATCAAGTCGAGCAGGTCAGACCGCTCGAGATAGTCGTCTGCGCATATTTCTTCCACGGCGGGGAGATCGAATGAACCGTCGAAGACGGTCAAGCGCGTCCACAATCGTTGCTCACGAAGATTGCACAGCTCGAAACTTCCGGCTGTGAGCGCCTCGAGCGTCCGATGGTGCGGATCTGCGCCCGGTCGACCACGCGGAAAGTCGGAGTTCGCATCCATACGATCTATGATTTGGTCGACCGATAGCGCACGAATCCACGACGCGGCCATCTCCAACGCCAATGGCACACCATCGACACGTTCACACAAAGTGGCGACAGAATAAGCCTGAGACGGTGCAATTTCGTAACCCGGCCGAACAAGACGAGCTCGATCGAGGAACAGCTCGACGGCTTCGCTACCCTGCAACTGTTCTATGGTCATGGAGACGGAACGAGGTGGTAGCGATAGTGGAGGAACCGTAATGATCTGGCCGCCGTCGACATTGAGGGATCGTCGGCTCGTTGCAACGATTGTGATGGACGTCTGCGACACCACAGTCTGCAAGACACTCTGACATCGTTCGTCGAGCCGCTCGCATGAGTCGAGAAGAAGTAAAAGCTGCAGATCACTCGAATTGTCGAGCAGAAGCGGCAATTTCGTAGCCGGGCCGACTCGCAAGTCGAGCACGCTGGCGAGGGAATCGACCAGCGCATCGGCATCCGCGACCGAGCTCACGTCGACGTAAACAACCCCATCCCTGTAGTCACCTTCGCACGCCTTGGCGGCCTCGACCGCCAGGCGAGTTTTTCCGACCCCGCCCGGCCCGGTAAGACAAGTGAACCGGCTCGATCGTCGACTGGCATCCACGAGCTTCATCGTTTGCTCCTGGCCTATGTACCTCGAGTTGGGACGAGGGAGGGTGCCCGTTTGCTGACTACACACCTGTTCCTCCACTCTGCTGTTCGACTCGTCAACCTCTCCGTGCTGGAGAAGCCTGAATCAGGGCCAGCGGAGCTGTCTTTCGCCGAAAAGTTACAACAGCGTCAGGCTGGACGCATCCGCATGTCCGGTCTGCACGGCGTCCACTCGGCAATCTGTTCCGAGTATGCACCCCACGCAGCAGCTTCGACGGCCCTGAAACCGACCGGCCCTGCCCTTCGACGGAGTTCGATGGTGCCGATCGTCAAACCGCCTGGTCCCAAATCGGTCACACAGCCCCACCAGGGATTGCATCCGATCGGGATCAGCCTTCGAGCACTCCGTATATCTACGGATTGCTCACTACCGGGACCCTGACAATGATGATCCCATGCGTATGACCGCCATCACATCGTTGTCCGGCGGGCCGATTCACGCAGTGGTCCGAAATGGGCCGGGCCGCCCTGCCGCCACCGACGTAGGCGCCCACTTCCCCAATGTAGTGGAACCCGATCAGAAGCCAGGCGACTAGGTCGGTCGCCCGAGACCAATGAAATGAAGGAAATATGCCGCACGTTGTAGTCATCGGAGCTGGTTTCGCAGGGCTCGTCGCTGCCCGAGAACTGAGCCAGCGCGGTTACGAGGTCACAGTTACCGAAGCTCGCGACCGCATCGGAGGTCGAACATGGACGGATGAGCGTTTGGGGAGAGACCTCGATCTCGGGGGAACGTGGATTCACTGGCTTCAACCCCACATATGGGCCGAGATGACGCGCTACGGATTGGGGATGACTGAGAGCCCTGTTCCCGAAGACGCCTGTTGGACAGCTGGAGGGACAGTGGTCCGCGGTAGCGCCGGCGACCTCATTCAAAGCCTCGACAAGGGAAATACAGAACTTCTGCGTGACAGCCGACTGCACTTCCCGCGGCCGTACGAGCCCTTCGGTGCGTCATCTGAACTCGACGCGATGGACATCGGGCGCGCGATCGAGGAACTGCCGGCAGTGTCCGAGGACGAACGCGAAGCGCTGGCCGGATTTTGGTCCGTGTGCTTCAACGCGCCATTGGATTCCGGGGCATTGACGCAAGCGATGCGGTGGTGCAGCGCAGCATCGGGAAGCTGGGAGTTGATGTTCGAGGCGTGCGGCACCTACAAAATCGCGGGCGGCACGATAGCACTCGCGCGCGCAATACTGGCCGACACCAAAGCCAGCCTACGATTGAACACTGAGGTCACCCGGGTCGCGCCGACAAATAGCGGACAGGTCGAGGTCACGGATGAGGAGGGGAACGTACTCGTCGCAGACGAGGTAGTCGTGACCGTACCGTGGGGTGCCTTGTCGACTATCGAATTCGGTTCTCACAGAGTCGAATCCAAAGTTCGGCTCGCCCGAAGCGGTCAGATGTCACGGGGAATGAAGACCTGGATACGCGTACGCGGCGAAGTTACGCCGTTCGTTCTCGTAGGCGGACCGAATGACCTCCTCAACTATGCGCAGGTCGAATACAGTCACGAAGGAGACACACTCATCACTGCCATGGGGCCATCGGCAGCGACGTTGAATCCCAACGATCTGGAGGGAATGCGAGGTCAAATGAAGCGATTCAGACCAGATCTCGACGTCCTCGCAGTCAGCGGACACGACTGGGTCGATGATCGGTACTCCGCGCAGACGTGGCCCATGCTCAAGACGCACCAACTTGCAGTCTTGGCGGACCTTCAGAACAGCGTGGACAACGTCCACTTTGCCGGGTCCGACTACGCAACTGGTTGGCAAGGATTCATCGACGGCGCGATCGAAAGCGCATATCGCGTTTCCAATAGAATTGCTTGTAAATAATGGCGAGCCGCCCCACTCCAGCGCTCGCTATCGTTGCGAACGACACCCCGATAAAGTGATCGAGGGCAACATCGACCGGCCATCCGATAGCAGTACCTGTCTCGACAGGAGCATGATGTACGGCGTTATAGACGAGTCGCGGGCATCCGTCGACCATTGCCTTGCCGAGTTCACACTCGCGCTGCAAATGGCCACGGCTTTCGAGCACATAAGCATGTCGACTTTGAAAACTCTTCGAGGGGTTGTCACAGCGGATGCCTATGGACTGACCGTGTGGCCCGGTGCAGCAGGGACTCCGAACAGCGGGGCAGTCGCGACATACGGAGCGCCTGCCGGGCTGGTGCAGGATTACAGCGACATGGGTTATGAGAGTGACCCCGTCTTTGCCAGGGCGTTCTCCGAGGGCTGGCCGAGCGACAATGCCGCGATCCCGACCCCGACCTGGGAAACGTGCACCGCACACGCCATCCTCAAACAGTACGACTTCCGCCAGACGATGGTGGTGCCGCTGGTCAGCGAAACGCGGGACTACGGGGTGTTGCACCTGGCCCGTCGAGACGACAGAGCGTTCAGCAAGACCGACCACACAGCTATGCGTACGGTGCAGAACCACTTGACCGCAGCCGTCGGCAGGTTCGAGTTGCTTTCGCGTGTGGAGAAACGCGGTCAACTCTTCGAAAAGCTACTCGACAATCTCGAGAATGCCGCGATCGCGACAATTGCCGAGGAAGTACTACACGAGAACGACATGGCCCGACGCTTGTTCGAGGTTCACCCCGATATGCGTTCGGTGGTGACATCTACCCAACTCCAGCATGCCAGGGATCTGAATGCGAACGGACGGCGGAGGATTCAGAGTGTACTTCCCTTGCCCTCCCGCCGCCAGGGAGAAGACAAGGACTGCCTCATTGTGCGGTCTCAGCGGTTACCGGACACATCCAACGGCGTTTTCTCGACTTTGTACGTGAGGCGAATTTCGCAGCATTGCTCCCCTCGGTCATTACCGATCTCGGAACGCGAAAGAGAGATTGCAGAATTGGTTGCGCAAGGTTTGACCAATAGGCAAATAGCCGAGCAGACTTACATTTCGGACAACACCGTGCGGCAGCATCTCAAGAGAACGTTCGTCAAGCTCGGAGTCCACAGCCGTGCCGAACTTACCAACGCTGTCATGTGCGCGTCGTTCGATGGTGCCGAGTAAAACCAAAACCAAACCGGATTTTGGGTAATTTCAGCAGAAAACAACGGAAAGTAGATACGAAACATGGAGAAGTCTTACACCTACGCGTCTGCGGAGGACCTCGAGTCGGGTTACCAGAACTTCTACGTCGAGAACGAAGTTGCTGGGTCCTTGTCCGAGATCCGCGGCGCTTCGGACGTGCGCGCGGGCGTTTACCGCCTCGAACGCGGTGAGTTTCCCGAGGGAGTGGAGATCGACTACGAGTTCGAGTCGGATGAGTACATGTGGATCATCGAGGGCCGACTGGAGATCTCGACACCGGATGGCAACAAGATGGTCCTGAATCCAGGTGACACTTGCTTTTTCCCGAAGGGCGATACATGCCGGTGCACTTTCACAGGACCCTTCCGTAAATACTCGGTCGAAGTAGGTCTGATTCGATCGAGCTAGGTCGTCGCCGACCTGCCGGTTCGGCCGTCCAATTTTCGGGCACTACTTCCTCGAACGAGTCGAGGAGGTAGTGCCTGATCGCATTGGTGAAACGTGGGTTCTGTAGGGAACCGACGACAGATCGGTACTGGGAACCGAAAACATGTGCACCCGCCGACAACAAGGCACCCATCGGCAACTGTGGAAAGTTGCCGATGGGCGCTCTGGACGACAATCGGCCGTCACGATGCCGACATCACACGGCGCGCGGTGCTCCCGGCGAGTCGATTGGGTACTGAATGTTCGGCTCAGCCTTGATGATCAAGACCGTTGTCGGATCGATGGAGGTCTCGACGTGTTCCTCGCCGGGTTCGACAAAGTAGTAACCGCCTTTGTCGACATGCTGTGTGCTATCCGCCGATTCGACCTTCATCGAACCCTCGACGACGAAAACACTGACCCACGAATCGTGCCGGTGCAGTGACAGTCGGTGGTCGGCCGGCATATTCACCAGCGAAAAAGATACACCGTGACCGTCGTACCAGAGTTTGCATCTATCGATTGCATGCCCTACGACATCTTCATGGATCCAACTGCGGTCGACGGGATTTACTACCTTGGCCATGTGCTCTCCTTGTGTATCGGAACGAAGCCAGACCACTTTTTCGGCTTCTTTATTCCGAGTTGTTGCACCATCTGCGTTACTACGACAACACCAAGACTAAGTCCGCGGGCCAGACCATAATGTCACCCAAACGGGTACTAACATTTTTTGGTCTTTGATGTCTGCGATCCCCGACTGACAAGCGCATTCAGCAATCTCCCACCCGGCTCCACACCACGCTCGAGACTGACCCAAATGGGGAACAGTGAAGAGCGACCGCAGAAGCTATGGTTTTGCTCACTGAAGTTGCTTGCACCTCAATATGTGACGTTCGTTCACGTGTACGCAACCCGAGGTTCCGTCAGCTCGAACTCGAAAGGACACATCATGACTATTCAGTACGATCGTTTTTTCATCGGTGGTGAATGGGTGCCCGGTCACTCCTCGGCCGGATCCATTACCTTGACATCCGCGAGTACTGAAGAGCAGATCGGCAGCGTTCCTCGAGCCGGCTTGGTAGATGTGGACGCTGCTGTCGCCGCTGCCCGTCGCGGGTTCGACGACACGGCGGGCTGGGCCACCTGGCAGCCCTCACAGCGAGCCGCGGCGATACGACGATTGGCAGACGAGCTCGATCGCAGGTCGGCCGATATGGCTCAACGAGTAAGCATGCAGAACGGAATGCCGATCTCCATAGCTGTACCGCTTGAAGCCGGCTTCCCGCAGACCGTCTTTCGCTACTACGCGGATGTGGCCGAAAGCGACGAGATCGCCGACACACATGCACACTTGCTCGGAGGGTCGACCACGGTACACAAGGAGCCGCTCGGTGTCGTCGCGGCGATCGTACCCTTCAATTTCCCGCAGATTCTGTCATCGATGAAGGTTGCCCCTGCTCTGGCTGCAGGTTGTACCGTAGTTCTCAAGCCCTCCCCCGACACCATTTTGGACGCCTTCCTGTTTGCTGAGGCTGTCGAGGCCGCCCAGCTGCCTCCTGGTGTGGTCAATGTGATCCCGGGTGGCAGCGATGTCAGTGAATACTTGGTCCGTCATCCCGGGGTCGACCGCGTCGCATTCACCGGGTCGACGGCAGTAGGACGCCGTATTGCCGAAGTATGCGGCTCCCTCCTACGTCCGGTGAGTTTGGAGCTGGGCGGTAAGTCGGCAGCAATTGTGATGGATGACGTGGACCTCGACCTCGGTCGTATGGGAGAACGCCTCTTTCAGTCGACACTTCTGCATTCCGGGCAGGTGTGCTACCTCGGCACCCGCATCCTGGCACCCCGATCACGATATGAAGAAGTAGTCGAATTCTTCGAGACCTTCATGTCGAATCTACGCATCGGTGACCCAATGGATTCCGATACCATGATCGGCCCCATGGTCTCGGAACAACACCGTAAACGCGTCGAAGGCTACATCGATACAGGAAAATCGGAGGCCCGACTGGTGACCGGCGGTCGCCGTCCTGCGGGGATCGACAGGGGATGGTTTGTCGAACCCACACTCTTCGCTGATGTGGACAATCAAGCGGTGATTGCTCAGGAAGAGATATTCGGCCCCGTCCTCTCGGTAATTCCGTACTCGTCCGACGACGACGCGATACGTATTGCCAACGAATCGTCTTACGGCCTTGGGGGGTCGATCTGGACCTCTGATCCCGACCGAGCTCGCGCATTCGCGAAGCGTGTCAACACAGGCACAATCGGTATCAACGGCTTCTTGCCTGATCCTGGTTCGCCTTTCGCCGGTCGCGGCGCAAGCGGGCTCGGCCATGAGTTGGGTCCTGAAGCTCTCGGCACCTACCAAGCGTTCAAGACTGTCTTTTCCTTCGAATGACCTGAAGTCGAGGGAATTACGATCGGAGACCGACGTACGCGGCGTTCAGGTCGCTCCGATATCCTCGCAAACGTCTGCTCGAGCAGTTGCTCGGCGTGTCCGAGTGACTGCGCCCCTCGTATTCTCGGTTCATACCTGTTCATCGGACAGGTTGGTTGACAACACTTTTCAATCCATTTCACTCGACCTCGAAAGTAGCTCATGTCTGAAACTGTGCGTGGTGTCATCGCTCGATCCAAGGACGCCGTCGTCGAACTCGTCGACATCGTGATACCCGACCCCGGCCCCCACGACGTCATCGTCAACGTCCAGGCCTGCGGGGTCTGCCACACCGACCTCACCTACCGCGACGGCGGCATCAACGACGAATTTCCATTTCTGCTGGGCCACGAAGCCGCCGGCATCGTCGAGACCGTAGGCGACGCCGTCACCCACGTCACCCCAGGCGACTTCGTCGTCCTCAACTGGCGAGCAGTCTGTGGAGAATGTCGCGCCTGCAAACGCGGCCGCCCCTGGTACTGCTTCGACACCCACAACGCCTCACAGAAAATGACCCTCACAGACGGGACCGAACTCACCCCCGCTCTCGGCATCGGATCCTTCGCAGACAAAACCCTCGTCCACGAAGGACAGTGCACCAAGGTCGATCCCACCGCCGACCCTGCTGTTGTCGGGCTCCTCGGCTGTGGCGTCATGGCCGGACTCGGAGCCGCGGTCAACACCGGCAACGTCAGCCGCGGAGACTCCGTCGCCGTCATCGGCTGCGGCGGAGTCGGAGACGCCGCGATCGCCGGAGCGGCACTGGCCGGCGCATCGATCATCATCGCCATCGACCGCGACGACACCAAACTCGCCTGGGCGAAAGAACTTGGCGCCACCCACACCGTCAACGCCTCGACTGTCGACCCTATCGACGCCGTCAAAGACCTCACCGGCGGACACGGAGCCGACGTCGTCATCGACGCCGTCGGACGCCCCGAAACCTGGAAGCAAGCCTTCTACAGTCGTGACCTCGCCGGCACAGTCGTTCTCGTCGGCGTGCCCACTCCGGACATGCGCGTCGAAATGCCGATGATCGATTTCTTCTCCCACGGCGGATCGTTGAAGTCTTCGTGGTACGGCGACTGCCTCCCCGAACGAGACTTCCCTACTCTGGTCGACCTCTACACCCAGGGCAGGCTGCCGCTCGAAAAATTTGTCACCGAACGAATCGGTCTCGATGATGTCGAAAAAGCCTTCCACCGCATGCACGCTGGCGAGGTCCTGCGATCCGTCGTTGTCCTATGACTGTCGAAACCCTCGTCAGCACAGGCGGAGTACGGATCGAGCGGGTCGTCACCTCGGGCGTGTTCGCTCTCGACGGAGGAACCTGGGAGGTGGAGAACAACATCTACCTCATCGGCGACGCCACCGACGTCGTGGTCATCGACGCCGCCCACACCGCCGCCCCGATCATCGACGCCGTCGCCGGACGTCACGTCAACGCCGTCCTGTGCACCCACGGCCACAACGACCACGTCACCGTTGCCCCCGAACTCGGACAAGAACTCCACGCCCCGATCCTGCTGCACCCCGGCGACGACGTCCTGTGGAAACAGACCCACCCCGACACCACCCACTGGACCCTCGACGACCACCAACGAATCGCTCTCTCCGGCACCGAGATTCAGGTTATCCATACCCCCGGACACTCCCCCGGATCTGTGTGCTTGTATCTCCCCGAGGCCGGTGTCCTGTTCTCCGGGGACACGCTGTTCTCCGGAGGTCCCGGTGCCACGGGGCGGTCGTACTCCGATTTCCCCACCATCATCGGATCCATCCGCGACCGGCTCTTCGCCCTCCCCGAAGAAACAATTGTGCTGACCGGACATGGCGATGGCACCACAATCGGCACCGAAGTACCCCACCTCGCCGAGTGGATCGCACGCGGCACATGACACCGAAGTCAACCATTCGGCACCACCGTAGGTCTCACAAGCAAAGTGCTGACCGCCAAACAAATTTCGAGACGCAGAGGTCGTCATCGACATCACGCGCGAGCTGCCTGGGCTCCGACCGCTCGTGCCGCGCCTCGGCCAGCTCCGTTCCCAGATGCGAAACCGTCCCGGCTGCGATTTACGTGCGGGCCGGTGAGTGTGTGCATTTCGCTCCTCGTAAGGACTCCAAACACGGGCAATGATCCCATCACGTCACGACAAGAACCAATGCCCGACCGTCGACATATTCAGGCTGAGATACATCAGTCCAAAGGACTGATCGTGCGCTCCGGCAACCTGTTGACCTCGATCGCGACGACGAATGACACCAACCAAATCCCTTTGAAAGCCGGCAGATTCGCAGCCTTGACATTCGACCCGTTGGCAGCGCTGCACGAAGGCCGCTTCCGCTCATCCCGAGCTTCGCGATCGAGCAATCCTCCAGCGTCACAACTTGTCTCGGCGCTCAACACGAGACCGAGCCAGTCTGTCCGTCCAGCTCAGAAAGTGTTCACCTCTGAGTAAGAGAATGCATGCGGCCCACGTCAGCGAACCCATGGGCAGCCAACCAACCCTTAGAGTTCCGTCGTGGTTTCCTCGACCGTGTCACCGTCCATAGGACTGTCATCTTTGGACGGCCACTCGTACCCCACCGACTCGAGCGACGCTCCCCACGCGATTGCATGAGCCAAATTGGCAGGGAACGGAGTCAGCGGATCCCGGTCGCCGGTCGATGCCACCTCTGGGCCAGCTGTGTCGTCTATCGGTTGCTTCCGTCGAAACCACACGGTTCTCCCCTCTCCGTTCGCTCGACTCAGCATCCACGGCCCCTCAACTCCACCGCAGACCTTCGGTCGAAAATCCGTACTAATACGGATACCGCCGAGCAACCACGTTCACGGTCAGACGTAGTGGGCTCGAGTGCGTGGTTGACCTAATAACATCAGGGCACTGAGCGGTCTGGTGGGACTCACCCAAACGGTAAGGCAGGCTCGCGCAACAGTTTCTCCGAGATGCTCGACCTGTCGCACAGTCACGAGCAATCAAGCACCATGTCTGCTCCAAACCTGAGCTGCTCCTGTTCTGTGCCCCCAGTCGGACTCGAACCGACACTGTGCGGATTTTAAGTCCGCTGCCTCTGCCAATTGGGCTATAGGGGCCACCGCTGAACTCTCGCTCCAGCGGTGACGATCATATCGGGCTGCTATTGGGCCGGGATGACCGGCGGCACGAAGTCGAAGGTCATACCGAGAAGCCACACGAGCAGCAGGACCACAGGGAAGTGGAAGATGAACTGCAGGAACGTGAATCCGATCAGATCTCGCGCTCGCAGGCCCAGGACGGCCAGCAGCGGCAGCATGAAGAACGGGTTGATCAGATTCGGCAACGCCTCGGCCACGTTGTAGATCTGGACGGTCCAGCCCAGATTCATCTGCACGTCCGTCGCCGACTGCATCACGTACGGCGCTTCGACCAGCCACTTGCCGCCGCCCGAGGGGACGAAGAGCCCGAGTACGACGGTGTAGATCGCGATGACCACCGCGAAGCCGCCGCCGCTGCCGATGTCGGTGAAGAAGTTCGCGAGATGCTCGGAGATCGTGACGCCTCCCCGGCCCTCCGCCTTGGTCAACATGGCGGCCATCGCGGCGTACAGCGGGAACTGCACCAGGATGCCTGCGGTCGCAGGGACAGCCTTGCTCACCGAATCGAGGAAGCGGCGCGGGGTGCCGTGCAGCACGAGCCCGAGCATCAGGAACACCAACAAATATCCGTTGAGGCTGCTGACCACCGACAGCACTGGCAGCGTCAACAGTTGGGAGACAAGCCATCCCAGGGTCATTGCGCCGACGAAGAGCGGAAGAATGCGACTGTACTCGAGCCACTCACCCGGCCTGCTGCGCGGAGCAGGCTCGGCGACGGTGTCGTCGAGATCGACCTTCATGTCTGCGGCAGTCTTGATCGCGGCACCCTTGGGGGCGGACACGTGCGCGATGACGACCGTCAGAACGATGATGATCACGCACATCAGCAACGACTGCCACGTGAAGATGGTGGTTCCGAAGTCGAGTACACCGGTGACCGAAAGCAGCGTCGCCGGAAGCGAACTTGCCGTCGCCTGCAACTGCGCGGCCGAGGAAGACATTCCCAGCGCCCACACGGCCCCGAGTCCCATGAACGCCGCAGCCCCCAGTGCTCGGTAGTCCGTCCTCAGATCGTCCCGCCGCGCGATGGCTCGGGCGAGCAGACCGGCGAACACCAAGCTCAGACCCCAGTTCAGGAACGACACCGAGCAGGACAGCAGTGCCACGAAACTGACTGCGCTGGTTGAACTCTTGGGCACTTGCGCCAACCGTGTGATCAATCTGGCGACCGGTGGAGAGGTGGCCACGACGTAGCCGGTTAGAACGACCATCGCCATCTGCAGGGTGAAGGCGGTCAGGTCCCAGAAGCCGTTTCCGAACGCGTCGACCACATTCTGCGGAGACGACCCGTTCGCGAACGCAGCGACAGCCACGACCACCACACCGACCAGAGCGAAGATGTACGCGTCGGGAAACCACTTCTCGGTCCCCTTGGCGAGCGCTTGCGCTACGCGGGCCAGCCCTTTCTCGGCCGGTGCCTGGTCGGCCGCAGCCTGTTCGGCGGGTGACGTCATCGGTGGTCCTCACCTCGAAGGGAGCCGTGACGTGGGCCACAGCACCTGTAAGGCTTCACCGAATGACGCAGCGATGCAACCGACATCGCCGCAGACCGCCTCTGCAGAAATGCAGATCAGATCTTGATGGACATCGCGATACCGTCGAGGATGTCGTGCTCACTGACCGTCAACGAGCTCACGGCACCGCGTCGCTCGAACTCCTCGGCCAATACGCTGCACACAATTGCACCGCCGCCGATGACGTCGACCCGTCCGGGGTGCATGGGGCCCAACGCGCTTCGCTGCGTATGCGTCATGCCGATCAGTCGCTCGCACACCTCGAAGAGCTGATCGAACGGCACTCGCGAAAGATGCACGGCGTCCGCGTCGTACTCGGGTAGTTCCTTGGCGATGGCCGCGATGGTCGTCATCGTGCCGGCCACCCCCACCCAGCTCGACGCGTCACCGATCGACACTTCCTCGAACGCCTCCGCCAACTTCTCGCGCGCGTACTCACGCGCACCGTTGATCTCGCCGACAGTGGGTGGGTCACTGTGCAGGAACCGTTCGGTGAGGCGTACGCAGCCAATGTTGGCCGAGAACGCGGACTTGACGCCCTTGGCGTCGCCCAGCACGAGCTCGGTGGAACCACCACCCAGATCGACCACCAGGAAAGGCCCTGCCGCAGCGTCGAGTTCACCGACTGCACCGGCGAACGACAGTCGTGCTTCCTCGTCGCCGGTGATCACTTCGGCCTCGGCACCGGGGATGACCTTGCCGAGCACCTCACGCACCATCGAGAAGAAGTCCTCTCGATTGGACGCATCCCGAGTGGCCGAGGTGGCGACCATCCGCACCGCTGTGGCACCGGTCTTGCGAATGATCTCCGCGTACTCGACCAATGCCACGCGGGTGCGCTCGATCGCCTCGGGTACGAATGCTCCGGTGGCGTCGACGCCTTGCCCGAGCCGTACCACTCGCATCTCGCGAGCGACGTCGGCGAGGGACTTACCGTTGTTGTCTGCGACGAGCAGGCGGATCGAGTTGGTGCCGCAATCGATTGCTGCAACCCTGGTCATTGCTTCTCCGCACGTAGTTCTTCGATGGTCGGCCAATCGGCCGGAATTGCCTTGCCGCGCAACGAGTTCTCCGCTGCCAACGCAACCGACTCGTCACCCAGCGGGTTGACGCCCGGACCCTTGGCCAACGAATGCGCGATGAGCACGTGCAGGCACTTGACGCGATCGGGCATACCGCCGCCAGTGAAATCCGTTCCGAGAGATTCGATCTCGTCACGCTCGGCCAGATACGACTGATGTGCGCGCAAGTATGCCGCGGCCAGTTCGGGATCGGTACCGAGACGCTCGGTCATCTCCCGCATCACCCCGGCCGATTCCTGTCGACTGGCCTCGGCCGTCAGCCGCGGATCCGTCAGATAGAACAGAGTGGGAAAAGGCGTCCCGTCGGGCAACTTCGGGGCGGTTTTCACCACACCCGGCCTGCCGTCCGGAGATCGGTACGCGATCTCGAGTACGCCACGCGGTTCACGTCCGAGCTGCGCTGCGACCGCATCGAGATCTTCCTGCGAGACTGCCGAGGAATTCACCCGACCGGTCCTCCTTCTGGTTCTGGCACCGCCGGCGCGGCCGGTGCAGGTTCTGGCTGTACGAGTGGCATGGGTGCGGACGTCGGCTCCGGGGGTTCGTTCGATCCCTGCGGCTGGACGGCGGTGTTCCACAGTTCGGTGAACCACGGTCCCGTCGGCGTGTTGTCCACGGCGAGGTCCGCGGAGCTCGGCGAATAATCGCCGGGCAACTGCACCTGATACGGCGTCTCCCCCGGCATGACGAAACGCAGCCGTTCGCGAGCGTCGGCCGCAATGCGGGACGGCTCGTCGAGCTGCGACTTCTGTGTCTGGAGCGCGTCCACCTCGTCCTGCAGGGTCTGACGCTCGGCCAACACGGACTCGAGCTCACTGCGTTGCGAGAAATACGTGCGCAGCGGCACGGCCAGCGTCAACGCCAGCGCGCACACCACGACACCGAGGATGACGGCTCGGCCGGTGGACAGTCCGAAGAACGTCCGCTCGGGCATCTTGGGTCGACGAACACCGACGCGCCGGGGCGCGGCCTTGCCGCCGACCACGGCGTCGCGCGCCTGATCCGAGGGTTCCGGTGGGGTGGCCTGCCGGCCGGAGGCGTTCTCCTCACGAGAGACGCCCCCGGCCTTGGACCGACTCGATGTGGAGGACCGGCCGCGGGGTCGGGGATCACGTCCACCTGGACTGGTCCCGGACCTGCCGCGCCGTGCCATCATTCACTCTCCACTTCGTGCCATACGTGCCTGTTCGCTATCCCTCGTAATTGAACCGGGGGAAAGACAACTCGCCGGCGTAACGCGCCGCGTCGCCCAGAGCTTCTTCGATACGCAGCAACTGGTTGTACTTGGCCACGCGCTCGCTTCGAGCCGGAGCACCGGTCTTGATCTGGCCGCTGCCGACGGCAACTGCCAGGTCAGCGATGGTGGTGTCCTCGGTCTCACCCGACCGGTGGCTCATCATCGTCTTGTAGCCGTTGCGGTGCGCCAGATCGACGGCGTCGAGGGTCTCGGTGAGCGTGCCGATCTGGTTGACCTTGACCAGCAGCGCGTTGGCCGCACCCTTGACGATCCCGTCTTCGAGACGCTCGGGGTTGGTGACAAACAGATCGTCGCCGACGAGCTGAACCTTGTCGCCGATCGACTCGGTGAGGGCAACCCAGCCGTCCCAGTCGTTCTCGTCGAGCGGATCCTCGATGGAGACCAGCGGGTAAGCGTCGACGAGCTCGCCGTAAAAGGCCGACATCTGCTCGGCGGACTTGGTCTCGCGCTCGAAGGCGTAGCCGGTGCCCGCGGTGTAGAACTCGGTGGCCGCCACGTCGAGCGCGAGGGCGACGTCCTGTCCGGGCTTGAGACCGGTCTTGCCGATCGCCTCGAGGATCAGGTCGAGGGCAGCCTTGGTGCCGGCGAGGTCGGGAGCGAAGCCACCCTCGTCACCGAGGCCGGTGGACAGACCCTTGGCCTTGAGTACGGACTTGAGTGCGTGGTAGACCTCGGCACCCCAGCGCAGCGATTCCTTGAACGTGGGCGCACCGATCGGCGCGATCATGAATTCCTGCACGTCGACGCCACTGTCTGCGTGTGCGCCACCATTGATGATGTTCATCATCGGGACCGGCAGGATGTGGGCGTTCGGGCCACCGAGGTAGCGGAAGAGCTCGAGGCCGGTGGACTCGGCCGCGGCCTTGGCGACGGCGAGCGAGACACCCAGCAGGGAGTTCGCGCCGAGGCGAGACTTGTCGGGCGTGCCGTCCAGATCGAGCAGGGCCTGGTCGACGGTGCGCTGCTCGATGGCGTCGAGGCCGATGACCGCCGGTGCGATCTCGTCGAGGACCGCGTTGACTGCCTTCTCGACGCCCTTGCCGCCGTAGCGGTCTCCGCCGTCACGAAGCTCGACGGCCTCGTGCTCACCGGTGGATGCGCCGGAGGGAACGGCTGCACGGGTCAACGTCCCGTCGTCCAATGCGACCTCGACCTCAACCGTGGGGTTGCCACGGGAATCGAGGATCTCGCGAGCTCCGACCTGCTCAATGATGGCCACGAATGCTTCTCCTAGTAACGGGGACCGGCGGACTGTGCCGGGTGCAAGACTAGCCGCTTCCCGGTGCCTCCCGCGATGCACGGAGATCTACGGCCTGGTGCCCACCGAGTACGCGGCCGCTCGATCGCGCACGTCCCGCAGATACTGACCCGACAGGTTGTACGCCATCAGCGCGCTCTCCCAGCCCTGCGCCGTCCGCAGATCACCGCCGCGCGCACACAGGTATCGCGCCGCGGTCAGCGCTGCGTCGTCGATGTTGTCGGGATCTGCGACGCCATCGCCGTTGGCGTCGACGCCCCATTTCCTCCACGTCTCGGGAATGAACTGCATCGGGCCCATCGCCCGATCGAACTCGGTATCACCGTCCATCACGCCGCCGTCGGTGTCCGGAATCTCGGCGACGCCCGGTCCGCCGTCGAGTGGGATTCCGCGAATCGGCGGCGCAACGAGGCCGTCGGGGGCCACCGACGAACCCTGGTAGGTGCCGTGCCGACTCTCGATGTATCCGATGCCGGCGAGCGTCGTCCATGCGATTCCGCAGTCGGCATCCGTCTCGGTCATGATCGCCGCAGCGTGCCCGTACGACGCCAGGGCGGTCACCGAGATGCCCAGCGCGTCGGTCTGGGGTTCGGCCCAGGCGAGCAACAGATCGGCCGTGCGTCCCGGTGCGTTGAAGTCGATGGCCGGCACTTCGGTGCCGGGTCCGGGCGGGATGCCCTCGGGAATCTCGCGCTTCGGTTCGCCGGTGCCGCACGCCGTCAACGCGAGCAGGACCGACGCTGTGGCGAGCACGCAGATACGGGAGATCACCACTCCATCCTGCACACGCAAGGTAATAGAAAGCTAAAGGCCGAGATAACCCCTGGTCAACGCGCATTCGGGCAGGGTTGCAGGGTGTATGTTTTGGTCAGCCTTCACACATGAGGGTCGCCTACCCTTGGAGAGGGCAGGCGTACCAATGTTCGACGCACCACAGGAGCACCATCCGTGTCCACAGTCGTTCTCGCCGCCGGTTCTGCGCCGTCGATCGCCACCCAGATGTTCGGCAGTGGCTTGATCGGCCTGCGCGAAGGGCTCGAGACCGGCATCGTCGTGATGATCCTCGTCGCGTTCCTCGTCAAAGCCGAACGACGCGACGCGCTCAAGTGGGTCTGGCTCGGAGTCGGCCTGGCCGTCGCCATGGTCGCCGCCATCTTCTTCGTGATCCATTACGGCACGTCCACCGTCACCGGACTGACCGCCGAGATCATCGCCGGAGCAGCATCGCTCGTGGCCGTCGTCATCGTGACCGCGATGGTGCTGTGGATGCGCACCGCCGCGAAGAACATCTCCGGCGAACTACGGGCGAACATGGAGAAGGCGCTCACCGTCGGGCCCGCCGCGGTATTGGCTTTGGCGTTCTTCGCCGTCGGCCGCGAAGGCGTCGAAACGGCACTGCTCATGGTCGGCTACGCCGAGAACACCAACGGCAGCCTGTGGCCACTGCTCGGACTGCTGCTCGGCATCGTCGTCGCCGCCGTGCTGACGGTGTTCCTGTACTTCGGTGCCGTCCGCATCAACTTCGCCGTGTTCTTCAAGTACACCGGCATATTCCTGATCGTGGTCGCCGCCGGAATTCTCGCCTACGGCATCCGCGCACTGCAGATCGGCGGCATTCTGCCCGGCGGCAGCGCAGTCGCCTTCGACATCACCGCACACTTCGACACCTCGAGCTGGTACGGCACCGTGCTCGCCGGCATCTTCAATTTCCGGCCCGAACCCACTGTGTTCCAAGCGATCGCGTGGGTGCTCTACATCGTGATCGTCCTCTACCTCTTCCTCCGCCCGGTCCGCGTTCCCGCGACTCCCGAGCCTGCTCTGCAATCCTCCTGAAAGGCACCACCACAATGCGTCGTACCACCTACGCTCTGGCCGCCGTCGCGGTTCTGCCGATGGCTCTGGCCGGATGCACCGAGAAGTCCTCCACCGAGGCCGCGTCGGGCGACATCACCGTCACCGCAACCGATTCCTCCTGCGACGTCGGCGCATCCGAGGGCACCACGGGCAACTCGACGTTCCAGATCACCAACAACGGCAGCAAGGTCACCGAGTTCTACGTCTACGGCGAAGGTGACCGCGTCATGGGTGAGGTGGAGAACATCGGACCCGGCCTGACGCGTCAGCTCATCGTCGCCCTGCCCGACCCCGGCACGTACCAAACCGCCTGCAAGGCAGGCATGGTGGGCGACGGTATCCGCGCCGACTACGTCGTCACCGGCGACTCGGTCCGCACCGCGGACGATGACGGACTCCTTGCCGAGGCCGCATCCGGCTACAAGCGCTACGTCGTCAGCCAGATCGACGCACTGCAGGACACTACGGCCTCGTTCGTCACCGCCGTCAAGAGCGGGGACGTCGACGCAGCCAAGGCTCAATTCGCCATTGCGCGTAGCTATTACGAGCGCATCGAGCCCGTAGCCGAGAGCTTCCCGGACGACCTCGACCCGCGCATCGACCTGCGCGAACCCGACGTGGAGCCCGGTGCGGAGTGGACCGGCTTCCACCGCATCGAGAAGGACCTGTGGACGCAGGGCCTGCAGCCCGACACGAACGCGATGGCCGATCAGCTCGAGGCCGACATCACCGAACTCGCCGACAAGATCAAGGCCGACGACTTCACCATCGACCCGATCCAGGTGGCAGGCGGCGCACAGGGATTGCTCGACGAGGTCGCCAAGACCAAGATCAGCGGTGAAGAGGACTTCTTCTCGCACACCGACCTGTGGGACTTCCAGGCCAACGTCGACGGCTCGCAGGCCGCCATCGCCGCCGTCCGTCCGATCCTCGACGAGCGCAACGCCGAACTGGGCACCGCCATCGATGCCCGCTTCGAAGAACTCGATGCCGAACTCGCCAAGTACCGCAGCGGAGACGGCTTCGTCTTCTACGACACCGTGACCGAACCGCAGCGCCAGGAACTGTCCAACAAGATCGACGCATTGTCCGCCGAAGTGAGCCAGGTGCAGGGTGTCGTTGCCGGACAGTAAGACCGGACAGTTCTCCCGGCGGCGCCTCTTCGGTGCCGTCGGGACCGGTGCTGCGCTCGTCGGAGTCGGCGCGATCGCAGGACATGCGACGGCGTCGGGTGCCGAGGTGCCCACCTCGGATGTCGTCGAATTTCGTGGAGACCACCAGGCCGGAATCGTCACCCCGGCACAGGATCGTATGCACTTCGTCGCCTTCGACATCACCACCGATTCTCGCGACGAATTCGTTGCGCTGCTGAAAAAGTGGACCCTGATGGCCGAACGCCTCACCAAGGGTGAGGAGACGTTCGACGGCGGCGCTGTCGACGGCGGCCAGTACAACCCTCCCGCGGATACCGGCGAGGCCCTCGGCCTGAGCGCGTCGTCGCTCACGTTGACGATCGGTTTCGGACCGAGCATGTTCGATCGCTTCGACCTGGCCTCGAAAAGGCCTGCGTCACTTGCCGATCTGCAGCACTTCCCTGCTGACAATCTCGATCCCGCACGCTCCGGCGGAGACCTGTGCATCCAGGCCTGCGCCGACGACCCGCAGGTTGCCGTCCACGCCATCCGCAACCTCGCCCGTGTCGGCTTCGGGACCGTGTCGGTCAAGTGGTCGCAACTCGGGTTCGGTCGCACCTCGTCCACCTCGACCACCCAGTCCACCCCGCGAAACCTGTTCGGCTTCAAGGACGGAACGGCTAACCTCAAAGCCGAGGACCCGACGCTGCTGAACGACAACGTGTGGGTTGCATCCGATGACGATCAGGAATGGATGGCAGGCGGCTCGTACCTCGTGGCGCGTCGAATCCGCATGCTGATCGAATCCTGGGACCGCACCACGCTCAAGGAACAAGAGCGAGTGATCGGGCGCAGTAAAGGAACCGGTGCGCCGCTCGGCCAGAAGGACGAATTCGACGCACTCGACTTCGAGTCCCAGGGGCCAGAGGGCACCTTCATCGACAAGACCGCCCACGTGCGCCTGGCGTCGAAGGAAAACCTCGGCGGTGTGCAACTGCTGCGTCGTGGATACAACTTCACCGACGGATCCGACGGCTTCGGCCACCTCGACGCCGGACTGTTCTTCATCGCCTACTGCCGCGACCCACTGACCCAATTCGTCCCGATGCAACTGGCCCTCTCCCGCAAGGACGCCCTGAACGAATACATCCAACACGTGGGGTCCGCGGTATTCGCCTGCCCTCCCGGCGTCGGAGAATCCGAATACTGGGGTTCGACGCTGTTCGAGTAGACCGGTCCCCGCGTCGGCGTCAATGGACCCTTGCATGCGTCTGGCCGCTGCAATGGTCCATTCACGCACGACCCCGGCCTGCGTCGATGGCGCATTGCACACGTCTGACCGCTGCAAGGGTCCATTGACACAGGCGAGCGGTGAGTTAGTACGGTCGGCTCGGTCCATACGTCGTACATCATCGTCATCGACTTCGGGAGCACACATGGGACAGCTGGTTCGGGTACAGAACTTCACCATTTCGAGCGACGGAATTGCTGCGGGGCCGGACCAAAGCTTCGAGAACCCGTTCGGTCTCGACCATCTGGCACTGATGAGGTGGTACTTCGCCACCGCCAGCTTTCCTGGAAACGCCGGTTCGGGCGGCAGTCGCGGACTCGACGATTACCTCGCCCGCGACTTCTCCAACAACATCGGTGCCGAGATCATGGGCCGGAACAAGTTCGGGCCCCAACGCGGACCGTGGACCGACCACGAATGGCAGGGCTGGTGGGGCGAGGAACCACCGTTCCACACCCCCGTCTTCGTCCTCACCCACCACGCGCGACCATCGATCACACTGTCCGACACCACGTTTCACTTCGTCGACGGCGAGCCCGCCGAGGTACTGACACAGGCAAAGGCGGCCGCGGGCGGCAAGGACGTGCGGCTCGGCGGTGGCGTCACCAGCATCCGAGAATTCCTCGACGCCGACCTCGTCGACACCATGCACATCGCCGTCTCGCCCATCGAATTCGGCTCGGGCCTGAAGCTGTGGGATTCACCCGACGAATTGAACGACAGATTCGAACACGAGGTGATCCCCAGCGGCAGCGGCGTCACGCATCATTTGTTCTGGCGCAGGTAGCCGGTCCGGATCGAGGTACGAGGGGTGGGTGGGGAACCCTCAGCCCCGCAGACCCCAGTGCTCGATCCAGTCGAGTGCAGACATCTCGCCGGGCGCGATGCCGGCGTTGCGGGCCGAGGCTTCGGCGTTGCGAATCAGGGATGCAAAATCCAGTACCCGACGCCGAAGCAGGTCCTCGGCACTGTCTCCGCCGTGCGAGTGATCGACTCCGATGTGTACGACGCGAAGGCCGTCGGGAATCAGTTCGTCGGGCAGGCCTGCCTTGGTGGCGCGGCCGATCACCTTCTGTGTCAGTGCCAGTGACGGCTGAGACAGGGCGATTCCGTCGACGCAGGATCCGCGCGCCTTCTCCGATGCCTTCTGCTCTTCCCAGGCTCGCTCTTGTTCGGCGATGTCGATGGGGCCGTTGCCCGTTCGACCGAGGTGCGGGCTGCGGTGGGTGAGTTTGGCGACGAGTCCCGCGGCGACGTCGTCGACGTCGAATGCGTTCTCGGCGGCATCCTGAGCAATTCTGGAATGAAAGAGCACCTGCAGCAACAGGTCTCCGAGTTCTTCGCGCAGGTCCACCAAGTTGCCCGCGGCGATGGCGTCGAGCAGCTCGTACGTTTCTTCCAGCAGGTACCCGCGCAACGACTCGTGGGTCTGCTGCGCTTCCCAGCCGCCGAGAGTGCGCAGCCGATCCATCAACCGGACCGCCGCGATCAGGTCGTCACCGGGGAGCTTCTCGGCGGCGATGATCCGTTCGCCGAGCCCGATCCGTTCCTGAACGTCGGGGTTGGCCGGGTCGGTGCTCACCAGAACAGCGTCGACGGCGTCGGGCGCAGCGGTTCCGGAGAACAGCCACCGCACTCGCACCGGTACTTCCTCGGTGAATTGCACGGGCTCGCCCAGAAATTCGACGGCGTCCACCGGGACCTGCGTGGGACGGACCGGGTCGAGCAGAACTACCGTCACCGCTACACCCCCACTGTTTGCTCCAGCAACACCGACCGAGATGGTTTCCCGTCCAAGGATAGGATGAGATCGGCGATGAACTGGACCAATTCGACGTCGCGTACGCGCGCCGCCCCCACGCCGCCGCCCTCGACGCGCGGCAGCGGCAACTGCACCACACCGGTGGTGGCCCGGTACGCAGCACTCGGGTACAGCCGCTTGAGGCGGATCTGCTTGGAATCGGGCAGATCCATGGGGGCCAGCTTCACCTGCGTTCCGGCGACGTTGACGTCGGTCAGACCGTATTCCTTGGCGATCAGGCGCAGCTTGGCGATGGAGACCAGGCGGCCGACCTCCTCGGGCAGCGGACCGTACCGGTCGACGAGCTCGTCGATGACGGCGTCGATGCCCTCGGAATCGGCTGCCGCAGCGAGCTTTCGATAGCCCTCGAGCCGCAATCGATCGCTGGTGACGTAGTCGGGTGGGATGTTGGCGTCGACGGGCAGGTCGATGCGCACTTCCTTGGGTGCCTCGTCGGTGGTGATGGGCTTGCCGTCGGCGGCCGCGCGGTACGCCTCGACCGCTTCACCGACGAGCCGCACGTACAGGTCGAATCCGACGCCTGCGACGTGACCGGACTGCTCCGCGCCCAGAACGTTTCCGGCACCACGGATTTCGAGGTCCTTCATCGCCACGGCCATACCGGCACCGAGATCGGAGTTCTGAGAGATGGTCGCCAGCCGGTCGTATGCGGTCTCGGTGAGCGGCTTCTCCGGCGGATACAGGAAATATGCGTAACCGCGCTCGCGACTACGGCCCACTCGGCCTCGCAGCTGGTGCAACTGAGAGAGGCCCAGCGAATCGGATCGCTCGACGATCAGCGTGTTGGCATTGGAGATGTCGAGACCGGTCTCGATGATGGTGGTACACACCAGCACGTCGGTCTCGCGCTGCCAGAAGCCCTGCACGGTGCGTTCGAGTGTTTCCTCGTTCATCTGACCGTGTGCCGTCGCCACCCGCGCCTCGGGGACCAGATCACGAATCTTCTTGGCGGCCTTGTCGATCGAGCTGACTCGGTTGTGCACGAAGAACACCTGGCCGTCGCGCAGCAGCTCACGCCTGATGGCCGCGGCCACCTGCTTGTCGTTGTACGCACCCACGTACGTGAGCACCGGGTGCCGCTCCTCCGGCGGTGTGAGGATGGTCGACATCTCCCGGATTCCGGCCAGGCTCATCTCGAGCGTTCGCGGAATCGGCGTCGCAGACATCGTCAGCACGTCTACGTGGGTTCGGAGCGACTTGATGTGCTCCTTGTGCTCGACGCCGAAGCGCTGCTCCTCGTCGACGATGACCAGACCGAGGTCCTTCCAGGCCACACCGGTCTGCAGCAGGCGGTGCGTACCGACGACGATGTCGACCGTTCCGTCGGCCAGCCCGGCCATGACCTCTTTGGATTCGGAGCCGTGAGTGAAGCGGGAGAGCCCCTTCACCGTCACCGGGAACGACGCCATCCGAGCAGTGAAGGTCTGCAGATGTTGTTGTGCCAGAAGCGTTGTCGGAACCAGCACGGCCACCTGCTTGCCGTCCTGCACCGCCTTGAACGCGGCGCGAACCGCGATCTCGGTCTTGCCGTAGCCGACGTCACCGAGGATGACGCGGTCCATCGGCACCGCCTTCTCCATGTCGGCCTTGACGTCGGTGATGGCGGTCATCTGGTCGACGGTCTCGGTGAACCCGAACGCATCTTCCATTTCGAGCTGCCACGGAGTGTCGGGCCCGAAAGCGTGCCCGGGCGCTGCCTGACGAGCGGCGTACAGCTGCACGAGTTCGCCGGCGATCTCGCGAACTGCCTTGCGCGCCTTGCGTTTGGTGTTGGCCCAATCGGACCCGCCGAGCTTGCTCAGAGCCGGCAGCTCGCCGCCGACGTAACGCGAGAGCTGATCGAGCGAGTCCATCGGGACGAAGAGTCGGTCGCCTGGATGGCCCCGCTTGCTCGGTGCATATTCGACCACGAGGTATTCGCGTCGGGCGCCGCCGATGGTGCGTTCGACCATCTCGACGAATCGACCGATGCCGTGCTGATCGTGCACGACGCTGTCGCCGGCGACGAGGGCGAGCGGATCGACCTGGTTGCGACGCTTCGCCGGGAGCTTGCGCCCCTCGCCCGCTGCGGCCACGCGGTTGCCGGTCAGATCGCTCTCGGTGACGACCACGAGTTTCGCATCGGGAAAGACCAGGCCGTCGTGCAACGATCCGCACAGGACGTTCACGACGTCGGCGACGGGGACCGCACCGGAATCGAGATGTGCCGCAGGCACTTCGGCCTCGGCGAGGCGTTCGATGATGCGGGAGGCGGTACCTGCACCCGCGACGGAGATGACCGCACGACCACCGGTGGCGATGTGCGCCCGCAACGTTGCGAACAGGGCCGTCAGCGCCTCCTCGGATCCCCGCACCTCCGGGACCGAATCGACGGCGAGTTCGACTTCTTCACCGTTGCCGGATGCCAACGGACTGATGGTCCACCACGGACGACCGTGCACCTGCGCCGATTCGCGAACCTGTCGAAGTGAACGGTAGGCCGAGGCACCGAGATCGAGAGACGCACCTTCGAGGCTGGACGTATCGAGAGTGGAGGTATCGAGCGGCGCAGCTCCTCCGATCGACGCCGCCGTCCAGGATGCTTCGAGGAACTCCTGCCCGGTGCGGACCAGATCTGTTGCGCGCGTTCGGATTCGCTCGGGATCGCAGAGCAATACGTGTGTTCCCGCGGGGAGGGTGTCCGCGAGCAACTGCAACTCGCCCGGTTGCAGCAGCGGCAGCAGCGCCTCCATGCCCTCCACCGGGACGCCTGCGGACAGCTTGTCGAGCATCTCGACCAACGCGGTGTCGCCGGCGTTGTCGGCTGCGAGGACCGCGGCGCGGTCGCGGACCTCCTGGGTGAGAAGCAGTTCGCGGCACGGCGGAGCGATGACCAGATCGACCTCGTGATCGGGCAACGAACGCTGATCGGAGACGGCGAACGCGCGGAGCTCGGTGATCTCGTCGCCCCAGAATTCCACGCGGACCGGGTGATCTGCCGTCGGCGAGAAGAGGTCGAGGATGCCGCCGCGGACGGCGAACTCGCCGCGCTTGCCGACCATGTCCACGCGCAGGTAGCCGAACTCGACGAGTCGGTGGATCAAGCCGTCGAAGTCGATGTCGAGGCCGACCTTGAGGGTCACGGGTTCGATCTCGCCGAGACCGGGTGCCATCGGTTGCACCAGCGAGCGGACGGTGGTGACGATGACGCGCAGAGGATCGCCGTAATCGGTGCCGCCGGGGCGAGCGAGCCGTCGGAGCACGTCCAGGCGCTTGCCGACGGTATCGGCGCTCGGCGAGAGTCGCTCGTGCGGAAGCGTCTCCCACGACGGGAACATGACCACGCCGCCGCCGAGGATCTGGCGGAGTTCGTCGGTGAGATCGTCCGCTTCACGCCCGGTGGCGGTGACGATCAACAGTTGGGTGTGCTGCGCGATCGCGGCGGCGACGAACGGGCGAACCGAGTGCGGTCCGATGAGTGTGTGTTCGGCGGTTCCGATGGCGTCGGCGACGGCCACCATGGCCGAATCGGTCAGCGCGACGCTGGCCAGACCCGAGAGTTGCAGCGCCGCGTCGGGAACGATCGGGGCCGGCCCGGATGAAGAAATGGCAGGCAGAGAATCGGAAGACAACAGCAATGCTCCTACAAGCGAGTCGAGGCGATGGCTGCTCACACACAGTCACGACCGAGTCTATGGGAGCACACCGACAGCCCGGCGAGCGGGAGACGACGGGCTACGTCAGAGCAGCGTCGAGCATCGTCGAGAGAGACTCGGCAGCAGCAACCGAGTCGTACTCCGGGTCGTGCAGGCGCTCGGTGACGATCGCGTCGATCCCACCCCCGGTGATGACGGCCAGGGTGCGTGAATCGACGCCTGTAGTCCCGCGAGCCCGAACGGATGCGTCGATGATGTCCGCCAACGGACGCCATCGATCCTCCGGGCTGTGGCCCAGAGCCGAGTTGCCGAGCGCCTCGACCAACATGCGGGTGTGCGTCGGGTGGTCGCGAAGATGGCCGACCATCGCACGCACGTACGCCTGTGGACCCTCCCGGGCGTCGACGGCCTCGACCGCGGCCGCCACGTCCTCCACCAGTGCCGCGAGAACGAATCGATACGCGGCGTCGATCACTGCGTCCTTGGTTCGGAAGTGATACAGCACAGCAGCTTTGGTGATTCCGGCACTGTCCGCTATGCGGGCTAACGAGACCTTCGCATACCCGTGTTGGGCGACCGAGTCGATCGTGACGTCGATCAGCTGAGCGCGTCGCGCGCGCTCGACGAAGCTCGGTTCTCTCGTTGCCACGATCGCCAGCCTACCGTACGGTTGAATTACTTACCGATCGGTTAGGAAATTCACGATGGACGACCGAGCACCGAACAAGTGGCGTCGATACCTGAAGATCGCCGCTGGGACGTCGACCGTCGGCGTGCTCGCCCTCGCGTTCGCGCTCCGGTCTCCGTCACCGGTGGGCCACTGGAACAGCGCATCGAGCGAGGACCGGTTTCTCGCCGCCTACGACCGCGCATTCGAGGATCTGCCCGATCCGGCGGAGACGCTCGACATCAGAACCGACTACGGCGTCGTGCGCGTGTATCGATTTGCGGGCACCATAACCTCGACCCACCCTCTGCTCCTGCTCCCCGGCCGTTCCTCGGCCACACCGGTGTGGGCAGCCAACCTGCCCGGACTGCTGACGATCGGCGACGTCTACACCGTCGACCTGCTCGGCGAGCCGGGTCGCAGCATTCAGGAACGGCCGATCACCAGCGACGAGGACCAGGCCACGTGGCTCGATCAGACACTCGCCGCTCTGCCGACCGACAAGGTCCATCTCGTCGGACTGTCGATCGGTGGGTGGACCGCAGCGAACCTGGCGCTGCACGACAGCACGCACCTCGCCACTCTCACTCTGATAGACCCGGCCCAGACTTTCGCCGATATTCCCTGGCGCACCGCGATTCGGGCCCTCCCCGCCGCCGTGCCGTGGCTTCCGAAATCCTGGCGGGACAGCCTCAATTCCCATACCGCGGGAGGCGCAGTGGTACAGGACGTCCCCGTCGCCGACATGATCGAAGCCGGGATGCAGGGCTATTCGCTGAAGCTGCCACAGCCCACGAGCTTCACCGAAAAGCAACTCGCGACGCTCGACGTGCCCGTTCTGGCGATCATCGCGGGCAGGTCGGTGATGCACGACGCCCAGGAAGCAGTCGCGACGGCAGAGCGGACACTGCCCGACGGGACCGTCCGGCTCTATCCGGACGCCTCACATGCCGTCAACGGCGAGTATCCGGAACGATTGCGCGACGACATCGCCGACTTCGTGGCCCGGCATCGCTAGTTACGGGCCGAAGCGGATGACGCGACGCGCTGCGAATTCGCGGAAGTAGTCGAGCTTGTTGGCGGGAACCAGCGCCGGGAGAAGGTAGTACCAGAGGCGCTCCATGCGCGACGGCAATTCCTCGGTGGTGGAGGTGGCAACTGCCACCATGTGTACGCCGGTGAGGATTTCCAGGACCAGAGATCCGATGGTGCGCGAATCCGAGTTGGGGTCGATGTCCCCCTGCGCGATGGCCTTGGCGGCGAGCCTGTCGAACGACTCGCTCCACCCGGCCATGACGTTGCCCTCGGTGCCGCGGTAATCGCCGATCTGATGGCTCAGCCGAAGCATGGCCGAGACCATGGGGTCGCTGACCGAGAGGTCGACGACGATGTAGGAAATACCGATCGCCGCTTCGAGTGCGGGGATTCGACCGTCGTTGAACTGCGAGCAGGCCGTCGTCAGACGAGCGTTGCCCTCGTCGATGACCGCACGTGCCAGTTCTTCCTTGGAGCCGAAATGGAAGTACAGAGCGCCCTTGGTGACCTGGGACTGAGAAATGATCTCGCTGAGGCTCGCGTTCGCGTACCCGAGGCGCAGAAATACGTTCGCTGCGCCAGCCAGCACGGTGTCGCGAGTGATTTCAGCGCGGGCCTGCCTGACCATGGGATCCGCCTTCGCAATAAGAACTGCCACTGCGCAAATTACGCCCGAACGGTACCACTGAGTGGCTTTACGTCTCGTGCCAACATGCATCGGTCCGATTGAAGCACTGTGCCGTAGGTGACACAGCTCTCATGGCCGACAAAGGGGACGATACCCCCTCATACGCCGCGGAGAGACCGAACCGTGTACTCATTCCTCGGTCAATCGAGGGTCCGCTTCCAGATTCGTCAGCCCGTTCCAGCACAGGTTGACCACGTGCGCCGCCACCACTTCCTTCGACGGGGTACGCACATCGAGCCACCATTGCGCGGTCATCGACACCATTCCGACGAGGGCCTGGGCGTACATCGGCGCGAACTCGGGATCGAGGCCTCGGCGCGAGAAATCTCCGGCCAGCATGTGCCCGACGCGACCGACGGCCTCGTTGAGCAGCGACGAGTACTTGCCGTCCTCGGCGGAGACCGGAGAGTCACGAACGAGGATGCGGAAGCCGTCGGTGCGGTCCTCGATGTAGGTGAGCAGCGCCAGCGCAACGCGCTCGACACGGATCCGCGACCTGTTGAGATCGAGGGAACTGGTGATCATTCCCAGCAGAGTCGACATCTCGCGGTCGACGATGACGGCGTAGAGACCTTCCTTACCGCCGAAGTGCTCGTAGACGACCGGCTTGGACACGTTCGCGCGTCCCGCGATCTCCTCGACGGACGCGGCCTCGTACCCGCGTTCGGCGAACAGCGTCCGACCCACCTCGATCAACTGCTCGCGCCGTTGCGTCCCCGTCATCCGGACCCGAGGTGAGCGTTCCTGCTCGGAGGCTGCGCCTGTCATGGAAAACCGCTTCCGTCACCGACCGTGTGCATTGTCAGACGCCACCCTCGACGTCTCCCTCACCCTAACCATGTCCGAACCATCCGGTTTCGAACGTCGCGAGTGCAGGGACAAGAACAACTCGAACGGTCTCATGTGCGCCGCGGTTCGACTCACCACTACCTCGCGTGCGAGGATCGTTGCGCTCAGTGGGAGCGCAGCGGCAGACGAAGGCGTCGTTCGATTCGTCGGCCACTGATGAAACCGCTGGCCGTTTATCCGCCGTGGTGTAATGGCAGCACCTCTGATTTTGGTTCAGATAGTTCAGGTTCGAGTCCTGGCGGCGGAGCGAGCAACATCATTCACGCATGCCGTCATTCGCGTTACCGCCTGAGGAGCTCAATGCCTGTGCAGACCGCCGTGGTCGTTCTCGCTGCGGGTGCAGGTACCCGAATGCGATCGAAGACTCCGAAAGTTCTGCACCCGCTGGCCGGTCGCACCATGCTTGCGCACGCCCTCCACGCAGCCGCCGACCTGGGCCCCGACCATCTGGTGACGGTCGTCGGACACGATCGCGAACGAGTCACGGACGCCGTCCAGGACCTGGCAGCCACCTTCGGTCGCACGATTCACACTGCCGTCCAGGATCGCCAGCTCGGCACCGGGCACGCCGTCCAGTGCGGCCTCGCTGCACTCCCGGACGACTTCGAGGGCACGATCCTCGTCACCGCAGCCGACGTCCCGCTGCTCGACGGCCACACTCTCAAAGCTCTGCTCGACGAGCATCTGAGCGCCCCCCGGCCCGCCGCGGCCACGGTTCTGACATTCCTGCCCGACGACGCCAACGGATACGGCCGCATCGTCCGCACCGACGACGGCGAGGTGGCCGAGATCGTCGAGCATGCCGACGCCACGCCCGCTCAGGTCCTCATCGGTGAGGTCAACTCCGGCGTCTACGCGTTCGACGCCGTTGCGCTTCGTACCGCCCTGGGCAAGCTCAGCACCGCCAACGCTCAGCACGAGCTGTACCTGACCGACGTCGTCAAGATCAGCAAGGCGGACGGCAAAGCCGTGTACGGCACTCAGCTCGCCGATCCCGATCTGGTGGTGGGCGTCAACGACCGCGTCCAGCTGGCGCACGTCACGTCCGTGCTCAACCGCCACATCATCGAACGGCACATGCGGGCCGGCGTCACCGTCGTCGACCCGTCGACCACCTGGATCGACATCGACGTCACCCTCGGCGCGGACGTCCGCATCGAACCCGGCGTCCAACTCCACGGCAAGACTCACATCGCCGACGACGCCATCGTCGGGCCGGACTCGACGCTGCGGGACGTCGAGATCGGCGAGCGCGCATCGGTCGTGCGGACCCACGCCGAGCAGGCCGTGATCGGACCGGATGCCACCGTCGGACCGTTCACCTATCTGCGTCCGGGCACGGTGCTGGGCGCAGGCGGCAAACTCGGTGCCTACGTGGAGACCAAGAACGCGACGATCGGCCGCAACACCAAGGTCCCGCACCTCACCTACGTCGGCGATGCCACGATCGGTGACCACAGCAACATCGGTTGCTCCAACGTCTTCGCCAACTACGACGGCGTCAACAAGAGCCGCACGGAAATCGGATCCCACGTACGGACCGGTTCCGACTCGACGTTCGTCGCTCCCGTACATGTGGGCGACGGCGCTTACACCGGTGCAGGAACAGTGGTTCGGGACGATGTTCCTCCCGGCGCACTGGCCGTCTCCGGTGGCAAGCAACGCAATATCGAAGGCTGGGTCATGGACAACAGGCCCGGAACCGAAGCTGCGAAAGCAGCGGCGCTCGCAGATCGTGATCGGCAAGAACAAAAGGACGGCGAAGAGCAGTGACCACCCCTAATTGGATCGACAACCAGAAGAACCTGATGTTGTTTTCTGGTCGAGCACATCCGGAGTTGGCCGAGCAGGTCGCCAAGGAACTCGGAATCGACGTCACCCCGCAGACCGCGCGTGATTTCGCCAACGGCGAGATCTTCGTGCGCTTCGAGGAGTCGGTCCGCGGGTCGGACGCCTTCGTGCTGCAGTCGCATCCGTTCCCGCTCAACACGTGGCTGATGGAACAGCTCATCATGATCGACGCGCTCAAGCGCGGATCGGCCAAGCGCATCACCGCGATCCTGCCGTTCTACCCGTACGCCCGCCAGGACAAGAAGCACCGGGGACGCGAGCCCATCTCCGCTCGTCTGGTCGCGGATCTGCTCAAGACCGCCGGTGCCGACCGCATCATCACCGTCGACCTGCACACCGATCAGATCCAGGGCTTCTTCGACGGCCCCGTCGATCACATGCACGCACACAGCCAGCTCGCCGATCACATTCGGGCGACCTACAGCCTCGAGCACATCACCGTGGTCTCCCCCGACTCCGGCCGTGTGCGCGTCGCCGAGAAGTGGGCCGACTCGTTCGACGGCGCGCCGCTGGCGTTCATCCACAAGACGCGTGACCCGTTGGTGCCCAACCAGGTCAAGTCCAATCGCGTCGTCGGTGACGTCGAAGGCCGCACCTGCATCCTCATCGACGACATGATCGACACCGGCGGCACCATCGCCGGCGCCGTGAAGGTGCTCAAGGAGGCCGGAGCCGGTGACGTCGTCATCGCCGCCACCCACGGCGTTCTGTCCAACCCCGCCGCCGAGCGCCTCGCGAACTGCGGTGCCAAGGAAGTGGTCGTCACCAACACGCTGCCGATCAGCGACGAGAAGCGCTTCGCAACGCTGACCGAGCTCTCGATCGCGCCGCTGCTGGCCCGCACCATTCGCGAGGTCTTCGAAAACGGTTCCGTCACCAGCCTTTTCAACGGCAGCGCATAACAGTCAGTCTGTTTCACCCCGCCCCGCCCACTCTCCGTCCGCGCC
The DNA here is from genome assembly GCF_002258965.1 of Rhodococcus sp. 05-339-2. Lineage (NCBI taxonomy): Bacteria > Bacillati > Actinomycetota > Actinomycetes > Mycobacteriales > Nocardiaceae > Rhodococcus > Rhodococcus sp. 05-339-2. Next base: position 205,906 of record NZ_NOYW01000014.1, read on the forward strand.
GCATGAACTACGTCACGTCCGTGACCGGAACATGCAGCTCGCGAGGCGGGGGTGTGCGGGGCGGGTTTCGTTGTCACCTAAGATGACTCGTCGTGATCGACGCAGACTCTCCCCACGGCCCGGCTGGAACTACTACGGTCAGAATTGCCCGATGGACGCCGGGCGGCTGCGTCTGGTGCGGTAGTACCGACAGCGTCGAGGACTTCCGAAACGAGCCGCGCTGCGGGCTGTGCCGCGAGAAGGAAGCGGTCATCGACGAGGCCAAGCACTTCATCGGGATGTACGGTCTGCGGCCCCTGGGCGGCACGCTGGCGTCCGAGGACGAGGAGGAGCGCGAGTACCGCGTCACGGCTCGGGATGCCCGTGAGGTGCTCAACCGTATTCGGCTCGAGAAGCTGCCCGATCCGGCTGCCGTCCGCAAAGCGTTGCGTCCCAGGGCCGCTGCTGCGGGAAACACACCGGCCTCGACGACGTCCGGAGCGCCTGCGAAGGCACCGACGAAGAAGTCGCAGGCCGGTGTCACCGGAATCGACGCGATCGAACTGCAGTCACGTGTGCAGAAGCTGCTCGGCCAGCTCACCTCCGTCGACGAGCAGATCAGCGCACTCGACGGCGTGCAGGGCCTGCCGGCACGTGCACGCATGAAGGATCTCGAACGGCAACGCACCACAGTCCTGTCGACGCTGGCCGCGCTCGAGAAGGCTCGTCGCCGCACCAACTGATCCACGTAGTCTGATCGAGTGCTGCGCAAGCGTTCGATATCACGGCAGGTGCTCGATGCCACCTACGCCGTCGTCTTCGTTCTGCTCCTGCTGCCGTCGACGCTGAGCGGACCGTACGGTTCTTCCGGCGCGGGTGTGCTGGTCGGTTTCGGCGTAGCGCTGGCCATCAGGCGCCGCTCACCGCGACTGTCGCTGGCACTGGCCTGGCTGCTGGCCGTCGTGCAGATGGTCGGCGGGGTGCTCCCCCTCTCCGCGGACACCGCAATCTTCGCGATTCTGTACTGCTCGGCCGCGTACGGCGACAGCGTCGTTCGACGCTTCGGGCTCGCGTCGGCCGTGGGCGGCGGAGTGATCGCCGCGCTGTACCTGGCGTACGTGGACGGCAATCCCTTCGGCCCGCCCACGGAGGAGGGCTACCAAGAACCCCGAATCGCGCAGTTCGCCCTGCTCCTCGCCGGCCTGTGGGCCATGCTCGGATTGTCCTGGGCACTGGGCCGTCTCGCCTACGCCCGGCGCACTGCCATCGAATCCGCACACGCACGCGAGCTCGCCGAGGTACATCAGGCCCGCGCCGAACACGAAGTGGCAATCGAGCAGGAGCGCAACAGAATTGCTCGCGACATGCACGACATCGTGGCGCATTCGCTCGCCGTGGTGATCGCGCAGGCCGACGGTGCACGCTACGTACGCGCCATCGATCCCGCAGCCGTCGACACCGCGCTGACGACCATCTCCGACACCGCGCGCGATGCACTGACCGACGTTCGGGTGTTGCTCGGACAGCTTCGGCACAGTCAGGGCGATCTACCGAACCCGACACCCGACGATCTCGAGCGTCTCTTCGACCAGGTGCGCGCGACCGGACTGACCATCGACTCCTCGATCGACACCACGTCGGTGTCGTTGGGTGCCGGTGCGCACCTCGCGCTCTATCGCATCGCGCAGGAATCGCTGACCAATGCCCTACGTCACGGTGATCCCGACAAGCCCGTCAGCGTCACGATCGAATCCGACTCGGCGGGCATCGAATTGACGGTGCGCAACACGGTGCGATCGGTGCGTTCGGCATCGGAATCGGGCGGGCACGGAATCGCCGGTATGAAGGAACGCGCCAGCCTCGCCGGCGGCATGTGCACCGCGTCCGGCGACGGCTCGTCGTGGACCGTGACTGCCTGGCTTCCTGCTGCCGGCTCGTCCACGAAGGGAATCGACTGATGGCAGATCGAATCGAGGTGGCTCTGGTCGACGACCAGCAGCTGTTCCGAGCAGGTATTCGTATGCTCATCTCCTCGCAGCCGGACCTGGAGTTCGTCGGGGAAGCGGGCAACGGGCGAGAGGCCGTGGAGCTCGCCGCGTCGGCGAAGCCCGATGTGATGCTCATGGACGTCCGGATGCCGGTGCTCGACGGTATCGCCGCCACCGAGCAGATCGTGGCCGCGTCCGATACTCCACCGCGGATTCTGGTGCTCACCACTTTCGATCTCGACGAGAGCGCCGCGCGAGCGATCCGCTCCGGAGCAAGCGGTTTCGTGCTCAAGGACGCCGACCCGGAATTTCTGCTCGCCGCGATCCGGACGGTCCATGCGGGTAACTCTGTGATCGCCGCGTCGGCCACGACGGGGCTGCTGGCGCACTTCACACCTACGCCGGAGGTACCGAAGGTTCCCGCCGAGTTCGCCACCCTCACCGCACGGGAGAAGGAACTGTTTCGACTCACCGCCCGTGGGCTGAGCAATTCCGAGATCGCCGCGATGGAATTCTTGAGCGAGGCGACGGTGAAGACACACATCAGTCGAATCTTCGCCAAACTCGCGTTGCGCGACCGAGTGCAGTTGGTGGTCTACGCATTCGAGCACGGACTCACCGGAGACTGACACCGAAGTCATCCTCTCGATGTACGAGGCGAAGACTCGCGCCTGATTACTCCTGTCCGCCCACTTCATAGCGTTGTGGGCATGACAACAACACTCCCCCCGGTCGCCCGGGCATTCCAGGTCAGCAAGTATTTCGGTGACTCGTCCAACCCGGTCAGCGCCCTCGACAACGTCTCTCTCGACATTCACGGCGGCCAGTTCACCGCCATCATGGGACCGTCCGGTTCCGGCAAGTCGACTCTGATGCATGTGATGGCGGGCTTGGACAACGCCAGCACCGGGCATCTGATGTTGGCCGGTGCCGACATCACCGACGCGAACGACGACGCACTGACGACGTTGCGCCGCACGCAGGTCGGGTTCATCTTCCAGTCGTTCAATCTCGTTCCCACCCTCGATGTTCGGGGCAACATCCTGCTGCCGTTCGAGCTCGACGGCCGCGCCCCCACCGCCGAGGAGGCGGCATGGACAGAGCAGCTCATCGACACTCTGGGATTGCGAGGGCGAGTGAACCACCGCCCGCATCAGCTCTCGGGTGGACAGCAGCAGCGCGTCGCGATCGCCCGCGCACTCGGTACGCGGCCGCACCTCATCTTCGCCGACGAACCCACCGGCAACCTCGATTCCCGAACCGGCCGTGAGGTTCTCGGCCTACTCGCCGCAGCGGTGCGCGAGTACGGTCAGTCGATCGTCATGGTCACCCACGACCCCATCGCGGCCAGCTACGCCGATCGCATCGTCTTCCTCGCCGACGGCCGCATCGCCGACGAACTGCCACGGTCGACGCCGGAGCAGATCTCGAGCTACATGCTGGGAATGGAGCACGCATCATGAACGGTGTGACTTCTGCTCGGGCGTCGAAGGAGCACGGCGCCAGTCTTCTGGTGACGTCGCTGGCGTCGTTCTTCGGTGTGGTGTTGATTCAGGCGACGGCGTTCCTGGTCGACATCTTCGGGGACATGGAAGGTGCCGCCGTCACCGCGCTCTACAGCGTGGCGCTGGTGTTCATCGGTCTCGCGCTGTATGTCGCGGCGGTGGTCACCTCGAACACGTTCGCAACGATCGTCGCGGGACGCACGCGCACCATTGCTCTTCTGCGACTCCTGGGTGCCCCGGCCCGTGACCTGCGTCGATCGGTGGCCAGGGAAGGCTTCCTCGTCGGATTGTTCGGCGGTGCGGTCGGTTCGGTTCTCGGAGTCGGTGCCAGCCATCTGGCCCGTGCGGTCGCCGTCTCGGCCGGTCAGCTGCCCGATGTGGAGTACACGTCCGTTCAACCGCTGGTGATCCTGCCGGTGGTCATCGTGGTACTGACGACGACCCTCGCGTCGTATGTCGGGTCACGAAAGGTGCTGGAGGTGACACCTGTTCAGGCGACCGGCGGTGCCGTCGACACGGGAGTGGAGGCTCCGCGGTCGCGCCGTATCAGGACGGCACTGTCGATCGTGCTGATCGCAGGCGGAGTGGCGCTGCTGGGGCTGGGGATCCTGGTCGGGATGGTGAACCCGGCCGGTGTTCTGGTGGCGTTCCTCGGCGGTGTTGCGTCGTTCACCGGAATCATGGTCGGTGCCTATCGAATACTGCCCGCGACGCTGAGGCTTGTCGGGAGACTGTTCGGCCGGGGGCCCGCGGCAAGATTGGCTGCGGCCAACGCAGTTCGCTACCCTGATCGCAGTACCCGTACCGCTGTGGGACTGCTGATCGGCGTGACGCTGGTGACCACGTTCGCCGTCGCGATGTACAGCTACCGGTCGATGCTCGTCGACGAATACGACGAGGCCTCCGTCGACCAGGTACTCACCGTGACGGTGGGAATCATGACCGGACTGATCGGGTTCTCGGCTGTGATCGCGGCAGTCGGGATGGTGAACAATCTGCTGCTGAGCATTCTGCAGCGCACCCGAGAGATCGGTCTGCTGCGGGCACTCGGATTCACCCGCAAGCAGATTCGGACGATGATCGTCTCGGAGAGCAGTCAGATGGTGGTCGCGTCGATGGGCTTCGGTCTGATTCTCGGCATCGGTTACGGCTGGGCCGCAGCACAATCGCTGCTGGGCTCGCTGGATTCGCGTGGACTCACCGCCCCCACTCTGCCGTGGGTCGTCATCGCCGGAACCGTGCTGTGCGGTGGACTCCTCGCCCTCGGTGCGTCACTGACTCCGGCGCGACGTGCCAATCAGATCTCACCGGTGCTTGCATTGGCGGACGTCTGACCTCGAGGTCTGTACCGCTCGGCGATTGCCAGGGCCCGGCGGTACAGACCATCGCGCCGTCCGACGCCTCTGCTCAGGCTTCGCTGTCGAGTTGCGCCATCTGCGCCTCGGCGTAGCGCTCGCCCGCTACCGCATCTTTCGGGACGGTACTCTCGATCCGCGCCACCTCCTCGGAGGTCAACGAGATCTCCGATGCAGCAACGGTTTCCGCCAAACGCTCGACGGTTCGTGCGCCGACGACGGGCACGATGTCGTCACCCCGAGAGAGGACCCAGGCAATGGCCAGTTGCGCGACCGAGACGTTGCGCTCCTCCGCGATCTCGGCCAGCAACTCCACGAGTTCGCGATTCCTCGTCAGGTTCTCCCCTTGGAATCGGGGGCTGTGCGCACGGAAGTCGTTGTCGGCCAACACAGTGGACGTGCGGAACGTGTCGCTCAGCAACCCACGTGAAAGCACGCCGTACGCGGTGGTACCGACACCGAGCTCGCGGGCCGTGTCGAGAATGTCGTCCTCGATTCCACGCGAGACGATGGAGTATTCGATCTGCAGGTCGCTGATCGGGTGTACCGCCGCGGCACGACGCAGCGTCGCACTCCCGATCTCGGACAAGCCGATGTGTCGCACGTATCCCGCGTCCACCATCTCGGCTATGGCACCGACGGTGTCTTCGATCGGCACCTGCGGATCCAGTCGGGCGGGTCGGTAGATGTCGATGTGATCGACGCCGAGCCGTGCGAGTGTGTAGCCCAGCGCGCTCTTGACGGCGTTCGGCCTGCCGTCGAATCCGAGCCAGCTTCCGTCGGGTCCACGTAGTGCCCCGAACTTCACCGACAGCACGACCTCGTCGCGGTTGCGCTCGCTCAGTGCCCGACCGATGAGCATCTCGTTGTGGCCGGCACCGTAGAAGTCGCCTGTGTCGACCAGGTCGACGCCGGCGTCGAGCGCAGCGTGGATGGTGCGGATCGATTCGCCGTCGCTGGAATCGCCGTATGCGCCGGACATACCCATGGCACCGAGACCGATGCGCGACACCGTGGGTCCGGTATTTCCCAATCGTGTTCTGTTCATGCCGTCCACTGTGTGCTCTGTGGCGATTGTCGCGCCAGAGAGCGGTTGTCAGGGGACTGCCCGTCCCTGGTTCGGCTCGACGATTCGGTGAACACTGAGCGAGTGGAACGTGACGAACTGGCCGACTTTCTCCGACGACGACGGGCGCTGCTGACGCCCGAGGACGTCGGTGTGTCACCCGGACCGCGCCGCCGCACGCCGGGGCTGCGCCGCGACGAAGTGGCACTGCTGGCCGGGATGTCCACCGATTACTACACCCGCCTCGAACAGCGTCGTGGGCCGCATCCGTCCACGCAGATTCTCGGTTCGCTCGCCCGCGCGCTGAGATTGGACGACGACGAGCGCGACCATCTCTACATCCTCGCCGGCCAGGCACCGCCCACCCGTGTCGGCGCGGACAAGCACGTCGGGCCCGGCCTGATGCACCTGCTGACCAAGCTCGACGACACGCCGGCCTGCGTCGTGACAGACCTCGGCGAGATCCTGGCGCACAACGCGATGTACCTCGCGCTGGCCGAGGACCCGCGCACGTACACCGGGCTCGACAGGTACGTGGTGTGGCGGTGGTTCACCGATCCCGGCACGCGCCGCAACTTCGTTCGCGAGGACTGGGATCGGATGGGCCACAAACACGTAGCCGATCTCCGAGCAGTGTCGGCCAGGCGAGCGGGCGATCCCGAGGTCGCTGTACTGGTCGAGCGTCTACGCGCCGCCAGCTCCGAGTTCAAGACGATATGGAGCGAGCACCGAGTCGCATACAAGACGTCGGCGTCCAAACGCTTCGTGCATCCCGAACTCGGCGTGATCGCCGTTCACTGCGAGACCCTCGTGACCCAGAGAGAGGGCCAGCATCTCCTGGTCTATTCGCCGCAGCCGGGAACCGACGCCCGCGAGAAATTGAATCTGCTCGGGGTCATCGGTACTCAGCACCTGGGCGTCACTGCCTCCGAGTAGTCGAGGGCTCGTTCACACTCGACCCGCTAGAATGAGCGCGAACCGGGAATCGGAGTCGGACCACAGATGCTCGACGCCGAATCCCGCTGCAGCCAGTTCTTCGGTGATGCCGTCCGGTCGGAACTTCGCCGAGATCTCGGTGCGCAGTTCCTCGCCCGCCTCGAAATGCACGTGCAGATCGAGATCGGCGATATACACCTCCTGCGTCGATGTCGCCCGCAGTCGCATCTCGATCCACTCCTGCTCGGCGTTCCACAGCGCGACGTGCTCGAACGCATCGGGATCGAAAGTGCCACCCAGGCGAGAGTTGATCACCGACAGCACGTTTCGATTGAACTGCGCCGTCACCCCCGCCGCGTCGTCGTACGCCGGAACCAGTACGTCCGGGTCGATGACCAGTCCGACGCCGAGGAGCAGGTGCTCCCCTGGATCGAGCGCGCCTGCGATCGCCTTCAGAAAGTCCTCGCGCTCCTCGGGGATGAGGTTGCCCAGGGTGCCACCGAGAAACGCGATGGTGCGCGCGCCCCCGCCGGGCAGATTGTGCAGAGTATCGGTGAAGTCGCTGACGATGCCGTGCACCTCGAGAGCGGGAAACTCCTGGGCGATCTGCTCGATGGCTCCCTCGAGCGCTGTGACCGACACATCCTGCGGCACATAGGTGTTCAACGAACCGTGCTTGGCCCCTGCAGCGAGCAGGATCTTCGTCTTCTCCGACGAGCCCGACCCGAGCTCGATCAACATGGTGGATTCGGTCGCCTCGGCGATGTCGAGGGCATGCTCTTCGAGCAGGGCACGTTCGGTGCGGGTCGGAAAGTACTCGGGCAGCTCGGTGATCCGCTCGAACAGCTCGCTGCCCACGGCGTCGTAGAAGTATTTGGGCGAGAGCCACTTCGGCGTGGACGTCAACCCGTCTCGCACGTCCCTGCGCAATTCGTCCACCAGTGCCGTGTCGGCGAGGTGTACCTCGACAGTGCTCATGTGTGCTCCTCTTCGTCGAGACGGGAAACGGTGAACTCGGACGCCGTGGCAACGACGAGACTGCGGTCGTCGACGGGCGTCCAGTCGGAATTGTCGTCGGTGGGTTCGGACGCGATCGTGACGGCGTCACCGGAACTGCGGACGGACAGTGCGTGATGCACTGCGGTGGCGTACAAATTCTCCCCGTCGCCGAGGAGAAAGTTGAGCCTGGACCCCGGTGCGCGCGCCTCGATACGCCGAACCAATGCGGCAAGCGCTGCCGGCGGTTCGAGGGTTGCGAGCAACTGCCGCAGAACGATCCAGACTGCGGCCGCGTCGGTCGGAGCCGGCAACGTGAGTGCATCTTCGGGCGGCACCTCGGACCACAGGTCGGTCAGTGAGTGGGGCCAGCCGCGGACCACTCCGTTGTGACTGAATGCCCACCGGCCGTCGGTGAACGGTGCGCAGGCCGATCGCTCCACCGGCATTCCCACCGTTGCCGATCGCACGGCGGCGATCACCGACGTCGAATCGAGCTGCGGCAGAACATCGTCGACCGCGGGGTCGGTCCAGATCGGCATGGCGTTGCGGTAGCTGCGAACCGAACCGGCCTGCCACCATGCGACCCCGAAGCCGTCGGCATTGATGGTCCCCCCGCCGCGCATGTCGTCGGGGGCATACGACTGCACCCGCAAACTGTGATCGCCGCCGGTGAGCACTCCCCCGACCGACGTGAGAGGGCCGAGATACCCGAGATGTCGGCACATTCAGCTGGGCTCGACGTCGCGGGCCAACCGGAATCCGCTGAAGATCTGGCGTCGGATCGGGTGATCCCAGTTGCGGAACGTGCCCCGACATGCCACCTCGTCGGTGCCGAACGAGCCGCCGCGCAACACCTTGTAGTCGCCACGAAGAAACACCTCGGAGTACTCGGCGTACGGAAACGCCTCGAATCCGGGGTACGGCTCGAAATCCGAGGAAGTCCACTCCCATACGTCACCGATGAGGTGATGCACACCTGCCGAGGAGGCGCCGTCGGGATACGCGCCGACGTCCGCCGGTTCCAGATGCCGCTGATTCAGATTGGCATGTGCTGCAGTGGGTTCGGCATCGCCCCACGGGTACGCGTTACTGGTCCGAGTGTCGGCGTCGAAACGCGCGGCCTTCTCCCACTCGGCCTCCGTCGGCAGTCGCTTGCCTGCCCAGCGGGCGTAGGCGTCGGCCTCGAACCAGCACACGTGCACCACGGGCTGCTGTGGGCGAACCTTCTTGGACACCCCGAAACTGCGACGCCACCACGTTCCGTCGGAGTCGGACTCCCAGAACTGTGGCGCGGTCAGGTTCGCGTCGACGCGATGCTGCCAACCCTTCTCGGTCCACAGTTCGCGGCGTCGGTAACCGCCGTCGGCGATGAAGTCCATGAACTGCGCGTTGGTGATCGGTGCCCGGTCGATGGCGAAGGTGGGTACGTGCACCGAATGAGCCGGTCGCTCGTTGTCCAGTGCCCACGGGTCGAGCGAGGTCCCCATCGAGAACGGACCACCCGCGATGACGGCCTCACCCGACACCGGCACCACCGAGGCCGGTGGCGCAGGAGCCGTGAGAACCGCGGGCCCCGAACGCAATTGATGGGTCGCGAGCATGGTCTCGTCGTGCTGCTGTTCGTGCTGGGCGATCATGCCGAACGCGAAACCGTGCTTCTCGACCGGTCGACCCTCGAAAGTGCTGTGATCGAGCACATCCCAGGCCTTGTCGCGCACGGTCCGGACGTAGACGCGCGCCTCGTCCGGGGTGAGCAAGGGAAGCGACGTACGCGAAGACCGCGAGTGCTTGAACGCGTCGTACAGCTCGTCGATGTCCGGACGGACGGGATCGCGGCCACCGACGTCGCGTACGAGCCAGAGCTCCTCTTGACTGCCGATGTGCGCGAGATCCCACACCAGCGGGCTCATCAACGGCGAATGCTGCGCCATCAGTTCGGTCTCGTCCACACAGTCGGTGAGTGCGCCGCTGCGGGCACGACTGCGAGTGAGGACCGTTTCGATTCTGTTCCTGAGTTGTTCGGCGCTCACACCGATTCCTTTCGAGTCCGAAATTCCCGTGTCGCCGTGTCGAATTCACTGGGGGGCTCGCCCGCACCGCATCGGCGAGATGCCGCCGACAGCAACTCGGAGTACTCGCCGCCGACCTCCGCGGCGAGTTGGAGCAATTCGGTTGCCGCCGTGCGGAGGTCGTCGTCGGCCAACCCGAAGCGGGCCGCGTCGAGCCACCGTCCCGCCGTTCCGCCGCCGATCTCGGTGGCGCGAGCCACCAGTTCGGGTGTGGACAACAGCGCCTCGAACGCAGCGGCCGGAACCACCCACTGACCGTCCGGCTGCGCATCGAGATAGCGAATCTCGAAGTGCCCACAGGCGCGCACCTTCGGGAACAGGGTGGTCAGGTGATAATCGAGGTCACTGTAGGTCGGCGCGCGTCCGACGATGCCGGGATCGTCCATCCACTGAGCGAACGTGGTGCCGGTAGGCGCTTCCCAGTTCTGCGTGACGCCCTGGATGCAGAGCAATGGAACGTCGAGTGCCCAGCGTGCGTAGTCGGCAATCGGGTCACCGGTGTTCGGAGCCGCAGTTCTGCAGGAATCGGTTCTGCTGGAGTCGAGTTCGAGCCAGGTTCGCATCCGCTGCGATGCCCAGTCCCCGGCAGGTGCTCCGGCGAGTTCAGGAGAGCGGGCGAACGCGGACACGAAGGCAGGACCGATGACGTGGAGCATGTGCCAGCGCGCGGCGACCTCGGCGCGATCACGTCCGGCGTCGACGCTCACCTGAGCCGCAGCGGTGTTGCACATCATCAACTTCCCGAAGGGGCCGATGGTGGTGAACCGATTCTCCATCGCGCAGTACCGCGGGAGGACGAGGAGGCGTTCCGGTGCCCGAGCGGTATCGGCCGGAACGGACGCCATGTCGATGCCGGCATCACCGAGAATGTTCCGCAGCCGCCGAGCATCGGCGTCGAGCATCGGTGCGAGTCGAGAAACGGATACATAAGGCGAACTGGACAATTCGACCTGACCGCCGGGTTCGACGGTAACGATGCTTCCGCCCGGCAACGACAGGGCGGGTGATTCGGGATCGATACTGCGCGGGGAGTGAACACCGAGCGCATCGGCCAGAGCCGAGAGGGTCGGACGGGTTCCGTCGTCGAGGGCGGTGAGCCACTCGAGTTCGGCACCGACGAGTGCCGGTGGCCCCAGCTTGAAACACACCTTCGACACGTATGCCTCTGCTGCCGGGCGCGAGCTCAGCCCGAGAGACTTCTCGTTGGACGACACTCATTCCTTCTTTCCGCACTCAACACGTTCTCCGCTCGGAGAACGTACCCAGCTGCGAGGATCGAAAACGCCGCGATCCCTCGTCCGGTCGAGGCTACCGATTGTGGAACTCTGGTGCCCGAGAGTTCGCAACCGAAAGGACGACCGATGCTCGATCACGACCGCATTCGACGCGACACCCCAGGTGCGTCGGGCCGCGTGTTTCTCGACAGCGCCGGATCCTCGTTGCCCCCGACCGTCGTCCTCGACACCGCCATCGCGCATCTACGCCGCGAAGCGGAGGTCGGCGGCTACCGGGCCGCGAACGAACGACTCGACGACCTCGCCGCGGTCAAGACCTCGATTGCAACATTGATCGGCGCGCAGGCGTCGAGCATTGCACTGAGCGATTCCGCGACGCGGGCCTGGACGGACTTCTTCTACTCGGTGCCGCTCTCGGCCGGCGACCGAATCCTGCTATGCCAGGCCGAGTACGCCAGCAATGCCATCTCCGCCCTCCACCGCGCCGAAGTCACCGGAGCGACCGTCGAGGTCATGCCGAGCGACGCATCGGGACGCATCGACCTGGACGCACTGGAATCGATGCTCGACGACCGCGTGAAACTGATCTCGGTGGTGCACGCCCCCACGAACAGCGGCCTGATCAATCCCGCCCGTGCCGTGGCCGATCTCGCCCACCGGCACGGTGCACTGGTCCTGCTCGACGCCTGCCAGTCCATCGGGCAGCTCCGCCTGGACGTCGAGGAGTTGGGAGTCGACGCCCTCTCGGCCACCGGCCGCAAATGGTTACGCGGCCCACGCGGAACGGGCTTCCTCTACCTGCGTCCAGGATTGGCGTCGACGCTGCATCCGCCGGCCCTGGACCTGCACAGCGCAGAGTGGACCGATGGACGGACGTACCGGATGGCGGACGACGCCACGCGTTTCGAATTCTGGGAATGCGACGTCGCGGCCAGGCTCGCGCTCGGTGCGGCCGTCGACTACCTGCTCGAACTCGGTATCGACCGAGTCGAAGACGCCGTCGTCGAACGTGCCGACTACCTCCGCTCGGGGCTTCGGAAGGTCCCCGGCGTGACCGTGCGCGACCTCGGCGACCGTAACAGCGGCATCGTATCCTTCACCGTCGACGGCGAGGATCCCGTGGCAGTGCGTGACCGACTGGCCGAACGAAACGTGACGGTCACCGTCAGCCATCGCGGTTCCACGCGTCTGGACATGACGGGCCGGGGACTCGACGCCGTCGTGCGTGCATCCCCGCACTATTTCGTCGCGTTCGCCGAACTGGACACGATGCTCGCTGCGCTCGCAGGTGAGTGACACTTCGTAGCAGGGTCGGCAGGAGTGGAGCCGGCGGAACGACCCGTCGAACCGTCGCTCACATGGGTTCCGCGGAGGTAGGCAGCCACGCCGATTGCGGAGACCACGAGTCCGCCGAGCCCGAGCCAGGTGATCTCGTCGCCGAACATCAGCAAGGCCCACAGCATGGTCGTCGGCGGTGTCAGGTAGAGCAGCACGCTGGCGCGCGTCGGACCGTTGCGACGCACCACGAACAGGTACGCGCCGTATGCCCCGAAGGTGGAGAGCACCACCGTCCAGGCCACGGCGGCGACAAAGCCGGTCGTCATCGGCGGCGCGACATCCCCGGCCAGAGCACTCCACGTCATGAATCCGACTGCGCTGATGGAACATTGAATCGCCATCGCCAGCGCGATCGGCTCCTTCGGTGCCAGCAAGCGTTGGCCGATCGTGCCCACCGACAGTGCCAGCATTCCGGCAGCCGGTAGCAGGTAGACCGGCCAGAAGAGGTCGGCACCGGACAGGTCTCCGACCACCACCAGCGAGACACCCGCGATCCCGACGACGAGTCCCAGAATCTGCCGTCCTCCCACGCGTTCGCCGAAGATCCTGCTCGACGCCATCGCGACCACCAGTGGCTGCAACGCGGCGATCAAGGCGGCGACGCCGGGTGGCACGCCCATCCCGATGCCGGTGATGGTCGCACCGAGGTAGAGGAACTGGCAGAACAGGCCCAGGACGGCATGGATTCGGATGGCATGCCAGGTGGGGGTCAGTTTCCGGAACCGGCACCACGCGATCAGCAACGCCGCCGCGGCGAGATACCGCCAGGCCAGAAGCGTGTGGGCCGGCGCTTCGGCGGTTCCGAGCTCTGCTCCGATGAAGCCCGAACTCCACAGCACCACCAGTGCTGTACCTGCAATGACGTCGACTCTCGATCTCATGAAGCGATGTAAACATACAGGTCTGTATACTCGCAGTGCACCTGCCGCTCACCAGCGCTTTCGAAAGGCAACCATGCTCGACAAGCCGCTCACCCCCGCCGGAGAACGCATCCTGACCGTCGCCAGCGACCTGTTCTACGCCCGCGGGATTCGCGCCGTCGGAGTCGACCTCATCGCGGAGGAGGCCGGCACCACGAAGAAGACGCTGTACGACCGATTCGGCTCCAAGGACGGCCTGGTGCAGCGGTACCTCACCCGCCGATACGGCCTGTGGTGCGATCACGTGACCCGGTACGTCGAATCCCTCGAATCCGGCGACGCGCGCATCCTCGGGGTGTTCGACGCCCTCGATCTGTGGATGCGCGACAACCATCGCGGCTGCGGATTCGTCAACGCCTTCGCGGAGTTCGGCGGAACCGGCAGCCCGGTGCTCGCGATCATCGAGTCCGAGAAGGAATGGACGAGATCGTTGTTCGCGCGATTGGCCACCGAAGCCGGTTACCCCGATGCCGAGCAGCTCGGAACCCGACTGTCGGTCCTGCACGAGGGCGCGGTGGTGATGGGCACAGCGGGAGCTCGCGATGACGCAATCGTGGTCGCGCGGGGCATCGCGTTCGATCTGCTCGCTGCGCTCGCAGTGGTGCGGACAGGTGCCCCAGGGGGCGCATAACCAAGCCACTGCGCGGCATCGTGTATTGTTTCCCAGGTTGTCTCGGCGAGGGTAGATCCAGATTCACAGGATCCACCGTTATCGACGCGGCTCGGCCCCGTTGGCCGCGCTCGATCGTGTCCGCCCCGACGAGCTTGACCGCCCGACGAAGTACGCCGCACGAACCACAGTTATCAGGAGCACCTAGCACCATGGCATCGAAGACCAACAATCTCACCGCACTCGTCCGCACCGAATTCGGCAAGGGTGCCGCCCGCCGCACCCGTCGTGACGGCCTCGTTCCCGCCGTTCTGTACGGCCACGCCACCGACCCCCAGCACCTCGCGCTCGACGCTCGCGCGTTCGCAGCCGTGCTGCGTAACGACGGCACCAACGCCGTGCTGACCCTCGACATCGACGGCAAGTCGCAGCTGGCGCTGACCAAGTCGATCGTCGTCCACCCCATCCGTCGCAGCATCGAGCACGCCGACCTCCTCGTCCTGAAGAAGGGCGAGCGCGTCACCGTCGAGGTCAACATCATCGTCGAGGGCGACGCCGCACCGGGCACCCTGGTCACCACCGACTCGACCGCGGTCGAGATCGAGGCCGACGCACTGGAGATCCCGGAGAACTTCGTCGTCTCCGTCGAAGAGGCTCAGATCGGCACTCAGATCACCGCAGCCGACCTCGACCTTCCGTCCGGCGTCACGCTGGTGTCCGACGGCGAGACGCTGCTCGTGAACGTTGTCGAGGCTCCGTCCGAGGAAGACCTCGAGGCCGACGGCGAAGGCACCGAGCCCATCTCCGAAGAGGGCGAAGCCGAGACTCAGGAAGAAGCCGAGTCCTCGGACGAGGACAGCTCCGACGAGAGCTGATTCTCCACCTGCACGCTCGACGGCGCGCTGCTTCCCTCGGGAGCAGCGCGTCGTTCGTTTCGAAGGCCTGATGAGACAATGACGACCGTGAGTGTTGATCCCGCAGCGCCGGCCCTGATCGTCGGCCTCGGCAATCCCGGCCCGCAGTACGAAAAGACCCGTCACAACGTGGGATTCATGGTGGCCGACGCCCTGGCCGGACGCATCGGTTCCGCGTTCTCCTCGCACAAGAAGTCCAACTCCGACATCGTGCAGGCCCGTCTCGGCAGTCGCTCGGTGGTCATCGCCAAGCCGCGCACCTTCATGAATCTCTCGGGCCAACCAGTGGCTGCGTTGGCGCGCTTCTTCTCGATCGAACCTGCGAACATCGTCGTGGTGCACGACGAGTTGGACATCGACTTCGGTGCTCTACGACTCAAACTCGGCGGCGGCGAAGGCGGCCACAACGGCCTCCGCTCGATCTCGCAGCACCTGAGCACCAAGGACTATCTGCGGGTGCGCGTCGGCGTCGGGCGACCACCGGGACGGATGGATCCGGCGTCGTTCGTGCTCAAGCCGTTCTCCGCTGCCGAGCGCAAGGACCTCGGCGTCGTGGTCGAGGAAGCAGCCGACGCCGCCGAGCTCCTGCTCTCGGCCGGACTAGAGGCCGCACAGAACACGGTGCACCCGCGCTGATCCTCACACCCCTGTTCTGAGGTGCGCGCCTGTTCTCGCTTCCTGACGCACGCGCGCACCCCGCAAGAACGGCGTGAGGTCTCTGCAGGTTCAGTTCAGCAGCGACGCCGAATTCGCCCGCCGCAGTTTGCCGCTCGACGTCTTCGGGATGCTGCCCGGCCCCAACACCGCGACGGTTCGCGGCCGCACTCCGACCTCCGAATGCACGGCATGGATCACTTCACGTTCGATGCGCCTGACCTCGTCCGGCTTGTCGATGTCGTTGGTTTCCACAGCCACCGCGAAACTTTCGCGTTTGTCACCGGCATCGAGCCGAATGGCGACGGCGTTGCCCGGCCGCACACCGGCGACGGTGCCCGCGGCCCGTTCGATGTCGGTGGGATAGATGTTGCGGCCACCCATGATGATGACGTCCTTGATTCGCCCGCAGACGACCACCAGTTCGTCCTCGGTGATGTAGCCGACGTCGCCGGTGTCGAGCCAGCCGTCCGCGTCGAGCGTCGACACCGGGCCGTCGACGGTGATGTATCCGGGCGTGACGGCCTTGCCTCGCACCTCGATGATGCCGACGCCCCGTGCGGTGAGCACCTGCCCTTCCTTGTCCACGACACGGCCCTCCAACCCGGGAACGAATTTGCCGAGCGTTGCCAGCGAGCGGGTGTTACCGCGAGTGGACGGGACGGCACGACCGAGGGTCTCGAGCAGATCCGCGTCGACCACGTCGATCACCTGCCCCTGATCGGGGTTCGGAATCGACACTGCCAGAGTCGTTTCCGCCATTCCGTAGACCGGAGCCAGAGCGAGCGGGTTCAGCTTGTACGGGGCTCCGGCCTCGGCGAGCGCGATCATGGTGTCCGGATCGACCGGCTCGGCTCCGTTCCAGGCGTAGCGCAGAGTCGACAGGTCGAGGTCCGGGTCGTCCTCCGCCTGACCGAGCCGCCGCGCCAGCAGCGAGTAGGCGAAATTGGGTGCTGCCGTGACGGTTCCGCGGTACTTGTGAATCAGCTTGGCCCACAACAGCGGCGAGCGCAGGAAGTCCAGCGGAGTGATACTGACGACCTCGGCACCGACCTGCATGGGCACCGACAGGAAGCCCACCATGCCCATGTCGTGGAACAGCGGCAGCCAACTGACCATCACATCGGTTTCGACATCGAATTCGATGCGGTCGATCATCGCGTAGGCATTGACGTAGAAGTTCTCGTGCGTGATCCGTACGGCCTTCGGCGAACCGGTCGATCCGGAGGTGAGCTGCTGCAACGCGATATCGGACTCGGACGTGGGCACCGGATCGATGTCGCGACCGGTCTTCATGTCCTCGATCTTCAGCACGGTGATGCCGCGCTCCTCGAGCACGGGTGCGGCGATGTCGAACGGAGCCCCGAGGATCACGGCCTTGGCCTCGATCATCCGCACGACGGTCTCGGTGTCCTCACCCCAGACGGCGAGGTCGGTCCGCGGTGTCGGCTGATGCAGCATCGTCACCGATCCCCCGCGCATCCAGGTCGCCTGGCACGCCGGAGCGATGTCGACCGGCTGACCGGCCAGGATGCCGATCGCGTCTCCGTGTTCGACGCCTGCGTCGGCCAACGCACCGGCCATCCGACGCGCCTGCTCGTGGATTTCACCCCAGGACTGTCGCAATGCCTCGTCGGGCTCGCCGGTGATCAGACCGTGCTTGCTGGTGCTCGCGGTCTCGAACATCTCTTCGGTGAACTTGCTCAACGCGCGTCTCCTCGTGAGGGAATCCCGGCCCACCGTCCACAGTAGGCAGTCCCGCCCCGACCGAAGGGTGCAACAGGCCGCGTATCCTTGATTTCTGCCCCGGCGCCCGATTCGGTGCCGCCCTTGCTAGAAGAATGAGGTTTTCGTGAGCACCCCGTCCAGTACCCCCGACGTCGACGCCACGATCGACGGGTCCGGACCGGCAGCGCTCGACGAGTCCGGAACCACCCGCAGCCGAGCCAAAGAGCTCGAGACCGAGGTCGCGAGGCGTCGAACATTCGCGGTGATCTCGCACCCCGACGCCGGCAAGTCGACGCTCACCGAGGCCCTCGCCCTGCATGCGCGCGTCATCTCCGAGGCCGGAGCCATCCACGGCAAAGCCGGCCGCCGCTCCACCGTCTCCGACTGGATGGAGATGGAGAAGGCCCGTGGCATCTCGGTGAGTTCGACTGCGCTGCAGTTCAATTACCAGACCTCCCCCGACGCGGAGATCACCAACGTCATCAACCTCGTCGACACCCCCGGCCACGCCGACTTCTCCGAGGACACCTACCGCGTGCTCACCGCCGTCGACGCGGCCGTGATGCTGATCGACGCCGCCAAGGGTCTGGAGCCGCAGACCCTCAAGCTGTTCCAGGTGTGCCGCCAGTTCGGCATCCCGGTCATCACCGTCATCAACAAGTGGGACCGCCCGGGCCAGTCGCCGCTCGAGCTGCTCGACGAGATCGAGTCGCGGATCGGCCTGACTCCGACGCCTCTCTACTGGCCCGTCGGAATCGCCGGCGACTTCCGCGGCCTGCTCGACGTACAGGACGGCAGCTACATCCGGTTCACCCGTACCGCCGGCGGTGCCACCATCGCGCCCGAGGAATTCATGACGGCCGAGGCCGCCGCCGAACGTGAGGGCGTCGACTGGGACACCGCCGTCGAGGAAAGTGATCTGCTGATCTCGAGCGGTCAGCAGCACGATCAGGAGATGTTCCTGGCCGGTCAGACGTCGCCGGTGATCTTCGGCTCCGCGATGCTCAACTTCGGCGTCCGGCAGATTCTCGACACCCTCGTCGCTCTGGCACCCGCCCCCGGCGCGCGCGACGACGTCTCGGGCGGGGTACGCGAGGTCACCGACCCGTTCAGCGCCGTCGTGTTCAAGGTGCAGGCAGGCATGGACACCGCGCACCGCGACCGCCTGGCGTTCATGCGCGTGGTCTCCGGAGTGTTCGAGCGCGGCATGGTCGTCACCCACTCGCAAACCAAGAAGCCGTTCACCACCAAGTACGCGTTGACGGTGTTCGGTCGCGATCGTACGACCGTCGAGAACGCCTATCCGGGAGACATCGTCGGCCTCGTCAACGCGACCGCACTCGCCCCCGGGCACACGCTCTACACCGACAAGAAGGTCGAGTTCCCGCCCATTCCGTCGTTCGCGCCCGAGCACTTCTCGGCACTGCGGGTCGACAGCGCCGACAAGTACAAGAAGTTCCGCCGGGCCGTCGAGCAACTCGACTCCGAAGGCGTGGTTCAGGTGCTGCGCAACGACATTCGCGGCGACGCCTCCCCCGTGCTCGCCGCCGTCGGACCCATGCAGTTCGAGGTGGTCACCGCACGAATGAAGACCGAGTTCGGCGTCGACGCCCGAATGGAACCGCTCGGATACTCCCTTGCCCGACGCACCGACGCGGCCTCGGCAGTCGAGTTGGGTCGCCAGCGCGGAGTCGAGGTCTTCACCCGCACCGACGGTGCGCTGCTGGCACTGGTGAGCGACAAGTGGCGTCTGCAGTACATCCAGAAGGAGATGCCCGAGCTGACTCTCGAACCACTCGTCGCCGCGGGTGATCAGTAGCACCGGCGTGCTGATCGATCTGCTCGACGCAGAGTTCTCCGTACTGGGGCACCCGATTCTGTGGCGTGAGGTGGTCGGCAACGGTTTCGGCTTGCTCTCGGCGATCGGCGGGATGCGGCGCGTCGTATGGGCGTGGCCGGTGGGGATCATCGGCAATGCGCTGCTGTTCACTGTCTTCCTCGGCGGCGTGTTCCACACTCCGCAGGCTCTCGATCTGTACGGCCAGGCCGGGCGACAACTGATGTTCATCGCGGTGAGCGTCTACGGGTTGATGCGTTGGCTGCGGGACTCCAAACGGTCGGGGGCAGCGGTTCTACCGCGGTGGGGCACGGCGCGGGAGCGGACCGCGATGATCGTCGTCGCGATCGTCGGCACGGTGCTGTTCGCGCAACTGTTCGGCTACCTCGGCTCGTTCGGCAAGTGGGCCGACGCGTGGATCTTCACCGGATCCATGCTGGCGACCTTCGGAATGGCGCGTGGACTCACCGAGTTCTGGCTGATCTGGATCGCGGTGGACATCGTAGGCGTTCCGCTGCTGATCGTCGCCGGGTTCTATCCCTCCGCGGTTCTCTACCTGGTGTATGCCGCGTTCGTGGCCTGGGGTTTTGCCGTGTGGTTCAGAGTTCAGAACAAGAACTTCGGTCAAAAAATGGCGTCGTAAACAATCGTGATGATACTCTCAGCGTGTCCGAACAAACTTCGAGTACGTTTCTGCGTGCTCGACGCCGAGTAGCCCGTCCTGATCGATGCCCGATCGTGACATCTCGGCGCGGAACCACCTGGGATCACGATGAAGTGGAAAACGACATGACTAAGGGATCGAACTACCCATTGGCCGGGATCAAGGTCGGTGGCGTTCCTGCGCATCGTTTGGCGACGCCGCCGAAGTCCGACTCCACTTCACCCGCCGGTGGCCGCACCGATTCTTCGGCGGCAGCGCCCGCCGAGAAGGCGGCCGAGACCTCTACCACCGAGAATTCGGAGGCAGTGGCCACGTCCACCGATAAGGCGTCCGCAACAACGCCTGCACCAGCAACGTCGTCCGTCACGGATTCAACGACCCCCCGCGCGGATCGACGTCGTCCAGAGAAGCCCGCCACGGAATCGAACGAGGTTGAAGTGACTACAAGCGATCAGATCTCAGAACACGGCCTGCCCACCAACGGCCGCTCCACGTCTCACGGCTCCAGCTCCTCGCCGTCGCTCGGTCGCGGCCAGGGACCGGACCGTCGTACCGCCATGGGCGTCGCCTCGGTACGCATCGCAGGCCGCCTGACCCAGAACGAGCTCGGCAGCCGCACCGGCGACATCCGCACCCCCGACACCTCCGTCGGTCCCGACGAGCTGCTCCAGCTCCTCGGCGAATACCTCGTCTCGGGTGGCCTGCAGAACCCCGAGATCCACGTTCGCTCCAACGGCCAGACCATCGTGCTGGACCTGCAGAACCCCGCCAAGGGCTACCGCTGACCCCTACCGGTCACAACAGCTGCTGGAATGCCTCTGGTCGCACCATCTCGAGTACCAGAGGCTTCCATTGCGGCGCTCGGTCCTTGTCGACCAGCACTGCACGAACACCCTCGGCGAAGTCCGGTTCGGTGATGATCCACGTCGCCATCCGCAACTCCCGATCGAGGCATTCACGCAACGTGCTGTCGGCCCCGCGTGTGATCAGCGCGTCGGTTGCCATCAGGGACGTGGGCGACAGCGTCGCCAACTGAGTCTTCGTCGTCCGCGACCAGGGCGTGTCGCACACCAGCGCATCGATGATGTCGACGAGCGAGCTCCTCTCGAACACTGCAGCCACCGCCTCCGCGTCGAACGACAGTTCGGTGGTCGACGGCGCAGTGGTGTATCGGTCCAACACCTCGTCCAGATCCATGCCTGCGAGGATGTCCGCCTTCAGATCGGACACGACCTCGCTCGGGCAGAAATGCGTCGCCAATCCCAGTGCGAGCGCATCGGTTCCGGTGATACGGGTTCCCGTCAGCGCCAGGTACCGTCCGGCATGGCCCGGCAGGCGCGAGAGAAAGTAGCTCGACCCCACATCCGGCACGAAACCGATCGCCGTCTCCGGCATCGCCAACACGGCGTTCTCGGTGACGATGCGGACGCTGCCGTGAATCGAAATTCCCAGGCCACCACCGAAAGCCGCCGCTTCGATGACGGCGACGTACGGCTTGGGGTAGCCGGCAATCACCTCGTCGAGGTCGTACTCCGCCGCGAAGTACGCCGGGCCCGCCTCGTGGTCACCGTCGACGACGGCCTGCCGAATCGCCTTGATGTCACCGCCGGCGCAGAACGCCCGAGGTGAACTGCTCGTCACCAGAACAGAAGTGACCTCATCGTCGTCTCGCCACGCATCGAGTGCGGCGCGGATCCCGTCGATCATCGCACCGTTCAACGAGTTCAGAGCCTCCGGCCGGTTCAGGACGATATGCCCCACTCCGCCCACGGTCTCGGCTTCGACAACGGCCACTGTTGACTCCTTCACACGCACCTCGTTCGACGCGTAACAGTAGCGCTATTCGCGAGACTCGACCGACCGTGGACGCGCGTCAGCGGGAATGTCGGCGGGAGGACACGGCCGCTCCTCGGCAGTGAACCATCCACGATAGAGAAACAGCTGCCCGAGCACCGGGCTCTTCACCTCGATCTCGATGCGATGCCGTTCCTCGGCCGCATCCCACCACTCGCGACCGATCGTCACCGCCGACGCCGGCTTCGGCAACTTCGGCGCAAGAGGGCCGAGCAGGAATCGCGGAACCTCGCTCTCGAGCACCAGTCCACCATCGGCGTCGACCTCACACCTGGTGTGCACCACCATGTCCGACGAGAAGCCCAGGTAGTCCAAGGCATACGCGTCGGACTCGGCGGAGGACACCATCACCGAGTTCATTCCCTGCGGTCGACCGGCGAAAGCGAAACGCCGCACGAAAGACATTGTCTCGCGGCCCAGTTCGTCGACATACGCATAGTTGGCGATGGTGAACGGCACGTCCTTGCCCACACCCGCGGGAAAGAGTCCACGCTTGCGGCCGGCCCACAGCAACGGCGGCGGCACGAGCCGAGAGTGCGTCATCTCCTCCATCACGCCCACCCCGAACTGGGCGAGATGGTCCGAGGACTGCAATCCGAAGCGCCACTGAACCTTGGGATGCAGAAGGGCGAAGTCCGAACCGAGTACTTCCGCGACGACCGATGTCATGACTCCAGTATGCGCTGCGCGCAGGTGAGCGAAACTTCGTAGCAGATTACGAATTACCGTTCACGTGCCGCAGGCTCTACTCCAGCTCGGCAGCCAGTTCCATCCAGCGTTCCTCGGCGACATCCTTGTCCGCGAGGACCTGCTTGAGCTCGGTGTCGAGGGCGACGAGCTTGCCCTGCTCGGTGGACGCGTCGACGAGTTCGGCATGCAACTCGACCTCACGCTTGGAGAGCCGAAGGACGAGCTTTTCGAGCTTGCTCAGTTCCTTACGGGCCGCGCGCTCGGACGCCGCATCCCGGGTCGCCTTCTTCGGCACCGCGCCGGTGGTCAACGAATCCGGAGTGGCCTCGGCCGCGAGAACCGACCGGCGACGCAGGTACTCGTCGATCCCGCCGGGCAGATTGGTGAGCTTGCCGTCGCCGAACAGTGCCCAGGTGGAATCACAGATGCGCTCGATCAGGTACCGATCGTGACTGATGACGACGAGGGTGCCCGCCCAGCCGTCGAGGATGTCCTCGAGCTGCTGCAGGGTGTCGATGTCGAGATCGTTGGTGGGCTCGTCGAGCAACAGCACGTTCGGCTCGGCCATCAACACGCGCGTCAGCTGGAGCCGACGACGCTCACCGCCGGAGAGATCTCCGACGGGGGTGCGCTGACGCGCCGGGGTGAAGCCGAGCCGCTCCGCGAGCTGCCCGGCCGAGATCTCGCGGTCACCCAACGTGATCCGCTCGGCCACTTCCTTGACCGCATCGAGAACACGCAGCTTCTTGGGTAGGTCGTCCAATTCCTGCTTGAGCCAACCGATCTTGACCGTCTGGCCCTGGATGCGCTTACCCGCAGCAGGCTGCAGTTCACCGGCGAGCGTGCGGAGCATCGTGGTCTTGCCCGAACCGTTGACGCCGACCAGGCCGACGCGCTCACCGGGAGCCAGACGCCAGGTGAAGTCCTTCACCAGTTCTCGGCCGTCGGGAGTCTCCAGGCGCGCGTCCTCGAGTTCGATGACGACCTTGCCGAGACGACGCTGAGCGAACGAGGACAACGCGACGGAGTCACGCGGAGCCGGAACGTCGGCGATCAGAGCCTCGGCCGCCTCGATGCGGTACTTCGGCTTGGAGGTACGAGCCGGGGCACCGCGGCGCAGCCACGCCAACTCCTTGCGCGCGAGGTTGCGTCGACGCTCCTCGGACGCGTCGGCCTGACGGGACCGCTCGGCGCGCGCGAACACCCAGTCGTTGTAGCCGCCCTCGTAGGCCTCGACGCCGCCGCCGACCACTTCCCACGTGCGATTGGCGACCGTGTCGAGGAACCAGCGATCGTGGGTGACGACCACCAGCGCACTGCGACGGCTGACCAGGTGCGCGGCCAACCACTGCACGCCCTCGACGTCGAGGTGGTTGGTCGGCTCGTCGAGCACCAGCAGATCGAGATCCTGAACCAGGGCCGCTGCCAACGCAACTCGTCGACGCTCGCCGCCCGAGAGGTTGTCGATCGACGCGTCGAGTCCCGAACTCCCCGCAGGCCCGAGGTCGGCAATACCGATGCCGGTCAAGATGTTTCGCACCCGAGAGTCACCCGCCCACTCGTGCTCGGCCATTCCGAGTGGGTCGAGGACCACCTGGCCGACGGTCGACCCCGGAGGCAACACGCCGCGCTGGGTGACGACGGCCATGCGCAGGCCGTTGACCCGGCTGACACGTCCCGAATCGGGCGGTTCGATGCCGGCGAGAACCTCGAGGGTGGTGGTCTTACCGCCGCCGTTGAGACCGACCATGCCGATGCGTTCGCCCTCCTGCACGCCGAGCGAGACGCCGTCGAGCAGTGGCTTGACGCCGAAGGACTTGCTGACGTTTTCGAGATTGACGAGATTGACCATCAGGAAAAACCAATCGATTCACTAGTGACAACACGAGCACCGGGAACCGGTCCACTCGCAACACGGACGGTGCGGCACACACCGGCACCGGACAATTCAGCGCTCACCGACACCGCCGCGTCGGCGTCGGCGCACAGGAACGCGCAGGTGGGGCCCGAGCCGGACACGATGCCCGCCAATGCCCCGGCGGTGACTCCCGCACGCAGTGTGCGACGCAACTGCGGCATCAGCGAGACCGCAGCGGCCTGCAGGTCGTTGCCGAGCAACGGCGCGAGTGCACGCGCATCGCCGGACGCCAGCGCATGCATCAGATCCTCGGTGCCGCCGAGGCGAGGCGGATCGCCCTTGGCCCGCAACTCGTCGAGTTCGTTGTACACGGCAGGCGTTTGCAGACCGCCCTTCGCCAACGCCAGCACCCAGTGAAAACTGTTGCGCGAGAGCACCGGAAGCAGCTTCTCCCCGCGACCGGTTCCGACCGCGGTCCCGCCGTGCAACGAGAAGGGCACGTCGCTCCCGAGTTGAGCCGCCACCTCGTCGAGCTCGTCACGCGAGAGATCGAGATGCCACATCGCGTTCAGTGCCACCAGGGTCGCGGCAGCGTCGGCACTTCCGCCTGCCATGCCACCGGCCACCGGAATTCCCTTGTCGATGGTGATCTCCACCGACGGCTCTCGCCCGACCCGACGCCCCAGCAACTCGGCGGCCTTCCACACCAGATTCCGCGAATCGGTGGGAACCACCCTCGCGTCGTCACCGCGCACCCGAACCGAGAGCGTCTTGGCCGGAATCACCGACAGTTCGTCCGAGAGCGAGAGCGCCTGAAACACCGTCGTCAGCTCATGAAAGCCATCGGGACGCAGGTCACCGACCGACAGATGCAGATTCACCTTCGACGGGGCCCGAACAACGACGGGTGTGGGAACGACAGACAGCACGAGTAACCACAGTAGTGGAGAAACAACGCCCGAGTTCACCACCAGGGCGGCCTCCGGTGGGTACTCGATGTGACGTTCAGTGGACTTTTGGGCGGTCGATGTCACATTCAGTGGACTTCGGGGGCGGGGATGATCGGGCGATGCGGACCGAATATGTCCGCATTCGGTGGCATCGTGGGCCCATGAAGGAAACATCGGCTCGGTTGTTGCGACTGTTGTCTCTGCTGCAGACGCGTCGTGATTGGGCGGGCGCGGAATTGGCGGAGCGACTCGACGTCACTCCTCGCACGTTGCGGCGCGACGTGGACAAGCTGCGCGACATCGGTTATCCGGTCAATGCGACGCCGGGTGTCGGCGGTGGGTACCAGCTCGGTCCCGGCGCGGAGATGCCTCCGCTGCTGCTCGACGACGACGAGGCGCTGGCGGTGGCCTTCGGGTTGCAGTCCGCCGCCGGGGGCTCGGTCGCGGGTATCGGGGAGGCGTCGTTGCGGGCGTTGACGAAGTTGCGGCAGGTGATGCCCTCGCGCATCCAGCATCGGCTCGACGCGTTGCGCATCGACGTGGTGGAGAAGACACCCCGTTCGGCGGTGGATGCGTCGGTGCTGTCCACGGTGGCAGCGGTGTGCCACGGACACGAGCGGTTGCGGTTCGATTACCGCAAGCACGACGGTTCCGAGTCCAGGCGCGAGGTGGAGCCGTACAGCCTGGTGCGGGCGGGAGCGCGCTGGTACCTGCTGGGTTGGGATGTACTGCGGGAGGATTGGCGGTCGTATCGGGTGGATCGCCTGACTCCGAAGATTCCGACGGGTCCGCGGTTCACGCCCCGGGCGCTGCCGCCGGGAGGCGCGGCGTCGTTCGTCTCGAAGGGAATCGATCGTGCGTTCGCCAGAGTTCAGGCGCGGATCGCGTTGCACGCTCCGATCGAGACGATCGCGCCGATGATCGACGAGCAGTGGGGCACACTCGAATCCATCGACGACCGCACCTGCGCGGTGGTGTTGGCCGGGGATTCGCTGCCCTCGATCGCGCGGTGGCTGGCGGCGTTCGACACCGATTTCACGGTGCTCGATCCACCGGAACTGCGCGAGGAATGCCGCATCGTGGCCGAGCGGCACGCGAGGCTGAACGAGCGATACCTCGCGGCGGTTCACCCTCCGGTAACCGGTCCGTGAGTCAATGGGCAGATGACGACACCACTCGGTTTCGACCCGAAATTCCTGGCCGACATCGACGTTCCGTTGCCCGATCGCGCCGACGTGGTGGTGCTTGCGTACACGCACTTCTCGGTGTCCATCGACCCTGCCCGACGCCTCGCCGCGGTCACCGGCGTCAACATCGACGGCGCGAGCCTGCAGGATGTCGGGCGGGGAGACAACTGGCGACTCGACGATCGGCTACCGGCTGCGCAGCAGGCGGGCAACGAGCTGTACAAGAACAACGACCTCGATCGCGGGCATCTGGTTCGCAGGCGAGATCCGGTGTGGGGTGAGCGTGCGGTGGCCGAGCGCGCCAACGAGGACACGTTCCACTACACCGTGTGCGCGCCACAGACGGCCACCCTGAATCAGTCGAAGACGCTGTGGCTGGGGCTGGAGGACTACGTGCTGGGAAACGCCGAGCAGTACGACCGAAAGCTCTCGGTGTTCAGCGGGTGCATCTTCGCCGACGACGATCCGATCTACCGCGGTGTCGCCATTCCGCGGCAGTTCTTCAAGATCGCGGCATGGTCGCAGGATTCGACTCCCGCATGCACCGGATACGTTCTCGACCAGTCGCCGTCCCTCGATCCGATCCTCGACAAGCCGTTACGACTCGAGACCGATCCCCCGCCCCTCGGCCCGTACCGGACCTACCAGGTTCCGGTGGCCGACATCGCGTCGATGACCGGCCTGGAGCTGGGTGTGTTGATCGAAGCCGATCGCTACGCACCGGTGGCTGCCGCTCGTGCCGAGGCGTCGACGTGGACCGAGCTGACGCGACTGTCGGACATCCACCTGTAGAGGGGCCTCAGGCTTCGGTGGCGGCCAAGCGGACGAAGGCTGCGGCGTCGATGGTTTCGCCTCGCGCCGTCGGGTCGATTCCGGCCTCACGCAACCGGCGTTCGGCCGCCACCGGGGAGCCGGCCCAGCCGGCGAGGGCCGCTCGCAGGGTCTTTCGTCGCTGCGCGAATGCGGCATCGATCACCGCGAAGACGGCCTTGCGATGCGCGGTGTCGGTGGGCCACGGCGGCTCGTCGTACCGATCGATACGCACCAGGCCCGACTCGACCTTGGGCACCGGCCAGAACACCGAACGGCCCACCGCGCCGGCCCTTTTGACGTCACCGAAGAACCTGGCCTTGACGCTGGGGATGCCGTAGATCTTGCTGCCCGGTACCGCGGCGAGCCGATCGGCCACCTCGGCTTGGACCATCACCACCGCGACACGGAGGCTCGGCAATTCCGAGAACAGATGAATCAGCACGGGAACGGCGACGTTGTAGGGGAGGTTGGCCACCAGTGCAGTCGGCTCCCCCGCGATGTCCGCCGCTCGGACGCGAAGCGCGTCGGCCTCGATCACCGTCAGCCGATCGGCCAGGGTCGGGGCTCGGTCGGCCACCGTGGTGGGCAAGCGGTTCGCGAGCTTGGGATCGATCTCGACGGCGATGACGGATTCGGCTACGTCGAGCAACGCCAGAGTCAGCGAACCGAGGCCGGGGCCGACCTCGAGGACCGTGTCCTGAGGGCCCACTCCCGCGGAGGCGACGATGCGTCGAACAGTGTTTGCGTCGTGCACGAAGTTCTGCCCGAGCTGCTTGGTGGGCCGCACGTCGAGCTCGGCTGCGAGGGAGCGGACCTCGGCGGGACCGAGCAGAGCCGCGGATCCCCTCACATGTTCGGACACGGCGGAAACTCTACGTGGGCAGGAGTGGAGCCTGCGGAATGACCCAGGAAGGCAGGAGTGGAGCCTGCGGAATGACCCAGGAAGGCAGGAGTGGAGCCTGCGGAATGACCCAAGGCAGTCAGCGATAACCCAGGCGCGAGGTGCAGGCGGGCCATGCGCCCCAGCCCTGCGATTTCTGCGTCACCGATGCGATTGCGATCTGCTCTTCGCGGGTGGCGAGGTCGGCGCGCGGTGCGTACTTGAGGCCGCCCTGACGTTCCCAGGTGTTCTGGTCGAACTGCACGCCACCGTAGAAGCCGTTACCCGTGTTGATCGCCCAGTTGCCGGTTGCCTCGCACTGTGCGAGCGCGTCCCAGATCGCACCGTTCTCCACCGGCGGCACCTCGGTGCCGGGCTTTGCTCCGACGCGGACGGTCTTCGGCTGCGCGGGTACCTGCACCTTCTCGTCGACCTTCTCGCGACCGACCTCGACGCCGTTGACCATGTTGATCTTCCAGGTGATGTCGGAGACGCCCGGGGCACCGGGGTTCTCGACGACGGTACGGCTCATGTTCATCGTCGGATCTTCGATCCGCTGCTCCGGCGCATCGGTATCGGTGGTCTCGGTCTTGGTGACGGTGCGGTCACGCGTGACGACGATCTCGGCGCCGTCGGTCACGGTCGCGTCGGGATCGGGGCTGACGGTGTCGGCTTCTTCGAGCGGCGCGCCTGCTGCCTCGAGGAATTCGCGCACGGTCGGTGCGGCCAGGGTGATCGGGGTGGCGGGGGCTCCGCCGTCGACGAGCGAGACCTGCTTGGGCAGTGCGACGTCCAACTCGGTGCCGTCGAGCGGCAGTCGCTCCGAGCGCGAGGCGGAGACGTGCACGTCCTCGGCGAGGCCGGTCTGCTGCAGTGCTTCCTCGACGGTCAGTGCGGTGGTCCAGATCTCCTCGGGCTTGCCGTCGACGTTCAGTGTGATCTCGCGGGCGCGGCGAAGGACAACGGTGTCGCCGTCGCTCAGGCCGGAGTCGGGAGCGGGAACGACCAGATCCTTGTCCGACGGGGCATAACCGGCGTCGGCCAACGCACTGCTGACGTCGGTTTTCATGGTGCTCAGCGAGATCATGTCGCCGTCGACGTCGATGGTCACGGTCTTGTGACGGCTCACGGCCATCACACCACCGGCGACGAGCGTCATCAACAGGGCCGCGATGACCAGGTAGAGAGTGGTCGAGCGGGCAGAGTTGAGGCGTCTGATAGTCGACAAGTTTCGTATTCCTGGCGGTTGCGAGCGTGACTTCGGCGTCGAAACGCCCGGGTTCGGTCACGGTACGGTAACGAATTAGCACCCACGTCGCAACCTCGCCAGCTAGAGGCCGTACACACGCTCCGCATTGGCAGTGGCGTGAGCAGCGAGCGCCGCTGGATCCTGGCCGCGAACCTCGGCCAACGCCCGCGCGGTGTACGGCAGGCAGTACGGCTCGTTGGGTGCACCTCGATACGGATGCGGCGTCAGGAACGGCGCGTCGGTCTCCACCAGCACGAGCTCGTCCGGTACCAGAACCGCGGCCTCCCGCAACGCGTGCGCATTCTTGAAACTCACGGTCCCCGAAAAGCTGAGAACGTAACCGGCGTCGACGCAGGCCTTCGCGGTCTCGGGACCACCGGAAAAGCAGTGGAAGATCACCGTCTCGGGCGCACCTTCCGCCGTCAGAACGGCCAGTAGATCCTCATCTGCCTCGCGATTGTGAATCATCAACGGCTTGCCCAGGCGCTTCGCGAGGTCGATGTGCCAGCGAAATCCCTCGTGTTGCTCGGCCACCGTGGCGCACCCGTCGAGCTTGCCCGGCCAGTAGTAGTCCAGTCCGGTCTCCCCGACCGCCACCACGCGAGGATCGGACGCCAACCGCTCGATCTCGGCCCTGGCGTCGTCGTCGAGCGCGTTCGCGCGGGTGGGATGAATCGCCACCGCAGCCCACACTCGCGGATCCCAGGACGCCGCGTCGACGGCGAAGCGCGCGGCATCGAGGTCGTCGGCGATCGTGACCACCCGCGTGACACCGACGGACTCGGCCTTGTCCACGATCGCGGCCACACTCGCCGCGTCGGTCGCCCCACACGCATCGAG
This sequence comes from Rhodococcus sp. 05-339-2, assembly GCF_002258965.1. Classification (NCBI taxonomy): domain Bacteria; kingdom Bacillati; phylum Actinomycetota; class Actinomycetes; order Mycobacteriales; family Nocardiaceae; genus Rhodococcus; species Rhodococcus sp. 05-339-2. Next base: position 236,024 of record NZ_NOYW01000014.1, read on the forward strand.
GTGGGTGTGCGCGTCGACGAGAGTGCCGACGGACTCGGGCAACGGTGGTGCGGGACGGTCTCTGCTCACGCTGGTTAGAGTAGGCGCACCATGACTGCGCCAGCTGATGCCCCACGGCCACCGTTCTACGTCACCACGGCGATTGCGTACCCCAACGGCGCTCCGCACATCGGACACGCCTACGAGTACATCGCCACCGACACCATCGCGCGCTTCAAACGCCTCGACGGCTACGACGTGCGATTCCTGACGGGTACCGACGAGCACGGCCTGAAGATGCAGCAGACCGCCCAGACCGAGGGCGTGGACGTCCGTGAGCTCGCCGCGCGCAACTCCGACGCATTCCAGACCGCTCAGGACCTGCTGAAGATCTCCTACGGACGCTTCATCCGCACCACCGACGCCGATCACCATGCCGCCAGCCAAGAACTGTGGAAGCGGATGGAAGCGAACGGCGACATCTATCTCGACTCCTACTCCGGCTGGTACTCGGTACGAGACGAGGCGTTCTACACCGAGGCCGAGACCACCCTCGCCGAGGACGGCTCGCGCGTCGCGACGGAGACGAACACTCCGGTCGAGTGGACCGAGGAGTCGTCGTACTTCTTCAAGCTGTCGCAGTACCAGGACAAACTGCTCGAGCTGTACGACGCGTCGCCGGACTTCATCGCGCCCGGCACCCGTCGCAACGAGATCGTGAACTTCGTCAAGGGCGGCCTGCGCGACCTGTCGATCTCCCGAACGACGTTCGACTGGGGCGTACCGGTGCCCGGCGATCCGGCGCACGTGATGTACGTGTGGGTCGACGCGCTCACCAACTACCTCACCGGTGCCGGCTATCCCGACCTCGAGTCGGAGTCCTTCCGGAAATTCTGGCCTGCCGATCTGCACATCATCGGCAAGGACATCACCCGCTTCCACACCGTCTACTGGCCGGCGTTCCTGATGTCCGCGGGCATCGAACTGCCCAAGCGAGTGTTCGTGCACGGGTTCCTGAACGTCAAGGGCGAGAAGATGTCCAAGTCTCTCGGCAACGTTCTGGACCCGAAATCGTTGGTGGAGAACTACGGCCTCGACCCGGTGCGCTTCTTCTTCCTCCGCGAGGTCTCGTTCGGTCAGGACGGCAGCTACAGCCACGAGGCCATCGTAGCCCGCGTCAACGCCGACCTGTCCAACGAACTCGGCAACCTCGCGCAGCGTTCGCTGACGATGGTCGCCAAGAACCTCGACGGAGCTCTCCCGACACCGGGAGAATTCACCGCCGAGGACGACGCGATGCTGGCCCGCGCCGATGCACTCCTCGAGCTCTGCCGACGCGAATTCGACGTGCAGGCAATCCATTCCGCGCTCGAAGCGATCTGGTCGGTGCTCGGTGAGACCAACCGTTACTTCTCGCTGCAGCAGCCGTGGGTACTGCGCAAGACCGATCCCGATCGCATGGCCACCGTGCTGTACGTGACGATCGAGGTGCTGCGCATCGTGAGCATCCTGACGCAGCCCGTCATGCCCGATTCCGCGTCGCGCATCCTCGACCTGCTCGGCGTACAGAACCGCGAATTCACCGACATCGCAACACGTTCGGTGCCCGGCACTGCACTACCCACCCCGACGCCGGTGTTCCCCAAGTACGAGTAGAGCGCTCCACGCATGTGAGCGAAACTTCGTAGTGGGCTACGAAGTTTCGCTCACATGCGGCGAAGCCGCACTCACAAGGTCTTCTCGAGTTCCTCCAACGTGTTCTCCAGATGCGTCAGCATTCGTTGCAGGTGCGGCACACTGCGTCGGCATCCGATGAGTCCGAAGTTCAGCGAGTCGCCGTTGCTGGCGACGGTGATGTTGAGAGCCTGCCCGTCGGCCACGATGGACGCCGGGTAGATGCCGTCCAGTTTCGCGCCGTTCCAGTACAGATCCTCCTTGGATCCGGGAACGTTGGAGATGATGACGTTGAAGGGCGGCGGGGTGTAGTCGACGAATCCCGGCACCGGCCCGAACAGCAACGGAGCCATGGTGACTGCTCCCACGGCGAGCGCTTCGAGGGTGTTGAGCTCGCTCATCATCTGCTTGCCCTTGACGGTCGAATCCTTGATTCGTTCCAGCCGCACGAGCGGATCGGATTCGTCCGTGGCGAGATTGCACAGGATGGTCGTCACCGAATTCCCGGCGTCCTTGCCGTCCCCCTCCTTGCGGAGCGACACCGGAACCATCGCGATCAGCGGTTCCTCGGGCAGCGCGTTGCGATCGATGAGGTACGCGCGCAGAGCCCCGGCGCACATCGCGAGCACCATGTCGTTGAGCGTGGCGTCCAGAGCCGTTCCGACCGTGCGGATCCGCTCGATCGACCAGCTCTCGGCAGCGAAGCGGCGCGCGCCGCCGATGGGCACGTTGAACATGGTGCGCGGTGCCTGCAACGGCAGCTGAGCTCCTTCTTTCTTCAACGCGCGCAATCCGATTCGTGCCGAGGCCGGAGCGAAATCGACGAGGTCGCCCGCGATCTTGCGTCCCAGCGAGAGCCCACTGCCCAGCTGAGCAAGCCGTCCCGGCTGCTCCTCGACGCCCTGCTTCTTGCGCTTACCGAACAGTGACGGGTCCCAGGTGGCGACTCCGCTTCGGTCGTCGGGATCGGTGGAGAGCGTGCGCTGCATCAGTTTCAATGCACTGACGCCGTCGACCAGCGAGTGATGCACCTTGGTGTACAACGCGATTCGGCCGTCCGCCAGACCCTCGATGATGTGCAGCTCCCACATCGGTCGATACCGATCGAGCGGTGCGCTGTGGTTGAGCGAGAGGAATTGGAACAGCTCGCGAATCCGGCCGGGAGCAGGCAGCACCGTGCGGCGAACGTGGTACTCGAAATCCACGTCCGGATCGAAGGCCCAGGCCAGATTTCCCATGATCTGCACCGGCCGCGCAGGGCGCTTACGGAAGAGCTCGTGTACCTCACCGGTGGTGAACTTGCGGTGTACCTCCTCGGCGAAGTCGTGCGAATCACCGGGCGGGACGAACAACTCCAGACCGCCCACGTGCATCGGGTGCTCCCGTGACTCGGCGATCAGAAACATCGATTCCGTGATGGGCATGAGTGCCATGAGCTGTCCCTTTTCCATTCGTTTTCGGTCACGGTACGGCACCGAATGTGACTCAGAACACGACCTTACGTCCGGTCACGAAAAGCTACCCGCTATTGTCCGTTACCAGGGGTTCCAAGAAGAGCGGGGTTCCGACGCACGGCGCAGATGCGCCGTGCACCGACGACGGGGATGGAGGCGACGGCTATGAATCCGGCGCTCACCGTAGTGAAATCGACCGACCCAGCAGTCACCGCACGCAGGCATTACGTCCGCGGCGCAAGCCTGCAGTCGCAGATTCTGTCCAAGGGCCTACAGCTCACTGTCCGACCGTTCCTGACGATCTGGGCGCAGACACCGTCACTTCCGTGGCCCATGGGGTTGGTCGATTACGCCGGACTGCTCGTCCCCCAGATCAGCGGCACCACCCGCAGCCGCGTCATGCTCGCCGAGTGCGACGCCGAATGGATCAGAGCCGAGGGCACCGGGTCCGATCGCGTGGTGCTCTACCTGCACGGCGGTGCCTTCGTCTGCTGCGGGCTGCGCACCCATCGCCGAATGACCTCGCGAGTGTCGAAACACGTCGACGGAGCGGTGCTGTCGGTGAACTACCGCATGATGCCGCGCAATCCGATCAGCCATGCGGTCGAGGACGGTGTCGACGCGTACCGCTTCCTCCTCGATTCCGGATACCGGCCGGAGCAGATCATCCTGGGCGGCGACTCGGCAGGCGGATACCTCGCGTTCATGGTCACCCTGGCGCTGCGCACCGTCGACTTGCCCGCGCCCGGAGGAATCTTCACCATGTCCCCCCTGACCGACATGGACCCCACCCGCAAACTCGACCACGAGAACGCGTCGAAGTGTTCGGTCTTCCCGTCCAATGCGGTTCCCGCACTCACTGCACTGGCCGATCGTGTCGATGCGCGCATCGTGGTCGACGGCGACGTGGGTCCGCGGGTGTCACCGGTCGACGGAGATCTGACCGGCCTTCCGCCGGTGCTGATCCAGGTCGGTTCGACCGAAATGGTCTATGCCGACGCCGAGCTCATGGCTCAGCGACTCGCCGTCGCCGGAGTGGACTGCGAGTTGCAGGTGTACGAGGACCAGGTCCACGTGTTCCAGGCAGCCGATTTCGTCCCCGAGGCCCGCCGCGCGCTCAGAGCCATCGGCGAGTTCGCGCGGAACGTCAGCCCCCGCAGAGAAAGCTGAGATACGTTCTCCCCATGGCAGTCACAGTGAACAAGTCCGTCGACATCGACGCGGATGCAGCGGCAGTGCTCGAGGTTCTCGCCGACGTCGAGGGCATTCCCTCGTGGTCCCCGGTACACAAGAAGTGCGAGGTCGTCGATCGGTTCGACGACGGCAAGCCGCACCACGTGAAGATGCAGGTCTCGATCATCGGAGTCAACGACGAACAGCTCGTCGAGTACACGTGGTCGGACAACGAGGTGTCCTGGACTCTCGTGGAGAGCACCCAACAGAAGGCCCAGGACGGCCGGTACACCCTGACTCCGAAGGGCGACGCCACCCACGTCGAATTCGAGCTGACCGTCGACCCGAAGGTCCCGCTTCCCGGCTTCCTGGTGAAGAAGGGAACCAAGACGATCCTCGAGGCCGCCACGGAGGGCCTGCGTCAGCAGGTCGTCGGCTGACGCGCTACTGCTCCTTGCGCGCAGCGAGCACTGCCTCGTAGACCTCACGCTTGGAGACGCCGTCGACCGCCACCTGGGCACAGGCGTCCTTCAACCGCATGCCCGACGCCACCAGCGCTTCCACGTCGGCAACGAGATCCTCGGGCTCCTCGGCGACGGCGACGGCTCCTTCGAGCACGACGGTGATCTCGCCGCGTACGCCTGCCCTCGACCATTCGAGCAACTCGCCGAGGCCACCGCGTCGGACTTCCTCGTAGGTCTTGGTCAGCTCCCGGCACACCGCGGCGCGGCGGTCGGAACCGAGCACGTGGACGGCGTCCTCGAGGCATGCGACGAGGCGGTGCGGTGCCTCGAAGAAGACGATGGCGCGTGGTTCGGCGAGCACCGACCGGAAGTAGCTGCGACGCTGCCCCTGCTTGCGTGGCGCGAACCCGTCGAAGCAGAACCGTTCGACGGGCAGACCGGACAGCGCGAGTGCGGTCGTCACGGCGGACGGACCGGGCAGACAGGTCACCGGCAGATCGGCGTCGACGCACGCCGCGACGAGGCGGTAGCCGGGATCGCTGACCGACGGCATCCCGGCGTCGGTGACCAACAGCACCGTCTTGCCCCCTGCCACGGCCTCGACCAGCGCCGGCAGGCGAGCCGTCTCGACCTGATCGTAGAAACTGACGACCCTGCCCGAGATCACCACGCCGAGCGAGGACGCGAGTTGCTTGGTGCGCCGGGTGTCCTCGGCGGCGACGACATCGGCACTGCCGAGGGCGTCGCGCAGGCGCTGCGAGGCGTCACCGACGTCGCCCATCGGGGTGGCGGCAAGGATGAGCATGACTCCAGTGTCCCGTACGTGGTGCAGCGGTTTGTCGGGCACTACCGATCAACGCCTACGATCGGTACGTGACCTTGCTGACCTCTGAGCGCTCCGGCGACCGGTCGATGGTCAGTCCCGGGCCGACCGTTGCCGCGCGCGACTGGTTCCACGACACCGATGTCCGCCGCGGTTGGATCGTCACCGTCGTCATCACCGTCATCTGCGCCATCACGCGCTTCACGATGTTGCGGTACCCCACCGATGCAGGAACCCCGGTCTTCGACGAGAAGCACTACGCGCCTCAGGGGTATCAGGTTCTCACCGGCGGCGGGCTCGAGGACAATCCGGCGTACGGGCTGGTGGTGCATCCACCGGTCGGCAAGCAGCTGATCGCCGTCGGAGAGGCGTTGTTCGGCTACAACGGGTGGGGTTGGCGTTTCTCCTCGGCCGTGGCCGGAACCCTGTTGGTACTGCTGGTCATTCGGATCGTGCGCCGGCTCGCTCGCTCGACACTCGTCGGTGCGATCGCGGGAATTCTGCTGACCGTCGACGGCGTGACGTTCGTCAGCAGCCGGATCGGCATGCTGGACATCTTTCTCGCTTTGTTCGTCACCGCGGCACTGGGCTGCTTGGTAGTCGACCGCGACGACATGCGGCGGCGGCTGTCGAGAGTACGCGCCGACGGCCGAATGGACGCCAGTGTTCTGGGGCCGCGAATGGGGGTGCGCTGGTGGAGATTCGGGGCGGGCGTGATGCTGGGTCTCGCCTGCGGCACCAAGTGGTCGGGTCTGTACTTCATCGCGTTCTTCGGATTGCTGAGCGTGGCATTCGATGTGGCGGCGCGGCGCTCGTACGGCGTCGGACGCCCGTGGCGGGGAACGGCGTTGCGCGATATCGGCCCTGCGCTGTACGCGCTGGTGGTCGTTCCGATCGCGGTGTATCTGATGACCTACTGGGCGTGGTTCACCTCCGAGACCGGCGTGGACCGGCACGAGGTCGGCAACGGAATCGGTGCAGGCGGGCCGTTCTCGTTCCTTCCGGAAGCACTGCGTTCGCTCTGGTACTACAGCGGCAACGTGCTGGAATTCCATGAGGGCCTGACCAATTCGGCAGGCAACCGGCACCCGTGGGAATCGAAGCCGTGGACCTGGCCGATGGGCCTTCGGCCGATGCTGTACTACTTCGCCGACGGCGAGAGCGTATCCGGGTGCTCGGCGTCCTCGTGCGTGAAGGCGATCATGCTGATCGGCACTCCCGCGATGTGGTGGTTGGCACTGCCGATGCTGGCCTGGGTGATCTGGTCGGTGTTCGTCCGACGCGATTGGCGTTACGCCACCGTGCTCGTCGGCTATTCCGCAGCCTTGTTGCCCTGGTTCACCACGCTCGACCGGCAGATGTACTACTTCTACGCGGTGGCACTGGCCCCGTTCATGGTGATGGGCTTCGCGTTGGTGTTGGGCGACGTCATCGGCAAGGCCACCGCATCGGCCGAACGGCGAGGTACCGGACTACTGCTGGTGTCCCTGTACCTCGCCGTGGTGATAGCGAACTTCGTCTGGCTCTGGCCGATTCTCACCGCAATGCCGATCACGCCACAGATGTGGCAGGAGCAGTTGTGGTTACCGAGTTGGCGGTAGGGCGGTCGGGCCAGGCCGAAGCAGAGTCGGCGGAACGACCTATGCAAGCAGTGCCGTCTTGCCCTTGGTGACGCCGTCGATGCTGATGCGTCCGGCACCGAATGCGGCGAGCAGGAGCGAACCGACGCCGAGGGCGACGACCAGTTCGTAACCGTTGTCCGCAGCAAAGACGCCGTTCTCGAAGTGGACGAAGACGGCAGCACCGAGCATGTCCAGGAACAGCAGCAGCCCCGCGATCGGGGTGAAGATCCCGAGCACGAGAGCTCCGCCACCGATGAGTTCGACGAACGTCGCGAAATACGCGGACGCGGTGGGCAACGGAATGTTCATCGCCTCGAAGCTCGCGGCTGCACCATCGAGGCCGTAGGTGTTGAGCTTCTGCCACCCGTGGGCGATGAAGACGACTCCCAGTCCGATTCGAGCAACGAGGGCGACGGCGTCGCGGACGACGGTGGAATTCATGACACATCCTTCTGACAGGGCGGTACGGGCAGCACCACCCTGACAGAACTAGGTTGAAGCGTCAACTCATTTGCCGCTGGCACCCTTGAGCGCGGATTCGAGAAACGAACGGGCCTGGTCGTCGTCCAGGCCGATGGATCGCACGGTCCTGACGAACTCCGTCGCCGCCCGGGCCGCGATGTCACGCGACGGGTCACCGCCCGACGCGACGAACGACCCGGACCGACCTCGCGTCTCGATGATGCCCTGCTGCTCGAGCTCGCGGTAGGTCTTCGCGACCGTGTTCGGCGCGATCTTCAGCTCCTCGGCCAAGCCGCGAACCGTCGGGATCTTGGTCCCGGCAATGAGATCGCCCGATCGCACCAGCCCAAGAATCTGCATCCGCAGTTGCTCGAACACAGGGGTCGTGTTCGACGAATCGATATGCACGCGCACAGTAGGTGCCTTATCCGAGAGCGTCGACTGCGTCGACGATCGACGTCGAACCGGACGTGAGCATCAATGTCTTGCGTACAGCCGCGCCGGTGTCGAGCAGCTGCGCGATCACTGCGGCCACGTCGGCCCGGGTTACCTCACCCGAGTCCATCGGCGGTTCGGTCAGTGCCACCGAGTTCGTCGGGTCCTCGTCGGTCAACTTGCCCGGACGCAGAATCGTCCAGTCCAGTCCATCCCGGGCCGAAACATCTTCTTCTGCAGCAGTTTTGGCCTTGATGTAGGCCTTCCAACCGTCGTCGAGATCCTCGGCGACCGGCTCGCCCGCACCGAACGAGCTGATCAGCACGTAGCGGCGGACCCCGGCCTTCTCGGCGGCATCGGCCAGCAGCACCGCGCCCGCGCGGTCCACCGTGTCCTTGCGCTCGGGACCGCTGTTGGGGCCCGCACCCGCCGCGAACACGACGGCGTCGGCACCGGCCAACACTGCGGCCACATCGTCGACCGAAGCCGATTCGAGATCGATCACCTGCGGCAACGCGCCGAGCGCAGTGACGGCATCGACGTGGTCGCTGTTGCGAATCAGCGACACCGCGCGGTCTCCGTGGGCGGTGAGCACCTGAGTCAGATGTTGGGCGATCTGGCCGTGGCCACCTGCAATGACAATGCGCTTGTCGGTCATATCGACTACTCCGTTCCTGACGTGAATCTGTCGGGTTGGCTACCCGCGTGGCAGGATTGCAAACATGACCGTCCCTGGGGAGAGGAGCCTGCGGAACGACCCATCGGGCTCGGCGACCATCTACCACAATCCGCGGTGCAACACCTCTCGCACAGCGCTGAAACTGATCGAGGAAGCCGGTGTGGTTCCACGTGTGATCCGGTACCTCGAGTCGCCTCCTACCGAGGACGAACTCCGCACACTTCTCGCCGATGCCGGTCTCGAACCCCGGCAGGCCATCCGGACTCGCGAGAGCATCTACAAGGAACTGGGTCTCGCGGGCGCGGACGCCGACACGTTGATCGCCGCGATGACCGAGCATCCGATTCTCATCGAACGCCCGATCGTGGTGACCGACAAGGGCACTGTGCTCGCCCGACCGGCCGACAAGGTGAACACCGTCCTGTAGAGCGCTACAACCTCTCGCGGGACACCGGGCACGACATACACCGCGGACCGCCGCGTCCCGAGCCGAGTTCCGATCCGGAAATCCGCAACACCTCGATGCCCGACGCCTCGAGTCGTGCGTTCGTTTCGACGTTGCGCTCGTACGCGACGACGACTCCCGGCGCGATGGCCAGCGTGTTGTTACCGTCGTCCCATTGTTCGCGCTCGGCGGTGACGTGGTCGAGTCCGGTATCGATCAACCGCAGCTTGCCGATTCCCATCGCAGCGGCGGCCGCCTCGAGAAACGGGTCGGCACCTCGAATACTGACTCCTGTGTCCTCGCGGCGAATGGTGAAGGCGGACAACGTGTCCTGAATGGCCGGATACATCACCACCGCATCGGTATCGACCATGGTGCACACCGTGTCCAGATGCATCGACGCGCGCTCCTGCGCGATCGGCACCACCAACACACTGTGCGCCAGACCGTCCTCGAACAGGCTGCGCGCCAGCGCTTCTGCACCGGCGGGCGTGGTGCGCTCCCCCACTCCGACAGCCACCACACCGGGAGCGAGCAGCAACACGTCACCGCCCTCGACCGGTGCGGTCCGCGACTCGTACCCGCGCCGCACACCCCGAAACATCGGATGGAACGCGTAGATCAGATCGGTCAGCGATGTCTCCCGCACCCGGGCAGGCAGAGCCAACGAGGTGATCGCCACTCGATCGTCTATCCAGAACGACGAGTCGCGAGTGAACAGCAGGTTCGGCAGCGGATCGATGACGAAGTCCCCACCGTGATGCATCCGCCGAACCAGCGACGCCCCGATCGGAAGCGGCTCCCCCGTCTCCGCCTCGAGCAGTTCGTCGAATGTCATCCCCGCCATCAGGATCTGCGCCAATTCGGCCGCGGGGACACCCCGCAGGTGTTGGGCGAGGTCCTCGGCGAGCGACCGGCCGAGCCGTCGGGCATCGACAGCGGCGGAGACACCTTGCATTCGCGCTGCGCCGCTGACCGTCATGGCCTCGGTGAGAAGCTCGCCGAGGAGCAGCACCGTCACCCCGCGACCACGCAGCAGATCGGCGAACGCGTCGTGCTCGTCCTGTGCGCGATCGACCCACGGCAGACCGTCGAACAGCAGCTGGTCGTTGTTTCGCGGCGTGAGGCGTCGAAGCTCGTCGCCCGGCCGGTGCAGCATGACGGTGCGCAGCACCCCCACCTCCGAGTCGGCACCCAACGGGCCTGCAGCCGCATCGACACTCATGAACGAACGGTAAACCCATTCGTCGGTCGCCGCCGGCATCAGGACCTGAAGTATTGTCGAGGTCGTGCCGATGCCCGAGTGGAACGTCCGCGAATTGACCCCCGGCCAGCTGTCCGAGCGCAGCGGAGTTGCGGTCTCGGCGTTGCACTTCTACGAGAAGCAGGGGCTGATCAGCAGTCGCCGCACCTCGGGTAACCAACGCAGATTCCATCGCGAAACTCTGCGACGGGTCGCCTTCATCCGGATCTCGCAGAAGGTGGGGATCCCGCTGGCGACCATACGTCAGGCATTGAGCGAACTACCGGACGAGCGGACGCCGACGCGCGAGGACTGGGCCAGGCTCTCGACGCGGTGGCATCGCGAACTCGATTCTCGGATAGAGCAATTGATCCGACTTCGGGACAACTTGACCGGGTGCATCGGGTGCGGTTGTCTTTCGTTGGCCGGCTGTGCGCTGGCCAATCCGCACGACGAGCTGTCCTATTCGGGGCCGGGTGCGCGCACGCTGGATGTCGATTTCGACGAACCCTCGACTCGACGCGGCTCGAGCAGTTTGGAGAACTGATCGTTCGCCTTCTGCAGCACGAACTCGTAGGGCGGGGCGAACTTCCGCGCGACCCAGTACCCGAAGCGAATGTCGTTGGAGGAGTAGACGAGGTATTTGCGTTTGGCGATGCCGGCGAGAATGGCATCGGCGACGACCGACGGTTCCACGGCGCGTTTTTCGAATCGGTGTTGCAGCTTCTGTACGCGCGGATCGTCACGATCGATGCCGGCGATCTGAAGCGTCTGCACCAATCCGGTCTTCACGCCACCGGGCACCACGAGACTGACACCGATTCCGTGGCGCTTGAGGTCGTACTTGAGTACCTCGGACACTCCGCGCAGCCCGTACTTGCTGGCGCTGTAGGCAGCGTGCCACGGCAGTGGGATCAGACCGGCAGCAGACGAGACATTGACCAGATGACCACCGCGACCGGCCTCGATCATCGGCGGTAGAAACTTCTCGATGACGTGGATCGGGCCCATCAGATTGACGTCGACCATCGATTTCCAGTGCCGATGCTCGAGGTTCTCGACGGTTCCCCAGGCAGAGATTCCCGCGACGTTCATCACGACGTCGAGACTGCCGAACTCGGCATGGATGTCGTCCGCGAAGGCGGTGACCGCCTCGAAGTCGGACACATCGAACGGCAACGAGTGGCTGACGGTGCCGCCCGCTCGACCCACCATGTCCACCGTCTCCGCCAAACCGGTGGCGTTGATGTCGGTGAGGAAGAGCTCGGCTCCCACCTCGGCGGCAGCGAAGGCCGTTGCCCGACCGATTCCGCTGCCCGCTCCGGTGATCAACGTCTTCTTGCCGCGCAGATCGTATGTAGCCATCGAAACCTGTATCCCCCACCGGTCGACACGTGTCAGTTCGATTTCGACCCTACGCGGTGACGACCGGGAGGGGCGTCACAATCTTTGCGACATCTCGTCTCGGTAGTCCGCGATGGTGCGCTCTATGCGGGCAGCGTCATCGGCGGCACCCCGCTTGCGGGCATCGTCCGCGCGTTGCTGCAGGGTGCCGATCGCTTTCCGGAGCTCGTTGTCCGACATCTTTCGATCGTGCGTGATGTGTTCCATGTCACACAGTGTGCCCGGCGGCCCGAAGCGCGGCAAGCACATCGAGATCACGAACACGATCAGACGGTGACGGACCCCAACGTGATGTTCTCGCGTACGAAACTGGACAGACTTCGCGCCGCGAACTCACGGAAGTAGGCGAGCTTGTCGATCGGCACCAGCGAGGGAAGGACCGTGTTCCAGACCTTCTCCATGCGCGACGGCGCGTCTTCGAGACGGGATTGTGCCTCGGACACCATCAGAACGCCAGCCAGCATCTCGCAGATCAACAGCGCCGCGTTGCCCGCGTCCAGATGGTCGGCGACATCACCGTGCTCGATGGCTCGCTCGAAGAGATGCTCGAAGATGTTTCCCCAGGTACCGAACACGCTGCCGCGGGCGGTGTCGGATCCGTCGATCTCCATCTGCAACCGGTACATGACGCGCACCAGAGGGTCCGAGGCGGCCAGCTCGAGTACCGAGTACGAGATTCCGATGACCGACTCGAGAGCCGGACTGCGGCTGTCGACCATGCCCGCGCACGCCGTGGACACGCGCTCATGACCCTCGTCGACGATCGCGCGGGCCAGTTCCTCCTTCGATGCGAAGTGGAAATACAGCGCGCCCTTGGTTACGCCCGACTGCGCCGACACCTGACTCAGCGTGGCATTCGCGTGCCCCACCTCGAGAAAGAGGTCTGCTGCAGCGCGCAGTGCGGCCGCTCGTGTGGCTTCTGCTCTGAGTTGTCTCACCATGTTGGAACACCCCTGCTCTGTCGACCTTGCCATGACATCGACGCTCTGTGCGCGCTGCCTGCCCGTCGGCCGATCGAGGTGAACGTGGAATTCACTTCGCCATATCGAGCTGCCAGCGCTGGACAATAGTAACCGGTCCGGTGGCGACTTTGTGATTCGAAAGTGACAATTACATGAAGAACGGCTCGTTTACAAAACGATTGAAATGAAAAGTTCCACCTCTCCGGCATTTGTAACGACTTCGACTTCCTCTTTGTAGGCGCGAAATATCGATCCGGACAAAACGCACTCGTCGACCTGAGCCCATACGTCCTCGATCGGATCCGCCAGTGCGCCACTGGGCGTGAATACTGCGAACACACCGGTCGGTATCGAAACGAACACATCGCCCACAGCCACATCACTCGGCGAGTCCACCGAGACCGCGACCACCGCATTGACCGTGCCGTGCGGATCCGGAACGTACACCGTGCTCACCTGGGTTGCGTCGATGTGCTTCTCGCGCACACGATCTCGCAGGAATCGCATCCACTCGCTACCGCTCGATTCCGCGCCGGGCTCCACCCGCGGTGCCACCAACCCACTGAACAGCTCCGCGCTGTGTGCCGTGACACGGAAGGTCATCACGAACCGCCGGGCGCAGTGATCGCCAGATAGAGATCGATCTTGTACGCGTGCGGATAGCACTCGTAGTCGCCGGTGAACGATCGCACGATCTCGCCCTGCTCTTCGGCATGATCGATCTGAGTCCACAATCGAGTGAGAACCTCGGGGAAATACCCCACCGCAGAAAAACGCGCGTATTTGGCCGCGGGCACTTTCGCAACCAGATGTCCACGCTCGACCTGACCGAGTGAAGAACACAGATAACCGACTACCTGTGTATTGTACGAACCGATACCGGGGGCGTAGTCCGTATAAATGGAAGCGAGCGGACCGGAGGTCTCCTGATTGAGAACAGCGGACCATGCTTGATCGAGCGCCGGGTCGTTGAGGCGACCGAGCGCCCGTTTGGGGCTGCGAACTGGAAGACCAGCGACCCACGTTTCGTCAAGGTCGACGATCTCGAACGACATTCACACTCCGTAGAGAAGTTGCAGGGGCAGATCCTGTGTTCGGAACCGGCCCGATCACAATATCGCCCGTCAATCTACCGGCGCGACTGGTAGGTGGATCGTCGAACGATCAACCGAACTTCGCACCCGTCTCGATCGCCGCAACAGCTGCCGACAGTTTCTGCCTCGAAGCTCAGGACCCCCTGCATCGCATCGGTCACTGCGGCCCACCCGTGCGTGCTCGATCCCCCGGTTCTGCGGGCCGCGCCGGCTGCGGTCGATCGCCGACACGAATCCGGCACGGACCGTCCGTACTCGAAGGACCTGCTTCGGCGACCCTGCCCGCATTCCTCACGCAAGAAGGAGGACGAACACAGCGCCGAAGTATCTACTTTCCGTGCGCTGCGGCAACGTAACTCTCGCCGTGAATATCCGACAGATCACGCACAGGCGTGTTGCTCGCTCCGGAATGCGAGACCGGGAGAATCCGAGATTCGCACGACGACAGAATTCGCGTCAGTGGCCAGTGCACCGTGTGCAGAACCAGGTCCGAAATCAGTAATCTGCGCAACCAGCCACTGGCCAGACCGTGATGGGCCCACGTGCGATACGAGCTCCGGACGTAATGCCGATACTCGAGCGGCGGCGTCAGTAACCGACGGCCGGACACCTCGACGCGCATCGGCTCGATCTGCGCGATCCGCAGACCGACCCTGTTCAGACACAGCGACAGATCGATGTCCTCGTGCAGGTCGGTTCGCAGGCTCGTACTGTCGCGAACGGCTTCCCACGCGGATCTGCGGATAGCGAAGTTGTTGCCCGATGCGGCAGATACCCACTGCTCAGCAGGCCTGTTCCGCACGGAACGGTTGACGAATGCCCGGTACGGGCGCGCCCACGGAGAGTCGTAGAGGTATATCGGGCCGGTGACTGCGACATAGTCGAGTCGGCGATCGAAGAAATCCAGTACCGAGTCGACCCAGCCGGCCTGGACACGGGTATCGGCGTCGATGCGGCCGATGACCGATCCGTGGGCGTGATCGAAACCGGTGTTGCGCGCGTGCACGACGCCGCGCTCGGCCTCTCGCAGCAGCACCACCTGCGGAAATCTCCGTGCGTATTCCGCGACGATGGCCGCAGTGTCGTCGGTCGAATTGTTGTCGACGACAATGATTTCCTGAATGCGTTCGCGCTGAACGAGCAATGCGTCCAGGCATTCGCGCATGTGGGCCGCCTCGTCGAACGCGGGCACAACAATGGAAAGAGTATTCACAACGCCAACCCCTGACACATTTTTGGCAATCGTGTGGCCCGATACCCATTGGCGCTGAACGCATTTGAATTCGAGCCGCTGACGTTGACGATGCTACATCATTACTTCAATAAAAGAACCCGTCTAATTATTCGGACTTTATGAATCAGAATTCGGAATTCGGAGGAATTACCAATCTGTGCATTGCTTCCCGATCACGAAAATCGGCCTTCTCCCCGATCCACTGCTGCGCTGCGGGAAGGTCGTTCAACTCTCGGCGACGGCGCGCCGGAGACCCGACGTACACCCCGTCCGGTTCACAGTCTCCGGTCACCAACGAGTTCGCTCCGATGATGCAGCCGGCACCGATGTGCACGCCCGGCATCACGACCACGCCGGACCCGATCCACGTTCCCGGACCGATCACCACCGACTCTCCCCGCAGTGCGCCTGCGCGATGCCGAGAGGGCCCGGTCTCGTGGGTACTGGTGAGTATCCGAACGTGATCGGCGATGAAGACGTGGTCACCGATCACGATGTCGGCAACGGTGTCGAAATAGCAACCGAAGTTCACAAACACACCGGTGCCCATCCGAACCGACGCCAGTCCTTGAATCATGGAACCGCCGTACATCAGGCACGGACCGGTTGTCCGCAGACCCGCAGGCCGCAGAACCGATGCGCGCAGCACAGCAGGCAGGAAGGGCGTATTCGCCAGCGAGACGACAGTCGCCTGACGCATCTGAGCGAGGGCCCAGCGGACGTCCGACGGATTGCGCATCCAGTCGCGGACACGCGAGCCGGCCGTCACGCGGCGGCTCGCATCCGTTCGTCGGACTCGGCACGATCGTCGACGGGCAATGCCCGGCACGGTACTGCGGCGAACAGTCGCGAGATCGGCCACCGCAGTGTGTGCATCAGCCAATCCATCGCCACGATGCGTCCGAGCTTGCGCGACGCCAGACCGTGCTCCTGGTAGGAGCGGTACCCAGCCAACGCATAGTGGACGTATTTCACCGGCGATGTCGTTGCGCGCCTACCGGACACTGCGGCCTTCATCGACCCGTTCTGGGCAACAGGCAAGCGCTCGGCAGCCAGGCACAGGCACAGATCGATGTCTTCGTGGACACAGGTTCGCTCACTGACCGCATCGCGAACCGTGCGCCAGGCTGATGCGCGAATCGCGAAGTTGTTGCCCGATACTGCCAGGGCGGCGCGCACCGCCGGCTCACGTCGTTCGGCGCGCGAATGCATCCACGCCAGGGGCCGAGCCCAGGGTGATTCGTAAAGGAACGTCCGGCCACCTGTGGCGGCGACGGAGGCATGCTCGTCGAAGAAGTCGACGATCGAGCGCGCCCACCCGGGCCGAACACGGGTATCGGCGTCGATTCGACCGATGATCGACGAGTCCACCAGGTCGAATCCGGTGTTGCGAGCGTGGACCACGCCGCGGTTGGGCTCGTGGACCAACATGACCTTGTTCGTGACCGCGCGGATGTCGTTCACCAACCGAAGCGTGCCGTCGGTCGACCCGTTGTCCACCACGACGATGCGGTCGATGTCGTCGCCCTGATCGAGCAGCAGCGTCAGACATTCACCCAGATGATCGACCTCGTCGAGCACCGGAACTACCACACTGAGAGTGTTCATCGCGATCCCCTGATAAATTCGGACATTGAATACAGCTCAGCCACGAATTCGAACTTACGACATGTTTCAGGAATTGCCTAAAAGCTGCCCGAATTGCATATCCGCAGCTCAGTGGCTCGAAAGGTTCTTTCGGTCGGGTCGCATCGCTACAAACAATCGAATCGAAGGTTTTGCGCGGCAATTGTGCAACTGCAGTTCGCGAAACACGCCTACTGAAATCGAATCCCGAACCGATCACCCAATTCGTTCGATATGAATCCATCTCGAATTCACTTCGCGGTAACACGTGCCTCCGCAGTTGCCGGGACCACGAAAAAACCGCCACTCGCGTGAGTGACGGTTCTTCGTGTCGGTGGAGCTGAGGGGAATCGAACCCCTGACCTTCTCGATGCGAACGAGACGCGCTACCAACTGCGCCACAGCCCCTTTGCCGTCATGTCGACCGGCTGGGTAACTCTAGCAAAGTCGCTTCGGGTGTCGGTTACGCGCCCTGGGCTCTGCGCAGGTCCCGGTCGTCGTCACGACGGGCCTGGAACGGCTCCTCGTAGTGGTCGAGGTGCTCGAATTCGGGATCCTCGTCGTCGATCTCGAGCACCACCGCGCCGGGGCGACGCAGTCGCTGCGGGACGAGCTCCAACTCTTCGTCGGTTTCCGATTCCACGCCGAGACGTGATCGGCCCATCCGAGTCAGCCGACGCCTGCGCACCTCTTCCTCGATCTGCACCTGACGACGCAGGTAGTACAGGTAACCGACGAGGACAGCGACGGACAGTCCACACAGCCACCAGACCGCCGGGGAGATGATGAAGGCCAGGGCTGCGGTGGTGATCGCCGCGAAGACCAGGCCGAGGACGGCACGCTGTCGGAATGCGTACCGCGCGGCCCGGGCGATCGCATCGGCCTCGGGATCGAAACCACCGCGTCCGCGTCGGCGAGGGACGAAATCGTCGTCGACGACACCGGGTTCGTGCGCGGGCGAACCTCCGCGCGGTGCTTCCGTGTCCGGTGCCTCGCTGTCGAGGTCGCTGTCTGCAGCGTGAGTGTCCATCGGGTCCTCCGCGGTACCGGGTAGATCGGGTGAGTCTGGACGAACGGTCGCGATCGCGGCACCGAAGATCTCTCGGGCCGGCGCGGAGACTCGCAGGTCGTCTTCCGGTCGCCAGTCGGGATCGCTGCGATGCCCGGTCGCGGGGCCGCGCTGCTTTCGCTGGGTGCCACCCCGATGCAGCACGCGGGTGGCGAGGGCAGCGTCCGTGGTCTGCATGATCTGCGGACGCTTGGTCATGAGCATGGGCAGAAGAACGAAGAGCCAGACGGCTACGAGACCGATCCAGATGATCGAGTTCGGCATCGGCGTTGTTCTCCTCCCCTTGGACGACGGCGACAGTGAAAGACGTCCTCAGGCTATGCGGAGGAAGAACGAGAACGACGCAGACGCGCCGACCCGAATTACACTCCTGTCACTTTGACAACACGAGTACTCGCGCCGCGGCCGCGAAGATCACGCCCACGCAGCCCGGCCCGCGCGAACCAACCGCTCGACGACGGTTCCCTGCACCTCACCCGAGGTGATCGCGACGAGCTTGTGATCGCGCCATTCGCCGTCGACGTCGAGGTACTTGTAGAGCAGCCCCTCTTCACGAAAGCCGACGTTGCGCAGCACTGCCTGACTGGCCAGGTTCTCCGGTCGCACCGTCGCTTCGACACGATGCAGTCCGACCGGACCGAAGCAGTGGTCGAGCCCGAGCGCCAACGCCGCGGTGGCCACGCCCTTGCCGTTGACCTCCTTGGACACCCAGTACCCGATCCAGGCCGATCGAAGTGCTCCCCGCACGATGTTTCCGGTGGTGATCTGGCCACAGAATTCACCGTCGACTTCGATCACCATCGGCAGCATGTGCCCCTTGCGCGCCTCGGACTTCAGGCCCGAGCACAGCGTCGGCCACGAGGAGATGTGATGTCGCGAATTCCAGCTGCCCTCTCCGCTGGGCTCCCAGGGTTCGAGGTGGGCGCGATCCTCCGTGCGAATCCGGCTCCACGCGGCCGCGTCGCGCATCCGTACCGGCCGCACGGTGACGGTTCCGGCGGCCACTCTCACTGGACCCAATTTCGCCGGCCAACCTGGGTGGCTCGACCACGTTCGCGGCATCCGTCGATGTTATGCGCTACGCGCAGTGGCGTGGTTATGTGCCCTCCGCGGCGCTTGAACACGCCACTGGCGTCAGCCTCTCTGAGCGAGGAACGAGACCTTCACTTCTTCGCCGGTGCGGATTTCGGTGACCTCGGGATCGATGACGACCAGGCAATTCGCCTCGGCGAGTGTCGCGAGTAGGTGCGAGGACGATCCTGGTGCGCCGCCGAGCGCCTGCACCAGGTATTCACCGGTTCCCTCGTCGCGCATGAGCTGGCCGCGCAGAAATCCTTTACGGTCCTCGATCGAGGTGATCGGCGCGACGGTTCGAGCGGTCACGGTCCGTCGCATCGGCTGCCGTCGGCCCAGAGCGATCCGAATCAGCGGACGCACCATGACCTCGAACACCACCAGCGCGCTGACGGGGTTGGCAGGCAACAGGAAGGTGGGTACCTCGTCGCGTCCGAGTTGACCGAAGCCCTGGACGGACCCGGGGTGCATGGCAACTCGTTCCACTTCCATGTCGCCGAGTTCGCCGAGCGCCTCGCGCACACCGTCCGATGCGCCGCCGCCCACCGCTCCGGCGATGACGACGATCTCGGATCGAATGAGCTGGCCCTCGACCACCTCGCGTAGTCGCTTGGGATCGGTGCTGACGATCCCGACCCGGTTGACGTCGGCTCCGGCGTCGCGCGCTGCGGCGGCGAGCGCGTAGGAGTTGACGTCGTACACCTGACCGGGCCCTGGGGTCCGATCCGTGTCGACCAGTTCCCCACCGACGGAGATCACCGACAGTCGCGGCCGAGGATGCACCAGCACCTTGTCGCGCCCGACGGCGGCGAGCAGCCCCACCTGAGCCGCGCCGATGATCGTGCCTGCGCGAACCGCGACGTCACCGGGCTGCACGTCGTCGCCGATCTTGCGGACGTAGTCACCCGACCGCACCGGACGGAACACCTTGACGCGGGCACGACCACTGTCGGTTCGATCCAGGGGCAACACGGCGTCGGCCAGCGTGGGCAGCGGCGCGCCGGTGTCGACTCGTACCGCCTGACGCGGTTGCAACCGGATGGGTTGACGCGATCCGGCGGACACCTCGCCGACGACGGGAAGCGTCAGATCGATGCGTTCGTCGTCCTCGTTGCGCAGGTCAGTGCCCGCGGCCGCCACATCGACGCTCCGTACCGCGTAGCCGTCGATCGCTGCCTGGTCGAAACCGGGAAGGGGACGCTCGGTGACCACTTCTTCTGCACACAGCAGGCCCTGTGCTTCCGAGATGGCGACCCGGACAGGCCGTGGAGCCACCGCCGCGGCGGTCACCCTGGTCTGCTGATCTTCGACCGAGCGCATCTGGCCCTTCCTCTATGGCATCGACCCGCGATGCTATTCGTACGTGGTCAGTTCCGGTGCCCAGCTGTCGCTCAAGCGTTCGTTCAGCCATTCGCGCAGCGCCGGACCGTAGTCGTCACGTTGTAGAGCAAAGTCAACCGCAGCGCGCAGGTATCCCCCGGGATTTCCGAGGTCGTGTCTCGATCCGCGGTGCACCACCACGTGCACGGGATGGCCTTCTTCGATGAGCAGCGCAATGGCGTCGGTCAGCTGCAGCTCGCCGCCTGCACCGGGCTTTATCCGGCGCAGGGCGTCGAAGATCGCGCGGTCGAGCAGGTAGCGGCCCGCGGCAGCGAGGTTGGACGGGGCGTCCTCCCGCTTGGGCTTTTCGACCATACCGGTGACCTTGAGGACGTTCGGGTTGACCGCGTCGGGCACGATCTCGACGGAGAAGACGCCGTAGGAGGAGACCTTGTCGTCGGGGACCTCGATGGCGCACAGCACCGAGCCTCCGCGCTTGGCGCGCACGCGGGCCATGACGTCGAGCACACCGCGGGGCATCACGAGATCGTCGGGAAGCAGAACGGCAACGGAATCCTCGTCGTCGTCGAGGACTTCTTCGGCACAGGCGACGGCATGTCCGAGTCCGAGCGGCTCGTGCTGAATGACCGATTGGACGTCGAGCAGACCGGGGGCAACTCGAACCTTCTCGAGCATCTCGAGCTTGCCGCTGGCCTCGAGCTTGTTCTCGAGGACGAGGTCCTCGACGAAGTGGGCGACGACGCCGTCCTTGCCGGGGGACGTGACGATCACGAGTCGCTGCGCGCCGGAATCTGCTGCTTCGCCTGCGACCAGCTCGATGCCGGGAGTGTCGACCACCGGAAGCAGTTCTTTCGGAACGGTTTTCGTGGCCGGCAGGAACCGGGTACCCATGCCCGCTGCGGGAACGATGGCCGTGCGGAAATGCACGGGCGTGGCGGCGGTCGTCGCTGTAACGGCTTCTGTCATGGTGCTCACCCTATCCATGGTTTCTGGTGATCTGCTTGCCGTGTGCTGCGTTTTACCCCCGAGTGCATATCGTTGAACGACAGCACAGGAAGGGAGGACGAACCGTTGTGACCGTTCCCGAATTCACGGAGAACACGTCCAAGGATCGATGGCGAAAGCATGTTCTCGCCGAACGCCGACTGCTCGACGGTGCGCAACGCGCAATGGAGTCCTCCGCACTCTGTCACGTCCTGGGCGAATTGGCGGCCGAACACTCGGTGATCGCCGCATACGTTCCCGTCGGCCGGGAGCCCGGTTCGATCGAGATGCTCGACGCCATGGCCGCGGCCGGGTCGACCGTTCTGCTTCCGAGTGCACACGAGCAGGGTCCGTTGCGCTGGGCTCGGTACGCCGGAAGAGAGTCGTTGGTGACGGCCCCGTTCGGGCTGCTGGAACCGGGCGGACCGACGCTCGATCCCGATGCGGTGTCGGGTTGCTCACTGGTGCTGATTCCGGCGCTGGCCGTGGACCGGCGTGGAACCCGGTTGGGTCGAGGCGCGGGCTTCTACGACCGCACCCTCGACCTGTGCAGACCCGACGCCATGCTGGTCGCGGTGGTGCGTGAGAACGAACTGGTCGATCGCCTACCCGCCGAACCGCACGACAGACCGGTGACGCACGTGTTGACCCCCGGCAGCGGACTCCTACGCTTGGGTACGGAATAACGCTACGATTCGATTCGTTGGCACTCCTGACTGTAGAGTGCTAATGCTCTCCCCAGTTTCTACAGATTCGACGAACAGACAAGACACCGGCGGTGTTCGGCCTCGGCCAGCAGAGTGGCGAATTTCCTCGGTGACCAGCGCGGAGGAAACACGATGCCCACTTACTCATACGCATGCACCGAGTGCGACAACCGCTTCGACATCGTTCAGTCCTTCACCGACGACACACTGACGGTGTGCCCCGCGTGCTCGGGCAAGCTCCGCAAGCTGTTCAACTCCGTCGGCATCGTCTTCAAGGGCAGCGGCTTCTACCGCACCGACAGCCGCGGCGGCGGGGGCACCTCCAGCGAGGGCGCGGGCGAGAAGAAGTCCGATGCGGCCGCTGCGAAGTCGGACTCGAAGTCCGAGTCCAAGCCCGCGGAGAAGAAATCTTCCGATTCGTCGTCGTCGAACTCTTCGTCTTCCTCGTCCACCACGAAAGCTGCTGCCAGCCAGTAGCTTTCCGCTTCATCCACAGGCCGGGCCGTTATCCACAGCCCGGCCTTTTCGGTGCCTGTACCGGAACTCCCACCGATAGCGTTTCGGCCATGGCTGCCGGCAAGAATCGACTCGACGCGACGCTGCTCGATCGCATCACCGTGCGTCCGGCGTGGGTCGGATCCACGAAATTCAGACGGATCGCAGCGGGAGTCCTGGTCGCCGTTGCCGCCGTTCTGTTCGTCGACGACACCGCCGGTGACGACCGAGTACGAGTGATCACGGCCGGACGCGACCTGACACCCGGCACCGTACTCACATCGGCCGATGTGGCGGCGGCCGAGTGGGACCGAGCGAACGTCCCCGAGGGCGCACTCGTCGAGTCCGAGGCCGTGAACGGTCGAACACTCACCGGACCGGTCCGATCGGGTGAATTGCTCACCGACGTACGCCTACTCGGATCTCGGACCGCCACGACGGCCCTGGGGACCGAGGCACGCGTCGTACCGGTGCATCTGGCCGATGCCGCGGTGACCGACCTGCTGCGGGAAGGCGACCGCGTCGACGTGTTGACGGTCGAGTCTCAGGAGGACCCCGATGCCGTCCCCGCGGCCCGGGTTCTCGCGTCGGGAGCGATGGTCGTGCTCGTCTCCGCCGACGCCGGTGGCAGCAGGCAGCAAGACCGCGTCGTACTACTGGCTCTTCCGACGAACGATGCGACAACGGTTGCAGCCGCCTCGTTGGTCAGCGCAATCACCGTCACCCTGCACTGAAAGCTGAGGTAGGAACTGTGTCAGCTCGTAAAGATGGCATCCCGATACTCGAACCCTGGGCTTACCTGCATGACCAAGTCCGAAGGGTCGCCTACCTCGAATGCAACTTGGAAAGTGGCTTCACGTGTAGGAAGCACCACGGTCGTTGGTCCTCCGCCAATGTCATTTGCAGAATCGAAGATTTGCTCCGCTTCGACATTGCCGCTCTGGAGACTGACCGAGAAGAGCCCCGGGTCATAGTTCTCCGACGAACCGTTCACGATCGTGATCGTGAACGCGACGACCTCTCCGGTTCCACTGGCCGTTGACGACGCGCTGGCAGCATAGGGTACCGGTGGATCTACCGACACCGCCAGGTTGTTCTTGAACGTAAAAGCTTGTCCGAAGGTTGAATTCGTCGATTCCGCCGCGGTCGATGGTTGCGACTCTTGCGAGACATCCGGACTGTTCACGCCAGTTCCGGGGGTCGTGGTTGCCTCGCCATCCGTCTGCCCACTGCAACCGATCAATGCGGCCCCGAGCAGCAATGCTGAGATCGTTGCAATTGGTGCCTTCATAAAGCCAACCTTCCGATGGTGCGAACTGCGCGGTCGATGCCCCCAGGTGCTTACGCATGCCGTCTAACTCACGGTAACGCCCGGAGCCTCTCAAAACCCGACCATTCGGCATATTTCGACAAATCTCGTGCGATCTCTATATGCGGAGGCCGACGACTTGGTGGTCTGCGCGCGATGGACGCCGTCCTCAATAGACCGTTCTCGACTAACGTCTCTCGGGAGAAAAGAAACCGAACGTTGGGAGAAGGGCTCATGCTCAAGGGCTTCAAGGACTTTCTACTGCGCGGCAATGTCGTGGATCTCGCAGTCGCGGTCGTCGTCGGCGCGGCATTCACCGCCATCGTCACCGCATTCACCACGAACATCATCAATCCCCTCGTCGCAGCCGTAGGCGGCAGCAACGAACTCGGCTGGGGCATCAAGATCCTGTCGGACAACGATGCGACGTTCATCAATCTCGGGGCCGTCGTCACTGCGATCATCAACTTCATCATCATCGCGGCCGTGGTCTACTTCGTGCTGATTTTGCCGGTGAACACCGCGAAGAAGCGCTTCGTCAGCCAGCCGGAGAAGGAACTGAGCGACGTCGACGTGCTGGTGCAGATCCGCGACATCCTCGCGGGCGGAACGGCAGCGGGACAGAAACTGTCGACTGCGGCCGACACCACCGGAGGTAGCGGCGAAGCAATCGACGCCGCACCGGACCTGGGCAAACACTCCAAGGACTGACTCGCTCGCCCATGCTCGGCGGGCCCCTATCGAATGAATGTGCCAGTCACGCACGCTGAGTGTGACTGGCACATTCATGCTTATCGGGTATGTCCCAGGATCATCCGTTTGAATGATCAGGTAGTGCAAACTCGGCGCGGGAAGTCGTCAGAATTTTAAGATCCATTTACTACGACGTCGCCAGGAATTTCGATCTTTACGAAGGGCTCCCCGTGTCAACACAAAAGACCGAGTACGCAGCAACAGTCAAGCCGTGGGCAATCACATGCCTAGCTGCCAGCATCGCCATCGTGATCGGAAGCCTCGGACCGTGGGTGACCATTTTTGCCTTCAGCAAGAACGGGACCGAGGGCGACGGTGCAATCACGGTCGCGTTGGGAGGGCTCGCGGCCCTCTTGTCGTTCGTTGTCGTAGTTCGCGAGGGGAGGGCCCTGCTGGGGGACCGCTACATCACCCCCTTTCTTGCCTTGATTGTCAGCATCATCGCGCTCTACGACGTGGCAAACGTTGGGAATACCAAGGGAGACTTCATGGGCGCGCAGATCGGACCCTCGGTCGGATGGGGTTTGTGGCTGGTCCTGATCGGAGGACTAATACTCCTAGCGGCATCCATACTGGTGGCAATCAAAGCCAAGAATCTGTAGGGACACGGTTGCCGTTCGAGTGACACAAACGAATCGATTCCCGTAAACGACTCGATGCGCCAACCCTGCTCTCAGAGAGTGCGATTGGCGCATCAAGCCGTTGTTGGGTGTGTTACGGACTCGGCGTCAGAACTCAGTTGGTGAACGTCGAGAGCGGAAGCGCGTCGAGCGTGATCGTCGTGCCGTCTGCCTCGCACGCCGAGGCAACGGCCGCCCCGTTGTCGACGAAGGCCTTGCCGGCCTCACTGTCGGTGGTCGAGAGCTCCAGCGTATCGGCGGGCAACGCATCGACGAATGTCGTCAACGAACTGGCGACATCACCGGAGGCTGTGCCGGGCAGCGCCTTCAGCTTGTCGACAGCTGCCTGCTTGTCGGCGGTCCACTTGTCGATGTTCTCGGCCGATCCGGGTCCTGCTGCCGCCAGTCCGACGAACGCGTTGTGGTCGGCGGCAAAGGTATTGCAGACATCCGTGTTCTCGCCGGAGGCCGCAGACTCGTCGCTGCTACAACCGGCGGCGAGGCCGAGCGCCACGAGCGCTCCCGCGGCGACGACCGTGAAACGGGCTTTCGAGTGCATCTTCGGTTCAGTGCCTCTCTGTGTACGTCGAACTACTTCTGTGCAGAACATAGTTCAGGCCCGTACGGAGTTATCCGTACGGGCCTGAACTTGTCTCGAATTTCAGCAGGTGACGTTACGTCACCGAGCTACAACCGATTCGGAAATCAGTTGAGGCGAACCGGGACGCCGTAGGTGATGGCCGTGTCGCCCGTTCCGCTGGTCAGCGAAACGTACGGACGGATCGTGACGTTGCCCAGGATGCCGGTGGCGGTGCCGTGCAGGTTCGCGACCTGGATGGATCCGCTGGTGCCCGCTGCGTCACCCTCGGAAGAGGTGATGTCGGCCTCTTCGTTGAGCACTGCGTATGCGCTCTCGGACTGCACGACGCCGGGGCCGTTGGCCAGTGCGATCGTGCCGGTGGCCTGCGGGATCAGCTGAACGCCGACGTCGAGGCCGCTGGTGGAGGTGCCGGTGCCGGTGAGCGGTCCGACGCTCGGAGCAGTGCCGTCCAGCGGGAACGTGCCGGTGACGGAGGACTCGTTGCCCGAACCGAGGTTGAACTCGGCCGAAGGCGAGGACCAGGAGATCTCGACGCCACCGTTGAGGCTCATCGGGTAGCCGATCTGGTAACCGATCTTGAGGGTGCCCTCGAAGTCGTCGGCCGAGGGGCCCTGGACGTCGTAGGAAGCCCGGCCGTTGGCGAACCACTCACGGGTGAGCGGGTTGCCGTCGAGCGGAGCGACACCGTTGATGAAGGTGTCGGACAGCGTCACCGTGATGGTGTTGCCGTCTGCGTCGACAACCGAGTTGGAGCTGTCGACAGCGGCGGAAGCCGTTCCGGTACCGAGCACCAGGCCGACTACCGAAGCGCTGGCAGCAACTGCAACGCTCATGGACTTGAGTCCCCGGCTGCGCCGCGACTTCTGGATCTCCGTCATTTATTCCTCATCATGTTCAGTCCCAGCGCGGTGTCGCACGGGGAAGCTTGTGGCTTTCACCCTCGAACTAGATCGCACTCAACGATGTGTGCGAGCCCGAGCCGGATGTAGCCGCGAAGGCCACATCCTTGATCACACTGTTCCGAGGTGAAGAGCGCGGAACCGGTTGGTCCCACGCTCTGGTCTCTGGAAGCTGAGGGGAACATTAGAGGAGTTGCCCGATCGTGACAATCCCTACGATCGGGACCACATCGTTGCCTTGGCGTGATGTGTTTCAACGGCGTGAACAACTTTCACACCCCATTAGGTGGTAACGCGCGTCACACTATCCGGTTACGTGACCAGACCGTTACACATTGCGCAAATCCGCAAAACCGCTCTGATGTGGGAAGACGCTCGGACCGGCCCGCCCGTTACGGGCGAATCGTCACTTCTCGCGCCGCACGGAGCGGAGGCAGTGCGGTCCCCCAGCCACCCGTACCCCGGTCGCGCGTCGCTAACGGCAGGTAAACGAGTAACTAACAGACCTGTCATTCAGGCCAAATAAATGTGTCGTGGATCACATCAGAAGTAATGGGGTGGTCGCTGCTGCTTCAACCATTCGTCCGACGCCGACCCGCCGTTCTCGACACCCGAACCCTCACCCCGTTCGTCTCCGGTCGTCTCCGGCAGCACCTCACCGAAGATGCGAGCGAGCCGGGCCCGTTCTGCTCGGGCCCGGCTCGCGTCGTCTTCGGCCGATCGATCGTCGTTCGGCTCGTCGCTCATGGGTATCGCTATGCGTCCAATCCCGACAGCTCGGCGATGACCTGACTCGCCAGTGGCGTCAGTGTCGCCATCCCGTCTCGAATCGCAGCCCGCGACGAGGCCAGATTCACCACCAGGGTGCTTCCGGACACACCGACCAGCCCGCGGGACAGACCTGCGTCCAACGAACCTGCTGCCAACCCCGACGATCGCAGTGCCTCGCTGATACCCGGAATCTCACGGTCGAGGACCTCCGCGGTGACGTCCGGAGTGACATCGCGCGGTGAGACGCCCGTGCCACCGATGGAGACCACCAGATCGACGCCGCCGATCACCGCGGTGTTGAGTGCGTTGCGCACGTCCACTTCGTCCGCCGTCACTGCGACGACACCGTCGACCAGAAAGCCTGCCTCGGTCAGCAGCTCCGTGACGAGTGGGCCCTTCGAATCCTTCTCGGTGCTGTGCGCTGTTCGGTCGTCAACGATGACGACCAACGCGCGCCCTGCCAGTGGTGCGTCGAGTTCCATACCGCTCACCGTAGTAGTAAGGCCTCCACCCGGCTCACGCTGTGCGTAAATCGTTGCAACCGTGCTCTGCCTGCCCGCTTCTCCGAACATCAGCGACCACCGGGGAACGACGGGACCTGGAACGGCAATTGCTGTTCCTGCTGCTGAGTCTGTGGCTGCGCCGCTGCGGGCTCGGCGGTGCCAAGAGTCACGGTCGCGGTCTTCTCGCTGCCGCCGTCGGTGTAGGTGATGGTGACCGAATCGCCCGGTGCGTGTGACCGCACCGCTGCGATCAACGCGTCACCGCTGGCGACGATGCGATCGTCGACCTTGGTGATCACCGCACCCTTCGGTATGCCCGCAGCTGCTGCCGGTCCTCCCTCGGTGACCTCGACGACGGTTGCTCCATTGGCGTCGTCTTGCGACGGCACCTGAACGCCGATCATGGCCTGGGTCGCCTTGCCCGTCGTGGTCAGTTCGTCGGCGATGCGCTTGGCCTGATCCACCGGGATGGCGAACCCGAGCCCGATGGAGCCGCTCTGCGCGGACCCCTGACTTCCGCCGAGTGTGGCTATCGCAGTGTTGATGCCGATCAGCTGTCCGTCGGTGTTGACGAGTGCGCCTCCCGAGTTGCCCGGGTTGATCGCAGCGTCGGTCTGGATGGCGTCGATCACCGAGTTCTGATTGCCGGACTCGCCGGACGTCGACACGGGCCGGTTCAGCGAGGAGACGATGCCCGTAGTGACCGTGCCGGCCAGGCCGAGCGGGGAGCCGATCGCGATGACCTGCTGGCCCACTTCGAGGTTCGAGGACGATCCGAGTTCGATCGGCGTCAGGTTCGACTTGCCCTCGGCCTTGATGACGGCCATGTCCGAGACCGAGTCGGCACCGACGATCGTCGCGTCGGCCACCGATCCGTCCGAGAACGCGACAGTGAGCTTGCCGTTGGCACCCGCACCCGTCGCGACGTGATTGTTGGTCAGGATCAGGCCGTCGCTGCTGAGAATGACGCCAGAGCCCTCACCCTCTTCCTGAGAGCCCTTCACCTGAATCTGCACGACGCTCGGCAGAACCTTGTTCGCTACTGCCTGAATCGAGCCGTCGGGGAAATTGGCGGCAGGCTGAGCTGCAGTGACCGTGGAGTTCAGTGAGTTGGTCACTCCCCCGCCGTTGCCGTTGGCATTGTTGGTGGCGATCGCACCGACCGCGCCGCCGATTCCGCCACCGACCAGAACGAGGGCGATGGCTCCGGCCACCAGTACCGACCTACCCGGGCGGGACTTCACCGCAGTCGGTGCCGAATCGGACTGCGGCGCAACGTGCTGGGGCTGTGCGTGGTGAGCCTGGGTGTGCTGCGGATCGCCCTGCTGACCGTACGGGCCGTAGCCGGGCTGGTAGGCCCCCTGTCCGTAGCCGGCGTACTGCTGGGGGTAACCCTGCTGCGGCGGGAACTGCTGAGTCGGATGCTGCTGAGTCGGATGCTGCTGGGCCGAGTAGTTCTGCTCGTCGCCGCGCGAAGCCCGGTCCGCCGGATGCTGCTCGCCACCGGCACCCTGTCCGCTCTGTTCGGATTCGTTACGGTCGTCGCTCATCGTTGCTGCTTCCTTCAGTAGAGACCTCGGTATCCGAGGTCCGCCCGCCTTCTTGCTACTCACTGTGCAGGGCGGGACTGAGAGCGCGCTGAGATCCGGCTATCAGTTTGCCGAGAGTGTGGTGGGATCAGGAGCACCCTCGCCGGGCAACACGATTCGTATCAGCGCGCCGCCCCGCTCGGACACCTCCACTCCGATGGTGCCGCCGTGCTTGACGACCACTTGCCGCACGATGGCAAGTCCCAGACCGGATCCGGGCATCGAACGCGACGCCGTCGAGCGATAGAAGCGCTCGAACACCAGCTCGCGATCTTCCTCGGGGATACCGGGGCCCGCGTCGTCGACCGTCAATTCCAGCAGGCCATCGCCGATCTGCCGCATCGCGATTCGCACCTCACCACCGCTCGGACTCCACTTGGCCGCGTTGTCGAGCACATTCAGCACAGCTCTCGAGAGTCCTGCTTGATCGCCGTAGACGAACCACGGCATCAACGTCGCTTCGAAGTCGATCTCGTTGCGACGGCGGCGTGCTCGTTCGAGACTACGTTCGACGGCATCGGCGAGATCGACTCGCTCGAACACCGTCTCCGGCGCGTCCTCTCGCGCCAGATCGACCAAATCACCCACCAAGGTGGACAATTCCTGAATCTGCGCCACCACGTCGGTCCGCAACTCGGCCATGTCCTCGTCCGGGATGGACGGCGCTCCTGGGCGTCCCGCCGCGATGAGCAACTCCATGTTGGTCCGCAGCGAAGTCAACGGGGTGCGAAGTTCGTGGCCCGCGTCGGCGACCAATCTGCTCTGCCTGCCGCGAGATTCGGCAAGTGCCCGGAGCATCGTGTTGAAACTCTCGGTCAGACGCGCCAACTCGTCGTCGCCGGTCACCGGGATCGGCGTCAGGTCGTCGGTGCGTGCCACCCGTTCGGCAGCCGCGGTCAGTCGGGCGATCGGTCGTAAACCGGTGCGCCCCACGGCCATACCTGCTCCCGCCGCCAGCACCACGCCGCAGGCCCCGACGATCAGCAGCACCCACGCCAGGCGGTCGAGTACTTTTCCGGTCGGCAGTAGTCTCTGTGCGACGACGAGAGTGCTGCCGTCCTTGGTGCGTAGTGCCAGCACCCGCTGATCGTCGAGTGTGCGTAGCGACGATTCCTGCTCTCCGCTCACCACAGCGAGTTCGGCATCGCCGATCGGCACCTTGGGCCCGGGCGGGTTGTAGCTGGACATGTCCGGATAGATCAGCGCGACACTGACATCGGTGCTGTACAACGTTGCTCCAGCGACGAACCGCGGGTCGTAGGACACCAGACTGGACTCCGCCAGAGCCGAAGCACGCGAACGCAATTGAGTGTCCACATCGCCGTACAGTGCTCGGGATACCACCGTGTACGCGGCAATGGCCATGACCGCCACCGCAATTGCGACGACGGAGGCCGCGAGCAAGGTCACCCGCCACCGCAGCGACACCGACCGTGTCAGTGGCATCGGTGGCCGCATCGCAGTCGGCGAGGAGCCGACATTGTCGGCCGACTTTCGCCCGAACGAAGCGACCATCACGGAGGCGTCTCGCGCAGGACGTACCCGACACCGCGAACGGTGTGGATCAGCCGCGACTCCCCCTCCGCCTCGGTCTTGCGCCGCAGGTACCCGACGTACACCTCGAGCGCGTTGCCCGACGTCGGGAAGTCGTAACCCCAGACTTCCTCGAGGATGCGACTTCTGGTGAGGACTCGACGCGGATTGGTCATCAGCATTTCGAGCAACGAGAATTCGGTCCGGGTGAGGCTTATCGAGCGTTCGGCGCGCGAGACCTCACGAGTGACCGGGTCCAACGACAGGTCCGCGAACGTCATGGTCTCCGAGTCGATGCCCGCTTCCATCGCGGTACGCCGAAGCAGTGCGCGCAGGCGAGCCAGCAGCTCCTCGAGCGCGAACGGCTTGGGCAGGTAGTCGTCGGCACCGGCGTCGAGGCCGGCAACACGCTCGGACACCGAGTCCCGTGCCGTCAACACCAGAATCGGCAGGTCGTCACCGACACTGCGCAATCGACGGCACACCTCCAGGCCGTCGAGGCGAGGCATCATCACGTCGAGCACCAGGGCGTCGGGACGTGCCGCCGCGACCTGCTCGAGCGCGTCGAGCCCGTCGACCGCCAGGTCCACGGTGTACCCGTTGAATGTCAGCGACCTGCGCAGCGACTCACGCACTGCCCGATCGTCGTCGACCACCAATATCCGCATTCGTACAGTTTGTCCTGGTCGACTGAGATATGTCTGAGAGGGGTGCGGATAGCGACCTAGAGCGTCGGTAGGTGCTTCGCCAGCGGGAGGTTCCACTTTCGCCACAGCGCGAGCAGGCGCAACCCCGTCGCGAGCAGGGTTCCCGCGACCAGACCCACGTTCTCCGGCAGGGTCGCGGCATCGGCCAACACGACGGCCGTCGCACCGAGCATGGCCGGCAGGGCATACAGGTCCCGATGCAGCAGCAGGGGAACTTCGTTGACCAGCACGTCTCGGATCACGCCGCCTGCCACCGCCGTCGTGGTGCCGATGAGAGCTCCCGCCAACGCGCTACCGCCGGCAGCCAACGCGATCGTCGCACCGGTCGATGCGAACAGTCCCATCCCGAAGGCGTCGAGCACCAGAACACCGCGCCTGACCTTGCCCATCTGTCGGTGCGCAACGAACACGACCAGCGAGGCGAACAAGCCGACCGTGAGGTTCGGCCACGTGTCCAGTGACGTCGGTGGGTGGATGCCGAGCAGCAGATCGCGAATGATTCCGCCGCCGATGCCCGTCGTGATTCCGACGACGCAGACCCCGAACAGATCCAACCGGCGATGCACTCCGATCAACGCCCCCGACGCCGCAAAGGCCGCGATACCGATCAATCCGAGTACGTCGAGAAGCATCGGATCAGCATGTCATGGTGCTGACAGAAACCTCACAGCAAAACCCGAGGTCGGACCTAGAATTGAGGGGCACCGTCGTGTTCGAAGATTCCGGCTCACCCGAGGAGAACATCATGCGTATCGAATTCAAGAAAGCCGTCGCCACTGTTGCATTGACGGGAGCCATCGCGCTCGGTGGCGGCGCAGTCGCTCAAGCTGCTCCGGATCGCGAAAGAATTCCAGACGTGATCGGAATGTCCCAATCTGCGGCCATCGCGGCCCTGGAGGACGCAGGCTTCGACAACGTCACCGTCAATTACGACCGCCCCGACGCCCGCGTGATCGGCCTCAACTTCCCGGTCGGGGTGAAGGTCAGCGAGAACGCGGAGATCAAAGTGATCGTCATAAGCGACTAGACCAGCCGCACGGCCACCTCGAGTTGTGGCAGATTCCCGGATCACCCCGTTGGGGTCTGCCACCTGAGCGTGACAACCGGCGGCCGATGAGGGATGCGGCGTCGTGATCGGCGTCGCACCCGCGGTGATGGCTGCGCCGAAAAACACCGCCCCATTTTGGCAGGAGATAGTCTCGGTCGTGATGCCGTCCGGCACATTTCCTTCTCGAGCCGAGGTGAACGAACAGGTGCCGATCATCGACAATGCCGTCTACGTCGACGGCAAACGCACTGCCAATCCCGAGAGCCTCGACATCACGTTCGAGTTGATGCGCGAGCGGCACGGCATGGCCTGGATCGGCCTGTACCGCCCCGAGATCAGCGAAATCAATGCTGTAGCAGGCGAGTTCGGTCTGCACCGCCTCGCCGTGGAAGATGCCATTGCAGCCCATCAGCGACCGAAACTGGAACGGTACGCCGAGCAACTGTTCGTCGTTCTCCGACCCGCTCGATACATCGACGAGACCGAAAAGGTCGAATTCGGCGAATTGCACATATTCCTCGGACCCGATTTCGTCGTCACCATTCGCCATGCCGAATCCCCCGATCTGGCAATGGTGCGCAAGCGGCTCGAAGGATCTCCCGAACTTCTCCAACTCGGCCCCGAGGCAATTCTCTACGGCATCCTCGATCAAGTGGTCGACGAGTACGTCCCGGTGGTGACCGGATTGCAGAACGACATCGACGAGATCGAGGATCAGCTGTTCACCGGCGACCCGTCGGTATCGCGTCGCATCTACTCACTGCTCCGTGAGGTGTCCGAATTCGACCGTGCCGCAAAACCACTCGTCGAGATGATCGAATCACTCAAGCGCGGTTCGGACAAGTACAACGTCGACGTGGAACTGCAGCGATACCTGCGCGACGTGCACGATCACGCGATCCGCGTCTCCGACCGCATCGAGTCCTTCCGCTCCAACCTGCAGAATGCGTTGACCGTGCACTCGACCATCGTTGCGCAGCAGCAGAACGAGGAGATGCGCAACATGACCGTGGCCAGCCTGGAGCAGAACGAACAGGTCAAACGCATTTCGTCCTGGGGCGCAATTCTTTTCGCACCCTCCCTGATCGCCGCCATCTACGGCATGAACTTCGAGGACATGCCGGAACTGACGTGGCAACTCGGCTATCCGATGGCTCTGATCGCCATGGTGATCTGCTCCACTGCACTGTTCGTGGTGTTCAAGCGTCAGAAGTGGTTGTAGTGCGCTCCGCGCAGTGGTGCGGTTAGGTGCCCTCCACGGCACTCAGCCACACCACTGCCGCAGGCACTAGGACGAACCGAACACCGGACCCACAGGGATGTCTCGCTCGAACGTCAGACGGTCGAACTCGTTTCCGTATTCGTCGATTGCACCGATCGTCATCCTGCTGGCGGTGATGCCCGGAATACCCGGCACCACATCGACTCTGACGAACGAGTAGTTGAGAAATCGCACCCGAGACCAGGTGATGGACTCGGCCGACTTGGTGCCGTCCGGTGCCCATACGTAGCTGTTCGGAACTGCCGTGTCGGGCAACTCGTTGCCGCGGTAGCTCACGCCCTCACCGTCCTGGAACGTATAGCGTGGACGACCACCACCGCCGACTGTGTAATACACGGTGCCGTCGGTCTTTCCGTTGACCGTGGCGTTGTCACCGGCGACCCGAGTCGCACGGTTGCCACGAATGGGATCGGTGCGCTCGAAAACGTGGTTGTGGGCTTGAAGCACCACATCCACCTGGTACTTGTCGAACAGCGCAACCCACGCGTCGCGGACGCCGCCGTCGCTCGCGTGCGTCGACGTGGTCGAATACGCGCAGTGGTGGAAGAAGCAGACGATGAAGTCGATGTTCGGATCGGCACGGTACTTCGCCAATGTCTGTTCCACCCAGGTGTTCTGGGCTCCACCGCTGTAACCGGTGTTGGCCTTGATCTCGTAGCTGACGTCGTTCGCGTCGAGCGAGAGAACGGCAGTGTTGCCGTAGACGAACGAGTACGCCGACGGGCATCCCTTGGGTCCGTTGGTCGGCTGATCGAGCCGCGCGGCATGTCCGCCGTAGCCATTGGGGCTGTACAGCGCTTCCATGTCGTGGTTGCCGGTGGCGAACAACCACGGCGCGGTCGATGCACTGGCCTCGATCGCCTGGAAATAGCCGTCCCAGACGAACGGGTTGAATTTGTCGAATCCCTTCGGTGGGGTCTGACCGTGCTTCGCGAACTGCGGCGGCAGACCGGCACCCGACGGGTCCGCGTACGCGATGTCGCCGGCGAGGATGTGGAAGTCCGGGTGCGAGGCCTCGATCTGCCGATTGATGTTGCGCGCGTGCTTGACCGACGGCTCGTTGTCCTCCTTGTAGTACTGGTCGTCGTAGTCGCCGGCAACCAAACCTGGCGGCTGCGAGGGTGTTTCGTCGACGCCCTGATCGCCCATCATCGTGAACCGGAACGGAGCGATGCGACCGGTCGGCAGGGCCGGGGACGCGCTCCGAATGTCACTGACGAAGCCGTCGGCGGTGCGCCAGCGGTAGTAGTGCGGCAGCTTGGGCGTCAGATTGTCGACGGGCACATGCACGTAGTACTGCTCCGCCGACAGAATTCCGCCGTCGGTCTGCGGAACCTGACTGATCAGGTTGCGTACCTCGGCCGACGTCGTAGCGCCGAGTGCGGGCGTGGGGCCGTGATCGAGGAAGACACCGGTGAGCCCGGGACTACGAGAGAGCTGTGCCGAGAACCGCAGTTGCGTCGCCGGATCGTTTCCGAAGCCCATGTGCCGTCCGGCCACGGCCAGCGGGGCGTCCTGCGCGTACGCGGTTCGCGCGAACACCGAGTTCCCGACGCCTACCGCGGCGGCCGTCGCGGCGGCTCCCACCAGAAAGTTGCGTCGACTGACGGGGTGCCGCCGCAGGAACGACCGATGCCAATCGTGCTGCTCGGCCATGGTCATGTTCTCGGCGAGCGTGCCCGGGATTCCGGTCGCGACGGTTTCGCCTGCGGGATTGAGCGTCATGCCTCGATGGTGACGGTGACGCTCTCTCTATCCGTTAACCAAGCGAAGTTGTTGGGTGAACAACACGAGAACACCGATGCACAACGGGACGAACGCGGACAATCCCGTCGTGCACGGATCTTCGTAACCCACTACGAATTTCCATGCACGACGAGAGGTCGGATCTAGGTCCCCTTGACGTTGAGGATCTGCCGCAGTTCGTGCTCGATGCTCACCAGGTCGCGGGCGTCCTCCATCACGACATCGATCGACTTGTAGGCGTCGGGAATCTCGTCGATGAAGTCTGCACTGTCGCGAAATTCGATCCCTACCATCCGCTCCCGCAGGTTCTCGTGAGTGAACCGCTTCCTGGCCTCGGTCCGAGAGAACTGTCGACCGGCACCGTGAGGCGCCGAGCACAACCCCGCCTTCGAGCCCTTGCCGACGACCACGTACGAACGAGTTCCCATCGACCCGGGAATGATCGCCTTGACACCCTCGTGTGCGTCGACCGCGCCCTTTCGGGTGAGCCACACGTCCTTCTGAAAGTGGTTCTCCTTCACCGTGTAGTTGTGATGGCAATTGATCCGTTCGACCTCGCGATGGTCGTCGGTTCCCATCCACTCGGCGAATACCGCACTGAACCGGTCCATCATCTCGGCCCTGTTCAGGTATGCGAACCGCTGCGCCCACTTCAATTCTCGGAGGTACTGCCCGAATTCACGGGAGCTCTCGGGCAGGTATGCCAGGTCCTTGTTGGGCAACGGAATCCACCACTGAGCGCACAATCGCTGTGCGATCGCGATGTGCTTCTTGGCGATCTTGTTGCCGACGCCCCTCGACCCACTGTGCAGAAACAGCCACACCCGATCGGTTTCGTCGAGGCACAGTTCGATGTAGTGGTTGCCGCCGCCTAACGAACCGAGCTGCTCGCGCCACTGCGGTGAATGATTCAGCTCGACACCGTCCGTGGCCGCCAACTCCTCGAGTTCGAGTAGCTTCGGAGCGGTGAAATTCCACCGGTCGACGCCGACGTTGTAGTCGCCCGGCGACAGCGGGATGCTTGCCTCGATGGCGAGTCGCAGATCAGTCAGATTACGGCCGTCGACGTCGTCGAGTGTGAATTCTGTTCGTACGCCGATCATTCCGCAACCTACGTCGACGCCGACGGCGGCCGGAATGACAGCGCCCAGCGTAGGAATCACCGTTCCCACTGCGCTTCCCACACCGCTGTGAGCGTCGGGCATCAGCGCGACGTGCGGATGCACGAACGGCATCGACGATGTTTCACGGGCCTGCTCGAGAGTCTTGTCCTCGAGCTGTGAAGCCCAATTGAGCAAACGCAAGCCCACCTTGTTCGGGGGCATGATGTTCCTTCCTGCCCCCTTGTACAAGAGGGCGCTATTCGATGGATCGATTCACGAGCCGAGCTTGTTTGCCGCAAAGAGCGGCGCATCGCTCCGGTGAATACGCGCGCAGCACAAGGCTCACACCGACTCTCGTGTCGAGAGCGGCACCGGACAGAACGGTTGCACGCATGACCGGAACCCTATCGATCGATCCCTCGTCCACGCGAGCGAATTACTCAGAACGCCGGGCCCTACACACCCCCACCGAATGCCAAGCCCAACAGATACGTCGCCCCGGCTGCGCCGTAGCCGATAGCCAGTTGTCGCAGAGCACGTTTGACCGGCGGCCCACCGCTGAGCAGTCCCACCACCAGGCCCGTGCAGATCAACGCGATTCCGACGAGCACGGCGGCAACGGCAAGGGCCACAAAGCCTTCGAGGCCGAACAGATACGGCAACACCGGGATGACGGCACCGGAGGCGAAGAAGCAGAAGCTGGCACCGGCGGCACCGAGGCCGGTTCCGATGGACTCGTGCTGGTCGACGTCGGGGGCCATCTCGTCGGCAGGGAGTACGCGCAGTACTTCCGCCGCTTTGGCGTCGGCCTCCTCGTGGGTCATCCCTCGGGCTCGGTAGACCAGGGCCAGTTCGTTGGCGTCGACGTCGAGGTGTTGGACTGCGTCGCGCGCCCCACTGTCCGGCGACGACGCCTCGAGCAACTCGCGTTGTGAACGGACAGAGACGTATTCGCCCGCCCCCATCGACAGCGCGCCGGCGAGCAGTCCCGCGAGGCCGGTGACCAGGACGATCTGATTGGACACCCCGGAGCCGCTGATACCCAGAACGAGAGCGAGGTTGCTCACCAGTCCGTCGTTGGCACCGAACACCGCAGCCCGGAACGTTCCGGACAATCGATTGCGGCCGCGGGCCGCCAGTGCCCTGATGACCTCCGCGTGGATCTGCTCGTCGGCCGTCATCGCCTCCGTCGCGTCGGCGTCGGTGGCGTACGGCGAACGGGTTTCCGCTCGTTGGGCCAGCGCGAGTACGAACACCGAACCGAAGCGACGTGCCAACACCCCGAGGATGCGGGTGCGGATGTCACCTTTGAGCGGCATTCCGACCCGATCACCGAGCAGATTTCGCCAATGCTGCTCGTGGCGGCCCTCCGCATCGGCGAGGGCGAGCAGGATCTCGCGCTCCTCGCCGGTGCGTCGGCCTGCCAGATCGCGATAGACGGCGGCCTCGGCTCGCTCGTCGGCGAGGTACTGGCGCCACCGCTTCACATCTCGCGCACTGGGTCCATCGTTCATGAAAGTGAAGATAGACCCGTCGCGAGTCAGCTCGGGTCGTACACCCCGGTCTGCACTGCTTTGACCAATCTCCGCGGCACTCTGAACTCTCGGCCCTGAAAACGCACGGTCACCAGATCAGGAGCAACGGCTTTCCATTGCGCGCGACGGCTCCGTGTGTTCGAGCGCGACATCTTTCTCTTCGGAACAGCCATGATTCAGGAGTCCTTTCGGCTTCGTCGGCCGTATCGCTTCTCGAACTTCTCGACGCGTCCCTGGGTGTCCATCACGCGGGCGGCTCCGGTCCAGAACGGGTGTGATTCCGACGAGACGTCGACGACGATCAGCGGGTAGGTGTTGCCGTCTTCCCACTCGGTCTCGCGGGCGGACGTGACGGTGGATCTGGTGAGGAACTTGTTGCCGGTACTCGAGTCCTGGAACACGACCGGGTGGTAGTCGGGGTGGATGCCTGGTTTCATTCTGTTGCCTCTCGTGATTGTTCTGCGTACGGGGATTCGCTGCTCTCGCAGGGGTCTTCGTGCCACTGACCGAATGGGTCGTTCCAGGCGGACCAGGCCGCAGGGTCTGCCATTTCGTCGTCGGACACCAACGCCCACTGCAGGGTTCGGTCGATCTCGGCGGGGTCGGCTTCGTGGACGAGGACGACCAGCGACGTGTCTCGATCACCGAACTTCTCGTCCCACCGCAGCGCCGACATTGCCCGACGGGTGGCGTCGACGCGGTCCTGCTGCTCCGGAGTCATTGCGGCAAGCCATTTTCCGGCGCTGGCGACGCGAAGGCCGCCGCCTGCCGATTCGATCCACAGAGCTTCGTCGGGCTGAGTGGCCACCCACGCCCGCCCCCGTGCGGTGACGACGCCGTCGAGCAATACGTCGATCGCCTCGTGGAACCGCTCGGGATGGAACGGCCGCGTGGCGGTGAACTCGACCAGGGTGATGCCGCAATCGACGGTCAGTGGCGGCTGTCCGCGCAACAGCGGTGAGTGCGCGTCGCTGATCGCACCGCGTCGCGCATCGGCAGGGACACTCGCGAGAAGTGCCGGGGCATCGACCAGTGCGTCCTGGGACACCCAGACGACGGGAGCATTCGGGGCCAACCGCGCCAGGACCGCAGCGAGCCGGGCGCGTTCCCACGCGTCGACGTCGGAACCTGCGGTCACGACGAGTGCATCGGCGTAGTCGACCTGCCCGACCACCAACTGCGCGACGGTTCGATCGTCGTCGCCACTGGCGACGACGCCTCGGTCGGCCAACGCGTCGTCGCCGGTGGCGTCGGCCAACCAGGTTGCGGCGTCGAGGCAGTCGATCACTGCCTCGATGCGGACGTCACGCGAGGCCGGGCCGTCGATCTGCCCGACGACACCCGCAACGACGACGTTGTCCACGGCCCAGCACAGTGCCTCGGGCTCGAGCGCGGGGTCCATGGCGAGCACGATGCGATCGACGTTGCTGCGCGTCGACAGTGCCCGCAACAGTGGCAGTAGATCCTCCCGAAGGGTGCACGAGACGCAGCCGTGCGCCAGCTCCAGAATGCTCTCGCGCGGTTCCTCCCCCAGTACGGACAGTGTGCGACGCACGACTCCTTCGGCGACGCGGCTCAGATCGTGGCGGACCGCGACGGTGCCCGGCGCGAGCAGTGATGTCACGACCGCGTCCATGGCTCCGGTCCAGCCGGAGACGAGGACCATCGGGGTTCGATCGTCCGGTGAGTTGTTCACGAGCACCCTTCTTCTCGACAACGATTGTCATTACCTGTGAATGCACGCTACATTCGAGAACACGCTTTGTCGAAAACGATTGTCATAACGGCAAGAAAGGAGTGCTCATGTCAGCGCACTGCCAAGTCACCGGCCGCACCCCCGGATTCGGAAAATCGGTCTCGCACTCTCACGTGCGAACCAGCCGCAGGTGGGACCCGAACATCCAGCGCAAGACCTACTACGCGCCGAGCCTGGGCCGACGCGTCACCCTCACGCTCTCGACCAAGGGCATCAAGACCATCGACCGCGACGGCATCGACGCCGTGGTGGCCAAGATCCGCGCACGCGGGGAGAAGATCTGATGGGCAAGAGCACGGACGTCCGTCCGATCGTCAAGCTGAAGTCGACCGCCGGTACCGGCTACACCTACGTCACCCGCAAGAACCGTCGCAACGATCCCGACCGACTGGTGATGAAGAAGTACGACCCGGTCGTGCGCAAGCACGTGGATTTCCGAGAGGAGCGGTAGACAGTGGCGAAGAAGTCGAAGATCGCGAAGAACGAGCAACGCAAGATCGTCGTCGCCCGGTGGGCAACGCGTCGAGCAGAGCTCAAAGACACCATCCGCAAGCCCTCGAGCAGCGACTCCGAGCGTGCGCAGGCTCGAGCAGCACTGCAGCGTCTGCCGCGCGATTCGAGTCCGGTACGATTACGCAATCGTGACGCTGCGGATGGACGTCCGCGCGGTTACCTTCGGAAATTCGGGCTGTCCCGCGTGAAAATGCGCGAGATGGCTCACCGCGGGGAACTGCCAGGCGTCCACAAGTCGAGCTGGTAAAGGGAAAAGGTTTCAGATGGCAGTCAAGAGAGCACCGTCGAAGAAGGTCCGCGCAGAGGCAGGCCGTCGACCGAAGAAGAACCCGTTGAACGCCGCCAAGGTGACCACGGTGGACTACAAGGACATCAACCTCCTTCGTCAGTTCATCTCGGACCGCGGCAAGATCCGCAGCCGTCGGGTCACCGGGCTCACCCCGCAGCAGCAGCGCCAGGTCGCTGTCGCGGTGAAGAACGCTCGTGAAATGGCATTGCTGCCGTTCACCAGCCGCTGATCCACACTTTCTTTCGGAGAGGCCACGTAGCCATCGGCTACGTGGCCTCTCTGTCGTTCCCGATCCAGAGATGAGCAGTCCGTAGATGTCCGGCGTCCTCGAGGGCTTCACCGTCATCTTCGTCGTCATCGCCCTGGGCTACCTCCTCGCCCACTTGAAGGTGCTCGGCGAGCACGGCCAGTTCGTCCTCAGCCGTCTCGTCTTCTTCGTCGCGACCCCTGCGTTGCTGTTCGTCACGTTGGCGAACTCGGACCTGTCGGTCATCCTCTCGCCCGTGTTGGCCGTCGCCGGTTCCACGGCACTGCTCGTCGGAGCGATCTATTTCGTCATAGCCAAGCTCGCCCTGAAACGGACCGTGCCCGACGCGACCGTCGGCGCACTGGCTAGTTCGTACGTCAACGCCGCCAACCTGGGCATCCCGATCGCCGTGTTCGTGCTGGGCGACGCAAACTTCGTGGCTCCTCTGCTGCTGTTCCAGATCATGATCTACACCCCGATCGCGGTGACGATTCTCGACATCTCCACCAAGGTCGACAAGGTTTCCCTGTTCAAGACCGTCACGACGCCGTTCCGGAACCCGATCGTGTTGGCCGGCGCAGCGGGACTGGTGCTGTCGATCACCGGACTCGAGCTGCCCGAGGCACTGATGCAGCCGTTCCAACTCGTCGGGAATGCGTCGGTCCCCGGCGCGTTGCTCGCCTTCGGCCTGTCCCTCTACGGTGCCCGGGTGCTGCAGAAGGGCATCAGCCCGCGGCGGGACGTCGCTCTGGCCACCGTCTTCAAGATGG
Source organism: Rhodococcus sp. 05-339-2 (assembly GCF_002258965.1). Taxonomy (NCBI): domain Bacteria; kingdom Bacillati; phylum Actinomycetota; class Actinomycetes; order Mycobacteriales; family Nocardiaceae; genus Rhodococcus; species Rhodococcus sp. 05-339-2. The sequence goes on from NZ_NOYW01000014.1 coordinate 278,041, forward strand.
CACTCCAGCCCCTGCTCGGCTACCTCATGGCCCGGTTCGTCTTCGGTCTGGACGGGCACGATCTGTTCGCCATCGTCGTGGTGTCGGCACTACCGACAGCGCAGAACGTGTTCGTCTTCGCCAGCCGCTACCAGCGCGGTGTTGTGCTCGCCCGAGACACCGCGTTCGTGACCACACTCGTCTCGATCCCCGTCATAGCGCTCGTGACGGTCTTCCTCGCATGAGCCGAACACAAAGGTTCTCCTCAGCTCCCGGCGCTACGTTGGATTCATGAGGTTTCTCGCTGCAGGTGTCATGTTGTGCCTGCTTCTGGTCGGCTGCAGCACCGCCTCCGGTGGCGACGAGGACACAACCCCGACAGTCGGTTCCACCTCCCCTGTGGGGTTCGCCCAACAACCCAGCGCCCCTCCGGTTCCGCACGAGGTGCCCGTCGGCGACGTCGGCACGATGTTCGAGCCGACGGCCGATCTGATCCGCGCCACCACCACCCCGTTCGAGTCGTGGAGCCAGATCTCCCCCAACACCATCGCGGTCCACTTCGTCACCGGCACTCCCGAGTGCTACGGAGCCGACGCGTCGGTCACCGAGACCGACACCACCGTCACCATCGAACTGCGTACCGGCACCCGGCCCGATGCCGCGGACAAGTCCTGCATCATGGTTGCCGTCTACGCCACCATGCAGATAACTCTCGCGTCACCGCTCGGGAGCCGCACCATCCTGAATGCGGCCTGACCCAGGCTTCGGTAGTGTCCGGCCAGTGAGCGATCATCTCCCCGACCGAGATCGGAGCCGGATTCGCGCAGCCGACGCGGACAGGAACCTCGTCGCGCAGCTGCTGAGCGACGCTTTCGCGAACGGCCAACTGACCGTGAGCGAATACGACGAGCGCACCGCCGCGGTGTACCAGGCGAAGACCTACGGAGAACTCGACCTGCTGACCGGCGACCTGGTGCTCTCCCCTCCCCCTGCGGCCGCACCGTCCGGTGGCTCCGCGAACGACCGGGTGATCGCGATCATGAGCGGTGCCGTGCGCAAAGGAGAGTGGACCCCCGCCGCGCGCATCGACGCGTTCGCATTCTGGGGCGGAATCGAACTCGACCTACGCCGCGCGTCGTTCACCACCGAGGAAACCACCATCAACTGCGTCGCCATCATGGGCGGCATCGAGGTCACCGTGCCGCCCGGCGTGAGCGTCGAAGTCCGCGGCATGGGCATCATGGGCGGCTTCGAGCACGTCAGCGCGACGCACCCCGGTGCGCCGCGCGTGATCATCACCGGTTTCGCCTTCTGGGGCGGAGTGTCGGTGGAGATCAAGGCAGCGGAGAAGTAACTACGATCGCCGACGCTTGAGGTAGTCGGTCACCACCGCGGCACCGAGTCCGTCGAGATCCGGCGCGATGACGCGTCCGCCCACCCGCTCGGCCATCTTGTCGACCACCCGCGCGAGGCCTGGATCGTCGCCGAGCCGGAAGATCGTCACCTGCGCACCGAGTTTCGCGACGGTGTCGAGTTCACGCACGGTCAGCCCGAGCGTCTTCGACGACGGTGGGTAATCGAAATACGCATGGCCGTCGGGCTCCAGATGCGCCGTCGGCTCACCGTCGGTCACGATCAACACCACCGGTTGCGCGTTGGGATGACGTCGCAGATGCCGCACCGCAAGCATCAGCGCGTGGTGCAGATTGGTGCCCTGGTCGTACGCACCGTCCAACCCGGCCAGCTCGGAGGCCGTCAATGTCTGTGCGTGCCTGCCGAATCCGATGAGTTGCAGATCGTCCCCGCGGAATCGGGTGCTCACCAGGTGATTGAGCGCGAGTGCTGTGCGCTTCATCGGCACCCAACGGCCGTCCATCACCATCGAGAACGACGTGTCGACGAGCAGCGCCACGGCGGCCTGCGTTCGCGTCTCGGTCTCGCTGATCTCGACATCGGTCACCTGCAACTGCACCGGAAAGCCCGATCCTGTTACCGCCGAGCGCAGTACCGCGTTATTGACCGTGCGGGTGACGTCCCACGGCTCGGTGTCACCGAACTCCCACGCTCGCGACGCTCCGGTGGGCTCCCCCATCGCGCCTGCCTTGCGGGTGTCTCGCTCGCCGCCGCGTCGGGACAGCTTTCCGGCGACGTCCTTGAGTGCCGACTGCCCCAACTGCCGCATTGCCTTCGGTGACAGACGCCATTGGCCGTCGGCACCCTTGTCCATGAAACCTTGCTGCTGCAGCGCCTTTTCGAGCTCGGAGAGCATCCGCGCATCGGCCGCGGCTTCCGGCCCCAGTTGCTTCAGCAACGCGTCGGCGTCGATGTCGTCCAGGGCAGCCCCGTTGTACTGCTGTGAGAGTTGATTGCCCAGGTTCTCGAGGTCCGCGATGTCCTGGAGTGCACCGGTGCCGTCGCCGAGTCCCATGCCGTTCTCGCCGCGGAAGTTCTGCGAGCCGTCCCAGTCCTCACCGGGCCGGGCCTGCTGCAGATTCTGATCGAGTTGATCGAGCTGGCTCAGCAGGTTCGAGTCACCGAAGGCCTGCTGCGCCAACGCATCGAGCTCGGCCCGCTGCTCGGGACTCAGCGAATTACGGAGCCGCTGGGCGGCCGCGGCTCGCTGGGCCAGGGAGTCCAACAGCTCCTCGACGCTCGACGGATTCTCCGGGAAGTGCTGCCCGTGCTTGTCCATGAACTGCTCGAACTGCTCGTCGGTGTCCTCGCCCTTGTTGTGGGCGTCGAGTAACTCGTTGAGGTCTTTCAGCATCTCGCTGATGGCCTGACGGTCCTCGTCGGTTGCACCTTCGAGGGCCTGCTTCATGCCCGCGAAACGCTGGTCCAGCATCTCGCGTCCGAGCAGATCTTTGATCTTCTCGTAGTTCTCGCGTGCCTCCGACGAGCGCCAGTCGTAGTCCGAAAGCTCCTGCACTGCTTGCGCTGTGGACGGTGACAGGTCACCGATCTGCATCTCCTGGAACCGTGCGTCGTCGTCGAGAGCGCGCGCCAATGCCTTGCGTTCCTCGAGCACTGCCTTGTCCAGCAGCTCACGCACTTCCTGCAACGTGCCGTCGAGGTTGTTCTTCTTCAACAGGTCTCGTCGACGCTTCGCGGCCTGGGCTGCCAGGTCGTCGAGTCCGCGCATGTTCTTGGTCCCGCGGCGCAGCATCTCCTGCAGCGCCCGACGCGGCGACGCACCCTCGAGCACGTCCTCACCGATGGCGTCGAGCGCCTCTCGCAGATCCACCGGCGGCGCAAGGGGATCCGGTCCGTCGTGATAGCGCCCGTATCTGGAGCGACGCATCAGCTGTACACCGTCTGACCGTCGTCGTCGGGATCCTTGGAGATCCGTCGCGCCAGGTACAGCCCTTCGAGTGCGAGTTCGACCGCGGCGGCCTTTTCGCCGTCCGAGGTGGCGTTCAGTCGCTCGTGGATGTCGCCGATCACCTCGACGTCGGGCAACTCGTCGAGCAACGCCTTGGCGGTGATGCGGTCGCCGGTGACGATGGGTTCGCCCGTCTCGACCGCCGTCACCAGCGCTGCGAGGTTGATTCCGCCGAGGTGAGCTCGAACGGTGTCGGCAGTCGCCCGGCGCAACATGTGCTCGAGGACCTCGATTTCGCGGCCCTCCTCACCCGACTCGAACTCGACCTTGCCGCGCAGCACCTCGATGATGGTGCCGAGATCCACCGGCCGCGCCACGGGCTCGGCCTCGCCGAGTATCGCTGCTCGGTGAACGGCTGCGGCAGCGATGGTTTCGGCCGCTGCGATAGCGAAGCGAGCGGAGACGCCGGACCGCTGATCGACCGACGGCGACTCGCGCAGCAGCCGGGTGAATCGAGCCAGCACCTCGAGCAGATAGGTGGGAACAGTTGCCTGCAGCTCCGCCTCCTGGTCGATGACGGCCACTTCGGCATCGAGCTCGAGGGGGTAGTGCGTCCTGATCTCCGCGCCGAAGCGGTCCTTGAGCGGGGTGATGATGCGTCCGCGATTGGTGTAGTCCTCGGGGTTCGCGCTCGCCACCAGCATGACGTCGAGAGGCAGACGCAGCGTGTAGCCGCGGACCTGGATGTCGCGCTCCTCCATGACGTTGAGCAGCGAGACCTGAATTCGCTCGGCGAGGTCGGGCAGCTCGTTGATCGCCACGATGCCGCGGTGGCTGCGGGGCACGAGTCCGAAGTGGATCGTCTCGGGATCGCCGAGGCTGCGACCTTCGGCGACCTTGACGGGATCGACGTCACCGACGAGGTCCGCAACCGAGGTATCCGGGGTTGCGAGCTTCTCGGCGTACCGCTCGCTGCGATGACGCCACTCGACGGGCAGGTCGTCGCCGAGTTCGGTGGCCTTGCGAATGCTGGCGGGGGTGATCGGCTCGTACGGATGCTCTCCGAGTTCGGCTCCGGCGATCACCGGCACCCACTCGTCGAGCAGAAGATTCAGGGTGCGCAGCAGACGCGTCTTGCCCTGACCGCGTTCGCCGAGCAGCACAACATCGTGACCGGCCAGAATCGCGCGCTCGAACTGCGGCAACACCGTCGATCCGAAACCGACGATCCCCGGCCACGGATCGGTGCCGTCACGCAATGCCTTCAGAAGATTTTCCCGCAACTCTTCCTTGATCGACCGCTGCCGATGTCCGGATGCCTTGAGTTCGCCGAGTGTGGAGATGCCAGGTTTGGTAGAGGTCACTTCTCCACGCTACGAGCGTTTGGCCGATGCTGCCATGTAGTGACGAACACCCGTTCTGCCGAGCTCGAAGTTGTGGACGAAAATCGGGCAAATTCCGTCCACAACTTCGAGCTCGGCAGCCGATACACATCTCGGCCCGATATTGATCACAGCGGCATAACTGTGGACAACAATTTTGTTCATCCACAGCCGGCGCTCGGCCCACTATTCGCCTGAATCCGATGCCACTGTGCATGAATGGACAGCGCACCGTTCGTCGGATCCGAGGCACTGGCAAACGGGTTGGTCACCCGCCAGCAGCTCCGGCAGCACTTTCGTCGAATCTATCGTGACGTCTACATCGACCCGGGTTCCGAACTGGATGCGCCGACCAAGGCAAGGGCAGCGTGGTTGTACTCGCGAGGCAAGGCAGTGGTCTCCGGCCTGAGTGCCGCGGCGTTGCACGGATCGGGCTGGATCTCCGCAGACCACGATGCCGAGCTCATCTGGGCCGAACATCGACAGAAGTTGGGCGGGCTTCGGATCGGCTTCGACGAGCTGTTGCCCGAAGAATCCGAGACTGTCGACGGCTTGGTCTTCACCACAGCGGCGCGAACTGCATACGACCTCGGCCGACGCAGGCCGTTCGGAACCGCCGTCGCACGGCTGGATGCACTGTGCCGCGCCACAGGAGTCGGCGTTCACGACATCGCCCGGCTTGCCGAGAACCATCGAGGTGCCCGCGGCATCGTTCAGCTCAGGGCCGTGCTCGCCGTGGTCGACGCCGGTGCGGAATCACCACAGGAGACACGCACCAGACTGGCTCTCATGAACGCGGGACTACCTCGACCGCAAACTCAGATCGAGGTGGTGGGTCCGGACGGGAGGGTGTTCGCCCGCATCGACATCGGCTGGGCACGGTGGAAGGTGGCGGTGGAGTACGACGGCGAGCAGCACTGGTCCGACGAAAGGCAGCGAGCCTGGGACATCGAGCGTCAACACCTTCTGGAATCAATGGGCTGGACGGTGATTCGGGTGAGCGCACTGCAACTGCGCGCCGATCCGTGGGAAGTCGCAGCGCGGGTTCGCGACAAGTTGCGCGCCGCGGGGGCCAAGGTCTAGCCGAGCTCGAAGTTATGGACGGATTTCGCCGGAAATCCATCCATAACTTCGAGTTCGGCAGGAGAGCTCAGTGAGCGAAGTGCCGCGATCCCGTCAGATACAGCGTCACTCCCGCGTCCTGTGCCGCGGCGATCACTTCGTTGTCGCGTACCGAGCCACCGGGCTGCACAACGGCTTTGACGCCTGCGTTCATCAGCACCTGCAGACCGTCGGGGAACGGGAAGAACGCATCGGAGGAAGCGACCGAACCGGCGACGCGATCCCCGGCTCGCTGCACGGCGAGATGGGCGGCGTCGACGCGGTTGACCTGGCCCATTCCGACGCCGACGGACGCACCGTCGTGGGCGAGCAGGATCGCGTTGGACTTCACGGCCCTTCCTGCGCGCCAGGCAAATTCGAGATCCTTCAGCGTCGCCTCGTCGGCGGGTTCGCCGGCTGCGAGGGTCCAGTTGGCGGGATTGTCGCCGTCGGCGTCGAGCACGTCCCGCTGCTGCAACAGTGCGCCGCCGGAGATGGGCTTGAGTTCGACGCCCGAGGTGGGCGGTGCTACCGCGAGCAGCACGCGAATGTTCTTCTTACGCTGCAAGACTCCGAGCGCACCGTCGGCGTAGGACGGGGCGATGATGACCTCGGTGAAGATCTCGGCCACCTGCTCGGCCATCTCGACGGTGACCTCACGGTTGGCTGCGATGACGCCGCCGTATGCGCTCACCGGATCGCAGGCGTGCGCCTTGCGGTGCGCCTCGGCGATGTCCTTGCCGACGGCGATGCCACACGGATTGGCGTGCTTTATGATGGCGACGGTGGGATCGGCGTGATCGAACGCCGCACGCCAGGCCGCATCGGAATCGGTGAAGTTGTTGTACGACATCTCTTTACCGTGCAACTGCTCGGCCTGCGCGATGCCAGGAGCAGCAGAGGAGTCGACGTACAGGGCAGCCTTCTGGTGCGGGTTCTCGCCGTAACGGAGCACGGCCGAGCGGTCCCAGGTGCCGCCGATCCATTCCGGGAACACCGTCTCGGTGTCGGGGGTCAGAACGCTGCTCATCCACGATGCCACCGCGACGTCGTAGGCGGCCGTGTGCTGAAAGGCCTGTGCCGCAAGCGACGTGCGCTCGGCGAGGGTGAATCCGCCACCGGAGACGGCCGTGAGCACGTCCTCGTAGCGGGCCGGGTCGACGACGACGGCCACCGACGGGTGATTCTTGGCCGCGGCGCGCACCATCGAGGGTCCGCCGATGTCGATCTGCTCGACGCATTCGTCCGGCGTCGCGCCACTGGCGACGGTGTCGGTGAACGGGTAGAGGTTCACCACGACGAGCTCGAAAGCCTCGATGCCCAATTCCTCGAGCTGCGAAAGATGCTCGGGCTTACGGGTATCGGCGAGCACGCCCGCGTGCACCCGCGGGTGCAGCGTCTTGACGCGCCCCTCCAGGGTCTCGGGGAATCCGGTGAGGTCCTCGACCTTGGTGACCGGGATTCCGGCGTCGGCGATCTTGCTCGCCGTCGATCCGGTGGACACCAGAGCGACGCCTGCGCTGTGCAAGCCGGTCGCCAGTTCGATCAGTCCGGTCTTGTCGTAGACGCTGACCAGCGCGCGGCGCACTGCTTTACGTTCACTCATCGGATTATCTGAGCCTTTCGTCCATCGGAGGTGACACCTTTGGCGGCCACGGCTGCGATCACGTCGACCAGCAACCGTCGCTCCACAATCTTGATGCGTTCGTGCAACGCGGATTCGTCGTCGCCGTCGAGAACCGGTACGGCTTCCTGCGCCAGGATCGGCCCGGTGTCGACTCCGGAATCGACCAGATGAACCGTCGAACCGGTCAGTTTGACGCCGTGGTCGAGCGCGTCGCGGACGGCGTGTGCGCCGGGGAACGACGGCAGGAGTGCAGGGTGGGTGTTGACGATGCGTCCGGTGTAGGCCCCGAGGAACTGCGGGCCGAGTATCTTCATGAACCCGGCGGTGACGACCAGATCGGGTTCGAAGCTCGAGGCGGCATCGGTGAGTGCGTGATCCCAGGCCGCTCGATCGGCGAAGTCTCGCAGGGCGACCCGGAAGTTCGGGATCGCGGCATCGTCGGCACGGCGGACTGCATCGCAGTCGCGATCGACTCCGACGGCGACGATGCGAGCGGGATAGTTCTCGGTGGCAGTCGCGGCTATGAGCGACTGCAGGAGCGAGCCGGTCCCCGACGCGAGGACGACGACCCGCGCGGGTGTCTCACGCAAGGCAGTCAGCGCACTACTCCTGAAGTATCGAGGCGGATCGTTCGAGCCAGCGGAAAGCCTAGTCGCTGCGCCTCCGAGCCCTACCGGGCAGGTCCGTCCTGGTCTCCGGGCGGAGCGACGACCTCGGCATCCAACGGTTCGTCGGTAGCGGCCTCGACGGGTGCGTCCGGTTCTTCGGCCGGGGGCATCTCGGCAGGGACGTCGTCCCCGACCTCGTCCACGACCTCCGCTTCGACGACCTCCTCGGCCTGTTCGTCGTCTTCGGTCTCGGGTGGGGCGGCCTCGATCGCCAATTCGGCCGCCGGGGGTACTGGAGTCGGATCGGGCTCGTCCTGGACCGGCTCGGGTTCTGCTCGACGCCACACGACGAGGGCCGCGGAGGCGGACCCGACGACGGCCAACCACGCGAATGTCAGCAGCCCGAAGCTCCACACGGTGACTTCGACGGTGCCGAAGGTGCCGAGGTTTCCGCCTGCGGCGTAGCCGAACAACGCTGCCAGCACGCCGGTTGCCGCCGCGACGACCCACACGGACGACACGGCGACCTGGATGTCGGCGCTTCGGATGGCACAGTCGCGGCCGAGCAACAGGCCGGCACCGATCGGGACGACGAGCATCACGACCCAGATCGTCTGCGCCGGTCCTTCGGGGAGAACGGCGAGGATCGGCAGCGGCGGGAGCGGTCCTCCCGTCGTGGAGAACAGGCTGACCGACGCATCGCCGAAACCGGCAGTGGAGCCGGTGGCCACCGCGAGGGCACCGATGACGACGTTGGGGAGGTAGAGCACCGACACCACGGTCAGCCCGAGCATGCCGACGACATCGCGACCGCTCTCGACCAGTGCTCCCGCGCTTTCCCAGGAGGCGAGCAGGGCGAGCAGTACGACGGCGGCGCCGCCTGCGGCAAGAAGCGATATCGCCCGCACGAACGGAGCAACCAGCGCGCGCACCCAGTCCGGGAGTCCGCGGCGGACCACCAGTGAGTCCCAGCGCGCGAGCAGCAGACCGGTGCCGGACGCGGCCGCGTGCACGCCTGCGACCCAGGAGAACGCGACGAGTGCGTTGGGGCTGGACAGTCCGATGACGGTGGACGCGTCCTTGGCGACGGCCAGGGCGATGGCGGTGACGGCGAGCGGGCCGGCCATCGACGCCGCGAACACCCATCGAAGCATGCGACTGTCGGTGTCGGAGTCGACGGCATGGTGGACGGTTCGGGCGACGGACCAGCCGATGATCAGTGTCGGCAGAAGCGGTGCGACGCCGAGGGACGTCCCGCCGATGCTCAGGGGTACCAGGTGTACGGCGAACCACGACCCGGCGATCGCCCCGAGGGTTCCGGTCAGGTCGCTGTTGACGGAGACGAGGGTGATCAGAGCCAGGGTCGTCGCGATCACCACGACCAGCCCGGAGGTCTTGAAGGCCACTGCGGCGAGCATGCGCGACTGATCGGGCGTCGGTCCGGTGCCTGCGCGGGGAGCCCGGGCGGCCGCGCGTCGCGTCTCTCGGTTCAATAGATCGCTCATCGCAACGAGAGTCGCATCATCTTCGCGCCGCGCCGGTCAGGCGCGCCGCGAAGTCGATTGTGATGCCTGAATCAGTCGCGCTTGTTGTCGTCTTCCACAGCGGGAGTGGCACCGAACGATTGCGTGGGCGCACCGTACGGCGTCGACTGTTCGCCCGATTCGGGCTCGTCCGACTTGGCCGGGGGCTGACCGTATCCGGACGGCTGGCCGTACTGGTACTGATTCGGCGGGTAGGCCTGCCCCGCGGCCGGGCCGCTGGGACCGGTGTAGGGAGGTGGTGTGTAGCCGCCCTGGGGCGACGGGGTGTTGGGGGCGGACTGTCCGTACGGCGGCTGGGCACCCGGGTTGTAGGAATGCTGTCCCGACGCCTGCCCGCTCGGTGCTTGACCGCTGAGGCCTTGACCGAAGTTGGACGAGGTTCCCTGGGGCTGACCGTACGACGGCGGATTGCCGTAGTTCTGGGGCTGCGACGGTCCACCGAACGAGGTCGTCGGTGCGTTGTACGGGTTCTGCTGGCCGTATCCGGGCTGCTGGTTCTGATTGCCGTAGCCCGCGGGCTTGGGAGCCGGAGCCTTGACGATGCCCGCATCGAGCAGCAGTGCCCCCACCGCGGCGGCGGCTTGGACGAAGCCCAGGACGAGCACCAGGATTGCACCGATACCGAGCGAACTGGTGGTGCTGGCGAACTCGTTGCCCTCTGCGCTGGGCAGGCTGAACGACTGGAAGACCAGCACCAGCCAACCGGCGATCGCCAGGGCGGCCACCACGGCCTGGTTCCTCGCGTCCTTCTGCAGTAGCGAGGCACCGGCGATCAGGCCCGCAGCCAGCAGTAGCGCAATCGACACCGCACTACCACCGGACGCGAAGAACGTGGTGCTGAACGACGTCTGAATGCTGCTCGGCAGTTCCTGAGACGAGGTGACCTCGGCGGTGACGAGGTCGAGCAGTCCGAGCAGGAAGGTGACGATGCCGAGCCCGAGGATCACGAACGTGAGAACCTTCGGCAGGTTCGACAGCGCTGATCCGGATGACTTCGATTGCGGTGCGGCGAAAGCCGGGCCCGGTGCCGAGGTGCCGGGGACCGGAGGGCCGAAGGGATTGGACACCGACGGCTGATGGAAGGGCTGATTCTGGCCTGGATGACCTTGTGGGTTGGACGACGGCTGATTCGGCGAGGACGACGGGCCGTAGGACGGTCCACCTCCGCCGTAGCCACCAGAGTTGGAGCCCCCTGCTTCAGGGCTGCCGGGCGAGTAGGTCATCGCGTCTCCTCATCTGAGATTGTCCGTACCCCAGGTCGGTCGGGTCCGAGAACTCACGCTACTGCACGGACCCGACCGATCACGGAACTCCAGGTCAGCGCGAAGCAACCAGCTCGGTGTCGTTCGATTCGGCGGCCTCGAGCGCCCGAACCAGCGGCAGCACCTTCGCCCCGAAGTACTCGATCTCCTCCTGGAAGTGCAGGAAGCCCCCGAGAATCAGGTCGACGCCGCGGCGACGGTAGGCGACGATTCGCTCGGCCACCTGCTCCGGCGTGCCGATCAACTGCGTCTTGAAGCCGTCGTTGTACTGAACGAGGTCCTCGAACGTCGAGTCCGCCCACATTCCCTTCTTGTCGCCCGTCGCATTGCCCGCCTGCTGCACCGCGCCCTTGAAACCTTCGACAGCGGGCTTGTTCGCCTTCTCGATGATCTCGCGCAACGTGTCTCGGGCTTCCTTCTCGCTGTCTCGCGCGATGATGAAGCCGTTGAGCCCGAACTTGACCTCGCGCCGATGATCACGGGCCACGCGTCGGAGGTTGTCGAGTTGCTCGGTGACGCCGTCGAAATCCTTGCCGTTGCTGAAGTACCAGTCCGAGTACCGTCCGGCATTCTCCTGCGCTGCAGACGAATTGCCGCCCTGAAACAGTTCGGGGTTCGGCCGATCGGGAGTGTTCAGCGGTTTGGGCTTGAGGGTGAAGTCGTGGATCCGGTAGAAGTCACCGCGGAAGTCGACGTCGTCCTCGGTCCAGATCTTGCGCAGCACCTGCAGGAATTCTGCACTGCGACGGTATCTTTCGTCGTGCTCGAGCCATGGCTCACCGAGGTGGGTGAACTCGTCCTTGAACCAGCCACTGACGACGTTGACGGCGAATCGGCCGTTCGAGAGGTGATCGGCAGTGGCACCGAGCTTGGCGAGGACCGCCGGCTGCCAGAGTCCGGGGTGCACTGCGGCAATGACTTTCAGCCGCTCCGTCGCCAGCAGCAGCGCAAGCGAGAAGCTGGTGGATTCGTGCTGGAACTCGGCCCCGTAGCTGGCTTCGTAGCGAACCTGACTCAGGGCGTACTCGAAGCCGTTGTTCTCGGCCGTCTGCGCCAGCTTCTTGTTGTATTCGTAATCCCAACTGGTGCGCTGCTCGATGGTGCTGGTGACCAGACCACCCGAGACATTGGGTACCCAGTACGCGAACTTGATTGCGTCGGTGATTTTTTCGGTGCTCATGTGTGCGTCATCCTTCGGCGGATCAATGTGCCATCCACGCGCTCAGCCGGCGTGAATGGCACATTCATCCGGAAATCGGGGGTCGGATCGGGGCCAGAAAGGTGAGGATTACGAGTACCAGGTGGGCTCGGGCAGCTCACCGGTGAGAACCCAGCGGCCCACCTCGCGTCGCTTGTACGCGACCGGGTCGTGCAGGGTGTGGGTTCGCACGTTGCGCCAGAAGCGGTCGAATCCGTACTTGCTGGCGGTCGCACGCGCGCCGAGCGCCTCGAACACCGTCGAGGTGATCTCGAGCGAGACCTCGGTGGCGCGAGCCTTGACTGCGGCCACCCGAACCTCGTGCTCACCGCGCTCCTCGGCGGTGACGTTCCAGGCGTTGTCGTGAATCTTCTGTCCTTCCAGCGCAACTGCGTCGGCGAGGGCTTCGACGGCCCAGAGCTTGGAGGTCAGATCGCCGTAGATGTCGATGATGTACGGCTCGTCCACGGCCTTGTCCACGGTGCTGTGCAGCCACGCGCGGGTCTTGTCCTTGGTGTACGACGCCGCCTCTTCGAGAGCACCCCTCGCGATCCCGAGGTAGAAGTTGACGAACACCAGTTGAATTGTCGGGACGTTGAGGGTGTTGTAGACCCGAGGCTGAAAGGCTTTGTCCACGAAGCCGGCTGCACTGGCCCAGTCGACGCGAACCTTGTCGATGGTGACGCTGCCGCTCTCGGTCTGACGCTGGCCGATGTTGTCCCAGTCGTCGTGGAAGGACAAGCCCTCGATGTTCGACGGAACGATCGCGAACACGTGATCGGTACTGCCCTCGAGTGCTCCTTCGAGCACGGTGACGTCGGAGACGCGGCTGCCGGTGGAGAAGGTCTTGGAACCGTCGAAGACGATGGTGTCACCCTCGTCGGTGACAGCGACGTCGTTGTCGCGGGGGTTGACTGCTCCGCCGAAGAACCACCTGTTCTTCGTGGCGTCGGCCTCCACGGCCTCGATCTGCTCGGGAGTACCGACCAGGCGCGCGGCCCAGAACCACAACAGGTGATAGCCCAGCAACTGGCCGATGGAACCGTCGGCCTTCGCAACTGTGCGAATCACCTGATATGCCGTCGGCCAGTCCTGGCCTGCGCCGCCGTGTTCGACGGGGCCGAGCAGCGTGACGAGGCCTGCATCCTTGAGCAGCTGCACCTCGGCCGTCGGGACCTCACGCCCCTTGTCGCGAGCGACGGCATCGACGGCGAGGAGTTGAGCTACCTCTCCCGCGCGGGAAATCCATCCGGCAGCGGTGGTGGGTGCGTCGGGCCAGTTCTTGGTGAGAGCACGATTTTCTGTGGTTGTCATGACGCACAGTGAAGTCCTGCGCCGAAGCAATGAACACACTTCGATTCAGCGGGATTTTAAAGCTGCACAAACGGTCCGATTCGCACCTCGAAAACATGCTCGCGGACAGATAGTTCTGATTTGTAACGACTCACGACATCCAGCGATTAATGTTGTGCACATCACAAACCGGCGGGTCCGAGCGCTCGCCCTCCCCAAGGACGTCCCCTATGCGCAAGTCACTCTTCGCCACCGCCGCCGCCGGTGCCCTCGTTGCTGCCGTCATCTCCCCCGCTGTCTCGAATGCCGTACCCACCAATGTGACGTTCACCGTCACGGGAGGTGCACTCACGATCACAGCCCCGACATCCCAGGCGCTGACCGTCACCGGTAACACAGCGAGCGGAGGCATCACCCCTGTCGTCGTGTCCGACCAGCGACTCGGAATCAATGGCTGGACGGCGTCGGCGATCAGCACCGCGTTCGACAAGCCCGCGCCGGACCCCGCGTCCATCCCTGCGACCGCAGTCACCTATTCCGCACCGCTCCTGCCTGCGCGTACAGGCGTCTCGACGGTGGCCGGAATACTGGTTCCTCAGACCATCGACTCCAACAAGCCTGTGGTCACCGCGACGGCAGTCGTCGGAGCGAACACCGCTACCTGGACCGGCACCGTCTCCGTCGCTTTGCCCAGCGATGTCGTGGCCGGTACGTACACGGGTGTTGTCACGCATTCGGTCGCCTGATCTGTACATGTCACTTCATCGGGGATTGGCTGCCGGAGTCCTCACCGTGCTGATGTTCGCCTCGGCGTTCGTCACGCAGGCTCCGGCGGCCGCTCAGCAACCGGCCGAACCGACACCGGTGGGCAGCGTGGGTATTCGCTTGCTCGAAGCGCCGGTGTCCTTGCAGGACGATCCGCGTGCGCTGGCGTACATCATCGACAACCTGCCTCCTGGAACCACGATCACCAGACGAATCGAGGTCAGCAACAGCAGCGATCAAGAGCAGCCGATCACCCTGTACCCCGCTGCCGCATCGATAGGAGCTGACGACTCCGGCTTCGAGGTGGGTGACGACCGCGCTGTCAACGAGCTCACGACGTGGATGTCGGTGACGCCGACAGACCTCGCGCTGGCTCCGAAATCCGCGGCCGAAGCGGTCGTCACCATCGCGGTTCCACCCGACGCCGCCGAAGGTGAGCAGTACGCCGTCGTGTGGGCGCAAACTGCCGGTGCCCCAACCGGAACGGGCATCCAGAACGTCAGCCGCGTGGGTATTCGTACGTATCTGTCGGTGGGACCCGGCAACGGCCCGGCTGCCGACCTGGAGATCGGCGATGTCACCGCGTCACGCAACGACTCGGGCGCGCCGGAGATCGTTGCCGCCATCTCGAACACCGGCGGGCGAGCCCTCGACCCAAGTGGAACCGTGGAGCTGTCGGGAGGTCCCGGCGGGATTTCGACTGCCCCGGTGAAGGGTTCGGGCGGATCAATTGCGCCAGGGCAAACGGGAAGCGTCACCTTCACGCTGGACCCTGCGCTCCCTGCCGGTCCATGGCAGGCAGCGGTCACCATCACGAGTGGTTTGGTGAGCAAGACATCCGGCGTCGAGTTGACGTTCCCGGATCAGGGCTCGGTGGCGGCGGAGGAAACATCGTCGGATTCCGGCACACCGGTATGGATCTGGGGACTCGCGGCGCTGGTTGTCGTCGCGATCGGCGTTGCGGTCGTCGTGATGACGCGGCGGCGACAGGTCGGTTGAGATGCGACGCCTGGCGGTAGCCGTCGGGTTGGCGGTGGCTCTTGCGGCCACCACCAACCCGACTGTCTCCGCTCAGCCGATTCCCGATTCGTCTGTAACCGAACAGGTCTGCGCGGTTGAAGCAACCGTAGTACCTACGCCAACGATCACCGTTCCGCCGACCACCTCGGCCGCGCCGCCCCCGACGTGTGCAACTCTCGTTCCTGGGGCAACTGCCAGTAGCGACACCCCGTCGACACAGGTGAGCAGGACGGAAGAGTCGACCGAGTCCTCGATAACCGCATCGACACCGCCGACAAGCGAAGAGGTCGGTCCGGCGGTCTCGACCCCGGCCCCACCTGCCGACACCACCTCGTCGGTGCCCACTGTTAGCCTCCCGACAACCACGGTGCCTGCACCGACAACCTCATTGCCTACGACGATCACTGACCCTCGAAAACCGGCTATCAGGGCTGCGGCACCTGCCGTGGCCGCAGACAATCTGCTCAATATCGCGGCACCGGTTTCGATCGCGGCACCATCGAGCGTCACGCCGGGATCGACCTGGACAGCGACGATGAACATGGTCGTGCTCGGGGTCGGCACCGCTGGATGGAAGTCCGACGTCAGCCTGTCCAATTTTCGGGGAGCGAAAACGGGCCGAACGCTGGTCCCTACCTCGGCGACCTACAGCGCGCCGTCATCGCGGTGCACCGCGGGACTCGCAGGCAACTCCGGTGCTGTCAACGTCAGCCTGACTCCCACGCCCACCCTAGCCAAGACCGGCGGTGCACTCTGTGTGACGGATTGGATGTCGACGATATCGGTGGCCATCCCCAGTACGGGAGTCGTTGCCGACGAATACAGCGCAACGCTCACCCATTCGATTTACTGAGCAACGGTCATTCGCGCAGGATCTTGTCCATTTTCTTACCCTTGGCCAGCTCGTCGATCAGCTTGTCCAGGTAGCGGATCTTCTGCATCAGGGGGTCCTCGACATTCTCGACGCGGATGCCGCAGACGACTCCGGTGATCAGCGTCGAGTTCGAGTTGAGGTCCGCGGCCGCGAAGAAGTCGTCGAACGTCGTCTCGGCCTCGAGATGTCTATCGAGGGTCGGCTGATCGAACCCGGTGAGCCACCGGATGATCTCGTCGACCTCGGCTTTCGTCCGACCTTTGCGTTCGGCTTTGTTCACGTAGTGCGGATAGACCGAGCTGAACGCTGTGGTGAAGATCCTGTGCACGCGGATCAATCTAGACCCATCCGCATCAATGTGACATTGCACCGCCCAGACGCATGCAGTGGTCCATTGACGCGGAGCAGGGGCACACGAAAAAACCCGCCACCGAAATCGGTGGCGGGCTTTTTCAGATGCGAGTCCTACTTGACGGACAGCGATTCCAGGATTTCGCGTGCGAGTGCAGCGGTCTCGGACGGCGTCTTGCCGACCTTGACGCCCGCGGCCTCGAGTGCGTCCTTCTTCGCCTGCGCCGTTCCCAGCGAGCCGGAGACGATGGCACCTGCGTGGCCCATGGTCTTGCCCTCGGGAGCGGTGAAGCCTGCGACGTAGCCGACGACCGGCTTGGTCACGTTGGCCTTGATGTAGTCGGCTGCACGCTCTTCGGCGTCGCCGCCGATCTCGCCGATCATGACGATGACCTTGGTGTCGGGGTCCGCCTCGAACGCCTCGATGGCGTCGATGTGGGTGGTTCCGATGACCGGGTCGCCGCCGATGCCGATGGCCGTCGAGAATCCGAAGTCGCGGAGCTCGAACATCATCTGGTAGGTCAGCGTGCCGCTCTTGGAGACCAGGCCGATGGGGCCGGTTCCCGAGATGTTCGCGGGCGTGATGCCGACGAGAGCCTCACCGGGAGTGATGATTCCGGGGCAGTTCGGGCCGATGATGCGGGTCTTCTTGCCCTTCTCCACGTTGTAGGCCCACGCGTACGCGGAGTCCTGCACGGGGATGCCCTCGGTGATGACGACGAGCAGCGGGATCTCCGCGTCGATCGCCTCGACGATGGCGTCCTTGGAGAATGCCGGCGGCACGAACGCGATGGACACGTCGGCTCCGGTCTTCTCCATGGCCTCGGAAACCGAAGCGAAGACGGGCAATTCGATGTCGTTGCCCTGTGCGTCGACGTGCTTGACCGTGGTTCCGGCCTTGCGTGCGTTGACGCCGCCGACGACCTGGGTGCCTGCCTTGAGCATCAGGGCGGTGTGCTTGGTGCCTTCGCCGCCGGTGATGCCCTGGACGATGACCTTGTTGTCCTTGTTCAGAAAGATAGACATTGTTTCCTCTACTTCGCTGCCAGCTCGGCGGCCTTGTCGGCGCCCTCGTCCATGGTTCCGGCGAGCGTCACCAGAGGGTGCGCGGCGTCGGCGAGAATCTTGCGGCCCTCTTCGACCTTGTTGCCGTCGAGACGGACGACCAGCGGCTTGTTGGCGTCGTCGCCCAGCTTCTTCAGCGCGCCGACGATGCCGTTGGCCACTGCGTCGCACGCGGTGATGCCGCCGAAGACGTTGACGAACACGCTCTTGACCTGCTCGTCACCAAGGATGACGTCGAGGCCTGCGGCCATGACCTCGGCCGATGCGCCGCCGCCGATGTCGAGGAAGTTGGCGGGCTTGACGCCGCCGTGTGCCTCGCCCGCGTATGCGACGACGTCGAGGGTCGACATGACCAGTCCGGCACCGTTTCCGATGATGCCGACCTGTCCGTCGAGCTTGACGTAGTTGAGGTCGTTCTCCTTGGCCTTGGCCTCGAGGGGATCGGCTGCGTCCTTGTCCTCGAACTCGGCGTGGCCGGCCTGACGGAAGTCTGCGTTGGCGTCGAGCGTCACCTTGCCGTCGAGGGCGAGGATCTGATCGTCCGGGGTGCGAACCAGCGGGTTGACCTCGACCAGGAGAGCATCTTCGTTGATGAAGACCTCCCACAGCTTCTGGATGGTCACCGCAGCGGCGTCGAGCACCTCGGCGGGAAGCTTGCCCTTTTCGGCGATTTCACGAGCAAAAGCAAGGTCGACGCCCTTGACGGCATCGACCGGGATACGTGCGAGTGCGTCGGGGTTCTCCTCCGCCGTCACCTCGATTTCGACGCCACCCTCGACCGAACACATTGCGAGGTAGGTGCGGTTGGTGCGATCGAGCAGGAAGGAGATGTAGTACTCCTCGGCGATGTCGGAAGCTTCTGCAACGAGAAGCTTCTTGACGACATGGCCCTTGATGTCGAGTCCGAGAATCGCTTCTGCGTTCTCGGTGGCTGCTGCGACGTCCTTGGAGTACTTGACGCCGCCGGCCTTGCCGCGGCCGCCGACCTTGACCTGTGCCTTGACCATTACTGGCTTGCCGATTTCTTCGGCAATCTCTGTTGCTCCGGCGACCGTGTCGGTAACACGGCCTGCGGAGGTGGGTACGCCATGCTTGGCGAACAATTCCTTCGCCTGGTATTCGAAGAGATCCATCAGCTCACCGTCTCGTCTACGTTGACGCCCGCTCCGTCGGGTGTGAGCGGGTCTGAGCATGGACTTTATCCAGGTGCCTCGACGGCGTATCGGGCGCATGCATGCTATGTGGCCTATCTCACCGCTGCCGGCTCGTTGAAACGGGCGTCACCGATCTGCGCGGCGGGCCGAAAGTGCCGCCGCGACAGCGAGAACGAGGATTCCCGCCACCGACGGCAGCACGCCGGGTCCCATCTCGGGATCGGTGGCGCGCGCGGATGTCAGCGGCCACGACGACAGATGCACGATGCCCGCGACGGCTGCGGCAGCGAGCAGGACGGCACCGCGCGCGGACCTGGCACGCGCAGCCACGACGGCAGCGACGATCACTCCGACGGCGAGCAGCATCTGCCCCCAGGTATCCCAGCCCCACGGAAATTCGGTGACGGTCGCGGCCGTCAGGTCGCTGCCGCGATACAGGGGCAGCGCCAGTCCCACCGCCAGAAGTACGGCTCCGATCGATCCGGTACCGAGCACAACACCATCGGTCGCGGAGTCCTGGGACGTGTCGACATCGTCGCGCTCGGCAGATCCGGCGAACAGAGCCAGCACTCCGGCGGCAGCCGCGGCAACGACGCCTGCGATGATCCCCAGCGCGCCGACGCCGGTGCTCACACCCTCCACGTCCTCGGCGAGCACCACCGACTGGAGTACCGCCGCCGCAGCGGCAACCGCGCCGAGCCAGAACATCGACACGAACGGTCGCGCGGTCGAGGCGAACTCGGAGAACAGCAGCGGCACCGAACCCAGAATCATCACGAACCCGGCGACCAACACCACGCGAGTGGCCAATATCTGTGGCGCGGCGATTCCCGAGTCGGTCTCCAGAATCGGCAGCAACGATCCGAGAACGAACAGCACACCGGAGAGCACTCCTGCGGTCCCGGCTGCGGCGTGCCACCGCGTCGTTCCGGGACCGGCGACACCGCGGACACCGCGCGAACCCGTCTCGCGCTGCTGCGCTCTCTCCAGTGCTCGACGGTCACGCGCCGCGGCGACGGGCGCGAGCAGTGCGCCACAGATCAGCAGTCCGAGCCCTGCGACCGTCCCCAGATATGCACCGAGTCCGGCATCCACCCGGTCGCCGGTACCGAGGCCCGCGAGCAGGCCGACCCCGGCGAATCCGAGCACCCCGAGCCCGGCTCCGACGGATGCGCCCGACGCCACCTGCGGCGACAGTGCGGCCAACGCCGATGCGGCCACCACGAGCGCCGCGATACCGACAACTGCGGAGCCCACCGCGACGAACACCGGCGACTCCACCACTGCCGTCACGATCACGACCGGATCGGACGAGCGGTACAGCGAGGCGAACGCTGCAACGGCCGCAAGCACACCGAACGCGCCGAGCAGCCCGGCGAGCATCGGCCCGACGCGCCCCGCCGCCGCCCGTCCCACGTGTTCGGAATACACCGAGTGGCCGTACCCGTCACCGAGCCCGGCGCGATGCACTGCGGACCACCCCGCAACACCCGCCAGAACCGACACAGCGTGACCGACGAGCAGAACATAGGCGCCCGGGGTGGCGTCGAGCATCGCGGCGCTCAGCGGGCGGAAGAGCTCGAGCCGATTCGCGTCGATGGGATCGGACAACAGAGCAACGTCGAGCAGTGTGAATCCGAGCGCCACCGCGCCGTATCCGGCCAGCAGGGCCGCCGCAAGCTCGACGCGTTTGTTCGCAAGGCCCACCGCGGCTCCGATCACCACGAGAACGGGGACGGCACCGGCCAGGATCGCGGCCACTACTGCCCCGTCACCCACCGGCGACCCGTCGGCGCTGCGGACGACGCCGATCAGTTGGGCCGCGACCGTGGCAATCGCAGCGATCAGAGCGAGTACGACGGCAAGCGCGCCGCGCGGGGTGGGCGACGGATCGTCCGCTCGGCCGAACTCTCCGTCCTGAGGTCGGATCCGTTGCGGTTCCGCTCGCTCGGAGCCGCGGGCGGACGAGTCGTCGAAGGTGGGAGTCGGCACTCGGATCACGGTATCGGCTCGATCGGTGCGAGAACCGTTACTGTCGCCGTGTGCCGTCCACGGGTTCTCGTGTCCGATTACGAATGTGGCCCGTCACGACATAACCGCTGGTCGACTTGTGAGCCATCTCACATATCCCGCCGGTTTCGGCTGTTAACTTGCGCGCCCCGCAATCATTTCGTTACCGTCTGCCGAGTCTTTCAGTAACGGCCAGGTCACGGATAACGGAGGTTGTAGGTCTTGCAGCAACACCGTGCGTCCTTCACTTCCAGCCGGTTCTCTCGACCCACGGCCGACGACGCGACCACGGTCTACAGCTACGAGCCCATCTCCGAACCCGCCGAGGACAACAGCGCGTACGACGCGTACTCCTACCCCGCGTACCGGTACGCCGAGGCCGAGTTCGTCGAGACCCCGTACATCGCACCCGACGAGTCTCCGACCGTCGTCACCTCGTACGCCACCACCGCAGACGCCACCCCCGTGGCCCGTCGCGGAGGCGCACACCGTATCCCCCTTCCTCCCACCGCACTCAAGGGCCGAGCTGCCGTTCTCGCAGTCGCCGCAGGTGCGGTAGTCGCAGCAGGCCAAGCCGTCGTCAACGACGACTCACCCGCCGCAGTCGCCACCTCCGAGTACGCCCTTGCCGCAGGTGAAGCACCCGCCGCCGCAGCAGTCGCGGCCACCACCACGCCGCAGACCACCGAGATCGAAGCCGACTCGTCCAGCGCGACGCCGTCGGAAGCACCGCAGATTCTCAGCATCGCTGCACCGGTGGATCTGAGCCAGTTCAACGACCTGCTCGCCAAGGGCCAGCGCTTCAGCGAAGAGCGTGCCGCACGCGAAGCCGCTGCCCGCAGGCCCCTGTTCGCACTTCCCGCGCAGGGCACCTACACCTCCAACTTCGGCACCCGCTGGGGCGTACTCCACGCCGGCGTCGACGTCGCCAATGCCATCGGAACTCCGATCTACGCCGTCGCCGACGGCAAGGTGATCGACTCCGGTCCGGCCGCAGGCTTCGGCATGTGGGTTCGCATTCAGCACGCCGACGGCACGATCACCGTCTACGGCCACATCGACACCTCGACCGTCACTGTCGGCCAGGACGTCATGGCAGGCGATCAGATCGCGACCATGGGCAACCGCGGCTTCTCCACCGGACCGCACCTGCACTTCGAGGTACACCTTCCGGGCGAGGTCAAGATCGACCCGCTTCCGTGGCTCGCTTCCCGAGGAATCTCCCTCGGCCCCGAGATGGACTGAATTCTCGCTCGTCGCACAACAAGCCGGACCCCGCTTTCGCAGGGCCCGGCTTTTTCGTGTGCTGAAAAGACTCAGAGCTTGGTCATCGGGACGCCGCCGATGAGCATCATCTTCACGCGGCCGGCGGAACCGAAGTCGATCAACACCATCGCCTTGACTCCGGCACCGGTCGATTCCAGCACCGTGCCCAGGCCGTACTTGTCGTGGCTGACTCGATCGCCCACAGCGAGAACGAGATTGGAGTTGCGGCCCTTGGCGGCACCGAAACTGGGAGTCGAACTCTGCCCGCGATTCGACGATCCGCCGTACCCGCCCGAGCCGTAACTGTTCGATCCGTATCCGCCACCCGAGCCGTAACCTCCGGATCTGCCGCCGCCGATGGCTCGGCCTCCCCCGGTGCCCGGATCCTCTCGTCGCCAGTCGATCAGGTGCTGCGGAACTTCTTGCAGGAAGCGCGATTCCGGGTTGGCGATGGGCTGGCCCCATGCCGAGCGCATGATCGCGCGCGTGAGGTAGAGCCGCTGTCGCGCACGGGTGATGCCCACGTACGCCAGGCGTCGTTCCTCGGACAGTTCGTTGGGATCGCCGAGCGCCCGCATGTGCGGGAACTGGCCGTCCTCCCAACCGGTCACGAAGACGACCGGAAACTCCAGACCCTTCGCGGTGTGCAGCGTCATCAGCGTCACGACGCCGGTGCCCGAATCGGGGATCTGATCGGTGTCGGCCACCAGTGAGACCCGTTCGAGGAACGCCGCGAGCGACCCCGGCTCGGCCAACCCGTCGACGCCACCGTCCTCGTCGCCGCTCTCGTCGTCCCCGGTTTCGAGCGCCTCCGCCGCCACCGCGGCCTGATTGCGGGCCTCGGAAGTGAATTCTCTTGCAACGCTGACCAGTTCGTTGAGGTTGTCGAGGCGCGCACCGTCCTGCGGGTCACTGCTGGCTTCGAGCTCGGCACGGTAGCCGGTGCGGTCGAGAACGGCTTCGACGACATCGCCGATGTCTGCGATGTCGTTGCCGTCCCCGTCGGTCGCGGTGAGCACTGCACGGAGTTCGTCGAGCAACTCCATGAACTGCGCGATCAACTTCTGCTGACGCGAGTTGAGCAGAGCCACCTTGCCTGCGGCCGCGTCGTGCAGAGCGCGCGAGAAGCTGATGTCGCGCTGCTCGGCGTGCACGGCGACACAGGCCTCGGCGCGATCGCCGATCCCCCGGCGCGGCGTGTTGAGGATGCGCCGCATGCTGACGGTGTCGTCCTCGTTGGAGAGCACGCGCAGGTACGCGACGAGGTCACGGACTTCCTTGCGCTCGTAGAACCGAACACCACCGACGACCTTGTACGGCAGACCGAGTCGGATGAAGATCTCTTCGAGCGCACGCGAGGAGTTGTTGGTTCGGTAGAAGACCGCCACCTCGTCGAAGCGCACGTCTCCGCCGTCGACGAGTCGGTCGATCTCCGAGGCAACGAACGACGCCTCGTCGTGCTCGTTGTCGGCGACGTAGCCGACGATCAGCTCGCCCTCGCCGGTGTCGGTCCACAGCTTCTTCTCGCGTCGGCCGATGTTGCGCGAGATCACCGCGTTGGCGGCCGAGAGGATGTTCTGCGTCGACCGGTAGTTCTGCTCGAGCAGGATGGTGCGAGCGTCGGGATAGTCGCGCTCGAATTCCTCGATGTTGCGGATCGTGGCACCACGGAATGCATAGATGGACTGATCCGCGTCACCCACAACACACAGCTCGCCCGGTGCAACGGTGCCCTCGAGTGCGCCGTCGGCGTCGGGGGTGCCGACCAGTTCACGAACCAACATGTACTGGGCGTGGTTGGTGTCCTGGTACTCGTCGACCAGAACGTGTCGGAACCTGCGTCGGTAGTACTGCGCCACCTGGGGGAAGGCCTGCAGAATGCCCACCGTTTCGCCGATGAGGTCGTCGAAGTCCATGGCGTTGGCCGCCCGCAGCCGCTGCTGGTAGATGCCGTAGACCTTGGCCACCAGCCGCGGCAGCTCGGCGGGATCGCCGTCGGCGTCCTCCGCCGCCTTGTCGGGGCCGATCAACTCGTTCTTCAGATTCGAGATCGCCGTCGAGAGCAGCCGCGCCGAGAACTTCTTGGTGTCGATCTGCAGATCCTTGGAGATCATCGTCAGCAGCCGCCGAGAGTCGTCCGCGTCGTAGATGGAGAAGTTCGAGTTCAGACCGGGCAGCAACGCAGCCTGCGCGCGCAGAATCCGCACACAACTCGAGTGGAACGTCGATACCCACATGGCGTTCGCTCGCGGCCCCACGAGTCCGGCGACTCGCTCACGCATCTCGGCAGCGGCCTTGTTGGTGAACGTGATGGCCAGAACCTGGCCGGGTGACACTCCTCGCTCGGCGAGCAGATACGCGATGCGACGCGTCAGTACCGCCGTCTTGCCCGACCCGGCTCCGGCCACGATGAGCAGCGGAGATCCGGTGTGCACAACGGCCTCACGCTGCTGAGGATTGAGCCCTTCCAGCAGTGTGTCGGACGAGGTGTTCTGTCGGGATTGGAGGCCCTGGAGGAATGTGTTCATCGTCTGGTCAGGTTACCGGCGCGTACCGACAAACCCACATCCCGTGGTCGTCGCCCGAACCGACGACTTTTCAGGAGGGTTGACCCGTGGCACACTGGATCGGTGATCGAAAAAACCGTACGTCATCGCTTGCATCGGGTCGGCCGCTGTTCGGCCACGCGTGCAGGAGCCTGTCGATAGACGCAACGCCCCCGGTTCCGGACGGGAACCGAACGATCGGCGATGCAGTTCCGAATACGAAAGGCGTAACGGTGACGGACGACGCAACGATCCAAGATGTGACCCGAGGAGAGACGATGGCCATGACGACGAAGATCGACTCAGAGACCGCATTGCCCACCAGCGAAGCCGAGATCAACGACCTGCGCCAGGAAATCGACCGCCTCGATGCCGAGATTCTCGCCGCGGTTCGACGTCGCTCCGAGGTCTCGCAGATCATCGGACGCACCCGCATGGCCTCCGGCGGACCGCGCCTGGTGCACAGCCGTGAGATGAAGGTTCTCGAGCGTTTCAGCAGCCTGGGCCAGGAAGGCCACACGCTGGCCATGCTCCTGCTCCGCCTCGGCCGCGGTCGTCTCGGCCACTGATTCCCCCAGGTCGGGCGCGCCGCGTGCGCACCCGACCTGCGTTCGTTCACTTCAGAGCGATGTACTTGGTCTCGAGGTACTCCTCGATTCCCTCCGATCCGCCTTCACGGCCGAATCCCGATTCCTTCACCCCACCGAACGGCGCAGCCGCGTCCGAGATCACTCCGCGGTTGACGCCCACCATGCCACTGTCGATGGCGTCGGCCACCCGTAGCGCACGATCGAGATTCTCGGTGTAGATGTACGACGCCAGGCCGTACTCGGTGTTGTTCGCAGCGTCGATGCCTTCCTGCTCGGTGTCGAAGCCGACGATCGGAGCCACCGGCCCGAACACCTCTTCCTTCAGGATTCTCGCCTCGGCAGGCACGTCGGTGAGAACGGTCGCCGGGTAGAAGTAGCCGTCGCCGCCCGGCGCGGTGCCCCCGAGTTCCACCGTCGCACCCTTGGCCACCGCGTCGTCGACGAGTTCCTGCACGGTTTCGAGTTGGTCGGCATTGATGAGCGGTCCGAGTTTCGTATCGGGGTCGACGCCGGGGCCGAGCTTCATCTCGGCCATCTTCGCCACGAGCTTGGTGGTGAACTCCTCGCGCACGCTGTTGTGCACGTGCAGACGGTTCGCCGCGGTGCAGGCCTCGCCGCCGTTGCGCATCTTGGCGAGCATTGCGCCGTCCACCGCGTCGTCGATGTTCGCGTCGTCGAACACCACGAACGGTGCGTTGCCACCGAGCTCCATCGAGGTGCGCAGCAGCCGAGTCGCGGACTTCTGGACGAGAGACTTGCCGACGCCCGTCGAACCGGTGAAGGTGAGTTTGCGCATCCGCGGATCCTCGATGAGGGGTCCGGTGACGTCGCCGGACTTCGACGTCGTCAGCACCGAGAGCACACCTTCGGGCAGGCCGACCTCGTCGAAGATCTGAGCGAGCAGCAGCATCGTCAGCGGGGTCTCACGAGCGGGCTTGACGACGATGGTGCAGCCGGCGGCCAGAGCGGGCCCGATCTTTCTGGTGCCCATCGCCAACGGGAAGTTCCACGGAGTGATCGCCAGAACCGGCCCCACCGGAGCCTTGGTGACGAGGATGCGCCCATTACCCGCCGGGGCCGGGGTGTAGCGACCGCCGATGCGGACTGCTTCCTCGGCGAACCAGCGGAAGAACTCGGCACCGTACTTCACCTCGGCCCTGGATTCGGCGAGGGCCTTACCCATCTCCAGGGTCATCAGCAGCGCGATGTCGTCGGCACGTTCGGTGACCTTCTCGAACGCCGCTCGCAGAATTTCACTGCGCTCGCGGGCAGGTGTTGCCGCCCAGCTCTTCTGCGCCGCCGCAGCTGCGTCGAGCGCTTTCATCGCGTCGGCGGGCGAGGCGTCGGCCACCTCCGTCAGGGGCCGCCCGGTGGCCGGATCGTTCACCGGGAACGTCTTACCTCCTTCGGCGTCGACGGCCTTGCCGCCGATCCACAGTTTTGCCGGAATCGATTCGATCAATGCACGTTGGTCCATACCGTCCATGATGCCTCCGCAGCGCCCGGCGCAAACGAGAACGACGCGCGCGCGACTGGGCACGGGATTACTGTTGGTTCGTATGAGCGTCGATATCACCGGCACGGATGCCTGGCAGAAGCTGACCGAACACCATTCCGCGATCGCCGAAACTCATCTTCGGCAACTGTTCGCCGATGACGCCGACCGAGGCCGTACGTTCACCCTCGAGGCCGCGGATCTGCACATCGACTACAGCAAGCACCGCATCACTCGCGAGACCGTCGAGTTGCTCGTCGAACTGGCCCGCACCGCCGGTGTCGAAGGCAAACGCGACGCCATGTTCGCGGGCGAGCACATCAATACTTCCGAGGACCGTGCCGTGCTGCACACTGCGCTGCGTCTGCCGGCCGACGCGTCGTTGACCGTCGACGGTCAGGATGTCGTCGCCGATGTACACGAAGTCCTCACCGCCATGGGCGAATTCACCGATCGAGTACGT
Organism: Rhodococcus sp. 05-339-2; assembly: GCF_002258965.1. NCBI lineage: Bacteria > Bacillati > Actinomycetota > Actinomycetes > Mycobacteriales > Nocardiaceae > Rhodococcus > Rhodococcus sp. 05-339-2. Next base: position 304,956 of record NZ_NOYW01000014.1, read on the forward strand.
TCGGGCGAATGGGTCGGTGCCACCGGCGAGAAGATCTCCACCGTCGTCAACATCGGCATCGGCGGATCCGACCTCGGACCGGTCATGGTCTACAACGCGCTCCGGCACTACGCCGACGCGGGCATTTCCGCGAAGTTCGTCTCCAACGTCGACCCCGCGGATCTCGTCGGTGCGCTCGACGGACTCGACCCCGCGTCGACGCTGTTCATCATCGCGTCCAAGACGTTCTCCACCCTCGAGACGCTGACCAACGCCACCGCGGCCCGGCGCTGGCTCGTCGACGCTCTCGGTGAAGATGCCGTCGCCAAGCATTTCGTCGCCGTGTCAACCAACGCCGAGCGGGTTGCGGACTTCGGCATCGACACCGCCAACATGTTCGGTTTCTGGGATTGGGTCGGCGGACGCTACTCCGTCGATTCGGCAATCGGGTTGTCGGTCATGGCCGTTGTGGGCAAGGAGGCGTTCGGCGAGTTCCTCGACGGCTTCCACCGCATCGACGAACACTTCCGCACCACGCCGCTGGCCGAGAACGCGCCGGTGCTGCTCGGCCTCGTCGGCCTGTGGTACAGCTCCTTCTTCGGCGCGGAAACCCGTGCAGTGCTGCCGTATTCGAATGATCTCTCCCGTTTCGCGGCATACCTGCAGCAGCTGACCATGGAGTCCAACGGCAAGTCCGTCAAGGCCGACGGCTCCCCCGTCACCACGCCGACCGGCGAGATCTTCTGGGGCGAGCCCGGTACCAACGGCCAGCATGCCTTCTACCAATTGCTGCATCAGGGAACACGTTTGGTGCCCGCGGACTTCATCGGATTCGCCGAACCCACCGACGATCTGCCCACCCGCGACGGCACCGGATCGATGCACGATCTGCTGATGAGCAACTTCTTCGCCCAAACCAAGGTGCTCGCCTTCGGCAAGACCGCCGAGGAGATCGCCGCCGAGGACACCCCGGCAGATGTGGTGCCGCACAAGGTGATGCCCGGCAACCGCCCGTCCACCTCGATCCTCGCCCCCAAGCTCACGCCGTCGGTGGTCGGCCAGTTGATCGCCCTGTACGAACACCAGGTCTTCGTCGAAGGCGTCGTCTGGGGAGTCGACTCCTACGACCAGTGGGGCGTCGAACTCGGCAAGACCCAGGCCCTCGAACTGACGCCGGTCCTCACCGACGCCGAAGCGCCTGCCGCACAATCGGATTCATCCACCGATGCACTGGTGCGCTGGTACCGATCACAGCGGGGTCGTTCGGCCTGAGGGCCGTAGGCGGATCTACGGCCCCAGTAGGAATCCACGCACCCTGCAGGCGGTGCGGATTCCTGGACGGGCCGTAGATCGCGCTCAGCGGATCCAAACAGGTCAGCCGTGCGTCCAATCGAGCATGGACTTCGACCAACGTGGGCTCTTCACCCGTGCCGATGCACTCGCGTCGGGCTTCACCGATGACGACCTTCGACGGGCACGCGCACACAAGTCCATCGTTGCAATCCGCAGAGGCTGGTTCGTTCGAGAGGATGTTCTCGCGACACTGGACTCTGCGCAGCAACATGCGCTCCTGGCTCAGGCGACCTATGTCGATTGCGGCGACGACGTCGTACTCAGTCATGCATCCGCGGCGGTGGTTCTCGGACTCGACGTGTGGAACCTACCGCTGGACACGGTGACGATGACCACGCGTCGCGGCCACTCGGGCAAGCGAAGTCGACGCCGGTTCCTTCACGGCACCGATCTACTCGACGACGAGTGGCTTCATCTCGACGGTATGCGGGTCACCCGCCCAGCGCGCACAGTCGTCGACGTCGCCAGGACTCATCCACTCGACGTTGCGGTGTGTCTCGGTGATCGGGCATTGCGGCACGGCCTCACCACGATCGACGAACTCGAGAAATCGTGCGATGCGGCGCAACACCGAAGCGGTGCTGGACGCGCTCGACGTGCTGTCGGCGCGATGAGTGCACGCAGCGACAGTGTCGGCGAGAGTCGATCGCGACTGATCCTGCAGACAGTGTCGACTCCGCTGTCCAATCAGACGATCTTCGACGACGGCGGTCGACGCATCGCCCGTACCGACTTCCTGTTTCCCGACCTGGCCGAGGTGATCGCCGAGTTCGACGGGGAAAACAAGTACGGTCCGCAGCCACGGCAAGCAATCATCGCAGAGAAGAATCGCCACAACCGGCTCGCCGAGCAGGGCAGGACCGTCTTCAGATTCGACTGGCGGGACTTGTCGACTCCGCATGTCATCATCGACAGGCTCCATGCTGCCTATCGGCGTGCGTTGCTCCTCGGCCCGCCGAGTGGACGGTACGCCGAACTCCCCCTCCCCGCGGCTACGGCGCTCGTTGGAATATGCGCACCCTACAGGCGGTGCGAATTCCCACGAGGGGCGTGAATCTCCAGCATCACACCCGAGCCAACACCGCCGCCGTATCGACTCCCGTCGGGAGGGTGCCGAAGGCGATGCCCCAGTCTCGGTCGAGTCGACTGGCGCAGAAGGCGTCGGCGACAGCGGAATCCCCGTGCATCACCAGTTGCGCGCCCTGAAAGGTCAGTGCCATCAGTTCGACGACTCGGCGGGCCCGGTATTCCATGCCGGAGGTGTCGGAGAGTTCCTTGCCGACGCGGGCGATGGCGTCGTCCAGGCGAGAATCCACGCCCGCCGCCTGGCCGATCTCACCGAAGAACGCCTCGACGCTGTCGGGTTGGCGGGCCAGTGCCCGCAGGGAATCGAGTGCGGCGACGTTGCCCGATCCTTCCCAGATCGACATCAGCGGCGATTCGCGGAACAGCCGAGGCATTCCCGATTCCTCGACGTAGCCGTTGCCACCGAGACATTCGAGGGCCTCGGCGGCGTGGGCGGGAGCTCGTTTGCACACCCAGTACTTGGTGACGGCCAACGCGATTCGGCGCAATGCGCTCTCCTGCTCGTCGCCGCGGGCCGAGCCGTCGGTGGCCTGAGCCAGGCGGATCATGGCGGCGGTGGCGGCCTCGGATTCGATGGTCAAGTCCGCCAGCACGTTTCGCATCAGCGGCTGATCGACCAGTGCAGCCCCGAACGCAGACCGATGACGCGCGTGATGAACTGCGCGCACGGTGGCGTTGCGAATTCCGGCCGCCGACCCGATGACGCAGTCCAACCTGGTCATGTTGACCATCTCGATGATGGTGCGGACGCCGCGCCCCTCTTCGCCGACGAGCCAGCCGGTGGCCCCGTGGTATTCGAGCTCCCCGGATGCGTTCGACTTGTTGCCCAGCTTGTCCTTCAAGCGCTGCAGCATCATTCGGTTGCGGGTGCCGTCGGGCAGCACGCGCGGCAGCATGAAGCACGAGAGTCCGCCGGGTGCCTGCGCGAGGGTGAGGAACATGTCCGACATCGGCGCGGAGGTGAACCACTTGTGACCGACGATCGAGTACGTTCCGTCCGACGACGGGGTGGCCGTGGTGGTGTTCGCGCGAACGTCGGATCCGCCCTGCTTCTCCGTCATCGACATGCCGGCGATCAATCCGCGTTTGTCAGACGGTTCGCGCAGCCCGAAGTCGTATTCCCGCGACGCCAGCAGAGGTTCGTACTGTGCAGCCAGAGAGGGGTTGTGCCGCAACGCCGGAACGACGGCGTAGGTCATCGAAATGGGGCACATGTGCCCGGCCTCGGCCTGGCCCCAGACGTAGAACTTGGCGGCACGGGCGACGTGTGCACCGACGCGGTCGTCGGTCCATGGGGTGGCGTGCAGTCCGTGCTCGACGGCAACGGTCATCAGATCGTGCCAGTGCGGGTGGAATTCGACCTCGTCGATTCGGTGCCCGTAGCGATCGTGGGTTCTCAGCACCGGCGGGTTCTCGTTGGCGAGCCTGCCCCACTCCTGGGCTTGCACACCACCGGCTAGCGCCCCGAGCCGGCCGACCTCGTCGAGTGCCCAGCCTGCGCCTGCCCTCGTCACGCCGTCGAGCAACGACGGGTCCGCGGAGGTGTCGTAGGGCGTCAGGTCGATGGCCTGGTTGAATACCTCATGCGTGTCCATCTCGAACTCCTAACGCGCGCAATGACAATGCGACGAGACTGGGTACTGGATCCACCGACTCGTGCGAGGACAACGGGCCGACCATCACTTCGCCGACGGCACCGACCAGCGCTGCTGCCGAGATGGCCGCGTCCTGCTCGGGGATCTCTCCGGCGTCGATGCCCGCCACGATCGCGTCGGCGAAGGCGTCGGTGAACTTCTGCCGGAACACCAGACGCTCGGCGTCCACGGCAGGGTCGACCGGTTCGGCCAGCAGGGCGTACGCCATAGTCCGGTTCTTCAGGGCGCGTCCGGCGAAGGTCTGCACCACTGCGGTCACTCGCTCGACGGCGCTGCCGTGCTCGCACGCGGTGACCACCGCGGCGACCTCCCGACTGCAGACCTCGCGAAAGATCGCGACCACCAGATCTGCTTTCCCCTCGAAATGGGTGTAGACGCTGCCCGAGGACACTCCTGCTGCCGCGGCGACCGAGGCCACCGACAGGCCTGCATATCCCCGCGTCGAGAGGATCTCGATGGCGGCGGCGAACAGCTTGTCGCGACCGGCGTCGAGCCTGGCCTGCACTGCTGGGGTTCGTCGATACGGCACGCAAGGATTGAAGCACTGATTCATTGCTTCACGCAAGAGAACTCGAGTAACGTTCACTGACATGTCGGTACGGATCGAGCGCTCAGGCCCCGTCACCACCATCGTCCTGTCGCGCCCCGAGGCGCGCAATGCCGTCGACGGCCCCACCGCCCAGGAGTTGATCCAGGCGTTCGAGGAGTTCGACGCCGACGAATCAGCCTCGGTGGCAGTGCTGTGGGGCGAGGGCGGCACGTTCTGCTCGGGAGCCGACCTGAAAGCACTGGGCACTCCACGCTCGAATCACGCGACCGAACACGGGGACGGCCCGATGGGCCCGACGCGAATGCGGTTGTCCAAGCCCGTCATCGCCGCCGTGTCGGGATACGCCGTCGCGGGCGGACTGGAACTCGCGCTGTGGTGCGACCTCCGCATCGCCGAGGACGACGCCACGTTCGGCGTCTTCTGCCGACGCTGGGGAGTTCCGTTGATCGACGGCGGCACAGTGCGATTGCCGCGCATCGTGGGCACGGGCCGAGCGATGGACATGATCCTCACCGGTCGCGCTGTCGACTCCGAGGAAGCGTTGAACATCGGTCTGATCACCAGAAGGGTTCCGGTGGGTCGAGCCCGGTCGGAAGCGGAGGCGTTGGCTGCTCAACTCGCCCTGCTGCCGCAGACGTGCATGCGAGAGGATCGACTGTCCCTGCTCGAACAGGACGGTCTCGACGAGGAGACCGCCTTGAGGAACGAATTCCGACACGGTGCCATCTCGATCAACGCCGACGCGCTCAGCGGCGCGAGCAGGTTCGCTTCGGGGGCGGGACGACACGGCACCGCGAGCCCGTGAAATCGACCCGCCTGTCGGTGATCGACGAGATCTTTCTCCGGACCCACCGCGGCTACGGAATTCCCATTGCACTCCAAGGCATCTGGCGCACCACCGAGACGGTGAGCCGAGCAGAACTCGACAGGATCCACGACGAGCTGGCCGTCGGGCAGCTCGGCCGTCGAGTCGGCAAGCCCCGCATACCCGGAGCACGGCTTCGATGGGACATCTCGTCCGCGACGCTTCCGCTCGTCTACGCCACCGACCCGGTCGACGACATCATCGGATGGGCCGATACGCAGGCAGACGTTCGACTCGACCCGCAGTACGGGCCCGGCTGGCGGTTGACGGCCGCGCCCGTTGCACACGGCGGCACCGTGCTGTCCCTGGTGTGTTCGCACGCGCTGGCCGATGCCAGGGAACTGATCGACTCTGCCGCTCGCGCCTTCTCCGGATCGGCACCCGCGCCTGCGCTGCATCCGGGCTCGGATGTGAAGGACGCGATCTCGATAATCGTCACCGTTGCCCTGCGATCCATCGCGGCGACGGCCAGATTGTGGGTCAGCAGGAAGGCCCGCGCCGAACTGCGGGCGTTCACCACCGCCGACGCCGGCGGTATCGCGCCACACCACGCGCACGGGATGCAGTCGGTCATCGTGGATATCGATGCTGCGGAATGGGATTCGACTGCGCGACGCGTCGGTGGATCGGCCAATTCGCTGTTCGTCTCCATCGTCGCCGCCACGATGAGCGAACTCGGGTCACCCGCGGTGACCGTCGACATTCCTTTTCGCACCGGGTCCGGTGATGCCAACGCCATCGGCATGGCCACCGTCGCCGTCCGTGGAGACGACTCGCCCGCGGCCATCCGAGCAGCGTGCAAGGCGGCGTTCGGCAAACCTGTCGGGGCCCCGGCAGGCTATCCACCCGAGATCGTCCAGCTGCTCCCCCACCGTCTCGCCGCGAAGCTGACGTCGACCCCGGGCCGCGGAGAAGTGTTGTGCTCCAACATCGGCGACATTCCCGACGGCATCACCGCACTCGGCTCGCACCGATCGTGCGGACTCGCGACCCGCGCGATCCATCCGAACCCGTCGGGCGCGCTGTCGACGATCAGGATGTCGACCTACCTCTCCCGACTGGACGGCAACTACACACTCTCGCTCGTGTGCACCGACAACGCCCTGGCGGGATCGACCGCCGAGCTCACCGCGGCCGTACATCGAGCCCTGGCGACACGGAACCTGGCCGCCGAACCCTGGTAGGTCTAGCGTTGTCGCCATGAACGAGCACGATATCCACACCAAGATCCAGCAGCTCATCGCCACCGAGCACAAACTTCGCACCGAGACCCAGTCGGGCGATATCGACCCGGACACCGAGAAGGCTCAACTGGCATCCCTCGAGCACGCCCTCGACCAGTGCTGGGACCTGCTCCGCCAGCGCCGGGCGCGCATCGACGCAGGCCAGAACCCCGACACCGCAACCGCCAACAGCATCGACCAGGTCGAGGGGTACCTGCAGTAACCCCCGGCCCTGGAGCTACACCAATCGATCCGTCAGCACATTCGGCAGGAACCTCAGCGCCGCGTCGATGCCCCGCCACTTGAGTCCGGGTAGTGCGGCGCGGCGGGTCTCGCTCTCGATGGCGTCGACCATCGCCGACACCCCCTCGTCCAGAGTGGCTGTGAGAGCGGCACTGTCGCCCGCATTGGCGGACATGTCGGTGGCGATGAACCCGGGTAGCAGGGTGGTGACGGTGATGTCGGTTCGCGACAGTTCCGTGGCCAACGATTCACCCAACGACGCCACTGCCGCTTTGCTGGCCGAGTAGGTCGCCTTGGCCCCCGGTAGTCCCCGGTCGGCGCTGATGGACGAGACGAACACCAGGTGCCCGCGTTTCTGCTCACGGAAGATCGACAGTGCGGCCTCGGCCTGCGACAGCGCTCCGATGAAGTTCGTGTGCGCGGTCTGCAGGTTGGCGTCGGCGCGGCCGGTTCCGATCTTCGCGCCCTTGCCGAGACCTGCGTTGACGATCACTCGATCGAGGCCGCCCAATTCGTCTCTCAGTTTTCCGAACACCTCACCCACCGCGTCGTGATCGGTGACGTCGAGTGCTCGGACCACCACGGTGATGTTCGGGTTGTGGTGCATCAGCTCCGCACGAAGGTCGTCCAGCCGCTCGACCCGCCGGGCGCAGAGCGCCAGATCCCGGCCCATGCCTGCGAACCGTCGCGCCATTTCCTCGCCGAGCCCCGAGCTCGCTCCGGTGATCAGAATCTTGTTCCGAGTGGTCGCCATAAGCGGCGAGCCTATGTCACTGTGGAGCAATGGCCTCAGAAAGCTCGGAATTCGATGTCATCGTCATCGGCGGTGGCCCGGTCGGCGAGAACGCCGCTCAGTATGCGATACAGGGCAGCGACCGCACCGTCGTGATCGTCGAGCACGAACTGCTCGGCGGCGAATGCTCGTACTGGGCGTGCATGCCGAGCAAGGCACTGCTGCGCCCCAGCGAGGTTCTCGACACCGCACGAAACATGCCGGGGGTCAAGGAACTGGTCGGCGACCAGCCCCTCGATGCCGACGCCGTCCTGGCCCGACGCGAATCCTTCACCCACGGCCTCGACGATTCGTCGCAGATGACGTGGGCGGAGAAAGCAGGGATCTCCGTCGTGCGCGGTCACGGACGCCTGACCGGGGACAGAACCGTCGAGGTCGACGGGCGCACGCTCACCGCCCGGCATGCCGTCGTCCTCGCCACCGGAACCACTGCCTCGGTACCGAACACACCGGGCCTGCGCGATGCCCGGCCGTGGATCTCCCGCGATGCCACCAACATTCACGAGACCCCCGGCCACGTCGCCGTCATCGGCGGTGGCGTCGTCGCGACCGAAGCGGCCACCTGGTTGCTCTCGCTCGGGGCGAAGGTCACGATGATCGTGCGCGGCTCGTCGCTGCTCGCCGCTTCCGAACCGTTCGCAGGCGAACTCGTCGCGAACGCGCTGACGGCGCGAGGTGCCACCATCATGCTCGACGCCACCCTCGAGTCCGTGTCACGAGAGAACCCCGCCGACACCGGCATCGGTCGGATTCACGGTGGCCCGGTCGGTCTCGTCGTCGACGGCAGCGAGATCACGGTCGACGAGATTCTCGTTGCCGCGGGACGTACTCCGGCGAGTGCGGACCTCGGGTTGTCGAGCCTCGGACTCGAGGAGGGGCGCTACATCGATGTCGACGATCACCTGAACGTTCCCGGCCACGAGTGGCTCTACGCGGTGGGCGACGTCAACGGACGAGCCCCGCTGACGCACATGGGGAAGTACCAGGGCCGGGTGGCCGGCGACGTCATCGCCGCCAGGGCCGAGGGAAAGCCCCTGGACAGCAAGAGATTCCGTGCGACCGCAGATCACGGTCGAATTCCCCAGGTGGTGTTCACTCCACTCGAGGTGGCCTCCGTCGGGCTGACCGAGGCCAAGGCCAGGGAGGCGGGCATCGACGTCGAGATCGTCGCGCAGGACATCGCCGTCGCGGGTTCGTCTCTGCAGCAGGACGATTACTCGGGACGGGCGCAGCTGGTCATCGACCGCGCCGCCGACACGATAGTGGGCGCAACATTCGTCGGTCCGGGAGTCGCCGAGCTGGTCCACGCGGCCACTGTGGCTGTGGTCGGCAAGGTTTCGATCGACGACCTGTGGCATGCGGTGCCGTCGTATCCGACGGTCAGCGAAATCTGGCTCAGACTCCTCGAAGCTCGCAGAACAGCCGATCACTGACGCATGTAGGCCGCGGCGATTCCCTCGTAGGTCTTCGGGTCCGCTTTCCTGATGCGCAGCGCCACCAGGACACCGAGGATCGCGGCGAGTATCAACACCACGGGTATCGCGTTGACGACCGCAGAATCGGAACCGGTGAGGACGCTGTAATGCGTTCCGGCGAGGATCAATCCGGTCATGAAACCGACGAAGCCGATGCCGGGGGCGACAGCGGTGCGCCACACGGAACGGTCGGGGTGGCCGATGAAGAACACCACCACCGACAGCGCTGCGGCGGCCTGCAGGGCGATCACCCCCAGAGTTCCGAGTCCGATGGCCCCGGCGGCGTAGATGAGGTACGGGTCGGCACCGGTCACCGCGAACACCGCCAGCGCCACGGCAGCCACCAGTGAGGCGGTGATGCTGCCGATGTGCGGGCTCGAGTGATGCGGGTGAATTCGGCCCAACCGCGCCGGAAGTACGTGCTCACGCCCGAGGGCGAACAGATATCGGCTCGCTGCGTTGTGTACGGCGAGATACGACGCGAGCACGCTGGTGCACAACAATACTGCCGTACCGTCGTACAGCACCGTTCCTCCGTACTGCTGCGCCAGCGTGAACAGAAGATTGCCCAGTTCGCTCTGCGCCAGCACCGGCGCATCGACTCCGCCCGCGGCCCCGACGATGATCCAACTCGTCAGCACATAGAAGACCGCGATGAGCGACACCGCGATGAACGTCGCGCGTGGGATGCTGCGTCTGGGGTCCTTGGTTTCCTCTCCGTAGAGGGCGGCCGACTCGAAACCGATGAAACTCGAGAAGGCGAACATCATCGCTATCCCCAGCGATCCGGAGAACACCTGCGTGGGAGTGAACGATTCCAGTGGTATCGCCGCGGTTCCCTTCTCACCCACCACCAGGACGTTGAACACCGTCAGAAAAGCGAATTCGAGAACCATCAGCGTTCCCAACACTTTTGCGGAAAGATCGGCATTCCTGAAACCCAGGAAAGCGACAATCACGACAGCGACCGCCGTGAAGACGTACCACGGAATGTCGATACCGGAGTCGACGAACACCAGGTGAGTGAAATAGCCGAACGCACCCGAAAGTCCACATGCGAGCGAGGTATACGCGACAACTGCGACATACGCGGCAGCAACTCCCGGCGGCTTCCCCAGTGCGAGACCGATGTAGGTATAGAAGGCTCCGGTGCTGTACACCTGCTGACTGATCGCCGCGAAACCCACCGAGAAGCACAGCAGCACAACGGCACTGATCGCGTAGGCCGCAGGCAGACCGGCACCGTTGCCGCGTATGAGGGCCAGCGGCACGTTGCCGATCATGGCCGCCATCGGGGCCGCCGCAGCAACCACGAGAAATACCACTCGGCCGGTGGTGAGAGTACGTCGATCGGACATCGTTCGGACGCTACTCGTCCGAAGTGCACAATGCTGACATGGAATACCAACGTGGATTCGACAGACTCGTCAACTTCAGCGACGCCGTGGTCGCGATTGCCGCGACACTGCTCATTCTGCCGTTGGTGGAACTGGCCGAACCGGACGAAAGCGCACAATTCGTCGATATTCTGCGTGACCACGGTGTCGAGCTGTTCGCATTCGTGCTCAGCTTTCTGGTCATCTTCTCGCAGTGGCTGAGCCATCATCGCGTGTTCCGTGCCCTGGTCGGCTACACCAAAGGTTTGATGTGGGTGAACTTCGTCTGGTTGCTCTCGATCGTGTTCCTGCCGTTCCCCACCAAGTTGATCGCCGAGAAGAGCGGGTACGACGCCAGTGCGGCACCGTTGTACGTCGCGACCATCGCGGTGTCGGTCGTCTCGATGTTCGCGGCCGACGTGATCGTCTCCCGGCATCCGAACATCGTCGCCGACGACGCACCGCGTCACGGCGGCGTACGCAACGGCGCGATCACCTCGGTTCTCATCCTGGCCGCTCTGGGACTGGCGTTCACACCGCTGGGCCTGTGGTCGCTACTCCTCCTGTTCCTGACAGCGCCGATCAACCGCCTCCTCGGCCGTGTCTGACGAGTAGATTGGTCGGGTGAGTACCGAGAGCGCGTCGAAGCAGCAACCGCTTCTCGTGCTGGGCAAGATCACCGAGATTCTCGACGCCTTCTCGTTCGACCGCCCCTCGATGACGCTCGGAGAGATCCAACAGACCACCGGCCTGCCCACCTCGACGGTGCAGCGTCTCGTCACCAACCTTGTGCAGCAAGGATTTCTGGACCGGGGCGGCGATCGGATCCGTATCGGAGTGCGGATGGCCTACTGGGCAGCGACGGCGACCAAGGACCTCGACGTGCTGTCGGTCGTCAACCCCGTGCTCAAGGACATGCGCGATCTGACGACCGAGACCGCGTGTTTCTTTCGGCCGGAACAGAACTACCGCGTGTGCGTCGCCATCGCCGAGACCCGCCACGCCTTGCGCCGGGACATGTACGTCGGCAAGGTGATCCCGCTCAGCGCAGGATCGGCCAGCCGCGTCCTGCTGGCCTGGGACGACGACCTGGCCGAGCGTGTCCTGTCCCGTGAACTCGAATCGATGACCGAGCAGACGGTGACCGAAGCCGAGACGATGCGAACCCTGTTGGCGCAGACCAGAGCCGACGGTTATGCGATCACCACCGGCGAGCGCGAGACCGGCGCGTCGGGACTGTCCGCACCGGTGTTCGATTCGGCCGCGGACATCGTCGGTGCCGTCACCATCAGCGGACCGACACTGCGCATGCCGCAGTCGCAGTGCGAGGACTGGGTGGATCTGCTGATCTCCCACGCCGAGCAGATCACGAGGACCCTCGGCGGCCGCTACCCTGCGTGAGACCAGGCGTCGGGATTCACCGGATGCGCAGGCATCGAACCGCCGACCATCGCAGCTGCGTTGGTGGCGCACAGCCGGGCCATCTCCGAACGCACCGACACCGTCGCGCTCCCCACATGTGGGAGCAATACCGTGTTGGGCAGATCGGCCAGGCCGGGTTCGAGGGCCGGCTCGCGCTCGTAGACGTCCAATCCTGCTGCGGCAACGGTCCCCTCGCGGAGCGCGGTCACCAGAGCGGCCTCGTCGATCACCGGTCCTCGCGCGGTGTTGATCACGATCGCCGACGGCTTCATCGCCCCGAGTACTGCGGCGTCCACCAGATGGTGGGTGGAGTCCGACAGCGGAACGTGCAGGGACAGAAAATCGCTGGTCGTGACGATCTCGTCCCACGAAGCATGCTCGACGCGACCCGCGAACTCGCCGAGCTCGTCGTCGGAGACCTCTCGATCACCGGGCGGGCGCGGACAGAACTTCACCGTCATGCCGAACCCCAATGCCCGGCGAGCGGTGGCGCGCGCAATGCGGCCGAAGCCTGCCAGTCCCAGTACTCGATCCGAGACATCGCTGCCGAGAAGCAGTTCCGGCTCCCACCCGGTGAACGAGCCGGAACGGACGAATGCATCGGCCTCCACGGCGCGGCGAGCAGTGGACAGTATCAACAGCATCGCGATGTCGGCGGTCGAGTTCGTCAGAACCCCTGGGGTGTTGGCGACGGTGATCCCGCGCTGCGTCGCGGCGGCGATGTCGATGTTGTCGAATCCGACGGCGTAGTTGGAGATCCCGACGATCGACGCCGTCTCCAGCAACTCCGCATCGAACCGGTCACGTAACTGGGACACGACGACCGAGTACTCACCGGAGGAGCAGGCGACGACGAGTTGCTCGTGATCGACCGCCCTCAGGTCCACGTCCCCCGCCGCCCGCAGAATGTCCATCCCCGGTGCCGGGATCTCGGTGGTGACGAGGATGCGGCTCATGCGACCCACTCGAAGGCGCGCGCCTCGGACCGGACACCCTGAACGGCCTTCGATCGCATGGGCTCGTCCAGCTCGGCGAGCAGCCCTTCCGAGAGGGACGCCATGGACGCCAGCGTCACCGGCTCGAACCAGTCCGGCCGTGTCGCGAAGAGAATGTCCTCCGACGAGGTGTTGCCGCTGGCACCAGGAGCGAAGGGGCATCCGCCCAGTCCGCCCAGTGAACCGTCGACCATCGTGGCACCGGCCGAGATCGCCGCGAGGGTGTTCGCGACGCCCAGGCCCCAGGTGTCGTGTCCGTGGAACACCACTCTGCGGTCGGGGGTTTCCTCGCGGACCCGCGAGATCAGCGACTGTACCTGTACCGGTACCGCCTGCCCGAGGGTGTCACAGATGACGATATCCGTTGCACCGGTTGCTCGTTCGTCGTTGGCGATCTCGATGACCCGGTCCGGTGGCACCTGTCCCTCGAAGGGGCAGGTGAAGGAGGTCGCGATGCAGAGCTCTATCTCACCGCCGACCGATCGAGTGATGTCGACGGCGTCGGGCATCGCAGCCAGGGACACCTCGGTGGTACGGCCGATGTTGGCCTGATTGTGCGAGTCCGAGGCGGAGAAGCAGTACTGGAAGTTGCGGGCTCCGGCGGCAGCGGCCTTCTCGATGTGACGTGGAGTGGCGACCCACACCCAGCATCGAGCGAGTTCGGCGGCGGTGAGCTCACCGATCACCTCGAGCGTGTTGGCCATCGGCGGCACCTTGTCACCCCGAGCCATCGAGCCGATCTCGAGCGAAGGCACGCCGAGTTCGATGAGCGCTCTGATGATCTCGAGCTTTCGTTCGGTGGCGAGCATCTTGCCGGTGAGCTGCAGACCGTCGCGCATCGTGACGTCGCGAAGCTCTGCGGCGGGAGCGAATCGGTACATCTAGAGGCTCATCTCTTCGTCGGTGCGGCCGAGCAGAGTCGACAGTACTTCCCTGGTGTGTTCGCCCAGATCCGGTCCGACCGAACGAATCGGCAGCGACGCGTCACCGATCACCGGGACGACGCCGACGAATCCGACGTCGGTGGGCTCGTCACCTCCGGTGTCGACCGAGAAGTGCTGAATCATGTTGCGGGCGGCATACTGTTCGTCGGCGACGATGTCCGCCGCGGTGTAGATCGGACCCGACGGCACCCCGGCGGCGTCGAGAATCTTCAACGCCTGCTCGCGCGAGTGCAACCCGGTCCACGCCGAGATCGCGGCGTCCAACTCGTCGCGTCGACGCCACCGACCGGCGTTGGACGCCAGGTCCGGGTCGGCTCCCAGATCGGGACGATCGATGGTCTCCATGTAGCGCTGGAAGATCGCATCGCCGTTGCCGGCGATGATGATCGAGTGACCGTCGTTGCACGGGTACGCGTTCGAGGGTGCGATGCCTTCCATTCGGCCGCCCGTTCGCTCGCGTTCGACACCGTAGGCGAGGTAGTCCGGAATCAGCGATTCCATCATCGACAGAATCGATTCGTTCAGCGCCACATCGATGGAACGCTGTGCCAGCGACAGCGGAGACTGCCCGTCCGAGGCCTGCGCCGCACGCTGGGTCTGCCGTTGGAACAGGGCCATGACGCATCCGAACGCCGCGTACAGCCCGGCGATGGAGTCCCCGATCGAGACCCCGACCCGGACGGGTGGCCGATCCGGGTCACCCACGAGATTGCGAAAGCCGCCGTACGCCTCTGCGACAGCGGCGAATCCGGGTCGCTGCGACATGGGGCCCGTCTGGCCGAAGGCCGAGATGCGCGTGATGATCAATTCGGGGTTGGCTGCGCTGAGCACTTCCGGCGAGATACCCCATTTCTCCAGCGTGCCGGGCCGGAAGTTCTCGAGCACGATGTCGCATTTCGCTGCGAGGTCGACGACGTCCTTGCGGCCCTGTTCGGTACGCAGGTCCAGCACGATCGATTTCTTGTTGCGGTTGATCGTGCGATAGAGCATCGACGTGGTGCCGGAGTAGAGCCGCCAGTTGCGTAGTTCGTCGCCGGTTCCCGGCCGTTCGACCTTGATGACCTCGGCACCGAAATCGGCGAGCATGCGCGCCGCAGTAGGGGCGGCTATGTAGTTGCCGAGTTCGAGAACTCGAACTCCGCTGAGCGGCAGTGCCATCGTGTTCCTTTCGATACTCCCGGAATCAGGATTCATGGAATCTGGGCTCACAGGATCCAGCTCATCGGCACGATCAACGCGATGGCGATGACCGATGCCACCGAGACGCCCACCGAGCACGTCTTGAGTGTGCCTCGGGTCGACTGGCCCATCAAGGACTGCAGGAGCCAGAAGGTGTTGCTGGTGACGTGGACGGCGAACAACGATCCGGCACCGGCGGCGAGTGCGATGAACACCGGGTCGAGACCGATCAGCGGAGCGACCGGGGCGAGAATGCCGGCCGAGGTGATGGCGGAGATCGTCACCGATCCCACGGCGATGTGCAATGCGGCCGCGATGACCCACACCATCAGGAGCGGCGCTGCGGTGCTCGCCGTGAAGTATTGGCCGAGGATGTCGCCGAGACCCGCCTCGTTGATGACGGCCGCGAGCGATCCACCGACGCCGGTGAGGATCAGTATCTGACCGCTCTCCGCGAAGCCACGGGCGAGAGCCTTCTCCACCCGAGCCTGTCCGACGTGGTAGCGACCGATGAGGCACGTTCCCACCAAGCCGATGAGCAGCGCGATGACCGGGCTGGCAATGAACTCGACGACGGGAATCGAGATCTCGGCGACTTCGAGTACGGCTCCGATGGCAATGAGGACGAGCGCGAGCAGCAGCGGCGAGAGCAACACCAGCAGCGACGTCTGCTTCTCGGTGCGCACCTTCTGGGCTACGCCACCTCCGGTTTCGAGAGGCTCGTCGCCGGAATCGGCAGGCTCCGGGACCACAGGCTCTGGGACCACGACGATCTGCTGCTCGTCCTTCTCCTCGTTCCACCATCCGTGCCGAAAGACGAACGACATGACGGCCACCGACAGCACGACGACCGGAACGATCAGGATGAGTCCGTAGATCATCATCTTGCCCAGCGGCACGCCGAGCAGTCCGGCCAGTGCGAGCGTCGCGACACCGGGGACCATGAACACGATGCCGCATTCGAGCGCGATCGCCAGCGCCGTGGCCATTCGCGCTGTGCCGTACTTGCCGATCTTCGGAGCGAGGTTGCGGGCGAGCGGAGCGGAGATCACGAGCAGCACGTCGAGGAAGATGGACTGCAGCAGGGTCGCGATGGTCAGCGAGAGTGCGTACGGCAGCCGCTTGGGTCCGAAGGTTCGCAGCAACGTGCCGACGAGTCGCTGGATGGCGTTCATCTCCTGCAGTACCGAACCCATCAGCACACCGAAGGCGATGAGCAGGCCCACCTCGGCCATGATCTCGCCGAAGCCGCCGGTGATGGTGTCGACGGTGGTGCCGACTCCGAGCTTCGTCGCCAGTCCCAGGTACGCGGCCCCGAGCACCAGCGAGATCACCGGGTTGAAGTGAAAACGAACGATGAAGACCACCACCGCCAGGACGGCGACGACGGTGTTGATCACAATCCACATATCGGACATCGGCAATTCTTCCCGCTGAATGAGAGTGACCGCTGCCATCGCATGCGGCTCGATGTGATCCATCACACCAATACCCACATTATGGGCACAGATTTACTTCGTGAGCAAGAGCCTGGGCAGCACGGAACCACGAAGGTCCGCCGAGAGCCAGGTCAGATCGGCTGAGCGCGCCTTATCGAGAGCTCGGCCCGAGAGGGATCGAGTTCGACGGGCGAGCGGACCAGTAGTTCCCCGACCCGCAGGATGCCGTCGGACAGCGGCTCGACACGCAGTCCGCCGCGACCGATCAGCGCTTTACGTGCACCGTCCACCACCATCCGGTCCATCCACGCGCACGGATGGGCCGGCCGGCCACCACGGAACCGAATCCAGCCGTCACCGGAATCGAGCTCGAATTCCAACCCTCGCAACGGGTCGAGCTCCAGCCCGCGTACGACGACGTTTCGCCTGGCCACGGACGGATCGGGCACATCGACCCCAAGTACATCGCCGACGGCCTCCCATGCCTCGACGGCCAGAAAGCTCACCGCCGCCTCGGTGTGTGCCTTCACGCCGAAGAACCGATCTCCACGAATGCCTTTGTGCGCCACGATCTCGACGCTGGTCGGCAGGTCCGTCGCCGACTCGGCCGGGCCGTCCTTGGATCTACCGAAGTAGGCGTGCGTGGGCGAGCGCAGTAACTGCACGATCTCGGCGCGATACTCGAAAAGCATGCCCTCGAGTCTGCCCGGTACCGATCTCCATCCGTTCTTACCCGCGGGTAAGAACGGATCAGTACACTCGCGACATGGCTGTGACGACACGCGTGACCACCTCCGACGGCATCATCGAGGGCAAGCCGGTGGGCGACCTGACCACCTGGCGCGGCATCCCGTACGCCGCCCCGCCCGTCGGACCGCTTCGTTTCCGAGCGCCGCAACCGACCCAACCGTGGTCGGGCGTGCGCGACGCCACCGAATGGGGCAACGCCTCCATTCAGCACAAGCGCGGCACGATGCTCGCCGTCGGCAAGTACCAGCCGTCGAGCGAGGACTGCCTTACGCTCAACGTGTTGGCCCCGAGCGCACCGAGCAAGAACCCGCGCCCGGTCATGGTGTTCATCCACGGTGGTGCCTACACGCTCGGCACCTCGGCGACCCCGCTGTACGGCGGCGGCTCGCTGGTGCGCCGCTCGCTGAAGGACGGCGACGGCATCATCTACGTCTCGGTCAACTACCGACTCGGCGCACTGGGTTACCTGGACATGTCCCAGTTCTCCACTCCCGAGCGGCCGTTCGACTCCAACCTGGGCCTGCGGGATCAGGTCGCGGCGCTGGAATGGGTGCAGCGCAACATCGCGAACTTCGGCGGCGATCCGAACAACGTCACCATCTTCGGCGAATCCGCGGGCGGCAATGCGGTCACCACGCTCATGACGGTTCCCGCCGCGAAAGGCCTTTTCGCACAGGCCATTTCCGAGAGCTCTGCTCCCGGCATGACGGCCACCAAGGAGCGTGCCGATCAATGGGCACGCGAGTACGTGGGCTACCTGGGCGGCACCGCGGAGAACGCGGCCGAGACCCTGGAGAACGCCGAGGTACTACGGCTCGGGCGGGCCGGCACCAAGCTTGGCCTGACCACCCTGCACCGCACTCCCGGACTGCTTCCGTTCGGACCCGTGATCGACGGCGACTTCCTGCCGGTCAGCCCGGTGGAGGCCTACGCGAAGGGCACCGCGCACCGCGTCCCGTTGATCATCGGCACCAATGCCCGTGAGGGAACACTGTTTCCGAAGTTCCTCGACGCACTGCCCACCAACCCCGAACGCATCGGCAAGCTGTTCTCGCTCACCGATCCCGACGCCGAGGCCGTGGTCACCGCAGGCTATCGCAACTACCCCAGTGAGCGGTCGGCCATCGACTTCGGCGGCGACTTCACCTTCTGGAAGCCGTCTCTCGAAGTGGCCGAGGGACATTCGCGTCACGCACCCACGTACTTCTACCGCTTCGATTTCGCTCCGCGATCGATGAAGGTGCTCGGCCTCGACGCCACCCACGGATTCGAGTTGTTCGCCGTGTTCGGCATCAACGAGACCCTCTTCGGCAAGGCGCTCACACTCACGGGTGGACGAAAGGCCTTCGCCGAGGTCACCGAGCAGGTGCAGTCGAACTGGATTGCGTTCGCCACCAACGGAAAACCATTGGACACGTGGCCGGCGTACGACGAGGACTCGCGTCGGACACTGATCTTCGACACCCGCACCCGGGTACAGAAGGACCCACGGAGCGACCGGCGCAAGGCATGGGAAGGCTACCGGGGCTACGACAGCCAGAAGCTCGAACCCGTCACTTGAGCAGTCGCGACATGCGACGGTCGGCGAGAATCTTGCCGGCCGTCTGGCACGTCGCGCAGTACTGAAAAGAACGATCGACGTAGGCGACTTCACGTACCGGGTCGCCGCACACCGGGCACGGAAGCCCGGTTCTGGCGTGTACGCGCATCCCCGATCGCTTCTCCCCCTTCAGACGCGCCGCATCCTGCCCGGCCGAGCGGGTCACCGCGTCGGACAGAACCGATCGCATCGCCGCGTAGAGCGTCGCGACGGATTCGGGATCGAGCTTGCTCGACGACGCGAAGGGCGAGAGCTTCGCCACGTGCAGTATCTCGTCCGAGTAGGCATTGCCGATGCCTGCCAACAGCGACTGATCCACCAACGAGGTCTTCAGTCGCGCGGTGGTGCCTGCGAGGATCTCGGCGAATTCGAGCTCGGTGACCGTCAGCGCGTCCGGACCGAGCCGGGCGATGCTCGCAACCTGTAGCGGGTCGCGCACCACCCACACCGCCAGCCGCTTCTTGGTACCCGCCTCGGTGAGGTCGATGGCGGGCGTCGCTCCCTCGGGGGTGAAGAAATGGATCCGCAGCGCCAAGGGTCCTTTGCCCGGCTTAGGCGGTGCGACGCTGGGATTGTCCACCCACCGCACCCATCCCCCGCGAGAGAGATGGGTGATCAGCCAGAGGTCACCGGCGCGAAGTGCCAAATGCTTCCCGAAGCGGGCGGCATCGGTGACGTCCTTGCCCTGCAGCTCGGTGATCGGCGGATCGAACGTCTTGAGAACGCTCAGTGCAGCGATGTCGATGCGACCGATCACCGCACCGACGGCATGCTCGCGCAGAAAGCCGGCAAGGGCTTCCACCTCGGGTAATTCCGGCATGTACCCAGTATGCAGCTACGATGACCGTCGTGATGGTTCCGACTCCGTACGAAGATCTGCTGCGCCACATCCTCGATACCGGGACGGCGAAATCCGACCGAACCGGAACCGGCACCACCAGCGTGTTCGGGCATCAGATGCGCTTCGACCTGGCCGCGGGCTTCCCGCTGATCACCACCAAGAAGGTCCATCTCAAATCCATCGTCTACGAATTGCTGTGGTTCCTGCGTGGGGATTCGAACGCCACGTGGCTGCAGGAACACGGCGTGAGCATCTGGGACGAGTGGGCTGCCCCCGACGGCGAGCTCGGCCCCGTCTACGGAGTGCAGTGGCGATCGTGGCCTACCCCGTCGGGCGAGCACATCGACCAGATCAGCCAGGTCATCGAGACCTTGAAGACCGACCCGGATTCGCGGCGGATGATCGTCTCGGCCTGGAACGTCGGCGAGATCCCGCGAATGGCGCTGCCGCCGTGCCACGCGTTCTTCCAGTTCTACGTGGCCGACGGCAAGCTCTCGTGCCAGCTGTATCAGCGCAGTGCGGACATGTTCCTCGGAGTGCCGTTCAACATCGCGAGCTATGCGCTGCTCACGCACATGGTGGCGGCGCAGACCGGTCTCGAGGTCGGCGAGTTCGTCTGGACCGGCGGCGATTGCCACATCTACGACAACCACCGCGATCAGGTCACCGAGCAGCTCTCGCGCGAGGCGTACCCCTACCCCACTCTGAGACTGGCGCAACGGGATTCGATCTTCGACTACACCTACGAGGACATCGAGATCGTGGGCTACCGGCACCACCCGGCGATCAAGGCCCCGGTAGCGGTGTGAGTGCTTCGTTCGTCGGCTCGATCTGGGCGCAGAGCACCACGGGAACCATCGGGGACGGGGGCGGTATCCCCTGGCACATTCCCGAGGACCTGGCACACTTTCGCGCCGTGACGGGCGGTCATGCCGTCGTCATGGGCCGCAAGACCTGGGATTCACTTCCCGCGAAGTTCCGGCCGCTGCCCGGGCGTCGGAACATCGTCGTCACGCGCAACGCATCGTGGTCGGCCGAGGGCGCGGAGGTGGCACACAGCGTCGCCGACGCGATCGCGCTCGCCGATTCCGACCCGGTGTGGGTCATCGGGGGCGGCGAAATCTATCGCAGTGCAATGGATATCGCGACCCACCTGGAGGTGACCGAGGTCGATCTCGACGTCGTGGGCGATACGAGTGCTCCGGAGATTCCCGACGGCTGGGTCGCCAGGGCGGGCGACTGGCAGAGCAGCCGGGTCGACGGCACCCGATTCCGCTGGGTCGAGTACGGAAAGCCTACCCAACCTTCCTGAGCGCGTTCAGGATTCCCCCGTCGCGACTGCGAGTGGTGCGTCATACTGACGATCATGGACAAGAAGTCACTCACCGCCCTTGCCCGCCAACAGCTCAAGCTTGCAGTCGGCGCGTCGAGTGGCCGCAGTTCGCAGACGGTCTACGGCGGTCACCGACGCCACCTACGGCAGACGGTCGTGGCGCTGGCCGCCGGTAACAAACTGGCCGAACACGACCTCTCCGGCGAGTCGACCGTCCTGGTGCTCAGCGGCAAGCTGGAACTGATCTCCGGCGAACGCTCCTGGAAGGGTTCGACCGGCGACCTTCTCGTCATCCCCGACGCCCGCCACAGCGTCGAGGCCCTCGAAGACGTGAGCTTTCTGCTGACCGTCGCTATGTAGGGGACTTCCGCACGACCAGCACCGGGCAGTCCGCGGTGTTGACGAGCGCGAAACTCGTGGAGCCCAACAGCATTCCGCCGAATCCACCGCGCCCCCGATTGCCCACCACGATCAACGCTCCGGTTTCGGACAGTCCGCTCAGAATCCTCACCGGACGGTCCTGAGAGACGATGCGCTGCACCTCGACGTCCGGGAACCTCTCCTGCCAGCCGGCGAGGCTCTCCGCCAGCAGAGCCTCCTCACCGTCGGCGATGGCCTGCCAGTCCTTGGGTGCACGGCCGAACGACTGGGTCAGATCGACATCCGACCACACGTGCACCGCGATCAGCACGGCTCCGCGGGCCGATGCTTCGACGAACGCCCACTCGACCGCAGCCTGGTTGACCTCCGAGCCGTCGATACCGACGACGACCGGCCCCTCGGCGACCGGCCGACCGTCGATGTCACGGCCTCGCACCACCGCGACAGGAGAGACGCTGTGAGCAGCCAACGAGAGTGTGACAGCACCGGTTTCGCTCGCCCCGATCACCAGGAGCTCGGCCTGAGCAGAGACCCCGATGAGAACGTCCATCACACCGCCCTCGACGGCACTGGAGGTCACCTCGAACGCCGGATCGTCGACCACCAGTGCCGCCAGAGTTTCCGCCGCCACCAATCTGGATTTGGCCGTGGCCACGAATTCGGTTGCTTCTCCGGCGAATTCGCTCAGGTCGACCACACCCGGCATGTCCACGGCCGTCACGATGTGCAATCGCCGATCGCGTCGGTGAGCACAGAGCGCCGCCCAGATCACGGCCTTGTCCGCTGCAGCGGATCCGTCGATGCCGACGATGATCGGTCGAGAGCCTGTCACGTTTCGGGCCTCCGGTCGTTGCGCGAGAACCGGGGCCTCGGGCGTATGACGAATAGGAGTTCAGGCTAGTCGATGGACCCCGCCGAAGCGCCTCTTCGATTCGAATCGAATCGAAGAGGCGCCGGTCCCACGGACCCCCCGGGGTATGTGGTGTCAGCTGGCGCGCAATGCGTTTGCGTACTCTCGGCTTCGCGTGCGGCTGAGCTCGACAGCGGTGTCCTGCGCGTCGAGATGATCGAGATGGTCGGCCAGTTGGTCGCGACTGCGGGCTCCGGCACCGAGGTCGGTGCGCTCGAAGATGCGCCACTGTGCCAGCAGAGGACGCAGGACCTCGTCGAGGTGGCGGCGTAGATCGTAGATTCCGTCGCGCGAGATGAGCATCGCACTGCGCGCGAACCCCGGCAGGTTGCTGCCCGGCAGTTGGAAGTTCATGACGACCTCGGTGATCGCGGTGACGGTGAGCGACGGCGCAACCTCGAGCGCTGCGGAGACCAGGTCGGAAAAGAAGCGGACGTGCAGGTCCTGGTCGGCGACGATGCGTCCGAGCAGGCGATCGGCCACCGGATCGTGGCACTGCGCGACGGTGTTGCGGTGGCACATGCTCGCGACCGACTCGTCCAGGGCGACCTGAGCAAGCGACCGAAGCAGGTGCGCTCCGTTCATCGGGGCGTCGAAACCCACCGTCATGCACTGCGCTCGGGCGCGACCGAGGGCGATCGGATCGACGCTGCGGGTGGCGACCAGGTAGTCGGTGACCGCCACTGCATGCCTGGTTCGTTCTTCGCTCCACACGGTGAGCCACGACGGCCAGGCCCCGATCTCGGAGGCGGCGGTGTCGCGCCGGTACAGCGGAATGTTCTGCTCGACAAGCAGAGTGGTCACCAACGCCGCCTTGGCGGCCTCGGTCAGGCTGGAGGGACGCGAACCCCAGTACATCTCGGCCCGAACGAAGTCGGCCGGTTCCCACTGCACGGCTTCGGCGCGATGACGAACGAGATTCGCCTCGATGCTCGGCAGCAGTTCTCGCAGAACCGCGAACTGTCCGATGTCACTGCGCATACCCACCCCTTCGCCGCCCGCACACCCACTCCGACGGAGATCAACGTAGATGCGCGGCCCGTCCGTCGGGACGGCTTGGCGATTGTTTAGGGCAAGTCGCAAGCGCCCACGGCACGCGCTCGAGATAGGTCACAACGAGTTTTGCCGAAATGGTGGATCACGCGTTGATAACAACCTATGATCGATCCTGTTAGAGGCCCGGAAACAAACTTGAAGTACGAAAACGCCGCGGTTTCGTCGGGGATTGCATACATTGAGCCGTGGAAGCGCGTCGATACGCGTGAGTGAGTTTGCTTTCTCGAGACCTGAAGAATCCAACACGAAGGGTTGATCTGTGACCGTTCACAACTCGACTAGCCTCGGAATCATGGTCGCGGGTCAGCCTGCGTCGGCTCCTCTTCGCGACTTCCGCGCGGTGGCTCGGCTCCTCGTGGGGCACTTCGCAGCCAATACCCCCTGCGGGTCGTTGCCGGGCGAACAGCTCCACGGCGACGTCACCGAATTCACCGTCAAGTGCATCAGTATCGCCGTGCAGATGCTCGACGAAAGACGTGCTCCGGCGGAGTCCGACCTGGCCGAACTCCGCGCCAAGGCCAGTCAGTGGGCGCGCGAGGGTGTGCCACTCGAGTCCGTGCTCAGCGTCTACCACGAGGGCATCCAGATCGGCTGGAATCTCGTGTCCAAGCGGGCAGGTGAAGGCGACGCCGCCCAACTGATCGAGGCCGCGCGGATGTTCGTGCTGCTGTCGGAGAAGGTGTCCATCGCGGCCAGCAAGAGCTACGTCGAGGAGCTCCAATCGGTGGCCAGTGAGCATCACACGGCGGCGCACACCCTGGTGACCTCGCTGCTCAGCGGCCACAATGCGGTGTCGATGGCCCGTCAGTCCGGCATCGAGCTCGCCGACAGTTACCTCGTGCTCGCCATCTCGGTGCCGCCGCACCCCGACGAGAACGACCCCAACATCCAGAAGACCGTTGCCGCCCGTCGAAAGCTGCGCCGCGTTCAGGCCGAATTGGCCACGATCTGCGGTCGCACTCCCCTGTCTCTGCTGAGCACCGAAGGCGGCACCGTGCTGATCCCGGGTGTTCACGACGAAGAGTGGGTCGAGGCCCTGGTGCACCGCATCGGTACCGCCGCCGAGGTTCCCGTCACCGTCACCGCCGAGCAGGCCGCTACCGCCGACATCCCCACCGCAGCCGATCAGGTCCACGAACTGCTGTCGTTGGCGCACCAGCTGCACCGTCCGTCCGGGCTGTACCGCATGGACGACCTGGTGCTCGAATACCAGCTCACGCGACCGGGACCCGGCCGTCGCCACCTGACCCAGATCCTCGAGCCACTCGACTCGTCGCCGGAGCTGCTCGAGACCCTCGAGATCCACATATCCCACGATCTGAACCGTCAGCGGTCCGCACGCCAGCTCCACCTGCACACCAACACCGTCGATTACCGCCTCAAGCGGATCGCCCAGCTCACCGGGTTCGACCCGACCCGTCCCTCGGGTATCCGACACCTGCAGGCCGCCCTGGTGGCCCGACGCCTCGAATCCTCGCGCGGCGCAGCGTGATCTGAGAACTCCGACCGGTTTCTCGACCCGACGGCAGGTAGCGTCGGAAGTATTCGAGGAGCAGGGGATTGTTGGATGACGAAGTTGAAGCTCGAGCTGTCCGGTGTGGTCAAGGAGTACCCCACCGGCGAGCAACCGGTACGCGCGTTGGACGGTATCGATCTCACGATCGAGGGTGGCCAGTTCGTCTCGCTCGTCGCGCCGTCCGGTGCCGGCAAGTCGACGCTGCTGCACATGCTCGGCGCACTCGACACGCCCACGTCGGGTTCCATCCGGTTCGACGACGTCGAGGTCACCACCCTCGACGACAATGCCCAATCCGATTTTCGACGCCACCAGGTGGGGTTCGTCTTCCAATTCTTCAACCTGCTGCCGACGATGTCCGCATGGGAGAACGTCGCCGTTCCCAAGCTGCTCGACGGCACCCCGATCAAGAAGGCCAAGTCCGACGCGATGCGTCTGCTCGACATGGTCGGACTCTCCAACCGATCCGAGCACCGTCCGGCGCAGTTGTCGGGCGGTCAGATCCAGCGCATCGCGATCGCACGGGCGTTGATGATGGATCCGGCACTGCTGATCGCCGATGAACCGACCGGCAATCTCGATTCGAAGACCTCCCACAACGTCCTGGAGATTCTTGCCGAGGTGGCGCACGCCAGTGACGGGCGTCGAGCGGTGGTGATGGCGACCCACGACCTCGAGGCGGCACGGTCCACCGATCGCATCGTCAGCATGATCGACGGTCGCGTCGAGACCGACACTCCCACGGCCGGCCTCGATCGGTGATAGGCACCGCGCTCAGCAGATTTCGAGTCATCAGCCTGCGCGACCTCCGCATGCACTGGGTGCGTTCGTTGGTCTCGGCCGGCGTCGTCGCCGTCGCGGCCGGGTTGCTCATCGCCGTCCTCGGCACGTACGGGTCCTTGACCGGATCCGTCGAGCGTCTCGCGGTGTCGATCGCGGGTAACGCCGACTACGAGGTCGTCGGTGTCACCGACTCGGGCTTCGATCAGAGCGAACTCGACGCAGTTCGCGCCGTCCCCGGTGTCGAGACCGCAGTCCCACTGCTGCGCAGCACCGTTCGGTCCGACGTCGGAGACCTGACGATTCTCGGTGTCGACTCGTCCATCACGGCACTGCAATCCGATCTCGAAGGCGCAGTCGGAAACGCGGCCGGGTTGCTCACCGACCCGGCCGGAGTATTGGTCGGAGCCGCAACAGGTCTGGCGCAGGGCGACACCGTCACCATCGACGATGTTCCGACGACGGTGGTCGGCGTGGTCGACGGCCCGGGGACGCAGCGTATCGGCGGAGGCATGTTCGCCGTCGCGCTCATCCCGACGGCTCAGACGCTCACCGACCGCCCCGATCAACTCGATTCGATCTTCGTCCTCGGCAGCGGCGACACTGTGCGTACCGACCTCGACGCCGCACTGGCGGGCCGCGTGTCGGTGATGAATCCCGACTTCAGGGCCGACCGCGCGAACCAGGCGATGAGCCTGACTCGCAATGCCACACTGATGGTCTCGCTCATCGCGTTCGTCGTCGCGGCGTTCCTGGTCTTCAACGTCATGAACATGGCCATCGCGAAGCGTCGACCCACCATCTCTCTGCTCCGGGCAGTCGGTGGCCGCCGCGGCGATATCGTCCGCGACCTGTTGTTCGAGTCCGTTCTGGTCGGGCTCGTCGGCGGTGCCGTCGGCGTTCCGTTGGGAATCGTGATGGGCCGCATCGCGATCGAGAGTCTGCCGCCGTTCCTCTCGCAGGCTTTCGATGCGCGGATCGAATACGTGTTGCCCGGCTTCGCGATTCCGGTGGCGATCGTGGCCTGTGTACTGGCCTGCGCGGGCGCCTCGGCCGTCGCGGCGGTTCAGGTCTATCGCATCTCCCCGATCGAGGCGCTCGCGGTCGGCGGCGGAGAGACCTCGGGAGGCCCCGGTCTGCGATTCACCGTGGCCGCAACCGTCTTCGGCCTGCTCGCCATCGCCGGATCCTTCCTGTTCGCCGTCAACGTCGACGGACAGTTGACCCTCGGGGCCGGTGCGCTGTTCATGTTCGGCGTCGTCGCGCTGTGCGTCGGCGCGACGGGGCCGATCGTGTCGATCACCGCAGCGGTCCCCCGCCGCTGGGGTGGTGCCGGTCGCCTCGCGACCGCCACCATCGAACGCGCCCCGCGGCGTATCTGGGCAACCGTGATGACGATCGTGATCGCGGTTGGAGTCAGTGTGGGAGTGTCGGGTTCACTGACCAACATGACCGACTCGGCGGCCGAGTCGTTGTCGTCGTTGGCCGATACCGACCTGTACGTGTCGATGACCTCGCCCGACGCCATTCCGTCGGGCCCGATCGTTCCCGCCGAGGTGGAGGACGCCGTAGCGTCGACGCCCGGTGTGTCTCGCATCGTCGAGGGGCAGTGGGCATACGCCACGATCGACGGCGAGACGGTATCCATCCAGGGCGTCGCCGACGGTAGCAACGCGGTGACTCTCACCTCGCTCACCGAGGACGTGCGTTCCCAGGTGCTCGCCGGTGACGGGGTGGTGCTGTCCCGGGGATTCGGCAGAACGTTGGGTGTCTCGGTGGGCGACTCCATCGACTTGCCGACGCCGACCGGCGTCCAGACCGTGCGGGTGTTGGATCTGGTCGACTACATCAACGCCGCCGGCGGCACGATGGCGATCTCGCTGGATTCGATGCAACGGTGGTACGACCGACCCGGGGCGACCTACCTCGAGATCGGCGTCGACGGAGACGTTGCCGCCGTACAGGATTCGTTGCGTTCGACACTGCCACCCGAAGCCTTCGTCTACACCGGCGCTGCGGCTCTGGAGGGCACCAGTGCGGCCATCCGACAGTCCGGCGCATTGGCGATCGCGCTGCAGTGGATCGTCGCGCTCGTCGCTGCCGTCGCCTTGCTCAACACCTTGACATTGTCGGTACTCGAACGTCGCCGCGAACTGGGAGTGCTGCGCGCCATGGGCGGCGGCCGAGGGACCCTGGCGCGAATGGTGCTCGCCGAGGCGCTGTCGGTCGGCATCGTCGGTGGTGTCCTCGGCCTGATCATCGGCGCAGGGCTGCAATACCTGAGCACCCTGATCCTCGGAGCCAGCATCGGGATTCCGGTCGCCTACACCGCGAGCTGGTCGGTGCTGCTGTACGGCCTCGTCGCCCTCGGGTTGTCACTGCTCGGTTCGGCTCCACCTGCTGTGCACGCATCGCGACTGAACATCGTGGACGCCATCGCGGCGGATTAGGTGCTGGCCGGGCCTCGGGATCCGCAAACGCGCGCGCGTTCGTCAGGTGCGAGCGGAATCGACAGCCTGTGGCCGGCGATTGTGCGCGCGTCTGGCAAATGCGCGCGCGTTTGTACGAGGATGACCGGCGTGGTTCGACGCTTTCGCCCGTGGCATCGAGTGCTTCGTCGGCATCGGATCGATCGCCGATTACACCGCTCACCAGCACCGCACTGCCCTGAACCTGATCGCCTCGCTGACCGGGACGGTGACGAGCAGCGGCAACCTGCTTCACGATCGACACGGTGGGCCGCTAGACTAGCGAGCGCGATGTGGGCCAGCTGAGCACCGGAGGCAGCGAACCCATCCGCAACCGATTGTTCGATGGATCGAAAGCCGTTGCTGGACAAGGGCTTCGGATCAGAGAACGGTCACCAGCCTTCGTAGCTCAGGGGATAGAGCAACCCTCTCCTAAAGGGTAGGTCGCAGGTTCGAATCCTGCCGAGGGCACCACATATCAGCAGGTCAGATCGGGTATTTGAAACTTGGCCGATACAGTCTTGGTGGCCAGCCCGGTTCCACCCCGGTCAGTGGGCGGCGGACGGTACCGCTCCGCTTCTCGAACATGGTCCGATTTGTCTTTTCACTTCGCGGATGAAACCACTCAGTCTCAAACGAACTCGGTTTGCTATCGCGGTGGGCCTAGGCCTCGCTGCGCTCACCGCATGCGGTGGTGACGGGGACTCCACACCCACCACAACGACTCCCAGTGCATCGACGGTGACCGTGGCCGCTACAACGACAAGCCCAGTACCCGTCACCACGGCGCAGCGGGCACAGCAGTATCAAGATGCAGTTTCCGAACGCATCGCGCCGTGCCTCGACGTGAGCAACTCACTCAGCACAACCTGCGCAGCGGCGATCTCGTCGACCGTCGTCGCGCTGGACGAATTTCAGGCGGGCCTGTCGTCTGGTTTTCCGACCACTCGGGCCAAGACGCATGAACTGATTGCCAATTTGGAGTACTGGAGGGACGTCTGCACACTGACCGACCCGATGACTTCTGAACGCACCAAGTGCCTTGCCTTCCTGCCCGTCGCCGGAAAGATGGAGGGCCTGATGTTTGCGTGGTAGGAGGACGAGCAGCGATGAGTCCGTTCGTCAACGGCGTTTCTACATCGGAGCACGTACGGCCGGGCCAATTTGTCGGTGCTTATCGGTATGGTTCGCCGCATGCAGATCGCAGCGCAAGCTCTACACTCCCTGAGCATGATGTTAAACCCGCCGCTCCAACGAGTAATTGAACGTGGGCAACGCGGACAGACGCTTGAAGCCTGGGGCCTGAATCCACACCGAGCGGATACCAACACCTCGATGGCGAAAGACGACGACGACGGCTTTGACGAGAAAATTCCTGAGGGCGTAACCGGTACCGTGATGTACCCGATCATGAACGCCACCGATGCGCTTGCGACCCTAAATGTGGTTCTACAGGCTGGTAAGAGATCCGTTCCATTCAGGTACCACGCCCCTTCTGTCCTGGCTTCATGTAGAACGGCTTTCGAGTCCTCGGCCCAAGCCATCTGGGTGATGAGCCCTGAAGATCGGGACGTGCGTCGTGCCCGTGCAGCTGGGCTTGCAATGATTGGCGTTGAGCACGCAAAGGAACATCACAAGGACACAATTAAGGCACACGACAATAAACTACTACTCGTGCCAGACGAAACATACGGGCAGTCTCAGCACCGCCTAAATTTCCACCAGAGCGAGCTTGACACGCTGGCAGCACTGCCCCGGGAGAGCGGCCGTCGCTACACCGTGCTCGTACGCAAGGCGGCTAATTGGATACAAGACAATAACCCTGCGCATACGGCGGAACTGGCAGGCAAGCACTTTCCCACTATCATGGATGAACAATATCGGGTTTGTTCCAGTTTTACACACGGACATTCTTGGGCCATTAATCTGGCAGACGGCCCCTCTGCAATGTTTGCGATGATGGCCGACGCACTCATGTCAGCCATCATCAGCGTGGAATGTGCCGTTGCCCTGTATGAAGCTCAGACAACCGACCCCGCGAGCGCACGCACGCACAACTACCCGGAGCGCCTGCAGCCCAGCATTGACGCATGACGGGTTCGGTACGCGTGAACAAATATGCAGCTAGCCCAAGCGTCGGCGGAACTGCACAACGTTCGAAGCCATTAGGAGGGCCGATTGCTCCGGGGCAGGTCTTGTTTCCGCGAGAGGGCGGCTGAGCGGGGCCTGCTTACCGTCTTTGTTCTCCGCGATGTTGTCCGCGTACACGGTCAGGGTGGTTACCTAAGACGCGTGCCCGAGCCACTTGCTCACCTGCATGGAGTGCTTACCCGTGCTCAGGCCTCCTCGCTACATCCTTCGCCCGGCTTCCCGACGAACGCCGTCCATATCTCATGGCCACGTGGGATGCGCCCTCCGGTGAACTCGGTCATGTTGTCTCCCTTGGTAGTTAAGGCGTTAACGGTCCGTTTCGCCTTACGCCCCACCCAGCCACTTGCACATCCGTTGACAGAAGTTGACCCCTTGCGGACTCCCGAAACTCGCCGTACTATCGAACATGCATTCGAGTACTGGGGAGGAACTCGTGGTCGCAGCCGTACATGATTCACCACTGACGTCCGATGAAGTGCTGCGCTTCGTTGCGCGTCTTCAGTCATCGGAGTTCGATGCCGACGCAGCAGCGGGCATCGATCTGATCTCCGCCCTCGAGACGATCAAGTGCGCCAGCGTGGCCGTTCAAGCCGTGGTGACCGACGCCGTGGCGACGACCATCAGCAACGAACGTAAAGAGCGGGGCAAGCCGAAAGCCCAGTGGCGCATCGGTATTGCGTCACAGATTGGCCTGGCCCGACGCGAATCACCGAACCGCGGCGGCACTCATCTGGGCCTCGCTCGCGCCCTGGTGCACGAAATGCCGCACACCCTGGCTCGCCTGAAAGCCGGAGAACTCAACGAGTGGCGCGCCATGATCCTCGCCCGCGAAACCGCATGCCTCACCGTCGACGACCGCCGCACCCTCGACGAACGACTGTGCGCGGACCCCGCCATACTGGCCGGTGCCGGTGACCGCACCATCGAGGGCCGCGCCCGCGCCCTGGCCAACGAACTCGACGCCGCCTCCCGGGTGAAACGACGCGCCAAGGCCTACGCCGCCCGCCGCACGAGCACCCGGCCAGCCCCCGAATCGATGGGCTTCTTCACGGTCCTCACCTCGATGGAGAAGATGGTCTGCATGTGGGCGACCCTGCGACGAGACGCCGACACCATCGTCAACTCAGGCGGTGAGACACGGACCCGCGACCAGATCATGGCCGACCTCGTGTTCGAGCGTGTCACCGGCGCAGCCGCCGCACAGGGCCCGCCGGTGACCGTCGACATCGTCATCGCCGACGCCGCCCTCTTGGCCGGCGGTTCCACGTCCGCGTACGTGCACGGCTATGGCGACATTCCGTCCGAAGTCGCCCGGCAACTCATCCGACACACACTCGACAGTGAGACGCACGTCGCATTGCGTCGCCTCTACGCGCATCCGACGTCCGGCGCATTGACGGCGGTGGAGTCCACATCACGCGCATTTCCGACCGCGCTGGGACGCCTCATCGATCTGCGAGATCGCACCTGCCGCACTCCGTGGTGCGACGCGCCGATCCGTCACCACGACCACATCAGACCCCACTCCACCGGCGGCAGAACGAGCGCCGAGAACGGCGCAGGCCTTTGTGCCGCATGCAATTACGCGAAAGAGGGCGAGGGCTGGACGGCCGAGGCCCTACGAGACAAACGAGGCGCTCGACATCGCTACCGGCTCATCTCACCCACCGGGCACACCTATGACTCGAGCGCGCCGCCGATGCCCGTGGTCGAGGTCTACAACTCGAGAATCGAGAACGTGATCATCACCGGTCTGTTCGACGACGACGCCGCATGACAGGTCGCGGCGGGAACATACCGAGCACCGACTCGGTTACACTCGTCAACGGCGCGCCCAGCTGCACGCCAGACGTCGTGGAATGCTCCCGAACCTCCATGTGCACCCAGCACAGGCTTCTCTTACGGCGATCGAAACTGCCCACCGGCAGTCTCGCCACCTTGCATCTCGGCCCGAAGGCCCGCAGGTGCAACACCCTGCCCGAAAGGCACTTTTCATCACTATGACGACCCCACAGACTTTTGCTGCACTCGGCGTACCCCAGGCCATCGCGGATGTACTCGCGAGCCAGGGCAAGACCGAGGCATTCCCCATCCAGGCCGACACCCTTCCCGACACATTGCAGGGACGCGACGTGCTCGGACGCGGAAAGACCGGTAGCGGCAAAACACTCGCCTTCTCCATCCCGATGGTCGCTCGACTCGCCGGCCAGCTCCCCGGTAACCGGAAGCCCGGCCGCCCCCGTGGCCTGATCCTCGCGCCGACGCGTGAGCTCGCCACCCAGATCGCCGTCGCGATCGAACCCCTCGCCTCCGCGTACTCGCTGAAGGTCACCACGATCTTCGGTGGTGTCTCGCAGGTCCGTCAGGTCTCCGCGCTCAAGGGTGGAGTCGACATCGTCGTCGCCTGCCCCGGCCGGCTCGAAGATTTGATGAAGCAGCGTCACCTCACCCTCGACGGCGTTCAGATCACCGTCCTCGACGAGGCAGACCACATGGCCGACCTCGGGTTCCTGCCCGTCGTCACCCGCATCCTCGCTGCCACCCCGGACAAGGGCCAGCGCATGCTGTTCTCCGCGACCCTGGACAACGGCGTCGACAAGCTGGTCAAGCGCTTCCTGCACAACCAGATCACGCACTCCGTCGACGAGGCCACCTCGCACGTCGAGGCCATGACGCACAGCGTGTTCGAGGTCGACGGCGTCGAAGCCAAGAAGAAGCTGGTCCACCAGCTCGCCTCCGGCACCGGACGCCGCATCCTGTTCATGCGCACCAAGCACCAGGCCCGCAAGCTCGCCAAGCAGCTCACCGACGCCGGAATCCCGTCCGTCGACCTACACGGCAACCTCTCTCAGGCCGCACGCGACCGCAACCTCGCCGCGTTCTCCTCCGGCCAGGCTCGCGTCCTCGTCGCCACCGACGTCGCAGCTCGCGGCGTTCACGTCGACGACGTCCAGCTCGTCGTCCACGTCGATCCCCCGGCCGAGCACAAGGCGTACCTGCACCGCTCCGGCCGCACCGCACGCGCGGGAAGCGCCGGAGACGTCGTGACCGTCGTCCTGCCCGAGCAGCGCAAGGACACCGCAGTACTGCTGCGCAAGGCCGACATCAAGGTCACGCCCATTCGCGTCACCGCCGACTCGCCCGCCGTGGCGAACCTCGTCGGCGAGCAGGCTCGTTACGTCCAGCCCGCACCGAAGGCCGAGCAGGCACCGGCTCGCACCGCGAATCCTCGCAACAGCAACAACGCGCGACGCGGCGGACCGGCCCGCAGTGGTGGTCAGCCCCGCAGTGGTGGACAGCCGCGCAGCGGTGGTGGCGGCCATAGCCGTCGCGCAGCAGGACCGGCCACGAGCCAGCGCAGCCGCTGATTTCGGCCTGAGCGCGGAAAGCCTTCCCTACGAGGGCTTTCCGCGCTTCGCTGTTCTCACACTCACCACGGCCGCAACCGCGCAGAGACCAGCTGCGCCGAACCACGCCATCGTGTACTCACCGGTCGCGTCCCGCACGACGCCTGCGACGACCGACGCGATGCCGGCACCGATCTGATGTGAGGCGAACACCCAGCCGAACACCAGCGAGCCTCGGTCGCCGAACACCTCGCGACACAGCGCAATAGTGGGCGGAACCGTTGCCACCCAATCCAATCCGTAGATCACCACAAAGATGACGATCGACGGCTGGATGGTCGCGGACAGCAACCACGGCAGGAACAGCAACGACACGCCGCGAAAACCGTAGTACGCCGCCAACAGGTAGCGAGGGTCGACGCGATCGGTCAACCACCCCGATGCGATCGTTCCGACGATGTCGAAGATTCCGACCACCGCCAGCAGGCCCGCTGCGGTGGTCTCGTGCATTCCGTGGTCGTGCGCCGATGGGATGAAGTGCGTTCCGATGAGGCCGTTGGTCGTTGCGCCACAGATCGCGAAGCCCACCACCAGAGCCCAGAAGGTTCGGACCCGGCTCGCGTCGCGCAACGCCTGTATCGCGGCCCTGGCGGGGTTCACCGTCGACTCCACGACGACCGCTGTGTAATCCTCCGGCGCTCCGTAGGGGGTCACGCCGATGTCCGCCGGCATGTTGCGCAGCCACCGCAGGACGAAGGGCACCACGATCAGCGACCCGCCTGCGATGAGGAACGAGGCGGCGCGCCAGCCGGACCTGTCGACGAGCTGAGCGATCAGGGGCAGAAAGATCAGCTGCCCCGTCGCACTGCCTGCCGTCAGGATTCCCGACACGAGCCCACGCCGCTGCACGAACCACCGATTGGTCACCACCGCTGCGAAGACGAGGGCCATCGATCCGGTACCCAGGCCGATCATGACGCCCCAGGTCAGTACCAACTGCCATGCCTGGGTCACGAACACACTCAGGGCGCTGCCCGCCGCCACGACGATCAACGCCGTCGATGTCACCGCCCGGATTCCGAAGCGTTCCATCAGGGCCGCAGCGAACGGCGCAGTCAATCCGAACAGCACGAGGTTGACGCCCACCGCCAGCGACAGCATCGACCGCGGCCAGCCGAACTCGTCCTGCAGCGGCACCATCAGCACGCTCGGTGCCGCCCGGAAGCCCGCTGCGCCGACCAGAGCGAGGAATGCCACGGCGGCAACGATCCAGGCCGGGTGAATCCGCCTGCGCGTCCTGATCTCGGAAGTCACGGTGACATTGTGCGCCTTGTCGGCTGGCACACTGGAGCGGTGACCGTCAGCTCTTCCCACACGACCAAGTCAGGGCCCCTCGGTCCGCAGGAGATGGCGACCGCTGCCGTCATGAGCAGCTTCACCGTCGCCCTGACGGTGATCGGTGTGTTGGTGCCGATGGCGGCGATCCTTCAGGTCGTCGCGGCGATTCCCATGTCGGTGGTCGCGCTCCGGTATCGAACGCGCGCACTGGTCACCTCCGCGGTCGCCGGCACCCTCGTCGGATTCGTCGCGGCCGGCACCCAGACGGCCATCACCGTCGCCAGCGCCGCCCTACTGGGCGGCCTGGTCGGGCGGGCCAAGCGCAAGAAGCAAGGACTGTTCGGCGTTCTCGTCACCTCGATGGTCGTCGGGCCGGCACTCGGAGCGTTGACCGTGCTGATGCTCCTCGTCCTCGTTCCGCTGCGAGAGCTGTTCCTCGAGACTCTCCGCAACACGTTCGAGGGCATTTCACGACTGCTCGAGCGCACATCGGCACTGCAAGGTGTTGCCGACGTGATCCGCACCGGCTCCACGACCGTGCTCGACAACTGGTGGTGGTGGGCAGGCGGATCGATCGCCTTCGGCATCGTCACCGGAACGCTGTTCGCATGGCTCATTCTCACCGCGATCCTCGACCGGCTCTCCACCATTCCCACCCCCGAGCCGCTGGCCCCCAGCACCGACGACGAGATCGGGCCGCTGCCGGTCACGCTCACCGCGGTGGGATTCCGCTACCCGGGAAGCACGACGTCCGCGCTGACCGGCGTCGACCTCCGCATCGAGACCGGCGAATTCGTGGCGATCGTCGGCCACAACGGTTCCGGCAAATCGACGCTGACTCGGATCCTCGCCGGCCTCGAACCGTCGGAGGGAACCGTGGACAGGCCCGGCTCGACCGGTCTCGGACGGTACGGCGGCACCGCGGTGGTGCTGCAACGCCCCGAAAGCCAGATCCTCGGCACCCGCGTCGCCGACGACGTGGTGTGGGGACTGCCTCCCGGCGACTCACGCCCCGACGTGGAGGCCCTGCTCGACGAGGTCGGCCTCGGCGGCATGGGGGCGCGCGACACTGCCTCCCTGTCCGGCGGCGAAATGCAGCGACTGGCCGTCGCCGCCGCACTCGCTCGCCGTCCGGCACTTCTCATCGCGGACGAGGCAACCGCCATGATCGACGCCTCCGGGCGCGAACATCTGGTATCGCTCCTCGCCGAACTACCCCGCAGGCACGAGATGTCGGTCGTGCTCGTCACCCATCACGTCTCGGAGACCGTTGCTGCGGACCGAGTCGTACATCTGCACGAGGGCTACCAGGTGCAGTACGACACCGCCTGGATGCACGCTCGAACGGACAATCCGACTGCGCTGCACGATAATTCGAGTGAACGACTCCTCGAACTGAGCGGGGTCGAGCACACGTACAACCGCCGCACCCCATGGGCGCAGGTAGCCCTGAACGGCGTCGACATCACCGTCAAACGTGGTGAGGGTGTGCTGGTTCTCGGTGGCAACGGTTCGGGCAAATCCACACTCGCCTGGATCATGGCCGGCCTCACCGGCCCGACCGGCGGCACCGCCCAGCTCGGCGGCAAGGCGATGACCTCACGCGTCGGCGATGTCGGGCTCGCGTTTCAGCACTCCCGCCTGCAGTTGCAGCGGCGCACCGTCTCCGAGGACATCGCGGCCGCCGCCGGCCCCGAAACAGGCTCTGCCACAGTGTCGGCCGCGATGGATGCCGTCGGCCTCGACAGATCGTTGGCCGCTCGCGACATCGATTCGCTCAGTGGTGGTCAGATGCGACGCGTCGTGTTGGCGGGGCTCATTGCGCGTCGACCTCGAATGCTGGTTCTCGACGAGCCACTGGCCGGGCTCGACCCTCCCGGACGCGACGACATCATCGGTGTTCTCGCCGGACTGCGCGATCGCGGAGTCGCCATCGTCGTGATCTCGCACGACGTGGACGGAATGGACACCGTCTGCAGCCGCACCATCACGATGGCCGACGGCCACATCGTCTCCGATTCGATCCTGGGGAGCGTGCACTCGTGACCACCGTCGTACTGCGTCAGGTCCCACGATTCTCACCGATCCACCGCCTGTGGGCCGGCACCAAACTCGTCGCGGTACTGCTGCTGAGCATCACTCTCGTCGTGGCACCGACGTGGCCCGCCCTCGGGATCGCGTTCGCACTGTTGGTCGTCGCCGCGATCGTCGCGCACGTCCCGATCACCGCAGTGCCGCGTCCACCGTGGTGGATCTGGGCACTGTTCGGAGTGGGCGCACTGATCAACCTGCCGATCGGAGGCGCAGCAGTACTGGTGTATCTGCGCGCGACGCTCTTCATCTTCGTCCTGCTCGGCGCATCGATGATGATCGGCTGGACCACCTCGATGAGCGACATCGCGCCTGCGGTCTCCAAACTGGGCACGCCGCTGAAGAAGCTGAAGTTGCCGGTCGACGAGTGGGCCGTCGCCGTGGCTCTGAGCCTGCGGTCGCTTCCGCTGCTGATCGAAGAGATGCGCACCCTGAACGCGGCTCGACGCCTGCGCCCCAAGCCGGTCGTCAACAGCGCCTCGGATAATTCCCTGGTCGACATCGTCACGACGGTGATGTCGGTTGCCATCAGACGGGCCGACGAAATGGGTGGGGCCATCACCGCCCGCGGAGGCACCGGAATGATCACCGCCACCGAGGCACGGTTCAAGGCCTCCGACGCGGTGACGCTGACCGTGGTGACTCTGGCGTGCGCCACAGCCATCGCGATCAGTGTCCTGTGGAGCTGAGCTACCCGCCCGCGAGACGTTCGGTGCGCGAGTTCAAGGCCTTGACGAACACGTCCGGGATGTCTCGCGGATCCTCCGCTACATAACTCGTTCCGCCGGTCGCAGCCGAGATCTGTTGCAGTGCAACCGGATCCGCATCACCGGTGACGCCGACGGTGATGATCACGATGGGCCGCACCGGATCCTGTTCCTTCTGCAGCGTTGCCAGCAGCTGATCGAGGGAGATACTGCCCTCGTCTTCGTTGGCTCCGTCGGTCAGGATGATGACGCTGTTGACGTAATCGGGGTCGTATCCCTCCTTGACCCGCCGGAACGCAGCCAAGGTGGTGTCGTAGAGCCCTGTTCCGCCTCCGACGAGAGCTGGAAGACCTCGGATCGAATCGAGAATGGCGTCGCGCTGCGACTTTCCGTTGAAGGTACCGTCGGCCTTGCCCATCGGCACCAGCTCGCGGTAGTCCTGTTTTCCGCCACCGAGGCCGATCGAGAATGCCCAGAGGCCCATTTCCGTCTGGTCGCTGAACAGCGAGTTGGCACCGACGGACGCGTCGACGGTGAGTGCGATACGTGTCGAGTCGCCCGACTTCGCCGCCATCGAACCCGAGACGTCCTCGACCACGAGCGTGCGCAGCGGCAGCGCCAGGACGGCCCAGTCTCGCAATGTCGTTTCGATGGAGAGCGGGTTCTTGATCTCGAGCGACGCCACCGATCCGACGCCTCGGCCGTCGGGTAGTGGTGTGCCACTCGACGTTCGGAACCCGGCTGCGACCAAGGTGTCGGTGGCCGACGTAGTGGCGAGCACCGAGGCCAACGCCGCTCCTGCCTTCTTCACGCGGTCGTACTCGGGTCCGGCCGGTGCCGTGACGGCCAGTGGGTAGTTGAGGAAGTAGCTCCCGGTCGGCGGAACCGACTCGGTCAACCCCGATCCCGGATTGTCGGCCTCGTACGCCAGCAGCGCCTGCTCGGTGGCCACGCTGGTGCCGCCGTCCGTGGCCACCTGGGCCACCAGATCCGGGGTGTCGTGTGGGGCGTCCGCGATCCGTCCGAAGTCCTGCGCCATGGGCACCAGTGCCGCCGACACGGCCTTGGCGTCCGAGATGGCCACCTCGGATTCGGCCAGCGCACCGAGGATCGCGGCATTCGAGGCGCTGCTGGTCAGGGGGTCACCGATGCGTTGACCGGGAAGTTGGAGCACGCTGAGCCAGGTATCGGTCACCGGCACGGCATCGGATTTCGAGACCAGGACCGGCAGCGTGTTCGCGACGGAGGCCTTGGCCAGCTCGGGAAGTGCCCCGGTCGAGCGCAGGGTTTTGAGCAGCCACAGCGTCGAATCCGGGATCCACAGATCCGGACGCTCGTCATCGGTTCCGGCGATTTCGGTGGCCGTATCGGTGGGGCGTTCGGGGCGGACCTCGAAGTTCACGCAGCCGCGCTCGACCTCGCCTGCCTGCGAGACGATCTGCTGCACCGGTTCGGCGATCGACATGTCCACCGCCAGCGAGACCGTGTCGAGGGAATAGCAGGTGTCCGCACCGGATGCGCGTACGGCCTGCACTCCGAACCAACTGCCGACCACGACGACGACTGCCACCAGCGCGAGCACCGACCAGGTCGCGGCCGAACCGAACCGGCGCGGACTACCGCTGTGACGTCCCGACATCGATGCAACCCCCTGCTCGGCCCCCAGCTGCACTCACGAATGCAACCGCACGCACACTCAGAAGTGACGCGACGCACAGCATAGTAGCCTCCTCAGCGACCGGAGCGACTTCTGAGCGCATTGACGAACACGTTGGGGATCTCCGCAGGATTTCGTGCGACGAAGCTCGTACCGCCCGTGGCTGCCGAAATTTGTTGCAGTACACCGGCATCCGCATCGTCGGTGATTCCGATGGTGACGATGACGACCGGCTTGGACGGGTCCTGCTCGGCTCGCAGGGTGGACAGCAGCTCGTCGAGCGAGATGCTGGCGGGGTCCTCGTTGGTGCCGTCGGTGAGGATGATGACGCTGTTCACCGCATCGGGGTCGTAGCCCTGCTGCACGGTGCGGAACGCGGCCAACGTGGTGTCGTACAACCCGGTACCACCTCCGACCAGGGACGGCAGCGTTCGGGTCTGCTGCAACAGCACCTCACGCTGAGTGGTGTTGCCGACCTGCTCGTCCATTCGCCGGATCGGTGCCAGCTCACGGTAGTCCTGATCGCCACCGCCGAGTCCGATCGAGAACGCCCACAACCCCATCGACGCGTTGTCGGGGAACAGCCGATTTCCGGTCTCACTGGCCTGCACCGTCATGGCGATACGTGAATTCGCCCCGGCGCTGTAGTTCATCGATCCGGAGACATCCTCCATCACCAACGCCCGCGACGGGAGCGCCAGGATCTGGTACTGACGCAACGTCGATTCGGCGGCCTGTTGATCGGCAATCGTCAGGGGCGTGACGTCCCCGATCCCGCGATCGGAATCGAGCGGGGCCATGTCTGCGGAGCGGAACCCGGCGTCGGACAGAGCCTGCTGCCCCTGTTCGGATTGAATGGCCGTGGCCAGTGCCGTCCCGACGGACTTCGCGGTCTCGTGTCGATCGCCCGCGGGTTCGGTCACCGCCAGCGGAAAGTTCAGGAAGAAGGCACCGGTCGGCGGAGCCGTCGCGCCGAGTTCGACGTTCTTGTCCTGCTGGTAGTCCAGGTAGGCCTGCTCGGACACCACCGCGACTCCCCCGTCGGCGACCAGATCGTCGAGGCGCACCGTCGGATCGGCCTCGCCGCGAGTGGCGGCCTGAGCCTGAGCGATGGGGACGAGCGCCGCCGAGACCGAGTCGAGCGCGGTCTCGTCCGATCCGGCCTCGGCCACCGCG
Source organism: Rhodococcus sp. 05-339-2 (assembly GCF_002258965.1). NCBI lineage: Bacteria > Bacillati > Actinomycetota > Actinomycetes > Mycobacteriales > Nocardiaceae > Rhodococcus > Rhodococcus sp. 05-339-2. Next base: position 345,635 of record NZ_NOYW01000014.1, read on the forward strand.
CCCAAGATGGCCGCGTCGGACGTGGTGTTGGCCAACGGATTACCGATGCGCAGACCTTCGAGCTTCAAGGCAGTGAGCCAGGTGTCGAAGAACGGCACCTCGTCCTTGCGTGCCGCGAGCATGGCGGGGGTAGCCGCCACCGATTGACTCGCCAAGTCGATCAACGACGCAGTGGACCGCACCGTCTTGCCGATCCACAGTGACGAATCGGGAACCCAGAGCGAGGGCACGTCGTCGCCCTTGGCCACCGCGGCCGAGACCTGACCCGACTCGGTGGCGGTGACCTCGACGGCGGCGCAACCCAACTCCTCCGACGAGGTGTTGTCGACGATTTGCTGCAACACTGGTGCTATCGCCGGATCCGCGGCCAGCGAGTAGGCCTCGGGGTCACCGCACTCGGAACCGAAGGCCTTCAGACCGACGAACACTCCGCCGCCGAGAACCAGCAACAGAACAACGGCCACGATGCCGTACTTGGCCATGCCCCTACTGCGCGAGGTGGACGACGGGGCACTGTGTCTACCGGGCATGGCGCGACCTGTCAGGCGTAGATCTTGACGAACGTCTTCAACGAGTTCTCGATGTCGCCCTTGAGAGCGCGCGCGACGCCGGAGCCGATCGGACCGAACAGCGGCGCACCGCCGAGGTTGATGTCGATGGTGATCTCGGAACCGTCACCCTTGGATTTCACGGACATGTTCAGACCGATCTTGACCCCGCCCTTGCCGTTGCCCTTGAGCTCGAGCTTCTTGGGCGGGTCGTAGGACTCGATCTTCCAGGACACGCGGTTGCGCATGCCCTTCACGCTGGCGACGGAGTCCAGGGTGGTGCCGACGGCCAGCTGCTCGGGCAGCTCACCGCGCCACGCTTCGTGGATGGAGAGCCACTGCTCGTAGCCGGACAGATCGGACGCGTGCGCCCACGTCTGCTCGGGGGTCAGCGGGACGTCGAGGGAAACCTTCAGCTTGGCCACAGCAGGGATGGTAACCGTTGAACGAAAAATGCCCGTGTGAGGCCTTGCTCACACGGGCACTTTCGATGGAGCCTGGATCGGTCAGTGAGCGCTGGCCTTCTCCGCACCGATACCGGTGAGGGAGCGAACCTCCATCTCGGCCTGCTTGTCGGTGCTCTCGGTGTCCTTCGAGATCAGGGTTCCGACGATGCCGAGGATGAATGCCAACGGGATCGAGACGATGCCGGGGTTGGACAGCGGGAACCAGGCGAAGTCCGAGCCGGGAATCATCGACGTCGGCGATCCGGAGACGGCCGGGGAGAAGACGATCAGCACGATCGTCGAGATCAGACCGCCGTACATGCTGAACAGTGCGCCGGTGGTGGTGAAGCGACGCCAGAACAGCGAGTACAGGATGGTCGGCAGGTTCGCGGCCGCAGCGACTGCGAACGCGAGTGCGACCAGGAACGCGATGTTCTGCCCGTTGGCGAGGATGCCGAGGCCGATGGCCAGGATGCCGATGACGACGGCGGTGATGCGGGAGACCTTGACCTGCTTCTTGTCGTCGACCTTACCCTTCTTGATGACGCTCGCGTAGATGTCGTGAGCGAACGACGCCGACGCGGTGATCGTCAAGCCGGCGACCACGGCGAGGATGGTCGCGAAGGCGACCGCCGAGATGACGCCGAGCAGGATCACGCCGCCGAGCTCGAAGGCCAACAGCGGAGCAGCGGAGTTCTGACCGCCGGCCGAGGCCAGGATGCGGTCGGGTCCGACGATCGCTGCGGCACCGTAGCCGAGCACCAGGGTGAACAGGTAGAACGCACCGATGAGCGCGATGGCCCACACGACGCTGCGACGAGCTTCCTTGGCGGTGGGCACCGTGTAGAAGCGCATCAGCACGTGCGGCAGACCCGCGGTGCCGAGGACCAGCGCGATGCCGAGCGAGAGGAAGTTGATCTTGGAGGTGGCGCTGCCGCCGTACTGGGCGCCGGGCTCGATGACGTCGCGCGCTGCGACGGCGTCGCTTGCCGATCCGGCCACCATGGTCTGCGCGCTGCCGAGCAGCTCGGAGAAGTTGAGGCCGAACTTGGCGAGAACCAGAACGGTCATGAACGCCGCACCGGCGATGAGCAGAACGGCCTTGATGATCTGCACCCAGGTGGTGCCCTTCATGCCGCCGATGAGCACGTACGCGATCATCAGCACACCGACGATGGCGATGACGATGGACTGCCCGGTGCGGTCGGAGATGTCGAGGAGCAGTGCAACGAGTCCGCCTGCGCCTGCCATCTGCGCGAGTAGGTAGAACAGCGAGACGGTCAGCGTCGACAGCGCAGCTGCGGTACGAACCGGGCCCTGCTTGAGCCGGAAGCTCAGCACGTCGGCCATGGTGAATTTGCCGGTGTTCCTGAGCAGTTCGGCGACCAGGAGCAGGGCGACGAGCCAGGCGACGAGGAAGCCGATGGAGTACAGGAAGCCGTCGTAGCCGTAGACGGCGATGGCACCGGCGATACCGAGAAAGCTTGCCGCCGAGAGGTAGTCACCGGCGATGGCGACACCGTTCTGCGGTCCGGAGAATCCACCACCTGCGGTGAAGAACTCCGCGGAGGTCGCGTTCTTCTTCGAGGCGCGAATGACGACGGCCATGGTGATGATGACGAACGCGCCGAAGATCGCGATGTTGACGAGGGGTTCACCGACGGTGGTGTCGGCGGCCTGGGCTAGGAGATGAGTGGAGCCTGCGGAATGAATCAGCGATGTGGTCACGACTTCGCTCCCTGGGAGGCTTCCATCTCGGCGCGCAGGGCTGCGGCGCGAGGATCGAGTTCACGGTTGGCGAACTTCACGTAGATGCCGGTGATGGCGAACGTCGTGACGAACTGGCCGAGGCCGAGTAGCAGGCCGATGTTGATGTTGCCCCACACCTTGGTCGACATGAAGTCCACGGCGTAGGTGCTCAGCAGCACGTAGAGGATGTACCAGACCAGGAAGAACCCGGCCATCGGGAACACGAAGCTACGCAGGCGTCGCCGGAGTTCCTGGAACTCGGGACTGGCCTGCATGTCGACGAACGCTTGCGCGTCCGGTGGCGAATTGGTTTCCGGTGCGGTCACCTTGGACTCCTGAAGTTGATGTGAGCTCTGGCTGAATGGGAACAGTAATGAGAGTCAGGTCACAAAATCAGGAGGTGGTGTCGATCACACGATGGGCTGCGGGAGTGTGCGACGAGCGGTCGAGAATGGCAGTCGAGCGGTGGCGGCGGGAGTGGAGCCTGCGGAATGACCCAGGTGTCTCAGAGTTCACGCTCTCGGTCTTTGCCCATGTCGAGGCCTTCCGGCAGGTGCAGTCGCGCGAAGATGCGGGAGATGTCCGACGGGACGGTGTGTCGGGTGGCGAGGCTGACCGCGATCATCGAGGCGAAGGCGACGGGGACACTGACCGCGGCCGGGTAGCCGAGGATCGCCGCCGCCCAGCCGCCGAGGACGCCGTCGGAGATGGGGGTGACGACGGAGATCGACGCGGCGACGAGTGAGATGCCGCCGCCGAGGAGCAGTCCGGTTGCCGCTCCGGCCGCGGTGAGTCCGCGCCACCAGATTCCCAGCACCAGCAGTGGGCACAGGGTGGACGCGGCGACGGCGAAGACGAGTCCGACGGTGCGCGAGAGATCGAGTGAGACGACGCCGATCGACAGCGCCAACGGCACGGCTCCGGCGAGGATCGCGGCGACGCGGAAGTCTCGGACCTTGCCCGAGAGGACGTCGGTACTGAGCACTCCTGCGATGCTGACCAGTAGTCCGGATGAGGTCGACAGGAAGGCCGCGATTGCGCCCGCGGCCACGAGTGCGGCCAGTAGTTGTCCCGGTATTCCGGACAACACCGAGCCGGGCAGCAGCAGCACCGCTGCGTCGGATGCTCCGGTGATGAGCAGTTGCGGCACGTACAGCCGGGCGAAGACGCCGAGCACCGTCGGGAACAGGTAGAACATGCCGAGCAACGCCAGGACGGTGAGCGAGGTCAGTCTGGCCGCTCGACCGTCCGGGTTGGTGTAGAAGCGCACGAGCACGTGCGGCAGGCCGAGGGTTCCGAGGAACGTGGCCAGGATCAGCGAGTACACCTGATACAGCGGGTGGGCCCCGCCCAGTCCCCCGCCCGGCATCGCCCACGCCCGGTCGGTGGTCGGCGCTCCCGCGACGACGGGAACAGGTGATCCGGCGTCGAGCGTCAACGACGTGCCCGAGGCGAGCCGATGTTCGCCCGCGTCCAGCAGGACTCGCCCGTCGACGCTTTCGTCGTCGAGGGTTCCCGTCACGGCGACGACGATCGGCGAATCCACTTGCACGAGAACATCGGTGGTGATGTCGACGACGGTCTGCTCGGTCACCGTCGGTGGGGCAGGACTGCCGACACTGCGGTCGTCGGCGAAGAAGTGCACAGCCAGCACCAGTGCCGGGATCGCGATCGCGGTGAGCTTGAGCCAGTACTGGAACGCTTGGACGAAGGTGATCGAGCGCATGCCACCGCCGACGACGTTCGCGATCACGATCAGCCCCACCCCCAGGGCTCCGACCCAGCCGGGCACTCCGAGCAGAATGTTCAGTGTCAGTCCCGCGCCCTGGAACTGCGGCACCAGATACAGCGCACAGATGACCACCACCACCAGCATCGCCACGGTACGCAACCATGGTGCGCCGAGCCGGAATTCGACGAAATCGGGCACCGTGTACGCGCCACTTCTGCGCAGTGGAGCCGCGACGAACAGCAGCAGTCCCAGGTATCCCGCGGTGAAGCCGACCGGGTACCACAGCGCATCGGCTCCGTACTTCGCGATGAGCCCTGCAACCCCGAGAAACGATGCAGCGGATAGGTATTCGCCGCTGATGGCAGCAGCATTCCACCGCGGCCCGACGGTGCGCGAGGCCACCAGGAAGTCGGAGGTGGTGCGAGCCAGCCGAACTCCGTAGATACCGATGCCCACCGTGGCCACGGCCGCCAGGATCAGCGCGATCACGGTGGCGATCGGAATGGATCCGTTCACGTGCGCCTAGTCCTCGACCAGGCCGACGAATTCGGTCTCGTTGCGCTCGGCTCGGCGCACGTACGCCCAGCCGACACCGAACAGCAACGGATAGATCGCCACCCCCAGCACCAACCACGGCAGACCGATGCCGGACGGCGCGACGTCGGTGAAGCGTGCGAGGAGCATGCCCAGCAACGGAATTGCGAACAGAATCGACAGCGTCATCACCGCCAGGCGCACCGACAGCAGAAGCTGCGCGCGAACCAGGCTACGTACCAGGGCGTCGCCCACTTCGGTTTGCTCCTGCACTTCGACGCGGGTGCGCACCATCCGCGCGCCGCGACGTTGCGAGAGCACCACCCGCTGTCGGTGTGGCTGGGTCATCGCTCGATCCTCGTCACCGGGTGGACCACGATTGCAGCGGACCGCGGACCAGTCTGTCCTTGAGCTCTCTCGCGTGCCGTCGGCTCACCGGCAGTTCGCAGGCCGCGAGGTTTCCGCTGGCCCGCAGGCACACCACCAGTCCCGAACCGACGCTGCGGATCCCTGTGACCAGACGCAGCGAGACCAGGTATGAGCGGTGCACGCGCAGGAATCCGGCATCGGCCCAGCGACTTTCGAGGGCCGAGATCGGGATCCGCACCAGATGCGAGCCGTTGGAGGTGTGCAATCTCGCGTAGTCGCCGTCGGCCTCGACCCACGCCACCGACGATCGGTGCACCAATGTGGTGGTTCCGCCGAGCTCGACGGGAATGACCTCGTCGGCCGAGGTGTCCGCGGACTCCGCGGGTCGACGCCGCGCGAGCAGCACCCGGCGCAGCGCCTCGGTGAGCCGATCCTCGCGCAAGGGCTTGAGCAGGTAGTCGACGGCACCGAGATCGAAGGCAGCCAGTGCCCGGTCGTCGTGGGCGGTGACGAACACGACGGCGGGTGGTCGCGCGAATGCCGACAGGATGCCGGCGAGCTCGAGCCCGTCGAGTCCGGGCATATTGATGTCGAGGAACACCGCGTCCACCACGTTCTGCCCCGAGGTCTGCTTGAGTTGGCGGAGCGCGGTGGTCGCGTCCTGCGCGGTGAACACCTCGGCGACGGTGTCCTGCTGACGCAGCAGAAAGGCGAGTTCGTCCAGTGCCGGGCGCTCGTCGTCGACGACGAGAACGATCAACCCGCGGCCGGGGGCGGAGTTGGCAGCCTGCGTCATGCTCGTACACCCGGCCTGAATTTCGGCACCCGCAGACTCACTTTGGTGCCTGCGCCCGGTGCGGTGTCCACTACGAGACCGTAGTCGTTTCCGAAGGCTGCCCGCAGCCGATCGTCCACGTTCGCCAATCCGACATGGGCCGCGTCCTCGGTGTGCAGGCTTCCCGAGCGCAGCACGTCCGGATCCATCCCCACCCCGTCGTCCTCGATGCTGATCACTGCGTCGGTGCCCTCGTCGGCGGCGATGATCGTCACGCGGCCGCCGTCGGCCTTGCCGGACAGGCCGTGTCGGACGGCGTTCTCGACGAGCGGCTGCAGCGCGAGAAACGGCAGCGCGACGCCCAACACCTCGGGCGCGACCTGCAAGGTGACCTGGAGGGAATCACCGAAGCGGGCCCGTTCGAGCGTCAGGTACCGATCGATGTTGCGTAGCTCGTCCGCGAGCACCGTGAACTCGCCTGCGTTGCGGAACGAGTATCGGGTGAAGTCGGCGAACTCGAGCACCAGCTCCCGCGCTCGATCCGGGTCGGTGCGCACGAACGAGGCGATCGTGCCGAGTGCGTTGTAGATGAAGTGCGGGCTGATCTGTGCGCGCAGCGCCCGTACCTCGGCGCGGTCCAACCGCGCCCGGGACGCGTCGAGTTCGGCGAGCTCGATCTGACCGCAGGCGTAACGCGCAACCTCGGCGATGGCCCCGAGCATGCCCGGTCCCGGCTCGGCGACCACGGCTGCCCCCAACACCCCGACCACCGGAGACTCGTCGACGACCAACGGCTGCACCACCAACGCCCTGACCTCGTGGATCGAACCGAGCGGCAGACGCACCAGGACGCGCCGCTGCCCGTCCACCGCCCGCTTCGCCGCCTCGACGAAGGCCGGTGTCAGCTCGTCCCACGGGCCGTCCCAGGCCAGCAGCGAACCGTCGGGGTCGCAGATTCCCAGTGCGTCCGCACCGGTCAGGACCCGCAGGTGCGGCGCGGCCGCGGCAGCCGAACGAGTGTCGAGACCGTCACGCAACGGCTTGGCCGCCAGCGACGCGGTGTGCAGGGTGGCGTGGACGGCTCGCTCGGCCGGTGTGGTGAGGTCCCGTCGACCGCGCAGACTGATCACCGCGATGACCGAGACGATCACGGCCACGATCACCGCCATCGACGCCAGTGCCGCGGTCATCGCGCGCACGTGGTCGAGGTGGGCACGTTCAGGAAGCGTTCGACGAGCCAGTCGACTCCGATGCCGTTTGCGGCCAGTTCGGCATGGCCCTGCTCCGGTTCGGAGCGAAGCTCGACGTCGTCGCCCAGCGCGCAGGCCTCGGCTACCGCGTCCCGGGTCCATCGGGGATCGATGAGGTCGTCGCGTTCACCGACCAGGACCAGCAGCGGTACCTCGGTGCGAGAAGTCGGTACCGCAACCGATTCGAGCCACCGCGTCATCCGATCCGATGCATCCGCGGAGTCCGGGAGGGCGTCGGCCGGATCGAGAACGGCTCCGGCGTCGGCCTTGGAGAAGCCGAGCAGGTCACTGCAGGCGGTCAGCGCGGTCACGTTGTCTGCGAACGTGCCGCGGATGTAGTCCGCACGTTCGGCACTCGGATCTGCGGCATGCAGACCCTCGTACAGGTACGGCACCAGCAGCTGACGCGGCACGGTCTGCTCGGTCTCGGGCGCGAAGAACCGCGTCAGATCGGCCGCGGGCGACAGCGCCGCGGCACCGACCAGTTGCAGACCGTCGCCGTAGTCGCCACTGCGCTCGGCTGCCGCCCAGACCGCTTGTCCGCCTTGGGAGGTGCCCACTGCGCCCCACCTGGTGCCGACGTCGGGAACCACGTTGCGGGCCGCGCGCACCGCGTCGATCACGTCGTACGCTGCGGCGTCCCGGTCGAGGTAGGCGGGATCTCCCGGAGTTCCGAGACCCTGATAATCCGTCACCACGACCACGGTGCCGCGTTCGAGGAACGGCGTCACCAATCCGATGGTGCCCAACAGGTTCGGATAGAGCGAGGGTGCGCACTCGTCGGTGACACCGGTGGTGCCGTGCCCGACGGAGACGATCGGCCAGCCGCCGGGCGGAGCAGAACCTTTGGGCACGAACACCGTTCCCGATGCCTCGGTCCCGCCCCCGGTGACCCCGTCGGTGGTGCGGTACACGACCTTGGTGGCAGTCCCGCCGAGATAGGCGACACCGATGTCGACCTGCCCCAGCAGCATCGACGACACGATCGCGCCTCGCTCCGAGCCCACGGGTGCCGCGATCGCCACCGGGGCGGGTGTGGCCGGATCCTCGGCAGGAGTGCTGCACGCAGCAACGGCGAACACCAGTGCCGCGGCGGCGACCAGCCGGGTCGACCTCACTGTCTCTGCGCTCCTACGGTGTGCGTCGTGCGATGCGAGCCTCGGCCGCAATTTCTTCCACGTCCAAGCCATTCAACACTGCCCGCAGAGCTTCGTCCTCCAGCTCCCCCGAGTCGCGGGCCGCGATGAGCGCCGCCCGCTGCGCGACCAGGACATTGTGTCGCAGCGAGTCGAACAACGCCCCGGCCGCCGCGATCCGCTTCTCGCGATCCTCGGTCTCGTCGGCATCCAACCGAGCGCGCACGGAGCGTCGGACGCGCTGGATGACCTCGTCGACGCGCTCGCTGTCCACTCCGTCGATTCCGTCCTTCGCCGCGCGCTGGAGGTAGTCCTCCGCCGCCGTCCGGGCAATGGCCTGCGACAGCAGCCGCTGATTGTCGTTGCGCTGCTGCTCGAGTGGATCTGCGACGTCGAGGCGGCGGATCAACAACGGAAGCGTCAGGCCCTGCAGCAGCAACGTACCGACCGCGACGACGAAGGCCACCGCCTGAATCACGGCCCGCCCGGGGAATTCGTCGCCGAGCACCGTGGTCAGCGGTACACCGGCCGCCGCCGCAAGCGTCACCACCCCGCGCATGCCCGCCCAGGACAGCACCAGGTTCTGCTGCCACGTCAGACCTGCTTCGCCTGACGGTGATCGCCGGAACAGCTTGCGAAGCAGCATATTTCGGCCGGAATTGGCGAAGATCCAAGCTGGTCGGACGGCCATGACCACCACCAGCACCAGCAGCGCATAGGCGAACACATGGTGGACGGGCAACCCTTCGCGCTGCACCTCCGAGATGACGAACTTCAGCTGTAAACCCATGTAGGCGAACACGAATGCCTCGAGCAGGAGATCCAGCGTCGGCCACACCTGCCGTTCCTGAACGCGGGTGGACACCGAGACGTCGGCGGTGACGCGCCCCAGCACGAAACCGGCGGTGACGACGGCGAGAACTCCCGACGCATGGATTTCCTCGGCCGCCAGATACGCGGTGAACGGCAGGACCAGACCGAGCACGGTTTCCAGCGCCGAATCCGCGATCCGATTGCGGACGAACCGCACGATGCGCGCCAGCACCAACCCCACCAACACGCCGCCCACGATCTCGTACAGGAAGAACAACACCGGTGAGCCCAGTTCGATCCGACTGCCCGTCACCGAGGCCACGGCCAGGGTGAACAGAGTCAACGCGGCCGCGTCGTTCACCAGAGACTCGCCGGTGAGGATGGCCATCATCCGCGCGGGCAGACCGAGCTTGCGCCCGACGGCGATCGCGGAGACCGCGTCGGGCGGGGCCACGACGGCACCGAGCACCAGGGCCGCGCCGAGGGTGAGCTCCGGGATCAACAGATTGGCGAACCAGCCGACAACCAATGTCGTCACGATCACCATGACGAGACCGAGTCGGAGAATCTGGCCGAGATTGCGTCGGAAGCTGACGAACGAGAAATCCAGCGCGGCGGAGTACAGCAGCGGCGGAAGCACGACGCCGAGGATCAGCTGCGGCGACAGGCTGACGTGCGGGACCCCGGGAACGAACGAGGCGATGGATCCGACGGTGACCAGGACGAGCGGAACCTGCAGATCGATGCGCCTGGCGAAACCGGCGACTGCGATCGCGAAGATGACTACGAGAAGAAGAATCGGTCCGTCCACCCCGACGATTGTGCCGTCAGCCGCACCCTGGGGCACGACCGACGGCCACGATCACCTGCACGAGGAGACCGAAAGGTCCTACTTGTCCGGAATCGCCTTCTTGGCTGCTTCCTGGACCTTGTCGATCTGATCGGAGTACTTGCCACCGGTCTTGTTGTCGATGAAGTCCCCCGCCTTCTCCACGACGTCGTCGATCTTGTCCGAGTTCTCGGCCGCAAGATCCTTGCCCTTGTCGACGATGCCCTTCAGATTGTCTGCGAAGCCCATGACTGTCTCCTGTCGCTGGAATGATCGAACATCCGGAAGCTTACGTTTTGTACTGCGTGTTGCGTAGTGATGTTCGATTGCGCAGCGCCGATCCGAATCGATGGGCAACCTCGACGAGCGCGATTCCGATACCGCCGATGATCAATGCACTGGTGGTGGCTCCCACATTGGACGGATCGAGTTTGAAGAAGGTGCGGCAGAACGGGATCGCGAACAGCAGCAGGTAGCCACCGACCGACCCGCCGAGCAGCACGATCTTCCACCAGTTGTAGGGCCGCGCGACGACGGCCAACACCCACAGCGCGATCATGATCAGGGTGATCAGCGCGGTGGTACTGGCCTGCGTCACCTGGGTCTCGGTGGCGTTCGGGCCGGCATAGACCAGCAGGTAGGAGACGAACGTGCACGAGCCGACGATCAATCCGGACGGGACGGCCAGCCGCATCACCCGCGAGACGAATCCACTGCGCGCCCGCTCGTTGTTGGGCGCGAGCGAGAGCACGAAGGCCGGGATGCCGATGGTGAACCACGCTGCGATCGTCACGTGCCGCGGTAGGAAGGGATACGGGATCGGCTCGAAGTGGAAGATCTGCGACAGCACGCCCGAGAGCCCGATGAGGAACGCCAGCAGCACCGAGTACACCGTCTTGGTGAGGAACAGATTGGAGACGCGTTCGATGTTGCCGATGACGCGTCGCCCCTCCCCTACCACGTAGGGCAGGGTGGCGAACTTGTTGTCCAACAACACGATCTGCGCGACGGCTCGGGTGGCGGCGCTTCCCGAACCCATCGAGACACCGATATCGGCGTCCTTGAGCGCGAGCACGTCGTTGACACCGTCGCCGGTCATCGCGACCGTGTGGCCGCGAGATTGCAACGCGCCCACCATCGCCCGCTTCTGATCCGGTCGGACTCGGCCGAAGGTGGTGGAATTCGCGAGAGTGTCGGCCAGTTTCTCGGAGTCCTCGGGCAGATCGCGCGCGTCGATCGGGGCGTCGCCGCCGGGCAGGCCGAGCGATCCCGCGACCGCACCGACCGAGACGGCATTGTCGCCGGAGATGACCTTGACCTGGACGTGCTGGCTGGCGAAGTACTCCAACGTGTCTCGCGCATCCTCGCGCACCTTCTGCTCGAGAATCACCAGTGCACGCGGGGTCACGACTCCGGGCGCTTCGCCGTCGTCGACCGAGCGGTCGGAGCTGGCGAGCAGCAACACCCGTAGACCACGCGAGCCTGTCTCCTCGGCACGACGGGCGATGTCGGAGGAGGCGTCGAGCAGCACGTCCGGGGCACCGAGCAACCAATGCCCGTGCTCGCCGTACGACAGTCCACTCCACTTCTTGGCCGAGGAGAACGGCGCAACGGCCGTCTGCGTCCACCCCGGCGCGTCGGGATACGCCTCGCCCACGGCCTGCACGCTGGCGTTGGGCCGCGGGTCGTCGTGGGCGAGCGACGCCAATGCACTTGTCACCGAGCCGGAGTGGTCGTCGTCGATCAGCACCAACTCCGACAGCCGCATACCGTTCTCGGTGAGGGTTCCGGTCTTGTCGGCGCACACCACGTCGACGCGGGCGAGTCCCTCGATCGCGGGCAGCTCCTGCACCAGGCACTGCCGTTGACCGAGCCTGATGACGCCGACCGCGAAGGCGATCGACGTCATCAGCACCAGGCCCTCGGGGACCATCGGGACGAGCGCGGCGACCATGCCGTTGAGCGCAGGACCCAAAGCCTGCCCGCTGGAGAACAATTGGTTGTAGATGATCAGCGCACCGGCCGGAATCATCAGGTACGTGATGAATTTCAGGATCTTGTCGATGCCGCTGCGCAACTCGGACTTGACCAGCGTGAACTTGCTGGCCTCCTCGGCGAGCTTGGCTGCGTAGGCGTCGCGCCCGACCTTCGTCGCGCGGTACGCACCGCTGCCCGACACGACGAAGCTGCCCGAAAGCACCTGCGCCGCTTCGAGTTTGTGCACCGTGTCGGCCTCGCCGGTGAGCAACGACTCGTCGACCTCGAGGCTCGCGGTCTCGATCACCTCACCGTCGACGACGATCTGATCACCGGGACCCAGTTCGACGATGTCGCCGAGTACGACCTCGTCGGGCGGGATCTGCTTCGAGACGCCTTCGCGTCGAACCTGGGGCTTGTTCTGCCCCACGATGGCCAACCGATCCAGGGTGCGCTTGGCGCGGATCTCCTGCACGATGCCGATGCCACTGTTGGCGACGATCAACAGCCCGAACATGCCGTCGATCACCGAACCGGTGGACAGCACGATGATCAACAGCACACCCAGAATCGCGTTGATGCGAGTGAAGACGTTGCCACGGACGATGTCGCGGACCGACCGAGAAGCTCGGGCCGGAACGTCGTTCGACTTTCCCTCGGCCCTGAGCCTGGCGACGTCCGCCTCGGTCAGCCCGGCGTCCCGCTGCGCATCGGCGTCGATAGACATGGGTGCAGCCTAGTAGGGTTCGGTCAGCCCAGCCGAGACCACCAACGATCGTCGTGCAGCGTTCGCGTGCCGTCTATTCGTTGCCCCGGCATCGGCACCGCCACCTGCACTCCGACGTCCTCGGCGGCGGCGTGCAGCCGCACTATCGGCTCCGACCACGGATGAAAAGCCAGATTGAACGTGGCCCAGTGAATCGGGACGAAGATGCCCGACGCCGTCAGATCGATGTGCGCCGTGACCGCTTCCTCCGGGTTCATGTGGATGTCCGGCCACCGCACGTCGTAGGCCCCGACGGGCAGCAGCGTCAGATCGAAGGGGCCGTAGTTGCTGCCGATCTCGGCGAACTTCGGTGTGTAGCCGGTGTCGCCGCCGAAGAAGACGCGTCGAACGGGGCCGGCGAAGGCCCAGGACGCCCACTGCGTCGAGTCCCGGGTCAGACCGCGGCCGGAGAAATGCCGAGCCTCCGTGCACGTGACGGTGAGGCCGCCGATGTTCGTCTGCTCGTCCCAGTCCAGTTCGACGATGCGCGCCTCGGGCACCCGCCACTTGCGCAGATGCGCGCCGATTCCCAGTGGCACGACGAACGGTGCCGACTGAATGCTCGCCAGCTTCTGCACCGTCGCCTTGTCGAGGTGGTCGTAATGATCGTGGGAGATCACGATGGCGTCGACGCGCGGCAGATCGACCAACTCGACCGGCGTCGGATGCAGCCGTGCCGGCCCCACCACCGAGGACGGGGACACGCGGTTGCTCCACACCGGATCGGCGAGAACGCGGTAACCGTCGACCTCGATGAGCACACTCGAGTGGCCGTACCAGGTGACCGCCAGTTCGCCCGCGTCCACCGGCGCGATCGGCGGCGCCAGCGGAATCGGGCGCTGGGGCCTGCCCTTGCCACGTTCGGTGACGAGCGAGACGAACATGTTCTGCTGCCCCTTCTCGCCGCGCCCGGGAACGTAGCTCGAGCTCGGGTCGGAGTTGTGGAACCGGCGATCGCGGTAGCGCGGAGAGCCGGCGGCGTACGGGGTGATGTGCACGCGCCTGGCACCGATCGCCGACGGCAGCCCCCACGTCGCGCGTGCCAACCATGCACCGCTCAGTGCTGCGGCGGCTCCCAGTACGAACTTCGTCTTCGTCACGGTCCCCAGAGTAGGCGGCGCCGACGTCTTCGCAGCTCACCCGTAGCCTTGCCGTATATTATTCGCGTCGGTTTTGCTGCTAGAAGGGGAGACATTGAGTACCGAACAGCTCGAATTCCAGGCGGAGACGCGTCAGCTCCTGGATCTGATGGTGCACTCCATCTACTCCAACAAGGACAGCTTTCTCCGTGAACTGATCTCCAACTCCTCGGACGCGCTGGACAAGCTGCGCCTGGAGTCGTACCGCAACAAGGACCTGGACGTCGACGTCTCGGATCTGCACATCGAGATCGACATCGACTCCTCCGCTCGTACCCTCACCATCCGGGACAACGGCATCGGCATGTCCCGCTCCGAGGTCATCGACCTCATCGGCACACTGGCCAAGTCGGGCACCGCCGAGGTACGCAAGAAGCTCAAGGAAGCCAAGGACGCGGCCGCCTCCGAGGAGCTCATCGGCCAGTTCGGCATCGGCTTCTACTCGACGTTCATGGTGGCCGAGAAGGTCACGCTGCTCACCCGCAAGGCCGGCGAAGCCGCCGCCACCAAGTGGGAGTCCACCGGCGAGGGCACCTACGAGATCACCGACGTCGACGACGCCCCGCAGGGTTCCTCGGTGACGCTGGCCCTCAAGCCGGCCGACGAGGAGGACCACCTCCACGATTACGCGTCCGAGCGCAAGATCAAGGAACTGGTCAAGAAGTACTCCGACTTCATCGCCTGGCCCATTCGCATCGACGTCGAGAAGCGCGTCAAGAGCGAAGAGGAAGGCGGCGAGGACACCGTCACGATCGAGACCGAAACGATCAACTCGCAGAAGGCGCTGTGGACCCGCTCCAAGGACGAGGTGTCCGAGGAGGAGTACAAGGAGTTCTACAAGCACGTCAGCCACGCCTGGGACGAGCCGCTCGAGGTCATCCCGTTCAAGGCCGAGGGCACGTTCGAATACCAAGCGCTGCTGTTCATTCCGTCGCAGGCGCCGTTCGACCTGTTCATGCGCGAGAGCAAGGCCGGCGTGCACCTGTACGTCAAGCGCGTGTTCATCATGGACGACTCGCAGGAACTGCTGCCCGAGTACCTGCGCTTCGTCAAGGGTGTCGTCGACGCAGCGGACCTCTCGCTCAACGTCTCTCGCGAAATCCTGCAGCAGGACCGGCAGATCCGCGCGATCCGTCGACGCCTCACCAAGAAGGTGCTCTCCACGGTCAAGGAACTGCAGAGCGAGCAGCCCGACAAGTACAAGACGCTGTGGTCGCAGTTCGGCACGGTCCTCAAGGAGGGCCTGATCTCGGACTCCGACAATCGCGAAACCCTTTTGGGCATAGCCTCGTTCGCGTCGACGAACTCCGAGGATGGCGTGACCACCCTCGCCGAGTACGTGGACCGGATGAAGGACGGCCAGCAGCAGATCTACTACATGACCGGCGAATCCCGTCAGCAGATCGAGAGCTCGCCGCACATGGAGGCCTTCGAGGCTCGCGGCCTCGAGGTGCTGCTGCTCACCGATTCGGTCGACGAGGTGTGGGTCGGCAACGTGACCGACTTCGACGGAAAATCGTTCCAGTCCATCGCGAAGGGCGAGGTGGACCTCGACACCGAAGAGGAGAAGAAGGAGTCCGAGGCCAAGCGCGAGGAGCAGGACAAGGAATTCGCAGACTTGCTGACCTGGCTCAC
This sequence comes from Rhodococcus sp. 05-339-2, assembly GCF_002258965.1. Lineage (NCBI taxonomy): Bacteria > Bacillati > Actinomycetota > Actinomycetes > Mycobacteriales > Nocardiaceae > Rhodococcus > Rhodococcus sp. 05-339-2. The sequence goes on from NZ_NOYW01000014.1 coordinate 361,333, forward strand.
CGAGACCCTCGGCGAGGACGTGAAGGAGGTACGTCTGTCGACACGACTGACGACGTCACCGGCCTGCGTCGTCGGCGACGAGTTCAGCTTCTCCCCGCAGCTCGAGAAGATGTACAAGGCCTCGGGCCAGTTCGTACCGACCTCCAAGCGCATCCTCGAACTCAACCCCACCCACGATCTGGTGACGGGTTTGAAGAAGGCTCGCGAGGATCGCAGCGACGATCCGCATCTCGCCGAGACCGCCGAATTGCTCTACGCGACGGCCTTGTTGGCCGAAGGCACCGAGCTCAAGGACCCGGCGAAATTCTCCAAGCTGCTCGCCGATCGGTTGACCCGCACGATCTGAGTGCCTGCGGCAGTGGTGTGGTCATGTGCCCTGGGCGGCGCACAACCACACCACTGCGGCGCAGCCGCACTCACTGCGGGGGCAGGATGTGCTCCCCCGTCTTGTCGGTGCTCAGCGACAGCGAACTGATGTACTGCTTCTCCCCGTTCGGCCCCGGCACGTTGGACGCGATCATGTCGGGTCGCTCGAATTCCATGCCGCTGACGTGGCACATCACGAGCGCGTCGGACGGGTTGCCGTGATCGTCGAACATCGGCAGATCGATGCCGTCGTCGGTGCGACGCAGGTAGTACTTGCCCTTGGTCGCCACCGCCAGGATGGGCGGAAGAACCAGTGCGAGAACGAGAGCCACGATGGGCGAGTACGGCTTGATCGCAGATCCGAATGCGCCGAAGAACACCAGAATCGACAGGATCGCCGATACCGCCATCGATCCGAAGCCGACCGGGTTGATGTTGTAGAGCATGCCGCGTCGGAACTCGGGCACCTTGGGCGAGAGCCCCAGGATGTATTTGTTGAACACGATGTCCGACGCCACCACGGCGATCCACGCGATACCGCAGTTGGCGTAGAAGCCGAGGATGCTGTTGAGGAAGTCGAACATGTTGGCTTCCATCAGGATCAGTGCAATGGCGAGGTTGAACAACACGAACACCATGCGGCCCGGGTACGTCTTGGTGAGGCGGGTGTAGGAGTTGGTCCACGCCAGTGACCCGGAGTAGGCGTTGGTGACGTTGATCTTGATCTGGCTGATGACGACCAGGATCACCGCGAGGGTCATCGCCAGCCAGCCCGGCATGAAGTTCTCGTAGATCTCGAGGAACTGGTGCACCGGCTCGTTGGCGATGCTCGAACCGTCGACCACGTTGGCGATGAGGTACACGGCGAGGAACAGGCCGACGACCTGCTTGAGTGCGCCGAAGATGACCCAGCCCGGTCCCGCGAGAAGCACTGCCGTCCACCAGCGTCGGGAGTTCTCGGGAGTCTTGGGCGGCATGAATCGCAGGTAGTCGATCTGCTCGGCGATCTGAGCGATCAACGACAGACACACGCCCGCCGCGAGCATCACCGATCCGATGTTGACGCCCTTGCCGTCGGCACCGTCCTGACCGCCGTAGGCGAAGAACTCCCCGACCGAATCGGGATTGCTGATCACCAGGTAGACGAACGGCAGCACCATCAGCACCAACCAGAGCGGGGTGGTCCAGACCTGAAGCTTGGCAAGGGCTTTCATGCCGTAGATCACCAACGGAATAACCATGATCGTCGACACCGCGTACCCGATGGGCAACGGGACACCCAAGCCGAGTTCGAGTCCCTGCGCCATGATCGAACCCTCGAGCGCGAAGAAGATGAAGGTGAACGTCGCGAAGATGACGTTGGTGACCACCGATCCGTAGTAGCCGAATCCGCTTCCACGGGTGATCAGATCGAGGTCGATGTTGTATCGAGCAGCGTAGTAGGCGAGCGGGAGCCCGGTCAGGAAGATGACGACCGCGAACACCAGGATGCCCCAGAGTGCGTTGCCGGTTCCGTAGGAGATTCCGATGTTGGCACCGATGGCGAAGTCCGCGAGATACGCGATTCCGCCGAGCGCGGACGTCGCGACAACACCGGTTCCCCATTTACGGTAGCTACGCGGCGCGAAGCGCAGCGTGTAGTCCTCTAGCGTCTCTTTGAGCGCGGTGTCTGTCGGCGCTGGCTGTACGGCGGTCATGGATCAAAACGTAGAACCGCCACGTTGCCAGGGTGTCTTGCGTTGATGTAGCTACTGTTACTCAATCCGGCGATTCGGACATCCGACCCGAATGCGTGCGCTGCGCCGGGAAATCAGGCGGCGGCGGCGCGCGCTGCCAGCAGCGAGAAGTTCGACAGCTCGGCGCGCAGCATGTTCATCGCCCGATGCTGGGCCACCCGCACAGCTCCGGCCGTCATCCCCAGTGCTTCACCGGTTTGCGGTGCCGTCAGGCCCCACACCACTCGCATCAGAATGATCTTGCGGTACTTGGTCGGCAGGGTGTCCATCAATGCCTGGGTATGGCTACGCAGTTCGTCGCCCAGCGCGAGTTGCTCCGGCCCGGCTTCGGTGGATTGCTCCTCGGGCATCTCGTCGATCGAGAACGACTGTCGCAGAGCCGATTTGCGGCCGGCGTCGGCGAGCTTGTGAGCGGCGATCCCGTACACGAAGGCCATGAACGGCTTGCCCATGTCTCGGTACTTGGGAATGGCGGTGACCAGTGCGAGGCAGACCTCCTGCACCACATCGTCGGCGGCCACGTCGAGATTCCCGATCCGGGCGGCGCAGTAGCGCCGAACCGGTGGCTGGATCAGCACCAGCACCTGTTCGAGAGCGAGTCGATCTCCCGCAACGGCGCGAGGCACAACATCCTCGAGCCTGTCCATGCCGAAACTCATGGCCGATCTCCTCACTGGCAACGCGCGTCCTCTCCTGAACGCTCACCAGTACTTCGGTGCAGATTCCCACCCGGCTTGGTCCGATCGGCTACCACATCGAAAGAAAATGTGATTCAGGTAACACGGCGTGTCGTGGAAGCGAAGTACCGGACAACACCGTCCCCGCAGCACGTGCCACCCGACCCACGGAGCGCCCATGATCACCAGCGAGCAGACCCATCAGGTCGGTCGCCGCAGTACTGTCGCCGCCGGCGACGGCACGGCGCTGGCAGTGCGCGAGTTCGGCCATCCCGATGCGCCCCTGACCGTGGTGTTCGTGCACGGGCACTGTCTACGCATGCAGTCGTGGACCGACCTGCGCCGACAGGTGGAGCGCAGCTGGGGAGACGACGTACGGATCGTGATGTACGACCACCGTGGTCACGGAGAGTCGACCGCGGCCGCACCGGACAGCTGCACCATGGACCGACTCGGAGAGGATCTGGCGGACGTCATCCGCGCGGTGATTCCGTCCGGCCCGTTCGTCGTCGTCGGGCATTCGATGGGCGGAATGACAGCGCTGTCCTATGCGCGTCAGAACCCCGAGGCGATCGGCTCGCGTCTGGTCGGGGTCGGTCTGATCGCGACGTCGGCCGGTGGGATCACCGACGACGGACTCGGCAGTTGCCTCGCCCATCCCGCGGTGTCGGCATTTCGAGCCGCTGTTCGACGCGCCCCACGACTGATGTCGGGTGCCAAGAGGCTCAGCCGCGGGGTGTGTGCGCCGATAGTGCGGACGGCCGGATGCGGATCCCGCAAGGTGAGTCCCCGGGTGGTGACGCTGGCGACGGCGATGCTCGGTGAGACGTCCATCGTGACGATGGCGGGGTTTCTCGGGGCCTTCTGCGCACTCGACGAGGTGGCCGGCCTGGCCGCACTCGCCTCGATTCCCACGCTGGTGCTGTGCGGCTCGGACGACCTGATGACCCCGATGCGGCACTCGGAAACCCTTGCCGCCCACCTGCCCGACGCCCGCCTCGTGCGGGTCGCGCAGGCCGGGCACATGGTGATTCTCGAACGAGCACACGAGGTGGCCGAGGCTGTCGTCGAACTCGTGACGGCGGCTCGACGCGCGCATGTGGCAGACCTGGCGCTGGCCCGCTAGCACCGACAACGTCCCGACGACTGTGGCCCGCAACGAAAGTCCGTTGCGGGCCACAGCACTACCGAGAACTACTTCTTGGCGGCGGGGGGAGCGTTGAGGAGCTGGATGAACTGACCTGCGTTGCCTGCGATGGCACCGAGGCCACCGATGGCGGTACCGGCAAGGGACGCACCCGAGCCGAGAAGCAGTGCGCCGCCGACGCATCCGGCAACCGGTGCGGCACCGAAGAGCAGCAGTGCAGGAGCCGAGACGGTGCCCGCAGCGATGGCTCCGAGGAAGCAGCCGGTGACCAGACCGGTTGCGGCTCCGAGGAATCCGCCGACCGATGCGGAGAGGCTGATGTTGTCCTTGACGCCGGAGACTGCGGCGGGCAGGTCGACCTGCTGCAGGCCGGGGAGGCCTGCAGAGACCGGGGTTGCCGCGGCGGGCGAGACATCGGCGGTCAGGGTGGCGTGGTTTCCGTCGATGACGGCGGCGACGGGGTGCGAGAACCCGTCTGCGGCAATGGCCAGGGGCACGGAGTCCACCAGAACACCATTGGCGTCGCGGACGACGAGGTGGTTGTCCTCGTTGCTCAGGGTGCCGGCCGTCGTGTCGACGATTACCTGGCTACCGGCCTGGGTGACGTTCCAACCGACCGGAGCGGCAACGGCCGGTGCCGGATCGGCGTAGGCGGTGCCCATGGCGGTCGTCATCGCTGCAATGACCAATGCGGACGTTGCCGCGAATCGAGTCAGCTTCATGTTCCTCAGTCTTTCGTCGTGTCCATCACTCGATGCGAGCAGCGAAAAACTATGGGTGGAACACGCGGGCCAGGCGAACCGAAGATGAACGAACGGGGTCGAACCGAACAACGATCCGACGCATCGACTCAAAAGGGACAGAACGACTTTCGAAGTACAATCCGTTGGTAAACGACTCGCGCGGGTTGTCCCTACTTACCGAAAAGACCCGGTTTGTTGCTGCCGCCGTGACTCACTCCGAAGTCGTAGGCGGACTCGGCGTGCTCGTGCTCGTCGAGTCCGTCGGCTTCGTGTTGCGCGTCGGCGCGCACTCCCATGACCGCCTTGATCGCGAACGCGATTGCGGTGGTGACGACGGCGCAGTACGCGAACACCGCCACCACCGCGATCGCCTGCACCCACAGCTGATGCAGCCCGCCGCCGTAGAACAGACCGTCCACGCCCGCCGGCATCTGCGCACTGGCCACGAGTCCGATCATCAGCGTTCCGACGATGCCGCCGACGAGGTGCACACCCACGACGTCGAGCGAATCGTCGTAGCCGAAGCGGTATTTGAGGCCGATGGCCAGAGCACACAGCGCACCCGACACGATCCCGATCGCCGCGGTACCGACAGGAGTGACCGCCGCGCACGAGGGTGTGATGGCGACCAGTCCGGCCACGACGCCCGAGGCAGCGCCGAAGGAGGTCGCATGCCCGTCCCGCAGTTTCTCGACCACGAGCCACGCCGCCATGGACATCGCTCCGGCACCCATGGTGTTCACCAGAGCCACTGCGGCGACACCGTCCGCGGCGAGCGACGATCCCGCGTTGAACCCGAACCAACCGAACCACAACAACCCGGCACCGAGCATGACGGCCGGAAGGTTGTGCGGGCGCATGGGATCTCGCGGCCAACCCCGACGTTTACCGACCACGAGGGCGAGCACGAGCCCGGCCACACCGGCGTTGATCTCCACCGCTGTGCCGCCGGCGAAGTCGATGGCACCGAGCCTGTTGGTGATCCACCCACCGAACTCACTCGTCAGCCCGTCGAGCGAGAACACCCAGTGCGCCACCGGGAAATAGACCAGGGTCGACCACAGTGCCGCGAACAGGACCCAGGGGACGAAGCGCATACGGTCTGCCACGGCCCCCGAGATCAACGCAACCGTCACCATCGCGAAGCCCGCCTGGAAAGCAGCGAACACCAGCGCGGGAACCGTTCCCACCAACGGGATCGACACTGCTCCCCCGGCCGAGGTGTACACCCCGCCCAGCAGACCCTCGAAACCGGCGTACTGCAGCGGGTTTCCGATCCACCCGCCGATCACGTTGTCGCCGAACACCATCGAGAATCCGAACGCCAGCCACAGCAACCACACGACCGCGATCGCCGACAGACTCATCATCATCATGTTCAGTACGCTCTTCGAGCGCACCATGCCGCCGTAGAAGAACGCCAGACCGGGCGTCATCAACAGCACCAGCGCAGTACTGGCCAGCAACCACGCAGTATCGCCCGCGTCGGGCGCGCCGAAGATCACCTGCCCACGAACTTCGGTGCGCGCTTCTCGGTACGTGCCCGTCGCGCTTCCCTCATGTCCTCGCTGCTCCACGCGGCCTCGAACGCCGCGGCCTGTTCCGGCGTCGGAAGATCGTGTGCTCCATCGTCGTTGAACACCAGCTTGAGATGCTCGAGCGCCAACGGAGCGAGCTCGGTGATGGACTGCGCCCACTGCGTCGCCACATCGACGTCGCCGAGTTTGTTCGCCAACCCGCACGTGTACGCCTGATCCGCGTGCACCCGCTCCCCGCCCAGCAGAATCGTGCGTGCCACTCCCCCGCCCGCGAGCGCCGCCAACCGTCGGATGGTCCAGTTGCTCACCGCGATACCGAGCCGCGTCGACGGAATCTCGAAGAAGCTGCCCGGCGCGACGACCCGCAGATCGCAGGCGATGGCCAACTGGGTGCCTGCCCCCACGGCCGGGCCGTTGATGGCCGCGACCACCGGAATGGACGCAGACTCGACGGCGACCAGCATCTCCTCGAGGATCTGCCCGAAATGCTCGGGAAACGCATCACCGGTCAGATCCGCGCCCGCGCAGAAGCTGGTGCCCTGCCCGGTGATGACCACGACCCGCGCGCCGTCATGCTCGGCTTGCTCGACTCCGCGATGCACCGCCAGGCACAGCTCGGAGTTCAACGCGTTCCGTCGATCCGGCCGCTGCAGTTCGATGGTGACGACGTCGCCGTCACGAGAAAGTCCGATCACGACAGCAGAGGTTACCCACCAGTACAGGAATCGACAGTGCGGGGCCTGATCTACTGGTCTGCATGATCGACACTCGGGTCGCCGTCATCGGTGCCGGCCAAGCCGGACTCTCGGCCGGCTATCACCTCCACCGCGCGGGACTGACCGCCGGTGAGGGGTTCGTGATGCTCGACCGTTCCCCCGGACCGGGTGGCGCGTGGCAGTTCCGCTGGCCCTCGCTGACGTTGAGCACCGTCAACGGGGTACACGACCTGCCCGGTATGGCCTTCACCGACACCCTCGGCGACGAGCCTGCAGAGACGATCCGCGCCGCCGACGCCGTCCCCCGCTACTACCGCGCGTACGAGGAACGCTTCGAACTGCATGTTCGACGCCCCGTCACGGTGACCGTCGTGTGCGACCGAGAACCCCGATTCCGGGTCGAAGCCGGCGACACCGTCGTCATGGCCGAGGGACTGATCAACGCGACCGGGACGTGGGAGAAGCCGTTCGTTCCGCACTACGACGGTGCCGAGACGTTCACGGGCAGGCAACTGCACACCAAGGACTACCGGACCGCCGACGAGTTCGCGGGCAAGCACGTCGTCGTGGTGGGCGGCGGCATCTCGGCCGTCCAACTGCTCGACGAAATCTCCCAGGTCACCACGACGACCTGGGTGACACGTCGACCACCGGTGTTCCGGGACGGCGAATTCGATCACGATGCCGGACGCAAGGCCGTCGCCATGGTCGAGGAGCGGGTGCGGGCCGGCCTGCCACCCGGCTCGGTCGTCTCGGTGACCGGGCTCCTGCTGACGCCGTCGTTGGCCGCTGCTCGCAACCGCGGCGCGCTCGATCGAAAGCCCATGTTCTCGTCCATCACGGAAGATTCGGTGGTGTGGGAGGACGGGTCGAGTCAGCACGCCGATGTGATCCTGTGGGCCACCGGCTTTCGCAGCGCCCTCGACCACCTCGCTCCGCTGCGCCTGCGCGGGCACGGCGGCGGAATCGTCATGGACGGCAAGCTCACCACCCGGGTCGCCGCGAACCATCGCGTCCATCTGCTCGGCTACGGGCCGTCCGCCAGCACGATCGGGGCCAATCGCGCGGGACGAGCCGCGGTGACGGAGCTGCTCGACACCTTGGGCTGACTTTTCACGGCGAGCCGAGCTGCTCGGTCACGAACTTCGCCAGCGCGCCCAACCGCGCCCGGCTCGGCATGGACGTCGGAACACCCAACGCATCCAACGGTGCCGACGTCACCGGCCCCACGCAGATCGCGGCGACAGGGCCGCGAAGTGCGTCGAGGAAAGCGTCGAGCAGGCCGTTGTCCTTCGCTGTCGAGAGAAGCGAGGCCACCGCCGGGGCGCTGGTGAACGTGACCGCATCCACGCGTCGGTCGATGATCTGCCCCAACAGATCGAGGAGCGGAGCCTGATCGAGAGGGCGGATCCACCGGTACACCGGAACCGGCCGCACATGTGCCCCGAGTTCGCTCAGTGCGGCATCGAGATGGATCGTCGGTTCCCACTCGGTGATCACCCCGTGCAGCTGAACCGCGATGTCCACGCCGGCAACACCTTCCGCGGCAAGATGAGCGGACACTTCCTGCGAGGCCTCGGTGGCCGGGGACCATTCCTCCCGCAGCCCGACACCGCGAATGGCACCGCGCGCCTTGGGCCCTCGGGCAATGATTCGCGAATGTGCAAGAGCAGCAACGAGATCATCGCGGATACCCCAATCCGCGGCCGCGTCGAGCCAGCCCCGGAAACCGATGCCGGTACTGATCACCACGATCTGTGGCGGTCGTTCGACGATGCCCACGGTGGCGGACTTCAGCTCCGAGTCGTCGATCAGGGGCAGAACGTGAATCGCCGCGGCGTGAACGATGTTCGCGCCGCGGCGTTCGAGCATGGTGGCCAATTCGTCTGCACGCCGCTCGGCGGTGAGGGCAACGGTCCTGCCATCGAGCGAATCGGACATGGGTACAGACTAGGCCCCCTATGTGCACGCTGTGCCCGTGGTCGTTCCGCGGGCTCCACTCCGGACCTCGTAGCCCACTACGAAGTTCCGCTCACATCAGCTGCTGAACTTGTCCGGGTCCGGGCCGGTGCGGCCGTCTGCGGAGTCCAAGGCGTTGATCTGCTGAATCTCGTCGTTGCTGAGCTCGAAGCCGAACACGTCGAAGTTGCTGGCGATGCGCGTCGGAGTGACCGACTTGGGGATCACCACGTTGCCGAGCTGGATGTGCCAGCGCAGGATGACCTGGGCCGGGGTGACGCCGTGTGCCTCACCGATGGTCGCGAACACCGGCTCGTCGAGGATGGTGCCCGATCCCAGTGGACTCCAGGCCTCGGTGGCGATGCCCTTCGAGGTGTGGAACGCACGCAGCTCTTCCTGGATCAGCCGCGGATGCAGCTCGATCTGGTTGACCGACGGGGTCTCGCCGACGGCGTCGATCAGCTTTTCCAGGGTGGGGATGGTGAAGTTGGAGACACCGATGGATCCGATGCGGCCGTCTGCCTTCAGCTTCTGGAAAGCCTTGAAGGTGTCGATGTACTTGTCGCGATCGAGCTGCTGCCAGTGAATGAGGTACAGGTCGAGGTACTCGAGTCCGAGGCGATCCATGCTGGCGTCGAACGCCTTCAACGTCGAGTCGTAGCCCTGATCGTCGTTCCACAGCTTGGTGGTCACGAACAGCTCGTCACGGGCGATGCCGGATTCTGCGATGGCCCGGCCGGTGCCGGTTTCGTTCTCGTACACCTTGGCGGTGTCGATACTGCGGTAGCCGACCTTCAGTGCCTCGGTCACTGCGGCCTGGGCACCGTCGTCGGGCACCTGCCACACACCGAACCCCAGCTGGGGAATGGACGTGCCGTCGTTGAGCACGATGGTCGGGACAGTACTGGTCTCGGCTGAATACGTCATACGAATGGCAACGGGCGGCACGGTGAATCTGTTCCCATTGCGCCGGAGATACTTGTTCGGTGACCGCAACGCTTCGTATCGATGATCTCGCCGCTTTCCACGGCGATCGCACCCTGTTCTCCGGCCTCGATCTGACGGTGGCCGAGGGTGACGTGATCGGGCTCGTCGGGGCCAACGGTGCGGGCAAATCGACCTTGTTGACGCTGCTCGCCGGGGTGGGAACCGCCGATCACGAGGGCGAGATCCACACCAGCCCGCCCGACGCCACGGTCGGCTACCTGGCTCAGGAGCCCGAGCGCATCGCCGGGGAGACGGTGCTGGACTTCCTCGGTCGGCGCACCGGGGTCACGGCGTCCGAGGCAGCCATGAACGAGGCTGCCGAGGCGTTGGGGTCCAGTGATGAGGACCTGTACACCCCGGCGCTGGAGAAGTGGCTGGCGCTCGGCGGCGCAGATCTGGCGGAGCGAACAGCAAAGGTGCTGGCGGACCTCGGCCTCGAGGTCGACGGCAGCGCATTCATGACGGACCTGTCGGGTGGGCAGGCCGCCCGCGCCGGGCTCGCCGCGATTCTGCTCGCGCGCTACGACATCCTGCTGCTCGACGAGCCCACGAACGACCTCGATCTGGCCGGCCTCGAGCAACTCGAGCAGTTCGTCGTCGCAACGCGGGCGGCCATCGTTGTCGTCAGTCACGATCGCGAATTTTTGGCACGCACAGTGACGGGCGTCGTGGAGCTCGATCGAGCTCAGCGTCGCATCGATGTGTACGACGGCAGCTACCAGTCGTATCTGGCTGAGCGCGAGATTGCCCGCCAGCATGCCAGGGAGAAGTACGACGAGTTCGCAGACACCAAGTCCGCGTTGGAGTCTCGGGCGCAGATGCAGCGAAACTGGATGGAGTCCGGGGTGCGCAATGCGCGCCGCAAGGCCACCGACAACGACAAGATCGCCCGCAAGACACGCGCCGAATCGACCGAGAAGCAGGCCGCGAAAGCCCGTCAGACACAGCGCCGAATCGAGCGCCTCGAGGTCGTGGAAGAACCGCGCAAGGAGTGGGAACTGCGGATGGAGATCGCCGCAGCTCCCCGGAGCGGAACCGTCGTGTCGGTGTTGGGCGGTGCACTCGTGCGGCGATCCGGGTTCACGTTCGGACCGGTCACGACGCAGATCGACTGGGGCGATCGCATTCTGATCACCGGGCCCAACGGATCCGGCAAGACGACGTTGCTGTCGGTTCTACTGGGCAGGCTCAGCCCGGACGAGGGCACTGCCTCGCTGGGATCCGGGGTCGCCGTCGGTGAAATCGACCAAGCGCGGGCATATTTCGTCGGCGAGGGCACGGTGTCCGACGCCTTGAGCGCTGCAGTTCCCGAGTGGCCGGACGCCGATGTCCGCACCCTGCTGGCGAAGTTCGGTTTACGCGGCGACGATGCACTGCGGCCGGCGTCGTCGCTCTCGCCCGGTGAGCGAACCCGCGCAGCGCTCGCGTTGCTACAGGCCCGCGGAGTCAATCTGCTGGTCTTGGACGAGCCGACCAACCACCTCGACCTGCCTGCCATCGAACAACTGGAACGCGCGATGGAGAACTTCGAGGGCACGCTGCTGTTGGTGACGCACGACCGCAGAATGCTCGACACGGTCCGCAGCACGAGGCACTGGACGATGGCCAACGGGCAGCTGTCGGAACTGTAGGTCGCAGTGAAATCGGGTGCAGCCGACCGCGGTGAGCGCGGTCGGCTGCACCCGATTCACGTCAGTCCATCAGAATCTCGTTCACCTCGGCGGCGGGATGCATCGGCAAACCGTGGTGCGTGGCGTTCCCGAGTACCACCGTCCTCGCACTCGGCAGAACGGCATGCACAGCCGATTCGATCCGAGCGGCGTTGTGCACCCTCCCCTTCCCGGCCAGGACCACGGTGGTGCGGACAGCGAATCCCTCGAACGCAGCGGGCTTCGGCCGCTTCGGAACGATGGTCTTCGCCGTCGGGAAATGTGCGGCCCCGAGCGCGAGGACGTCGAGCCAGTCGGAATCCAAAGCCAGGCCATCGGTCTCCCACGCCACGAAGCGCCGCTGTCGCTTTTCGTTGGGAGAAAGCAGAATCGGAATCGCGTGCAGCAGGTACCGCGGACTCATGGAGCCGAAGCAAGCATTGGGATCCAGGAGTGTCAGCGCATCGACGCGGCTCGGGTTTCGCAGGGCGTACGCCAGGGCGATCATCGCGCCGTAGGAATGGCCGCAGAGTGCCACGGTTGGCAAGTTCAGCTCATCCAGGACGGCCGTCAGCCAACCCAGTAGCTCCTCGACAGAGTCGATGGCGCGTTCCCCGGGCACGCTGCGCCCGACGTCGCCCATGAGGTCCACCGCGTACACCCGATAGTGCCGAGAGAGCGGCGCGACGTTGGCGAACCACACGGTCGACGTCGCACCGGCCCCCGGGAGCAGCACCAGGGGCGGGCCGTCGACGGGTCCGCAGGCGTTGATCCGTGTGGTGCCGTGCACCGTGTTCGCGTCGATGGCCTGGGTATCAGCCGGCCACTTCTGCAGCACTCGGTCGTAGGCGGTGAAGAATCCGTCCAGCGTCATTGCGACCCTCTATTCTCTCGATGATCGAGATAGTAGACAATAGAGAGACTACTCGTACAGCAACTCCCGAGGGATCGACACATGACCGAACCTGTCGCCGCCGTACATCGGTTGCGAGCGCTCACCGTCGAACTCGATCTCCTCGGCGCAGACTTCGCTCAGAAGCACTCACTTCACCCGACAGACATCCGCGCGCTGATCTGCCTCCTCGATGCCGACCGGGCCGGAACGCGTGCCACACCCGGCTGGCTCGGCGGACAGCTGGGCCTCGAATCGGCATCCGTCACCGCCCTGGTCGATCGAATGAGCAAGCGCAACTTGGTATCACGCGAAGCAGACCCAGCCGATCGCCGTCGAGTACTGCTGCGCGTGACCGCTCACGCGTCGGAACTCGGCACCACGTTCTTCGGCCCCGTCATCGGCCGAGCAGTCGACGAGCTGGCACGTTTCACACCCGAGCAGCGGGCAACGATCGACGACTTTCTGACGACCATGCACGCGGTGGTCGTGGCCGCTCGCGAACAGCAGAACCAGTAGGCGCATCGATAAAACTGTTATTACTGGTTGACACATCGTTGGGTTTATACAACACTTCATTGTCATGAGCCCCGTCAAGCGCGGTACCGCGCTCCCGATCTTCAACAGGGTGGGTGTTCTGCGGGCAGAACGAAAGATGAGCCGCGCGCAACTGGCCGAACTCGTCGAAGTGAACCCCCAGACAGTGGGTGCCCTCGAACGAGGCGACCACTACCCGAGCCTCGACCTTGCGATGCGCATCTGCGACGTCTTCGATCTGCCGATCGAAGCAGTGTTCTCGCGCACCGAACTCGGACCGCTCTCCGCCGAACTCTTCCGAAGGGAGAAGGATCGATGACCACACCCGGCTCCGACATCCTCACCCGCTATCAGGCCTATCGCACCCGCCGATTCCTGGAGCACGACGCGAAAACCCATCACTGGCTTCAGAACTGGCGCACCCAGAAACGTCGACGCATACTCGCCGTAATGTTGATGGCGTCCTTGCTCACCCTGTTGGTGATAGCCGTGTGGTCACTCTTCTCCCGGTGGGCACCGATCGCATGGATCCCGGCCACCGTGATGTTTCTCGTCGCCTGGACGACGCTGCAAACCGTGTCCCGTCGCCACAGCGATGCACCGGTGGGAGCACTCGACGAATGGGAAGTGCAGCAGCGCAACGAAGCACGTTCGATCGGCCTCACCGTAACCCAGGCCCTGGTATTGGTGGCACTTCTGGTCTTGATCGTGCTGTCGGGAGCGTACGACAACGAAAATCTGGCTTACGCCGGAGGATTGTGGACGCTCGCTGCTCTGCTTGCAGGTGGATGCGCCCCGGCAGTGATCCTCGCGTGGATCACCCCCGACCCCGATCCCGAGGACGGCTGACCATGAGCGAACGACCCGACATCCTCACCCGCTATCAGGCCTATCGCACCCGCCGATTCCTGGAGAACGACGCCAAGACTCGCCATTGGCTTCCGAAGTGGCGCACACAGCGTCGACGCCAGATCCTCGTGGTAGCTGTGGCCGTACTCCTCTTCGCCTTCTTCGTCGTCAGCATCGGCAGCCTGTTCTCCGAGTGGTTCGCACTCGGATGGATACCGGCCGCACTGCTGTTCATTCCGATCTGGACGGCATTACAGATTGTCTCCGGCCGGCACGGGGACGCACCCGTCGGAGCACTGGACGAATGGGAAGTGCAGCAGCGCAACGAAGCTCGCTCCATCGGCCTCACCGTCACGCAGACGCTGGTGATGGCAGCCGCATTCGCCTCCATCTTCCTCTCTGTGTCGTTCGAGGACATGCCCCGCCTCGCCTATGCGGGCGGCGGCTGGACTCTGGCCGCACTCATGACCGGAATCTGCTCCCCCGCCATGATTCTCGCGTGGATCACCCCCGACCCCGAACTCGACGACATCCCGAATTTCGACCAGCAGTAACGACCGAAAGGGCACCATGAGCACCCTCACGATCGACTCCGTCTCCAAGAGATACGGCGACAAGATCGCCCTCGACAACCTCAGCTTCGACGTCCGGCCGGGCGAACTGTTCGGCTTCGTCGGCAGCAACGGCGCAGGCAAGACCACCACGATGCGCATCGCATTGGGCGTGTTGTCGGCAGATTCCGGCCAGGTTCTATTGGGCGGCAAGCCCGTCGACCTCGACGTCCGCCGCACCATCGGCTACATGCCCGAGGAGCGCGGCCTCTATCCCAAGATGAAGGTGGGCCCGCAGTTGGCCTACATGGCCGAGCTGCACGGCCTGTCGTCCAAGGACGCCAAGGCCGCGGTGATCCGCTGGACCGAACGACTCGGCATCGACCAGCGCGTCAACGACACCGTCGACGCGCTGAGCCTGGGCAACCAGCAGCGCGTGCAGTTGGCGGCCGCGCTGGTGCACGACCCCGCGGTGCTGGTCCTGGACGAGCCGTTCTCCGGCCTCGACCCGATCGCTGTCGACGTGATGAGTGAGGTACTGCGCGAAAAGGCCGCTGCCGGAGTGCCGGTGGTGTTCTCGAGCCACCAGCTCGATCTGGTGCAACGCCTGTGCGATCGCGTCGGCATCATCGCCGCCGGCTCGATGAAGGCAATCGGGACCGTCGACGAGCTACGCGGGTCGGGAGATTCGCAGCTACGCGTCCACGCACCGAACGCCGCACCCGGATGGGCGTCGGGCATCACCGGAGTGAGCACCCTCGGCCACAGCGACGGCGTCACAGTCCTGGGCTTGGCACCCGGGGCCGACGACCAGCAGATCCTGCGGGCGGCACTGGCGACCGGTCCGGTACACGACTTCTCCATCCAGAAACCTTCCCTGAGCGACCTGTTCCGAGAGGCGGTAGTGGCATGAGCTCCCAACTGAACTCCTTCAGCGCTGTGTCCTTGATAGCCAAGCGCGAGTTCACCGTTCAGGTGATGAAGAAGAGCTTCGTCATCAGCAATGCGATCATCCTGGCCGTCATCGTCGGCGGTATCGTCGCGTTCTCGATCTTCTCCGGGAGCGGTGACGAGGAGCGCGACGTCGTCGGCATCGCCGGAGACCAGTCCATCGCGGCCGTAGTCGAAGCAACCGGCGACGCCGTCGGTTCGCCGGTCGAGGTCCGTGAGATCGCCGACGCGGCGGCCGCACGCAGCGGCGTCGAATCCGGGGATCTCGACGTGGCGTTGGTTCCGGACGGAACCGACGGTGCGTACACCGCCGTCACCGAGTCCGACCTGACCGGAACGTTACGCGCCGTCGTCGAAGGCAGTGTTGCAACACAAGCCACCAATACTGCACTGGCGCAACAGGGTGTCGACCAGAACGAACTCGGAGCAGCGACAAGCGCCGCAACGGTCACCGTCGACGCCATCGATCCCCCGGATCCCGAGGCAGGTCAGCGGACCGCACTTGCCCTGTCGGCAGTGTTTCTGCTCTATGCCCAGATCATCGGCTTCGGCATGTACGTCGCGATGGGCGTCGTCGAGGAGAAGTCCTCTCGGGTGGTCGAACTGCTGCTCTCCACCGTCCGCCCCCTGCAGTTGCTGTGGGGAAAGATCCTCGGTATCGGCGCGGTCGGCATCGTGCAGCTTGCTCTCTACGGAATAGCCGGTGTCGGTGCAGGATTGGGTACGGGCGTCCTCACGGTCACGGGTGCTGCGGTGAGCGTCTTCGCTGCAACCCTCGCGTGGTTCGTTCTCGGGTTCGCATTCTTCGCGGTGCTCTACGCTGCGGGCGGCTCGATGGTCTCGCGGCAGGAGGACGTCAACTCGACGACCATGCCGCTGTTGATCCTGATCATGGCGATGTTCTTCGCGGCCTTCTACTCCGTCAGCGATCCGGAGAGCACCCTGGCCAACACGCTGAGCTGGATCCCGCCGTTCTCCGCGATCATGATGCCTCTGCGAATTGCAGCGGGCGTGACCTCGCCGATGCAGATCGTCGGCTCGGCGGTTCTGATGGTGGTCACCACCGCGATCCTGGCCATGGGCGCGGCGAAGATCTACCAGCGTTCCATTCTTCGGATCGGCAAGACCGTCTCGTGGAAGGAAGCGTTTGCTCGCTAGGGTTCGCTGCGTAGGCTCCCCGATATGAGCCAACGGACATCCGCCGCCGAGATTCTCGACTCCGTTCTCGACGGCGGATCGTTCGTGTCCTGGGACTCCACGCCAGTGGACGTCCATCCTGGGGAGTCCTATCTTCGGGACCTGGCGAGAGCTCGGGAGAAGAGCGGCGTCGACGAATCGGTTGTGACCGGCGAGGGCACCCTCGACGGCCGCCGCGTGGCGATCATCGCGTGCGAGTTCGCATTTCTCGCCGGATCGATCGGCGTTGCCGCGGCCGAGCGCATCACCTCCGCTATCGAACGCGCAACGGCCGAGGGGCTGCCGCTCATCGCCTCCCCCACCTCCGGCGGCACGCGTATGCAGGAGGGCACACTCGCCTTCGTGCAGATGGTCAAGATCGCCTCGGCCGTCACCGCACACAAGGCGGCGCACCTGCCGTACCTGGTGTACCTCCGGAATCCGACGACCGGAGGCGTGTTCGCATCCTGGGGGTCGCTTGCTCACGTCACCGTGGCCGAGCCGGGCGCCCTCATCGGGTTCCTCGGGCCCCGCGTCTATCAGGCGTTGTACGACAAGCCATTTCCCGACGGCGTCCAAACCGCCGAGAACCTCTACCAGCACGGCGTCATCGACGGTGTGGTGCCGGTGG
The DNA here is from genome assembly GCF_002258965.1 of Rhodococcus sp. 05-339-2. NCBI lineage: Bacteria > Bacillati > Actinomycetota > Actinomycetes > Mycobacteriales > Nocardiaceae > Rhodococcus > Rhodococcus sp. 05-339-2. The sequence continues at coordinate 378,438 of NZ_NOYW01000014.1, forward strand.
ATCACCTGCGCCACTTGTTGATCCGCGCACTTCGAGTGATCGTCGACGCCGCCGTGTGGCCCCAGGATGCCGGCGAGGAATCGGTGGACATCCCCGCGACTTCGGCGTGGCATTCGGTGCAGTCGTCCCGCCGCACCGACCGGCCTGGCATTCGGCAACTCATCGAACACACTGCCAGCGAACACGTTCCACTCAGCGGCACCGGACAGGGCGAGGCCGACACCTCGATTCTGTTGTCGCTGTGCCGCATCCGTGGAGTCTCGTGCGTGCTGTTCGGCAACGACCGGAGCAGCAGCACCGCCACCGCCACGATGGGTCCTGCGGCACTACGTGAGGCACGACGCGGAATGCGCCTGGCCGAGGAACTACGCATCCCGCTGGTACTGGTGATCGACACGTTCGGCGCTGCCCTCTCCAAGGAAGCCGAGGAAGGCGGCCTGGCACCCGAGATAGCCCGCTCGATCTCCGACCTGGTGACCGTCGATACCCCGACGGTGTCGGTGCTGCTCGGCCAGGGCACCGGCGGCGGAGCGCTCGCACTTCTGCCCGCCGATCGCGTGCTGTGTGCCCAGAATGCCTGGCTCGCACCGCTTCCGCCCGAGGGTGCCAGCGCCATCGTGCACCGGGACACCGCTCACGCCCCGGACATGGCCGAGGCGCAGGGCATCCGATCCGTCGATCTGCTGCGCGACGGCATCGTCGACGCCATCGTCCCCGAACTCCCCGACGCCGCCGACGAACCGGCCGCCTTTTCCGCCCGAGTCGCCGATGCCATCGTTCGAGAACTGCGCACGTTGTCCACCGTCGACTCCGCCACCCGCACGCGATCCAGACTCGCCCGCTACCGCACGCTGGGCTGACGCGGCTCCGCCGCATGTGAGCAGAAGTTCGACCCCTGCTACGAGACCGGAGTGGAGCCTGCGGAACGACCGCAGGCTCCGCCGTGCACCTGCGAGGTCACGAGCGCCAATACGTCACCCGCACGCAGGTCGGCGGGAAGCTCCACCGGACCGACACAGCGTCGACCCGGACCGTGCACATCGACCTTGACCACCGGACCCACCGAATGCCGGTTGACCACCACGGCCTGGCGCAGATCCGCGAACTCGGCGTCGACGCCCACCTCGCCGGCAATCACCGAACGCACCCGAGTCACCAGAATCGAACCCCACTGCACCGGAGTGCCCTGCGCGTCCGCAAGATCCTCCAGCGCAACGCCGTCGACGGTGATGCGGCCGCAGACGCAATGCGTATCTGCAGGCCAGAGCGCTGGATCGCACCGCGAAACATATGCGGCACCGAGGGACGGAAGCATGTCGAGAAGTGTCATGAGAGGAAGTCTCACGCCGCGCGGTGGCGTCGAACAGAGGTGTTGACGCAATCTTGACGGCACCCACGGGAAATTTGACGCGCTTCGCCCCGCGATGCCGCTGACTGTACTCACTGGTACATTCGATCGGGTGATTGCAGACGACGTCTATCGCCGCGGCCGCGCAGGCCTACCCTCGTGGATCTCCGACTACGACGGTCGACGCACCGAACTGCCGATCGCACGCTGGATGGGTGGAGCCCATTCGACGGTCGACGACATCCGGGCCGACGAGGCCTCCATTGCGTTCTGCACCGGCCCCACCCTCGATCTCGGCTGTGGGCCAGGGCGGTTGACCGAGGCACTGACCCGTGCCGGCGTTCCCGCACTGGGGGTAGACACGTCCTCGGTCGCCGTGGAGATGACGAATCACCGCGGTGGGTTCGCCGTGGAACAGGACATCTTCTCAGCACTCCCCAGGGCCGGGCAGTGGTCCCACGTACTGCTCGCGGACGGCAACATCGGTATCGGCGGCGATCCTGCCGCGCTGTTGACGACCGTACGAAGACTGCTGCACGAGAGCGGAACAGCCATCGTCGAAGTCGAGCCGACCCCCGATCTGGACGATCGGAACCGAATGGTTCGATGGGAGACCGGCGACTCGGTGGGCGAGTGGTTCACGTGGGCCAGTGTCGGCGCGGGTGCGCTGTACTCGCTGGCGGTGGCTGCAGGGCTTCGGGTCCGCCGAACCATCGAATCGAACGGCCGAGTGTTCATCGAACTCGCTGTTCACCGCATCGACCGAGGAGCCGAGGGCCCGTGAGCAAGGAGCTGCCGAGAACGGCCAAAGGCAGACGCACCAGAGCTGCGATCGTCGACGCCGCAGCATCGATGATGTACGACCACGGCGTCGCGGGAACCACTCTCGACGACGTTCTCGCCGCATCGGAGACCGGGAAGTCGCAGCTCTACCACTACTTTTCCGACAAGTCGGACCTGGTCGAGGCCGTCATCGCACGTCAACTCGAGCGCGTGCTCGCCGCTCAGCCACGCCTGGCCCACATCGACAGCCTCGACGACATCGACGCCTGGACCGCCGAGATCGTGCGAAATCACGAACAACCAGGTGGTCCGTTCTCGTGCCCCCTCGGTTCACTCGCTGCAGAACTGAAGAACGACGCGGCGTTCGTTCCCGCCCTGCACGCCGCGTTCCGGCGCTGGGAGCAACCTCTCGAGCAGGGACTTCGTCGCATGATCGACCGGGGCGAACTCGACGTCGCGACCGATCCGGCCGCCGCTGCCGCCACCTTGATCGCCTCACTGCAGGGGGGCATGCTGATCGCCCGCATCGCGGGCGATGTGCAACCACTGCGCGACACGCTGAACGCATCGGTCTCCGCATTGCGTCGACGCGCGACCTGAGAAGCGACGCCTGGACGCACCCTGGCGAAAGGACTCCCGGTGCGCTAACCTCGACTCATTGATTTGTACTACTGGGTACAATCTTGGAGACGGGAACCAGCATGCAACGAATTCCCACGTTCCGAAGCCCGATCCGCGGCGTCTGGTTCACGTCGGTCCTCGCATCCGTCCTGCTCGTCGTCCTGCCGATCGTGACGATCACCGGATTCTTTTCCTGGGCCGCGTACGGTCCTCAGTTCGGCCAGGCCATGCCCGGCGACGTCGGATGGTTACGGATACCGTCGTTCGACTGGCCGACCGAACCCGCCTGGCTCTACCGGCTCACCCAGGGCCTGCACGTGGGACTCGGTCTGGTCATGGTGCCGATCGTGCTGGCCAAGCTGTGGTCGGTGATTCCGAAGCTGATCGAGATGCCCCCGATTCGCAGCGTGGCGCATCTGCTGGAACGAGTGTCGTTGCTGGCGTTGGTCGGTGGCATACTCTTCGAGATCATCACCGGTGTGCTGAACATTCAGTACGACTACATCTTCGGATTCAGCTTCTACACCGCGCACTACTGGGGAGCCTGGGTGTTCGTCGCCGGCTTCGTCGCCCATGTGGTGTTGAAGTTTCCGACCATGGTGACCGCGCTGCGAACGCGCCCGTTCCTCGAGCTGATGCGCATCAGGGTGGCGGACACGGTGCCCGACTCCGACGACGAATCAGGCCTTGCTGCAACCGATCCCGCTCCGGCGACGATCAGCCGCCGCGGAGCACTCACCCTCGTGGGCGGCAGCGCATTGTTCGTCGCCGTGCTGAGTGTCGGGCAGACGACCGGCGGGCCACTGCGCGGGGCAGCGCTCCTGCTCCCCCGAGGGCGTTCGTACGGCAACGGCCCCAACGACTTCCAGATCAATCGCACTGCGCAATCCGCGGGCGTCACCGATGCGCAGACAGGAGATTCGTGGCGGCTGACCGTATCGGCCGGCGGTACCGCCGTAGTACTCACTCGAGCTCAACTCGAGCAGATGGACCTGCATACCGTCGAACTCCCGATCTCCTGTGTCGAAGGCTGGTCGACGGTACAGACGTGGACCGGTGTTCCACTGCGCGATCTGGCTGCGCTCGTGGGCATCGATTCTGCCGATACCGGTGAGGTGCGGTCGCTCGAACCCGTCGGTTCGTTCAACCGCGTCACCTTCGGGGGACATCAGATGATGCATCCCGATTCGCTTCTCGCACTGAAGGTCAACGGGGCCGACCTGTCCCTCGATCACGGCTATCCCGCTCGGATCATGATGCCGGCGATACCCGGAGTGCATGCCACCAAATGGATCGAATCAGTCGAATTCTTCGGGGAGGGAGCATGAGTACGTTTCGGGCGAGGTACGGCGCAGGCCCCGTGCATCTCGCGGTCACGGCCTTCTGTCTCGCCCTGTCCGGAGCGGTGGTCCTGACGATCGGCTTTCCGGCCCTGTGGAACACCGACAAGTGGTGGCAGTCCATCGGACTGTGGTTCGTCGGCGCGGCCGTGGTGCATGATGCGATCCTGTTCCCGTTGTACGCGGTACTCGACAGAACTCTGGTTGCTCGGCTGGGCAGGTTCGTCAACGCGGTACGCATTCCTGCGCTCGGAGCGGGACTGAGCCTGTTGCTGTTCGCACCGGGGATCTTCGCGCACGGAAGCGAGACATACGAGGCCGCCACCGGTCAGACCCAGGAGCCGTACGCGATGCGATGGCTGTTGCTGGTCGCGGGGATGTTCGCGGCCAGCGCGGCGTTCTACGGCGGCCGCGAAGTACTTCGGAGGCTACGCACCCGCCCCGTTGTCGATAACCCGAAGTGGCAGCACGCGCCCAACCAGGCTCGGTGATACCCCGATTCCGAGTCAACGGCCCGCTGGAACGCGGACCCCCAATGATGCCGCCGCTCTGCGTACTTCGGCGACGAGCTGACCTCGCACATTCTCGTCGAACGATTCTGCAGGACCCGTCACGCCGAGAACGGCAGTCAGAGTGCCATCCTGGGCGCGGACCGGTGCCGTGACCGAGGCGATCCCGAACAGTCGTTCGCTGATCGAGAACGCGTATCCGTCACGTCGTATCTGCTCGAGTTGGGAACTCAAGTCGGCTTTGCTGAGAACGCTGCCATCTGCGTGCGCGATCTCGGCGACGCCGGCCACCGCATCGTCTATCTCGGCATCGTTCATCTCCGCGAGGATCGTCTTTCCTGCCCCACCGAGATGCAGAGGGAGCCGCTCTCCTACGGGCAGGACGTAGCTGAGCGGATGATCGCTCTCCACGCGTGCGATGAGCACTCGACTGTTCTCGACACGCACGTAGATCGATGCAGTGAATCCGGTGTTGGCAGCAAGCTGTTGCAGGACCGGCTGAGCGAGCACGCTGAGCGGGTTGGTCACCATGAACGCATGCGCGACAGCGAGGGCGGCGGGACCCGCGGTGTATCCGTCTGCCGATCGCGCCGCGAAACCTCGCTCCGACAACACCCCGAGGATGCGTTGCACAGTGGCGACGTGCAGATCGGCAAGACGGGCGAGTTCGCTGAGCCGGAGAGGTTGCTTCGCTGATTGCAGCACTGTGAGGACATCGAAAGCGCGGTCGAGAGACCGCATGTTGCCTGCCGGCGCTGCCATTGTTGTCCTCTCCGAGATTTACTCAAGAGAACTTATCACTGTGCGAGAACGACTTGTCAGCGCAGTGCGGTCGCGTTGCACGGCGATCCGACGCCGCCGACGATCGGTAATGGTTTGACGGTGAGCATGGCCTCCCATACGTCGTTGGCGCGGCTGTCTGCGACCAGTTCGGTGAGGTTCCACAGCTCGCCGAGCGGAACACCGAGTTTCGCGATCAACTCCTGGTGCATCATTCCTCGGTCCTCGGGTGCCGAGTGCAGGAACGGGCTGTCCTCGACAACCGGCAATACTTCCACGGCGAACGTGTCGGTAGCGAACAACGCGATCTTGTTGTCCCACAACCACTCGAGCAACGCCGGGTGTTGTGCGAATCCGGTCGCGCGTCTTCCATCTCGGACGGAATTCTGCTCCTCACCGGTCGCATTGAGATACCAGCGTGCCCAGCCGGTATGGACGAGTATCAGATCTCCCGGTCGGACTTCGACCTGCTGTGCACGAACGGCATCGTCGAGCAGGTTCGCGTCCAGTGCGGGACCGTCGAGGTGGTCGAGAGGGGTGCCGTTCTCGATCATCATTCCTTCGATATCGAGGACCAGCCCGCGCCCGACGATCGGTGCATCCGCCCACGCTTGCACTCCCAGGCGTGGTGCGCCGACCACGATGGCGGCGTCGTCGACCCCGTCGTAGAAGCCGTGACCGGAGACCCTGCGGTGACGGAGACCGTCGAGGTGGCTGCTCGTCTGCAGAAAGAAGTGGTCCAGGACGTCGTCTCGCGATTGTTCGTGGGCGCTGACGATGGTGTGCGTCGGTGCGGACCGTGAACGCGCCATCGGCGGATCGAACGCACCCACCGCATAGTCGAGACTGAAACACTCTCCGCGAGTGACGATCCGGGCCGCCTCCACGATGTGTCGAGGACCGGCGAAATTGGCGGTACCTCGGTCGGGATCGTCGAACAAACCCCAGCTGGATCCAGTCGGTACACCGTCGGTGCGCGTCACCAGGTCTGCGTACGGGGACCCCGTATGCAAACCCGGTGCCACGTGTCGATCGGTCATGCGTGTCCCGAGGTCACCGTGCGCGCGGAGTCCTCCACCGCCGAAGATTCGTCGTCGGTTCGATGAAAGTACGACAACGCGAATGCGAGCAGCCCGGCAATACCGGCGGACCCATAAGCCCACGGGGCGAGCAGCTCCTCGATGTGCGTGACGAACTCGCCGTCACCGGCGACGAGTCCACCACCCTGAAGGACGACAATCGCCAGTCCCCCGAGCAGGAAGGCCACCACGCTGACCCTGAAGATCGTCGAGATGCATTTTTCGAGCATGGACTTTCCTTTCGTGGTGGTCATCAGCTGACCGGAAGGAGGCCGAGTGCGATGAGAACTCCAACGCCGAGAATCGGGATGCAGTAGTACTTCAACAACGGGACGAACATCTTCGCTGGGTCGACGCGTGCAATACCTGCGGCGACGTAGATCGGGGCTCCAGACGGGGGCGACGCGCCCTCGGTGGATGCGAAGACCAGCACGGCTGCGGCCGCAACCGGTGCGGGAATACCGACACCGACCAGTGCAGCAACGGCGACACCGCCGACGGCGGCCATCGTGGCCGACGCGGTGAGCGGGATAGCGATGACGACGATGATGACGCCGACCAGAATGGCCATCAGCCACGCGGGTGCGCTGAGGTTTGCCAGCATGGTGGTGAGCTGCTCGGGAAGCCCGAGATCGCCGAGGACGTTCGAGGCGGAGAAGGCTGCCACGATGGTGACGCCGATGACGCCGAACTGAGGTGCTGTGTCGCCGAGAATCTTCCACCATCCTTTACCGGTCTTCGGCAGATGACGGCGGCCGAGGAAGAACACAAGAAGAATCATCAGAACCGGGATCCAGGTGATCAGGCTGAGCGCGCTGGACATCACGAGGTCGGTGTACTCGGCGATCGGGGCCGCAATCGGACCGCGGGTGAGCAACAACGGAATGATGATCGGAACGAAGAGCAGCAGTGACGTCCATCCGGCGCGCAGGCTCTTGCGAGCGGGAATGCGGTCTTCCTCGGCTATGGGCTGCAGGCCGTTCTTGCGGACCAGATAGTAGTTGAGCACCAATCGGTAACCCAGGCACCACAATCCGGCCAGAGCAAGGGGAAGGATGATCTCATCGGGTTCCATCAAACCGGTGACGGTGGTGGAGCCGACGAGGATGAACATGGTCGCACTGAAGGGGAAAGTCACACCCATTCCCGCGCAGCCTGCGACGACGGTGGCGGACAGTTCGCCGCTGACGCCGGATCGCTTCATCCACGGCACCGTGACGGATCCGACGGCAGCAGTGACGGACGCACCGACGTGCGCGATGGCACCGAACATGCCACCCGCCACCGTCGAGGTGTAGATCGGTCCGCCGCGGAGGCGGCCGAAGAAGGTGTTCAGAATATCGATGAGGCGGTCGAGTACCGGCGTCTTGGCCAGCACGAAGCTCATGAAGATGAAGGCCAGTCCGGCGAAGGTGACCTCTTCCTGCATCGAGTCGAGGAATCCGTGCCACATGTATTCGGGCGCGCTCCGGCCGGCGAACGCACCGACCACAAGGAACCCGACGATCATCGCCTCGCCGATGTTTCGTTTGAGCACCGCGTTCCAGAAGATGATGGCGACGATGAACGACACCAGCGCCCAGATGGCAATCATGACGCGGTCCTGGCTGCGATGATCGCGGCGCGGCGTTGCGCTTCGTCGGCCTCGACGGCACGGCCACCGGCCAGGCTGCCGAAGGCTTCGGCTGCGGGGACGATGATGACGCCGTCGTCATCGGCGACGACGAGATCACCCGGGTTACAGACGACACCGCCGATCGCGACGGGGATGTCGTTGTAGCCGGGGCCGTCCTTGTACGGCCCCGCCGGGCTGACCGCTCTGGCCCACACTCCGAAGCCGATCTCTTCGAGCACGTCGATGTCTCGGGCTGCGCCGTCGATGATCATGCCGACACAGCCACGGGAGCGGGCGCGCTCGGCGAGCAGTTCCCCCATCAAGGCACGATTGGGGTCGCCATGTCCGTTGATGACGATCACCTCACCGGGGAGCACCTTCGCCACCGCCGCCTGCAGGGCTTTGTTGTCTCCTGCTCTGGTCCAGACCGTACGCGCCCGACCAACGGTGCGAGCACCTTTCCACATTGCCCGAATGCCCGAGTCGACCATTCCCATACGTGCGCGAGCGTCGCCGATGTTCGCGACCGGCAGTTTTGCGTAGGCCTCGGCGAGTTCACCGACGTCGCGCCCGTTTGCATCGGCCAGCGCGGCATGCAACTCGGCTGTCGCCGTGGCGAGAACTGGACGGACACCGAGCTCGTCGAGCAGTTCTACCGACGCCGCCGCTTCCACCGCGCGCCGGGCCGCGTGCTTCCGGGTGCCCTCGCGCAGTCGATCGAGGGCTTCGAAGCCATCCGACAGCTCGGCGGCGATCTGACCGCGTACCCACTGCTCGGCACCCGCCGCAGCACCGGCGTCGGTGGATTCCACGATGAGCGCGCCGAGACCTTTCATGAAGCTGCTACGCAGCAACTTTCGTCGTGAAGCATCGCCGGGCGCACCGCCGATGTCTTCGACCGGAGCCCCCAGCGCCCGGAAATGGCTTGCCGCCGAGCTCGAACCGGAGCCGCTGACGACCAGGCCAGTGCGTGCACCGTGCGCCGGGACGGAACCGATCACGGCGACGTCGGCGAAAGCGACCCCGGTGGCGACCGATACCGCCGCTGCCACGTCGTTCTTCACAACAGCGGATGCGGAGTTCATGTCCGCGTACGCCGTTCCCGAGCTCAGGTGCGGAGCCGCGGCCGTCGCGGCCTGCACGGCCACCTTCGAGCTGGTCAGGCTCAAGACCAGATCGGCACCGTTTACTGCGTCCGCCACGTCGTCGAACCGGATGACCTCCGACGGCGTTGCCGTGTCCGCGGGATCGAATCCTGAAACGTCCCAACCGATTGCCGCAAATCCCGACGAGTAGAGGGTGCCCGCTTCGCCGAGCCCCAGGATAGCTACCTTCATCATTTCCTCTCATACAATGATAGTTCCTATCACTTGATGTTGTAATGGTGGTCACAGCCGAGTAGAGATGTCAAGTAGGTCGCATACGACGACTCAGCAAGTCGGCGGGCACCGAACCGGCTACGGATGCAGCGAGCGCGAACCGTGCGGGCCGTCCCTGCAGGCGAGATACGTTGATGGACAGATCAACTGCCGCCAGGGCCCGATGGCCGGGAGTCGCTGCCGAACCCGCCTGCCGCCGGATGCGTCGGACAGAAGCTTCCAACTGTAGTAACGACGCAACATCGACGGCCGGACCTCGAGTCAGGACGAGTGCTGGGAAGCGACCGCCGGTCGATGGCATTCCGCCGGTCGTCGCCGGTAGTGCGCAACCCGGCCCGGACCACCCCCACCTCGAACTACGCTCGCAGACATGAGTGGCGAGTATCGGCAGGCATTCGGAGACAGTATCCACAACCGCGAGCAATTCTGGCTGTCTGCGGCGGCAGACGTCGACTGGGACACCCCACCGACCACCGCGTTCGACGGCTCGCACTGGTTTCCCGGTGCCCGCCTGAACACCTGTTTCAATGCCCTCGACCGGCATGTCGACGCCGGGCACGGCGACCGGACCGCATTGATCTACGACTCGGCGATGCTCGGACTGACCCGCAGCTACACCTACGCCGAACTGCTCGATCGGGTCGCTCGTTTCGCCGGGGTGTTGAGCAGCAACGGCGTCTCCCCCGGCGACCGCGTGGTGATCTACCTGCCGATGATTCCCGAGGCAGTGATCGCCATGCTCGCGTGCGCCAGGCTCGGCGCGGTGCACTCGGTGGTGTTCGGCGGCTTCGCGGCCAAGGAGCTGGCGGCGAGAATCGACGACGCCGAGCCGGTCCTGCTGATCACTGCTGCCGGCGGGTTCGAGCCTGGTCGAGTCGTCGAATACCTCCCCTTGGTGCAGCGCGCCCTGACTCTCACGACGGCGACCGTCCCCGCGGTGATCGTCAAGGCCCGCGACGGCATCGCAGGCAGCCACGACTGGCTGGACTGGGACACCCTCATCGCCGACGCCCCCGCCGCCCAACCGGTTTCGGTGCAGGCGACGGATCCGCTGTACATCCTCTACACCTCGGGCACGACCGGTAAGCCCAAGGGTGTGGTGCGCGACAACGGCGGTCATGCGGTTGCGTTGACGTGGTCGATGCACAACATCTACGACGTCGGTGCCGGTCAGGTGATGTGGACGGCGTCCGATGTCGGCTGGGTCGTCGGACACTCCTACATCGTCTACGGACCGCTGTTCGCAGGTGCCACAACGGTTCTCTACGAGGGCAAACCCGTAGGAACTCCCGATGCAGGCGCGTTCTGGCGGGTGATCCAGGATCACGGCGTCCGCGCGTTGTTCACCGCGCCGACGGCATTGCGTGCCATCCGGAAGGTCGACCCACACGCCGCCGAGCTCGAGAAGTACGACACCTCGTCGCTCGAGACACTGTTCGTCGCCGGTGAACGCCTCGATCCCGATACCTACGAGTGGATTTCGCGAACCCTGGACCGCCCAGTCGTCGACCACTGGTGGCAGACCGAAACCGGCTGGGCGATCTGCGCCAATCTTCGTGGCCTCGAACCACTTCCGATCAAACCCGGATCACCGACGGTACCGGTGCCGGGATTCCAGGTCGGTATCCTCGACGCGGCCGGTGCGCCGGTGGAGGCAGGCACCGAGGGCAACATCGTCGTGCAGCTGCCACTGCCACCGGGCGCGCTGGTGGGGTTGTGGAACGACGAATCACGGTTCCAGCGTTCGTATCTCGACACGTTCCCGGGCTACTACCTCACCGGCGATTCCGGGTACATCGACGCCGACGGGTACGTCTACGTGCTGGGCCGCAGTGACGACGTCATCAACGTGGCCGGCCACCGCCTGTCCACCGGTTCGATGGAGGCCGTGCTGGCCGGTCACACCGCCGTCGCCGAATGCGCCGTCATCGGAATCCACGACGACCTCAAAGGCCAGCGCCCCAGCGGCTACGTGGTACTCAAGGCCGGGGAGACCATCACCGAGGATCAGCTGCGTACCGAACTGGTGGCCATGGTCCGCGATCAGATCGGTGCACTCGCGACGTTCCGGGACGTGACGATCGTCGGTGCCCTACCGAAGACCCGCTCGGGCAAGATCCTGCGGAAGACGATGCGGCAGATCGTCGCCGGCGAGGAGTACGGCGTGCCTTCGACCATCGAGGATCCCGCCGTGCTCGATGCGCTGGAGAAGTTGCTCGGCAGATAGGCGGCATCAATTCACGCAATGATGGCCGAAACCCGCGCGCCAGGGGTCGTTCGCGCGAGATAGCGTCGTGCTCATGACAGATCTCGACACCCGTCCCGCCGTCGATTGGCTCGCCCTCGGTGCAGTCACCGTCACGGTGATCTCGTGGGCCTCGGCCTTCGTCGCGATTCGCGGCGTCGGCGAATCCTTCGGGGCGGGCCCGCTCGCGCTGGGTCGGCTGCTGATCGGATCTGTGGCGCTCGGCGCGATAGTTGTGGCCAGAAGGCAGTGGGTCAAGCCCAACCGCACACAGTGGCTGCAGATCGTCAGTATCGGCGTGTTCTGGTTCGGCATCTACAACGTCGCCCTCAATGCCGCCGAGCAACGCGTCGATGCCGGTACTACGTCGATGATCATTCAGATCGGTCCGATTCTGGTCGCCCTGTTCGCGGGTCTGCTTCTGGGCGAGGGCTTTCCGAAGTGGTTGGTGATCGGTGCGGGCATAGCGTTCGCCGGCGCGGTCATGGTCGGTGTCGTCACGGCGGTGACCACGACGTCGACCACCAAGACCGACGCCGATTTCCTCGGCATCGCTCTGTGCCTGGTGTCCGCGGTGACCTACGCCATCGGAGTGCTCAGCCAGAAGCCGGTGCTGCGCACCATCCCCGGACTTCAGGTGACGTGGATGGCATGCACCATCGGCGCGGTGTGCACGCTGCCCTTCGCACCGGCGCTGCTCGACGACCTCGGGGCTGCCTCGGCCGGTGCCACCGGCGGATTGATCTACCTCGGCCTGGTCCCGACGGCACTGGCCTTCAGCACCTGGGCCTATGCGCTGACGCGGATGAACGCCGGCAAGCTCGGAATCACCACGTACGCCGTGCCACCGATCACGATCACGCTGGCCTGGCTCCTGTTGGGTGAGGTGCCGCATTACCTCGCCGTGGTCGGTGGAGTGATCTGCCTGGTGGGCGTCGGGTTGTCCCGCAGAAGATAGGGGTCACTTCGCAGGCTCCGCTCCCGCAGGAGATTGGGGTCACTTCGCAGGCTCCGCTCCCGCGCTAGATCGCCTTGAAGCGGGCGATCGCCACCTCACGCTCGTGCTTGTGGTCGACGATCGGATCCACGTAGTCCTTAGGTCGACCGAACTTCAACGTGTGCACGGCTTTTCCTTCTTCGCCGCGCAGCTCCGGCACCCAGCGTCGGACGTAGTCCCCGGTGGGGTCGAACTTCTCGCCCTGAGTGATCGGGTTGAACACACGAAAGTACGGCGAGGCGTCGGTACCGGTGCCGGCGGTCCATTGCCACCCGTGCTGATTGTTGGCCAGATCGCCGTCGACGAGGTGCTGCATGAAGTAGCGCGCTCCCCGCCACCACGGCAGATGCAGATCCTTGACGAGAAACGACGCCACGATCATCCGCACTCGATTGTGCATCCACTTCTCGGAGTTCAGCTGCCGCATACCGGCATCGACGATCGGAAAGCCCGTTTCGCCCTTGCACCAGGCGTCGAACAACTCGTCGGCGTGCTTGCCCGAGTCCAGTTCGATGGCGTCGAACTTCTTGACGTAGTTCTCCCTGGCACTGTCGGGTCGCTGAAAGAGGATGTCGGCGTAGAAGTCTCGCCAGCAGATCTGTCTGCGGTACGACGCCGCACCCTCGCTGCGGAGCTTTCCCAGGTCGGCCAACATCGTCCGTGGATGAATGGTTCCGTACTTCAGATGCACCGACATCCGGCTCGTCGAGTCGAGATCGGGACGGTTGCGCTCGTCGTCGTAGGCCGAGACCTCGTCGAGGAATTCCTTCCACTGCTTCGAGGCAGCTGCCTCACCCGCCGCCGCGTCGGACGCATCCTTCTCGGAGGGAATCTTCACTCGCCGAACGCCTTTCACCTCGTCCGGGTCGATCCAGTCGGCGGAGTCGGCCGATGTGTCCGCCGGACCGCGCCACCCGTGTTCCAGCCACTGGCGCGAGTACGGCGTGAACACCTTGTACGGCTCCCCGTCGTTCTTGACGATCCGTCCGGGGGCGACCGCGTACGGAGACCCGGTCTCGACCAGAGTCACCTTCTCGCCCACACGCTTGTCTCGCTCACGCCCGTACGGACCGTAGTCGGCGCTGATGTGCACGTCCTCGGTGCCGATCGCCTTCGCCACCTTCGGGACCACCGTCTCGGGGTCACCGTGGACGACCATCAACCGGCCGTCGAGTTGCTCGTCGAGTGCTTCGAGCGACCGGAACAGAAAATCCTTGCGCGGTCCGCCGGACGGCTTCAGCAGCCGATCGTCGAGCACGAAGAGCCCGAGCACCGGGTCTCCCGACTCGGCAGTGGCGGTGAGGGTGGGCAGATCCCCCAGACGGAGATCACGGCGAAACCAGACGATCGACATGCTTTCAGTCTTACCCACCGCGGTCCCGAGCAATCCCCGGCTCGATCCTTCGATTCTCAGAGAACCGCCAACCACGACTCACCAAGGCCGCAACAACGACCTCTAGCTTGGGATATACCGAACAGACAAGGAGAACATCATGACGAACACACGCCCCTTCCCCGGTGCACTCTCCCTGATCGACAGCACCTGCACCTTCGAGAAGTACTACGAGCAGCTCTACGCAAAGGCACCCGCACTGGCCTGGTCGCTCGATGCCGACACCGGCCGCCGCAGTGCCCTCGAAGACTTCTTCGCCAAGACGCCCGAGGAACGCCGCACCACCGTCGACAGCTGGGTTGCATAGCATTGGTCCGGTGACCGAATCGCCGAGCACCCCCGCCACCGTTCTCGTCGTCGACGACGACGCAGACGTGTTGTCGTCACTGCAACGCGGCCTGCGCCTGTCCGGGTTCACCGTCATCACCGCGTCGGACGGCGCGGAGGCGCTCGGCGTCGTGTCGCGATCGATGCCCCACGCCATCGTGCTCGACATCAACATGCCGGTGCTCGACGGTGCCAGCGTGGTGACCGCGTTGCGCGCCATGGGAAACGACATCCCGATCTGCGTACTCAGTGCCCGCAGCTCGGTCGACGATCGCATCGCCGGACTCGAATCCGGTGCCGACGACTACCTCACCAAACCGTTCGTGTTGGCCGAGCTCGTCGCTCGGATCCGAGCCATGCTGCGTCGTCGCGGCACCGGTCCGGTTGTGCCGGTGGCAGATTCGGGAGCACCGAACTCGGCCGTCGCGATCGGCACCCTGGTGGTCGACATCCCCGGTTATCGCGTCCACCGCGGCGGAGCCGACATCGACCTGACCAAGCGCGAATTCGAGTTGCTGGCGATCCTGGCTCGCAACAAGGGCGTCGTTCTCACACGTGAACGACTGCTCGAACTGGTCTGGGGCTACGACTTCGTTGCCGACACCAACGTCGTCGACGTGTTCGTCGGATATCTCCGACGCAAACTCGAGGCCGACGGGTCGCCGCGCATCCTGCACACGGTCCGCGGGGTCGGCTTCGTCGTCCGGGACGCCGCATGAGCTTCTCGCTGCGCGCCCGAGTGGCCGCGGCCACCGCTCTCGGAGCCACCCTGGTGGTGGCCGCCCTCGCGGTGGTCACCTCGGTCGCCATCTCCCGCAACAACGTCAATCAGCTCGACGAACGTCTGACGACGGCCTCGCAGGTGCTGGTCCCGAACTCGTCGACGTTGGAGGCCTTCATCGATCAGCTGTCCGGAGCGTTCGCCGTCACGATTCGCAGCGGCGACATCGTGGTCGCATCGACCCCGACGCGGCTGCCTGCGCTGGCGGCCGGATCCCAGACCGTCGACGTGGACGGTCAACGGTTCCGGGTCTACACGGCAGTATCGACCGTTGTCTCGTCCATCTCCATCTCGATCGGTGTGCCCGCCATCGAAGCTCAACAAGTGACCGACGAGCAACAGAAGCAGGTACTCCTGTTGGGACTGGCCGCGATCGCCGTGTCCACGGGCCTGGGTTGGCTCTTCGGTGGACGGGCCGTGAGACCGCTGGTGACGTTGACCCGTCAGGTCAGTGCCCAGCCACCGACCGCTCCCGAAACCCGCACGGGCGTCACCGAAGCCGACGAACTCGCCGTCGCCATCGGGGGCATGCTGACCAGGCTGAACGAGGCTCAGGAACGCACCAACGCTGCGCTCGACACTGCCCGCGATTTCGCGGCCGTCTCCGCGCACGAGCTCCGCACCCCGCTGACCGCGATGCGCACGGACATCGAGGTGCTCAGAACCCTCGATCTCGAGCGCGCGCAGCAGCAGGAGATTCTGGGCGACCTCGAACGGACACAGGGACGAGTGGAGACGACGCTGACAGCCTTGGAGCGACTGGCGTCGGGTGAATTGTCCAGCGAGGCCGACAGAGTCGAGACCGACATCATCGACATCTGCGACGTTGCGGCCCAGGATGCGCAGCGACTGCATCCGGGCCTCGACATACGGGTCGAGTCCGCCCCCGACTGCGAGATCACGATGCGCGCCCTGCCGACCGGCCTTCGGCTGGCCGTCGACAACGTGATCGGAAACGCCGTTCGGCACGGCGACGCGACGTCGATCGTCATCACCGCCGAGCGCGAGGGCACGACGGTACGCGTCCTGGTCGACGACAACGGATCCGGCGTTCCCCTCGATGAACGCGAGACGGTCTTCGGCCGATTCGAGCGCGGCACCCGAGCGGCCAAGGGCGGCTCGGGACTCGGCCTGGCGCTGGTGGCTCAGCAAGCCCAATTGCACGGCGGGCGGGCCTGGTTCACCGACAGTCCATTGGGCGGAGCGAGATTGGTGCTGGAGCTGCAGGACAGCTGAAGTACGGCAGTCTTTACGCGGGGGAAACCTGCGGGTCCATCCGATCCGAGGATCATGTACCCATGCACACGTCGTCGGACTTCTTCGTCCCCACCATCGACATCTCGCCGTACGTTCTGGACGGTGCCACCGCGGCGGCCGACGGGACCGCCCGGCGCAGCGTCGCGTCGGACATCGATTACGCTTGCAGCACAGTCGGTTTCATGCAGATTCTCGGACACGGGATCCCCGAGGACACCGTGACCGGACTGGCGTCGGCGATGGATTCGTTCTTCGGACTCGAACCGGCGGCGAAGCGGGCCTACATCTGCCCACCCGAACGCAACCGCGGGTACACCGCTCCGAAGAGCGAATCACTGAGCCTGAGCCTGGGAGTCGAATCGGCGTCGGGCACGAACGACTGGTTCGAGGCCTTCAACGTCGGGACGGGCGAGGCGAACATCTGGCCCGAGTGCGCGGGGTTCCAGTGCGCCGTCGAACGGTACTTCGCCGAGGCAGCGCGTGTGGCTCGGACGCTGACCACCGTGTTCGCCGACGCACTCGGTGTGGCCCCGACCGTGTTCTCCGACATCACCGATCGCTCGCTCGACACCCTGCGGATGAACAACTACGCGCTGGACCCCGGCCTGCGTGTGCCGGACACCGAGCTCACCGGGATGAGCGAGCACACCGACTACGGATTGGTGACGGTGCTGTGGGCCGATCGAGTGCCCGGTCTGCAGGTTCTCGGCATCGACCGACGGTGGCACGATGTGCAACCCGTCGAGGGAGCGATGCTGGTGAACCTGGGTGATCTGACGGCCCGACTGACCAACGATCGCTGGGTGTCGACGCTGCATCGCGTGCGTCCGCCGATTGCCGACGGAACGATTCAGCGCAGGCGCTCTGCCGCTTTCTTCCACGACGGCAACCTCGACGCGGTGATCGCGCCGTTGCCGTCGTGCATCGAGCCCGGTGACGTGGCCCGGTACGAACCGGTGACGGTAGCCCAGCACATTGCCGCCAAGCTCGCGGGTTCCCGAGGGGGAAAGGCCAACACCTCGGCAACCCGCGAGGCCGAGCGGGTACGCAGCGCCGTCACCTGACCTGCGGGTGCTTCGAGTGCAGTTATTTGACGTCGAGCAGGTCGATGACGAACACGAGCGTCTTGCCGGACAGGCGGTGACCTGCGCCGGCGGGGCCGTAGGCGAGCTCCGGCGGAATGGTGAGCTGACGGCGTCCGCCGACCTTCATTCCGGGGATGCCGTCCTGCCAACCCTGAATGAGTCCGCGCAACGGGAACTGGATGGATTCGCCGCGGTTCCAGGACGAGTCGAACTCTTCGCCCGAATCGAACTCGACTCCGACGTAATGCACCTCCACGGTGCCGCCTGCGACTGCCTCTGCGCCGTCACCCTCGACGAGGTCGACCGTCACCAGGTCCAATGGTGCTGGTCCGGCCTGAAATTCGATCACTGGCTTCGTCACTGAAGTCTCCTGCGGTTGATGCCGGCCCGCCGACGCCGGCTGTGAAGCTCTGGGCATATTCAACCTCGACTTTACGTCGTGATGGTCAACCGATCGGAGCTGGCATCAAATTCGTCTGGTATTCGCAGGTCAGCGTGTTGCCGGTTGCGGGGTCGGCCATCTCGACCTTCCACGCGTCGGAGAACTGATTCACCCCGTGATGCATCGAGATGGTGCCCGAGATCAAGACCGTTCCACGCGCGAACAGACCGCGCTCGGTGAGTACGTCGAGCCAGTACTGCGGAGCGAGAAGATCACCGAGAGTTCCGGACTGGATGAGAACTCCGTCGGCCCAACCGGTCAAGGTGATCTCGTCCAGTCGGTCGGCCACCTCGCTCAACCGCCACGCACCGGTACCGAGCACGTCGGGGGCGGCGTTCTTGCTCCATGCAACGCTGTGCACTTCCAGGTCACGGTCGGTGTGGTCGCATGCGACCGTGAGCAGCACGTCGTCGATGGTCTCGCCCAGGATCACCAGAGCCCATTCGGCCTCGCCCGAGGTGCGTCCGTGTTGAACGGCGACGGAATCGGTCTGCTGCGCCAGATACGGCGATATGGGGTACAGCGCCGGGGTAACCGTGGGAGCCGGCACGCCCAGTTCGGCCAACTCTGCGATGTGCGACGCCACCTCTTCCTGGTTGCGACCGGCATAGCCCGCATTGAGCAGCGCGGTCACTTCTACCGACTCGGTCGTGCCGTCGGGCAACGTGAATGTGAGCATCAGTAAGGACCCTCTCCTCGTAAATTAATTGTTTCCGATGCGCCCAAAGCCTTGCGCATACGTCTTGTATACAGCAAGTATGGAGCACGTACAACGGATAGAGTGATCCCAGGCACACAAAGGAGTCGTCATGACCGAACCAGTTTCGGTGGATAGAAAAGGCCTGGCCAAGGCCTTTGCCGCCAGCCTGACCGGAACGGCGTTGGAGTGGTACGACTTCGCCGTCTACTCGGCCGCAGCAGCGCTGGTGTTCCCGCTGGTCTTCTTCCCCGACAGCGATCCGCTGACCGGCACATTGCTTGCCTTCTCGACCTACGCGGTCGGATACATCGCCCGTCCAGTAGGTGGATTCGTCTTCGGTCGACTCGGCGACGTCATCGGCCGAAAACAACTTCTCGTCATCACCCTGCTGCTGATCGGCGTCACGACGTTCGCCATCGGTCTGATCCCCGGATACGACACCATCGGCATCGCGGCCCCGATCATCCTCGTCACCATGCGCTTCTGCCAGGGCGTTGCCGTCGGCGGCGAGTGGGGCGGAGCCGTTCTGCTCTCCAGCGAATACGGCGATCCCCGCAAGCGCGGCTTCTGGTCCTCCGCAGCGCAGATCGGACCACCGGCGGGCAACCTGCTCGCCAACGGCGCACTGGCAATCCTGACTCTGTCGCTCACCGACCAGCAGTTCGAGTCCTGGGGCTGGCGTGTTGCATTCCTGTTCTCGGCCGTTCTCGTCGGTTTCGGTCTGTGGATCCGCTTGAAGCTCGAGGACACCCCGGTGTTCAAAGCACTTCAGGAGAGCGGCGATCGCTCGGAAGCCCCGATCAGCGAAGTGTTCAAGACGGAACTGCGACCACTGGTGGCAGGCATCATGTCCCGCGTCGCACCCGACGTCATCTACGCACTGTTCACGGTCTTCTCGATCACCTACGGAACTCAGAAACTGGGCTTCGAGCGCAGCGAGGTGTTGACGGCAATTCTGGTCGGATCGGCCTGCCAACTCGGCTTGATCCCGCTGGCCGGAGCGGTCTCCGACCGCATCAACCGACGCCTGGTCTACGGCGTCGCGGCCGTGGGCGGCGTTGCCTGGAGCGCAATCTTCTTCCTCGTCATCGGCGGTGGATCCCTACCGCTGCTGATCCTCGGCGTCGTCGTCGGCCTGGCGTTCCACTCGTTCATGTACGGACCGCAGGCCGCCTTCGTCACCGAGCAATTCAGCGTTCGACTCCGCTCGACCGGCAGCTCGTTGGCGTACACGATCGCCGGAGTGTTCGGTGGAGCGATGGCACCGCTGATCTTCGTGTACCTGCTCGACAAGACCGACAGTTGGGTACCGATCGCCGGATACATCGTCATCGTCGGCGCGGTGACACTGGTCGGCCTGGCACTGGGACGCAACCCCGACCCCACCGAGGACGAGCACTACGTGCTACTGAATCAGGAACACGAAAAGGCTACGCGCGCAGCAGAGTCTGAAGTGTGACCTCGAGGTGAGCGTCGATCTTCCCGTGCACCAGGCCCTCGTCGCCGACACTCAGTGCGTCGATGATGGCCTGGTGCTCGGCGCACACGCGGTGCTGCCGGTTGGCCGCGGTGAACAGAGCGCTCAGACCGACCCGCAGCTGCCGAGCACGCAGACCCGCGTAGGTGCGGGAGAGGAGATCGCTGCCCGCCGAATCGATCAAACTCTGATGGAAGGTGCCGTCCCAGTCGATGAACTCCTTCGGCGCATCGGCGCTGTCGGAGTTCATCAGCAATTCCTGCTGTTCGAGCGCATGCTGCATCGCCGCGATCGGAGCGTCCCCGGCGCGCAGCGCACGAGTGGCCGCATGCCGTTCGAGAACGCCGCGCAGATCCATCAGTTCGGCGATCTGCCGTCCGGACATGGCCGGCACATGCGCGCCGCGCTTGGGCACCATCTCGACCAGTCCCTCGGACTGCAACATCAGCAGCGCCTCACGCACCGGCGTCCGCGACACTCCGATACGCGTCGCGAGCTCCTGTTCGTTGAGAAACGTGCCGGTGGCCGCCGGTGACGACAACACCTGATCGCGTACGAACAGATATGCCTTGTCCCTCCCCGACAGTGGTTGCATACGATATGTATACCTGTCTTCCCCCGACGAAACCAGGAGTCAGACCGTGAGCTCGACTATCCGCATCAGCCTGGCCCAGATCACCAGTGGCGAACACCCCACCGAAAACCTCGAACTCGTCGCCACCCACGCCCGTGCCGCCGCACACGCCGGTTCGGACCTCGTGGTGTTTCCGGAGGCGACCATGCGATGCTTCGGCGGACCCATCAGGAAAATCGCGGAGCCTCTCGACGGCGAGTGGGCGAACGCCGTGCGCTCCATCGCCTCCGACGCCGGCATCACCGTCGTGGCCGGAATGTTCACTCCAGCCCCGGACGACAGGGTGACGAACACCCTGCTCGTCACCGGGCCCGGCATCGACGCGAGCTACGACAAGATCCACCTGTTCGACGCATTCGGATTCGCCGAATCCGACACCGTCGCACCGGGTTCGGACCCGCTCGTGGTGGACATCGCCGGAGTTCGAGTGGGCTTCGCGACCTGCTACGACATCCGATTCCCCTCGCTGTTCCAGAAACTCGGCGACCTCGGAGCAGAGGTCGTCGTGGTTCCCGCGTCGTGGGGATCGGGTGACGGCAAGGTCGAGCAATGGACCCTGCTCGCTCGCGCACGCGCGTTGGACTCGACCACCTTCATCGCAGCCTGCGACCAAGCCGAACCCGCTGCCGCCGAGGGTAATGCGCCGTTGGGCGTGGGACACAGCATCGTCTGCTCCCCCACCGGCGAGATTCTCGGTCAGCTCGACGCGACACCGGGCATGCTGACCATCGACATCGACACAGGACTGGTCGACGCCGTGCGCAAGACTCTGCCGGTGTTGGAGAACCGCAAGCACTTCGACGCCTGACGGGCCCGCGAACTCGAAGTCAGGGATGAAAATCCGCCGAATCTCGTCCCTAACTTCGAGTTCGCAGTTATATCGAGGAACTAGCCATTTTGGCTGCAGAACCGCGAACTCGGCAGGACCAACGACGACGCCGCCGGCTCCCGAGGGGAGCCGGCGGCGTCGTTGTACAGCGGGAGCTAGCGGGAGCCGACGTCCTGGTAGTCGCGCTCGGTGTAGCCGGTGTAGATCTGGCGCGGACGGCCGATCTTGCCGGTCGTGTCCTCGTTCTGCTCGCGCCAGTGCGCGATCCAGCCCGGGAGACGGCCCATCGCGAACAACACCGTGAACATGCGCGGCGGGAAGCCCATCGCGCGGTAGATCAGGCCGGTGTAGAAGTCGACGTTGGGGTAGAGCTTGCGCTCGACGAAGTAGTCGTCGGTCAGCGCGGTCTCCTCGAGCTTGAGAGCGATCTCGAGCAGTTCGTCGCCGTTGCCGAGCTTGCCGAGGATCGTGTGCGCAGTTTCCTTGACCAGCGTCGCGCGCGGATCGAAGTTCTTGTACACGCGGTGCCCGAAGCCCATGAGCTTGACGCCGTCTTCCTTGTTCTTGACCCGACGCAGGAAGTCGGTGGCGTCGCCGCCCTCGGCCTTGATCTTGTCCAGCATCTCGAGCACGGCCTGGTTGGCTCCGCCGTGCAGCGGGCCCCAGAGCGCGTTGATGCCGCCGGAGATCGAGGTGAACAGGTTGGCCTGCGAGGATCCGACGAGACGCACCGTCGAGGTGGAGCAGTTCTGCTCGTGGTCGGCATGCAGGATGAGCAGCATGTCGAGTGCCTTGACGATCTCGGGATCCACCTCGTACGGCTCGGCCGGGAAGCCGAACGTCAGACGCAGGAAGTTCTCGACCAGGCTCTTCGAGTTGTCCGGGTACAGGAACGGCTGACCGACGGACTTCTTGTAGGCGTACGCCGCGATGGTCGGCAACTTGGCCAGCAGACGGATGGTCGACAGCTCGACCTGCTCCGGGTCGTTGGGGTCGAGCGAGTCCTGGTAGTACGCCGACAGCGCGTTGACGGCACTCGACAGCACCGGCATCGGGTGAGCGTTGCGCGGAAACCCGTCGAAGAACCGCTTGAGGTCCTCGTGCAGCAGAGTGTGCCGACGGATCTTGTCGGTGAACTTCTCGAGCTGAGCCTCGGACGGCAGCTCCCCGTAGATCAGCAGGTAGCTGACCTCGATGAACGAAGACTTGCCCGCAAGCTGTTCGATCGGGTATCCGCGGTAGCGCAGGATGCCTGCGTCACCGTCGATGTAGGTGATGGCCGACTTGGTCGACGCGGTGTTGACGAACCCGCCGTCCAACGTCGTGTAGCCGGTGGTGGCCAGCAACTTTCCCAGCTCGATGCCGTTGTTGCCTTCGGAGGCCTCGGCAATCGACATGGAGTATTCGCCACCGGGATAGGTGAGGGTGGCTTTGGCATCATTCTCAGCGGGCACGAATGGTCCCTCTCGAACTCGTGTAACGGACACGTACTTGAAGCGGACAGTTCTAACGTCGATAGTGAAACTAGTCTCTCGACGCCTCGGACGCCCACGGAGGGTCGGCACCGGGTCGAGAAACCGTGATTGCCGCTGCTTTCGCGGCGAAATCGAGCGCTTCCCGCCAATCTTGCTTGCTCATCTCTTTCACCGCGTTCGATGTGATAATGCTCTCCTTCTCCAGAAAGCTGAGCAGAGCCCCGTGCACGGTGTCACCTGCGCCGATGGTGTCGACGACGTCGACCGCAACTCCCGGTACCGAGATCTCCTCGGCTGTGACAATTCCTGTACCCGACGTCTCCTCGGCTGCGGTGAAGACCGAGATTCCGTTGCCGCCGCGGGTCATGACCACTGCGGTGACACCCGACGCGAGCCAGTCGTCCACCGTCGTGCCCTGGGTTCCGAGCCCCAACCAATGCGAGTCGTCCTCGGAGACCTTGAGGATGTCGATGCTGGGCAACCACGAACGGAAACGGTCGCGGAACCCGTCGGCGGTGATGTCTCCGCTGGTGCTGTCGATCGCGGCAGGCCGGATGTTGGGGTCGAGCATCGTGAGCTTGCCCGCCGCCCTGGCGCGGTGCAGCAGGCCCGCGTACATCGACGCCCCGGGTTCGTAGAGCAGTGACAACGTGCCGAACGAGAGCACGCTGATCTCGTCGGGCAGATCGCCGGGATCGGCAACGAGACGATCGGCGGTGCCGTCGGCGTAGAACGAATACTCGGCACTGCCGTCGTCGGCGAGGGTGGTCATCGCCAAGGTCGTCGGCTCGTCGCCGCGCTGCACCCACGTGGTGTCCACACCCGCGTCGCGCAGACTCGCCAGGATCTGCTCGCCGAACGGGTCGCGGGAGATCCGCGAGAGATACGCGACGGGCGAACCCAGTCGACCGATCGCGACGGCGACGTTGAACGGCCCGCCGCCGAGTTTCGGCGAGAGCAGCGGCCCCTCGTGCACCGGGACCAGATCGACCAACGCCTCGCCGCACACCAGAATGGTCACTTCTCGTACCTCATTCCCCAGGTGCCGGACCAGGTTCGTCCCGGATCGAGCACGATCAGATCGATTTCGGAGTTCAGCGCATCGGGCGGGCACGTCATCGGCTCGATCGCCAACGCCCGGCCGCGCTCGGGATATGCCTGATCGTTGGCGGGATCGGCAGTGAACACCTGCACCCATCCGAAGCTGCTGTCGGTCCACAACACCGTCGCAGTGCCGTCCGGGCCGCGCAGTACGTGGTTCGCTCGGCCGTCGGCCTCGGGCAACGAGGCGCTGAACGGAGTGTCCAGCTGCACGCCCTCCAGGGCTCTCGGCTGCCGGAAGTCGTACTCGGTATCGGCCGTCGGCACCGAGTTGCCCACGGGCAGATTGCGTACCGGATCGAGCGGCAGCCGGGTTCCCGCGGACAGCTCGAGGGTGCACTCGTCGAGCGGCACGTCCCCCACCCGGACGAAGGTGTGAAAGCCCATCCCGTACGGCGCGGGCGAGTCACCGGTGTTCTTCGCCGACGCGGTGACGGTGAGACCGTCCGCCGACAGCTCGTGCACCACGGTCACCGTGATCGAGAACGGCCAACCCTGATGCGTTCCGATGTCCACGCTCTGCTCGACGCGAGAGTCGGTGTGCTCCACGAGAGTCCACGCCACGCGTCGAACGAACCCGTGACTGGCGTTGTTGCGAGCCGGCTCGGAGATCTCCATCCGATGCTCGACGCCTTCGAAGGTGAACGTCCCATCGGCCGTCCGATTGGGCCACGGGGCCAACACCAGCCCCGCCGACAACGGCGGCTTCGAGCCCGCCTCCCACGTCTCGGTGAGCGCTGCGCCGTCGTATTCGAGCGCCCGAAGGCCCGCTCCGACGGCAGCGATGTCTGCCCGATACTTGCCGCTCGTCAACGAGTACGTCTGCGCGTCAGCCATGAGAGACATTCTTCACCACCGCACCCACGCGATACCGAATGAATGCAGGAAGAGCCAGCGCGGCGATCGAGACGCCGATGACGACAAGAACCCCGCCGCCTGCAGCAGCAGCCGCCGTACCGACGGATGCGGCCGCTGCGCCGTGCAGTACGTCGCCGATGCGCGGACCTCCCGCGACGACGACGATGAACACACCCTGCAGTCGACCGCGCATCTCGTCGGTCGCGACCTGTTGGAGCATCGTGCTGCGGAACGCCGCCGAGATCATGTCGGCTCCACCGCCGAGGGCCAGGAACGCCAACGCGAACCACAGGGCGACAGTGGTGGCCCCGTCGGTGGCCGCGCCGACGGCCAGACCGAAGCCGATCATCGCCGCGCCCCACACGACGATGCAGATGAGCACCGCCAGCCCCTGCCTGCGTACTCGGGGCAACCAGCCGGAGAACACGCCTCCCACCACCGCGCCCGCGGACATCGCGGCGAACAGCATGCCGAGCACCGGACCGCCCGACGCGGGATCGCCGAAGCTCTCGTGCGCGATCTGCGGGAACAGCGCGCGGGGCATACCGAACACCATCGCGATGATGTCGACGACGAACGAGGCCAGCAGCACCTTCTGCGTCGCGAGGTAGGCGAAACCGTCGAACACCGAACGCAATCCGGCGCGCTGCCCCGACTTCGCCGGCGGAATCCCCGGCAGCCGGATCACCGCCCACAGGGTGGCGAACAGTGCGACGGTGTCGATCAGATAGAGGGTCTCGAGTCCGATGTAGTAGATGAGGATGCCTGCGCTGAGCGGTCCGGCGATGGCACCGAAGTTCATCACCGTCATGTTCAGCGAATTCGCGGCCGGCAACTGCTCGGCAGGCAGGATCCGCGGGAGAATCGCGCTGCGCGTCGGCTGGTTCACCGCGAAAAATGCCTGCTGAACGGCCAACAGCACCAGGATGATCCACACGTTGTTCAGGTCGAGAAACGCTTGCAACCAGAAGAGCGCCGACGTACCGATCAGGCCGCAGGTGGTGATCATCAAGAGGGTGCGGCGGTCCATCACGTCGGCCAACGCCCCACCCCACAGGCCGAAGACGATGAGCGGCACCAACGCGAACACACCGGTGAGGCCCACGTAGGCCGAGCTCAGTGTGATCTGGAAAACCTGTTGCGGCACAGCAACAATGGACAGTTGGGCACCGATGACGGTGACGATGTTCGCGAGCCACAACCGCTTGTAGGACGGAGTCTTCAGCGGAGTCGTATCGGCAAGAATGCCGCGCAATCGGCTCACGGCTGCAGACGCTCGATCACACCGCTTGCCACCGTCAGGCGAATTCGGTTGTGCATGCGGCTCGTTCGGCCCTGCCAGAACTCGACCGTCTCCGGCTCGACGCGAAAACCGCCCCAGTTCGGCGGAACCGGCACGTCGATTCCGTCGAACGTCGCGGTGACCTCGGACAGTCGCGCAGCCAGATCCTCCCGCGAGCCGACCGGTCGCGACTGCTCGGACGCCCATGCCCCCAGCTGGGAGCCCCGGGGCCGCGTGCGCCAATACGCCTCGGTGGTCTCGGCATCGACCTTGACCACCGGGCCGCGGACGGTGAGTTGGCGGGCAATTCCGATCCACGGGAACGTGATCGACGCATACGGCGTCGCGGTGAGCGCACGGCCCTTGTCCGAGTCGTAGTTGGTGTAGAAGACCACACCGGACGCGTCGAAGTCCTTGCACAACACGGTGCGGGTGGCGGGTCTACCCGACTCGTCGACCGTCCCCAACACGATGGCGTTGGGCTCGGGCAGATTCGCGGCTATTGCGTCGGACAACCACTGCTGCGCCAGCGAACACCACCCGCCCGCCAGAGCATCGACGTCCAGGTCCTCGGGCTCTCCGTAGTCCACCCGCATGTTCGCCAGGCGCTGTTCATCTGCAGACACAAGCCCAGACGCTACTCCCGCGTCGATCCCGGCTATGGTTCTGACGAAGTACGCCCGGATGCGGCGCAGAGCCGGGTGCAGTTGCGACGAGGGAGTCCACAGGCCATGGCTGTTCAACGAGTTCCCGAGGATTTCGTCCCCGGTCTCGAAGGTGTCGTCGCGTTCACCTCCGACATCGCCGAGCCCGACAAGGACGGCGGCGCATTGCGCTACCGCGGCGTCGACATCGAGGAACTCGTCGCACAGAACGTAACGTTCGGTGATGTCTGGGCCCTGCTCGTCGACGGTGAGTTCGGACGAGGACTCCCGCCGGCCGAACCCTTCCCGCTGCCGATCCACACCGGCGACGTCCGTGTCGACGTCCAGGCGGGTCTGGCGATGCTCGCTCCGATCTGGGGATACCAGCCGATACTCGACATCGACGACTCCACCGCTCGCGACAACCTCGCCCGCGCGTCGGTGATGGCCCTGTCCTACGTCGCCCAGTCCGCTCGCGGTATCTACCAGCCCGCAGTTCCGCAGACCCGCATCGATCAGGCCGCAACCGTCACCGAGCGATTCATGGTCCGGTGGAAGGGCGAACCGGATCCCGCTCACGTCGCCGCCATCGACGCATACTGGGTCTCGGCTGCAGAGCACGGCATGAACGCCTCGACGTTCACCGCACGCGTCATCGCCTCCACCGGGGCAGACGTCGCCGCCTGCCTGTCCGGTGCCATCGGTGCGATGTCCGGACCGCTGCACGGCGGCGCACCCGCCCGCGTCCTGCCGATGATCGAAGAGGTCGAGAAGACCGGCGACGCACGCGCTCTGATCACCGGAATCCTGGACCGCAAAGAGAAGCTCATGGGCTTCGGGCACCGCGTCTACCGCGCCGAGGACCCACGCGCCCGTGTACTGCGCGCCACGGCGAAGAGACTGAACGCACCGCGCTACGAGGTCGCCGCAGCACTCGAGCAGGCGGCGCTGACCGAACTGCGCGAACGCCGCCCCGATCGAGCCATCGAAACCAACGTCGAATTCTGGGCCGCGGTGATCCTCGACTTCGCCGAGGTACCGGCGCACATGATGCCCGCCATGTTCACCTGTGGACGTACCGCGGGCTGGTGCGCGCACATCCTGGAGCAGAAGCGCCTGGGCAAGCTCGTCCGACCCGCTGCCCTCTACACCGGCCCCGAACCGCGGTCACCCGAGTCCGTCGAAGGCTGGGACCTGATCCGGTAGTCGAAGCTGGTATGGCACCCGACTACCCTGTAAGGGCCATATTCCATCGACGCTAGGACGCGCTACTCCATGGCCGAATTGCCGATCATTCCCGCCGATCTCCTGCCCGCCGACGGACGCTTCGGCTGTGGCCCGTCCAAGGTTCGCCCCGAGCAGCTGCAATCCCTGGTCGATGTCGGCGCTTCCGTGTTCGGCACCAGCCATCGCCAGAAGCCCGTCAAGGACGTCGTCGGACGTGTGCGCAGTGGTTTGAAGGATCTGTTCTCCCTCCCCGAGGGCTACGAGGTCGTGCTCGGCAACGGCGGCACCACCGCATTCTGGGACGCTGCTGCATTCGGCCTGATTCGCGAGAAGTCGCTGCACCTGACCAACGGCGAGTTCAGCTCGAAGTTCGCCTCGGTGGCCAAGAACAACCCGTTCATCGGTGATCCGATCGTCGTCAAAGCAGAGCCGGGCAGCGCGCCCGAGCCCACCTCCGACCCGTCCGTCGACCTGATCGGCTGGGCGCACAACGAGACCTCGACGGGCGTGGCCATTCCGGTCAGCCGTCCGGCCGGCTCCGAGAACGCCCTCATCGCGATCGACGCCACCTCCGGCGCAGGCGGTCTCCCGGTCAACGTGGCCGACTCGGACGTCTACTACTTCGCTCCGCAGAAGTGCTTCGCCGCCGACGGTGGCCTGTGGGTCGCGCTGATGAGCCCCGCCGCGCTCGAGCGCGTCAGCGAGATCGCCGCCACGGATCGGTGGGTCCCGGACTTCCTGTCACTGCCGATCGCCGTCGACAACAGCAGCAAGAACCAGACGTACAACACCCCGGCCGTGGCGACACTGTTGCTCTTCGCCGATCAGATCGAATGGCTCAATTCGCAGGGCGGCCTCGACTGGGCCACCAAGCGCACCGCCGATTCGTCCTCACGCCTGTACGACTGGGCCGAGAACAGCGAATTCGCAACGCCGTTCGTCACGAACCCGGATCACCGCAGCCAGGTCGTCGGCACCATCGACTTCGACGAGAAGGTCGACGCAGCCCAGGTTGCGAAGATCCTGCGCGCCAACGGCGTCGTCGACACCGAGCCGTACCGCAAGCTCGGCCGCAACCAGTTGCGTGTCGGTATGTTCCCGGCCATCGAGCCGGACGACATCACCGCACTGACCAAGAGCATCGACTGGGTCGTGTCCACGCTGAGCTAGTTGGCAGGGCAGGAGTGGAGCCTGCGCAACGACCATTCCCAGGGCAGGAGTGGAGCCTGCGGAACGACCATTCCCAGGGCAGGAGTGGAGCCTGCGGAACGACCATTCCCAGGGCAGGAGTGGAGCCTGCGGAACGACCATTCCCAGCAAGCTCACAGCTCCGGCGCTCCCTTCGAGGCCTACACTTGCTATCAAGTAAGCAAGCGTAACGACCTCGGAGGGAGCGCTCGTATGCTCAGGCTCCTCACCGTCGCGCTGCGGATCCGCGTGACACTGGTCTACTGCACCCTCACGGTGGCAGGCACGGTAGCGCTCGGCCAGATCGGGCCGCACGATCGCTGGCACGTGCTGCATGCGGCGAGTACCAACCTGCACAATCTGACCGACGGTCACCTCGCCACTATCGTCACGAGCGTTTTTCTCACCGAGGGTCGGGTGAACTGGCTGTGGTTGGCCGCGGTCGCCGTGCTGTTCGCCGTCGCCGAATGGGTCTCCGGCTGGCGACGCTTCCTTCTCACCTTCGGCGCCGGACATGTCGGTGCCACTGCTCTGGTGGCAGTCGGCCTGCTCATCGGTATTCACAACGACTGGCTCGCGGACTCGCTGGCGATGGCCGTCGACGTCGGTGTCAGCTACGCGGCAGCAGCGGTCGCAGGGTCGATGATCCGGTACCTGCCGATGCCGTGGCGTGTCGGCTGGGCCGCACTGTGGATCGGCGTCGTCACGATCAGTGGAGTGTCGGATCCGTCCTTCACCGCCGTCGGGCACGCGATTGCCCTGACCATCGGTTTCGGCTTGGGTGCCCTCTACCTGCGCAGGGACGCATCGGCGTTGTCGCACAAAGCAATCGACGCAAGATCGACCGAATGGGTGCAGCCGAGCCCGCAGCTGTCTACCCTCTGACAGGGAAACGATCGTCGGCAGAAGCGATGCGTGTCGAACACCCGCCGAATACGGCAGGTGAACTAGGCTCGAACTCGACGGTATCGCGAGCCGGCGCGATGAGGAGGTCAAGGTGCGAGACTTACGTGTGGTGGGTCTCGAGGCCGACGGAAAGTTCGTCGTGTGCGCAGATCCCAAGACCGGCGACAGATTCCGGCTTCCAGCCGACGACAAGCTCCGCGCGGCCTCACGCGGTGACATCGCTCGACTAGGACAGATTGAGATCGAAATGGACAGCTTGCTTCGGCCGAAAGAAATTCAGGCCCGCATCCGCAGCGGAGCGACCATCGAACAGGTTGCCGCCGACTCCGGAATGGCCATCAGTCGCGTCGAGGTGTTCGCTCACCCGGTGCTGCTCGAACGTTCGCAGGCCGCGTCGATGGCCCAGGCCGGTCATCCGCTGCGCCACGACGGCCCGGCCGTGCAGACCCTGCTCGAGATCGTCACCCTCGCCTTCCGTGCTCGCGGGCACAACCTCGACGACGCGGAGTGGGACGCCTGGCGCGACGAGGACAACAAGTGGGTCGCACAGCTGAAGTGGCAGGCGGGCCGCACCACCAACAAGGCGCACTGGCAGTTCCTGCCCGACGGCCACGGCGGCACCATCGCGCCGCTCGACGACACCGCCCACGAACTGATCGATCCCGACTTCGGACGCCAACTGCGCGGCCTCGCACCGGTGCGCGCACTGACGTCCGCCGAGGATGACGATCAGGCCTCGCAGCAGAGCTTCGACGAGTACTACGGCACCACCGCCGACAGCGAACTCGACGCCGAGACCATCGAGGTCGAGGTGGACGATGCGCCGACTCCCGAGCCCGAGCAGCCACGCGAACCGGTGGCCAGGGAGCCGAGGCCCGCACCCAAGCCTGCCGCCGGTCACACCGGCGGCAAGGACAAGCGCGGCAAGCCGGCCATGCCGTCGTGGGAGGACGTGCTGCTCGGCGTTCGCAGCAGCGGGCACAACTGATCTCTTCGATGGCCGATTTGCCGCTCGGTGACAGATTGCCGACGCTCACACCGTAGGCTTTCGACGGAGCTTACGGAGAGAGAGGTGCCGGTAGTGGGGGCCAAAGCATCAACGATCTGGTACGTGGACGCACCGGATCCCATTTCGGTACTTCGAGAAGCCACCACCTCGGACTGGAATGCTGCGAGCGCACTCGTCGGACGTCTGTACCCCCACCTGACGGCAGTGCCCCTCGGACAGGGTCCGATATCGACATCGGCAGGCGTGGACGACGATCACGTCTTCATCGGTTGCTACCCCGGCGTCACCGTGGTCTGCGGATCGAACCTGTCGGTGCCGACACCGTCGACGCTTCCCGAATCCTTCACCCGCCCTCTGGCGTCCGAACACACCTACCTCGTCGCCTCGGATCCCCAGCACGCCTGGGGTGCGTTCGCGTACTGGGAGCGCGGTGAATTCCGCCGATCGTTCAGCGCCACCCCGGTGTACATCTACGAGGACGCGGGCCTGCCACTGGTGTGGGAGCGCTCGTTCTGGGCCGGTGAGCATCCGCTGATCTATCCGCCCGGAGTGATGCCGGATCCACAATCGCTGCCGTTCCACCCACAGGAATTCGCCGAGGCGGCCAACGCCGAGTGGCTCGGATTCCGCTACACCGGCGCGCCGCACGCGGACGAATTCGATCCCGACACCCTGCCGGTCTGCGGCTTCACGATGTACGTTCCCGGACAGGAGCCGCCGCCACCGAACCGGAGTGCGAACGGCCGTGGCGCACAGGAACCGATGCCCGACGCCCCCGACGAACAGGCACCGCGTCCGAAGAAGCGTTGGTTCTCGCGCAAGTAGATGCGGCAGGGCCGTCCTGGGTGCCCGCGAACGTCAGAACGCCAGCGCCGCCAGTGCCACGAAGCTGAGGATGGAACCGATACCGGCTCCGTACACCGCCCAGCGCCACACCGGTATCGCGAGCCACCGCATGACCGTCGGAGCTGCACCCGCGACGACGATGATGTTCAGACCGAGTGCGAGCAGTGGATGAATTCTGGCCAGCTCCAGACCGAACGTCGTCAGTGCCACACCCACCAGCGCCGCCGAGATGACGGCGATCGGGACTCCGGTCCAGCGGACGCTCGGGTCGTGGTCGTTCACGTCAGGCGCACGCGTTCGTAGAACCCCATCGCCGCGGCCGTCGCCACGTTCAGCGAATCGGTGCCAGGGGCCATCGGAATCCGCGCGCGAATGTCCGTTGCTCGCATGGCATGTTCGGTCAGACCCGGCCCCTCGGCACCCAGCAGCAGGGCAACCTTCTCCCCCGTCATCGCCGTCGCCAACGACACCGCCGCCGGGTTGGGCGTCAACGAGATCAGCTGAAACCCGTGCGCGCGAACACGATCGAGGCCACGGGGCCACTCGGGCACCTTGGCGAACGGCACCCGCAGCACATGTCCCATCGACACTCGCACCGAACGACGATAGAGCGGATCAGCACATGCGGCCCCGAACAGAACGGCATCGACCCCGAGGCCCGCCGCGTTGCGGAACATCGACCCGAGATTCTCGTGATCGTTGACGCCCTCGAGAATCGCCACCGTCCTGGCACCGTCCAACACCTCGTCGAGATCGAGTGCCGGCGGCCTGTTCGCCGCGGCCAACACACCACGATTGAGGTGGAAGCCGACGACCTCGGCCATCACCTCCGCGGACGTCCGGTAGAACGGAACGTCCGAATCGACGAGATCGTCGCGCAAGGCGTCGAGCCGTCGATCCACGCCCAGCAGGCTGATCATCGGAAACCGCGAGGTCAGCAGCCGCTGCGCCACCAACACACCCTCGGCGATCACCAGACCCTTGCCCTCGGGCAGGTCGGGTCGCCGATCCGACGAGTTGAGATCGCGAAAATCGTCCAGTCGCGGGTCCGAGGGGTCGTCGATGTCGAGTACATGCACCACGTGCTCATCTTGTCACCCGGCCGATTTCGAGACTCCCTCGGCGAAGGCCTGCTTCCGTACGGCAGATTTTTCGGGTCGTTCCGCGGGCTCCACTCCTGTATGGAAAAGTAAAGTCCGATGACTACCGACGAATCGATCACCATCCGCACCGCCACCGACGACGACTGGGATGCCGTCGCGCTGCTCGACGCCCACGCGTTCGGCGAGCACCAGAACGCCGAGGACCTGGCCGAGACACAGATCCTGACCCAGTCCGAGCACGTGTACCTGGCCTGGGACGGCGAGACCCCGGTGGGTGTGGCCATGCACTTCCCGATGTCGGTCACCGTTCCCGGTGGTGCGCAGGTCGAGGCGTCCGGAGTCTCCTGGGTCTCGGTCGCGCCGACGCATCGTCGACGCGGCATCCTGCGATCGATGTTCACCCAGCAGCACCGCGCCCTGAACGACGCGGGCGCACCGCTCTCGCTGCTCACGGCCAGCGAGGCGACGATCTACGGACGCTTCGGCTACGGGCCGGTGACCGAGGAGATCAGCGTCTCGATCGATCGTCGATTCGCGCAGTTCCGCAAGGACGCTCCCCCGGCCACCGGCGTCCGGCTGATCGAATCGGCCGAGGCCACCGAACTGCTCCCCGACATCTACCACCGCTGGCAGCAGCAGACCGCTGGCGCGCAGCCCAAGCCGCCGATCCGCTGGGAGCGGTTCTTCGCCGACCGCGAGAACCGGCGCGGCGGACTGACGGCACTGTTCTTCGTCGTTCACCCCGACGGATACGTCGCCTACCGACGCGGCCGCAACCCGAGCCGAGTGGTGGTGGAGGAATTCATCGCGGTGACCGACGACGCGTACGCCGCGCTGTGGCAGATCCTCGTCGGCGTGGACCTGGTCGACACCATCGAGGTACGGCAGGCACGGGACGAAGCGCTGCCGTTCCTGCTGACCAACAATCGGCTACCGAAGTTCACGGCTCACCACGACGCTCTGTGGGGCCGCATCATGCACGTCGAGGCAGCTTTGGAGGCACGCACCTACGCGCTCGACACCTCGCTGATCATTGCTGTGCGAGATCCCTTCCTCGATGCGGGCGGCACCTACTCGCTGACCGTGACCGACGGCCGCGCCACCTGCACCCGGGTGGAATCGGAACCGGACATCGAACTCGACATCGACGTGCTCGCCAGCATCTACTTCGGCACCCATCGGGCCCGCTTGTTCGCCGCGGCCAACCGCCTCACCGCCCGCAACGACGCGTCGCTGCACGCACTCGACCTGACGTTCGGAACTGCGCGCCCGGCCGTCATGGGCTGGGGTTTCTAGGACCGGTCGACGCATCGAGCGCGGTGGCCGAGCCACCCCGCATCCACAGGGCTGCGCAGAGCGTCACCGAGAGCAGCACCGTCGTGTAGACGACGAAGTCGGTGCTGCCACGGCCGCTGGTGGCGTGGTAGATCAACGGTGCCGTCCCCCCGAACAGGGAGTTCGCCACGGCATACCCGAAGCCGACGCCGAGGGCACGAATGTGAGCGGGGAACACTTCGGCCTTGGCGATGCCGTTCACCGACAGATAACAGGTGAGAACGGCGAATGCGCTCACCAGGATGACGAACACCGCAGGCGGAGACGTCAGCCGGTCGGTGGCCAGCACCAGTGCGCCGGTGGCCGGTATGCCCAGTGCCCCGAACGTGACGAGAAGAGGCTTTCTCCCGATGCGGTCGCTCAGTGCGCCGCCGACCGGCTGCAGCACCATCAACACCACGAAGGCCGCGAGCACGAGGCCGGTCGCGGTGAGCTCGCCCCTGGCACCGTCCGCGGCGAAGAACGTCTCGCGAACGATCGAGGGAACGGTGACCGTGTAGGTGTAGAACGCCGCACTCCCTCCCGCGGTCAGCAAGAACACCCAGACGAGCGGACGCCGGTGATCGCGAAAGAGCGCCCCCATCGTGGCGTCTCGGTCCGCCCGCGGCGCTCCCGGTGCACGGGGCTCGCGATCGAGCCCACGCGCCCACCACAGCGACGCCAGGCCCGCCGCGCCGCCCGCGGCGAACGCGAGACGAAAGCCCCATTCGGAAATTGCCGCGCGATCCGTACCCGCGAGGAGCACGAGCAGACAGGCTTGCGCGAGCACGAGACCGCCGACGATGGTCGCGGCCTGGAACGAGGCGAAGAATCCCCGGTGTCCGCGCGTGCCCGATTCGGAGAGCAACACCGTCGCCGCCGCGTACTCGCCACCGGTTGCGATGCCCTGCACGATGCTCACGACCGCGAGGATCACCGCCGCCCAGACACCGATGTCGTGGACCGTCGGAGTGACCGCAAGGGCAACAGATCCGGCCGACATCAGCGCGACCGCCGCGACGAGCGCGAACTGCCGGCCCCGCACGTCCGCGAGCCTGCCGAACAACCACGAGCCGAGTGGGCGTACGACGAAGGTCAGTGCGAACAGTCCGTAGACGTACACGAGCGAATTCGTCGAGGCCGGATCGAAGAACTCGGTCCGAAAGTACGGTGCGAACGTCGCGTAGAGGTACAGGTTGAACCACTGCACCAGGTTCGGCACCGAACCGGCCAGAATGACGCGGATCTGCGTACGACGGCCGGGGCTCGCCGACTCGGTGCGATTCACGAGCCGAAGGTACCCGGCCCGCGGCCCTACCGCTCGCCGTTCGAGCGACAGAACCGCCGTCGCCCACAAGCGCGCTCATGACTTTTGTCATGGCCGGACCATGACGGTGTCACTTCAGGTCATGATGCGCCGCACTGTTTTCGGTGGTTCGGGCGCAGCAGACTCGTAGTCATGAAGCAACCAGACGAGGGAAACCTGTTCACCGATCTCATGGAGCTCGGGCCGGCTCCGACGATGGCGCGTGAGATCGTCGTCATCGTCATCAGTCTCGCGATCGTCGCCGTGTTGTTCGCGATCGTCGGCACGTCCCTTCCGGCATTCGTCGCACTCGGCGTCATCGTCGCCTTCATGGGCGTGCGGTTCGTCATCGGACTCCGCAACTGGGAGAAGCAATCATGACCATCATCGAAGTCAGCGGCATGACTCGCCGCTACGGTTCGGGCAAAACCGCTTTCGAGGCCGTGAAGGCGCTCGATCTGAAGATCGCGGAGGGTGAGCTGTTCGGCTTGCTGGGCACCAACGGTGCCGGCAAGACCTCCACTCTCGAAGTGATTCAGGGACTTTCACGGCCGAGCGAGGGCACGGTGCGGATCATGGGAATGGATCCGGTATCCGATCGCCGCAAGGTTCGACCGTCTCTCGGCATCATGCTGCAGAAGGGCGGCCTGCCCCAGGATCTGACCACCGCGGAAAGCCTGCGGATGTGGGCAGGCACGTGCAGCAATCCACTGCCGACGGCAGAGGTGCTGGGGCGCGTCGACCTGGCCGACCGGGCCGACACCCGGGTGAAGTTTCTCTCGGGCGGCGAGCAGCGCAGGTTGGATCTGGCGTGCGCCATCATCAGCCGCCCGAGAGTGCTGTTCCTCGACGAACCGACCACTGGACTCGATCCCGAATCTCGCCGCAACACGTGGCGTCTGATCCAGGAGCTGAAGAATTCCGGCGTGACGATCATGTTGACGACGCACTACCTGGACGAGGCCGAGTCGCTGTGCGATCGACTCGCGATCATGCACCGCGGCAAGGTCGTTCGTAGCGGAACGGTGGACGAGGTGGTCGCCGACCATCCGGCGAAGATCGAACTGCAGGCCCCCGGTACGGCACTGCCGACTTTGCCCGGTACGTCGATCGACGTCTCGGGTGACACCATCTCGATCCAGACGTCCTCGGTACAGGAGACCTTGACCGATCTGCTGCTGTGGGCGCGAGACAACGGAGTGACCCTGCACGGTCTCGACGCCCGAGCGGCGTCTCTCGAAACCGTATTCCTCTCCATCGCAGACGAATTCGACAATTCCGCTATCCAGAACAACGAGGTGATGAGCGCATGAGCACGATGACCGCCCTGTCACGAGCAGAGTTCACGCTGCTCGGACGCAACCGAGTACTGCTGTTCAACGCAATCGTCATGCCGTTGATCTTCCCGGTCGCATTGCTGATCGTCGGCAGCCGCGGCGATGACGGATTGACCGATGCAGGCGTCGGAGCTGCACTCGAGATCTTCGCACTGTTCCTGCTCGTGTTCATGGTGTACTACAACATGCTCTCGGTCTACGCCACGCGTCGAGACGAGTTGGTACTCAAGCGACTTCGCACCGGAGAGAGCTCGGACGTTCAGATTCTGGTCGGACCGGCGATACCCTCGCTGATCCTCACCGTCGTCCTCGGCCTTATCGTCGGTGCAGTGGTACTGGCCTTCGGCGGACCCGTCCCCGCCAATGCACTGCTGGTCGTGGCCGCACTGTTCGGCGGTGCTGCACTGTTCGCTGCCCTGGCACTGATCACCTCGGCGTTCACCCGCAATGCAGAGGCCGCGCAGATCACCAGCTTGCCGGTGATCCTGGTGGCCATGGCCGGCTCCTCACTGCTGCGCGACGCCCTCCCGGATTCGTTCAGCAGGGTCATCGAGCTGACCCCGATGGCTGCGGTCTCGGACCTGCTGAACCTCGGCTGGTTCGGCACCACCACGCCTGGCGACGCGCCCATCGGCTTCGCTGCCACCTTCACCGAAGCCGGAATGCCGCTGCTGGTGATGCTCGCCTGGATCGTCGGCAGCCTGCTGATCGCCCGCACGCACTTCCGTTGGGAACCGCGGTCCTAGATCGCCCCTTTCGCCGCACCGTCTGCAAGGCTGGAGATCATGAAGTTGCACCAGTACCTCAATCCACTGCACGGCTGGAACGACAGCAGTGCAGTGGACAAGGTGCGCGTCTACACCCGCCAGTCGTTTCTGCTGATCACCGTCGGTGTGGCCGCCGCTGCGATGCTGACGTCACTGCAGTTCGATGACTACCTGTCGATGGCGGCCGTGGCAGTTTGTGCCGCAGCGACCTTCGTGGTCGTTCAGCGCACCCCCGCGCTCGGCGGCCCGTCGACGGCGAGCCCACGAATTCCCTTGGCGATCATGGCAGTCGCCGCCGTGGTGCTGGTTGCCGGCGGGGCCACGAACAATGCATTGTGGGCCGTCGTACTCGTCACCACTGCGGTCGCAACGCTGATCCCGTTGCGGTGGTGCCTGGCGGCGGCCGTGGCCGCTGCTGGACTTGCAGCAGCTCTCGGCACGCCGGCAGTGGAAACACTGGTGCTCGGTCTCCTCATCGCCTTCATGGCCTTCACCGTCCAACTGTCGGCGTGGCTGCTGCGTATCGTCACCGAACTCGATGCCACCCGCGACGCTGCTGCCGCGCTCTCCGTTGCCGAGGAGCGTCTGCGATTCTCGCGAGATCTGCACGACGTCGTCGGCCGCGCACTCTCGGCCATCGCGGTCAAGAGCGAACTCGCCGCGGCACTGGCGCGTCGAGGTGACGATCGAGCTGCGGCCCAGATGGACGAGGTTCGCATTCTGGCCCAGGAATCCATGGCCGACGCCCGAAAGCTGGTTCGCGGCTATCGATCGATCGATGTGGCCTCGGAACTCGACGGCGCTCGATCCCTGCTGTCCGCCGCGGGCATCGCCACCGAGCTCGTCGGTGAAACCTCGATGCTCGACGAGCGCGCGGCCGAGGCCGCCGCGTGGGTGGTCCGTGAGGGTGTGACGAACATTCTGCGTCACTCCGAAGCCACCTATTGCCGGATCGAGCTGACCGACAACAGTATTCGACTGATCAACGATCATCCGCAGCCATCGACCGGCCGCGACGACGGCACGGGCCTGAGCGGACTGCGAGAACGGCTGGTCGCCGTCGACGGTACCCTGCACACCGAGCAGACCACCGACGAATTCACCCTCACTGCGGCGTTGCCGACCTCGCCCCAGAACGCAAGGACCACACCATGATCCGAGTTCTCTTGGCCGACGACGAGAATCTCATCCGTGCTGCACTGGCGACCATGCTCGATCTCGAGGACGACATCGAGATCGTCGGGCAGGCCGACTCCGGGGAGAAGGCGCTGACCGCCGCAGCCTCGCTCTCCCCCGATGTGGCCGTGCTGGACCTGCAGATGGGCGGAATCGACGGCATCGAGACGGCCCAGAAGATCGCCGAGACGTTGCCCGCCTGCGCGTCGATCATCGTCACCAGCCACGGCCGGCCGGGCTACCTCAAGAAGGCGCTCGAAGCAGGCGTGCGCGGGTTCCTCCCCAAGACCACCTCGGCCGCCACTCTGGCCGAGGTGGTGCGCACCGTGCACGGCGGCGGGCGCTACGTCGACCCGACGCTGGCCGCGGAAGCCATCGGGGCCGGAGACTCGCCGCTGACACCGCGCGAGGCCGATGTGCTCGAGTTCGCCGCCGACGGCGCGTCGATCGCGGAGATCGCACGCCGCGCCCATCTTTCGCCCGGCACCACTCGCAACTACCTGTCTGCCGCGGCTGCGAAACTGGGTGCAGCGAACCGGCACGAGGCCTGCGCTCTCGCCCGACGCCACGGCTGGATCTGAACGCCTCACACCTTCGCGGTGGCGGCCACGGTGTCGAGGGTGGGCAGCCGGTGACCGTCTGCGGGCGGCACCACGGTGATCCGCAAATTGTTGTGCCGCAGTAGATACACGGCCGCGAACAGCCCCGTCGCCAGTGAGATGACGCCGCCGAACACCAGTGGTGCGCGTGGATCGAGGACGTCGGCGAGCCAGCCGAGCACCGGGCTGCCGAGCGGAGTTCCACCCAGGAAGCACAGCATGTAGATGCCCATCACGCGTCCGCGCATGTCGGACGGCACCGACATCTGCAGAATGTTCATCGCCGACGTCGTGAACGTCAACGTCAGGGCACCGG
This sequence comes from Rhodococcus sp. 05-339-2, assembly GCF_002258965.1. Taxonomy (NCBI): domain Bacteria; kingdom Bacillati; phylum Actinomycetota; class Actinomycetes; order Mycobacteriales; family Nocardiaceae; genus Rhodococcus; species Rhodococcus sp. 05-339-2. Next base: position 418,513 of record NZ_NOYW01000014.1, read on the forward strand.
TGGGTACCAGCAGAAGTGCGACAAGCAGGTAGTTGGGCATCAATCCGACGATCAGCTCGAAGGCTCCGAATGCGATGACGGCACCGATGAACAGCCGCAGGCGCGGCGCGCTCGCCCGCCGCGCCGCCAGGGTCGCGCCGGCCAATGTGCCCACGGCCAGGGTTGTCGAGAGCAGACCGTAGGCGTCTGCCCCGCTACCGAACGTGTTGCGCGCCAACACCGACAGACTCAGCGGAAAGTTGAGGCCGAACGTCGAGACCATGAAGACCGTGGCCAGCAGTACTCGTAGGTCACCGCGTCCCCAGACGTATCGAAAGCCCTCTCGCACCTGCCCTTTGGCGCGTGGGGCGGGTTCGACGCGGAAGAGCTGACCGACGTTCATCGCCACGAGGGCGCCGAAGACCGCCGCGAACGACACGGCGTTGATGAGAAACACCCAGCCGGTGCCGACGAGGGTGATCAGTACTCCGGACACGGCAGGGCCGACGATGCGCGCCATGTTGAAGGTCATCGAGTTCAACGCGATCGCATTGGCGAGGGTCTCTTTGCCGACCATCTCGATGGTGAACGATTGCCGTACCGGAGCATCGATCGCCGACGAGCAGCCGAGGACGAATGCGATGACGTAGACGTGCCAGAGTTCGACCATCCCCCCGACGTCGAGGACGCCGAGCACCAGACCGCAGACCGCGGCGAAGACCTGGGTGATCATCAGCAGCTTGCGCTTGTCGTAGCGGTCTGCCAGGACCCCACCCCAGACCGAGAGGAACAGCGTCGGTCCGAACTGCAGGGCCATGACGATGCCGACAGCGAAGCCGTTTCCGCCGGACAGCGTCAGAACGAGCCAGTCCTGGGCGACCCTCTGCATCCACGTGCCGACCAACGAGACGATCTGCCCCGACGCCCACAATCGGTAGTTGTGGGTCTTCAGAGCAGCGAACATCGTCGAGCCGGGGGTACGGGAAGCAGGGGCCACCGTTCAAATAATAAACCTAGGTAACTACTCGGAGTCGCTGACGAGGGCCCCGATGATCGCTACCGCGTCACGGAGTGTGTCGAGTTGCTCGGGACCGAGGCCTGCGAGCTGCGCCGTCATCCATGCTTCGCGGGCACTGGCCTCGTCGGCGATCAGTTCTCGACCGGCCGGTGAGAGCGAGACGATCACCTGCCGCCCGTCGGTGGGATGTGGGGTGCGCGCCACCAGGCCCAGTTCGGCCAACGATGCGATCACCCGTGTCATCGACGGCGGCTGGACCTTCTCCCGCGCGGCCAGTGCACCCGGCGTCATATCGCCCTCCCGACTCAGCGTGGCCAGAGCCGACAGCTGAGTGAGCGAGACTTGCGAGTCCACTCGCCTACCCCGAAGGTGGCGAGTCAGCCTCACCACCGCAAGCGACAGGTCGCTTGCCAATTTCCGATTGTCCTTCACACCATTTCCCGACGTCACAGCGCAGAGAATACGCCCTGGTACCGACCATGCGTCATGTAACCGCCTCGGTGATGGGTCCGACGGCGAAATATGCGACGAACAGCAACGCGACGATCCACAACAGGGGATGAACCGACTTCGCGCGACCGGAACCGACCGCAAGTACGACCCAGGTGATGAAACCGACGCCGATCCCGTTGGCGATGGAGTACGTGAAGGGCATCACCACGATGGTCAGGAAGGCGGGCAGTGCGTAATCGAAGCGGCGGAAGTCGATGTCGAGAACCTGCCCGATCATCAGTGCACCCACCACGACCAGCGCAGGCGCAGCCGCCTCGATCGGAACCACGGCCGTGAGCGGGGTGAAGAACATGGCCAGCAGGAAGAGCAATCCGGTGACGACGTTGGCCAGTCCGGTACGCGCCCCCTCGGCGATTCCGGACGCCGATTCCACGAACACCGTGTTCGACGACGCCGAAGCACCGCCTCCCACGATCGCTCCTGCTCCCTCGACGACCAGTGCCTTTCCGATGTTCGGCAGGGTCCCGTCCTTGTCCAGCTTCGCTTCCTTGCCCAAGCCGGTCATCGTGCCCATCGCATCGAAGAAATTCGCGAGCACCAGCGTGAAGACCAGCAGGCTCGCGGCGAGCACGCCGATGCGCGTGAACGCTCCGAAGAGATCGACGTTGCCGACCAGCGACAGATCGGGAGACTGCACCAACTGGCTCGGCAACTGCGGCACCGACAGATTCCACCCCTTGGGGTCGACGCCGTTGGAGGGCCCCACATCGGTGACGGCCTCGACGATCGCCGCGAAGATCGTCGTGACGACGATGCCGATCAGCAGTCCGCCGCGTACCTTGCGCACCACGAGCACACCCATCAGCAGCAGCCCGAACACGAAGATCACCGTCGGCCACGACGCGATGGACCCGTCGATACCGAGCCCGACGGGAACCGTCGTGCCTGCGGCGTCGGGGATGCGACGCACGAAGCCCGAGTCGACCAATCCGATGAACGCGATGAACGCGCCGATACCGGCGGCGATCGCCGCCTTCAGCTCCGGCGGGATCGCGTTGAACACCGCGGTGCGGAACCCGGTGACGGCCAGCAGCACGATGATGATGCCGTCGATGACGACGAGCCCCATCGCCTCGGGCCACGTCACCTGCGGCGCGATGGTCACCGCGAGCAGGGTGTTGATGCCGAGGCCCGCTGCGATGCCGAAGGGGTAATTGGCGATGATGCCGAAGGCGATGCTCATGAATCCGGCCACGAGCGCCGTGACGGCGGCGACCTGGGCGACCGGCAGAATGTTGCCGAGTACGTCCGTCTTGGCCGCTGCGTCGTCGGCGGAGAAGCTGCCCAGGATCAGCGGATTGAGGACGACGATGTACGCCATGGCCACGAACGTGACCACGCCACCTCGAACCTCGGATCCGACCGTCGAGCCGCGTTCGGTGATCTTGAAGTAGTTGTCGAGTAGCCGCGACGACAATTGCATGAGCGAACGATAAAGCACACCGAAGCAGTTGGGTAACTGCAGCGACGCAACCGAGACCAACGCAGTGGCGTAGCGTGATTTCGTGGCCGACCTCCCCCAGATTCCGCGCAGCCTCACCGATCCGGTGCCGGTGTTGACGATCGGCATACTCGGCTGGATCGTCGCGCTGGTGGTGTTCACCGCCACCGGAGAGCGCACCGACGACGCACTGGCGACGTGTTGGTCCGGTATCGCCGTGGGTGCAGTAGGGTTCGGAATCTTCCTCGCGCAGAGAGCGGCGTCACGTCGCGGAAGCAAAACCGCCCAACGAGGCCTCGATTGAGATCAGGATCACGTTAGCCCGGTCACCGCACCGCCCCTGACGTGGGCAAACTAACCCGTCAGCCGGTTGAGTAACACAAAGTTAACGTGGACCATGGGTTATGTCAGTTCAGATAACCACTAGATCCACGAAAGCCAGGCCATGAAGCTCGTCTCTCAGTACCGCAACCGCCGCAACCACGTCCGCTCGCTCCGCGCCCTCTACGCACGCGCCAACGCTGTCTCCAGCCCGGCCATGCGCGACGAGCTGCTCGTCATCGCCCAGCGCTCCGATTTCTCGCGCTGATCAGCCTGACGGCATAGATCGACCCCAGCCCCCACAGGGCACCGAACACCCAGCCGGCCAGCACGTCCGTGGTCCAGTGCGCACCCAGGTAGATCCGAGAGAACCCGATCAGCAGGGACGCGACCACAGGTAGTACGAGCAGGGCCGGCCGATGCAGCCACGGAGCAGGCGATCGCAGCATCACCGCGATCGCCACCGTGGCAAGCACCATCGACACCATCGCGTGGCCCGACGGAAACGAATGGCTCGCAATGTCCACCAGCCGCTCCGGAATCGGTGGACGCTCCCGCGCGAACGCGAATTTGAGCGCATTCATCAGACCCCACCCGGTCAGCATCGAGCCCGCGACGACAACGGCATCCGATCTGCGTCCGACGCGAAGCAACGCACCCACGATCACCGCGGACAGCAGAAACATCGACACCGTGTTGCCCACCGTGGTGATGATCCAGAACATCGTCGTGACCCAACCGACTCGATGCTCGACCATCCAGTCCAGGATCACACCGTCAAGCCCCACGAGGTCGCTCCCAACTCTGCGTGCAGTGGACCGTTCCGTCGGCAGTCACCCACCACGGGACTTCTCGATCTCCGCTCACGTCACCGGACAGCCGAACCACCAGCTCGTGATGGACCACCACCCCTCCTGACGGCAGCGGCAATCCCATTACGGCACAGGCCAACACGGCTCCCGGTTCACGATCCCACGAGCTGACGCGTCCTACGCCGATCACTTCTCCGCCGATCGCCTCCGACGCCTGCCCGACGTCCAGAACATCGGCCAGTGCCGCAGCGGTTGCCATGTCCGAGAGCACGGCGACCTCCGGCGGTACCACGCTCGCCAGCCACGGAGCGTCGATCACCAGCGCATCCGATGCGTCCACGACTGTGCCGCCGAGCGTGCGGACGCGATCCGGTGGATCGATGTCCGAGACCTCGATGCGTTGCTCTGCAACAGCGGTGGCGATGAGCGTGTGGGTTCGCGCGATCACCGCGGGAGTCGGGTTGCGCTGCGAATCCGACAGCGCCGCCAGCAGCACGCGGGCAGTATCGGCGTTCTCGCAGTTCGACGCACTGAGCACCGCCTGCAGTTCGTCGGCACGCGGATGATCCAGCGGATCGAGCAACCCGGCGAACGTCTCGTCCGATGGCGCTCGGAACTCGATCGGACGCGAATCGTGCAGTCGTGCATGACGCCTGAGCCACCACGCGGTGTAGCCCTCACGATCGACCAGTGCCGCACAGGTACCGGGATCGTCGAGTAGCACCGTCAGGGCCTCGGTCCATGCGTCAGATCGAACGAGGTCGAGATCCCGGACCGCGAGAAGTGTCTCCGGCTCATCGGACAGACTCGACCACCACGCCGCCTCGTCGTCGAGATCGTGATCAGGCCCGGTCGGCAGCTCGTCACGCACCACCGAGAATCCCCACCCGACCCCCACTGCACGCAGCGCACGCTCACCGAACTTGTCCACCACCGCGGACGCGAGAACACCGAACGGCGAGTCCTGAACCAGCAGATCCGCCAACGGCGCTCCGGGAAGCAACAATTCGTCGGCGCTGCGCAATTCGCCCTCGTCGTCCGCGAGGGGCAGGCCACCCAGCCAACTCGGTAGCTCACCCGCCTCTCCCGCCAGCGCGAGCACGGCATCGACCAGCCGGTCGACCTCCTCGCTCTCGTCCCAGTCGAGATCGTCCAGAGCCGCTTCGAGTGCCGGGTCGCTGAGCAGTTCGGTCGCAGTCGCCTCCCGAGCACCCAGGCGTGTGAGCAGCGAACTCGCCGCGTCCGGATGCACCAGCCGGACCCAGGTGACCGCGGCAGAGGCATCGGAGCCGATCACCGTCGTGCGCGGGCCGGTCACCGTACGACCGTCTGCGAGCGGAACTGGCAGCGCGGCAAGCTCTTCCGCAGCCACGCCGTCGACCACGAGCGGGGTCAAGGCGTCGTACACTCGCCGCCACCAACTCGGCTCGCGATCGAGCCCACCGACCATCTCCGCCAGCCTCGCCAACCCGATCCGGTGCACACCCACCGCCGACAGCGCCGATGCATGCCGCGCACCCGACAGCGACGCGTCGACCGGATTCGGTACGACGTCGACCAGCGCCGAGACGAGTTCCTCGGTGGCGTCCGCGATGACGTTCGCCTGCTCGGGCACGAGGTCACGTCCGTCGGCACCGGGAAGCCATGGCGCACTGGACAATCGACGGAAGATCAGTTCACGCAGTGCGCCGTCGACCTCACTGCGCGCGAATCCGACTTCGGGTACGAACGACGCCCTCGACCCGGCAGGCAGCGAGGCCACGAAGTCCGGGTACCCGTGCGCTACCGCGTCGAACGAGACACCCGGCAACACGCGCCGCCGATCGGGCTGCATCGGCACATCGGCAATGACCAACGCGGGCAACGACATCAGCTCGTCCGAGCGAGTCGGCGCACGCAAGACGTCGGGCGGCGAGGGAACGGGCACACCGTCGACGACCGGAGCGAGCCAGCGCGCCGCCGGGGTGACGAACTGCCGCCAGGTTCGCGATCCGATCGTGATCTCGGCGCTGCTGTCATCGAGTGTCGTTCTGACGCAGTCGATCACGACACCATCGATCTCGATGGAGTTCAGCGCCTCCAGTTCGAGCAGTAGGTCGACCGCCTCGTCCGCGAAGCCCGCGGCGAAAAGATTCGCTGCCGCGTCGGCTCGCACCGTCAGCACGATCTCGGTGTCGAACCCATCGGTGGGCGGGACTGCGACCGGCCACGCGAGCCGTAGCACCGGCACGCCGGTGTCGGGTGCACGCATGTCTCGCTCACGCAGCGCCTCGAGCGTGCGATGCGCGCTGAACATCACGCCGCCGTTGCGGGATCGCACCTCGATCTCGTCGGACACCGACCGCACGGCGGTGAACCCGACCCCGAACTGTCCGACGCCCGAATCCGCAGCAGTCTTGCCCGACGCCCTCAAGGCGGTCAACGCGTGCACACCCGAAACATCCAGCGCAGCACCGGTGTTGGCCACATGGACGGCACCGGCGTCATCGGTCCACACCGCCATGCGACCCGGGACACCAGCGCGTCGGGCAGCATCCGCTGCGTTCTGCGCGAGCTCGGTCAACAGCCGGTCGCGGTAGCCCCCGCGCACCAGATCGGACTCGGACGCCGAATCCTCCCGAAGCCGGGTGGGCGACGAGCCCCACGCCGCGAGAACAGACTCCCGCAACGACCCGGTATCGAACGGATCGATCAGCTCGGAGATGCCGAATCCTCTTCCTGCGCAGCGTGATCGGTGTTGGTCGCGGCATCATCGGCCACTGTGTCGGCCTCGTCGGTCGCAACGAGATCGGCAGCCGCGGACTCTGCCGGGGCAGCCTCGGTGACTCCCGTCGTCTCGACGGTGTCGGTCGTCTCGACCGTATCGGCCGATTCAGTTGTCTCGACAGTGTCGGCTGTCTCGACGCTGTCGGCTGTCTCGACGCTGTCGGCGGTCTCGACGCTGTCGGCTGTCTCGACGCTGTCGGCCGGCTTCACCGGGGGAACCGGCGTTGCGATGACGTCGAGTGCTGCGTCGTCGTACGGCTCGAATTGTGGCGATCCGGCCCCGGTGGGAAGTTCGGTGTCGGAGTGCGCACCGCAGCCGTACTCGGCGTGCACCACGCGTCCGTCGGCGGCGAATTCGTTGCCGCACACCCCGAATGCGGCCGACAGAGAGCCGGCGATGGGGAGATAGAAGCCGCAGAGCCCGCAGGTCGACGGCGCGGCCTTGGCCATCTCGGTATCGGGACCGTAATCACCGTCGTGCCACCGCTGGGCAGCGTCGAGGCGTCCCTCGAGGCTGGTGACCTGTGTTCGGCCCAGACCGATCTCGCCTGCCACCTCGTCGATCGCAGGGTCACCGGATGCCATGTACCCCGGCACGAGCCGCGGATCGTTCTGACGCGGAGAGAGCAGATCGCCCGGTCCCAGGTCGCCGGGACGGATGCGCTCGTCCCACGGCACCCAGGACGGAGCCACGAGAGCATCAGGGCCAGGAAGCAGAACAAGCTCACTGATCGTGGCGTGGTCCGCGTCCTCCGGGGCGGCGACCACGACGGCCCACTGCCATCCTCGGTACCCCTCGAGATCGCTGGCGAACCGGTGAGTGGCCGCACTGGCGTCCTCGGCGGTGACCCCGAGGTACTCCCCGACACCGCCCTCTCCCAGGTCGAGCAGAGCCTGCCGCGCGAGGTCCACGGCATCGGCCAAGACGGGGCGGATGGAATCGAGCTCTGGAGAAGATACGAAACTCACACATTCAGTTTGCCGCATCGACTCGGTGACGCCCAGTTCGGGCTGCCATCATGGGTGCAATGACCGCCAGCGCTCGCACCTACGCCGCCATAGTCACCTCGCTGCTGGCTGTGTCCGCCTGCTCGTCGTCGACGCAGCCGGCCCCGGTGACCTCCGACTCGGTTCCGGCCCTGACGACAGAGATCGTGCGCGAATACGACCGCGGCGACGACGCATTCACCCAGGGCTTCGAGGTCGACGGCGACGTCCTCTACGAGGGCACCGGACTGGAAGGCTCCTCGTTCGTCAGGCGGACCTCGCTCGAGACCATGACCGAACTCGATCGCGTGGACCTGCCGGCCGACCTGTTCGGCGAAGGCATCACCGTCGATGGCGACACCCTGTGGCAGATCACCTGGCAGGACGGCGTCGCGATCGCCCGAGACCCGAACACTCTGGCCGAGCGACGCCGGGTGAACTACGACGGCGAGGGCTGGGGGCTGTGCACGCAGACAGCGGACGACCGCCTCGTGATGAGCGACGGCTCGTCCACCCTCACCTTCCGCGATCCCACGTCGTTCGACGTCGAGTCCACCGTGAACGTCACGCTCGACGGCAATCCGGTCGAGCGACTGAACGAACTCGAATGCGCCGACGACGGATCGGTGTACGCCAACGTGTGGCAGACATTCGACATCATGCGCATCGATCCCGCGACCGGCACGGTGACCGCCGTGATCGACGGCACCCCACTGTGGAATTCGATGTCGGCCACCGAACGAGGCGGTGCCGACGTGTTCAACGGCATCGCACAGATCCCCGGCACCGACCGGTTCCTCGTGACCGGCAAATACTGGCCCAAGATCTTCGAGGTGCGATTCACCGATACCGCGCCGGTAGGACAGAATTGACCCGTGACCGATCCACGTCTCCCCCACACCCCACCGGGTGCGGACGACCCCGAGCGCAACGGCGCTCCCGACCCCACCGGTCACTCCGCAGGCTCCGCTCCCGACCCCACCGGTCACTCCGCAGGCTCCGCTCCCGACCCCACCGAGCACCCCGGTCTGGCGAACTACCCACCCGCTGTTCCCCTGACGTCCACCCATGTACCGAGTCGGCGTCAGCCGTTGCCGCCGTTGCACCCGCCGCGGACCGAGCAGATCACTGCCGCGCGTGGCAGGGCCGGCGCACGCAAGCCGCCGCCGATGCCCAAGAAGCTGACCGTCACCCGCGTCGCCGCCATGCGCGGCCGCGAGCTGACCGGCAAGGGCATCGCGTCCTTCCAGCGAGCCGCGAAGGCGGACGGTGCCGACAAGTCCGGTCTGACCGCGCTCACCTACGCCACCATGGCGAACTTCGCTTCGGACGCCGCCCTGGCCATCGCATTGGCCAACACGCTCTTCTTCTCGGCTGCCACCGGTGAGGACAAGACCAAGGTCGCGCTGTATCTCGTCATCACCATCGCACCGTTCGCGCTGATCGCGCCGCTCATCGGGCCACTGCTCGACCGATTGCAGCACGGCCGTCGCATCGCGCTGGCCACCTCGTTCGGATTGCGCACCGTGTTGGCGGTGGTGCTGGTGTTCAACTTCGACAGCTGGGTGTTGTATCCGGCCGCGCTCGGCATGCTCGTCCTGAGCAAGTCCTTTGCGGTGCTCAAGAGCGCGGTGACGCCGCGAGTACTGCCGCCGGAGATCGACCTCGTTCGCGTCAACTCCCGTCTGACGGTGTTCGGTCTGCTCGGTGGCACCATCGCTGCCGGCGCGCTCGCCGGCGGCATCGCGTTCGTCGCAGGTTCACCGGGAGCCCTGTGGTTCGTCGCCGCGATCACCGTGCTCGGCGCGTATCTGAGCATGCGCATCCCGTCCTGGGTCGAGATCACCGAGGGCGAAGTGCCCGCGACCCTGAGCTACCACGCCGATCAGCACGGTGGCCGCGATTACGCCGGAAGCGGTGCCCCGACCGAGAACCTCCGCCGCACGGTCTCGGCCCCGCCGACGTCGAGCAGCACCAAGAACCGCAGACAGCCCCTCGGCCGCGCGGTCATCGTCGGTCTGTGGGGCAACGGCACCATCCGGGTTCTCACCGGGTTCCTCACGCTCTACATCGCGTTCGTCGCCAAGTCCCGTACCGAACACGAGCCGCTTCAGCAGGCTGCGATGCTCGGACTCGTCGGGGCCGCCGCCGGTCTCGGCAACTTCTCGGGCAACGCGCTCGGTGCCAGGATCAAGCTCGGTCGGCCGTCCCTGGTCGTCCTGCGATGCACCATCGCCGTGACCGTGGTGGCCGTGGTCGCTGCCATCACCGACAGCCTGCTGACCGCGGCGGTGGCCGCGCTCGTCGCGTCGAGCGCCAGCGCACTCGCCAAGGTCTCCCTCGACGCATCGCTGCAGGCCGACCTGCCGCCGGAATCGATCGCGTCGGGATTCGGCCGTTCGGAAACCGTCATGCAGCTGTGCTGGGTCCTCGGCGGCACGCTCGGCGTCCTGCTCCCCACCGAGTACTGGCTCGGTTTCACGGTGGTCTCGGTGTTGCTTACGATCGGACTCGTGCAGACATTCCTCACCTACCGCGGCAGATCGCTTCTGCCCGGCTTCGGCGGCAACCGCCCCGACCACGTCGAACAAGAAGTGTCCGACGGTTCCTTCGGCGAAAACGTGACCAAGTGAATCTCGCTCCCCGTACCAAGAAGATCGCCGCCCTGACCGTCGCTGGTCTGTTCGTCGTCGCCGCCGCGTTCGTCGCGGTCCTCGCACTGTTGATCGGGAACGCACCGGAGAAGGAACCGACCGTCTCCGCCTACGCCAACGGCCGGGCCGTCGAGGTGGAGCCGTACCTGTACTGCGCCGTCACCGACCCGCTGTGCACCAATGTCGGCGAGACGACCGAAATCGAGGTCGGCAAGGCCCCAACGGTGCAGCTCTCACTCCCCGAGGCCGTCTACTCGGCACCGTGGGTGCTGGCCCGGGTCTACGGCGACGACAGCGGGAACGTCGTCGAGGACAGCGAGTTCAACGAACCCGGAACCAGGCTCAGCGTCACGGTGCCCACCACGGACGACAGCGACCGGACCCTGCTGGGTATCGAAATTCGTCTGCCCACCGGCATCATCGACACCGACACCAATCAGGAGGGCTTCGTCAGCCACGCCATTTGGTCGATCGGCACGCGCCCGTAGTTCCTCCCCGGGATCAGCTGTCCAGCTCGCGGGCGACGGCCCGGACCACCTCGGAGATGCGCTGCGCGATCTTGCGGTCCGGGTACTTGCCCTTGCGGAGCTCGGGCTGCACGGTCGCTTCGAGCAGCGTGATCATGTCCTCGACCATCCCGTGCAGTTCGTCGGGAGTGTGCTTGCGCTCGACGGGTTCGCGGCGGGTGCTGCCGGTGTTCTGACGCACCGACGGTGCGGGCTCGAGGACCTTCAGGCTCAGTGCCTGCGGTCCGCGGCGGCCCGCGGCCATCCCGAACTCGACCCGCTGGCCGGCTTTGAGGCCTTCGACGCCCTCGGGCAGCGCCGAGGAACGCACGTAGACGTCCTCGCCTTCCTCCTGCGAGAGGAATCCGAATCCCTTGTCGACGTCGTACCACTTCACCTTGCCGGTCGGCACTGAGCTCACCCGTTCATCTGTTGCTGTCGTTAATTGCGTTGGTCGTGGGACCGATGGTCGGCCCGCACAAGTTTCGCGCCCCACGAGAACGTAGGACGCGAATACTTCAGTCTAGCGCGGTGAGCCCGGATAGAGCATTCGAGTTGTTCCCGCACCGTGCTCCTCACAGCGCCCCGCTTCGCACTACCGTGGGGTACGTGGACACAACGACCCGTAAGAGCAGCACCGCCCTGCTGCGCATCGCGCTGACCCTGTTCGCGATCGGCCTCGTCGCCATCGTCGCGATCCTGATGTTTCCGATCTTCTCCGACGCCAAGCCCCCACTGGGGCTGTATCTGACGGCCATGTTCTCCGCGCCGACCGGCTTCCTGCTGGCCCTGGTGTACGCGCTGGCATCCGGACGACGGGCACGCTGACCATGCGATTGATTCTGAACATCATCTGGCTGGTCTTCGGCGGCCTGTGGCTGGCGCTCGGCTACTTCCTCGCCGGACTGCTGCTGTGCATCCTCATCGTTACGATTCCGTTCGGGATCGCGTCGTTCCGCATCGGCGTCTACGCGCTGTGGCCGTTCGGGTCGACGATCGTCGACAAGCCGGGGTCCGGATCGGGCGCGCTCATCGGGAACGTGCTCTGGCTGATTCTGGCCGGTTGGTGGCTGGCCCTGACTCACGTACTCACTGCGCTCGCGATGGCGATCACCATCATCGGCATCCCGTTGGCGATCGCGAACCTCAAGATGATTCCCGTATCCCTCATGCCCCTCGGCAAGGACATCGTTGCCGTTCGGTGACCTCTCGAACGAGGCGACGCCGATGTGACTTCCATCACATCACGCTCGGGTAACGGACAGGCAACGGACAGGGGTTCAATGCCCGGCACGTCCACTAGCTGGGCCGACTCGAGAGACCCGAAACAGGTACGAAATACGCTCTCGACGACGCCCCGAAATCGACAGTTACCAAATAGTGACGTAAGGCGGGAATTTCAGTACGGTCAGCAGCGGCCGGAAAGTTCGGCCGAATTCCGACCCGCAGCGCCAAACCTCGTCCCGCGGGAACCGGAACACCCTCGACGATCACCCAGGGGACGAGGACGGGGGACCCACGTCCTCCACGGACAACCGGGAAGTTGTAGCGGCTCACGAAGCCGCCCCGACTTCCCTTGGGGTTAAGCCCAATTGCTCACTCCGAGGAGTGAGCGAAAAGGCCGGGCTACCTCTCAGCCCGAACCCGACAGCTGACCTCGCAGGCGCGTGTGGAGAGGATTTCAACTCGTATGAGCGGACGTCATCGCAAGCCGAGCACCACTGGCAAGACCGTCGCGAAGGTCGCAGTCACCGGAGCCATCATGGGCACCGCGAGCATCGCCTTCACCGGCACCGCCAACGCGGCACCGGATTCCGACTGGGACCGCCTGGCACAGTGTGAAGCCGGCGGCAACTGGGGCATCAACACCGGCAACGGCTTCCAGGGCGGGCTGCAGTTCTCCCCCAGCACCTGGAACGCACACGGCGGCCAGCAGTACGCGGCCACGGCCAACCAGGCCAGCCGCGAAGAGCAGATCGCAGTGGCGGAGAAGGTCCTCGACTCGCAGGGCTGGGGCGCATGGCCGTCCTGCTCCTCGAGCCTCGGCCTGAACAGCGCGCCCACCGAGCGCAGCGTTCCGGTCACCCCGAAGGCACCGGAGGTTCCCGCTCTCCCCGACCTGACGTCCATCCCGGCCGTGGACAGCTCGGCCGAGGTCGTCGAAGGCATCGTCACCGCCGTCCAGAACATCACCAACGATCCGCAGATCGCAGCGTTCGTGCAGAACGCGGCTCAGGGCATCCAGCTCGATCCGCAGATCGTGAACTTCTACCAGGCCAACAAGGCATTCCTGCCCCAGTAGGCTGCACGGCAGTTCGAGCTCGTACGAGAAAAGCCCCCGACGATCGTCGGGGGCTTTTTCGTGTTCGAGGTCCGCAATCAGCGATTGACCACGGTCACCGGGTGGGCGTAGGGCAGGTCTTCGACGGGCAGCGGGAACTCGGTGTCCTCGCCGAAGGGTGACAGGCCACCCGATCGAGCGGACGAGAGTTCGGTCACCGCGTGGTCACCGCGAGCGGTGTCCGGCCAGCCTGGATCGACATAGGGCTTCTTCGACTTGTTCACCATGGGCCCATTTTGACACCTGCCCTGCGGCGAGCACCAGCCCAGGTCTCTAATCTGATAGACGATGACCGACACGACTGCGCACCGACACACCGACACGCCTCCTGATCTGCCGCAATGGATCGCAGCTCGCAGCGACGCCGAGCTGATCAAGGCCATGTCGCTGCGTCCGGATCTGACCGCGCCGCCGCCCGCATCCCTGGCCGTGCTGGCCGGACGGGCCGAGCAGCGCCGATCGATCCTGCACACCGCGGACACCCTCGACACCCTGGCCCTGACGATCCTCGAGATCCTCGCCATCGAGGAAGCGTACGAACGACCCGTCACTCGCGCCGCGCTGCTGGCAGTGGTCGCCAAACGCGCACCGGCCAAGAGCGTGGACAGGGCACTGACCCAGCTGCGCGAACGCCTGCTGGTGTGGGGCGATGCAGCCGGCTTCCGAATCAGCGCCACCGCGGCGGACGCGGTGCCGTGGCGCATCGGCCGCGCACTCGACCCGGTCGACAACCTCACCGAATCACACATCACCGCGGCTCTGGCCGAGCTCGGCGACGGCGAACGCAGCCTTCTCGACACCCTCGCCAGATCGTCCCCGACCGGCCGCACCCGAGACGCCGCACCGGGCACACCGCCCGATCGACCCGTCCAGAAGCTGCTCGCCGCAGGCCTACTGATCTGGTTGGACGAGCAAACCGTCGAGCTTCCCGTCCAGGTCGGGCAGATTCTGCGCGGCGAACCGATGTCCGACCCACGCTCGCTCGCCGAACCCAAGCTCGCCACCAGCACCTATTCGCTCACCGATGTCGACGCCGCCGCCGCGGGAGAGGCACTGGAGCTGAACCGACACTGCGTGGCCGTGATCGAGGCGTTGTCGGCCTCGCCTGCACCCGCCCTCAAGGCCGGCGGCCTCGGAGTGCGCGAGCTCCGCAAGATCACCAAGGCCACCGGCCTCGACGACGATCGAGTGAGCATCCTCGTCGAGTTACTGGCCGCCGCCCATCTCATCTCGAGCGGAACACCGGACCCGGTGCCTGCGTCCGACAACGGCGACGACTACTGGGCACCCACACCCGCCGTCGACGCGTGGCTCACCGCGGCCCCCGCTGCCCGCTGGCACACCCTCGCCTCCGCCTGGCTCGAAGTGCCACGGGCACCGTGGGTCATCGGGATGCGTGACCCCAACGACAAGCCCATCGCCGCCCTGTCCGACGAAGTCCGATCCCCGGCCGCACCCCGGGATCGACGGATGATTCTCGAGTTGCTCGCCGAACTCGGCAGCGGACACGCAGCACAGCCCGCCGATCTCGCCCGCACCCTGGCGTGGCGTCGACCCCGGTGGTCGGGACGCTTCGGCGTCACCCCCGTCGGACATGTTCTCGCCGAAGCAACGGCTCTCGGCATCGTCGCCCGCGGGGCGATCTCGACCCCGGGACGCTCCCTGCTGCACGACGGCAACGCCGAGGCCGACATGCGTGCGACGCTTCCCGAGCCCATCGACTACGTCCTGGTGCAGGCCGACCTCACCCTGGTGGCACCCGGACCCCTCGAGCCCGAACTACAGGATCGAATCGAACTGGTCGCCGACGTGGAGTCCGCGGGCGCAGCCACGATGTACCGGATCAGCGACACCAGCCTGCGCCGCGCCCTCGACGTCGGACTGACCGCCTCCGAACTGCACTCGTTGTTCGCCACCCACTCGCGAACGCCGGTACCCCAGGCCCTGACCTACCTGATCGACGATGTGGCTCGTCGGCACGGCCGCCTACGAGCGGGCGTCGCCGCGTCGTTCGTTCGATGCGAGGACCCGGCCCTGCTGGCCGAGGTGATGGCGTCGCCGGCAGCCGAATCCCTGGCCCTGAGGGCACTGGCTCCGACCGTCGCGATCTCACAGGCCCCGCTCGCCGAGGTGCTCACGGTCCTGGCCGGAGCGGGATTCGCGCCTGCGGGCGAGGACTCGTCCGGCACCATCGTCGATCTGCGTGCCCGCGGGTCGAGGGTATCGGCCAGGCGGCCGCGCCAGACGTTCCGCACTCCGGCCGTCCCGACCGAGGAACAGCTGGGTTCGTTGGTGCGTGGAATGCGCGCAGCCGACAGGGCGGCAGGCAACGGCGGCGCGGTGGTGCGCGCTGACGGATCTCGGGCCAGCAGCACCGCGACGATGACGCTGCTGCAGACCGCGGCGAAGGTCAAACGGAGCGTGAGCATCGGCTACGTCGACGCCCAGGGCGTGGCCACCCATCGCATCGTCGATCCGATCAGCATCGGCGGCGGCCAACTCGACGCGTTCGACCCCGCAACCGGTGGGGTTCGACGCTTCACCCTGCATCGCATCACCTCGGTCGCACTGGTCGAGTAGACCGGGCTCACGTGCACGCGCGCCCCTACCTGTGGACAATGGAGAAGTTGCGCTCTTTCGGGCGCAGCAGATGTCTCTAGGAGGAACCGTGACCGACGGCCCGCTGATCGTCCAGTCCGACAAAACGCTGTTGCTCGAGGTCGATCACGAACTCGCGGGCGCAGCGCGGGCGGCCATCGCACCGTTCGCGGAGCTCGAACGTGCCCCCGAGCACGTGCACACCTATCGCATCACCCCGCTGGCCCTGTGGAACGCCCGTGCCGCGGGCCACGACGCCGAGCAGGTGGTCGATGCGCTGGTGAACTTCTCGCGTTACGCGGTGCCGCAACCGCTGCTGGTCGACATCGTCGACACCATGGCGCGCTACGGCCGGTTGCAGTTGGTCAAGAGCCCGATACACGGTCTGGTCCTGATCAGTCTGGACCGCGCCGTGCTCACAGAGGTGATGCGGCACAAGAAGATTGCACCCATGCTCGGCGCGATGGTCGACGAGGACACGGTGATCGTGCATCCGTCCGAACGCGGCCACGTCAAGCAGATGCTGCTCAAGATCGGTTGGCCTGCCGAGGACCTCGCCGGCTATGTCGACGGCGAAGCTCACCCCATCGAGCTCGACACCGAGGGCGGCAACTGGACGCTGCGCGACTACCAGGAGATGGCGGCCGATTCGTTCTGGGCCGGTGGCTCGGGAGTGGTGGTACTGCCCTGTGGTGCCGGCAAGACGATGGTCGGCGCAGCTGCGATGGCCCGAGCGAAGGCGACCACGCTGATTCTGGTCACCAACACCGTCGCCGGTCGGCAGTGGAAGCGCGAACTCATCGCACGCACCTCGCTCACCGAGGACGAGATCGGTGAGTATTCGGGAGAGCGCAAGGAGATTCGCCCTGTGACAATCGCCACGTATCAGGTGATCACACGTCGCACCAAGGGTGAGTACAAGCACCTGGAGCTCTTCGATTCCCGCGACTGGGGATTGGTGATCTACGACGAGGTGCACCTGCTCCCCGCGCCGGTGTTCCGCATGACGGCCGATCTGCAGTCCCGTCGACGCCTCGGCCTCACCGCGACCCTCGTCCGCGAGGACGGCCGCGAGGGCGACGTCTTCTCGCTGATCGGACCCAAGCGGTACGACGCTCCGTGGAAGGACATCGAGGCACAGGGCTGGATCGCGCCTGCCGAGTGCATCGAGGTTCGCGTCACCCTCACCGATGCCGAGCGCATGTCCTATGCCGTCGCCGAGCCCGAGGAGCGCTACAAGCTGTGCTCGACGGCGCACACCAAGATCGCCGTCGTGAAGTCGATCCTCGCCAAACATCAGGACGCTCCGACGTTGGTCATCGGCGCGTATCTCGATCAGTTGAACGAGCTCGGTGAAGCGCTGAACGCTCCGGTCATTCAGGGCTCGACCAAGAACAAGGAGCGTGAGGTGCTGTTCGACGCGTTCCGCAAGGGCGAGATCCAGACGCTCGTGGTGAGCAAGGTGGCGAACTTCTCGATTGACCTTCCGGAAGCCTCTGTGGCAGTTCAGGTTTCGGGAACGTTCGGCTCCAGGCAGGAAGAGGCGCAGCGCCTCGGCCGGCTGCTCCGGCCGAAGCACGACGGCGGTCAGGCGCATTTCTACTCGGTGGTCTCCCGCGACACCCTCGACGCCGAGTACGCAGCCCACCGTCAGCGTTTCCTCGCCGAACAGGGCTACGCCTACCGCATCACCGACGCGGACGATCTGCTCGGTCCGGCGATCTGAGACGTCGGGTCCACTCGGGGCCGTGCTAGGAATACCTCTGTGCGCAAGTTCGAGTTCCCTGTAGACGTAGCCCACGCGAAGTCGGTCAACGAGACGTTCACCGAGCTTCGTCGGCTGCGTTCCTCCGCAGCGCTGACCGCCGTGTTCCTCATCGCGCTCGGGGCCTGGTTCATCTGGATCGCCGCTCCGTGGTCGTACATCCTCGGCGCAGTGTTCCTGATCGGTGCGGCCACCTCGCTCTGGGTGATGCTGTGGGCACCCCGAAAGATGGGTTCCATCGAATCGCAATATGCTGCAGGCGATCTGGTGCCGGCGATGGTGGCCGAGAAGCTACCGAGTGGAGCGATACTGCTGGCTCTGATCGACATCGCGAAGCCGGAGGTGGACGAGCCGCACTACGTGTTGATCACCCGCGTCGTGCGCACGCTTCCCGGCCACGCCGTCGAGCGGGGCGCTCAGGTGCCTGCGGTGTCGGTTCTCGCGGACCGTGGCCGCAACACCGGTGGGCGAACGTGGCAGTTGGCCACGGCAATGCCCATCGCATGGGGAACCACCGATCCGGGGGTCATCGCGCGCGCAGTCGAGGAGATCACCGAGGGCGAGTGGGCGTTGCTGCACGCCAACATCGGCCTGTCGGAGAAGGTCCGCACCGCCAAGAACCAACAGTTGCTCATCGATCCTGCGGATCTTCCCGACGACCTGCGCTGACCCGAACCGCATCCCCGGCCTAGGCCAGGGCGGGGATCACCTCGCGCTCGAAGAGTTCGATACCGGACCGGTCGTACGCCGCTTCGGGGAAGTAGAAGATGCCGTACGTCATCCCTTGTTCCTGCAGCGCTGTCAGATTCTCGACGATCTGCTCAGGAGTTCCCACTGCGGGCATCCCGCGGTACGCGTCGAGGGCACTGTGCGCCTTCTCGGCACCCACGTACTCGGTCAGGCGGCTTTCGAGCGCGCGCAGTCGGTCTTCCACCTCGGCCTCGGTTGCACCGATGGCGACGTTGTAGTTCGCCGAGCGGACGATCGCTTCGAAATCGGTACCCACGGTTGCACAATGTTCACGCAACAGAGCGGATTTGGCAGCGAAACCGGTGGGGGTTCCGTCGAAGTTGGTGTAGTTGGCGTACTTCGCGGCGATCTTCAGGGTGACCTTCTCGCCGCCACCCGCGATCCACAGCGGGATGCCGCCCTCCTGCAACGGCAGGGGTCGCACCACGGCACCGTCGATCTCGTAGTACTTTCCGTCGAGGAACACCTCGCCGGCCGTCCATGCCTGCTTGAAGATCTGCACGCCCTCGTCGAGCCTGCCCAATCGTTCTCCGGCAGAGGGAAATCCGTAGCCGTAGGCTCGGAACTCGTGCTCGTGCCAGCCGCCGCCGATGCCCATCTCGACGCGGCCGCCCGACACGATGTCCACGGTGGCAGCAACTTTGGCCAGGTAGGCCGGGTTGCGGTACGCCATCGCCGTGCACATCTGCCCGAGCCTGATCCGCGAGGTGGACGCGGCCAACGCGGACATCAGCGACCAGGCCTCGTGCGTGGCCTCGTCGGTCGCGGTGGGAACGGTATGGAAGTGGTCGTAGACCCACAGAGATTCCCACGGACCGGCCTCGGCGGCGAGCGCGTGGTCGCGCATCGCACTCCACTGCCGGGCAGGGTCGATACCGACGAGATCGAGACGCCACCCCTGTGGCACGAACAATCCGAATCGCATGACAGGCACAGTACAGACGCAGGGCGAACGACCGGCTGCCGTCTGTGAACTACGCTGCAGGAATGTCCGAGTCGTTCCCCTCGCGCACAGTGGCACGGTTGCGCCCGTTCGCATCGACGATCTTCGCCGAGATGACCGCGCTCGCCGTCCGGAAGAATGCCGTCAACCTCGGGCAGGGCTTCCCCGACACCGACGGCCCACCCGCCATGCTCGAAGCCGCGCGCCAGGCCATCGCCAGTGGCCTCAACCAGTACTCCCCCGGCCCTGGCATGCCGGTGCTGCGCGCTGCCATCGCCGAGGACCGGTCGGCGCGATTCGGTCTGCGCTGCGACCCCGATTCGCAGATACTCGTCACCGTCGGTGCCACCGAGGCGATCTCAGCGTCCCTCCTCGGTCTGATCGAGCCGGGCGACGACGTCCTGCTGATCGAGCCGTTCTACGACTCCTATGCCGCCGCCATCGCTCTCGCCGGTGCCACCCGGACCGCCGTGTCGCTGGTCGCCGACGGCAACGGGTGGACCGTCGACACCGACGCCCTCCAACGCGCCATCGGGCCTCGCACGCGCATGCTGATCGTAAATTCCCCGCACAATCCCACCGGCACGGTCTTCGACCGCGACACCATGATCCGCATCGCCGAGATCGCGGTGGCACACGATCTGCTGGTCCTCACCGACGAGGTCTACGAGCATCTCGTCTTCGACGGCCGCGTACACACGCCGATCGCGACACTGCCCGGGATGTTCGAGCGAACCGTCACCGTGTCGAGCGCCGCCAAGACCTTCAACGCCACCGGGTGGAAGACAGGCTGGGCGTTGGGGCCTGCCGAACTGATCGACGCCGTCCGCGCCGCCAAACAGTTCATGAGCTTCGTCGGCGGTACTCCCTTCCAACCGGCCGTGGCCTACGCGCTCGAGCACGAACAGGCCTGGATAGCCACGATGCGCGACGGCCTGCAACGCAAGCGGGACACTCTCTCGGCCGCGCTCACCGCCGCAGGAGCGGATGTGAAGTACAGCGCGGGAACGTATTTCGTCTGTGCCGACATCGCGGCGATCGGGCGCGGGGACGCCTACGAATTCTGCCGTGCCCTCCCGGACCTGGTCGGCGTGGCGGCGGTTCCGGTGACCGCGTTCGTCGACGAGCCGGGTCCGTGGAAATCATTGGTGCGCTTCGCTTTCTGCAAGCAGGACGAGGTTCTCGCCGACGCAGCCGAGAGGCTACGAAAGTTGTGACTGCGCAACCGACGATCCCGGCGTACTTCGTCAGGCAGGCCGTCGACCTCGCAACGAAGAGCGGGGTGGACCTGACCTACCCGCTGTCGATGGCCGGCATCGGTTCCACCATCCTCGACAATCCTGCGGAGCGCCTGACCACCCGGCAGGTCACCGCGTTCACCCAGGCGGTCTGGGCGATGACCGGCGACGAACTGTTCGGCCTCGCCGCAGTTCCGGTACGACGCGGCAGCTTTCGCGTCGTGTGCCAGACGCTGATACACACCGAGAACCTGTGGGCTGCACTGGTTCGGATGTCCGAGACCATGCGGGTGCTGATTCCGGTGCGTCCCATGACGATGGACCGAACCGAGGAATCCACGGTGTTGACCGTGCACGTCACCCCCACCACCCACCTGAGCCCGGAGGGAAACGAACTCGCCGAGCGACTGCTGACCGACTTCCTGTTGATTCTGCTGCACCGATTCGCGGCGTGGCTCATCGGCAACCGGGTCAAACTTCTGTCGGTCCAACTGCCCTACCCGCTGCCGGGACCCGAAGCGGGAAAGATGTACGACGCCATCTTCGGCACTCATGTGGAGTTCGGAACCGATCTGGCCACACTGGAATTCGACAGCGCAGTGATGCGGGCACCGATCGTGCAGACCGAGGCGACGCTGGCGGACTATCTCGCGGAGTCGCCCAATCTACTGTTCTCGTCTCGAGATTACGACAGCACGGCGTCGAGCCAGGTCCGCCGCGCCCTGGAAACCGGTTTCAAAGGTGGAGCACCGGGAACCGAGGAGATCGCGGCGATGCTCAACATCAGCCCACCGCACCTGCGACGAATTCTTCGGCAGGAGGGCACCTCCATCAACCAACTGCGCGAAGAAGTACTACGCGATGCGGCGATCTCCGGGCTCAGTCGCGGCGACAGCGTCGACGACATCTCGACCCGCCTGGGGTTCTCCGAGCCCAGTGCCTTCCGCCGGGCCTTCAAGCGATGGACCGGCCAGACTCCCGGTGCCTACCGGCTCAACTGACGCAGAACTCGTTGCCCTCCGGATCGGTCATGGTGATCCAGACACTGAGGCCTTGGTGTCCTCGATGCAGTACCGATGCACCCCGGGCCCGCAGTTGCGTGACCACCGTCTCGCGCTCGTCGCCGACGCGAATGTCGAGGTGCAACCGATTCTTCACCGTTTTCGGTTCGGGCACCGATTGGAACAACACCCGCGGACTGCCGGGCGACTCGGGATCCGAGATGCCGGCGCCCGCCCGCCACACCAGAACGCCCTCGAAGACGGTCGTGTCCTCTTCGCGGGCGTAGCCCGCGGCCACCATCTCACGGATGAAACTCTCGTTGCTGGGTTCGACCTGCCAGCCCAGTGTCTGCGCCCACCACTTCGCCAGCGCATGGGGGTTCGAGCTGTCGACCACAACCTGAAGTCCGTATCCCATGCGGGCACGATACCGCCACTCACTGGCAATGGGAACACCTGTTCGATACAGTCGATCCATGTCGCTCGCGATGCAAGGCTCCCTGTTCGGTGACGACGACGGTGGCGTCGGATCGCTGCAGTCCGTCACCCGCCGCGAACTCACGCTCGGGGCGTGGGTGGACGTTCGACCGGGCTGGTTGGCCGGTTCCCACCTGTTCGATTCGCTGGTGGACGCCGTCGATTGGCGAGCCGAACGTAGGCAGATGTACGACCGCGTGGTCGACGTGCCGCGTCTGGTTCGGTTCTACGCCGAGCGCGAACGGTGGCCCGACGCAGCCCTGTACGACGCACGCGATGCGCTCGACGATCACTACCGCACCGAACTCGGTGAATCGTTCGCCACCGCCGGACTGTGCTACTACCGCGACGGATCCGACAGCGTCGCCTGGCACGGCGACAACATCGGCCGCAGCGCCACCGAGGACACCATGGTCGCGATCGTATCGCTGGGTGCCACAAGGCAACTCATGCTTCGACCGCGTGGCGGCGGAACGTCGCTGAAGTTCACGCTGGCCCACGGGGACCTGGTGGTGATGGGCGGCTCGTGCCAACGCACCTGGGAGCATGCGATTCCCAAGTCGACCCGCGCGATCGGCCCACGCATCAGCGTGCAGTTCCGACCGCGCGGGGTTCGCTGACGGGCCGGGTTCGTCAGCGAGCGGTGATCGAGTTCCGACGCTCCTCCACCGCTGCGGCCAACGTGTCCAACTGCGTTGCCGTCGTGTCCCAATCGAGGCAGGCGTCGGTGATCGACTGCCCGTACACCAGCTCGTCCCGGTGGCCGAGTTCGAGATCCTGACGGCCCGCGACCAGGAAGCTCTCCAGCATCAGTCCGACGATGCCGTGTTCGCCTGCCGCCACCCGAGCGGCCACGTCGGTGACCACGTCGACCTGCTTGTTGTGGTCCTTACGACTGTTGCCGTGGCTGGCGTCGATGACCACCCGCTCCGGCAGACCCGACTTACGCAGTCGCGCAACGGTATCGGCGACCGATTCGGCGTCGTAGTTCGGCCCGTCGACACCGCCGCGCAGGATCACGTGGCAGTCCGGGTTCCCGACGGTGCGAATGAGAGCCGCCTGACCGTCGAGATCGGTGCCGGGGAAGACGTGGCTCGCGGCGGCAGCGCGGGTGCCGTCGACCGCAACCTGGATGTCCCCCTCGGTGGAGTTCTTGATCCCCACCGGCATCGACAACGCGCTGCACAGCTGCCGGTGCACCTGGCTGGCCGCCGTTCGCGCACCGATTGCGCCGTAGCTGACCAGGTCTGCGATGTACTGCGGGGTGATCGGGTCGAGGAACTCGCACCCGACCGGCAGACCGAGCGCGGAAATGTCGAGCAGCAGTTGGCGTCCTACTCGCAGACCGGCGTTGATGTCGAAGCTGCCGTCGAGGTGCGGATCGTTGATCAAACCCTTCCAGCCCAGCGTCGTTCGCGGCTTCTCGAAGTAGACGCGCATGACGATGTGCAGGCGATCGCCCAGTTCGGATGCCTTGGCGGCGAGGCGTCGGGCGTAGTCGAGAGCAGCGGCGGTGTCGTGCACCGAGCACGGGCCGACGACGACGATCAGCCGATCGTCGCGGCCGTCCTGCACGTCGACCACGCCGGCGCGGCCGGTACGGACCGTGGCCGAGATCGCGTCGTCGACGGCATGCTCGCGGCGCAGCACCGACGGAGCGATCAACGGACTGATGCTGATGGTCCGCTGATCGTCGAGAGGTGGGGTGTCGAGAGAGAGTGTCATGAGAGGGCGTTCCTGTTCCCAGGCCGGCTCCTCATGCTCCACACGCACTTCGAGCCGGTCTGTATCCGGCTCGTGGGGTGGAAGTTCAGCGCATGGCGTCGCTGGCTGACCCACCCGGGGCCGGCCTGCTAAACCAGAAATACGTGCGCTGCATGAGAGCACCGTAGCAGACGCCTCGTCGATGCATCTATGCTCGTCCCTGCAGTCGGTTCGCCAGGTGGTCATGAGGAGCCCCGAAGTTCACCACGGCGCCGAAGCGATGCGTGCGGTACGGCGCGTCGTGAGAGGGAACCCGGTGAGAATCCGGGACTGTCCCGCAGCGGTATGCAGGAACGACCGCCGTCAACAGCACTGAAGAGGCCTCTTCGGGAAGCGACGGCCAGTAGGAGTGGACTGTTCGTCCACGTGCCCGCGAGTCCGAATACCTGCCGTCTGTGCTGTGCACGCCGTGCGCAGCGGTTCACCGCCTCGTGGAATGGGCGCGTAACCCTGGTACGGCTGCTCGTGGGGCTCTCCGGGATTCGCGCGCCCGAGAAGGCGGTGCGCCATCGATGCAGCAGTCACCTGGAGAACTACCGTGAGTATCGAATTCACCGCCACCGTGCTCGGTTCCGCCCGTATCGGACCGAACCGAGAACTGAAGAAAGCCGTCGAATCCTACTGGGCCGGAACGCTCGACGCAGCCGCACTCGAATCCGTCGCGCGAACATTGCGCGAGAACACCTGGCGAGAACTCGTCGCTGCCGGACTCGATTCCGTTCCGGTGAACACCTTTTCGTACTACGACCACGTGCTCGACACCGCGGTCATGCTCGGCGCACTACCCGAGCGGGTTCGGAGCATCGACAGCGAGCTGGACCGCTGTTTCGCCGCCGCCCGAGGCAACGAGACCGTCGCACCACTGGAGATGACCAAGTGGTTCGACACCAACTACCACTACCTCGTGCCCGAAATCTCCCCGGCGACAACCTTTTCACTGCATCCCGAGAAGGTGCTCGCCGAGCTCGAAGAAGCTCGCGCGCTCGATGTCCCGGCTCGACCGGTCGTCCTGGGACCGGTGACGTTCCTGTTGCTGTCGAAGGCAGTCGGCAGCAGCGCCCCGCTACTGGACCGCCTCGACGAGATTCTGCCGCTGTACGCGGAGCTGCTGACACACCTCGCCGATGCCGGGGCGAAGTGGGTCCAGCTCGACGAACCTGCGCTCGTGGCCGACCGCACGCAGCACGAGATCGACTGTGCGAAGAAGGCTTACGACTACCTGAGCGCAGTGTCGACGAGGCCTGCCATACTGCTGGCGTCGTACTTCGGTGACCTCGGTGCGGTACTGCCCGTGCTCGCGTCGACCGGTATCGAGGGATTGTCGATCGATCTGACGGTGCCGGGCACCGTCGAGCACGTTGCCGTGATACCTGCGCTCGCGAGCAAGCACATAGTCGCGGGCGTCGTTGACGGGCGCAACATCTGGCGGACGGATCTCGACAAGGCGCTGGCAACGTTGGCGAGCCTGTTGGGTAGTGCCGGCACGCTCGCGGTGTCGAGTTCGTGTTCGCTGCTGCACGTTCCGTACACCCTCGACGGAGAGACCGACATCGTCGATCCGCTCCGATCCTGGCTGGCCTTCGGTACCGAGAAGGTTGCCGAGGTGGCCGTCCTCGCGAGGGCGCTGCGAGAGGGCACCGAATCGGTGTCGTCCGAGCTCGAGCAGGCCCGAGCCGCGCTCGAGACTCGTCGCACCGACCCTCGTCTGCACGACGCGGCCGTTCGGGCACGTCTCGACGCGGGAATCTCCGTCGACCGCACCCCGGCCGAGGAACGCTGCCGGGCTCAGGCTGCGCGACTGGACTTGCCGTCGTTGCCGACGACCACCATCGGTTCGTATCCGCAGACCACGCAGATTCGACTCGCTCGGGCAGCCCTGCGCACCGGTGAGATCGACGACGCCGAATACGTATCCCGGATGCAATCCGAGATCGCCGATGTCGTTGCACTGCAGGAGAAGATCGGCCTCGATGTGCTGGTCCACGGCGAGCCCGAGCGAAACGACATGGTGCAGTACTTCGCCGAGCAGCTCAGTGGCTTCGCGGCCACGTCGAACGGCTGGGTCCAGTCGTACGGATCTCGGTGCGTTCGGCCGCCGATTCTGTACGGCGACGTCTCGCGCCCGAAACCGATGACCGTGCACTGGTCCGAGTACGCGCAGTCGCTCACCGACAAGCCGGTCAAAGGCATGTTGACCGGCCCGGTGACGATTCTGGCGTGGTCGTTCGTCCGAGACGACCTACCGTTGGCCGAATCCGCAGCCCAGATCGCCCTGGCGATTCGCGACGAGACGATCGATCTGGAGGCAGCGGGTATTCGAATCGTCCAGGTGGACGAACCTGCCCTTCGTGAGCTCCTCCCCCTGCGCTCGAAAGACACAGCGGCGTACCTGGACTGGGCCGTGCGATCGTTCAAGATCTCGACATCCGGCGTGTCCGACCACACGCAGATTCACACGCATCTGTGCTACTCGGAGTTCGGTGAGATTATCGACGCGATCGCCGACCTCGACGCCGACGTGACGTCGATCGAGGCGGCCCGCTCGCACATGGAAGTACTCGACGACCTGAACTCGATCGGATTCGACCTCGGTGTCGGCCCCGGCGTGTACGACATCCATTCACCGCGGGTGCCGAGCGTCGACGAGATCACCGAATCGCTGCGGGCGGCATTGAAAGCAGTTCCTGCCGAACGACTCTGGGTCAACCCCGACTGTGGACTCAAGACCCGCGGCGTGGCGGAGGTCGAGCGGTCGCTGAGAAACATGGTGCAGGCGGCGGCCGCGCTGCGCTGACCCAGGTGAGCGGAACTTCGACCCCTGCTACGAAGTTCCGCTCACCTCGTTCGCCAGGTACAGGCTAGGCTTACCTGCCTACGCCCGATCTGTGAAAGAGAACGAAGTGAAACGTCTACTCCTGGCCACCACGATCGCCGCGGTCACCGCGCTGACCACTGTCGCCTGCGGCGGCACCGCCGAGCAGACGGCCACTCCCTCCACCGCGTCGACGTCGGTCACAGCCGATGCGGCCACCGACGCCCCCGGCCCGACCGGCATCCCCGACGGCATGGGTTCCGGTGCCGCGGACGGCGTGTTCCCCCGCACGGTCGGCCACTTCGGCGGCTCGACCGAGATCCCCGCCGAACCGAAGAAGATCGTCGTGATCGCCACCGGCCAGCTCGACGCAGCTCTCACCCTGGGCGTCGTACCCACCGGAGTCGCCTACGGGGACGGCGCCGCACTGGTCCCGGACTACATCAGCTTCTCGTTCCCGCAGTACGCGGATCGCATGTCGCAGTTCGTCGACGTCGGCAACCGACAGGAGGTCGACATCGAGGCCATCGCAGCCATCGAACCCGACCTCATCCTGGCGAACAAGACCGGATCCGAGGACATCTACCCGACGCTGTCGACCATCGCGCCGACCGTGCTCACGGAGGGCACCGGAGTGAACTGGAAGCAGGACTTCCTCCTTCTCGCCGACGCGTTGGGCCGAACCGAGCAGGCGCAGACCTTCATCGACACCTTCACCTCCGACGCTGCGGCACTGGGCGATTCGTTTGCCGACACCGGCGCGCCCACGGTCTCGTTCGTCCGCTTCACCGCCGATCGAGCGCGAGTGTTCGGCATCCCGTCGTTCGCCGGTTACATCGCCTGGGACGCCGGTCTGGCGCGCCCGGACAGCCAGCAGTTCGACAAGACCTCGCAGGACTTCAGCGAGGAGGAAATTCAGCTCGCGAACGCGGACTGGGTGTTCGTATCGAGCCAGGACGCCGGAGCCGATTCCAGCGCCGCGTCGTACACCACCAACCCGCTCTGGACCGGAATGAGCGCGGCAACCGAGAACCACATCGTGCGCGTCGACGACGACCCGTGGTACCTCAATGCCGGCCCGACGGCGGCAACGATCGTGCTCGACGGCCTGAAGAGCGCCCTGCAGAGCTGACCCCCATGTGCATGGAACTTCGTAGCCCACTACGAAGTTCCATGCACATCGAACAGGTAGGTTGCGCACAACTTAACCGTGCACTACTGTTCTTGACGTGACCAACGAACTCGCACTCGACCGTCAGGTGTGCTTCGCGCTGTACTCCGCATCGCGGGCTACCACCGCGGTGTATCGCCCGATGCTCGACGAGCTCGGCGTCACGTATCCGCAGTACCTCGTACTGCTGGTGCTGTGGGAACGGGACGGGCGCGGCGTCAAGGACATCTGCGCCGAACTCGATCTCGACACCGGCACGCTGTCGCCGATGCTCAAGCGCCTCGAAGGCCTCGGTTTCATCGAGCGCCGACGCCTGAGCACCGACGAACGTCGGGTCGAGATCCACCTCACCGAGACCGGAAGTGCCATGCGCGCAAAGGCACTCGACATTCCACGAAAGCTGGCCGAGAAGACCGGTATGAACGTCGACGATCTCGTCAAACTCAAGGAGTCGCTCGACGCATTGACGAGCGCTCTGCATCACACCGATTCCGGCACGACAGAAGGAGCATCATGAAGACGATCTACACCGCCGAGGCACTGGCCACCGGTGAAGGCCGAAACGGCCACGCCCGCACTTCCGACGGACGGCTCGATCTCGACCTCGCCATCCCGGAGGCCATGGGCGGCAGCGGCAACGGCACCAACCCCGAGCAGCTCTTCGCCGCCGGCTACGCCGCATGCTTCCACTCCGCACTGCAGATGGTCGCTCGTCAGGACAAGGCCGACGTCACCGATTCGGCCGTCGGCGCTCGTGTCGACATCGGCCCCAACGACGCGGGCGGCTTCCAGCTCGCCGTCACCCTCGAGGTGACCCTGCCCAATTTGAGCCGCGAGAACGCCCAGGCTCTGGCCGACAAGGCCCACCAGGTGTGCCCGTACTCCAACGCCACCCGCGGCAACATCGACGTCACCGTCACAGTCACCGAAGACGAGTAGAGGAAATCCCTTGAAGGCACACGAAATTCACCTCGCGTCCCGCCCAGAAGGCTGGCCGACGGAAGACAACTTTCGCGCGGAGGTCGTCGACCTTCCCGAACTCGCCGACGGGCAGATCCTCGTCCGCAACATCGTGATGTCGGTCGATCCGTACATGCGTGGCCGGATGAACGATGTGAAGTCGTACGTCCCGCCGTTCCAGCTCGACGCCCCACTCGACGGCGGTGCCGTCGGCGAGATCATCGAATCCAAGGCCGAGGGTTTCGCTGTAGGCGACGCCGTTCTGCACGGTAAGGGCTGGCGCGATGTCGCCGTCGTCCCCGCCAAGGGCGCAAGCAAGGTCGATCTCTCGGCCGCGAAGGCGTCCGCATACGTCAGCGCGCTCGGAATGACCGGCACCACGGCGTACGCAGGCCTCACCGAAGTCGCTTCGTTCGCGGAGGGCGACGTCGTCTTCGTCTCCGGCGCTGCAGGCGCAGTCGGATCGCTCGTCGGACAGATCGCCAAGGCGCTCGGTGCATCTCGGGTCATCGGCAGTGCCGGCTCCCCCGCCAAGGTGGCTCGCCTGCTCGAGCTCGGCTTCGACGCGGCGTTCGATTACCACGACGGCCCGGTTGCCGAGCAGTTGCGACAGGCAGCACCGGACGGCATCGACGTGTACTTCGACAACGTCGGCGGCGAGCACCTCGAAGCCGCCATCGGTTCGATGAACAAGTTCGGCCGAATCGCCATGTGCGGGGCCATCGCTCAATACAACTCGACCGAACCGACCCCGGCACCGCGCAACCTTGCGCTCGCCATCGGCAAGGAACTGACGCTCAAGGGCTTCATCGTCGGCTCCTACGCGCACGTGACCGAAGAGTTCCGCTCGAATATGACCGAGTGGCTGGGCAGCGGCGCAGTCGAATTCGACGAGACGGTCGTCGACGGTCTGAACAACGCCCCCTCGGCGTTCATCGGCCTGATGAAGGGCGAGAACACCGGCAAGATGGTTGTCACCATCTAGGTCGACCCCGAACGGTGTCACCGCAGACCACACCCCGGCCGGAATTTCCGGCCGGGGTGTTTCCATGCCCGGACCGATTACAGTCGGTGCATGCCCGCCGCTCCCCTCCCGTTGCGCGACGGACTCGATCCCACTCGGGTGCGGATGCCGGAGGTCGCGACCGGAGCGACGGTGCTCGAGTACCTGCGCGCCCGGTTCCCGCAGGACGCCGCCCGACTGACCGAGAAAGTTGCGGGCGGCGAGATCGTCGACGCAGCGGGCGTACCCGTCGATTCGACGACCGTCGCGATACCGCGGGCGGACATCTACCTCTACCGCGACCCGCCGGTGGAGCCGACGGTTCCGTTCTCACTCGACGTCCTCCATCGCGACGAGAACTTGCTCGTCGTCGACAAGCCGCATTTTCTGGCCACCACTCCGCGCGGCGCATACATCGCTCGCTCGGCCCTCGTTCTGCTCCGCCGCCGATTCGACCTGCCCGAGCTCAGCCCGGCGCACCGTCTGGACAGGCTCACCGCAGGGGTTCTGGTGTTCACCGTGCGACAGCAGGCCCGCCGGCCGTACCAGGAGTTGTTCGCTCAACGCACCATCACCAAGCAGTACGAGGCGATTGCCCCACGCTCCCGGGACATCGACTTCCCGCTGACGGTACGCAGCCGAATCATCAAGGAGCGCGGCGTTCTTCAGGCCCGAGAGGTACCGGGCGAGCCCAACGCGGAAACACTCGTCGAGCTCGTCGACACGTTCGGAGCCCACGGCCTGTACCGATTGCGTCCGCGAACCGGAAAGACGCACCAACTTCGAGTTCATCTGTGCTCGTTGGGCATTCCGATCGTCGGCGACAATTTCTATCCCTCGTTCCGTGAGGTCGCCGACGACGACTACTCAGATCCGCTTCGCTTGCTGGCGCGTTCGATCGAATTCGTCGATCCGCTCAGCGGCCTGATTCGACGGTTCGAGAGCAATCGGAGTCTCGATCCGCCTGAATCGCAGCAGCTTCCGACGTGAGCTCGGCGGTACGGACGGTGATTCGATGCGAGATGACCGCGAGCGCGAACAGTCCCACCGCCACATTCCCCAGCGCGGCGAAACCCTCCTGAGCGAAGTCCACGAGGGCGTTGAGAAGAGTGAAGATCAACGCGGACACCCGGAGGGTTCGCAGCGGCCAGAGCGGTCCTCGAGCACGTAAGCACAGCATCGCAGGCAGCGCCGTGACGAAGGTGAGGCAGGCACTGACGAACAGGATCCCGCTCGCGATTCCCATTCTGTCGACGTCGATCGTCAGGTCGCGTCGATCGATGTGCAGGTCCCCGATGACGAGCTCGACGATCCCGAACACCACCCCCGCCCCGGAGAGCAGAACCAACCCCCACCCGACGACGGGAATCCACCGGGCGCTGGTGAAGAACGCGGGAATCAGCCGGGGAACGACATTTTTCAGCGAGTGGGTCCGCGACGTCGACTGTCGAGCGCGGCCGAGCAACAGTCGGATCCCGGCCACGGTGTCCGCGTCGGCACCCTCGGCCTCGGCCCGCGCGACCATGCGTAGCGCCCAGTCGCGTCGATGCTCGGGTAGGCCGTGCGCGACGCCGTCGGCTGCGATCGCAGCCGCGTTGGCAAGCGATTCGTCGACCGAGGGCCGGCGGAACTCCCGAACGATCCTGCTGAACACCAACAGCAGCACCACCAGGACGTACATGATCTCCGACGAGGGACCGTAGAAGTAGTCGTTGTCCTTGGTGACGAATTTGCCGACTTCGTCGAGAAAGAGCCCGAATCCGATTCCGCCGAGCACCACCGTGAACACTCGAACGCCGAACCCGATGAACATCCACCCGATCAGCAACGCGAGCATCATCGCCGCGCCGCCGTACAGGGCGTGAGCGATGTGCAACGATTTGCCCCCGACCTGGGGATAGTCGGTCAACTCCAGGTAAGCCCTTGTGATCAGAATGGTCGCGATGGCGACGACCATGAACGCCTCGGATGCACTGCTTCCGTAGGCATCGCGGATCATGCCACTGCGGTACGTGGTCCCCGGACGACCGGTCATCGATCGAGTATGTGCCGCCTGCCGTCGCCCGCGGGCCGTTTTCGCGGGCCGTTTTCGCTCCTCGATGTTTCCTGGGTTGACAAACCTCGTTGCCGAACCTGCAATGGTGTCATGGAAGATTCGAACACCGGCCTGGACGAGGTCATCGCGGGCCTCGGTCCCCGCCTCAAGCGCATCAGGATGGAGAAGAACACCACCCTGGCATCGCTGTCGGACACCACGGGAATTTCGATCAGCACACTGTCGCGACTCGAGTCCGGTGACCGCAAGCCCAGCCTCGAATTGCTGTGGCCCATCGCTCGTGCCCATCAGATGAAACTCGACGATCTGGTGACCGCGCCGCCCGTGGCGGACCCTCGGGTGCGCACCACGGCGACCGTTCGCGAACACGTGACCATCCTGCCGCTGACGCTGCGTCCCGGCGGTCTTCAGGCGTACAAGCTCCTGGTCCGCCCGGAGGGCTCGGAGCCGCGTCCGCGGACACACGAGGGGTACGAGTGGTTGTACGTCCTCGACGGCACCCTGCGGCTGATTCTCGGCGAGCACGATCTGACGATGAAGGCAGGCGAGGCAGCCGAATTCGACACTCGCGTGCCACACTGGTTCGGTGCCGTCGGAAACCGACCGGTGGAGCTCTTGAGCCTGTTCGGACCCCAGGGCGAGCGGATGCACGTGCGGGCGAAACCGACGGTATGAAATGTCATGTCCGTGTGAGACAGTGAAGCCGCTCGACGCCAGGATCCACTTGGGTCATCCGCACCGACCACACACCATCTCGAGGAAAAAGATGACCGACAGACTGCCCGAATCGCCTGCGTCCCGCACTCACGTGGACATCGCAACCGGAGTGCTCATCGGGATCCACGGTGGATCCGTTGCCGACGCCATCGACGAGCTGTTCACGACCGCGAGACATCACCGGGTCAGTCTGTTCGAGCTCTCTCGCACGCTCATCACCGTCGCGGAGGGCCGCGACATCGAGCGATCCTCCGCCACCGACGCGGTGTACGAGGTCTGGGGATCGGCACTCGGCCGTCGAGGCGCAGCGACGCACTTCGGCCTGGTCACCGATTCCGCTGCCCTCTGATCGAACGAGCGCTCCGGAGAGCTAGCCGCGAACGGATGGGTCGCTGCGCAGCTCCGGAAAGCGTGCCGTCATCGCGTCGATGTGTCGGTACATCTCGTAGAGCTCGGTTCGGAGCGTCGACGCTTCGGACTCGAACGCTCGGGCCCGTGATTCGGCGCGATCCG
This sequence comes from Rhodococcus sp. 05-339-2, assembly GCF_002258965.1. Taxonomy (NCBI): domain Bacteria; kingdom Bacillati; phylum Actinomycetota; class Actinomycetes; order Mycobacteriales; family Nocardiaceae; genus Rhodococcus; species Rhodococcus sp. 05-339-2. Next base: position 451,619 of record NZ_NOYW01000014.1, read on the forward strand.
CGCGAGCTCGAAATGCCTTGGACTGCGCCAGTTCGATGGACGCCGAGCACGTCTCGATATGTTCGGCCAGCCCTCTCGCGAACACCCTCGCCTGCTCGAGGTTGACGGCATAGTTGTCGTCTCGCGGAGCCGGTGACGCTGCACCGTTCGCTGTGCCCATGGAAACTCGTCACCCTCGATCGTCGGCGGAAATTCTTTCGCGACTCTACGCGCGGTGCCGCACGCTTCGTCCGTGAACCGGCGTCACCCGAAGACGAGTGCCAGCACCACCGATGCCGAGGTGGCAGCGATCGCGATGACGATGGTCGCCGCGATCGCCCGCTGCCGCACCGTTCGGTAACTCGACCCTGCGCGGTCGTACTCCGAGTCGTCCTGATCGCCGTCCCGGCCGTAGAAGTCGTCCGAGTTCAGCCCGTCCTCGTCGAAATACACGACGTCTCGTGGCGGCACCCAGTGCTGACCGTTGGCTTCGATCGCAGCTCCCAGCCGCTCCAGCCGTATCCGAGCGCGGGTGGGATACCAATCGGAGGGCGCGTGGATGGGCAGTGCCCGCGCCATCATCAGAGGCGACCGGTACTGCTTCTCCAGGGCGGCGAACGCTGCGGACGCCGTCGGATCGTCGTCGGACTTGTCGGTGAGGAACCAGACGGCTCCGGCCGCCGCACGATCGCCGAGTACCAGATACGTGTACGCGAGCAATTCGAGGATGCCGGGCGACGTCGGGTTCCGGATCAGTGCGCCGAGCAGCCGATCTCGAGCGGCGATACTGTCTCCGCGCGCCAGATCCTCCTGCGCTCGATCGATCACGTCCACGCGTCGACAATAACTCCTGGGAACGAAAAAGCCCCTGCCGGACGACCGGAAGGGGCTTTCATCGTGCTTGTCGATCCAACACCGTGGTGGCCAGGGCCGGGATCGAACCGGCGACCTTCCGCTTTTCAGGCGGACGCTCGTACCAACTGAGCTACCTGGCCGGGCGGCACCGGTGAAACAATGCCATCGCAATGTCGGTACCTTCGTACCGATGTTGCGACCCTGACGGGACTCGAACCCGCGACCTCCGCCGTGACAGGGCGGCGCGCTAACCAACTGCGCCACAGGGCCTTGCTGTTGTTGCCGCGCTATTTCTAGCGCACCAACTCTCCGAACTGCAAATCCGCATCACGCGGGAAGCGAGACGAAGAATGCTGTACTGCCGACCGGATTGTCAATCCGATCTCTTCCTACGTACCCCCTACGGGATTCGAACCCGCGCTACCGCCTTGAAAGGGCGGCGTCCTAGGCCGCTAGACGAAGGGGGCCCGCCGAACTGCTTCGACGTTACCCTCAACGGCGTTCCGTTGGGAGCTGGGATAGCTTAGGACACTTTCGCTGTAAATCTCAAACCGGCAGGTCAGAGGTGGTTTTCGCGCAGTTTTCGCCGTAGTGCTCCCACCCGTGCAGTTTGAACTCGGCGAGCCAACGCTCGGACGCCATGGCGAGCAGTACGACCTCGACGGATTCCTCGAACCGCTCGCGCAGATCTGCGTTGTCGGCAACCAGATCCGACATGTACCGCTGACCGGCCATCGACGCGGCAAGCACCCGCACGAACTTGGCTGCGTCGAACTCCGGCTTGAGGTCGCCCATCGCGAGAGCGCGCTCGGCTTGCTTGTGGCCTTGAGCTCCCCAGACGCGACCGCCCCCGGAGTGCACCTCCGCGTAGAACTCCGGCTCGACTATCAACCGGAACTCGGCGCGCACGATCACGTCGTTCTGGAAGTTCTGCGCGATGTCGTCCACGATCCCGCGGATGACGTAGAACGGGTGTGCGGTGGTGTCGGCCCACTTCTCCGTAATGGCGACGTACCGATCCAGACCGGCCGCGAGCACGGCTCGGGCCAGATCTTCCTTCGACTGGAAATGGAAATACATCGCACCCTTGGTGGCGTTGGAGCCCTCCAAGATGGTGTTGACGGATGCCGCTGCGTATCCACGCTTGGCGAATTCCGCCGCCGCCGCCTCCACGATGGCAGCCCGGGTCCGCCGTGCGCGCTCTTGTTGTGCCATTTATTCCGTGCCTCCGAGCCCCAAGCGCCCTGCGTATCCGCAGGTAGTACATATAGAGAGTACTTCACCCGAACGACACGTGAGTCGACTCACCTACGGTTCGCTTCGCCACACACATCCGTCGGAAAAATCGGTTAGGCGTCCGAAACAAGCCGGATGGTATGATCTGCGCGGCTCGAGTGCGCTGCAGGGGGTGCGCACTCGAGCCGCTTTCCACTCGGTCCACCGCTGTCGCCGACGCGACCTTCTTCGGACCGACCCCCCTCACCGACCGCGTGCCGACTCGCGACTCGACCGATTCGCCATCGGCAGCGACCGAGGTACAGCCGAGTTCCGTGAAACGAACGATCGACGCATCGTTCACGTCGCTTGGAGCACACACGCACTTTCGGTTGAAAACCGAATTACATTCCACGGTAACGGATCTCGGACCAGAACTGATTCGCGTTGCTCGTTAGCATTTCAAAACTAGTGATCGGCAATCGAATACGCCGAAACCGCTGTCCGCCCTCGGTCAAATCCATTGCCCGGTAATCGATATGAGAAAGACCGGTCGGTAACGTTTTCGACACGTTCCCGGACTCGCACCGAACTCGCACCTGTACTGAATTACTGTGACATGCACCACATGGAGTAGTTCGGCCGATCGGAAACGAGTGCATGCCATGAAGGTGTCGATTCGCGTATTTCGTTCCATCACAACGTCGTTCGCGGTGGTCGTACTCGCTCTGTCGACGACCGGCATGGCATCTGCAGACCCCCTTGGTAACTTCGTGGCCCCCGTCGCCGACCCGGCTCTCTATCTACCCACCCCACTGGGTGAGCCCTGGTTCGATCCCCCTGCAGGCTACGAACAACAACCTCCCGGGACCGTACTCGCAACCAGACAGGTGACCGTCGGACCGTTGTTCACGCCGGTCACCTCGACTCAGATCCTGTTCCGCACCAACGACTCCAAGGACCGTCCCGTCGCTGCGGCCACCACCGTGATCGTGCCGGTAGCACCGTGGACCGGAGCCGGGAGCCGACCCGTCGTGGCATACAACATGGCCATCAATTCACTCGGCAACACCTGTGCGCCGTCGTGGCTGCTTCCTCGCGGCCTCGCCCGAGAGATACCGGCCGTTCAGGCGTTTCTGGCCAAGAACTACGCCGTCGTCGTCACCGATCACGAGGGGCCACGGCAGGCCTACGCCGCCGGACGCATGGCCGCACACGCGGTGCTCGACGCCCTCCGAGCCATGGTTCGACTGCCCGAGCTCGGCGTGCCTGCGTCTTCTCCCATCGCCATGACGGGGTACTCGGGTGGGGCGATCGCCACAGGATGGGCGGCACAATTGGCCCCCACGTACGCGCCCGATGTGAATCTGGTGGGCGCGGCGTTCGGTGGTCCACCGACCGATTACCGGATTCTGCTGACGTCGATGAACGGCACGGCCGCATCGACGCTCTTCCTGTCGGCGGCGCTCGGGGTGGCACGGGAATACCCCGAGATGTTCTCGCTGATGAACGCCGACGGACTGCGTCTGGCCACGATCGCCAAGGACATGTGCGTCGGTCTGCTCGCCCCCGGTGGCGTGGTGGCTCCGATCCCGGCACAGGCGCTCTCGAACGTTCCGAATGTCGATCGCACCGAGATCGCCGAGAGCATCATCGCCGCGACACGTCTCGGCGGCGACCTCGCGCCCACCATCCCCACCATGATCTATCAGGGCAAGCAGGAGTTCTGGATTCCTCGACAGGGAGCCGAGACCCTCTACGACGAGTGGTGCGCCCAGGGTGCGAACGTCAGACTCGAGGAATATCTCGGCGAACACCTGATCGTCGCCCTCAGCGGCATTCCCGGCGCGTACGCCTGGATCGACGACCGGCTGGCAGGCATTCCGGTGCCGAGCGGATGCAGCAGCTTCGGGCGCTGACCCGTCGGAACCCACTGCCGGGGGTACTGCCCGTTGGCGCTACGCGGCCCATTACACTTTCGAGCCGCGCCCCTATAGCTCAGTTGGTAGAGCTACGGACTTTTAATCCGCAGGTCGTAGGTTCGAGTCCTACTGGGGGCACCACCGTCGTCTTCAGCGTCGCAAACGGCACATGACCCACCGCTCGTGAGCTCAGGTGCGTGACCGGTCTCAAGCCAGTGCAGGTTTACGCCCGTGGCCAGGGACCATGCCATCAATGTCGTGCGGCGCACCTTCGTCAGCCCTGTCTCCGCACGCTGAACTGTGCTGATTGTCACACCGAGCCGGTCGGCCAGCTCGCCCTGCGTCAGCGATACGAAGCCCCGCGCAATCGCCAGCCGCTGCGCGTCCGACAGCACCGGCACCACGCCGGCCGTCAACCCCTGAATGCTTGTAGTCACTTCTCCCCCTCAACTCGGTATCGCTTGGCCTTCGGTATGCGACCAGTCTGCTGACGGAACAGCTCGTCCCGACCTATTTGCTGGTCACCCTTGCGCTCGTTCCACCGCTTCTTCGCGCGTGACGTACCGCCTTTGCCGCCGCCCCTTATGGGGCCGGTGTTATTCAGGTGATCACCGCTGGATTTACCGCTCATGGCGTCACTCTAATGCCTATGCGGTAGTTACCGCAACGGAGACAAGTCGGCACGCTGTGTTGACTTAAAGCTGTATTTACCGCATTCTGTTCCGCATGCAGTCTGACAACGCTGTAATTCCCGCATTGTGCTCGGTGACTGAGGCAGCAGAAATGCTGGGGTTCACCCCGTCAACCGTGCAACGTTGGGCCAAGAGCGGCCGACTCTCGGTTCACCAGAAGCTCCCGGGCAAGACCGGTGCGTACCTTCTCGACCGCGACGAGGTCGAATCCATGAAGTCGGCGGCGAAGTGATGGCCGGCCGGTACGTGACGCCGACCGCCCGGCCGCAGTGGCCTACCGGTGCGCAGTTGCGTGAGTTGATCCGCAAGCTGTTCTTCTGGTGGTTGGTGCCGTCGTGTGGCTTTGCGTGCGTCCTGTTGGCGCTGGGGGCTTGCTACGTGCTGGCGGGTGGTCAGGGATGAGCGAGGTCGTGCCGGCCGAGGACATCGAGAAGATCGTCGGCGCTGCCCGTGCTCATCGTGATCACATCGGGCGCGCTGTGTCCGACGAGCAGCGCGTGTACATCCTGCACTCGAAGCAGTGCCTTGCGAGCCGTCAGGACGTGCGCACGTGTGAGTACTCGATCGCGATGGATCGCGGTATCGACGTTGAGTACTGGTGGCTTGGCTGTGAGGACATGCCGGTCGTGCTCGCTATCCGTGGCCCGCATCTGGTGCCGCTGCGCAAGGTCGACTCTGCTCGCGCTTTCGGTGGTATCCGATGACGCCGGATCGGTGGGGCTACAAGCTGATGGGCTTCCCCGAGTTCGGCACTGACTTTCATCTTGTCGGCTCATTGCTTGAGGCCATCACAGTGGTGGCGAATCGCGATGACGCCGATCACGCTGTCGTCGTTCACGAGGACGAGTTCCTGTGAGCGATGCGAACCACCCGCTCGGCTACGTGCTTGGGGAAGAGCATGTGGTCGGGCGGGTTTCTCTCGATTGGATCGGTGTCGTCTACGAGACCCGTGAGGCTGCTGAGGAAGCGCAGTCGGAGGCGTGGGTGCTCGGTGAGAGCGAGATCAACGTCTATGAGATCCGCAAGCTATCGCCCCGCGAGTTCGGTAAGTCGAGCTCGTGATGGGCGATCTTGTGCGTGGTCCGTGGAAACCGGTACCGGGCCGTGTCGATGCCTCGCAGGTGCGGTGGCGGCGCGGCCGGCCGATCGACCCTCACGCTCAGCGTGAGCACTGCGCTGAGTGTGCGCGCCCGTTCCATCCGAATGCGTGGGTGCCGGTCGACAAGATCTGTGCCGAGTGTCAGGAGGATCGGGCGCGCGCTGAGCGTGACGCTGTGCCGCCGACTCTGTTCGATGAGGGTGGTGATGATGTGCCGCCCTGACTGAATCTTGCTCGTTGTCCCTGCGCCCGTGGATCTTTCACGTACGGGTGATGCGCCTAGCCCGCGTAGTCGTCGCCCGTTAGAGGGGCCACTGCACCCATCCCGATTCGAGTGTCTGACCTGGTTAAGGCGGACTCGGGCAGGAACACCGTTGCTGGTGTATCAGGCACTCGAAGTATCCCAGTCCCGGCAAGCCGAGTAATTCCCGCGCTTGCGTTCATACCAACCGACCGACGACCGACGCGACCGACGCGAAGGAACCGAGATCGGGTGATCCCGTGCCTTTGCGGTACGGGGTACGCCCTGCCCTCCCAACTCCCTCCGCTCCCTCTACGAAGCGTCACAACGGCTCTCAGCGCAACGCTGAGAGCCGAACAACCACAAGGAGATTGAAATGAAACCCACGATCGGACGAGTAGTCCACTACCACCCGCACCCCACGCAAGCTCGCTACTCCGGCCTGCCGCCACACCTGAACGAGTTCGAGGAGCACGCAGCACTGGTCACGTTCGTCCACCCTCAGAGTGGATGGGTGGAGCTGGCGGTGTTCCCTCCGCGCGGCGGGCAGTACACCGTCTCGGCTGTCGAGGGCACATCGGCCGGCGAGTGGTCCTGGCCTCCGAGGGCGTGAGCTGATGTCGTCTCCGGCCCGCTTGCCAGTGAAGCTGTTCAGTCGATCGCCCTCGATTCATCGTGCGGTGGAGAAGTTTTGTGAGGCATATGACTTCGCCTTGTCGATCGACCTTGGCGAGCGGCCGGCGGCGGCTGCGTATGTGGTGATGACGGCCGCTCACAACCGTGACGTGGTGCTGCTGGCCGGCATGTATTGCACTCCGCTCAGCACGTGCGAGGTGGTCCACCTTCCCGAGGCTGAGCTGTATCTGGCCGCTGCGGTGCGTTACGCCCGTGGCCTCACTTTGTGCGGGTCCGACCATGTTCGGCGGTCGTACCCGGAACCGAATCAACCTGAAGGAGTGCTGTTCTGATGGACAACGACATGTCCGCGCTGTTGCAGGCGGCGACGTATCAAGTGGCCGATCTGGTCGGCCCCGTCACTGTGCTGGAGGGTGCCGGCCAACACCTGCTGTCTCGACTGACCGAGACCGACCCGCATCGGTGGGCGGTGACGGCGGCGCTCGGTTCGATTGTGGCGGCGCGTAAGTCGCTCGAAGAGGCAGCCGAGGCGCTGATGGACACCCGCATGTCCGACGGGGATGGTGAGCCTACGACGTCGGACGTGTCGACCCAGTTCTTTGACAGTGACTTCGAGCGGTGCGGGTCGGAGTTCATACCGGACGGCGATACGTACTGGGACATGCCGGCACGGTGCAGGCTCAGTGTCCAACACAGCGGGCCGCATACCGACTTCACAAATGAATGGGCGGCGCTCTGATGGCGGGCCAGTTGGTGCCGCTCGATGGCCTGCCGGGTCGGTTTGCGTCGGTGTCTTATGACGCTGAGCGGAAGATGATCGTGGTCCAGGTCGATGATGCCGAGGGCAACGTGATGGGTTCGATGTCGTGGGGCTACACCGAGCCGGAGATCATCGAAGAGCCGGCCGCTGTCGAGCCTGAGCAATGAGCCTGTGCCGAGGGCGTGCTGATGAGTACGAGTATGCGAATGTGGCTGGCGGGCAGTGGCGTACGAAGCGGGTGGCTGCTGAGCAGTTGTGTGCTGGTTGCCCTGTCCTGTCTCGTTGCGCTCAGCGTGCGTTGCAGCATCACGCTCTCGGCATGGTGTGGGCCGGTGTGCCCATCCCTCCTGACCATGACAACAAGAACACTCACGAAGCGCGGAAGCTTCTGATCGAGGTGGCTCTGTATGGCAAGCGATAGGCGTCCTCCGATACCGGACGACATGGCTAAGGCGGTGCGTGCGCGTGACGGCTATGTGTGTCGTAAGTGCGGTAGCGATGACCGCTGCGAGATCGACCACGTGGTGCCGTGGCACATCGTGAAGGTGCACGAGCTGGACAACCTGCAACTGCTGTGTCTGCCGTGCAACCGCAGTAAGGGCGGCAAGGTGGAGGCCGATGGGCGTAAGACGTGGTTCGATCCCGAGTTCTTCGGTGCAGGGATCACAGCATGAGCTATCCCCAACGCTGCTGTGCTGCTTGCCGTGTGCCGCCTGTGCGCTTGGCTATGTCGGCCCAGCTGTACCCATCAGTGCGTACTGCTGTCACTGCTTCGGTGATCTGTCCGTCCAGCTCTGAGCGCAGTGCGATCAGGTGTGGCAGTGACTCTATGTCGGTGCCTGCTCTGCGCCCTGCTGCCCTCACGATGCGGCGTACGAAGGCGATGTATTCGGCTGTGTCCATTGGTCGCTTCACGTGTCAAGGATGCATTGACGTAGTCGACAAGTCAATGCATCGCAGTGCATACTCATGCATGCATAATCATCCACAGTCATGCATGGTCGGTGGTGGCAACCGGTCCCCGGTTTTTGCAACGGGGACGGTTGACACCGAGGGGCTTCCCGCTCTTACACCCCCCAGGGCTGCCAGAGGTCTAGTTCCAGGGAGTGGGACGAAAACAATGCATGATTATGCATTGCGGTATGGATGGTGGATGCATGCTCGTCGGATTTTATGCATGGCCGGATGGAGGTCGTTGTGGGTTTCGTGACGAACGAATCGTATGAGGGATCGCTTGAGACGTTCCTGTCTGTGAACGAGTGGGTGAGCGATTCGGAGGCCCCGTACCTGGCGTCGTTGTTCCACATTGCACGGCTCCTGGATGTGAAAGTGAAGGGCAATACCGCGCTGCCGGCGGGCCTCACGATGGAATTTCGGATGCTGTTCTCTGAACTGCTGAAGCGTAAACCGGTCGAGGAGCTGTCGGACGACGATGGTTTCGATGATGAGATCGCCAATATCTGATGGACGAAGCCCCTCCGTGGTTGCCTCGCGTCTACACGCAGCCGATCGAGAACCCAGACTACACCGAGGCCGACAAGCTGATTCGGCTCTCGGAGAAAGTCTTTCGGTTCGCAGCGGGCGACGAGCTGCGCCTGGACATGTGGCAGAAGTGGCTCATTCGCGAGATCCTGCAGAAGTACCCTGAGGATTATCCGGTCGAGAAGCTGCGCGGCCAGCTGGTCTACAAGCAGGTCGTCGTCTCGATGGGCCGGCAGAACGGCAAGACCGTGCTCGGTGCCGTCATGGCGCTCTACGGACTCATCCTGATGGTGCCCCGTGCACCCGAGGTGATCTCGATCGCGGCCGTCGTGGACCAGGCGAAGAACCTCTACGCGAAGGTCCGCTACTGCGTCGACAACGTGCCGCTGCTCAAACGTCGGTTCAAGACCACCGACCGTAGCGGTATCAAGTCGCGGAACCTGAAGAAACCGGCGACGTACGTTGTGAAAGCGGCCGGCGACGGCGACGGGTTGCAGGGCTTCTCCGGCTGTCTGATGCTGCTCGATGAGCTGCACCTGCTCAAGCCCGAGGCGTGGGACGCGCTCACCCTGGGCGCGTCGGCCCAGCCGAAGGCCCTTGTGGCCGGCTTCACCACAGCCGGCGACGACAACTCGAAGCTGCTGAAGTTGCTCTACCGTATCGGCCGCGCCGCTGCTGCGAAGGAGGAGGGCCACGATCCGAGGTTCGGATTCTTCCTGTGGGAGGCAGATCCGAACCTCGAACTCTACGATCCGCAGGCCCTCGTGCAGGCGAACCCGGCGATTGCATCGGGCCGTCTCGATCTCGAAGACGAAGTGCGCCAGGGAAAGAACCGGCTGGAGTCGTCGTACCGACGCTACCGCCGCAACGAGTTCGTCTCCGTCGAAAGCATTTGGATGCCCGTCCCGGCATGGCTGGCCGCCGAGTACGGACCCATGCCTGCACCGGCCCGCAAGCAACCGCTCATCATCTCGTTCGCCCGATCACGGCGCACGTGGAACTACGTCTCGATCGTCGCCTCGACCAAATACGACGGCGTTGTGTACACCCAGCTCATCGGCACGATTACGTACGGCAACGACGAGTTGTTGCTGAAAAAGCTTGTGCAGCTGAGTCGCACGGTGCGGGTGGAGAAGTTCGTGACCGACGCCGAGACGATGAAGCCGACGATCCTGGCGCTCGACAAGACGCACCACCTGCCGGCCGAGTACATGACCCGAGGGAACATCGCGAACGCCACATCGGCGGTGCACTCGATGATCAAGGATGGCCGCGCCAAGCACGCCGGCCAGAAAGCGCTCGTGACTCAGCTGACGAAGACCGTGACCGTGAACGTGGGCCAAGGTGTGCTGATCGACATGAACAAATCTCTCGGCGATATCGATGCGATGTATGCCACGGTCATGGGCGTTTTCATGGCCGAGCAGCAGCAGCCGTTCGTGTCGCAGCTGAGAATCTTTTCGAAAACCACCGCATGAGAATCACACGGATGGGATTAGCGTTCCCCAGCAATGAACGCAATCGGCAGGTTCTTCGGCTTCGGCAACGACGTGGAGACACGCAGCGGGTCGGTTGGCTCGGCTGGCGGTGACTCCCCGCTACCGGCCGTAATGCCCCCTCCCCGTATGGATCTCGGCGTCACGTGGGAGGAAGCCCTCAAGGTCTCGGCGTTCTCCCGGTCGATGGACCAGACCAACACGATGATGTCTTCGATGACGGCCACTGTCCGCGATGCCCGTAAGCGACTGATCCCGTTCGACGATCGCGCATTCCCGTCGATCGTGAACAAGCCGAACCTCGACATGGACTGGGAAGAGTTCGTGCAGTCGACGGTCAACGATCTGTTCCTGCACGGCGAATACATCTGGAAGCGCGTCGGAGATCCGCAGACAGTCAACCTGATTCCGATCTCGCCGCGTGAGATGACCATCGTGCGCGAGCGGCTGCCCGATGGTACGTGGGGTCGAACACGCTATGGGCACTTGGGCCGTGAGGTTCCACGCGGCCGCATCGTCCACAAAAAGCACACCGCCATCACCGGCGAGGCACGAGGTATCGGCCCGCGCCAGCTCGCACGGACCGAGCTGCGCGCCGCGCTCACGCTGGCCGAGTTTCAGCGCGAATGGTTCGACTCCGCTGTGGTCCCGTCCGGCATCCTCACCACAGACCAGCACTTGTCGAACATCGAGCAGGACGAACTCCAGGTCCGGTGGAACGACTTTCTGCGCTCGCACCGAGGGCAGGCCGTCGTCATGGCTGCCGGCCTGAGTTACGAGTCGATTCAGCTCAAGCCCGCCGATGCGCAGATGCTCGAGGTGCAGGACGCCATCGACCGCAAGATCGTACGCATCTGCGGCACACCGGCTTTCGACCTGCTCGTTCCTGGTGGCACCGAATCTCGGACCTACCAAAACCTCGAACAGTCCACTCTGCAGTACCTCACCACCACCCTGGCGAAGTACATGAACGCTGTTGAGAGCGGGCTCACCGAGGTCATCCCCCGCGGTAACAAGGTCGAGCTGGACGAGTCCGGCCTGCTGCGCATGGACAGCAAGACACGCTCCGAGGTCGACACCGCCAACGTTCAGAACGGCACCCGCACCATTAACGAGCTGCGCGCCCGAGACGGACTGGACCCGCTCCCCCACGGCGACGAGAAGCCGGCACCACCGAAGGTGATCCCGTCCGAGCGGGTCGATCAGCCGAAGGAGATCGAGGCATGATCCACGTCGTCACCGGACCACCCTGTGGTGGCAAGTCCACGTTCGTGGCAGCGAACGCAGCAGACGGCGACGCCATAGTCGACTTCGACCGGCTCGCAAAAGCATTCGGGTCCACCGCTCACCACGACGCACCCGGCCCGCTACGCCGCGTGGTGCAAGCCGCTCGACACGCAGCCATCTCGCAGATCCTCATGGGCCGCGTCGAAAACGCGTGGATCATCGACACCGACCCACGGCCGTCGATGCTGGCCGACTACCGCCGCGCCGGCGCTCAGTTCCACATCATCGACCCCGGCCTCGCCGTCTGCCTCGAACGAGCCGTCAGCGACGAGCGACCCGAATGGACACCCGACCAGATACGACGCTGGTTCCGACTGAACAAGAGGATGCGATGACCGACAACATCGAAACCCGCACAGCCGCCACGGATACCGAGATCGAGATCCGCAGCGCACCGGTCAACTCCGTGGACGAACAGACGCGCATCATCTCCGGTATCGCCGTGCCCTACGGTCAGACGGCCGAGATCCGCACCAAGAACGGAAGCTACCGCGAATCATTCGCCCTGGGCGTGTTCGAGGACGACGCGCCGGCCGTCTCGGTGCACGCCAACCACAGCTGGAAAACACGCGGTGACCTCCCGATCGGCACCGTCATCTCCGGCAAGAACCGCCCCGAGGGCTACTACGTCGAGTGCCGCATCGCCAACACCGAACGCGGTGACGAAGTGCTCGAACTCGCCCGTGACGGCGTCCTCAAATACTTCTCGGTGGGTTTCCTCCCCGGCACCCACGAGACGCGCGACGGCGTGCTCGTCCGCACCGCAGCGACACTCGGCGAAGTGTCCATCACAGAAAAGCCCGCCTACAAGGGCGCGGTCATCGAAAGCGTGAGAAACGCTGACACAGAACAGGAATCACGTATGGACCCCGAAGAGCTTGCACGCGCCGTCAAAGCTGCCCTCAAGGACGACCCCGAGGTGATCCAGCTCCGCGCGGACAACACCACGATGGAACGCCGGCTCGGAGTACTCGAAGATGGTGGCGGCACCCAGACACGCGGCCGGCGCGAGTTCAAGGTTCGCACCGGCGGCGAACTGCTCAAGGCGATGCTCGCCGGCGACATGGACGCCGTCACCGAGATCCGCGCCGTCAACGACGAGCTGGAGTCGCTGCGCATCGAGACCCGAGCCTACGAGGGCCAGGTCATGGCAGACGGCGTCGAGCGTCCGGCGTGGCTGGAGAAGCAGCTCCGGCTCACCAACCGCAGCCGGCCGATCTCCACGATGTTCTCCCGTGAATCGCTGCCACCGGACGGCACCAGCTTCGAGTACGCCAAGGTGATCTCCGAGAGCGGCGCAATCGGCGTACAGGCCGTCGAAGGCGACGATCTCGGCTACCTCGAGATCAAGCTGGGCACCGGCAGCGGCGTCGTCCGCACGGTCGGCGGCTACACCAGTTTCAGCCGGCAGGCGATCGAGCGAGCCAAGGTGCCGATCCTCGACACCGGCCTGCGGTGGATGGGCATCCAGTACGCCGAGGCGTACGAGAACTACGTTCAGGCGTTCATGCTCGCGCTGCCCAAGGGCGGCAACGAGGGCATCAACAACATCGTCGTGCAGGCGAAGCCGGCCACCGCCGCCGAGTGGATCTCCGTCGTCCTGGACGCCAAGCACTCGATCATCCAGAACGCGAAGGGACTGCGCGCCGACCTCATCGTGTGCAGCTTCGACGTGTACAAGGACATCGCACTGCTCGAAGACGCCACCGGCCGACCGATCTTCAACGTCAACGGCGACGGCCAGAACACCTGGGGCAGCGCCAACGTCAGCCAGACCGACGACGTCGAGATCGGCTTCACGATGGCCGGCCTCCCCGGCGTCGTCGGAGACCGCCTGCCGCCCGGCACATTCCGAGTCACCTCGCGAGAAGCCATCACGTCGATGGAAAGCGCCGGCGCACCGTTCTCCCTCCAGGACGAGAACATCATCAACCTGACCAAGGACTTCTCGGTGTACGGCTACCAGGGCATCTACTCCGAGCAGCCGAAGGGCATGACGGCTATCACGTTCCCGGTGGAGCCGTAGTCGTGACAGCGCCCGAGCAGGACTCTTCGACGGTGGTCTACCCCACCGTCGAAGAGTTCCGCGAGTTCGTCAAAGCCGATGCGTCCGAGGACGGCAAGCTGAAAGACGATCTCGACATCGCCATCGAGACGATCGACGACTTCTGCGCGAAGCCGGTCAAACCCATCCCGCCGGCCACCCGTAAACGGTGGTACCTGCTCGTGGCCGCTGAGATGTTCGACGCCTCGAACGGACCGAGCACCAGCATCGACCCGTTCGGCAACGCACGACAGACTCGATCCTCCCGCGACCCGATGCACGTGATCATCCGTCAGGTCCGCAGATACGTGCCGGCGTTCTGATGGACCTCACACAGACGCAGACCACGATCATCGACACCCTCATCGCTGCCGGCATCCCCAAGGTTGTCGGCTGGGAGGTGAAAGACCCGGCCCCGCCCGTCGTCGTCGTCTGCCCCGCTCTCCCGTCGATCGAGACCGACGTACCCGGTGTCAGCCTCGGCAAGCCGTTCCTGACGAACTGGCTGATCCAGATCGTCGCCGGCAGGGGCAGCGCATCGGTGACACGAGATGCATTGAACGACATGACCGCTCGGGCACTGATCGCCCTCCGGCCCTACATGATCGGTATCGAGGTCGAGACCCCGAAGATTACCGATCCCGAAGAGGGCAAGCCGCAGTATCTCGGCGCTGAAATCGCAGCGTCGATCGCTATCGACATGAAAGAAGAGTGACCGCAATGGCTCCGTTCAAAGGCACCAAGGGTAAGGATCTCTCGATCCTGATCGAGGGCACCGAGTACAACACCGACCTCAAGGCCTTCCGCTGCGAGCCCGACGACGGGGAGGACATCGCGTTCAAGACGTTCGCCCGCATGAAGGAGGGCGACACCAAGGCGTGGTTCATTCGCGGCACCGGCTTTCAGGACTTCCAGTCCAGCTCGTTCTGGACGTACATCTGGCTCAACGCCGGCGAGACGGTCGATTTCATCGCACGCCCCTACGGCAACGAAGTGCCCACCGCCGAGAAGCCTCACTTTGCCGGTACCTGCACCATTGCCAGCAAGCCCGGATTTGGTGGCGAGGCCGACGAGGAGCACGAGTTCGAGGTCGAGTGGCCGATCGACGGCGTTCCCGAGCGCATCGTCGAATAGCTCGTGGCCACCATGAAGATCGAGCTGTCGATCGAGGGCAAACGCCCCCTGCTCGAAAAGCTCACGGTCTTCTACAAGACGGTTCGACAGCTCAAGCCGGCGTTCGACCAGATCGCAGCGAGGACGTTCACCATCGCGAACGTCCTCGCCCCGGTCTACTCCGGACGCACAAAGAAGTCGATCCGCGCCAAGGGCTCCAACATGCGGGCCTACGCGAAAGCCGGCGGCGCTAGCCGGAAGTCGCACGGCGGTGGCATCTACGTCGCCATGAACCACGCCGGCACCCGCTGGGATCCACAAGCGCCCTATCCCTTCATGTTCATCACCCTAGAACGGGTCACCCCCTTCGCAGTTCTCCGAGTGAAACGCGAAGTCATCCAACGAAAGAGAGACGCAGGACTATGAGCGCCAAGACGGATACCAACGGTTTCCAAGACAAGCTGCATTCCCTCACCGGAACGGCACTCAAGCGCGTGCAGCAGTGCGCCGGTAACGAGATTGCCAAGGCCGACAACGTTCAGCTCATCTTCGCTGTGGGCTACGTCGACACCCTGTCGCGGGACCAGCTCAAGAAGTGGGGCAAGGCCGAGGTCGACGGGTGGAACGACTACCTCGATGACACCAGCTACCACGATGCCCGCGTGAAAGCCGGTGTGGACGAGGAGGACTCGGACCCAAAAGGCAAGCCCGCAAGCTAGCTCAGACCCAGGCCCGCCGGCTGGCCGAGTTCTGCATGCTGACGGGCCAGTCGCCCACAGTGTTCGAGGAGCTGACCCTGCTCGAACGAAACGCATTCATCGAGATCGCCAACAAACGAGCGAAGAGGAAATGATGGCAATCCTACGATCGCGGCTCAACCAGCTCGACGCATTCGGAGTCCGCAAGAACGGCCTTGCATACGAATACGGCGGTGACGGTGACGGGCCGGCCGGCGGTCCTTCCGGCGATTGCTCGTGGGCCGTGGCCGCAGCAGCCGCCATCCTGCAAGGCCAATCGCCCGCACGCCGCTACGGCTCGACGGAGACGTGGCGACTGACTCCCCGTGGCCAGGCCGGCCCGCTCGGCACAATCAGGGGTCGAGGCCCCGACGACGCCGTTCTCCGTCTCGGATTCATGCACGGCGGTGGCGGCGCAAACAGTCACGTCGCGTGCACGATCAACTACGGCGGTGGCCGACTGGTCAACTTCGAGAGCCGCGGAATGCCGGGTGGTGTCATCTACGGCAGCGTTATTCGCGGTGGCACGAAGTACTACGCCCGCGCGTGGAACGACCGGATCTTCCACGACTTCTGGCACATACCGGGGCCGATCACAGAAGACACCAACGGTGCACCGCCCCCGCCCATCCCATCGTCCGGCGGCGTCCCATTCATCCAGCTCGGCTCCGTCGGCGAGGAAGTCCGAAAGGTCCAGGCTCGTCTCAATCGCGACTACCCGGCGTACTCCAGGCTCACGGTCGACGGCGAGTTCGGGCCTGCCACGCTCCAGGTGGTGCTCGAATTTCAGCGCCGTGCCGGCCTCGAGGTGGACGGCATCGTCGGCCCCGCTACGTGGAAGCGGCTCGGACTGTGAGGGCGCTCCACACCCTCGCCACTGCGGTGGTGATCGGCGTCGTCGCCGGCACCACCGCAGCAGCGAGCTACCTGCTCCGTACCGAACTGCCCACCGAGGCACAGCTCATGGAAGAGAAGTCATGACCGCACCACAGGGTCCGCTCGATCAGGTTCGCAACGAGATCATGCGCGTTATGGGCCCCGAGATCGAAGCCCGGTTCGTCCAGCTGACACCGATCATCGCGAGGGCTCTCAACCACAACGTGCCGCTCGATGAGGTGCGCATCCCTCCACCGGCCGCGACTGTGCCCGCGAAGACCGCAGCGGCCCGCACAGCCATACAGGCAGGCATCGCACTGCCACTGTCGGCAGTGCTGGCGTACGCGGCCGAGACCATCGGCGGCGACGACTTCGAGCTGTTCGACCTCACCGACTGGAAAGGGCTCGGCAGCGGCGCAGTGGTGGCCGGCATCATGGCCGTCCTCGCATTCGGCGCACGCAAGATCGGCCGCTGATGAACGAGCGGGCCGTCGTCGCGGCCGCTCGGATGCTCTCGCTCGTCGTCGCCGGCCTGTCCGTGATCGTCGGTGCGCTCTACACCGGACCCGATGCGCTCGTGCGCCGCCCACTGCCGCCCGGGCAGGAATCGATCGTGGTTGTCATCGAACATTTCTTCCCGGTGTGGCCGTTCCTGTTCGCCTTCACCGGTGCCGTGCTCGGCTACGCGGCCGTGATCCGACGCGGCGTCGTCGTCACCCACGCACTCGTCGTCGCGGCATGGGCGTTCTACGGACTGTGCCTGATCCTGGCACCGATCCGCTCCGTACCACCGTCCCCAATCCTTGTGGGCGTCATAGCCGTTGGGATAGCCGTGATCAACTACGCAGCAGCGAGGCTGTGGTCAGCTCTCGGGGTGACATAGGTGAGCGAAGCCACCCTGATCATCATCGCCGCGATCGGCGCAGGACTAGGCGGCGTCGGCACCGTCGCCTCCCTGTGGAACAAGGTCGAGAGCGGCAACGTCGTCACCCTCACCACCCGCAACAAGACGCTCGAAGACGAGAACACCAGCTTGTACGCATGGAAGCTGGCAGCTCGCGCCTACATCGTCCTGCTGATCGAACGCCTACTCGACCGAGGCGGCACACCACCCGTCGCGCCGGCAGTGCTGGGACTGACACCGAGAGGCGAAGACGATGAGTAATTCCGTCGACATCTACATCAACGGTCACGAGCGTGATCTGCTCCAGGCGATCGAGCGCACCAAGGCTGCGATCGCCTCCCTGCGCGACTCGAAAGCAACCGTCACGGTCGACGTGGACGACGGTGCACTCAACGTCCTGAAAGCCAAACTCGCCGCACTGCGCGACGGCGACGTGACGGTCGACGTGAACGTCAACGACGCGAAGCTCGCAGCACTGCGCGGCAAGATGGACGCGCTCCGCAACACCCGCGTAAAGGTCACGGTCGACGTCGACCGTACCGAGCTCAACATCCTCCGTGCCGAACTGGCCGGCCTCCGTGACCGCTCGATCAATATCGACATCGACTCGGATCTCGCAGGGTTCCGCGCCGCCCTCGCCGCGTCCACCCTCGGCAACGCCAACGCACGAATCAACCTCGATCTCGACACCGGCACTGCCGCAGCCGAACTCGCAGCATTCCTCGCAGCCGTGCCCCGATCGGTAACGATCAATCTCGACGTCGACACCGCCGGTGCCGCAGCAGAACTCGCAGCGTTCCGTGTCGCCTTGCTCGCGCTGAACGACGACACGATCCGGCTCGGCACCAACGCCGGCGGTAGCGCCGCATCCGGTATCGCGAGGATGGGTGGCTCAGCGGCATCGGCGGCCCCACTGCTTGCGGGTCTCACCACCGCAATTGCGCCCCTGATCTCCGGTGCCGCCGGCGCTGGTGTGTTCGCGACCGCTGCCGGCCTCGGTGCGGTCACCGCTGCCGCCGGCGCGCTGTCGGTTGGCGTCGGCGGCGCTTTCGCCGCGATTCCCATCGTCGCAGCAGCAACGTCGGAGAAGGTACAAGACAGCTTCACCGTCATGAAAGACGACGTCGTCAACACAATGAAGGAGATCTCGCAACCGGTCGAACAGCCGCTTGTCGATCTAGCGACTTCCGTTGGCGCAGCATTCCATTCGATCCGACCGAGCCTCGATGTTGTGACCGCCGGCGCTGCCCGTCTCGTCAACGAGTTGTCCGGTGAGATGCCCGCCATCGCGAACGAAGTCGGCCCCGCGATGGAGAAGGCGTTCGGTGCCGCAGAGCCGCACATCGAGAACCTGATCTCGAACATTCCGTCGTACATTCAGGCGTTCGGCAACTTCACCGAGAAGCTCGGAGACCCCGCCGTCGTCGCCGGCGCACAGCGAGTCTTCGGCGCTATCCCCGACATCATCGACGGCGCTGGTGACTCAATTGTGTCGATGGCCAATGGATTCGAGAACGTGATGGGGTTCCTCGATTCCGGCGCACTTGATGGATTCACGAGCGGCATCGGCTCGTTCTTCGATGAGATGGGCAGCGCCGACTTCTCCGGCACCATCGACGGCATTGCCGACATGTCCAACGCGTTCGGTGACCTGGTGGGCAGCATCGACGGCGAATCGGTCACGGGCTTCCTCGAGGGCATCACGGGCGACATCACCAAATTCACCGAAGCAGCAACGGCCATAGGCGAATTCGGCAGTGGAGTCGGCGACTTTCTCACTGGGATCGGGGAGAAAGCCGAAAGCCTCAACCTGGGCGAGAAGATCTTCGGCGACGGCTGGGACCCGAACAGGTGGCTCAACGACCACGCGTCCTGGTTGGGCGACTTCGAAGAGAAGATGCCCGACAGCATTCCAGCCCCGGCAGTCGAGCCGCCCGACACCACGCCACTGTCCACCGCGTTCGAGAACCTGCCGATACCGAAGGTGCCGGCCCCCGAGGTGACACCACCGGACACGTCGGTCATCGCCGGCGCGTTCGAGAACATCGCACCACCCGGCGCGATACCGGCACCACCGGTGACACCGCCCGACACGTCGGCCATCAGTGGTGCACTGGAGAACATCACGCCGCCGACGATCGAGGCCCCGATCGTGCCGGCCCCCGAGGTCACCCCGTCCGAGCCGATCCCCGCCCCCGAGGTGACACCACCTCCACCCGTGCAGGTCGAGGTCGAGGCAGTCGAGGGCGCGGCAATCGCCGTCCCCCCGCCGGCCCCGGTGCCGATCACGTTCGACGTGACACAGCCGACGCTCGAACTGACCCCACCGCCGCCCGTGCCGATCACGTTCAACGTCTCGCTGCCCGTGATCAACATCCCACCGCCTGCCCCGGTGCCGGTAAGCGTGCAGGTGGATACCGGTAGCGCCAAGGTCAATCTGTCAGCGCAGGGTGCAGCGGCCGGCAACTCGTTCGCGTCGGGCCTCGCCGGCTCCGCCGGCGCTGTCGCGTCCGCTGCCGCGTCGATGGCTGCAGCCGCATCCAGCGTGTCGGTGAACCTGTCCGCTCAGGGCTCCGCTGCGGGCGCCAGCTTCGCGGCCGGCCTCCGATCGCAGGCCGGCGCGGTCGCTGCCGCTGCGGCCGAACTGGGCGCTGTGGCTGCCGCGAACAAGGGTGTCTACAAGGGCCGCAAGGGAATTGCGGCCGACCGCATCATGCTCATCCCGCACGGGCAAGCGATGGTCCGTGGCTTCATCGACGGGCTCGGCAGTCAGCGCCGGGAGCTGATCACCGAGGCATCGTCGCTGGCGCAGGCGGTGACGAAGAGGTTCGATGAGGATCTGGTGCCGAACATCGGGCTCAGTGGCGGCGTCGGTGTACAGCAGCAGGTGTACGTCACGGTCGAGGCCGGCCTGATGGCAGACCCGGTGGTGATCGGCCGCGAGGTTCGCGACGTGCTCGGCGCGTACGCGTCCGCAGTCGGTGGATCGGAGACCATCAGTGTCTAAATTCACCGATGCCACGATGGTGGCCGTTCAGGTCGAGACGGCACGCGAACTGGTCTGGACCGAGGACGGCATCACACCAGCGAACTATGTACCCGGTGGTGTAGCAATGCTGAACCTCCTTGCACGTCAGGAGGATTCGGAGCTTAAGCCCGTCACTGGTCCGATCGTGGGGACCGGCATATTCGCAAGCCCACGCAAGGATGCTCCGATCTCGCAGGCGTCGGTCGACACATCGGTCGATCTTAGGGTGGAGTACGACGGGTCGGGATCTGCTCGCACCGTTAAGAACGTCTCCGTTGG
The DNA here is from genome assembly GCF_002258965.1 of Rhodococcus sp. 05-339-2. Classification (NCBI taxonomy): domain Bacteria; kingdom Bacillati; phylum Actinomycetota; class Actinomycetes; order Mycobacteriales; family Nocardiaceae; genus Rhodococcus; species Rhodococcus sp. 05-339-2. Next base: position 472,264 of record NZ_NOYW01000014.1, read on the forward strand.
CACCGTGAAGTCCACTGTCTCGAAGATGACCGAGATCAACATCGGCCCGGTCGTGGTGCAAACGCGGATGCCCACACCAGTTTCCCCCGGTGATCTCGTGAACTTCGCCGGCCAGTTCGCGATCCGGCGCTCAGGCCTGACGCACCCGATCGACTCGAACGACAATCAGACGAACCTATCGGTCGTGTGCACGCTGTACGGTATCAGCCGCACCGAGGACGAATACGGCACCGTCGATCAGGTATCGACGCCACTTCTCCAGTACGCCAGTACTTTTCAGACTGTCTCAATCTTCGGCACCGGAATGCAGCAGACCGTCCACACCTTGCCCGTGGTGTCACCTGTGGCCGTTCCCGCCGGCGTGAGCGAAGTCCACCTGACGGTTTCGCTGCGCGCCAACACGACCAATGAACCGATCTCGGTGCCATACAGGGTTAAGGAGAAGGGCTTTCTGTATTTCGGTGACTACACGTGGAACTACTTCACGTTCTCCACAGCCAATCCTCTCAGGCTGGTTGTGACCCCGGCGGCACCGGTGCCACAACCGCCGGCCGCAACATGGCAGACACGCACGCAGGAGCAGAACCGGATCTACCGCTACACCTACGAGACGATCACCGATGACGTGGTGGAGGTGAAAACGGAGAAGATCGAGGCCGACCTCGGCGTGCAGCGAATCAAGTTCGCATCAGCCACTGTCGACCCGAAAGTCACTGTAGGCAAACGGGTCCGGATCATCGCACTGGACCCCGATGGCGTCGGGTTGACGGTCATCGCCGCCGGCCGCGTCCGGTCACGCCGCATCGTCCCCGGCATCGGTCGGGTGCCGCAGGTCGAGATCGGCGTGCACGACAGCCATGCCCGCCTCGGCGAGCCCTGCCCTGCAGCGTTCGACACATTCGCGAAGTACGTGCCGGCGCTCAACCGGCTCGGCATCCCCGTCAGCGTCGATGGCGTCGACGTGTCCGGCCCTCCCCGACCGCTGCCCCCGTGGGGCGGTGCCTACCCGTCGTACGCCGACGAGAAGCTGACGTATCTCACCTCGCTCGTGATGGCCCGCAACGCCCGCAAAGGGTTCCTGCGGATCACCCGTGAGGATCGGCTCGAGGTGCTGTCCGCACTGCCGGCCACCGTGGCGCTCGACGTGTCCGATGAACCCCGCGAAGGTCACATGTCGTACTCGATCAATGCGGAGTTCGGCTCGGACACAAAGGATCTCGTGAACGCTGTCCGCGTCACGGAGAACCTGCTCGACTCGGAGGACTTCACAGACCGGTATGTCGGCACTGACGACCCGCCTGCCAAGCTCGACTTCATCGCCGGCCGCACTCAGACCGCTGAGTACCGTCGCGGTGCGTCGATCGAAGCCCTGGGCCTGTCGTCGCGCACGTTTCCCGTGGTGCGTGGCTCCGGTGCCTGGGCCGATCTTGAGGCCGGCAACTATGGCTCGAACTTCGCAGCATGGGCAGCGGCAATTCTCGATCAGTACAGCGTCGAGAAGACCGGCCCCCGGTCGATCACCCTGCCCATCGTGACAGCGGCCGAACGGGCGCTCGTGTCGAAGCTCGACGTCCTCGATGCGATCGTGGTGCGCCGGCTCGGTGTCCCGTACATGCAGCGCATCCGGCGCATCAGTCACACGATCAAACCGGGCTCGTGGACGGTGGAGCTCCGGTTCGATGTGACCGGCTCGCAGGTCTATTGGCTACCCGATACTCCGGTGCCGCTCATCGCACTCGGTGACACCGACGCCGGCACGATCTTCGCCCCGTCGAAAGGTCTGGTCGACGGCGGTCACCCCAACGAAACTGTTACCCACCTACTCGATGGAGGAACGCTCTGATGGCCGACCGCAAACGCATTCAGCAGCTCCGCGCCACAGCAGCGGAGTGGACAGCACAGAACCCGGTGCTCGCTGCCGGCGAACTCGGCTGCGAGACCGACACGGGCTTCCTCAAGGTCGGCAACGGCGTTGCCGCGTGGAACGACCGCCCCTATCAGGTGGGTCCGCGCGGCCTGCAAGGTCCGCAGGGTCCGCAAGGCCCCCAGGGTGCTGCGTCGACCGTGCAGGGCCCGAAGGGTGACCAGGGTATCCAAGGCCCGAAGGGTGACCAGGGTGTCCAAGGCCCGAAGGGTGACCAGGGTGTCGCCGGCCCCGCTGGTGGTGTGCAGAACGGTGCCGGCATCGCGACCGTCCGCAAGATGACCGCCGCCGCGTACGCCGCGCTCGGGTCGAAGGATGCCACCACCGCCTACTTCATCGTCGGCTGATGCCACTCAACATCGGGGACGCCGCAGTCAGCTCCGTCTATATTGGCGCAGATCCCGTGTCCCGCATACACATTGGTAGTGATCTCGTGTGGCAGGCGTACGCGGGTGCCGGCATGGACAAGTCCGGCAACCCAACCCTGCCGGCGTCGACCTGGACTCAGCTCACCGGGTGGACGGCTCGCAGCGGATCGGTGGTCGTGAGCGACGGGCTCGTGCTGCCCGCCGGCGTCACAGCGACGGCAGTGGTCCAGGTGACCTACGGCGGTAGCAATGCCGTCAACTCGTGCCGAGTGCTTGCGGCCGGCGTGGTGATGGGCACGGCACCAGCGGGCGGCACGGCACCGACAGCGACGATCACCATCCCCGCTGCCGGCGTTGATCGACTGATCACGGTCGAGGGTTACGTCGCCGGCCTCACCGGTGGCCGCACCGTCATCGCGAGCGGCACGTTCCTCACGTTGGCTTAGTCTCCGGTAAGGAGAGTCAGCACAACGGCGATTGCCAACAGACCCCAGATCATGCGCTTGAGGGCGATGTTGACCGGTCCCTGTTCGACGGGATGGTCGCGCCGGAACAGGTAGATACCGCCGATCACGAGCGCCACCAGCAACAGGAGAACCATGCGTGATTCATAGCACACCGGACATATCAGGCGACAGCACGGAACAAGTCCAGCTTGTCGATTGCGGCCCGCATGCGTATGTCGCTGACGCCGGTGTAGCCCTGCGTCGACGTGATCGAGCCGTGACGCATCAGCTCTTGCACGACGCGCACATCGGCCCCGTCCTCCAGCAGCGTCGTCGCGTACCAGTGCCGCAGGGGGTGAGCGGAGCCTGGCACGTTGGCGCGCCGGAACACGTCACCGATGCACTGTGACACTGACTTTCGGGTCACGTGCTGCCCCGGTCGTGTCTTGTTCGACGGGAACCACCAGCCCCGTTGCGGCATGGTCTCGGCAGTGGTGGCCAGGATCGGGTGCAGCGGTACCCATTTCTCGTCGCCGCCCTTGCCCAGGATGAGCATGCGGCCGCGTTCGAGGTCGATGCTTTCACCGCGGAATTCTGCGATCTCGATGCAGCGGAGGCCTGCCAGCGTGGCGAGCAGGATCATCACGCGCGTGCGGTGGTGCATGTTCGTCTTCAACAGTGTCATCAGGTGTGTGTCGGCCACGGGTCGGGGTTTGCGCTTCGGCTGCCGGATCGTCCCTATTTTCAACATCGGGTTGTCGACTCGAATGTCTTGCATCTGAAGCCATTTGAACCAGCTGGCCATGTACGAGTTGTAGGTGTAGTGGGTGCTGCGTTTCCATTCGGGGTGCGAGGCGTACCAGCGCAGGATGTCGATCGGCTGCGCGAATGCCGGGTCCAGCTTCGCCTCCCGCTCGAATTGGCGCAGCACTCGGATGCGTTCACTCGACGTCAGCTCCGATCGACGCTGGCCGTGCTGGAAAATTTCCCACTCATCAATAGTCGCGTTAGTGCTCATCTGTCACATCTACACCAAAACGGACAGGGTAGTCGGCGGTTTGGCATGACTGTCGTCGTGCGCTCATCCGGTCGGCCTCAGCTCATGCAGGACGCTCGGTCGGAGGGTGTGAATCGTGGGCCTTTTAATCCGCAGGTCGTAGGTTCGAGTCCTACTGGGGGCACCACACACCGTCCGAGTAACAGTGCTCACACCTGTCCGGAACGTACACTCGGGCGTAACGATCGGCCGAGACCGAACGACGTGTTGGGGGAACTGCAGCGGTCGTGCACTCGCGAAGGCCGGTCGCAAGATCGACGCTCCGGGGAGACTTCGCGCCGATCGACACCGAACATCACGACCGCCGGAACAGCAAGTGAACAGCCGCGACGAGGTTCACACCGAACCTACGGTGCCGTAAGCTGGACCGGTCGTACGCAATCTATGGAGGCGATCTAATGGCGAGGGATCTGACACAGCTCGAGCTTCTGCAAGAGCTGGTGCCCACTGCCGAGGACAATGTGAACCGTCACATCTCGATGGCTCGCGAGTGGCACCCTCACGACTACGTGCCGTGGGACGAAGGTCGCAACTTCGCCGCACTCGGCGGCCAGGACTACGACCCGGAGCAGTCCAAGCTCTCCGACGTCGCACAGGCCGCGATGATCACCAACCTGCTCACCGAGGACAACCTGCCGTCGTACCACCGGGAGATCGCCGAGAACTTCTCCCAGGACGGTGCCTGGGGTACCTGGGTCGGCCGGTGGACCGCCGAGGAGAACCGGCACGGCATCGTCATGCGTGACTACCTCGTCGTCACCCGCGGCGTCGATCCCGTCGCCCTCGAA
>NZ_NOYW01000020.1:0-373835 GCF_002258965.1 Rhodococcus sp. 05-339-2
CACCATCACCGGCCTGACCGTCACCGCAGGCGACGCCATCACCCAAGGCACCGTCCTCGCAGAAATCAAGTAGGGGAGTGTCCGATGACTGCCATCGCTGAATCGTTCGACGGTGGTACCTCGCCGGTGCATTCCACCGAGCTCGAAATCGTGTCCACGGTGCTGCGCATGGCGTCGGCCGCGCGGGTCCGTCTGGCGGAGGCACTGGACGCGCAGGGGCTGAGCTGGGCGAGGTACGAGGTGCTGGAACTGGTGTCCAGGCGAGGGCCGATGTCCTACAGTGCGCTGTCGCGGGAGTTGGTGCGGCACCGGACGAGTATCACCGCCACGACGGCCAGTCTCGTCGAGTCGGGGCTGTTGGTGCGGAGCGCCAATCCGCGAAATCGGCAGCAGTACATGGTCGAGGCCACCGACTCGGGGCACCGTGCGGTCACTCGGGCCGAGCGTGCGCTCGAACGCGCTCGGTCGAGGATGGCAGTCGATGCCGATTCTGCTCGGACGCTCGAGGTGTTGCGCGGCATCGAGAAGCAGTGGAACGGTCGGCGCTGACCGGCAGGTGACAACACCGGGCCGTCGGCTCTGAGTGCAAGTACCCCTGAGGTGATACCCCCAGGGGTACTTGCATACCCCCTTGGGTATGTGCGAAGGTGGGCACGTTCGATCGATCCGGGGGTTCGTCTGCCCCGATCGATACCCCCACCCGTATAGGAGCACCATGTCGCTGCGTGATGCCGAAGTTCTTCGTCCACCGGATGATCGGCCGGTAGCCGCGCCGGGCCTACTCGGCCGTGCGGGCGGGGCGATGGTGACCCATCGACGGTGGGTGTTCGGTGTGTGGCTCATCGCGCTCGTCGGCCTCGGTTCGTTAGCGCCCTCGGTGTTCTCGTCCCTCGCCGGAGCGGGATGGCAGGCGAACGGATCCGAATCCGTTCAGGTTCGAGAATTGGCCCAGCAGCACTTCGGTGGTAACTCCTCCGCCGCGGTGCAGGTGGTCGTCCACTCCGACGCAGAACCCATCACCGATCCCGCTGTTCGGAACGTGATTGCCGACGTGTCCGATGTGTTCGCCGGTGACACCAGATTCGGGGACGTCGTTGCGCCGCAACCGGGGATGACGATCAGCCCGGACGGCCGAACCGGCATCGTCATCGCCGGGGCGAACGGCACGACCGACGAGATGGTGAAGGCCGTCGACGATGTGAAGGAGCGGTTGACCGCGCTCTCGACCGACGGAATCGAGGTGTACCCCACCGGTTCGTCGGCCCTGTGGTCGGACTTCAACCAGGCGAACCACGACGCGATGATCCAAGCCGAATTGTTCTCGTGGCCGGTCACATTGGCGATCATGGTGCTTGCGTTCGGATCACTCGTCGCCGCCGGATTGCCGCTGCTGCTCACCGTTGCCGGTCTCGTCGCATCGGCTGGTGGTCTCGTTCTGCTCAACGGAGTCACGCCGATCTCGGTGTGGGCCATGAACTTCGCGATGATGTTCGCGCTCGCGCTGGGAATCGACTACGCGCTGTTCGTCGTCGCTCGATTCCGCGATGCGTTGCGTCACGCAGACCCTCGGGCGGCAGTGGCCGAAACCATGGACACCGCAGGCAAAGCCGTCGTGTTGTCCGGGCTGACGGTGCTGGTGAGTCTGTCCGCAGTGTTGCTGGTCCCCGCGCCTGCGGTGCGCACGATGGCTGTCGGAATCATGCTGGCCGTTGCCTTCGTGTTGCTGGCGACCATGACGCTGCTGCCTGCGGCACTGGGTGCGCTCGGCTCCAAGGTCGATGCCGCCTCGTTGCCGTACGCCAAGCGGCAGGAACATCGATCCCCGAAGTTCGCGGCCTGGGGCGAGTTGCTGCACAAGCACCCGTGGCCGTTCGCCGTGGTCTCCGTGGGAATTCTGATCGCCCTGGCCCTTCCGGTGCTGGGATTGAAGGTGGCGATGCCGTCGATCGCGGTGGTGCCGGAGGACGCACCGGTGCGCCAGGGCTACGAGCTCGTACAGGCCCAGTTCGGGCCGGGTGCACCGGGAGCGCTGCAGATCGTGGTTCCCGACGCCGATGCTCTCGGCACCGCGACCGCCGCTGCCGGGGTCGACGGGATCTCGATGGTGACTCCGCCACAGAGTGCGGCTGACGGTTCGGGATTTGCTCTGCTGCAAGCAATTCCGTCGGTGGATCCGTCCGACGAATCGATGGGTACCATTCTCGCCGATCTGCGATCCACGCTGCCCGATTCGGCACTCGTCGGCGGAGCACCCGCGGAGAACCTGGACCTTCAGCAGGCTCTGAACGACTACCTGCCGATCGTCGTCGGGATCATCCTGGTCCTCGGCTTCGTGCTGCTTCTGGTGGCGCTGCAGGCTCCGCTGATCGCGCTGCTCGGCACTCTGGTGAGCCTGCTGTCCACGGCGGCGGCCTTCGGAGTTGCCAAGTTGATCTTCCAGGACGGCCACGGCGCGTCACTGCTCGGTTTCACCCCGCAGGGATTCCTGGACGGCTGGGGTCCGGTGTTCTTCTTCGCGATGATCTTCGCGATCGCCATGGACTACACGGTTTTTCTGCTGGCCACCGCGAAGGAACACTACGAACGCTCGGGCGATTCCAAGGCTGCTCAGGTCGACGGCTTGGCCCACTCGGGGCGAGTCATCTTTGCTGCCGCGGCGGTGATGGTGGCAGTGTTCTTCACGTTCGCACTGTCGGATCCGTTGCCCCCGAAAGAGATGGGCATCATCCTGGGTGTTGCGGTACTGCTCGACGCGTTCCTGGTTCGACTCGTCCTGCTTCCGGTCCTGCTACGGCTGACCGGACACGGCGCGTGGTGGTCGCCGGCGTGGCTGCGTGCGGTGCTGCCCTCCATTCGCTTTTCGCACTGACACAACAATTTTCGAGGAGTCATCATGAACATCGCATTGTCCACCACACTGACCGACACCGATTTCGCCGACGCGATCGAGAGCACGAGAAAGGCGTTGTCGGAGCAGGGATTCGGAGTTCTCACCGAAATCGACATGCAGGCCACGTTGAAGGCCAAGCTCGGCGAGGACATGGAGCGCTACGTGATCCTGGGCGCGTGTAACCCGGGACTGGCTCATCGCGCCGTCGGAGTGATGAAGCAGATCGGTCTGCTGTTGCCGTGCAACGTCGTGGTCCGCGAGAACACGTCGGTAGCGGGGTCCGTCGTCGTCGAGGCGATGAACCCGGCCATCATGGTCGAGGTCACCGGTGAGCCCGAGTTGGGTGCCGTTGCCTCCGAGGCCACCGTGAAATTGCAGGCGGCGATCGCGGCACTGGGCGGTACCGGATCCGATCTCGCTTGATGCCCCCGGGGGTACCATCGGGTTCACTACCGCAACCACCGAGGAGATCGACATGATCGGCGACGAAGACAGCATCGCACTGGTACTGAACCGGCTCAAGCGCGCGCACGGTCAGCTCGCCGGCGTCATCGGGATGATCGAGAACGGACGCGATTGCAAGGATGTGGTCACTCAGCTCGCTGCTGTTTCCAGAGCGCTGGACAAGGCCGGATTCAAGATCGTGGCAACGGGCCTGCGTGAATGCATGACGGGCGAGAGTGCGGGGGAGAAGGAGCCGATGACCGAGGCCGAACTGGAGAAGCTGTTCCTGGCACTGGCCTGATCCCGTCCCGAATCCAACCGGGGAGTGTAGGGACAGCGAACAGTAGGAGTCGCGGTTGCTCGGTGACGGCGCTGTTGTTCGGCGTTCAGGTCGACATCCGGCGAATTCGTCTGCATACTTGACTTTGTCCAGAAAAGCGGAGGATAGTATTGCTGTGATGCCGATCTCACCGTACGCGGAGCTGTTACGCACCGCCGACATGCGCGTGACCCGTCCCAGGGTCGCGGTGCTCGAGGTCGTCGGATCCAATCCTCATGCAGACACCGACACGATCCTCGGACTCGTGCGATCGGTACTGCCCGAGGTGTCGCGGCAAACCGTGTACGACGTGCTCAATGCGTTGACCGCGGCGCGCCTGGTGCGGCGAATCGAACCGGCAGGATCTCCCGCTCGGTACGAGTCTCGCGTCGGCGACAACCACCACCACGCGGTGTGCCGCTCCTGTGGCGTCATCGCCGACGTGGACTGCGCGGTGGGCGAAACGCCATGTCTCACCGCATCGGACTCCGTCGGTTTCACGATCGACGAGGCGGAAGTCATCTACTGGGGCTTCTGCGCACAGTGTTCGACTGCTCGACGGCAGTCGACAGCTCCTGTTTCGTTCCCTCCCGGTTCTCGGACACAGCAGAGTTCGTGAACCGACCTCGATCACAGCCCGATCGTCACACCCTGGAAGGAAGCACGTGTCAGAAGATCACACAACACGCGAAAAAGAGATGAACGAGGATCAGCCACAGGAGTCGGGTGGCAAGTGTCCCGTCATGCACGACTCGATGCCGATGCCCGTCGAGGGCGGTAGCAACCGCGAGTGGTGGCCCAAGTCTCTGAACCTCAAGATTCTCAAGAAGAACCCGGCCGTCGGCGACCCGATGGGTGCCGACTACGACTATGCCGCCGAGTTCAACTCCCTCGACCTCGCCGAGGTCAAGCGCGACATCGAAGCGCTCATGACCAACTCGCAGCCCTGGTGGCCTGCCGACTTCGGTCACTACGGCCCCTTCTTCATCCGCATGGCGTGGCACGCCGCGGGCACCTACCGCAAGCAGGACGGACGCGGCGGTGCCGGAGCGGGCATGCAGCGCTTCGCACCCCTGAACAGCTGGCCGGACAACGCCAGCCTGGACAAGGCTCGCCGGCTGATCTGGCCGATCAAGCAGAAGTACGGCCGCAAGCTCTCCTGGGCCGACCTCATCGTGCTCACCGGCAACGTCGCGATCGAATCGATGGGTCTGCCCACCTACGGTTTCGCCGGCGGACGCGTCGACGCCTGGGAGCCGGACGAGGACGTCTACTGGGGCCCGGAGCAGACCTGGCTGGGCGACGAGCGCTACGACGGTGATCGTACGAGCCTCGAGAACCCGCTCGCCGCAGTGCAAATGGGTCTGATCTACGTCAACCCCGAAGGCCCCAACGGCAACCCGGACCCGGTGCAGTCCGCGCTGGACATCCGCGAGACCTTCGGCCGGATGGCCATGAACGACATCGAGACCGCGGCACTGGCCGTCGGTGGGCACACGTTCGGCAAGACGCACGGCGCAGCCGATCCCGACGAGCACATCGGTGCCGAGCCCGAGGGTGCACCCATCGAGCAGATGGGCCTCGGCTGGAAGAACAGCTACCAGAGCGGTGTCGGTGCGGACGCGATCACCAGTGGCCTCGAGGTCATCTGGACGCCCACGCCCACCCAGTGGGACAACAGCTTCCTCGAGACGCTGTACGGATTCGAGTGGGAGCTCTACAAGAGCCCCGCAGGCGCGCACCAGTGGCGTCCGAAGAACGGTGAGGGCGCAGATCTCGTTCCCGACCCCGCCGATCCCACCAAGCGTCGCCACCCGTCGATGCTGACCTCCGACATCGCGATGCGTGTCGACCCGATCTACGAGCAGATCACCCGTCGCTGGCTCGACCACCCCGAGGAGCTTGCAGAAGAGTTCCAGAAGGCCTGGTTCAAGCTCACCCACCGCGATATGGGACCGGTGTCGCGTTACCTCGGCCCCGAGGTTCCCTCGGAGACCCTGCTCTGGCAGGACCCGATCCCGGCCGTCGATCACGAGCTGATCGGTGAGGCGCAGATCGCCGAGCTCAAGCAGACGATCCTCGACTCCGAACTGACTCAGGATCAGCTGATTTCGGCTGCGTGGGCCGCGGCGTCGTCGTTCCGCGTCAGCGACAAGCGCGGCGGTGCCAACGGTGGCCGTCTGCGTCTGCAGCCGCAGGCAGGCTGGGAGGTCAACGAGCCCGACGAGATCGCACAGGTCATCCGCGTGCTCGAAGGCATCCAGCAGTCGTTCTCCGGGACGGTCTCGTTCGCCGACCTCGTCGTCCTCGGCGGCGTTGCCGCACTGGAGAAAGCGGCGGGAGTCAGCGTTCCGTTCACCCCGGGCCGCATGGATGCGACGCAGGAGCAGACGGACGTCGATTCGTTCTCCGACCTCGAGCCCAAGGCGGACGGTTTCCGTAACTTCCTCGGTAAGGGCCAGAAGCTTCCGGCGGAGTACTCCCTCGTCGATCGGGCAAACCTGTTGTCGCTCAGCGCACCCGAGATGACCGTGCTGGTCGGCGGACTGCGTGTGCTCGGAGTCAACTTCGGAAAGTCGTCGCACGGCGTCCTGACCGACAAGGTCGGAACGCTCACCAACGACTTCTTCGTCAACCTCCTCGACATGGGCACCGAATGGGTCCCCACCGCTGAGGACGGCATCTACGAGGCCAAGGATGCCGCGACCGGTGAGACGAAGTGGACCGGAACCCGTAACGACCTGGTGTTCGGATCGAACTCCGAATTGCGCGCTCTCGCCGAGGTTTACGCCTGCGACGACGCCAAGGACAAGTTCGTTCAGGACTTCGTGGCGGCGTGGGACAAGGTCATGATGCTCGATCGGTTCGAGCTGGCCTGACCTTCTCTACCGAACTCGAAGTTATGGATGGAAACCGTGCTCGATCCATCCATAGCTTCGAGTTCGTCGTTACCGGTCCGTGACCTTTCGTTGCCGATTCGTGTCCTCGGTCCCCGGCTCGCTGCAATTCGCGAGCGGCAAGCTACAAGACATGACACACGACGAGGGGGCGGCAGGAGCCGTCGACCACAACATGGACGAATCACGCAAGGGAGCATCCGGCTTCGGGTCGTTCCTGGAGATGTTCCAGGATGCCTCCACCGACAAATCCGACATCGAGCGCTGAATCCTCAGCGAGTACCGATCGTGTTGGTAACCGATCCGATCCGTTCGATGCTCAGTTCGACGCGATCGCCCGGGGCTATCCAGCGGTCGAGCTCCAGGCCGCATCCGCGGGGAAGCGTGCCGGAGGTCAACAACTCACCGGGGTAGACGTTCTCGCCGCGACTGGCGTACGCGAGTGATTCTCCGATCGAGTACCGCATGCCTGCGGTGCCCGTGGTCGACCACACTTCGTCGTCGACCGTCACGGTGGCCGTCAACGAGTCCAGATACGGTGACACCTCGTCGGCGGTGACGATGTCGGCTCCCATGGAGCTGGCGAAGGTCTTGGTCTTGACCACCGGGCCGAACGGGGTGCGGCGCTGCTCCTCCCACTGGGTGTCGCGAGCACTGATGTCGTCGAACACCACGTACCCACCGATCGCTGCGGTGGCTTCCCGCTCGGACACATCGCGAACGGGCCTGGTCACCACGGCTCCGAACTCGAGCTCGAAATCCAGTGCCCGGCTGTAGGACGGCCACTCGACCGGAGCTTCGTCGGCGACGACGGTGAGGTGATTGCCCGTGTAGTAGACCGGATGGTCGTCGAATCCCGGTCCCGGACGGAGTGCAGGAAACGTCGCCCGTGTGACGGCCTCGAACCCGCGGATGAAGGGGACCGCTCTCGGGAGGTTGCGGCGAACCAGGTTGTGCGCAGCCAGATCCCAGTGCGCCTCCCAGCCGAGGAAGCACCGAAGCGACGCAGGAACCACCGGCAGTGTCGGTGCCGGTCGGTCGATCACCGCAACTCCCTCGGACACCGCGCGCTGCACCACGGACCGAGCCGAGTCGCGCGCACGTTCGCCGGCGTCGAGAAATCCGAGCACCGTGCGGGTGAGTGGGCGCAGAGCCTCGTCGGCACCCAGCGTCGACACTGCAGCATCGAGATCGACCCAGGCACCGAACTCGGGTGCGTACACGGCCAGACGATCTGTCGAGTCGGCAGCGATCAGGCGTCGCAATCGCACGTCAGGAATCCGATCTTCGCGGGAGGGGGCCCTACAACGGTTGAGGAACCAGGAGTGTAAGCGGCAGTACGGCCGCGATGTCAAGGCCTGTTCGTCGAGGACTAGCGTGGACACATGAGATCGCCTGTTCCCGAATACCTCGCATCCGTGTTGGAGGACTGTCGAGAGTTCGACGGCGGGACCGTGACCGAGGGCAACCCGGTAGTGGCCTCGGCGGATCCCGACACGTTCGCGGTCGCACTCGCCACCGTCGGGGGATCGCTGCACGGAGCGGGCGATACCGACACCGAATTCTCGATCCAATCGATAGCCAAAGCGGTCGCGTATGCGCTCGCCATCGAGGACAACGGCATCGAGGCGGTGCTCGAGGCCGTCGACGTCGAACCGTCGGGCGACTCGTTCAACGAGATTTCGCTGGAAGTCGAGACCGGAAGGCCGCGGAACCCGTTGATCAATGCCGGTGCGCTGGCAGTGCATTCGATGATTCGAGGCCACGGGAGCGAAGAGCGGGCGGGGCGAATGTCGGACCTTCTGAGCAGGATGGCAGGCCGCGAACTCTCCGTCGACCGTCAGGTGTACGAGGCCGAACTCAAATCCGACGACCGGAACACCGCGATCGCGCACCTGCTGAAGTCGGTCGGCCACCTCGGAGCCGAGCCCGCCGATGTCGTCGACGGCTATGCGCGTCAGTGTGCGGTGACCGTGACCTGTAACGACCTGGCCCGGATCGCCGCGGTGATGGCGAACGGCGGCAAAGATCCTCGGACGGGCGAGCAGACACTCGATTCGGCGATCGATCGTCACGTACTGGCGGTCATGGCGACCTGTGGAATGTACGACGGCAGTGGCAGCTGGCTCGCGACCGTGGGTATACCCGCCAAGAGCGGGGTGGCCGGGGCGATCATCGGTGTGTTGCCGGGTCAGGTGGGTATTGCCGTCGTCTCACCCAGACTGAACGAGCATGGCAACAGTGTGCGCGGGGTGGCGGTGTTCGAGAGACTCTCGCGCGATCTGGGCCTGCACATGATGAACGTCGCGCCCAGCGGTGAATCGGCCATCCGCAGCGTGACCGAGGCGGACGGCGTGACCACCGTGGAGCTGCAGGGCGATCTTCGGTTCGCGGGTGCAGAGGCGGTCACGTCCCGTTTGGTCGCCGATGTCGGCGAAAACACCTGTACTACAGTCGATTTCAGTGAGGTACGTGCCATGGACGGCGCGGCTCGACGGCTCCTGCGCGATGCGTTTCGCGCCCTGGACGACGACGGACATCGGGTCGTCGCTCACGACCCCGACGGATTCATGGAGTCGCCCGACCGGTCAGAGTCGGCCGGCGAGAATCATGTTCCAGTAGGACAGCGGTAGGCCGTATCGGTCGAAGGCCCAGGCCGAGCGCCTCGGCTTCAGCGAATCGAGGAACGACGGCAACGACGGCGTCAGGGTTCCGGTGCGGTCGAACTCGGCGGCGATCAAGCTGTGTGCGCCGACGGCGATGGGGGCAACGGTGTAGCCGTCGTACTCCGACAACGGTTTCCCGCTACGCGCTGCGATCAGATTGTCGACGAGAATCGAAATCTGTTTGCGCAGTGCGCCACCCGAGGAGTCGGTGTCGATGGCTGCTCCGTCACCCGCGGCCCAGACCTCCGGATACACCCGGTGGCGCAGAGTCCGACCGTCGTTGTCGACGACACCGTGCGCCGCAGATCCGGTCAGGTTCGACTCCTCCAGCCACGTCGGACCGCGGAACGGCGGTACGAGGTGCAGCATGTCGTAGCGGATGCGATCGTCGACGCCGTCGTTGTCCGTGACGGTGATGTGTCCGGTCTCCGGATGCAGAGCCGTCACTGCGGTGCGGGGGAGTATTCGCACGCCGAGCTCGCGTAGTCGCCCGACGACGATGGCGTCGAGCTCGGGATTGCCCAACATTCGATGTCGATCCACCACCAGTGTGATGTCGATTCCTGGCAGGCGCCCGCTGCGCATCCAGTGGTCCGCTGCGAGAAACAACGGCTTGAGCGTGGTGCCGGTACAGCCCACCGGTGGGCGGGGCACTGTGAACACAGCACTGCTGCCGACGGGGAGGTCGCGTGTCAGTTGCCAGGTGGCTTCTGCTCGGTCGAGGTAATTGCTTGCAACACCGGGGAATTCGAGTGCCGCGTGTACTCCGGGCAGGGCGTCGGTGTCCACCACGAGACCCTGGCCGAGAACGAGGTCTCGATAGCCGTACGCCCTGCCGGACGTGCATCGCACCAGACGGTTCACCGGATCGATCGCTGTCACCGAGTCTTCCAGCCAGACGCATCCGGTTGGAATCACCGAACGCTGTGTGCGTTCCGCCTCGGTCAGCGCTGCCTGACCGGAGCCCACGTAGGACAGCAGTGGACGGTACGTGTGCACGTGCTCGGGCTCGATGACAGCGACGTCGGAGATGCCCTTCTTCAGCAGTCGCGCAGCCGCGCTGATGCCTGCGTTGCCTCCGCCGACGACGAGCACGTCGTAGGTCTTGCTCGGGGTGGTCACTTACGACACCTCTCGCGAATCGACAGGCCATACCGTCGCCGAACGGATCACCTGGTGTCTGCTACCGGTGCCGCCACGGACTCGGTCGTCGAGCGACGAACGTCGACTCGCTCCGGTACGAGACCGATGACGGACTGCTGCAGATCTGGTGAAAGCACCACTGCCAGTTTCTGATTCCATCGTCCGAGTCGGATGGAGGTGGCGTCGAGCACGGAGCGGACGCCTGTGGCGACGCCTGCCACCGAGGACAGATCGAGGATCAACGTGCGTCCGCGTTCGGCGGCCTCGCCGAGTGTTTCGGCGAGAACGGGGACGTCCGCGTCACCGATCGTTCCGATCACTCGCACGATGATGTCGGCACCCGCGCTCTCGTTCACCGACAGCGTCATCTCGGGTTCGAGACTCGACGACTCGGACAGCGACGGAACGACTTCCGCGAGGCGTGGCGTAATGGACGGTACGACGATCATGGACACTCCTGTGCAGCCGAACTCCTCACCGGGTGCACGTGAGAAATCGACAGTCGACATTCGGGGACGGCGGGCTACTCCTCAACCACGCTCGACAGGACTACCCCGGGAGGCCGGATCGTAAGCATCGAGACAGCAACGGGTTTGACTGCGAGTCTCACGGGAATACGACTTCGATCGCTACACCGTGGGAGGCACGCCGATGACGACAGCCGAAACCGAATCCGCCAGAACCCTGGCGGCCGTGCACGCCGATCCCGGAGTGTACGAACCGCAGGAGGATTCGCTATTGCTGTGCGATATCGCCGCCACGACGGGCATCGTTCCCGGTGCGCGAGTGCTCGACATGTGCACCGGCAGCGGTGCCGTGGCCATCACCGCCGCACTGTTGGGTGCGCGTGAGGTCGTCGCGTTCGACATTTCCGCACGGGCCGTCGACTGCGCGCAGCGCAACGCGCGCTCGGTGGGCGTCGAGGTGGACGTCAGGTTGGGTTCCCTTGCCGAGGCGGACGCACTCGAATCGTTCGACGTCGTGCTGTGCAATCCTCCGTACGTTCCGTCCGAGGTAGAGCCGACCGGAATGGGGCTTCACCGGGCCTGGGACGCAGGCGAGGACGGCCGCATGGTGCTCGACCCGCTGTGTCTGGCAGCCGCCTCGCTGTTGGTTCCGGGTGGGATACTGCTGGTCGTACATTCCGAGTTCTCGGGGCCGCGACGCACCGTCGCCATGCTCGCGGACAACGGATTCTCGGTCGTCGAAGAGAGCAGGCAATCCATCGATTTCGGCCCGGTGATGCACCGCCGTGCCGAGTGGCTCGAAGCCCGCGGTCTGTTGGCTCCGGGGCGTCGAACGGAGGAGTTGGTGGTGATTCGTGGCGACAAGCGATGACTCGGCCGGCAAGCGGACGACGGTGAGAATCGTTCGTGGTGGCCCGATGCTGATCGACGGACCGGTGAACATCGAACTCGACGACGGCACGAAAGTGGAGTCGGACCGCTTCGTCGTTGCGGTGTGCACGTGCAAGCGGAGCAAGAGCTATCCGCTGTGCGACACGAGCCACCGCGCGAAGAGGCGACCCTCTCAGTCCAGCGAGGACTGACCGGCCGACCATCGCCGCATCACGTGGTCGGCGAGTTCGTTCTCGACGAAATCCAGTGCGCGCATTCCGAACACCACATCTGCTTCGAGTTCGGGCTCGTGGCGAAGGAGAGTGCCGACCACATCGTGACGTAGCACCTGCTCGTGCACGGCGTCCGCCTCGACGTGCTCGGCGTAGAACGCGATGCATGCCGACGGTGCATCGAGCCTCTGCAGTCCCTGCACGTAGCGCTGCGAGCCGGGCGACGACGTGATCTCGGTTGCCGCCAAGTGGCCCACGGTGGCACCGCGCAGCCCCCGATGCAAACCGAACAACGACATGAGATTGACCCAGGCCAGTGTCTGTGCCGGGACGCGATCGACATAACCGAGATACGTCGGATCGAGATCGGCCGCCACCATCGATTCGGCCCACAGATGCTGGTGCAGGCGGTCGCCCTTGCCGCCGCCGTACTCATCGAATTCGACCGCGACGTAGGAGGCCTTGGTCTGGCCCGTCAGACGGGGGATGGCCCACGCGTGCGGGTCGGCTTCCTTGAGGTGGTAGACGGACCGATGCACGAAGTACTCGCGCATCTGCTCCCACGAACCTTCGTCGCGAAGGAACCACGAGGGGCCGCTCCCCGAGGTCGCTTCGATCGACAGCGCGTCCATCTCCGCGACTGCGTCGGTGCCGGGTTCCACGTTCTCTCGCACGTATCGCAGAAAAGCGGATTCCAGCCCTCCTCGTAGGCGGAGGAGCTCGGGGTCCCACTCCCAGGCGTCGTCCACGCCCTCGAACCCGCGGTAGTGCAGTTCGTAGCAGATCAGAAGCGCGAGTTGCGCGTCTCGGGACGTGGGATCGGCCTCGATCGGATCGGGCATCACCGGGGTTCCGGTCGGCACACCCGCGGCCAGCGACCGGGTGACGGCTTCCGAGATCGGCCCGCAGGGGGTGGGTAGGGCGGGAGATCGAGCGGTGGACGGATCGACTGAGAACAACGCGGTCATAGTGGTGGCTACCCGCTGCCGGGCGGTACCAACCACTGCAGGCATATGTGTTTGTGACCTGTCACAACAGGCAATGCGCAGTGCAGCGACATCGAACTTCGAAGTCGCTTCGATGGAAGGACGTCATGCGCGCAGTGACCTGGCAGGGCAAGAGAAAAGTCAGCGTCGACACCGTTCCCGATCCGCGGATAGAGCTTCCGACGGACGCGATCGTGAAGATCACGACCACCAACATTTGCGGCTCGGACCTGCATCTGTACGAAACGCTCGGAGCCTTCATGGACGAAGGTGACGTTCTGGGGCACGAGCCGATGGGCATCGTCGAGGAAGTTGGGTCGCAGACAGGCGATCTGGCAGTCGGAGACCGAGTGGTCATTCCGTTCCAGATCTCGTGCGGACACTGCTACATGTGCAATTCGAGCCTGTACACCCAGTGCGAGACCACACAGGTTCGCGAACAGGGAATGGGCGCGGCACTGTTCGGCTTCTCCAAGCTCTACGGTCAGGTCCCCGGTGGGCAGGCCGAGTACCTCCGTGTGCCGCAGGCGCAGTTCACGCACATCAAGGTGCCGGAGGGACCGCCGGATTCGCGATTCGTATACCTCTCCGACGTACTGCCCACCGCTTGGCAGTCGG
Source organism: Rhodococcus sp. 05-339-2 (assembly GCF_002258965.1). NCBI lineage: Bacteria > Bacillati > Actinomycetota > Actinomycetes > Mycobacteriales > Nocardiaceae > Rhodococcus > Rhodococcus sp. 05-339-2. Next base: position 13,534 of record NZ_NOYW01000020.1, read on the forward strand.
TCGAGTACGCGGCGATTCCCGACGGGGGATCGGTGACGGTTCTCGGTCTCGGGCCCATCGGCGACATGGCAGCACGCATCGCGCAGCACAAGGGCGCACGAGTGATCGCCGTCGACCTGGTCCCCGAGCGCCTCGCCCGCGCCGCGGCACGGGGTATCGAGACGGTGAACCTGGCCGAGCACAGCGGTGGCGTCGGCGACGTCATTCGTGAGATGACCGACGGCAGGGGTACCGATTCCGTCATCGATGCGGTGGGCATGGAAGCGCACGGATCTCCGGTCGGCAAACTCGCTCAGCAGATCGTCGGCATGCTCCCCGATGCCGTTGCTGCGCCGATGATGCAGAAGGCCGGTGTCGATCGACTGGGCGCGCTGTACTCTGCGATCGACATCGTTCGACGCGGCGGAACCATCTCGATCATCGGTGTGTACGGCGGTATGGCCGATCCGCTGCCGCTGATGACCATGTTCGACAAGCAGATTCAGCTCCGCATGGGCCAGGCGAACGTCAAGAGGTGGGTGGACGACATCATGCCGCTGCTCGGCGACGACGACCCGCTCGGTGTCGATTCGTTTGCCACACACGAGCTTTCGCTCGACGAAGCCCCGCACGCATACGAGATCTTCCAGAAGAAGCAGGACGGTGCCATCAAGGTGTTGCTCAAGCCCTAGCGGGTTGCTTCGAATACAGCGATGCGGCCCGGAAGTTCACGGGCCGCATCGGTATTCGCAGAAGGTCAGTCGACCGAGATGACGTCCTTGGCGATTGCTGCCACGCGCGTCTGTCCTGCGGACACGACTCCGTGGCGGTTCTTGTGTGCCTCTTCGTACGCCACGACGGTGCGAACGTCGGTCGGGTTCGTGAGGTCCTTGATGGCGGCAACGGCGTCCGAGACGTTCAGGTCGTCGTAGTCCGCGATCGGCAGCTCGTCGGCATCCAGGGTTCCGCTGGCCGACCGTGCGGTGTGGATCGCGTCGGCGACGGTGTCGACTCCCTCGCTACGAGTGACGTCCTCGGCTGCCTCGAGTGCTGCATCGCGGCTCGCCGTCAGCGTCTTGACTGCCACGTCACCGGCGTGAGCTCCGCGGCCCAGCAGAGCGGCGAGGCGATCCGGGGTGGCTCGGGCTGCGTCCAGTGCGCGGTCGAGACCGCGGGCCGACCAGGTTGCCGGAGCGTTGACGATCTTGACTGCGGTGCCCGTGGCGGCCTGGAACGGAGTGCGGCGTAGCGCTGCGGGTCCGCCGAGTGCGTCTTCGGCGAGCACGGTTTCGAGCCACTCCACCGTTGCGCTGTGTGCTGTGGCCAGCCGGGTCGCCAACGCGACGACGGTGGGCTCGTTAGCTGCCGTGGCCAGTGCCTTGATGTACTTGGCGCGGCCCAGCAGCTGCTGCTCGAGTGCGAGATCGCCCAGCAGGGCCTCGTCGAACGGCTGCGCCTGCTCCGCGACCGTCTTGACGGCGGCGAGTGTGCGCCCCAGGAACGGTGCGACCAGTTCGGGTAGTCCGCCGAGTCCGCGGATTGCTTCTTCGATGGCTGCCGCGCGCTCACGGCCGTTCGCGGCGTTCTGAGTCAACTCCCTGCGTACCGCCTCGGTGCGCGCCTGAACGACGCGAGTTTCCGCGATCTGAATTTCGGTGTTCGTCAACTGCAGTGCAACACGCAACTGCGCGATCAACGTGGATGTGCTCATGGTGCTCCCCTTTCGGTTCGGTGGTCGTTTGCTCTGGCCGATGCCTGTGGGTCACAGCGTGATGCTCGGCCCTGGCAGCAGCGTTACCCGTCGGTAGGTTCGGTCAAACTGATGTATCCGATGTGTGAACATCGACACGTACCCCTCGGTCTCGACCCGGGCGCGTGGACTCCGCCGGTTTCGATCGGCTGCCGAGTGGACATCCGACATCGATGAACACCGAGCTGTACACAGCAACTGTCTCTGCCACCGCGACGGGAGTCACCTCCGACGACGGGGTTCTGTCCCTCGGTGTGCGAGAACCGAAGCAACTCGGAGGGCCGGGGGAGCACACCAACCCCGAGCAACTGATGGCTGCCGCTCTGTCGAGCTGCCTGGTCGAGTCTCTGCGTATCGCGCTCGGAACCGTCGGCGGTAGCGTCGACGACCTCGCAGTGAAGGGCACCGTCGTACTCACCGACTCGGATGCATCCGGCTACGACGCCACGTTCGCCCTCGCAGTATCTCTTCCCGGCACCGACGATCCCGAAGCGGTACTGGCGCAGGCAACCTCGATCTGCCCGTTTCTGAAGGTCATCGATGGTGTGGACATCACCCTTGAATGACGCCGTTGCGGTCGGCGCGTTACTCGGTGCTCGCGCGAGATGACCTCGATACGCACGAGGGCCACGCGCGGAGTCGGCGCGATCAAAGCCGGGTTCGCCCGCGAGGACACCACCTTGATCGCGGGCGGCTTGACCTTCTACGCCGTCATCGCTGTGGTGCCGCTACTGCTGCTGACCATCCGCGCCTGCACCCTGTTGGTGTCGGCGGACTGGGTACGCGGCGGGTTCGACGCCATGTCGGCGTTGTTGCCCGACGCCCTGGGTGCTCGCGCGGCGGTGGATGGATTGGCCACGGCCGGAATCGAACTCGGTCCGATCGGTATCCTGATCGCCATCTTTCCCGCGACGTTCTACGGGGAGGGCCTGCGCCGGGCCATCGTGCGGTTCGCACCGACACGAGAGTCGTTCACCGGTTGGCGGGGTCGACTGGCGATGGTCCCGTTCTTCGCCGCCGCACCGGTCTTGCTGGCCGGGGTCCTCTGCGTCGCGCGACTGCTCGACGCGTCGACCGGCGGCGGCGGAATCGGTGCCATGACGCTGCGCGTGTTCCTCGGCTTCAACTGCCTGTGGGTGATCCTGTCGGTCCCCCTGGCATGGACCTATCGCGTGATCGCGCCACGCGCGGTGAACTGGCGGGCGTTGATGGTCGGATCACTCGTCACCTCGTCCATCGTCACCGGATTCGTACACGGATTCATCTTGTTCCTGGCGATACCGGTGGACCTGGGTGCGCCGTTCGGAGGCCTCACCGCGATCGGCGGCGGGGTCGCAATCATGTTGTGGATGTTCGTGTTCCATGTACTGGCACTCGCCGGCTGGCTGGTCACCGCCGAATTCGATCGGCTCGACGATGCAACCCGAACATCAACTGGGTGAACCCGACGGCCGCGAGCGCGCACGTCACCGACATCCCGATGGTCGCCGACGTTCCCGCAGCAGCAGGCGCTGCCCCGGCGACCGTCGCCGTGACCGCAGCCGCGATCACCCGCGAGGGACGCTCCCATATCGTCAGGAAGCCGACGTCCTCGATGCCGGAACCCACCGCGCGGGCACGGGCCATCTCGTGCAGCAACGTCACCACGCCGACCGCCACGACGAGCGGCATCGGGGCACCCAGAGCGAGACCGCTCGCCAACAGCAGCAGGTCGCTGCAGCGATCGGCGACGGTGTCGAGCAGGTACCCCCACTGAGATTGGGAACGGCCGATCATCGCGACCCCGCCGTCGATGCCGTCCAGCAGGCCGGAGATCACGATGAGCAGCGCCGCGATCAACGGTGCGGAGGTACCGGGTCGCGACAGCGCCACTGCAGCCCCTGCCACGACCACGGCGGTGAGGGTGACGGCGTGGGCGGAGACGGACGCGCGAACCAGCGGCGCGCTCAGCGAATAGACCACGCGAAGCCAACCCGAGACCAACGCGGACGAGGAAGGATCGATGCCGTTGTGCAGTGTCGACCACGTCGACAGATACTCGTCGCGAGTCGCCGGCCGTGCCGACGTTCCGTGCTGCTGCGACGTACTGCGCTGATTGACCATCGAGAACCCTTGCTCGCCACTGACTGAGAGGAACTCGACGAGCAGGTGACCGGCTGTTGCGCGTCGAGACTTCGAAGCGGAGTACCCGCCCACGGCGTTCTCAATCCGCACCTCGGCGGACTCGTCAGTCGTTCTCGGAATTGCTCGCTCTGCGGCGCGCTTTCAGTCGCGAGATCTTGATGCCCACGGCTGCGAGCACGATGAGCCATCCCGAGATCAGTACTCCGCCACCGACGAACGCCGCACGGCGCAGTGGGTGTTCATCGGCGTACACGTAACCGACTGTGCCCCAGATCAATGCAATGAGAGCGATGATCGCCATCATCCAGAGCATCGAATACAGCGTTCTGTTCATCGTCCACCCGACCTTGCTGTTCCGTCGTCCCCGACGACCGCCGATACATATTCTTCCATCAGTCGCCGCCGCGCCGTATTCGACGTCACCAGGACAGATCCGGTTGATGCTCACTGGTCGAGATCCCGAACTCGACGGCTGTGCGGTGCATGTGCCCGAAGAGATCCTCGGCCACGTCGAGCGGATCACGACCGAGTGCATCGGCCCACCGCGCCGCACGCGCCCGCGAACGCGAACTGCGACACTCGACGACGCCGCTGCCGCCGACGTCCACGGTCATACGATCGGCACCGGTTGCCAGCATGCGGCGCAGAGAGTGCTCACCGAACAGTACGAGTCCGCGCACGTGCACGACGACATGGCTGCGGCCGGTGTCGCCGGGCGGACCCGAACGAATGCGCGGGTCGACGTCACCCCACTGCTCTCGCAACGACGCTGCGTCGGGACCGTCGATCCACACCGCGCAGTCATGTTGGCGCAGAACCGATCCGACGGTGGACAGCAGTGACGCCGAGCTGTGTCCGGTTGCATCGACGATCACGATCGTCTCGGGCACGGCATAGACGAGACCGTGGGTACGAGCGGCCGGGTCGGTGATGCGGGAAGACAGCATCAGCGCTTCGAGGTTCTTGCGTTCCCGATCCCCGCCCGTACGCTCGGCCCATTCGGGTCCGTCGTGCCAGGCGACGGCGGCAGGCAGGTGCGCCAGGACGGCACCGGCGTCGTACGCGCGATGCGCGAAGTCCCAGTCCTCTCCGCCGTATCCGACGAAGGTCTCGTCGAATCCACCGATGTCGGAGAACAATTCACGGCTGCACGACATCACGGCGCTGATGACGAATCGGTACGAACGTCGATCGGCATCGAGCAAGTCGCGTGAGCGCGAGTACCCGTCCCGAAGCCACCCCGGCTCCGACAGTTCCGGCGGTCCGTGCGAACCTCCGCCGAACCACCCGGCCACGTCCTCGGCGGTCCAGCCCGTCAGATCGGCGTGGCGTCGCCGACCCACGGTGAGCGCATCGGGAACTGCCCCGGTCAGCCGCACCGACTCCGCGATGTACTCGGGTTCGGGGACCGTATCCGCGTCCAGAAAACACAGAATCTCCCCGTCGGCGACCGATGCACCGAGATTGCGCGCCGCCGCCGCACGGAAGCCGCGATCCTTCTGTCGAACGACGGTGATGTCGAGAGCGGGCAGGAAGGTATCGACGTCCGGCGCGTCGGGCGACCCGTCGTCGGCGACGATCACCTGGAGCAGGGTGGCCGGGTAGCTCTGCAACGTCAGCGCAGTGAGTACGAACTCCAGCTGACGCTGCTGACGAAAGTACGGAATCACCACGGACACTCGCGGGTTGCGATCGACAGACGGGGCGAGATCCCACCGATTGCCCGGTACCACCCACCGGCCGTCGGGCAGCTCCTTCGCCGCTTTCGCACGCCGTTCGTCGAACAATGCGCGGTACAGCACGGCCGCCTGCTCGAGCGTTGGGTAGGCGACCACGTCGTGCTGCTGCCATGTCATGTCGGGATGGCGTAGAGCCTCTGCCATCGCAGCGGCGAGGCCCTCGATCGAATTGTCGTGAATCCACAGGGCCCCGGGGGAGTTGGTCTCCATCTCCTCCACGTACCGACCCCGCGGGACGAGCGGTCGACGGCCTGCCGCGATCCAGGAATTGATCGAACCCGATGCCGATACATGTCGGTGGAACGCAACGGGAATGGCGACCGACCGCAGGATCTCGTCCAGCTCGGCGTCGGGAACGAAACCGGTCGAGGTGAACGATCGGCCGAGTTGCTCTGCAGCAGAACCGAGTTCGTCGATCATGGATTCGTGTCCCGGTGACGCGGAACCAATGGAGAGAACGTCGACGTCGGTGTCCAGCGACGTCATGGCACCGAGTACCTCCTCGTGCCCCTTACCCGGATAGACGAACCCGAGTACACCGACGACCTTTCGCGGGGCGACGCCGTCCGCTGTCCGCTCCGCCGCGCGTCCGATCGGGAGCGGGATGACCCGAACGTCGTGCCGGCGATCCAGGATGTCCTCGAGCAGTAGTCGCTCGTGCATGCTGGAGACCACCACGATTGCCGCGCAGTCGATCACCCGTCGGTAGCAGTCCTTCCGCGCCTCGAATGCGTGGCCGTCGGATGCCTGCGGCACATCGTGGACCGTGACGGTGATGGGCGCTCGATGGCGTTCGGCGAGCGCGGCGAATGCGTCTGCGGCCTCGGTTGCGTTACGTCCGAACAGCCGGTCGGTGAAGTGCACGTGGAGTGCCGTGTCGGAGGGAGGATGCTCGAGGTCGGAGATCACCGGACTGGCTGTTGCGGAGGCCAATTCGCGGGCGCAGCGGACGACACCGTGCTCGTTCGGTCCCACCACCAGATGATGTACCGGTCCGGTCACGGTGCCAGCTCCAGGGTTCGGATCAGCTCGGCGTGTCGTTCGAGGGCCGCGCCGACGAATTCGGGACGAGCTGCGTACCACTGCAGGTGAGCGCGGTGAACGGAATCCGGCGTCAGGTCGGAGCCGTCGACCGACCAGTTCGGCCGTGGATCGCCGTGCAGGCCGAGCGCATTCAGCACTCGACCCTCGACGGGCGCGCGAACACCTCCGAGCAGCTCCCGCCCTGGATCCCGCACCGTGCTACCGATGTTCAGGTGGTCGAGTACTCGCTGAGCCAGGCCGGTGAGCACCACGTTGGTCGCATGGTTGATCGTGTGGGTGGCATGGCGGCCCGCGTCTCGAAACAGATCGGACGCAACGATATCGGTGTCTCGGTCCTCGCGTCGACGCAACTCGTCGAGACTCGCATCGGCTGCCCGACGTAGACCGTCCTCCGAGACCGGAACGTCCCAGTCCGCGTCGCTGCCGAGGCCGCGATGGACCGCGAGGATCGTGCGCAAGTCGTGATAGGGCACCATGTTCGGAACTGCAGCCGGGGCACTGGGGTGGCGAACGATGACCTGGAAGGGGTGCAACCCCGAATATCGGAGCACCGGCCAACGCACCACGGTGGCGTCGCGCGGTAGCGCGTCGACCAGATCGGGCACGCCCAGGGGCAGCGACCGATAGCCGGCTCGAACCGGTTGGGTGAGCAGCACCGACGCCTGCCGCACGAGTCGGTCGACGTGGGGCAGATCGGAGGATTCGAGTTCGTGCACCGGTGGTATGCGGACGGTCCGCATCGGCATGGCCGGATCGGAGGCAAGGAGGATGCGCAGCGCCTCGGCCTGGCAATTTCCCCAGACGAGGAGGAGCGGTCCGTCGTGCTCGGAGCGACTCGGCTCGTTCGATATGCCGTAGAAGTCGCCGTAGTGGCGGGTGCGCCCGTCCATGCTTGCCCCGACGTCGTGTGCTCGTTCGTGTTGGACCATTCTCTCGTCAACGTAGACCCGGGGGACGGGCTTCGCCAACCCCGATTGAACCTGGGTGCAACTGGGTACTGACTACGTATCGCGTGTCGGGAACAGGCACGATCCACCTGCCTGAACCCGAAGGAATTCATGATTCGCGTTGCATCGGTTCCGTCCTCGCACGCCTATGTCCGACACCTGCAGCCCGTCGTCGGCGACTCCGCACACGCGGCGTCGGCCGAACCGTCGGTGATCGTGCTGCCCGATCCGGCCCCTGTTCGAGTCGACGTACCCGACCAGTGGTGGCCTCCACGGTTGCTCGATGCTCGTTGGCTTGCCGAACAGACTGACGTGGACTTCGACGTGCTGCACGTGCATTTCGGGTTCGAGTCCTTTTCCCCGGGCGAGCTCACCCGTACCGTCGACCATCTACGCGCCCACCGGCAGCCGTTGGTCCTGACGGTCCACGACCTGCACAATCCCCATTTCGCGGACAACGCCGATCACCTGCGGCAGTTGGACGTACTGGTTCGCGCGGCCGCCGCCGTCATCACCCTCACCGCGGGTGCTGCTGCTCGGATTCACGATCGGTGGGGCGTCGAGGCAACGGTGGTCGAGCATCCGCACGTCGTGCCGCTCGAGCGGATGGCACTCCCGCGCCCGGTGTCGGATTCGTTCGTCATCGGTGTCCATGCCAAGAATCTGAGGTCCAACATCGACGCGTTGGCAGTGATGGACGCTGTGGTCGAGGCCGCTCGGGCGCTACCCGACGCAACGGTGAGACTGGACATCGACGAGGACGTCTTCGAGCACTCCAGCCACTGGTACAACCCGACGGTCGGCGCGAAGCTGCTGGACTACAACAGCTTTCCCGACGTCGACGTACGCGTGCACCGACGTTTCGACGACGACGCGCTCTGGGACTATCTGTCGTCGATCGATGTCTCGGTGCTGCCGTATCGATTCGGAACACACTCGGGCTGGCTCGAGGCCTGCCGCGACCTCGGTACCGCCGTCGTCGCATCCGACTGCGGCTTCTACGCAGATCAGGCGCGGGTGCACAGCTTCCGGATGGGCATCGACTCGTTCGATCCCGCCTCGCTCGTCTCTGCCGTGCGGGCATCGCACGCAGAACGCGTTCCGGCAGTCGATTCCGGAACCAGATCAGAACAACGACAACGAATCGCAGCAACTCATGCGGCGATCTATTCAGCAGTGATCAAGGAGATGCGTTGAACGAGAACCCACTTCGCATCGCGGTGCTGGCGTCATCGAGTTTTCCGGTGGCACAGCCTTTCGCGGGCGGCCTGGAGGCACATGTCTACAACCTGGTGCGTGCGCTCACCGAGCGCGGGCATCAGGTGAGTCTGTTCGCTGCGGACGGGTCGAGCGTCGACCTCGATGCGACCCTGCTACCGGTGCGGACGTTGGATCTGACGCCGATCTCCATCGCCGACGTCGCGATCACACCCACCGCGATTCGTGAGCATCATGCGTATCTGGCGGTGATGCTCGAACTCGCCGGAACTCTGTCTCGGTCCTTCGACATCGTGCACAACCACAGCCTGCACTACCTGCCGCTGGCGATGTCGGCGACGCTGTCGGTACCGATGGTGACGACACTGCACACACCGCCGTTCGCGTGGCTGGAGTCTGCAGTTGCGCTGGCCCCTCCCGGTGCCAACACGTTTGCCGCGGTCAGCGAGTTCGCCGCCTCGCAGTGGGCCGATGTCACCGCCGGGACCGTCGTCATTCGCAACGGAATCTCCCTGGCGGACTGGCCGTTCGGTACCGGCGGAGACTACGTGGTGTGGTCGGGTCGGGTGGTCCCCGAGAAAGGGGTGCACCTGGCCATTGCGGCTGCGAAGGAAGCAGGCCGCTCGCTGCGTATCGCCGGACCGCTGAGCAATCTCGAGTATTTCCACGAGTTCGTCGAGCCGATGCTCGACGAGAACATCCGCTACGTCGGTCACCTCGATCAGCCCGCTTTGGCGGCGTTGGTGGCCGGTGCCGAGGTAGCGCTCGTCTCACCGGTCTGGTCCGAGCCGTACGGCCTGGTGGTGGCGGAAGCACTCGCCTGCGGCACTCCGGTCGCCGCGTTCGCACGAGGCGGCATACCGGAGATCGTCGATGCATCGTCGGGAGTGCTGGTAGCGGCCGACGACGTACACGGCCTCGCGGCGGCGATCCCCGCGGCGGCAGCGCTGAGAAGGTCGGACGTCCGCGCGCGCGCGGAGCAGGTGTGCTCGATGGATCGGATGGTGGACGAGTACGAGGCCCTGTACCACTCGACACTGGCTGCGGCTGCGGACAAGCTCGACGACCGGCTCGCGATCGCATGATCGGGTATTACGCGCACCACCACGGGGTCGGTCACATCACCCGTTCCGATGCCATTGCGCGGTCGATGGCAGAGCCGATGACGGTGCTGTCCTCGCGCGCTCGACCGGCAACGCATGCGGCGGCCGAGTGGATCTCGCTTCCGCTCGACGTCGACGATTCCGTCGAAAGTGATGCCGCGGAGGACAGTTCGGCCGGAGGGGTGCTGCACTGGGCACCTCACGACGTGGACGGTCTGACCGAGCGGATGGCGATCATCGCGGAGTGGGTGGCGCGCGAGCGGCCGCGAGCGGTGGTGGTCGACGTATCGGTGGAAGTGGCGATGTTCTTGCGACTGATGGGTGTTCGGGTGATCGTGATGGCAATACCCGGGGAGCGGGACGATCCGATTCACGACCTCGCCTATCGCGCGGCGACCCACATCGTCGCGCCGTGGTCACGCGAGGTCTACGACCCGACCTGGCTGCGTCCCTTCGCGGAGAAGACCACCTATGCCGGCTCGATCAGTCGATTCGCCGAGCGCGAGCGAGTCACTGCCCATGCCGATCCGACGGTGGTGGTTCTGGGTGCCGCCGGTGGCACGGAGCTGACCCGAGACCTTGTTGACTCGTGGTCGGCGGTGGACGCCCGATTCGAGTTCCGCGCACTCGGCGTGGCAGGGGGCGACTGGGTGGACGACGTGTGGCCGGTGTTGTGTTCGGCAGCACTCGTCGTCACGCACGCCGGCCAGAACGCCGTCGCCGACGTCGCCGCCTCGGGCGTGCCCGCCATCGTCGTGCCGCAGGCTCGACCCTTCGAAGAACAGTCGGCCACCGGACGGGCCCTGGCCCACGGGTCGGTCGCCGAGGTGCTCGATACGTGGCCGTCCGTCGCGCGGTGGCACGCAGCGGCGAACCGCGCTCTCGACATCGGTGGCGGTCGGTGGTCGGCATTGCGTACCGCGGGTGCACCTGCCCGCGCCGCCAGGGCGATCGAGCAGGCCGCACCTCGCGCGGTGCGACAGTGAAGACCGTCGTCGTCACCGTGGTGTCCGGACGACACGAGCACTTGGCCGCGCAGATGCGTGGTCTGGGTACATCGACCGCAGAGCAGGTCGAGCACGTCGTCGTGTCCATGGGCGACAACACGATTGCCGACCTGCTCGACCGAACCGGTTCGCCCGCCACCTGTCTCGAGATGCCTGCGCAGCATCCGCTGCCGCTGGCGGGTGCCCGCAATCTGGGTGCGGCCGCGGCAATCGATCGCGGCGCGGAGTTGCTGGTGTTCCTGGACGTGGACTGCATCCCCGGTCCGGAGACGATCGGGCGATACCGGCGTGCGGCAACACTGCCCGGCAACGAGCGATCGCTGCTCTGTGGTCCGGTGACCTACCTGAAAGAGAAGGACATCGGTGCCGAGGGTGAGGTCCTGAACTCGCTGACCGCGCCGCATCCGGCGCGGCCGAATCCACCGGTCGACACCGTCGAGCACGGAGACAACTTCGACCTGTTCTGGTCGCTGTCCTTCGCAGTCGGGGCGGCGACCTGGGCCGAACTCGGCGGCTTCTGCGAGGACTACACCGGCTACGGCGGTGAGGACACCGATTTCGCAGCGACCGCGGAGGCGTCGGGCATCGGGTTGCGGTGGGTCGGCGGGGCGCACGCCTACCACCAGTTCCATCCGGTCTCCGATCCTCCGGTGGAACATCTCGACGACATCGTCACCAACGCGCGCACGTTCTTCGATCGATGGGGTCGGTGGCCGATGATCGGCTGGCTCGACGCCTTCGCCGCTCGCGGCCTCGTCGAGTTCGACGGCTCCCGGATTCGCCGCACGGCCGACCGATTCGTTTAGGCTGGGTCCAATTTCGGCCGAATGGAGTCTCGACGTGCCTACGCCTTCTCACCCGTTGCTTTCGCTCGGATTTCTCACGATCGGGCTCTTCGACGAGTCCGATCCAGCACGCGGCCACGAATCGACGCTGAACATCATCGAACTCGGCGAGCAGCTCGGCTTCGACAGTGCATGGCTTCGGCATCGCCACCTGCAGTTCGGAATATCGTCGCCCATCGCAGTCATGGCTGCGGCGTCGCAGCGGACCCATCGGATAGCGCTCGGTACAGCAGTGACGCCACTGGGTTGGGAGAACCCACTGCGACTGGCAGAGGACCTGGCGACGGTCGACGTGTTGTCCGGTGGGCGGATCAATCCCGGAGTCAGTGTGGGACAACCGATGCAGTTCGACCGGGTCAAGCATTCGCTCTATCCCGACACCGCGGATACCGAGGATTTCGGGTACGAACGGGTATCGAGGCTGCTCGGGTTCGTCGCCGGGGAGCCGGCGTCGACGTGGTCGGGGACCGAGGGCATCGAGTCGTATTCCGCTCGCGTGCAGCCGCATTCACCCGGTCTGCGTGGTCGGATGTGGTACGGGGGAGCGAGCCTGCGGTCGGCGCAGTGGGCCGGTGAGAACGAGATGAATCTTCTGGTCAGCAGCGTGGTGCGCGCCGAGGAGTCGACCGATTTCGACGACATCCAGCTCTCCCACATCCGGCGCTTTCGTCGGTTTCACCCGGCCGGGAACGACGCGAGGGTCTCGCAAGGGTTGGTGGTGATCCCGACCGACAGTGCGAGCCCGTCGCAGACGGCCAAGTACGAGGAGTACGTGCGTGGGCGATCGGCACGCACGCTCGAGCCACAGGGTCCGGCTCGGATGATGTTCGCACCCGACCTCGTCGGGACTTCGGACGTGATCGCCGAGAAGTTGTACGCAAACAAGTCTTTTCGTGAGGTGGACGAGGTGGCGTTCGCACTGCCGTTCAGCTTCGACCACGAGGACTACGTGCAGATTCTGACCGACATGGCACACACGCTCGGGCCCGCACTCGGATGGGCACCTGCACAGCAGTGAGGGCGATCGGGTCGGGCCCGATCGCCCTCACCCAGGTGTGACTAGCCGCCGGTGATCGGTGAGTTGAAGGCACACGGGATCGACTTCGTGGGGAAGCCCTTCGGATCCAGTGCGTTCTTCACGATGCCGATCGCTCGAGGCGAGACCGAGATCGACAGGTGATCGGACAGATCGATGCCGCAGCCGTCCTGCAACGTGACGTTGTTGACGGTGGCACCGGGACCCGCGGTGAGGAACGTCGTCTTGTAGGGGGTCACCACCTCGTCGTACTTGGTACCGATCACGGTGTACTTGATGCCGGGGTCGGTGTCGCCGCCCACTGCCAATCCCTTGACAAGAGCGGAATCGATGACCTGGTCCGAGGCGGCGGGTCCGGCGATGGCACCGACAACGCCGAGCACGTTCAGACCCAGGTTGTTGATCGTGCGACCGAGCGTGCCGATTCCGACGAGAGTGGTGCCGTGGTTGGACCCGGCGACGCTCACGACGGTGTTCACCTTGTTCTTGGTCGGATCGGCGGGGTTGGCACCACCCTCGAAGCGAAGGTACTGGCGGGTGACGAGTCCGCCCTGGGAATGGCCGACGATATCGACCTGCGCAGAACCGGTCGCGGTACGCACGGCGTCGATGTAGGTGGCGATCTCCCTCGCGCTGGATGCAACGGATGCGGTACCGCGCAGTGACGGGAGGTTGCCGACGATGCTCGGGTCGCTGTCACCGTAGTTCAGCGCGAAGATGCAGTAGCCCTCCTTCTTGAGCGCAGGCGACATCCGCGCGAAGTTGTTGTAGGCGTTCTCCCAGGTGCCGTGCAGCAGCACGACCGGACGCGGATGCGCCGCCGACGGCTTGCAGTTCCAGTCGTTGGCACCCTGAGGTGCGACATTGGGATTGACGATGCTGTAGAGGAATCCGGCCAGGAAGTTCTTCTGTTCCGGTCCGTAACCCGTGGTCTCGGTCCGTGGGTCGTAAGTGACGGTCGCGGGAGCGGCCGATTGGATGTTCGGCTGGGCGATACCCTGGTCGGCTGCCTTCGGTGATGCCTCGGTCGGGCCGGGGGGAACGACAGTGGCACCCTGCACGGTGGCAGGCGGGGCAGGCGGGGCAGGTGCGGGCGCGGGCTGTGCCTGTGCTGCGACACCGGCACCGAGGGTGAGTGAGCACGCCATTGCCGCGATCATCGCAGCGCGCACCGTCGCTGCCTTCCGCGTTGCGCGGAGGGTGGACCGAGAAGTGGTCATGGAGCCTGACTTTCGACGAGGGTTGATGGACAAGGCGGAACAGTAGGTGCGGATTCGGGTCGTATGCGCCCTCCTGCCAGGCGTTTGGAATCTGGCCGCAACCGACGCGTCATCTGTGAGAAATCGTCACAATTGAGCTCCGGGGGACGAATCTGGATGGACTGCCGGATATATTCGGTAAAACAATCCACAGGTTTGATTTTTGTTCTACTGTTCGTGTGTCTGCCGCCCGGTCTCGCTCGATGTGGCTGCACGCGCGACGGTGAGACCGAGCGATCCGTCGAGGAGCCGGTCGGACGGGGAAGCGAACCCGAAGAGGGTGTCGAGTTTCGAGGGGTGGGGTCTTCGGTGACGGCAGCAGAGAGCGTGCACGTGTCGCAAGAGGAGTACGTCAGCGGGCGGCGGGCCTCCGACCGTCTGCGGACGCCGAGAGAGACAGCCGCGCGCATGTTGGACCAGTACTTCGGTGAACCCGAGGACACACCACCACCGCGCGAGTGTGCCCGCGGTGAGCTCGACGACATGACGACGACCTGCTGCGAACTGGCGACCGGTGTCCTCGAATCCGGTCGGCTACCGATACCCGGTGCCATGGACGTCTTTCGCGACGCGGCAACCCGATGGGCCCGAGACGGTGTACCGCTCGGCCGGATCCAACATGCCATCAACGAGGGCTGCGCACTCGCTGTGCGACAGGCGTCCCGTTCGGTCGACGAGGACGCGGGCGATCGGCTGGTCGAGGGAACCGTCCTGGTCATGGAACTGTTGGACGTCGTCACCGCGGCGGTGTCCGACGCCTACCTGGTCGAGTTTCGGACGCTGACCCAGAACGGTCCCCGTCACGACGTGGAACTGCTCGACGCGCTGCTGACCGGTGACGGCACGGCTCGTAAGATCGCCGACCGGATGGGTACGCTGCTTGCCGAGGATTATCACGTTGTCGCCCTGCACATTCCGGCGCACGCCGAAGAGGGTGGCCGACGGATCGACGCGGCGATGACGGCGGCTCGAAAGCTGCGAAGAATGCACTCGGCGCTGGCGACGTTCGACGCGGAGTACCTGCCCATCGCCTCGATCAGCCCCACCGGCGGAACCGTCCTGCTGCCCGATGTTCCCGGTGTCGATATCGGCGAACTCGTCGATCGTCTCGCCGACGCGGGTCAGGTGGTGATGACCGCGACGACCGGGTCGGCCGCGGTCGACGACATCGCCACGACCGCGCCCCACCTGTACGAGCTGCTCGGTCTGGTGCGTCGACTCGGATACGCACCCGGGACGTACCGGATGTCGGATCTCGTGTTCGAGTACCAGGTGAGCAGGCCGGGCCTGGGTCGCAAACATCTCGTGACCCTGATCGATCCGCTGCGCGATTCCGTCGATCTGTTGCCGACGCTGCAAGCGTTCGTCGACTCGGACTCCAACCGAAAGAAGACGGCCACCTGGCTGACGGTGCATCCCAACACCGTCGACTACCGCTTGAAGAGGGTGGAGCAGCTCACCGGGCTCGATCCGATGAAGCCGTCCGGACTGCGAAGACTGCATGCCGCGCTGATCGCCGACCGCCTCGAGGCCCGCCGCGTTCCGGTGGACGAGCGATCACTGTGACTGCGCCGGACGGCGCGGTGCTGGCAGCATCGGCGGCGCTCGATTCGGTGGAGTCCGTCGCTGCTCTGTTTCAGCCCGTCGTCGAACTCGCCACCGGTACCGTCGTGGGATACGAGGCACTGGCCAGGTGGCCGTCTCCGAGCCTGGCCGTTCCCGAAGACGTCTTCGCGCTGGCCCGAGAGCGTGGGATGGTGGGTCGCGTCGATGTGGCGTGTCGCGCCGCCGCGTTGCGGGCAGCACGCGAGTGCGCGTATTCGCGTCGGGTGCGCTTCTTTCTCAACATCGAGCCGGGTTGTTTCGCCGACGAACGTGACGTCGCCACCCACCTCGATGCGATCGGTGACGATCTCGACGTCGTACTCGAGATCACCGAGCGAGACCTCGACCGAAACGTCCCGTTGCTGATGGCCCTGGTTCGAGGAGCCCGCGCTCGCGGCATGTCGGTGGCCATGGACGACGTGGGTGCCACGCCCGCGACGTTGGAACTGCTGGCCGCCGTCGCGCCGGACATCGTCAAACTCGACGCGTCGATCATCCGATCTCCGTATCGGTCGCGTGCCGCGGTGCGGCAGGTGCGCGCGTACGTCCGCACGAGCGATGCAGTCCTACTGGCCGAAGGAATCGAAACCCACAGGCATCTGCGTCGTGCCAAGTCTCTGGGAGCAACCCTCGGTCAGGGTTGGTTGTTCGGCCGTCCATTGCCGTTGCCGAATCCGCCGACCTGATCGGTGGCCTGCAACGAGGAAACCCCGCACCTTCGACGGCCGAGGCCTGGGTGCGGGGTTTCGATACGACCGATCGAGACGATCAGTTCGTGAACTTGTCCTTGATGTTGCCTGCAGCGTCCGAGACGTCGTCGCCGACCTGCTTGGTCTTGCCCGACGCCTGATCCTTTGCGCCTTCGGCAGCAAGATCGTCGTTGTCGGTCTTGTGGCCGATCTTTTCCTTGGCTTCGCCCACGAGCTCTTCTGCCTTGTGCTTTGCCTTGTCGATGAAATCAGCCATGAGAACTCCTCGAAATCGATTGTCTTCGTCCGTTCGGGGAGAGCTATACCCGCGATCGGAGTCGGTAATCATGCACAGCGCGTCCGGGTTGTGCCGGGCCGATTTGGGTAAGCGCGCTCCATGGATCAACACAACGACGCCGAGTCGGCCTCCGAGTCGCCCTCGCCCGAACACCAGCGCCCGAGCGGCGTGGACGACGCGACTGTGGCCGCGGTGGGAAAGCTCTCCGAGGCCCTCGAATGTGTCGAGCGCGCTCGTGGGCATCTCTACTCGTTTCACCAGCTGATGGGGCACGCAGATCTGCTGCTCGGCGACGCGGTCGATGCACTTGCCGATGCAGGCCACACCACTGCATCCGAGCGGATCGACACGGACATGATCGGTCGTAACATCGCACCGGGGCGGTGGACCTTTCAGCTCGTCGAAGAATTCGACGACGGATACTGGGGCCCGTTGCGCGAACACGATCGTGCGGTGCGAAACGAGTTGATGGACGGGCGTCGCCACGTCTTCGAGGCCGAGATGAAGGAGAAGCGTCGAACCCACGGCCGCAGCGGGCACGAGGCCAGGCCGACCGACTGACCCTTCGAAACGACGAACACCGACCTCGCCGGGTCACGGCGAGATCGGTGTTCGGATGGACGGTGTCTAGCCTGCTTGCTTCGCCGCGTCGACCTCGCTGGTCGCGTTGGCGGTGGAGAGCTGACCACCGGAATTCTCCAGGTGTGCCCGCACGAACCAGTGGAAGAGTTCGAGCTGCGCGCTCTGACCGATCAGCATGTCCTCGGTCACCGGGTCGATCTCGCCGACCTCTTCGATGTTCTTGCGAGTGGTCTCGATGACCCCGGTGTACACCAGGTCGAGTGCACCGAGGTGCTCGATGGCCGTCGCGCGACCGATCGAGTAGTCGTCCCAGCTGCGCTCGGAGACGATGGTGCCCGGTGTGCCCTTGGCCGAGGAGCCGAGGGTCGCGATGCGCTCGGCGACGTCGTCCGCGAAACCGCGAACTGCTTCGACCTGAGGATCGAGCATCTCGTGTACCGAGATGAAGTTGGGTCCGACGACATTCCAGTGAATGTGCTTGAGAGTCAGATGGAGATCGTTGTAGGCGTTCAGTCGATCCTGAAGGATCGCGGCGACGCGCGCGCCCACTTCCGAGGTGAGTCCGGGAACGGTGTACGAGTTCTTTTCAGCCATGCGCGTTGTTTGCCCCATCCCCTCGGAACACAAACATGCCCCGCCGAATCGAATTCGGCGGGGCATGTGTGGTGAGCGGTCAGGACTTGTCGAGTCTCGGCGAGTCCGTGCCCGACGTTCCGGTCGACGAGGTGCCGGCCGAGGAGGTTCCGTTCGTCGGATCGACGATCGGGCTGTCGGCAGCGACCTGGTCGATCGCGTCTGCCGTGTCTTCCTCGGGAGGATTCTTCAGGCTCAGGATGATCGAGCCTGCCAGGACCACGATGATGACCACCAGGCTGACCAGAGACGGGATCTCGGGGATCGATGTGCTGATCACCTTGTGTCCGGCCTGCAGGATCAGCTTGACGCCGATGAAGGCGAGGATGATCGCCAGTCCCTTGGACAGGTAGTGGAACTTCTCGAGCAACCCTGCGAGCAGGAAGTACAGGGCGCGGAGGCCGAGGATGGCGAACGCGTTCGAGGAGTAGACGATGAACGGGTCGTCGGTCACCGCGAGGACGGCAGGAACGCTGTCCACGGCGAAGACCAGGTCGGCGGCTTCGATCGCCACCACGACGGCGAGAAGTGGTGTGGCCACCCGCTTGCCGGCTTCCTTGACGAAGAACTTGGTTCCTTCGTATTCGTCGCGGACAGGAATGATCTTGCGAAGCAGGCGAACTGCGATCGAGGTACTCGGGTCGTACGAGTCGTCCTCGTCCTTCATCAGCTTGTAGGCGCTGTAGAGCAGGATCGCTGCGAAGACGAACAGAACGGCAGCGAACTTGCTGACGATGGCCACACCTGCGGCCAGGAAGATCGCGCGGAAGACGAGGGCACCGATCACACCGAAGAACAGCACCCGGTGCTGGTACTCACGGGGAACCTTGAAGTAGCCGAAGATCAGCGCGAAGACGAAGAGGTTGTCGACGGACAGACTCTTCTCGAGCAACCAGGCCGTCGTGTACTCGACTCCGGCCGTGGTTCCCAACGTGAAGAACACCACGATGCCGAAGATGATCGCCACGCCGACCCACAGTGCGCTCCACCATGCGGCTTCCTTGAAGCCGATGATGTGCGCACCGCGGTGCGCCAACAGGTCGATGGCCAACAGGATGAGGACGACGGCACCGAATGCCGCCCATGCCCACCACGGGACGACGTTCATGAACGGCCACCTCTATTCGTGAATTTGCTGCCGAGTTGCTTCAACTTCGCCTGATTCTCGGGCTTGGTTGCGTACCGACGTGCTTGATCGATCATCTTCTTGCCCTGTGGGCTGCGAGCGAACGATGTCAATTTCTGTGTCAACGACGCCATCTGTCACACGCTCCTTTTCGTTCTCGTCTGTCTTCGTCCTACCGGTGTTCCGGCCGTGCGTTCGGGCCTCTGCGGAAAACGCTCGGTCATTCCGCGACTACTCCAGTGTGACTGTTCGCTTTCCTGCAGGCATGGTCGTTTTGCGGACACGTTTCGACCGATTTGGTTGCCTGGTTACGGCAATTCGAGCAGTCTGTACCCGTTACGACGGCGAGCGAACCTCGGGCCAGTCGAGCAGCTTCGCTCCGAGTACCGCCGTGTGCAGCGCGAATGCCTCGACGGGGTTGCCCACATTCTGCCCGGTCAAATCCTTTATTCGAGACAATCTGTAGGTCACTGCCCGCACCGACAGATGCATCCGGCGTGCGGTTCTTGCGGTGTTCGCGCCGGTGTCGAAGTACACCTGCAACGTCTCCAACAGGGGACCCGCCCCGCCTCGCGCGCCCAGCAACGGTGTCAACAACGTGTCGACCAGATCGGCGATCGCCGCACGGTCACTGATCAGGACGCGGTAGACGAGCAGATCACGCGCATCGATCACGGATGCGTCGAACCCGAGCGAGGCGGCGAGATCGAGCGCGTCGAGGGCTTCCCGATACGACGCGGCGACACCGACCGCCCCGCTGCGTGGGCGGCCGATCCCGATCTGCGTCCGGCCGTATTCCCCTTTGCGCCGGAGGTCGACCGATTCGCTCGACGCCGAGTTGGACGTACCGAGGGCGCGTCCGACTCGGTCGAGGACATGGTCGACGGCGTCGAGGTCGGGTGCCGGGAACACCAGAATCAACCGGTCCTGCTTGGTGGCCACGAGCAATTCGGCGTCTCCCTTGCTACCCTGCACGCTGCGCTCGACGAGGGTGATGGCAGAGCTGGCGTCGGTGAACGGCTTGGTCGACGTCACCACGGCCACCACGTGCGGACTCGACAGGTCGAGGCCGAACGTCTGCGCGCGCCCGAGGACCCCGGCGACATCGGAGGTACCCGAGAGCAGATCGTCGACGAATTCACGGCGCGCCAGTACCTCGGCTCGCACGAGAGTGCGTCGGGCGAGCTGAAATCCCTCGGCCAGTTCGGCCACCGCGTCGTCGACCGCGCGCAGCATGACCTCGCCTGCGGTGACGACGCCGGCCGGGTCGTCCGCGGCGGCGACGACAGCGGGTAGTTCCCGCCACAGCCGCCACGCAGAGGTCAGGTACAGGTCCAGCAACGCCCGCAGTGCGACGCCTGCGCGGGCAGCAGCATCACCCTGCGCTCGAAACTCCTGCAGCTGCCCGCGGTTCAGTGGGACGCCGGCATCGACGGCGTCGGCGAGAACGTCGAGGAAGCTGCCCAGTAGAGCGACGTCTAGTCCGCCTGCGTCCGACGCGGCCTGCGCAGCGACCGAATCGAGCGGTAGCGCATCGCGCTGTGTGGCCATCTGTTCTCGTGTCTCCCATCCGACTCGAGGCCAATGGTAGGCATCGAGGCTGCGGCGAAGAAACGGACCGGTGTGGGAATCGACCGATTCCACCGCGTGTTCGGCGTGCGAGAGGCGGTATCGGGGAGCACAATCAGCCGATCCGCACCGTTCGTCTCCACGTTGGGAGTGCCGGCCATGACATCGTCGAACAGACCTGCATCGAGTCTGCGATCTCAACTGCTTCGCAGGAAGCCGATCGTGGATCCGGACCAGCAGAGCAGTGGCGGGCTGGAACGGACCATCGGCACCTTCCAACTGACGATGTTCGGCGTCGGTGCCACCATCGGTACCGGCATCTTCTTCGTGCTCTCGCTCGCGGTCCCCGAAGCCGGTCCCGCGGTGGTGCTCTCGTTCCTGGCCGCGGGTGTGGCGGCCGGTCTCGCAGCCATCTGTTACGCCGAAATGGCCTCGGCGGTACCGGTTTCCGGCTCGACCTACTCGTACGCGTATGTGACGATGGGCGAGGTTGTCGCGATGGGCGTCGCCGCCTGTCTGTTGCTCGAGTACGGAGTGTCCAGCGCTGCCGTCGCCGTCGGGTGGAGCGGGTACCTCAACGAGCTGTTGAACAACCTCTTCGGCTTCACCATCCCGCACGCGCTGTCGGCTGCGCCGGGTGACGCCGACCCCGGCATCATGAATCTGCCTGCAGTCGTGCTGATCGTGCTGTGCGCCGTTCTGCTCATTCGTGGCGCGAGCGAGTCGGCGGCGGTCAACGCAGTCATGGTCGTCATCAAACTCGGTGTGCTGGCTCTATTCGCGATCGTCGGATTCACCGCCTTCGACTCCGGCAACTTCTCGGACTTCATGCCCCTGGGCGCAGCAGGGGTGACGGCGGCCGCAGGCACGATCTTCTTCTCGTTCATCGGACTCGACGCGGTGTCCACTGCGGGCGACGAGGTGAAGGATCCTCAGAAGACCATGCCGCGGGCCATCGTTGCGGCGCTGATCGTCGTCATCGTCTTCTATCTCGTCGTGGCCGTGGCCGCTCTGGGGACGCAGCCGTGGACCGACTTCGCCGGCCAGGAGGAAGCCGGGCTGGCGGAAATCCTGCGCAACGTCACCGGGCAAGCCTGGCCGGCAACGATTCTGGCTGCAGGTGCGGTCATCTCGATCTTCTCGGTGACGTTGGTGACGATGTACGGGCAGACTCGCATCCTGTTCGCGATGGGCCGAGACGGCATGTTGCCCAAAGCTTTCGCCAAGGTCAGCCCCCGCACGCACACGCCGGTCAACAACACGATCGTCGTCGCCGTCGTGATTTCGATCCTCGCCGCGTTCATTCCGCTCGACAAGCTGGCGGACCTGGTGTCGATCGGCACCCTCGTCGCTTTCATCGTCGTATCCATCGGGGTGATCGTGCTGCGCCGTTCGATGCCCGATCTCGAACGGCCGTTCAAGGTTCCGGGATACCCGGTCACTCCGGTGCTGTCGGTCCTCGCCTGCCTGTACATCCTGTCCGGACTGCACTGGACCACGTGGTTCTGGTTCGGGCTCTGGCTCGCGGTGGTGTTGGCGTTCTACTGGTTCTGGGGTCGGCACCACTCGACGCTGCGCGGAGCAGAACAGGACCTGCGATGAGTGTCCTGATCGCATTCGCGCCGGGGAAAGGGAGCGTCGGTGCCCTCGATCTCGGTGCCCAGCTCGCTCGGTCGCTCGGCACCGACATCGATGTGGCGACAGTGGTGCCCAAACCGTGGTCGACTCCGTCGATGGCACGGGTGGATGCGGAGTTCGCCGACTGGGCCGCGACGACGGCAGCCGAGTCGGAGGCGAAAGCGCGCCACTACCTCGAAGACCGGGCACCCGACATCACTGCATCGTTCCACCGATTCGCACACCGCTCGGTCTCGACGGCATTGACCGAGGCGGCCGAGAGCATCTCGGCCTCGATACTGGTTCTCGGCTCCTCGGGCGACGGCGCTCTCGGGCAGGTGGTCGTCGGGTCGACGGCAGACAAGCTTCTGCACTCGTCCCCGGTGACCGTGGCGCTCGCTCCCCGCGGCTATCGGATGCGCGAACGCGCCACACTGACCCGGATCACGTGCGCGTTCTCCGGCGACAGCGAGGCGTCGCGCGTCGTGGGTCCGACCGCCGAACTCGCCCGAGACGCGGGTATCCCGCTCCGCTTGGCGTCGTTCGTCGTCCGGGGAGCGACGATGTATCCGCCCGAGGTCGGCCTACGCGTCGAGGACGACGTTGCCGCAGAACTCGCCGTCGGGTTGACCGAGGCACTGACCGCGGCGATGGACGACGCAGTCGCGGTTGGGCTTTCGGCCGAGCAGGTCACGACCGAACTGGCCATGGCCGGCAGTTGGCGCGAGGCCCTCGACGAGGTTCACTGGCAGGACGGCGAAGTACTGACCATCGGATCGTCCGGGCCGCTGGGGCCGATCGCTCGGGTGTTCCTCGGTTCGCGCGCCACCAAGATCATCCGCCATTCGCCGGTGCCGATCCTGGTGTTGCCGAAACGGTGAGGCGGGCGTCCTACCGGTTGAGGGCGAGCACCGACAACAGCTCGTAGGCGACATGTGCCGCTGCAATCCCGGTGATCTCGGCGTGATCGTATGCGGGTGCCACCTCGACGATGTCGGCCCCGACCACGTGGAGGCCCACGAGTCCGCGCAGGGTGTTGAGCAACTCTCGGGACGTCATGCCACCGGCCTCGGGCGTGCCGGTGCCCGGCGCGTGTGCCGGGTCGAGAACGTCGATGTCGACCGAGACGTAGACCGGGCCACCGTCGAGGCGACGACGCATCCGCTCGACGATGCTGGCCACGCCGTCGACCTCGTAGTCGTCGGACCGAATCACCTGGAACCCGAGCACCCGATCGTCCTCGAGGTCCTGCTCGCTGTAGAGCGGGCCGCGAATGCCGATGTGCTGTGAGCGTTCGAGATCGATCAGACCTTCTTCGCTTGCCCGTCGGAACGGTGTGCCGTGAGTGTAGGGAGCACCGAAATACGTGTCCCACGTATCGAGGTGCGCGTCGAAGTGCAGTACCGCGATCGGCCCGTGATCGCGTGCGAGCGAACGCAGAATCGGCAGTGCGATGGTGTGGTCGCCGCCGAGGGTGAGAACCGAGGAGCCGTCGGCGCGCAGGTCCGTCACCGCGTCGTGCACCGTGGTCAGGGCCTCGGTGATGTCGAACGGATTGACGCCGATGTCACCGAAATCCGCCACCTGTTGGCGGGCGAAGGGTGAGACCTTCAGCGCAGGGTTGTACGGGCGCAACAGTTTCGAGGCCGCTCTGATGTGACCCGGGCCGAAGCGGGCGCCGGGGCGGTAACTCACGCCGGAATCGAACGGCACACCGAGGATGGTGACGTCGGCGCGGGACACCTCGTCGAGACGGGGCAGCCGCGCGAAGGTGGTCGGCTCGGCGAAGCGGGGGACCTTGGTGGCGTCGACCGGACCGATCGGCGGGTGCTCGGGATTGCTCGGGTTCATCGAGATTCCTTCCGAATTGTCATCAGTCCGGTGACTGTTGGGTCGACCAGTTCGCCCGGCAAGCGTTACTCTGATGCTCGATCTTGTCAACACAAGTTTCCTGAGAGGCGAAAGCAGTGTCCCTTGCTACGTCGGTCGTCGGCGATACGCCGCGTATCGGTGCGCGGCTCAAGGAGGCTCGGCAGAAGAAGCGCCTGACTCTCGACGCACTCGCCGACGCCTGTGGAGTCACCAAGGGATATCTGTCCAAGCTCGAACGCGACCAGGTCAATGCGTCGGTGGCGTCCCTGGTTCGAGTCTGCGCCGCCTTGGAGCTTCCGGTCGGATCGCTGTTCGACGACGTGCCGTCCGGTGAGGTGGTCCGTGCGCAGTCGTTGCCGCGCATCATGTTCGGCGGGGAAGCGATGACCGAATACCTACTGACGCCGGTGGGGGAGCGCCGGGTGCAGGTGCTGCTGGGTCACATCGACGCCGGTGGCGGCAGCGGAGCCGAGGCGTACACACTTCCGCTCGACGTGACGTTCGTGCACGTGATCACGGGCGAGTTGCGGGTGACCTTCGAGGCCGAAGCGGACGGTACGTTCGCCGGTGACGAGGTGCTGCTCGGTCCGGGAGATGCGTTCACCTTCTCGCCGCGTCGCAGGCACAGTTTTCGAGCCGAAGGCAAGGACGGTGCTCGGGTCCTGTGGGTGTTGGCGCCCGCGCTGCCCGAGGAGTTGCCGATGAGGAAACAGGAGTTGCAGGCATGACCGTCACCGTGTCGCTGTACCAAGGGCCGGAACTTGCCGGCGATGTCGACGCGAACCTCGCCGCACTCGACGATGCCGCGAGGCGTGCGGCCTCGGCAGGCGCGTCGATCCTGGTGACCCCGGAGATGTCGGTCAGTGGCTACGACATCGGTGATCTCGTGCTCGAACGAGCCGAACCGTTCGACGGACCGATCTTCGAGAGGGTGTCGACGATCGCTCGATCCCACTGCGTCGCAATCGTCTACGGGTATCCCGAACGCAGTCGATCGACGCTCGGTGGCGAGGTGGTGTTCAATGCGGTGCAGGTGGTCGATGCATCGGGACGGTCGGTGGCGCGCTACCGCAAGACCCACCTGTTCGGTGAGCTCGATCGCGCGCACTTCACTCCCGGGTCGGAACTGTTGGTGCAGTTCGACTTCGGCGGACTGCGCTGCGGTTTGCTCACCTGCTACGACGTCGAATTCCCGGAAACCGTTCGCGCCCACGCCGACGCCGGAACGCAGTGGTTGATCGTCCCGACCGGCCTGATGACCCCGTTCGAGAACATCGCAACCCAGGTCGTTCCGACGCGCGCGTACGAGAGTCAACTGTTCGTCACCTACGTCAATCGCTGCGGCACGGAAGCGAGTCTGACGTACTGCGGTCTGACCTGCGCCGTCGCGCCGAGTGGCACCGACCTCGCGCGGGCAGGCGCGCACGAACAGCTTCTGACGGTAGATCTGGATCCGGCCGAACTCCGTCGATCTCGCGCCGTCAACACTCACCTGGACGATCGTCGCCACGATCTGTACCGGACAGTTCTCGACCCGACAGGACCCTCGCGGTCCGAGCAGGAGACCGACCGATGACCACACCCGTCACCCCGGACAGCGCGATCGAATCCGAGGACGACCAACCGCTCACGATGTTCGGTCCTGATTTCCCGTTCGCCTACGACGACTATCTGGCGCACCCGGCCGGCCTCGGGAGCGTTCCCGACGCTGCCCTCGGTACGAAGGTCGCGGTGATCGGGGGCGGACTCGCGGGTATGGTCGTCGCGCGCGAGTTGCTCAGGCTCGGCCTGGAACCCGTTGTGTACGAATCGGATCGAATCGGCGGCCGGATGCGGTCGGTGCCGTTCGAGGGGCACCCGGGTGTGGTGGCCGAGATGGGTGCGATGCGGTTTCCGCCGTCGTCGACGGCACTGTTCCACTACCTCGACGCAGTCGGGCTGGAGACGACGCCGTTTCCGAACCCGTTGGCAGAAGCGACCCCCAGTACGGTGATCGACCTCAAGGGCGAGAGCCATTACGCCCAGAAGCTCGAGGATCTACCGCCGGTGTTCGCCGAGGTCGCCGACGCGTGGAACCGGACGCTGGAGGAACACGCCGAACTGATCCCACTGCAGCGGGCCATCCGCAGGCGCGACGTTGCCGAGATCAAGCGCATCTGGAACGAGCTGATCGTGAAGTTCGACGATCAGACCTTCTACGGATTTCTCGCTGCATCCGAACACTTCTCGTCGTTTCGGATGCGAGAGCTGTTCGGCCAGGTCGGTTTCGGAACGGGCGGGTGGGACACCGACTACCCCAACTCGATCCTCGAGATCCTTCGAGTCGTCATCACGGCGGCGGACGACTCGCACCGCGGAATCGTCGGCGGCTCACAGCAACTGCCGATGCGGCTGTGGACCGATTCGCCGGCGAACATGGCGCACTGGCCCGCGGAAACGTCGGTGGCATCGCTGAACGGCGGCACCACGATGTCGCGTGTCACCGAGATCAGACGTACCGACGGCGGCACCACGATCCACGACGACCGCGGCAACATTCGTACCTACGCGGCCGCCGTCGTGACCGCCCAGAGCTGGATGCTGCTCAGCAACATCAGGTGTGACGACGATCTGTTTCCCATCGACCACTGGACCGCCATCGAACGCACCCACTACATGGGGTCGACCAAGGTGTTCGCACTCGTCGACCGGCCCTTCTGGAAGGACAAGGATCCGGTCACCGGCCGCGATGTGGTCAGCATGACGCTGACCGACCGGATGAGCCGTGGCACCTACCTACTCGACCAAGGGGAGGGCAGGCCTGGGTTGATCTGCCTGTCCTACACGTGGTCCGACGATTCGCTCAAGCTGCTGGCCCTGGACCCGACCGAGCGAATGAACATCATGCTGCGCTCGCTCGAGGAGATCTATCCCGGCGTCGATTTCCGCAGTCACATCATCTCCACGCCGGTCACGCTGTCCTGGGAAACCGAACGCGACTTCATGGGTGCCTTCAAAGCCAACCTGCCCGGTCACTACCGCTACCAGGAGAGGCTGTTCACGCACTTCGTGCAACACCGACTCGACCCGCGACATCGAGGAATCTTCCTTGCCGGCGACGACATCTCGTGGACGGCGGGGTGGGCCGAGGGTGCCATTCATACCGCGCTGAATGCGGTGTGGGGCGTCGTGCATCATCTGGGAGGAAAGTCGGCAGAGGGCAATCCGGGACCGGGCGACGTCTTCGATGCCATCGCACCACTTCGATTGGGTGACTAGGTCGCTCAGTGTTTCGGCGATCGCGGCCGGGGAGAGCGCTCGTCGAACACGAACAATGCCAGGGCGATCGTCAGCATGAGGGCAACCACCCAGATCGCCCGTAGCCCGAACAGCTCGACCGCAACCGCCCCGAGCAGCGCCCCGCCGAAGAATCCCGAGATCACCGCGCCGAACCGTCGGGCGCGGGTTCCGGCCTCCAGATCGTGTTCGACCACCCGATGGAATGCGGCCATCGCCATGCTGCGAAGATTCCCGGTCGTCATGGTGGTGTTGTACGGCGAATCCACCAGTACGCGAAAGGTGGTCACCTGCACGCCGGCAACGTGAGCGAGAATCACCGCGACCACCGCATCGGGCACGGTCGTCGGCAGAAAACCGACGACGAGGACCACGAGGATCTCGAACACCAGCACCGCCCGTACCGGTCGTCGCACGATCTTCGCAACCGCGGGCAGCGCGATGAACTCTGCGGTCGCAACGCCCAGGACGAAGGCAGCCAACGGCGGCAGAAAAGCCAGCGCCTCGACCCACCGGCCACCGGCGACATCGACGCCGAGCAGCACCACGTTGCCTGTCTGCGCCCCGGCGAACACCCCGCCACGGGTGATGAAGGTGTACGCGTCGAGGAATCCACCGACTGCCGCCAACAGAACACCGAGTCGGACCGATTTCGCAGTTGCGACGGCGATGTGGGGTTCGGGACGAGGCGTGGTCATCGGGAGATCCTGACACGATCGCCGATATTCACGTTGTCGAGGCAAGCAGTGAGAGCAACAGTTCGGCTCGTACCCGCGCCGACGTCAGATCCACCGCGAGCAGTTCCTCGCACCGCGTGATGCGGTTTCGCAGCGTGTGACGATGAACGGACAGATGCGCCGCAGCGGTTTCCCAATGCCCGTTCGCCTCGAGGAACGCCCGAAGCGATCCCACCAGATCGGCGGAATGGGTGCGGTCGTACTCGGCCAGTACCGCGATGGTGACTGCAGCCATGGCACGCAACGACTCCTGCACCGGTTCGGACGCCAACAGCATCGATCCGGTGAACTCGACGATCCGATCGCTCGCGCCGGCTGCGGCGCACGCGAGCGAAGCCTGCTGCAGAGCAACAGGGGTCTCGGAGATGTGACGGCTGGAACTGAGGCCGACGCACACCGACCTCGGCAGTGAATCGAGCAGTCGAGCAACGACATCGGAGTCATCGCTACCGCGCAACAACACCGCGACACCGGCGTCGGTCGTGCGCGCGAACGTGGGCCGCGCCCGGGCCCGGCACTCGGCATCGACCGCCTCGACGACGCGCTCGGTGGGTCCGCGGACCATCGCAACCCTGACGCGAGAGTCGTCGTCGGCCGCGTCCACGAGGTAACTCGGTAGCGCGGTGCCGTCGGGGGCAGGCAGATGGCCGTCCAGTAACAACCCGAGCGCGAGCGTATTGAGTCGGGACTGTTCGGCGCGCAGACGTGTGGGCTTCTCGAGCTCGAGGGTCACCAGCGACACCGCGTGCCCCAGCAGGATCTGCTCGACACCCGTCACCGGGCCTGCGGTACGGATGGCGAGAAAGCTCGACGTCCCGCCGGAGATCGCGACGGAGTGCAGAGTGACGGTGCACCCCGGTTCGCTGACCGAGACCGTGGCCGGTGACGACGACGGGCGAATGCTGCGGGCGACCTCGCGGGCGCGCTCGACGAGATCGGCTGCGGCGGCGGGATGAAACGATTCGGTGCGATTGCCGATCAGCGCCACCGACGTGGACGTGGCGACGGCCAGTTCGCGAACGATCGCGTCGACGCCGCCGTGCAACGCTGCCCGAGTGATACGGGTCTGGACCGAGGCCGCACGAAGAACCTGCTCGTATTCCTGCTCGGCTATGCGCTTCATGACCGCCCTGATCACGGCGGCGAACGGGGTGTCGTACGGGACCTCGACGACGGGAAGGCCGACGGCCTCGGCCGTGTCGAGAATGTGACGCGGGATCGTGCTGTGGGACAACCCGACTCCGAATCCGAGGCAGGCGACACCCGCGGCCGCCAGGGTCCGGACGTAGGTGGCGAGAGCCGGGCCGTCGGCGTCGAAGCCGAGCCCGGTCGTGAGAATCAGTTCACCGCCGGACAGCCAGGGGCTCGGATCGGTGAGCTCGGTCGCCTGCGCGAACGTGATCGGCACAGTGCTGCGCTCCGGTCCGCCGCGATGACTCAGGCGGAGGTGTTGCTGCCTCAGCAGCCAGGACATCTGCACGCTCACCTGTGGAACTGTAGCGCTGTGCCTGCCGAAATGGAGTGTGATCCAGCCCTGATGTGTACGAAATGGCGTCGCGCTGTCTCGCTCGGAGAGTCGCATACTGACTGCACAAGCCCACACGAAAGGTGCGACCATGGCCTCGATCGAGTACCGACTTCCGCAGGAACGCAAGATCGTCACAGCCTTCCCCGGTCCGAAGTCGGCGGCGTTGGCGCAGCGCCGCAAGGCCGTCGTCGGTGCAGGCGTGGCGTCGACGCTGCCGGTGTACGTGGCCGATGCCGACGGTGGCGTCGTGGTCGATGTCGACGGGAACTCGCTGATCGACCTCGGGGCCGGAATCGCAGTGACGACAGTCGGTGCCTCGAACCCGGCAGTCGTTGCTGCAGTGCAGGATCAGGTCGCACACTTCACCCACACGTGTTTCATGATCGCGCCGTACGAGGGGTACATCGAGGTCGCCGAGAAGCTCGCCGAGTTGACGCCGGGGGATCACGACAAACGCAGCGTGCTGTTCAACAGTGGTGCCGAGGCAGTCGAGAACGCCGTGAAGATCGCACGGCACGCCACCGGGCGGTCGGCCGTCGTCGTGTTCGACCACGCCTACCACGGTCGTACCAATCTGACGATGGCGCTGACCTCCAAGTCGATGCCGTACAAGAGCGGGTTCGGGCCGTTCGCCCCCGAGGTCTATCGGGCGCCGATGTCCTACCCGTTCAGGGAGGGCCTGAACTCCGACGGTTCCACGGTCACCGGTGCCCAGGCGGCGGCGCGAGCGATCTCCGTCATCGACAAGCAGATCGGCGCGGGCAATCTGGCCGCGATCCTGATCGAACCCATTCAGGGTGAGGGCGGCTTCATCGTGCCCGCAGAAGGATTCCTGCCTGCACTGGCGGACTGGGCACGCGAGAACGGCGTGGTGTTCATCGCCGACGAGGTACAGGCCGGATTCACCCGCACCGGCGCATGGTTCGCGAGCGAACACGAGTCCGTCGTGCCGGACCTGATCACCATGGCGAAGGGGATAGCAGGAGGAATGCCGCTGGCCGCGGTCACCGGCCGTGCCGATCTGATCGACGCCGTGCATCCCGGTGGACTCGGTGGAACCTACGGCGGAAACCCCGTCGCCTGCGCCGCGGCCCTGGCGTCCATCGAACAGATGGAGACACTGAACCTCAACGCCCGAGCCCGCGACATCGAACGAATCGTGTTCGATCGACTGAATGCGTTGAGTGCCGAGGTCGGCATCATCGGTGAGGTGCGTGGCCGCGGAGCCATGCTCGCGATCGAGCTCGTCGTGCCGGGTGGACGTGAGCCCAACCCCGAGGCCACCAAAGCCGTTGTGGCGGCGGCACTCGCGGCCGGGGTGATCGTGCTGACGTGCGGCACCTACGGCAACGTCATCCGGTTGCTGCCGCCACTGGTGATCTCCGACGAGCTGCTCGGTGAAGCGCTCACCGTGCTCGAAGACGCGCTGCGCGCTGTGGCACAGGAGAACTGACATGTCGGCTACCGACCTGATCTCCAAGCTGCCCACCGAACTGTGGCTCGGCGGCGTGCAGACTCCCTCTGCGTCGGGCGCGCGATTCTCGGTGCTGAACCCGGCGACCGGCGAGGAGTTGACCACCGTCGCCGACGCCACCGCGGCCGATGGCATCACCGCGCTCGACCTTGCCGCCGAGGCGCAGCCGGGGTGGGCGGCGACGCCCGCTCGTGTGCGAGCCGAGGTTCTGCGGCGCGCCTTCGATCTGCTGCAGGAGCGTGCTGCCGACTTCGCTCTGCTGATGACACTCGAAATGGGAAAGTCGTTGGCGGAGAGCCACGGCGAGGTGAAGTACGGCAGCGAATTCCTACGCTGGTTCGGTGAGGAGGCCGTCCGGATCGGCGGCCGGTTCACCCCCGCTCCTGCGGGCAACGGTTCGATCCTGGTCACCAAGTCGCCGGTCGGTCCGGTCCTGGCGATCACCCCGTGGAACTTCCCGTTGGCCATGGGCACACGCAAGATCGGGCCGGCGCTGGCGGCGGGGTGCACCGTCATCGTCAAACCGGCCGAGGACACCCCGCTGACGATGCTTCTGCTCGGGCAGGTGTTCGCCGACGCCGGGTTGCCCCGTGGCGTGCTGTCGATACTCCCGGCCTCCGACGCCGCGTCCGTCACCGGACCGTTGATGGACGATCCGAGGCTGCGAAAGATCACGTTCACCGGTTCCACCGGAGTGGGAAAACTGTTGGTGCGCAACGCTGCTGACCGTCTGTTGAGGACGTCGATGGAGCTCGGTGGCAATGCCCCGTTCATCGTGTTCGACGACGCAGACGTCGACGCCGCTGTCGACGGAGCGATGCTGGCCAAGATGCGCAACGGCGGCGAGGCGTGCACGGCAGCGAATCGTCTGTACGTCGCCAACTCGGTGCGCGAGGAATTCACCGCCAAGCTGACCGCACGGATCGACGCGCTGACCGTCGGTCCCGGTGATGCGGACGGTACCGACATCGGGCCGCTCATCAACGACAAGCAGCGTCGAACGGTCACCGCACTGGTCGACGACGCCGTGGCGAAGGGAGCCCGAGTGCGCACCGGCGGAGCCGCACCCGAGGGACCCGGATTCTTCTACGCGCCGACGGTGCTCGACCGAATCCCGGCCGACGCGAATCTGTTGAAGGACGAGATCTTCGGGCCCGTCGCGGCAATCATCGGATTCGACACCGAGGACGAGGCCGTCGCCGCAGCCAACGACACCCGGTACGGGTTGGTGGCCTACTTCTACACCGAGAGCCTCGACCGAGCACTGCGGGTGTCGGCAGCACTGGACACCGGCATGGTCGGGGTCAACCGCGGTGCGATCTCCGACGCGGCCGCCCCGTTCGGTGGCGTCAAGGAATCGGGCTTCGGCCGCGAGGGCGGGTCGGAGGGCATCGAGGAATACCTCGAGACCAAGTACATCGCTCTACGGTAGAGCCGCACGTTTCGCTCCACTCCACGCTCGGGCACACGGAAGTACGTGACTTCGAGCCTGGAGTGGAGCGATACGTGCCGGCCTGTTCTCAGCCCTGGGCGGCCGCGATTCGATCCTCGGCCAGACGATCGGCCGCTGCCCCGAGCAGGATGCCCTCGGCGCGGGCGATGGCGAAGATACCCGTGACGGTGTCGCGGATCTTGCCGATCGTGGCCATCACCTGAGCCGAATCCTTGCCGCGCAGTTCGCCTTCCACCTGGATCAGACCGCCGGCGTTGGCGAGGTAGTCGGGTACCCAGACGATTCCGCGGGCAGCCAGCATCGCTTCGACGTCGGGTGTGAGCAGTTGATTGTTGGCCGCGCCGCAGACGATGGACGCCGACAACCGGGCCACCGAGGACGCGTCGAGAGTGGCACCCATGGCGCACGGCGCATAGACGTCGATGTCGGCACCGATGATGTCGGATCCCACGGTGACACCGGGGAAGTCGGCGACGATGCGATCGAGGGCAGGCGGATAGGAGTCGCTGACGACCACCTCGGCACCGGCTTCGCGAAGCAGTGAGACGAGGTTGTAGCCCACCTTGCCCGCGCCCTCGACGCCGACACGCTTGCCGGTCAGATCGTCCGAGCCCCATGTGGATTCGGCTGCGGCCAGGAGCGAGAGAAAGACTCCGAGCGCAGTCTGGGGGCCGCTGTCGCCGGTGCCGCCGGCGGTGGTGTTCTTGCCGACGACGTGCGCCGTCTCCTCGGCGATGATGTCGAGATCGTCGCTGTTGGTGCCCACATCGCCCGCGGTGACGTAGGTTCCGCCGAGCGACTCGACGAATCGGCCGTACGCGCCCAGTAGCGTCGGGGTCTTGATGGCGTTGGGGTTGCCGATGATCACTGCCTTTCCGCCGCCGAGATCGACTCCTGCGACGGCCGCCTTGTACGTCATTCCGCGGGAGAGGCGCAGCACGTCGGTCAACGCTTCCTGCTCGGAAACGTAAGGGTAGAAGCGAGTTCCACCGAGAGCCGGACCGAGGACCGTGGAGTGGACCGCGATGATCGCGCGCAGACCGGTGTCGGGGTCCTGGCAGAACACGACGCGTTCGTGTGCGCAGTCGCGCGGCATGTCGGGACGATCGAAGACGCCGGTTGCGGCGGGGAAGGAATCGGACGAGGTGCTCGATGCGGCGGGGTGGTCGGCAACGACGGACACAGGCGGTCTCTTTCGGGTGATGAGGCGGCGGTACCGGAAATGGGTGGTATCCGGAATTCGTGTCCCCGAAGGGTGTCGTGAACGTGCACGCTGGTCAACCGCTGTTGCCGAGAATGTGCATGTTGCACGGTGCATCCCGAATCGCCCGCGCCGGGATGGTCGGGCTGCTCAGCGACGACCGTCCTCGGCGAGTTGCTCGAGCAACGGCTTGGTGCGGTACTGGATCAGCTCGCTCATCGCGATGGACATGTTGGTGCGCTCCACCCCGGGGATGTCCAGAATGAGACCTGCGATGCGGTACAGGTCGTCGGCATCGACGGCCGCGATGCGGATGTGCATGTCCGCGGCCCCGGACAGCCCGAACACTTCGAGCACTTCCGGGATGGTGCGAAGGTGTTGGGTCACTGCGGCGAGCGTGTGTTGGTTGACCTGCGCGGTCACGAACGCCTGCAACGGGCGTCCCAACGACTTCGGTGGGATGCGGTGATCGATGGGCGTGAGCGATCCCTTGTCGTCCCAACGGCCGAGGCGCGCCTGCACGGTGTTGCGGGACAGCCCCAACGTGGTGGCGAGTTCGACGCCGGTGGCGCGCGGTTTGGCGCAGAGGGCGAGGAGGAGTCGGGCGTCGGTCTTGTCCAGATCGGTCATTGCGCACTTCCTGTCGCTCGGTCGTTACCCAATATTGTGCACACTGCGCAGTTGTGAAGTCATCACTTGTGCAGGGTGGATGTCGGTGGTGTTCTTGTGAAGGACATCACATCACGACGGAGAGTGCGACGATCATGACTACCACCTCGCTGGTACAGCTGATAAAGGAATCTGGGACGGTGGTCCGCAACGAGACCTACTCGCCGCTGGTCGCCGACATCGACACGGCCGCGATGATGGACTTGTACCGAGATCTCGTGGTCGTTCGCCGCATCGACACCGAGGCGACCGCACTGCAGCGACAGGGCGAACTGGGGTTGTGGGCACCGCTGCTCGGTCAGGAAGCGGCGCAGGTCGGTTCGGCCCGCGCTCTCGACACCGAGGACTTCGTGTTCGCCAGCTACCGCGAGCACGGGGTCGCCTATTGCCGGGGCGTCGACCCGACGCAGATGCTGCGCTTCTGGCGCGGATCGACCCTCTCCGGCTGGGACCCGTACGAATACCGCATGACGACGCCGGCCATCATCGTCGGATCTCAGGGCCTGCACGCCACCGGGTACGCCATCGGTATGCAACTCGAGGGGGCCGAGGGCGCTGCCATCACCTACTTCGGCGACGGCGCGACCAGCCAGGGCGATATTTCCGAGGCACTCGGCTTCGCCGCGAGTTTCCACGCACCGGTGGTGTTCTTCTGCCAGAACAACCAGTGGGCCATCTCCGAACCTGTCACGGTGCAGACGAAGGCCACGATCGCCGCTCGCGGTGAGGGATACGGCATCCCGTCGGTGCGCGTCGACGGCAACGACGTTCTCGCCGTCCTGGCCGTCACCAGGGCAGCGCTCGCCCGCGCCCGCGAAGGTAGCGGCCCGACGCTCATCGAGGCCGTCACCTACCGCATGGGCCCGCACACCACCTCCGACGATCCGACGCGGTACCGCTCGGGTGCCACCGACGACGAATGGCGCGCCAAGGATCCGATCGATCGAATCGAGAAGTTGCTCAGGCGAATCGGCGTGTTCGACGACGCATTCGCCGCCTCGGTGAAGCGCACCGCCGACGAGGTCGCAGCCGAGCTTCGCCGCGGCTGCCTCGAAACCGTCGAGCCGACCGCGATGTCGGTGTTCGACAACGTCTACGCCGATCCCCACCCCCTACTCGACGACGAGCGCGCCCAATTCGCCTCGTACCAGGCCGGATTCGAAGGAGCTACGTCATGACCACCCTGGAACGGCCCACCAGTCTCCCGTTGGGCAAGGCCATCAATGCGGGTCTGCGACGAGCGATGGAGAACGACCCGAAGGTCCTGCTGATGGGCGAGGACATCGGCAAGCTCGGCGGTGTCTTCCGCATCACCGACGGCCTGCAGAAGGACTTCGGTCCCGGTCGAGTACTCGACATGCCGCTGGCGGAATCGGGGATCATCGGCACCGCCGTCGGCCTCGCGATGCGAGGCTTTCGGCCAGTGTGCGAGATTCAGTTCGACGGTTTCATCTATCCGGCGTTCGACCAGATCGTCTCGCAGGTGGCGAAGTTGCACTACCGCACCAGTGGCAACGTCAAGATTCCGATGACCATCCGGGTGCCCTACGGCGGCGGAATCGGTGCCGTGGAGCATCATTCGGAGTCTCCCGAAGGATACTTCGCGCAGACCGCGGGTCTTCGCGTGGTCACCTGCAGCAACGCCGCCGACGGCTACTCGATGATTCAGCAGGCCATCGCGAGCGACGATCCGGTGTTGTTCTTCGAGCCGAAGCGTCGGTACTGGGAGAAGAGCCCCATCGACCTCGATGCCGACGCGTCGTACCCGCTGCATCGGGCACGGGTGGTCACCGAAGGCACCGACGTCACCCTGATCGCGTACGGACCACTCGTCGCCACCGCACGCAAGGCCGCCGAAGTCGCTGCCCACGAGGGAGTGTCGATCGAGGTCATCGATCTCCGCTCGCTCTCGCCCATCGACTTCGAGACCATCGAGGCCTCGGTACGCAAGACCGGGCGTCTCGTCGTCACCCATGAGGCACCGGTGTTCATGGGACTCGGTTCGGAGATCGCAGCTCGAATCTCCGAACGGTGCTTCTACAACCTCGAGGCGCCGGTGTTGCGCGTCGGTGGCTTCGGCACTCCGTACCCGGCATCGAAACTGGAGCGATTCTTCCTTCCCGATGTCGACCGGATTCTCGACGCAGTCGACCGCTGCCGCTCGCACTGACCTCGCGCTCACCGACCGCCGCCGATACGTACCGAACAGGATTCGACGATGCCCACCATCAAGAGCTTTCCGTTGCCCGACCTCGGGGAAGGACTCACCGAAGCCGATCTGCTGACCTGGCTCGTCGCCGTCGGTGACACCATCGAGCTGAATCAGAACATCGCCGAGGTCGAAACGGCCAAGGCCGCCGTCGAACTTCCCTCACCGTTCGCCGGCGTCGTTGCCGCCCTTCACGTGGCGGAGGGTGACACCGTCGAGGTCGGGGTGCCGATCATCGACATCAGGGTCGGTGGCGACGACGCCGACACCGAGCCGGAGCCCGCCGCTCCCGATGTGGACGTGACGGTTCCGGCCGAAGACGGGGACGAGCGCGTTCCGGTTCTCGTCGGCTACGGCGTGGCGAAGGAAGGCTCCAGTCGACGCGGCGGCCGAGGTGGCGCACCCGCTACCCCGACACCGAATGGCCAGAACGGGAAACCGCTGGCTGCACCGCCGGTGCGAAAGATTGCCAAGGACAACGCCGTCGACCTCGCCGAGGTGCCGGCCACCGGAGACCGCGGCGACGTCACCCGTGAGGACATCGACACCTACCTCGCGGGTGACAACCCGGTCGAGGAGCGGACAGCGGAACGGGTCGGTCGCGAGGAGCGCACACCGATCAAGGGAGTGCGCAAGCACACGGCGGAGGCGATGGTGCGCAGCGCGTTCACCGCTCCGCACGTCACCGAGTTCGTCACCGTCGACGTCACCGAAACTCTCACTCTGCTGGACTCCCTCCGTGCGTCCGCTCACTTCGCCGACGTTCGTCTGACCCCGCTGGCTCTGGTCGCCAAGGCGGTTCTCGTTGCGCTCAAATCGAATCCGTCGCTCAACTCCTCGTGGGACGAGACGAGTCAGGAGATAGTGACCAAGCATTACGTCAACCTCGGTATCGCCGCCGCAACTCCGCGCGGGTTGATGGTGCCGAACATCAAGGACGCTCACGAGAAGTCTCTGGTGGACATCGCCCGCGCACTGTCGGATCTGACGCGGACGGCCAAGGAAGGCAAGAGCAGTCCGGCCGATCTCGCCGACGGCACGATCACCATCACCAACGTCGGGGTGTTCGGAGTCGACGCCGGTACGCCGATCCTCAACCCCGGCGAGGCTGCCATCCTCTGTTTCGGCTCGATTCGCCGCATGCCGTGGGAGCACGAAGGCGAGATCGCACTACGGTCGGTGACGACACTGTCGCTCTCGTTCGACCATCGCCTCGTCGACGGGCAGCAAGGATCGCAGTTTCTCGCGCTCGTCGGCCGGTTGCTGAGCAGCCCGGTGGATATGATCGCGCTGGGCTGATTTCCCGGCTCGTACCGTATGAAGAAAAGGGGCTTGCGTGGCGGAAGCGATCGACGCGCATTTCCTGGACCGGATTCGGGACGCGGCGACGAGCGGGCCGGAGCTCGCCGATCCGGATCGTGTGCTGAGGTACTTCGATGCGCAGCTCGCCAGTCGGCACCTGGACTTCGCAGCCCGCTGGTTGCAATCGACGGGCTTCGGCTACTACACCATCGGATCGTCCGGGCACGAGTCGAATGCAGCGGTCGGTGCCGCGACGACGGTCACCGACCCGGCTCTGCTGCACTACCGCTCCGGCGGCTTCCATGCCGCACGCGCACAACAGCATTCGGGGTCGAATCCGATCCACGACGTGCTGGCCGGCTTGGTCGCTTCCACCCGCGACCCCATCTCCGGCGGGCGGCACAAGGTGTTCGGGCACCCCGATCTGGGCATCGTGCCGCAGACGTCCACCATCGGGTCGCAGGTCCCGCGCGCGGTCGGTCTGGCATTCGCGCTGGGGCGAGCGAAGGCGCTGCGCCACCGAACGCCATGGCCCGAGGACGCCATCGTGGTGTGCAGCTTCGGCGATGCCTCCGCCAATCATTCGACGACGGTGGGTGCGCTCAATTCGGCTGCGTACTGTGCCCACCAGTCGATTCCGATGCCGATCCTCCTCGTCTGCGAGGACAACGGCATCGGAATCAGTACCCGGTCACCGCGGGGCTGGATCGAGCGGTCGCTCAGCCGATTTCCGTCGATCGAGTATGTGCGAGCCGACGGGACCGACCCGGTCGCGCTGATGCGAACCGTGGACGCCGCTGTCGCCGCGGTGCGGTCGGGGCGTCGGCCGGTGATGGTGCATCTCGAGACGGTGCGGTTGATGGGCCACGCCGGATCCGACGCCGAGCTTGCGTACCGCACCAATGCGGACATCGTCGGCGACTATGCACGAGATCCGTTGCTCGCCTGCGCACGTGCGCTGATCGGGGCCGGTGTGCTCTCGGCAGCCGACGTCGAGGGCCGCTACGAGGCAATGCGCGAGACCGTGATGAGCGAGGCCGAGGCGATGGTCGAGTCGCTGCGGTCCGGGGCGTCGTCGCGCCTGGCCACCGCCGAGGCGGTGATGGCTCCGCTCACCGAACGGAGACCGATCGCGGTGGCCGCAACCGAGCAGAGCCTGCGACCGGCACCGGGCGGGCCGCGGCTGACGCTCGCCGCCATGATCAACAGGACGCTCACCGACATCATGGCGGCGCGGCCGGAGGTCCTGGTGTTCGGGGAGGACGTGGCCGTCAAGGGCGGCGTCTACGGAGTCACGAAGGGTTTGCGCAAGAAGTACGGCGCAGCAAGGGTTTTCGACACGCTTCTCGACGAGCAGACGGTGCTCGGCACCGCCCTCGGTGCTGCGCTCGCAGGATTCGTCCCGATACCCGAGATTCAGTATCTGGCGTACCTGCACAATGCCGAGGATCAGCTGCGCGGTGAGGCCGCGTCGCTCGAGTTCTTCTCCGATTCGCAGTTCAGCAACGGGATGGTCGTGCGCATCGCCGGTCTGGCGTATCAGCGCGGTTTCGGCGGGCACTTTCACAACGACAACGCGGTAGCGGTTCTGCGTGATGTTCCGGGCATCGTCGTGGCGGTTCCGAGTTCCGCGGCCGAGGCCGCCGCGCTGCTGCGGACGTGTGTCGCGCTGGCCGTGGAGGAGGGACGGGTCTGCGTCTTTCTGGAGCCGATAGCGCTGTACCACCGCGTCGATCTGGACGACGGCGACGGAGAGTTGCGGTGCGCCGACGACGCGTCCGCCGAGTTCGCCACCACCGCAATCCATTCGGACGGTGACGATCTGGCCATCGTCACCTTCGGTAACGGGGTGGTGATGAGCAGGCGTGCGGCATCGAGGTTGCGTGAGCGCGGGATCGGCGCGACGATCGTCGATCTGCGCTGGATCGTTCCGCTGCCGGTCGACGACCTTCTGCGCCGGCTCGACGGCTTCGATCGCGTGTTGATCGCGGACGAGACCCGACACGACGGGGGAGTGGGAGAAGGCGTCGTGACGGCTCTCGTCGAGGGTGGCTACGCGGGTACGGTCCGCCGAGTGGCGAGCAAGAATTCGTTCGTACCGCTGGGCGCCGCAGCCGATCT
Source organism: Rhodococcus sp. 05-339-2 (assembly GCF_002258965.1). Lineage (NCBI taxonomy): Bacteria > Bacillati > Actinomycetota > Actinomycetes > Mycobacteriales > Nocardiaceae > Rhodococcus > Rhodococcus sp. 05-339-2. Next base: position 53,546 of record NZ_NOYW01000020.1, read on the forward strand.
CGTCCTCCTGTCGGAAGACGAGATCGTCTCTGCGGCGTTGGAGATGGTCGAATCGGATTGACTCAGTGCACCGGCTGTACGGGAGCGACCTCGTCGACATCCTTGCGTGCCGTAGCGCGGATGAAGAACGACGCCGCCACCGCCACCAGAGATACCGCACCGCCGTAGAGGAACGCGGCATGGATGCCGGCCTCCGAACCGCCGAGCTGGGTTGCGCCGTCGGAGATTCGGGCCGCCGCGGTGTTCGACATCACGGTGACGAAGAGCGCGGTTCCGGCAGCGCCTGCCAACTGCTGCACCGTGTTGAAGATGGCGCTTCCGTGCGAGTACAGCGGGGTGGGCAGCGAACCCAGTGCCGATGTCATCAGTGGCGTCATGATGAAGGCGAGTCCCGCCGAGAGAAGCATGTGGATGCCGATCACCACAGGCAGAGCGGTCTGCGCGTCGAGCACGGTCATCGACCACAGGGCGGCGCTCATCACGATGGCTCCAGGAATCACCAACGGGCGCGGCCCGACTCGGTCGAAGATGCGGCCGACGAACGGAGCGAGCAGGCCCATCAGCAATCCGCCGGGGAGCAGCATCAGGCCGGTGTCGAGTGTGTCGAGGCCGCGGACGTTCTGCAGGTACATCGGCAGCAGGATCAGCGCACCGAACAGGGCCATCATCGAGATCGCGATCATGCCGAGGCCGATGCTGAACGTGGTGGTGCGGAACGGTCGCATGTCCAACAGTGCGCCGCCACGGTCCTGGCGCGAGATCTGGCGCAGCACGAACACCAGCAGTGCGATAACACCGACCGCCAGTGGTAGCCATACCGGTACCACCGATTCTTCGGCCGAATGTCCCAGGCTGCTCAGGCCGTAGACGATGCCGCCGAACGCCAACGCGGACAACACCACCGATGGGGGATCGAACGAAGGCCGACCGGTTTGCGTCACGTTCTTCACCAGCGTGGTACCGATCGCGAATGCGATCAGTGCGATGGGGAGAACGAGCCAGAACATCCAACGCCAGTTCAGCGAATCGAGGATGACTCCCGAGATCGTCGGGCCGACGGCCGGAGCGACGGCGATGACGATCGAGATGATTCCCATCATCGCGCCGCGCTTGTGCGCAGGGACGACGGTGAGCACCGTCGTCATGAGCAACGGCAACATGATGGCCGTGCCGCTGGCCTGGGTGATGCGTCCGAGCAGGAGCAGCTCGAAGCCCGGGGCGGATGCCGCGAGCAGCGTGCCGACGGTGAACAGCGTCATCGCTGCCACGAAGACCTGACGCAACGTGAATCTCTGGAACAGATACCCAGTGATGGGAATGACCACGGCCATGGTCAGCAGGAATCCGGTGGTGAGCCACTGCGCCGTCGTTGCCGTGATGCTCAGGTCGACCATCAGGGTAGGGAGCGCCACGCTCATGATCGTCTCGTTGAGGATCATGACGAACGCTGCGATGACGAGGATGCCGATCAGCAACTTGCTTCCCGGCGCGAGCTGCGCGTCGGGTGCGTGGTCGGTCTCAGGTGTGGTCATGTGTCGGGAACTTTCGCGTATGGGTTCAAGTGTGGAGAAAAGGTCGTGCTGCGACAGCCTGACTCATTGTGACAGTGACTGTCAACTTGAACATTGCTGGTAAGTTGACGGCGAGAATACGAAGAAGTAGGCGATGGGTGGAGGACAATGAGCGAGCACGTGCCGGACCTGCGAGAGCGACGTCGCCGGGAAACCCAGCTCGAGATCACCCGTGCCGCGCTCGAACTGTTCGAGACGCAGGGTTGCGCAGCAACGACGGTCGACCAAATCGCACGTCGGGCCGGAGTATCGCCCAGCACGTTCTTTCGTAGCTTCGCATCCAAGGAAGAGTCGGTTCTCGGGCTCGCCCCGGAGTTCGAGCTCGACATCGACGCCTGGCTGGCATCGACGGCCCCCGCGAACATCACCCTTGCAGCTATCGAAGCACTGTACGAGCGATCCGTCGAACGATTATCCGCGGCACCGCACGAAGCGCGAGATCGACTACTGCGTACCCGACGGCTGATCGGGCGCGACGATCACCTGCGGTCCGCCGCCTTCGCGACCGACGCCATGACGCTGTGTCGCGTCACCGACTCGGTGGCCGCCAAGCTCGATGGCCACGAATCACGTTCGTACGCACGATTGCTGATCGAGGGTGCCGGGATGGCCATGCGAATCGCCTTCGACGACTGGGCCGAGCGCATCGATGCCGGGCAGGACGCCGACCTGGTGGACATCTACCGAACCACGCTGCGCGATCTACGACGCGTAGTCGCCGGCTGACGGTAGACGTCGTGAGTGGAACTTCGTAGCAGGGGTCGAGATTTCGTGCACGTGGCGCGAAGCGCCTCTCACCCGAAGCGCTGCGGAGCCAAGTCGTCCGCCCGCAGTCCGCGTGCAGTCACGTCGATCGGAAGCGGTTCTCCGCGAACGATTGCCGCGCCGACTCGTGCCAGTGCCGCACAGGTCTGGATTCCGTACCCACCCTGACCGGCGCACCAGAAGAAGCCTTCGATGCTCGGGTCGAAGCCCACGACCGGGGTGCGATCGGGAACGAAACTGCGCAGACCCGCCCAGGAGGAGCGCAGATGCCGGCCCGTCAGTGTGGTGGCCTCGGCGATATCGTCGAACGCTCGCGCGATCTCCAACTCGTCGGGGCGCGCGTCACTCGGCTCGGTGGGCGTCTCGTCTGCAGGGGAGCACAAGAGTTGTGTGCCTTCGGGTTTGATGTAGAACTTCTCGTCCATATCGCTCAATGTCGCCAGATTCGCGGTGTCGAGATCGTCGGGCGCGGCGACCATGAACACCGACCGACGCATCGGGACGAGTCCGATAGGATCGGCACCCGCCATGCCGCCCACGACGTCCGCCCACGCGCCTGCTGCGTCGACGACGAGGGGAGCAGTGTGGACCGACCCGTCCGTGGTGTGCACGTGCCACAGTCCGTCGACGCGTCCGAGCTGCGTCACGCCTGTCCCGGTGTGGACCTGTCCACCTCGATCGCGCAACCCCCGTACGAAACCCTGGTGCAGCGCGTGGACGTCGACCTCCATCGAATGTGGTTCGTAGAGTGCACAATCGATCAGGTCGGGGCGCAGCGGCGGGAAGAGTGTGCGCGCGTCGGACGGGGTGACCAATCGGGCGTCGGGTGTCAGTCGGCTGACGTCCGCATACATTGCCTCGAGCGCGTCGCCTCGCCCGATGGCCGCGAACTGCAACAGCGGACGCGGGGCCAGCAGCTCGGTTCGGAAGTGCTCCGGCGGGTCGACCAGAAAGGCCCGGCTGGCCGTCGTCAGGGCCCGAATGGTGCTGTTGCCGTAGGTTTCCAGGAACAGGGCGGCCGAACGTCCGGTGGTGTGGAAGGCCAGGGTCGATTCGCGCTCGAGCAGTGTGACGCGTCGGTCGATCGCGAGTTCGTAGCCGAGCGAGACACCCCCGATTCCGCCGCCGATCACGATGACGTCGGTGGAGTTCCGTTGCCGCTCGGACGTGGTCATGGATTGCTCCCGTTCGTTGTCTCTGCAGTCCACTGCGCGCCGGGTCCGATCGCCTCGTCGAAGATCAGCCAGGTTCGCGTCGACAGTATCCCGTCGAGTCCCTGCAGTTTGTCGAGCACCAGGTGTCGTAGCGCCGAGGTGTCCGGAGCTCGCACCAGAACGAGGGCGTCGAAGTCGCCGCCCATGAGGCTGACGTGTTCGACGAAGGGTAAGGTGCTCAGATCGTCGGCGACGGCGCGCCAGGAATCCTGCCGAATGGACAATGCCACATACGCCGACGCGCCGAACCCCGCTTTCTCGTAGGCGATGCGTGCGGTGAATCCTTCGATGACCCCTTCGTCGACGAGACGGTCGACGCGCACGTAGGCGTGTGCTCGCGAGATGTGGGTGGCCTCGGCCAGGGCGCGCATGGACATTCGGCCGTCACGGCTGAGCTCGGTGACGATACGTCGGTCCACATCGTCGAGCTCGTATTCCTTCTGTGCCATCCGTCCACTCCAGCCGGTTCGTCAGGGGTCTGTGTGGACGAATTGTCACATTATTTCCAGCATCGAGCCATCGATCTCTGATTCGGCTCCCGATTTGAATGTCGGTCCATATGGCCGCACTCTGTGTAGAACACATCGATCCGCGACGAACACGCGCAGGAGGGGTACCGCATGACCACGACCGACACGCTCGATCACGTCACGACCTCGGTCGCGCGACGCGTTCGTCAGGGATACGAAGCCGACTTCGTGGAGTGGACCGATCGCGGGATGGATCTCGTCCGAACCTTTCCCGGTTTTCTCGGTGGCGGTTGGCTGCGCAGTTCCGGCGATTCCAACGACTACCACGTGGTGTATCGCTTCGAGACACACGCCGACCTCGACGCCTGGCTGCGCTCGGATGTCAGGCGCACCTGGCTCGGCACCGGCCGTCCCATCGCCGACGACGTTGCGACACATCGACTCTCCGGTGTGGAGGGATGGTTCGAGCCGCAGTCCAACCTCACCGACGCCGTCCGGGTGATCGGTGGTCCGCCGCCGCGGTGGAAGCAGGCGGTCTCGATCGGGGTTGCCTTCTACGCCGTCAGTCTGCTCGTCAACATCGTTGTGACGCCACACCTGACCGACCTGAACGTGGCCCTGCGTACCGCGCTGGTAGTGCTGATGTGCACGCCGCTGATGGTGTACGTGGTGATGCCGTTCGTCACTGCCCGGCTGCGTCGCTGGCTGGTACCGCGCTCGTAGCCTCGCTTTCGATAGGGTCGAACCCATGCCCGATGCCCCGGTACACGATCAATTCGCCCTCGACGGTGCCTGGAACTTCCGTGATCTCGGCGGTGCGCGCACCACGGACGGGGCGACGGTTCGGCCTGGATTGTTCTATCGCGCTTCCGAATTGAGCGCGCTGTCCGAGAGCGGTCAGCGTTCTGTCGGTGACCTCGGGATCCGCACGGTGTTCGATTTTCGTAGCGGTTCGGAGATCGATCGCAGTGGCGCGGACCGAGTTCCGCCGGGCGTCGAGTCGATCTCGGTTCCCTTCGAGATCGTTCGAGGAGTGCGCGCCCCCCACGAAGCTCCCATGCAGGACGAGCGGAGCCAAGTCGAGTACATGATGCGGGCGTACGCGTCCTTCTCGGCTCTCGACGGGGCATCGCACGCGATCAAGCGGGTGGTCGACGCGATCGTCGAGGGGCGCGGTGGCGTCCTGGTGCACTGCGCAGCGGGCAAGGATCGGGCCGGGTGGACCGTCGCGACGGTGTTGCGGGCGGCCGGTGTCAGCGAGGACGACATCGTCGCGGACTACCTACGCAGCAACGACGGGATCGAGCCCCTACTCGCTCACGTGCGCCGAACCTGGGTGGGGGCGGCCGACACGGAGGTCCGACCCACCGAGGCGATACTGGGAGTTCGCGCGTCCTACCTGGAGCACGGGCTGGACGTCATGAAGTCGACACACGGATCGTTCGACGGGTACCTGACGCACCTGGGTATCGATCGGGACCTCCGGCATCGCCTGACCGCCGCCCTCGTGAACGACTGAGCGGTAGCCTCGCCCCATGCGTATCGGACATACCGCCCCGGATTTCGAGCTACCGGACCATTCCGGGGAACTGCGTGCGCTGACCGACCTGACTGCGTCGGGCCCGGTCGTTCTGTTCTTCTACCCGGCGGCCAACAGCCCCATCTGCACGGCCGAAGCGTGTCATTTCAGGGACTTGGGCACGGAATTCGAGAGATTCGGCGCGCAACGTGTCGGCATCAGTACCGACACCCGAGATCGCAACCAGCATTTCGCGCTGCAGAGGTCGTTCGACTATCCGTTGCTGTCCGACTCCGACGGTGCGGTGGCCGAGCAGTTCGGAGTGCGACGAGGCGGGTGGTTCACCCGGCGGCGTCGGCTTCGTGAGCTCGAACGCGGGCGGGCGCATGCAGCCAACCGTGGGTACCTGCGGCAGCTACTGTCCGTGAAGCGGACGACATTCGTGATCGATCGGAACCGAGTGGTGCGGATGGTGGTGCAGAGCGAACGCGGTCACGTACATGCGACCAAGGCGTTGGAGTACCTGCGCTACCTGTCGTGAAGGGCTGTTCTCGTTATTCGTTCGCGCCGCTGAACAGGGCGGTGTAGACGGCAGGCTTCGATGTTTCGGCGTGCGCATCGGTCGATGCGTCGTCGGGATGGCTGAAGAGCGCCTCGTTCTTGTCCTTGTGTTCCATTCCCCGAGCATGCCCCTGATTCGTGGCAATAGCCACTCGCCGCGCGGGCTGTCCGGGCTCGGCCGGGTGGGATACTGCTCGAGTGCCCGATGAATCCCTGTTCGACGCCCTTCGTCGCGAGCCCGACGCCGAGGCACCCAACCTTCATGCCGTCGACGCAGCGGACCGCCTCGTCCTCGATACCGTCGACGAACTGACCGGAATCGACAGGACCAGGCCGATCGCGGTGATCGGCGACCGGTACGGAGCCCTGACCCTCGGGGCCGCCTCTGTCGGGTTCTCCGCGATACGCGTGCATCAGGACGCCGTCACCGGAGTGCGCGCGCTCGAGCTGAACGCCGCGCGGGTCTCGATGGCCGGGACTTACACCCAGCACGCGCTCGGTGCCGAACTGCTCGACGGTGTCGGCGTGGTGCTGATGCAGTTGCCGCGAGGTCTGGCCGAACTCACCGAGATCGCCGAGCACATCGCCGCACACGCATCGTCGGACGTTCTCGTCCTCGCGGGGGGACGAGACAAGCACATGACCCCGGCGATGAACGACGTCCTGCGGAAGTCGTTCGAGACGGTGACGGCCGGCCGCGGACGACAGAAGGCCCGAGTGCTCACCGCACGCGGGGCGGTGGCGTCGGGAATGACGTATCCGGTGAGCAAGAGGATTGCCGACCTGGACTTGACGGTGGTGGCGCACGGGGCAGTGTTCGCGGGTGCGGGCCTCGACATCGGGACCAGGTATCTGCTCGAGTTCGTTCCGAAGATGCTCCCGCGAGCTCGGGTTGCCGTCGACTTGGGCTGTGGCACAGGAATTCTCGCCACCGAGCTGGCGCGCACCAGGCCCGACCTCGAGGTGATCGCCACCGACCGCTCGTCCGCAGCGATTGCGTCGGCGGCGGCCACGGCCGAGGCCAACGGGACGCGTGTGTCGGTGCTCGCCGACGATGCGATGTCCACGGTCGAATCGGAGTCGGTCGATCTGGTGGTGTGCAACCCGCCGTTCCACGAGGGTGCTGCGGTGCACACGGGCGGCGCGAGCAAGTTGTTTGCGGCGGCGGGCCGCGTGCTGAGGCCGGGAGGACAACTGTGGACGGTGTTCAACACCCATCTGAACTATCGGCGCGAACTGGCCGACGCCGTCGGCCCCACCGACCTGATGGGGCGCAACGGCAAGTTCACCGTTGCTCGCTCGGTGCGTCCGAGCGAGCAACGGTAGACGGTCAGGTGACCGGACCGCCGTCTTCGGGAGCTCCGTCGATCTGTCCTCGGTTGCGTCCGAGGTCCTCGACGAGAGTGCCTTCGACTATTTCGGCCTGACGCTGGCCTTCTGCGTAATCGACGTCCGGATCCTCGTCGGATTCCTCGATGACGTGGTCGACCAGTTCCTCGGTCAACTCGTCGTCGGGGGTCTCGGTGATCGGGCGGTCGAGATCGTCTTCGACGGCGATGTCGGGTTCTTCCTCGCTGAGCTTGAGGTCCAGACTCTCGCCCTCGGCTGCTTCGCGAGCAGTGGTGCCGAAGCTGTTGGCCTCGCTCCAGTGATCGGGGGGATCGACCACGGTGTCACCGTCGTCGTTGCGCACCTCGTCGGAGTCGACGCTCTCGCTGGGGTCCAAGGTCTGGTCGGGTCCGTCTTCGATTGCCATTTCCTCATAGTGCCCGTTTCGATTCGGTGTCACACACGCCGTCGTCTCCGCGTGTCGAGCCCCCACCCGGTAGAGTCCGATTTGTCCGTCGTAGAAGTTCTCCTCCTGGGAACTTTTGTCCGGATGTCAGACGTTCTACTGATGACCGACGGGGAGATCCCCGGTGGGGATCAGAACTTACGAAGGGAAGAGACACGGTGCGCACCTCCAGCAACCCGGTGTTCCGCAACCTGCCCAAGCAGCAGGGCGGCGGCTACGCCACATTCGGATCTGCGACGGCTGGAGCCTCGCAGGCCGCCACCTTCGGCCAGCATCCCGGAACGCAGGCCGACCCGTACACCACCCAGCCCGCACAGCGGGCCATGACCATCGACGACGTGGTCACCAAGACCGGCATCACCCTCGGTGTGCTGAGCGTCACGGCGATCATCTCGTACCTGCTGGTCTCCAACAACACCGCGTTGGCCGCTCCGTTCGTCATCGGCGGTGGCTTGATCGGCTTCGGCCTGGTCATGTTCGCGACCTTCGGTCGCAAGATGGACAACAAGGCCATCGTCCTCGCCTACGCCGCAGCGGAAGGCGTGTTCCTCGGCGCACTGTCGCTGATGTTCACCGGTGTCGCGTTCGGTGGGGTCGGCGGATCGGCCCTCATCGGTCAGGCCGTCCTCGGCACGTTCGGCGTGTTCTTCGGCATGCTGATCGTCTACAAAACCGGCGCGATTCGCGTCACCCCGCGCCTGACCCGCATGGTCGTCGGTGCCCTCATCGGTGTCGTCGTCCTCATGCTCGGAAACCTCGTCGCCAGCTTCTTCATGGAGGACGGTTTCGGTCTTCGTTCCGGCGGACCGCTGGCCATCATCTTCAGCCTCGTCTGCATCGGCATCGCCGCGTTCAGCTTCCTGCTCGACTTCGACCAGGCCGATCAGCTGATCCGCGCACAGGCACCGGAGAAGGCAGCCTGGGGCGTCGCCCTCGGTCTGACCATCACGTTGGTCTGGCTGTACGTCGAGATCCTGCGACTGCTGAGCTACTTCCAGAACGACTAGTACTCACGAGAAAAGCCCCGCCACTCCTTCGGGAGAGGCGGGGCTTTTCTCGTTGTGCTGTCTCGGATCAGCTGAGACGTTCCAGCACCATGGCCATGCCCATGCCGCCGCCGACGCACATGGTCTCGACGCCGAACGTCTTGTCGTGTGTCGTCAGGTTGTTGAGCAGCGTGGTGGTGATGCGTGCACCGGTCATACCGAACGGGTGCCCGATGGCGATGGCACCGCCGGAGACGTTGAGCTTGTCCTCTTCGATGCCGAGGTCGCGTGCCGATCCCAGGACCTGCACCGCGAAGGCCTCGTTGATCTCGAACAGGTCGATGTCGGAGATCGACATGCCCGCGATCTTCAGCGCCTTGCGGGTGGCCTCGATCGGTCCGAGGCCCATGATCTCGGGAGAGGTGCCGGTGACGCCGGTGGAGACGATGCGCGCCAGCGGGGTCAGGCCCAGTTCCTTGGCCTTGGTGTCGCTCATGATGACGAGCGCTGCTGCGCCGTCGTTCAGCGGGCAGGCGTTGCCGGCAGTGATCGTGCCGTTGGGTCGGAAGACCGGCTTGAGCTGGCTGATCTTCTCGTACGTGGTGCCGGCGCGAGGGCCGTCGTCGGTGCTGACCACGGTGCCGTCGGCGAGGGTCACCGGGGTGATCTCCCGCTCGAAGAATCCGGCGTTGATGGCCTCTTCGGCGCGGTTCTGGCTGCGCACGCCCCAGTGGTCCTGGTCCTCGCGGGTGATGCCGGTCAGAAGCGCGACGTTCTCGGCCGTCTGGCCCATCGCGATGTACGCGTCGGGCAGTTCGCCGTTCTCGCGGGGGTCGGTCCAGCTGTCCGCGCCCTCTTCCTGTGCCTTCTTGGTACGGGCCTCGGCGTCGGCGAAGATCGGGTTGTGGCTCTCGGGGAGCGAGTCGGAGCTGCCGTGAACGAAGCTGGACACGCTCTCGACACCGGCCGAGATGAACACGTCACCTTCGCCCGCCTTGATCGCGTGCAGCGCCATGCGGGTGGTCTGCAGCGAGGACGAACAGTATCGCGTGATCGTCGTTCCGGGCAGGGAGTCGTAGCCTAGCTGAACCGCGACGATGCGAGCGAGGTTGTTGCCCTGCATGCCGCCGGGCAGTCCGCAGCCCAGAAGCAGGTCGTCGATGTCCTTCGGGTCGAGCGAGGGCACCTTGGCCAGCGCAGCGGCGACCATCTGAGCGGTGAGGTCGTCGGGGCGAATGTCCTTGAGCGACCCCTTCATCGCCCTGCCGATCGGTGAGCGCGCGGTGGCGACGATGACTGCCTCTGGCATGAGATCTCCTTCGAATCGATACTGCGTACCTGCTTTGCTACCGCCGGGTAGGCGATATCTCCTGACCGAACTTACAACCCCGCCGAATCGGCGCTGCCGCGACGTACGAGATCCTCCGACGCAGTGGTGATCTCGGCGTCGAGTTCTGCTGTTCGCCGGCGCAGAAATCGGTCGAGGGCTGCGGTGGCACGGGGGATCGGCTTGCGCGATTCGACGGCAGCAGACACCGTCGGCAGTTCGGGCAGCGGACCACCGTGCCACACGCCGAGGGCGGAGGCGAGCACCGGCAGAATCTGCTGTGCGGCAAGCTCGTAGCCGGCCGCCGATGGATGGAAGCGGTCCGCCGAGAACATGGTGTCGGGGGCCGCCAGGAACTCGGGAGCCAGCAGATCGGCCAGGGCCACCGGATGCCCGCCCGCGCTGAGCGAGCGGGCAGTCTGGGCGTGGGCGAGGCGGCGACCCCAATTGCGGACGACGGTACGCAGCGGCTGCGGAATGGCCGTTACGACACCGAGATCGGGGCACGTACCCACGGCGACGACGCAGCCCTTGGCGGTGAGCCGCTCCACCGCGTCGCCCAGTCGGGCCGCCGAAGCCGGAATGGAGAACTTCTTGGTGACGTCGTTGGCACCGATGAAGATGACCGCGGCGTCGGGAGGGGGACCTGCGACGAACATGGCGTCGACCTGGCCTTCGAGTCCCTTGGATGTGGCACCGGCAATTGCCTTGGTGCTCAAGCGAATTCGTTGGCCTGTTTCCTCCGCCAATCCTCTGGCCAGCAGAACGCCGGGAACCTCGTCGGCGACGGTGCAGCCGACGCCTGCCGCGGTGGAGTCGCCGAAGATCATCAGATGAATATCTGCTGAACTTCCCAATCGCCACCGTTCCGGGGCCACGCAGCCCGCTGTGTAGACGCCGTCCGCCTCCGGTGGTTTGGCCGTGGTGCGCCCGATGACGCCACGCGCCGCAGCGGCCTGCGCCATCAGATGTCGGTACGCGGCCCAGGACGCCGTCCCTGCTCCCGAGCCTGCCAGCACTGTCGCGGCGCTCGCTTTCGCAGCGGTACGCCATCCGCTCGCCGTCACAGATCGATCCCTCTCCTCATGCCTTCCTCACCATCGTATGCGGGTGTCGACGGCCGTGACCGAGAGTCGAATACCTGCATCTGGGAAGATGGAGCAATGCGCATCGCACAGCACATCACCGAACTCATCGGCAACACCCCGTTGGTGAAGTTGTCCACCGTCATCGGCGACGGCGCCGGCACTGTCGCGGCCAAGATCGAATACCTCAACCCGGGTGGTTCGTCCAAGGACCGCATCGCCGTCAAGATGATCGACGCGGCCGAGGCGTCCGGCGAACTGAAGCCCGGCGGCACCATCGTCGAACCCACGTCCGGCAACACCGGCGTCGGTCTCGCACTGGTCGCGCAGCAGCGTGGCTACAAGTGTGTGTTCGTGTGCCCCGACAAGGTCGGTGAGGACAAGCGCAACGTGCTGCGCGCGTACGGAGCCGAGGTCGTCGTCTGCCCCACGGCCGTCGCGCCCGAGGACCCCAACAGCTACTACAGCGTCTCGGATCGACTCGTTCGCGAGATCGAGGGAGCCTGGAAGCCCAACCAGTACTCCAACCCGGCGGGCCCGGCCAGCCACTACGAGACCACCGGTCCCGAGATCTGGGCCGACACCGACGGCAAGATCACCCACTTCGTCGCAGGCGTCGGCACCGGCGGCACCATCTCCGGCACCGGCAAGTACCTCAAGGAGGTCTCCGGCGGCAAGGTCAAGGTCATCGGCGTCGACCCCGAGGGCTCGGTGTACTCCGGAGGTACGGGCCGCCCGTACCTCGTCGAGGGCGTCGGCGAGGACTTCTGGCCGACCGCCTACGACCCGTCCATCCCGGACGAGATCATCGCGGTCTCCGATGCCGATTCGTTCGACATGACCCGTCGCCTCGCACGGGAGGAGGGCCTGCTGGTCGGGGGCTCGTGCGGCATGGCTGCTGTCGCTGCTATCCAGGTCGCCGAGCGTGAAGGTCCCGACGCGCTGGTCGTCGTGCTGCTGCCCGACGGCGGACGCGGCTACCTGGCCAAGATCTTCAATGATTCCTGGATGTCCTCGTACGGATTCCTGCGTTCACGCCTGGACGGCACCACCGAGGAGACCTCCGTCGGTGCAGTGCTGCGCGGCAAGTCCGGCGCGCTCCCGGACCTGGTGCACACCCACCCGTCGGAAACCGTGCGTGACGCCATCGAGATCCTGCGCGAGTACGGCGTCTCGCAGATGCCCGTGGTCGGTGCCGAGCCGCCCGTCATGGCAGGCGAGGTTGCCGGCAGCGTCACCGAGCGCGACCTGCTGAGCGCCGTGTTCGAGGGACGGGCCGCGTTGGCCGACCCCGTCGCCAAGCACATGAGCGCGCCGTTCCCGCTGATCGGTGCCGGAGAGACTGTCTCCGACGCCACCAAGGCACTCGGCGAATCCGATGCGCTGATGGTCGTCGAGGAAGGCAAGCCCGTCGGCGTCATCACCCGCCACGATCTGCTCGGATTTCTCAGCAAGGGCGCATAGCGGCAGTGGTGCGGTCGAGCGCCCCAGGAGGCACTCGACCGCACCACTGCGCGTCAGCGCACCGCGCTGGTGCCGGTGAGCGCCTGTCCGATCACGAGCTGATGAACCTCGGACGTGCCCTCGTAGGTGAGGACCGATTCGAGGTTGTTGGCGTGTCGGAGCACCGGGTATTCCAGCGTGATTCCGTTGGCGGCCAGGATCGTTCGGCATTCACGAGCAATCTTGATCGCTTCGCGCACGTTGTTGAGCTTGCCGAGGGACACTCGCTCACCCGGTAGCTGACCCTTGTCCTTCAGTCGGCCCAGGTGCAGCGCGAGCAGCTGACCCTTGCCGAGTTCGAGGGCCATGTTGGCGAGCTTGGCCTGGGTGAGTTGGTACCCGGCCAGCGGCTTGTCGAACACCGCGCGGGTCTTCGAGTACTCGATCGCCGACTCGATGCAATCCCGCGCCGCGCCCATGGCACCGAAGACGATGCCGAAGCGGGCCTCGTTCAGGCAACTCAACGGGCCGCTCAGGCCGCGGGCTTCGGGCAGCATCGCGTCGGCAGGAAGCCGGACGTCGTCGAACACCAACTCGCCGGTTATCGACGCGCGGAGCGAGAGCTTCTTCTTGACCGTGTTGGCGGTGAATCCGGGGGTGTCCGTGGGGACGACGAAACCCCTGACCTTGTCGTCGGTCTGGGCCCATACGACGGCGACGTCGGCGACCGGCCCGTTGGTGATCCACATCTTGCTGCCGTTGAGGATCCAGTCGTCACCGTCGCGCTTGGCGCGGGTGAGCATGCCTCCTGGGTTCGATCCGAAGTCGGCCTCGGTGAGCCCGAAGCAACCGATCAGCGATCCCTCTGCCATGCCCGGTAGCCATTGCTGCTTCTGCTCCTCGGAGCCGTACTTCCAGATGGCGAACATCGCGAGTGAGCCCTGCACCGAGACCAGCGATCGAATGCCGGAGTCGATCGCCTCGAGCTCGAGGCAGGCCAGGCCGTACGCCGTCGCGGAGGTTCCGGCGCAGCCGTAGCCCTCGAGATGCATGCCCAGCAACCCGAGCGAGCCCAGTTCCTTGGCCAGTTCACGGGCCGGCACAGTGCCGTCGTCGAACCAGTCGGCGATGTGTGGACGGATGCGCTCGTTGCCGAACTTGCGGACGGTGTCTCGGATCTGACGCTCTTCGTCGTCGAGGAGTGAATCGATCGCGAACAGTTCGTCGACGCTCTGGGAGTTGGCCACGGTGCCTCTTTCCGCTGGGGGTTGTCTTCGCAGGTTACCCACGACCCCGCCGGGCGACGCAGGCCGATTAGGGTGGAGGGCATGAGTGAGCAGCGCAGCAAGGCAGACAACACCTCCTGGCAGGGCTTTTCCACGAAGGCGGTGCACGCAGGCTACGAGCCGGATCCGCTGACCGGCGCGGTGAACGTGCCGATCTACGCCAGCTCCACCTTCGCTCAGGACGGCGTCGGCGGTATGCGCAGCGGTTTCGAGTACGCGCGCACCGGCAACCCGACGCGTCGGCCGCTCGAAGCCAACCTGGCGGCCATCGAGTCCGGCACCTACGGGCGCGCGTTCTCCTCGGGCATGGCGGCGACGGACTGCCTGCTCCGCTCGGCTCTTCGCCCCGGTGACCACCTCGTCATCCCCAACGACGCCTACGGCGGCACGTACCGATTGATCGACAAGGTCTTCACCCAGTGGGGCATCGAGTACTCGGTGGCTGCGGTGTCGGATGTCGACGAGGTCCGCGCGGCGATGCGCCCGAACACCAAGCTGGTCTGGGTCGAGACGCCCACCAACCCGTTGCTCAACGTCGGTGACATCGAGGCGCTCTCGGGCGTCGCGCACGAGGGCGGGGCCAAGCTGGTCGTCGACAACACGTTCGCGTCCCCGTACCTGCAGCAGCCCCTGAGCCTCGGTGCCGACGTGGTGCTGCACTCGACCACCAAGTACATCGGCGGACACTCCGATGTCGTCGGCGGCGCACTGGTGACCGACAGTGAAGAGCTCGATACGGCGTTCGCGTTCCTGCAGAACGGCGCGGGCGGTGTTCCGGGACCGTTCGACGCGTTCCTGACCTTGCGCGGCATCAAGACTCTCGCGCTGCGGATGGAGCGACACAGCGACAACGCCGAGAAGATCGTGGAATTCCTCGAGGGGCATCCGGCCATTTCGCAGGTCATCTATCCCGGACTCGAATCGCACCCGTCTCATGCGGTCGCGGCGAAGCAGATGCGACGGTTCGGCGGCATGGTGTCGGTGCGGCTGGCCGGCGGCAAGCAGGCTGCACTCGACTTCTGCGCGAAGACCGAGATCTTCACCCTGGCGGAGTCCTTGGGCGGCGTCGAGTCGCTGATCGAACATCCCGGCGCGATGACCCACGCTTCGACGGCCGGTTCGTTGCTCGAGGTACCCGACGATCTCGTGCGGCTGTCGGTCGGTATCGAGGACGGCGCCGACCTGGTCGGCGACGTCGAGCAAGCATTGGCATGATCGTCGCACTGATCGACTCGGGCCTGGGGATGCTCCCTACGGCTGCGCGGCTTCGCCAGGTGCGTCCCGAGCTCGATCTGGTGCTGATGATGGATCCCGACAACGCTCCCTGGGGACCCAAACCGGATCGGTGGGTGATCGACCGGGTGGTCGCCACCGCCGAGCACGCCGTCGATCTCGGTGCCGAGGTGGTCGTGCTTCCGTGCAACACCGCCAGCGTGACGGCGCTGAGCCACGTTCGGGCCGCGCTCGGTGCCACGATCCCGGTGGTGGGTACCGTCCCGGCGATCAAACCCGCTGCGGCGCAGAGTGATCGGATTGCGATCTGGGCAACGGCAGCAACGACGGCCAGTGCCTATCAAGCGCGGTTGATCGAGGAGTTCGCCTCGCATCGGACGGTGACGAGCGTGGCCTGCCACGGTCTGGCGGATTCGATCGACCGCGGAGACGAGCGGGGGATCAGCGCTGCGATCGCCGCCGCCGTGGCTGCCACTCCCGACGACGTCCAGTCGGTCGTGCTGGGGTGCACGCACTACCCGCTGGTGCGGGGCGAGATCGTTGCGCAGCTGCCCACCGAGGTGACGATGTTCGACAGCGCCGAGGCCGTGGCCAATCAGACCGTCCGACGCGTCGACGAGGTCGGCTCGAGCGGTTCGGGTACCGGCCGCGTCTCGGTGTGGCTCAGCGGAATCGAGGGCGGGTTGCCTGCGAGCGCGCAGCGGTATCCCGAAGGAAAGCTGCTACTCGACGACCTGCGAGCAGAGCAGCACTGACCCGTCGGGGAATGCAGGACGCTCTCGAGCGTTGTCTTTCACTGAGCTAACGGTCACTGCGGTGAAGGGAAACACATGGTCGGCGTCGAAGTGCGCGGTAGCGCCGGAAGGACTGCGGCGAGGATGCCGCATCGATACGCCTTCTGGGTGGTGGGCGTTGCCTTCATCGTGCTGATGGCGTCGTCGGCAGCACCGTCTCCGCTGTATCCGGTGTACCAGCAGTCGTGGGGATTCAGCGCGATCACACTCACGCTCATCTTCGCCGTCTACGCGGTGGCGCTCCTGGCGACGCTGCTCACCGTCGGCAGCCTGTCGGACCACATCGGTCGTAAGCCGATTCTGATTGCGTCGCTGCTGATGCTCGTGGTGAGCCTGGTGCTGTTCATCGTCTCCGACAGCGTGCCGCTCCTCATCGCCGCTCGCGTGGTGCAGGGGATTGCTGCAGGCGCGGCCACGGGTGCGATGAGTGCGGCCATCATCGATCTTCAGCCCGACGTGTCCACCGGGCCGCTGCTCAACAGCGTGGCACCTTCGTTCGGACTGGCGGCAGGGGCGCTCGGTGCCGGGTTGCTGGTGCAGTTGGCTCCGGCACCGGAGATCCTCGTGTTCGTTCTGTTGATCGGCGCGGCGCTCGTCCTCGCGGTGGCGCTGCTGTTCGTCCCCGAGACATCGGCGTTGCGCGGCTTCGATTCCCGACGCCACCTCGCGTCGACCCTGCTGCCGAGAATGTCGATCCCGAAGTCGGTGCGGGCACCGTTCCTTCTCATCGCTCCCGCCCTGTTCGCCACGTGGTCTCTCGGTGGTTTCCACCTCTCGCTCGGTCCGTCCATCATCGGCACTGTCTTCGGTGTCGACAACCACATCGTGGGCGGATTGGAGATCTTCGCACTGTTCGGCTCCGGTTCGATAGCAGCTGCCGTGGTGCGCAACGGATTTCCTCGCAGGGTGATGATGATCGGCGCTTCCGTGCTCGCGATCGGTGTGGCGCTGACCTTGGTATCGGTCGAGATCGGCTCGATCGGGCTGTACTTCGTCGGGGCTGTCATCGCCGGGTCGGGTTGGGGAGCAACTTTTCTCGGCGCAATGCGCACGCTCGGTGCCCTGGTTCCCGCAGCGGAGCGAGGCGGGGTGTTCGCCACGACGTTCGTCATCAGCTACCTCGCCTTCAGCGTGCCCGCCGTGGTCGCCGGTCTGTCGGTGCATCGGCTGGGGTTGAGCACGACGGTGGAGGTGTACGGCGCGTTCGTCATCGCGATGGCGTTGTTCTCGGTTCTCGGATTCTCGCTGGCGCAGCGCCGAGATCGGTAGTGCGCCAGAGTCTGTGGTTCTTCCTCTGCCGAGGGTGAGCGAGTACTCCTACCCGATCGGGTAGTTCGGTCGGGTCGTTGGCAGGGTTCCCGCCTCGAGGTGTTCCCAACGCGGTGTGCGGCGGTGGAGTGTGGTCATCAGTGAGACGCCGATCACAGCAGAAGGCGTCTTGTCACTCACACTCACCGAGGAGACACCGATGGTTATCGAGCTCAATCAGATCTGGGAATTCCCCATCAAGGAGTTTCATCCGCTGCCGCGCGCCAAGCTGGGAGTCGGTGCCCACGACATGATCGGTGTCGAGGCCAAGGAACTCGGGTTCAAGCGCTCGCTGCTCGTCACGACCGGTCTGCGCGGTTCCGGAATCATCGAGGAACTGATCGGCAAGATCGAGTACCAGGGCGTCGAGGTGGTCCTCTACGACAAGGTCGAGTCCAATCCCAAGGACTACAACGTCATGGACGGTGCCGCGCTGTACCAGAAGGAGAAGTGCGACAGCGTCATCTCCGTCGGTGGTGGTTCGAGCCACGACGCGGCCAAGGGCATTCGCGTCGTCGTCGCGCACGACGGACGCAACATCAACGAGTTCGAGGGATTCTCCAAGTCCACCAACAAGCAGAATCCACCCCACATCGCCGTATCGACCACTGCAGGAACGGGTTCGGAGACGTCCTGGGCCTACGTCATCACCGACACCTCGGACATGGAGAAGCCGCACAAGTGGCTGGCTTTCGACGAAGCGTCGACACCGACTCTGGCACTGGACGATCCGCTGCTCTACTACACCTGCCCGCAGCAGTGGACCGCGTTCTGCGGCTTCGACGTTCTCGCCCACGGTGCCGAGCCGTACGTCTCGCGTCTCGATTTCGCGCCGTCGCTCGGCAACGCCATCTACTCGATCGGCCTGGTGTCCAAGCACCTTCGTGAAGCGGTGTACGACCCGGGCAACCTGAAGGCTCGCGAGGGCATGATGAACGCCCAGTACATCGCCACGCAGGCGTTCAACTCCGGCGGACTCGGTGTCATCCACTCGATCTCGCACGCGATAAGCGCGTTCTACGACAGCGCTCACGGCCTCAACAACGCCATCGCGCTGCCGCGCGTGTGGGAGTACAACCTGCCCTCACGCTACGAGCGTTACGCCGAGATCGCCGTGGCCATGGGCGTCGATACCAAGAACATGACCACCGTGCAGGCGGCCGATGCTGCCGTCGAAGCCGCCATCAGGCTCGCCAAGGACGTCGGAATTCCCGACAACTTCGGCTCCATCCGTTCGGCGACGTACGACAAGAACCGGATGAACACCGGCAAGTACGCGGGCAAGGGCGACGTGATCAAGGGCGACGAGAAGTCGGTGCTGAAGATCTCCGAGCACATCCAGGAGGACTGGTGCACACCGGGCAACCCCCGTGAGGTGACCGTGGAATCGATGATCCCCGTCGTCTCGCACGCGATCAACGAGTCGTACTGATGCTGCGCAGTGGTGCGGTTATGTGCCCAGGGCGGCGCATGACCGCACCACTGCGGCTCCGCCGCACCACGAAGGGAAACACATGACCTCGCTGTCGACAGTGCGTAGCGACGACACCGGCACCGTTCGATTCACCGACGCCGCCGATCTGCAACGCGCGCTCGGTGAGCAGGACTACATCGCCGACGACGACCTCGCCACCGTGGTACATCTGGCGACAGAACTCGATCGCCCACTGTTGCTCGAAGGCCCTGCGGGCGTGGGCAAGACCGAGTTGGCCAAGTCTCTCGCTGCGGCGAGCGGACGGAAGCTGGTTCGGTTGCAGTGCTACGAGGGCCTCGACGACAACCGAGCCCTCTACGAGTGGGACTACGCCAAGCAACTGCTGCACGTGCAGATGCTGCGCGAACACATCGGCGCGCTCACCCAGCACGTCACCGATATCGACGATGCCTCGAAGTTGCTCGCCGCCAAGGACTTCGGCCTGTACTCCGAGCCCTTCCTCGCCGTACGCCCATTGCTCGAATCGGTGCTGTCCGAGGAGCCGGTGGTGCTGCTGGTCGACGAGGTCGATCGCACCGAGGAGTCGATGGAGGCACTGTTGCTCGAAGTGCTCGCCGAGAAGCAGGTCACTATCCCCGAGGTCGGCACCTTCACGGCGCGCAGCGATCCGTGGGTGATATTGACCTCCAACGACACTCGTGAGCTGTCCTCGGCGCTCAAGCGACGCTGCCTGCACTTCCATCTCGATTACCCGACGGCTGCGCGGGAGCGCGAGATCGTCACCGCTCGTGCGCCCGAGGTGCCCGCGCACATCGTGGCCGAGATCGTCGATTTGGCAACCGAACTGCGCGAACTACCGCTGCGCAAGAGCCCGTCGATCTCGGAAGTGATCGACGCGGCTCGTATCGCGTCGGTTCTCGGACACTCCGAGGACACCCGCAAGTATCTGCTCGCCGCGCTGGTCAAGTACTCCTCGGACATGAAGATCGCCTTGGCCGGGCCGGTCGCCGAAACAACCTCTGCCGCAACGTCACTGGGAACGATCGTCAACACGACCGCGACGGCCTTTCGCGGACACGGTGGACGCGACAAGGGCGGCATCGGAATACGACGATGACCGGGCACGAATCGTTCTCGGCATCGGTGGTGCTCGACGTGCTGGCCGCTGTCTTCGGGCGGACGCTGCGGCGCTTCGGAGTAGCGGCGTCGCCGGCCGAGGTGATCGAGGTACGACGCGTCCTCGGTCTCCTCGGGGGCCGGGACCTCACGATTCTGCGTGCGGCCCTGCGCGCGACGTGCGCCAAGTACGACCACGAACAGCACGGCTTCGATCTCGCGTTCGAGTCGATGTTCGAGGCCGCCATCGACAGTGCCGTGGACGAGCATCGATCGCCGTTGGGTGCGCAGGTCGCCGGCGGACTTCCGACGGACCTCGAGGTGGGAGCGGACCAGGAGGCCGCCAAGTACGCCGAGTACAACGAACGGGCCGTGGAGATCGGGGATCTGCTCGACGCGCCCGAAGCCGACAAGGGCTTCAACCCGCACAAGGACGACGACGACATCAGCCTCTCGTCCGAGGATCATGATCTGTCGATCGACACCGACGGCGACATGGGCCGTCGCGGGGTCACCTACACCGTCGACCTGGAGCGGTCCGGATCGACGGCGGCAGGGGAGTTGGCGTCGAGTACCAGCGGAGCGGTTGCGGGACAGCTGAATTGGGAAGATCCGGCGAGCGTGCTGGCGTGGTTCGACGCCTACGATCCGCGGAGCGTCTACGGCGACGGCGGTGATTCGGGTCCACTGAGTGCCGCGATGCTGGATCGGATCACCGATGCCGTCGAGGCTTTCGTCGCGGCATTGGGTGAGCTGACCGGAACCATGCCCTCACCGATACCGATCGACGGTGCGGCGCAGGTGATCGGCAGGCACGCCGAGATCGAGCGCGCGAGTCACGAACTACTGCGGCACATGCGCGGCACCCCGCGCCCTCGGCCGCGCGAGCACTCGCGCGGGCCACTGGACATGAGGCGCACCGTCCGGTCGAGTCTGCGAACCGACGGAATTCCGTTTCGCTTGGTGACGAAGACACCGGTACCGGACAAGGTCCGACTCCTCGTGCTCGCCGACGTTTCGCTGTCGGTTCGGCCGATCACAGCGTTCACCCTGCGACTGGCACAGGCCATGCATGCGCGCGCGCACCGATGCACGGTGATGGGGTTCGTCGATGCTCCGGTGGACGTGACGACCACCTTGCTCGCCAGTACGGGGGACGGCGCGCTGGCGGCGGTGCTCGCGGATGCGCGTCTGGACCTCGAAGCCAGTAGCGACTACGGCAGCATGTTCGCCGCTCTGTTGGACTCGCATGCCGACGTGCTGAACAAGCGCACCGCGGTGATCATCGTCGGCGACGGCCGGTGCAACGGCCGCCCGTCGGGACTCGATGCGCTGGAAAGGATTCGGTCCAAGGTGCACCGCGTCGCGTGGATCACCCCCGAGGCGCGCCGCTACTGGGCTCAGGCTGCGTGTTCGATGGAGGACTACGAGCAGGTCTGCGACCGGGTCGTGGTGGCAAGGGACGGGGACCAGCTGACGGCGCAGGCGGCCGAACTGGGGCACGCGCTGTCCTGAGCAGCGTCCGACCCTGACCGTCGGGGTTCGGGTACCTACCCGATCGGGTAGGTGGGAACCTGGTCCGGTGCTGGTGGGATTCGACGGGCCCCCCTCGTAGGGTTGTAACCTGAATCACATGCCCGGATGTCTCGGGCCGATGGACAGCGAGGGTGTGAACGGTGGACCAGGCAGCTACTGCGAACGTAGGCAAGGCGCTGCACGACCTCGATGATCGACGCAGCCGCCCGGAGGCACCGCGCGTGCTCAAGTTCCATGCCCCGGAGATCGTGTTCGGTCAGGATTCGTTGGGTGAAGTGGCGCACGCGACGCTTCGGCTGGGCGGAGTGCGTCCGCTCGTGGTCACCGATGCCGGTCTTTTCGACAGCGGGTGGGCGGGTCAGCTGATCGATCTGCTCACTGCACAGGGCCTGTTTCCCCAGGTGTGGAGCGAGCTGACGCCCAATCCCAAGGATGTCGAGATCGAAGCCGGGTATGCGGTCTACACCGAGTCGGTCTGCGATGTGCTGGTGGCCATCGGCGGGGGATCGGTGATGGATGCGGCCAAAGGCATTGCGATCCTGGCCGGTAACGGCGGCAGAATCCTCGACTACGAAGGTGTCGATCAGGCCACGCGCCCGATTCCACCCTTGGTCATGGTGCCGACGACGTCCGGTACGGGTGCCGACGTGTCCCAGTTCTGCATCGTCACCGATACGGCGCGCTCGACGAAGATCACCATTCTCGGCAGAGCTCTGGTCCCCGATATCACCGTGATCGACCCGCGGCTGCTCACCACGATGCCCGAATGGCTCAACGCAGCAACGGGTTTGGATGCCCTGACTCACGGTATCGAGGCCTTCGTCTCGCTCGGACACAACCAACTCACCGATCACCATGCGCTACGGGCCATCACCATGGTGATGTCGCAGCTGGCACGCACCATCGACGAACCCGCCGACATGGTTGCACGCGGATCGATGGCCCAGGCGAGCCTCGAAGCCGGCCTGGCTTTCACCAACGCGATCCTCGGTGCAACGCACGCGATGAGCCATCAGGTGGGTGGACTGCTCGACCTGCCGCACGGAGTGATCAACGGCGTACTGCTGCCTCATGTCATCCGCTTCAATGCAGCCGAGGATCCGCTGCCGTACGTGGCCATCGCGACGAGCCTCGGACTTCCCGAGGGCAGAGCCCGGCCGGAGGAGGCCGCGATGGCCGTGGCAGACCGCGTCGACCGCCTCGCGCGACAGGTCGGTGTCCCGTCCGGCCTCGCACAGATCGGAGTCAGTGAGTTGGATCTCGATGTGTTGGCCACCAACGCTCTGCACGATGCCTGCATGTCCACCAATCCGCGCTCGGCGACGCACCTCGAGATGGTCGAGCTGTTCCGGAGTGCGCTGTGACGTCGGGACCCGATGTGACGTCGGGCCCCGATCTGTCGCTGCTGACGGGACTGCGCTCGGGCAAGAACACGTTCTATCCCCAGTATCGCGGCGCGGCCGAACGGCTCGAACGCGTCGTCTATGCGCTGGAGCTGATTTCGCGGGCTCTGGTGCGGACGGTCGACGGCCCCGAGACGCTGGTGTGCGCGGTCGCGGAAGCCGCTCGTGCCCATCTGAGCGCGCAGTGGGTCGTGTTCGCGCTCGCCGACGGTGCGCTCCCCGATGCCGGTCCCCGGCGGCTGGTGCTCGGACCGGACGCGACGCCGTTCCTGGTCGACAACGTCGAGGGTCCGCCGCTGCCGGACGACGTCATCGACTGCCTTGAGTCGATTCGAACGGATACGTGCGGTGACGGGCAGAGCCCGGTCATCTCGGCCCATCACGCATTCGTGCCGATCGCGTTCGACGGTGGCGTCGTCGGCGCGTTCGCGGCGTGGACCGGCGACCACCGGGTGCTCGACGCGACCGACGCGGCTGTGTTGAGCATTCTGGCGAGTCAAACGGCTGTGGCACTGCAGAATTCGGCTCTGTTCCAGAGTCGTCGACAGTTGCTCGAACGCACCGAGAATGCGTACGCGCAGGCCCACCGCACAGCAGCGGATCTGGCGGCCCGCAACGCCGAACTCGAGGTGACTCAGCGGCAGCTGGGCGCAGCGCATCGACATCAGGTGCTCGACGACGAACGCCATCGCATCGCCCGCGAACTGCACGACAGCGTGACGCAGGCGGTGTTGTCGGCGGGTATGCAGATCGAGGTGTGCCGCAGCGACATTCCGGCCGAGGAGCGCGGTGAACGGCTCGATCTGGCCAAGGAGTTGACGCGTCGAGCCGTCGAACAGTTGCGGTCTGCGATCTATGCGCTCAACCATCCGCAGGATGCCGATCGAACGTCCCTGCCCGAGATGCTCGAGCAACTGTCGGTGGTACACATGCCCGACGAGTTGCAGGTGTCGTTGCGAGTGGAGGGAACTCCGGTCGAGCTGAGCAGCGAATGCGAGCACGCTCTGCTGCGCATCGCCGGTGAGGCACTGTTCAACACCGCGGTGCACGCCCATGCGTCGCGGGCAATTCTGAGACTGACCTACTCGCCCGATCAGGTGCAGTTGTCGATCGCCGACGACGGGGACGGCGATCCGGCCCATCTGCGGATGATGCTGCATCTGTCCGAGTCCACCGACGTCGACGGCAGGCATCGAGGGTTGGCGAACATGGCGGCCCGGACCCGCGAGCACGGTGGCGTCTTCGAGATCAGGCGTGCCCGTACCGGAGGAGTGCGAGTGACCGTGCGAATCCCCCTCGGGAGCGATCCCCTCGGTATTACATCGGAGAAGGGCGACACCCTGTGAGCGTACCGACGATCCGCGACGGCCAAGGGCATGTGGCTGCACCCACGGTGCGCATCGTGCTGGTCGACGATCACGCGATCCTGCGCGAAGGGCTACGGTCGGTGCTCGAACGCGAGGCGGATCTGACGATCGTGGGGGAGGCGTCGACGCGGGAGGAGGGACTGGCCGTCGTCGCGCGGGTGGAGCCCGACATCGTGCTGATGGATCTCAAGCTGTCGGCCAGTTCGGATTACGAGGGTCTTGCCTTGTGTGCGCAGTTGGCGAAGGCGCACAACGGAATCGGACTGTTGGTGCTCACGACCTTCCTCGACGACCGGCTCGTGGTGGAGGCCGTGCATGCGGGTGCGCGGGGATACGTGGTCAAGGACGTCGACACCACCGAGTTGGTACGCGCGATCCGCGCCGTCTCGCGCGGCGAGAGTGCCTTCGACTCGCGGAGCGCCTCGGCTGTCGTTCGCTCTCTCAACGGCACACCGAGCAGCATCGAGCGCTTGACCGAGCGTGAACTCGAGGTCCTCAGGCTGCTCGCGACGGGCCTGTCCAACAACATGATCGGAGCGCGCCTGTTCATCTCGGCGACGACGGTGAAATTCCACGTCAGCAACATCATGCGCAAGCTCGCGGTATCCAGACGAGCCGAGGCCGTGTACGCGGCGAGTAAGCAAGGCTTGATCTGACTGCAGAGCCTTCGGGCGCAGAGTGCAAAGTAGACGGCGCTCGGTGTCCTGTCGAGAGCGTCTGGGCGGTGCAGGCTTCGGATAACACATACCAGTGATATCCATGCCGAGGAGCACCCCATGACGACTGTTCAAGAAGGCACACGCCAAGACGACGCTCCCGCAGACCGCCCCGCGGAGCTGACCGTTCTCGGAGCCTGCGGCCAGGACTGTCCGGATTCGTGCTCGATGGTGGTCACCGTCGCGGACGGTGTGGCGACCAGCGTCAGCGGTAGCAAGACCAACCCGTACACCAACGGTGGATTGTGCGTGAAGGTGGACAACTACCTGGACAAGGTCTACAGCCCCGATCGAGTCCTGTACCCGCTCAAGCGATCCGGACCCAAAGGCTCCGGTCGCTTCGAGCGAATCTCGTGGGACGAGGCCGTTGCGACCATCGCGGAGAAGTTCACCGCCATCGCCGAGGAATTCGGCCCGGAAGCGATCATGCCGTGCAACTACCTCGGCACCCAGGGGATCACGCAGGGGCTCAACGTCGGTGACGCATTCTTCAACCGTCTCGGGGCAACGGTTGCCGAGCGCACCTACTGCGATGCAGGGTCGTGCACTGCGTACGCGATGACGGTCGGCGATACGGCGGGAGTCGACCCGGAAAGCTTCGTCCATTCGAAGTTCATTCTGATCTGGGCGTCGAACATCATGAGCACCAACCTGCACCTGTGGCCGTATGTGGCCGAGGCCAAGAAGCGCGGGGCCAAGGTCGTCGTGATCGACCCGGTCAAAACGAGGACCGCTAAGGCTGCGAGTTGGTACATCCCGATCCGGCCGGGCACCGACGGCGCGCTCGCGCTGGCGATGATGCACGTCATCATCGACGAGGGGTTGACGGACGCGGACTACATCGAGCGTCACACCATCGGTTTCGACGAGCTGGCCGAGCGGGTGAAGCAGTACACCCCGCAGTGGGCATCGGAGGAGACGGGCATCCCCGTCGAGGACATCTACACCCTGGCGCGGGAATACGCGCAGAGCCAGCCGGCCGTGATTCGCATCGGTGTCGCGATCGAACGGAGCGCCGGTGGCGGGCAGAGCGTCCGAGCCATTTCCTGCCTGCCGTCGTTGGTGGGTGCCTGGCGCAAGCCAGGAGGAGGGATCCTGCAGCTACCCCTGTGGGCTTTCCCGGTGAACTGGCCCGAGTTCCTGCAGACGGATCTGCAGACGCCAGGCACGCGGGTGATCAACCTGTATCAACTCGGCGAAGCGCTGACCGGCGGGCTGAATCTGGACACGCCCCTCAAGGCCCTGATGGTCTACAACTCGAATCCGGTGGTGGTGTGCCCCGATCAGAAACGAATGATCGACGGGCTCAGCCGCGAGGATCTGTTCACCGTCGTCAGTGACCATTTCATCACCGACACAGCCGATTACGCGGACATCATCCTGCCGGCGACCACACAGCTCGAGCAGGACGACATCAACTTCTCGTGGGGGCACCTGTTCGTCACCTACAACAATCGGTCGATCGAGCCGATGGGAGAAGCGGTCCCCAACACCGAGCTCTTCCGGCGACTGGCCAAGGCCATGGGCTTCACCGAGCCGGTGTTCTCCCGAACCGACGAGGAACTCATAGCCCTGTCGTACGACTGGAATGCGCCTGCCATGGAGGGCATCTCGATCGACTCGCTCAAACAGCTCGGGTGGCAGCGGCTCAACCTTCCCGGTCCCGACGAGTACGCACCCCACGCCGAGGGCAATTTCCGGACGCCGTCCGGCAAGACCGAGTTCCTGTCCTCGGCAGCGGCGGGCGGCAACTTCGTTCTGCCCCTCTTCCGGCAGGGATCGAACGATCACCAGCCGGGCCAACCGGTGGATCCGCTTCCGCACTACATTGCGCCGCGCGAATCGTCTCGCACCAACCCCGAACTGGCGCAGAAGTATCCGCTCAACCTGCTGACGCCCAAGTCGCACGCCTACCTGAATTCGAGCTTCGGAAATCTCGACATGCATCGCAAGGTGCAGAAGGAGCCGACCCTGCTGATCAACCCAGCCGACGCCGAGCGGCGGGGTGTCGCCTCCGGTGATGTGGTTCGAGTGTTCAACGACCGCGGTGAGTTCACCGTCCTGGCCAAGCTGGACAAGTCGGTCATGGAGGGCGTGACGGTGTGCGCGATGGGCGCGTGGCGCAAGAACATGCTCTCCCTCTCGACCCCGGCCTCGCTCAACCCGACGGCATTCGCGGACCTCGGGAATGCCCCGACGTTCTCGGACACTCTGGTCGACGTGCGACCGCTCGACGCCTGACAACACCTTCCCTACTACGAGAACGAGGATTTCGAGATGGCCTACGTCGTCACCGAACCGTGCATCGACCTGCTGGACAAGGCATGCACCGAGGAGTGCCCCGTCGACTGCATCTACGAGGGTGCTCGGATGATGTACATCAATCCCGACGAGTGCGTCGACTGCGGCAAATGCATGCCCGCGTGCCCCAACGACGCGATCTTCTGGGAACACAAGATCCCGGACGAGCAGAAGCGGTTCGTCGACATCGCAGTGGAGTTCTGCGAGGATGCCGATGCGTCGGGTGGCGCGGAGGATCTCGGTCCGGTCGGACACGACCACCCGGCGATCGACGAAGTGGCGAAGAAGTGAGTGCCGCAACCGATTTCGAGTGTGACCTGATCATCGTCGGCGCGGGCCCGGCCGGCCTCTACGGTGCGTACTACGCGGGCTTTCGTGGGCTGACGGTCACCGTCGTCGACGCCCTACCGCATCCCGGTGGTCAGCTGGCCGCGCTGTACCCGGAGAAGAAGATCTTCGACGTCGCCGGCTTTCCGGCAATCAAGGCGCAGCATCTGGTCGACGCCTTGGTGGAGCAGGCCGAGCAGGCGAAACCGACGTATCTGATGGGACACGTCGCGACCGAGCTCGAAGAATCCGAGGAGGCCGTCCGGATCACGACGGACAAGGGTGTCACCGTCGTCGGGAAGGCGGTTCTCGTGGCAGCGGGGATCGGCAAATTCACGCCGAGACCGCTGCCGGCGGGTTCGGAGTTCCACGATCGTGGGCTTCGCTACTTCGTGCCGAGACTGAACGAGTTGGCCGGCGAACACGTGATGATCGTCGGGGGCGGTGATTCGGCGGTGGACTGGGCTCTGAGTTTGGAGCCGATCGCGAAGTCGGTGGTACTGGTGCACCGCCGCAACGAGTTCCGGGCTCATGCTCACAGCTTGGGACTGCTGGAGCGGTCGAGTGTCGATGTACTCACCCCGTACGAGGTCGAGGAGATCGCGGGTTCGGACGCCGTCGAATCGGTGACGATCGTCGACGGAGCCGGAACCGAACGCCGTCGACTCGCAGTGTCGAGTGTCGTTGCCGCACTGGGCTTCAAAGCGGCATTGGGTCCCATCGGGACGTGGGGTCTGGACAAGCACCAGCGCGATATCGCCGTCGACCGGACGATGCGGACCAATCGTCGGCGAGTATTCGCGGTGGGTGATGTTGCCGGACATCAGGACAAGGTCAAGCTGATCGCGGTCGGATTCGCCGAGGCCGCCACGGCGGTCAACCACATCGCACCACTCGTCGACGGTTCGGCACCGATCGTGCCGGGCCATTCGAGCGACTCGATCCACTGACTCGAGTCGCTCGTCGCGTCAGTACCTCTGTTCTCGGTCGGTCGGCCGTGTCGAGCGCGTCACCGCACGCGGGTCGTCCGACCGGGCACAGACGCTGGCGCGGTACTGCCGCGGACTCATGCCGTACTGCTCACGAAAGGCGCGGCTGAAGACGGCGAGGTCCGCGAAGCCCCATCTCCGGCTGATCTGCCCGAGCGACTTGTCCAGAGTGATGCTGCCGACGATCTCGCGGCGGCAGCGCTCGAGCCGTTTGGTTCTGATGGTGCGGGCCACCGTCGTGCCGCTCGAGGCGAACACACGATGCAACTGTCGCGTCGAGACCAACATCGCCGACGCCACCGAGGTGGGTGAGAGCTCGGTATCTGCGAGGTGGTCCTCGATGTACCGCTGCGCTGACCGAACCAGAGCTGCGCTGGGCGAGTCGACGGTCGAGTTCGTGGTGGTGTTGCGGGCGATCACGCTGACGAGATCGCCGACCTCGTCCGCTATCGCCTGCGCTCCGGTGATGTCCAGTGACGAGCGCGTCGAACTCAGATCGTGAAGAAACCGGCCCAGTAGCCCACTGAATCCGGCGGATCCGTCGAATGCCATCGCCGTCATGTCGCTGGACTCACGGGCGTCGAGCCGAAGCATGTGACGGGGCCAGGTGAAGACCTCCAGTTCCCATTGATCGTCGTCGGGGTGGCCGTCGATGATCCAGTCGAACGGGCGTGAGGTGTCGTAGATCGCGAAGTCGCCCCGCGTCAGAGTGCATTCGCGGCCGTCCTGCACGACGATGGCCGAGCCGCGTCTGATCATTCCGATCTGGACGTACTCGATGCGATCCCGATCGATCAACGAGTCGGTACGCGCGATGTGCTGCGTGGTGGATCTGACACTCGAAACCTGAAGGTGTGCAAGCGACATCGACCGGACGGCCCCGGTGAATCGGCTGTCGGCCACGTCCGCGACGTCCAGTGCGACGAAATGCTCGCTGAGCATGTCGCACCAGTCACTGCGGCTGGTCGTCCGAGTCGGGATCGAGAATCCGGATCTGGACAGCATGGGAACCCCTTTTCGTCGAAGCCCACCGTCGTCGGTCCTGGTGACCGTGTCGTCACTGCGATGCAGGAGCTTTGTTCGAGGTTAGCGCGCAATGTTTCCGGTTGATTCGCTGTTCGTAACATTGCCGGAAAGTCCGATCCGGACGGCGTGGCGAGGTCTCTGCAGGTCAACTAACGGTCGCTGGCGGTCAAATGCACTGCACCCCTCTGGACCAAGCTGGAACCGAATTCGACGAAAGGGGTGCACCATGGGCGACGTCGACACAGTCGTGCAGCTGTACGGGAACGACAGTGAATCCTGCGCAAGCGGGGTGCGAGTCGCAGTCACCTCCGACGCGTTGTCGGTCGAGGCGGCGACCGCCTGGGCCACCATGCCCCAGTGCGGGGCCGTTGTCACCTTCACCGGGGTTGTGCGCGAGTATTCGAGGGACTCCGCAGGTCGACGGACCGACGGGGTCGTGTCGATCGACTATCAGTCCTACGAGTCGGTCGCGCGCGGACGCCTGTTCGAGATTGCAGAGACGGCGCAACAGCGTTGGCCCGACATCGGCCGTATCGCCCTGCTGCACCGGACCGGATCCGTCGCGGTGGGTGAAGCGAGTGTCCTGGTCTGTGTGTCCGCGGGTCATCGCGTCGCCGCGTTTCTGGCTGCTCAGTTCTGCATCGACATCGTCAAGGCATCGGTTCCGGTGTGGAAGCTCGAACAGCGGGACGCCGCGCAATCCTGGGTGGAGACCGGTGTGCAGATCGAGAACGTCCACCATGCAGCCTCGCAGTGGTCGCCGCTCACCTGCGGTGCCGCCTCGTGAGGGATGTCGTGGCCGACGCGAGAGACGTTCGGGGCCGGCCACTTCGGGACCTGCGTATCTCCGTCACCGACCGGTGCAACTTCCGGTGCGTCTATTGCATGCCGCGGTCCGAATTCGGTCCCGACCACGAATTCTTGAAGACCGCGAAACTGCTGTCGTTCGAGGAGATCGACAGAGTCGCCCGAGCTGCTGCCGACATCGGTATTCGCAAGGTGCGCCTGACCGGTGGAGAACCGCTGCTGCGAACCGGAATTGTCTCCCTCGTCGAGCGACTGAGCGCCATCGACGGTATCGATCTGGCGATGACCACCAACGGTTCTCTGCTCGGCGCACATGCTGCGAAGTTGGTCGACGCGGGGTTGGGGCGGGTGACCGTCAGCCTCGATTCGACGGATCCGGCAACGTTCGCTCGCATGAGTGACACTCGGGTGCCCGTGCAGACGGTACTCGACGGTATCGACGCGGCGGTGGACGCGGGCATGTCTCCGGTGAAGGTCAATGTCGTGGTGCGTCGCGGGGTGAACGAGGATTCGATTCTGACTCTGGCGGAGCGGTTCAAGGGGACCGGCGTCGTGGTGCGCTTCATCGAGTACATGGACGTCGGTGCCACGAATCGGTGGGAATTGTCCCAGGTCATGGACGTGCAAGCGATCGTGGAGACGATCGGCCGCGTCCACCCGCTGGTGCGGGTCGAGGCGGTGTACGCCGGTGAGGTGGCGACTCGATATCGATACCTCGACGGCAGTGGAGAGATCGGCGTGATCGGGTCGGTGTCCGAGCCGTTCTGCGGAACGTGCACGCGCGCGAGGCTGTCTGCCGACGGCAAGGTGTACACCTGTCTGTTCTCGTCGACCGGAACGGACCTGCGCGCGTTGCTGCGCTCGGGGGCGTCGCAGGACGAACTCGTATCCCGCCTCACGGCGTTGTGGGTGCGACGGGACGATCGGTACTCGGAACTTCGAGCGGAAACGAACGAGGATCCGGTGCGAGATCGGATCGAAATGTCCTACATCGGTGGATGATCGAAGGGGGCTGATCGTATGGCCGAGTTGGTGATGTTCGCTGCGGCACGACAGATTGCTGGGGAGGCGTCGAACAGCATGTCGGGATCGACCGTCAGAGAGGTGCTCGATACTGCGGTCGAACGATACGGTGCGTCGTTCGCGGAGGTATTGGCGGTGTCGCGCATCTGGATGAATGGACGATCGCTGGCACGCGACGAGGATTCGCCGTGCTCCGACAGGGACGAGATCGCGGTCCTGCCTCCGATCTCCGGCGGATGATGTCGACGACAGTGGACAGCGTCCAGGTCCATCTCCGAACGGTGGACCAACACCGTTGCGCGATAAGAAAACTGGGAGCATCGGCGTCGGTGCGTTCGGTGCCGATCGGCAATGCGGTAGGGGCAACGCTCGCCGAGGATGTCGTTGCCGACCACGCGCTGCCGGCCTTCGACAATTCGGCGGTCGACGGATTCGCCGTTCGCGCTGCCGATGTCATCGGTCCGGAACATCTGCCCGTACGTCTGCTCGTCTCCGCGCGCAGTGTCGCAGGTGGACAACCGGCACCGCTGCACCTTCATCCGGGTGAGTCGGTACAGGTCATGACCGGTGCCGCAGTTCCGTACGGCGCAGACATGGTGATTCCGGTCGAGGGAACCAGCGGGTTCGTCGAGACATTCGGTATCGAGGAGGTGACGATCCACTCGGTCGGCTCGAAGAGCAACATCCGCAGTCGTGCCTCGGACTTCGAGGTCGGCGACGTCGCCGTCCGGGCAGGCACATCGGTCACGCCGGCACAGGTCGGTGTTCTGGCGGCGCTCGGTCGCACCCATGTGCTGATCGAGTCGGCTCCGATCGTGGCGGTGCTGTCGACAGGATCCGAGGTTCGGCCGGTCGGGACCGAACTCGCACGCGGCGAGTGTTACGACGCGAACTCGGCGATGATCGTCGCGGATCTGCTACGGTGCGGTGCCGACGTTCACCTCGAACCGGCCGTCGCCGACGACGTCGATGAGTGTCGGGCGGCACTGGCCCGATGCGCGGCGGTTGCCGACCTCGTCGTCACGACCGGTGGGATCAGCGCGGGCACCGAGGAGGTGATCCGGCTTGCGCTTGCAGACCAGGACGTCGAATTCGTCTCGGTTGCAGTCAAACCGGGCAAACCGCAGGGATGCGGAAAGGTCGAGGGAACTCCGATCGTCTGTCTGCCCGGAAACCCTGTCAGCGCGTTGATCTCGTACGAACTGTTCGTCCGGCCGATCATCGTTGCGGCACTACGAAACCCGCAAGCCGAGCGAACGATCAGAACGGTCAGGGTAGCGGGGGAGGCCGTTTCTGCCTCACCGGTACCCCGGGTCATGCTGGGCATCGTCGACGGTGAAGGGGCCAGAATCATCCGATCGCATTCTGTCGGTGCGCTCGCCGACGCCAACTGTGTGATCGTGATCCCGCCCTCCGACGGCGACCTCGGGCCGTCCGGTGAGTACCCCGCGTGGATGCTCGACTCTCTCGCCTCGTCGCGGCGAGGCACGTGCATCTGAAGATCCGAGAAATTCTCTCGGCGCACCACTCGTCGATGTGAGGAGAGTGCACGCATTTCGTAACGCAAACGCCTCGGATGGCTTACGCCAAGGGCCTACCGTTGGTGCACTCGAATCTATCGCGGAGTGCATCATGACGTCATTTTGGACAACCCGGGGACTCGGCCATGCCGATCAGATGAGCTACTGGGCCGACGTCCTGTGTCAGGCATTCACCCCACTGGCACCGTGGCGATCCCGCGATCACGTCGAACGCAGTTCGTCCCGGTCCGGACTGCCCGGGTGGGTGCGCTCTGCGGCTGTCGGAGGTGGCAATGCCGCGGAGATCGCCTCCTGCACCCAGCGAATCGACCACGGAAAGCGCGAAGTCGCCCGCGCGGACGAGGACGTCGTCTTCGTCAACCTCCAACTGGATGGGCACTGTACGACCACCCAGGACGGGCGGCAGTGCACCGTCTCCCGAGGCGAATTCGCCGTCGTCGATTCGACCCGCCCGTACCGCCTCGAGTTCGTCGAACCGGGCAACGACGAACTGTGGCGGGTCCTGTCGTTCCGGCTGCCACGGCCATTGCTGGCAGACGTCGTCGCACCGTCGGCGGGGACCACTGCTCGGCGCTTTTCGAGCTCGTCGGGCTCGGCTCGCTTGCTCGGCTCACTGATGGTCGAGACCTGGCGGAGCGATTCCTCACTGCACCCCACCGAGCGGCAGATGATCGGTGCCGCCCATGTCGATCTGCTCCGCGCGGTGCTGGGAGCAACGGCCGAGCGGGACACCGCGTGCTCGTTGCAGACCGACGAAGCACTCCGGGTGTCCGCGGTTCGGTTCATCGACTCCCGGCTTCCCTTCGGCCGAGTTCCCGCCACCGAGGCAGCCCGCCACGTAGGGGTATCGGTTCGCACTCTCCATGCACTGTTCGAGAGGGCGGGAACGACTTTCGGTGCCGTGGTACGTGAGCATCGAGTCGAGGCGTGTCGTCGTGAGCTTGCCGATTCGCGCGACGATCGGTCGATCGGAACGATCGCTGCAGCGTGGGGATTCTCGGATTCGGCGCAGCTGGCCAAGTCGTTTCGATCGCACTTCGGATGCAGTCCGGTCGAATACCGAGCGTCGGTGAAGACCAGGGAACTGCCGCAGCTGGTGCAGCGGTAGCGAAACGCTCTGTCCGAGTGTGCAGAACGGTACCGATCACGGCGCAGTCCGGTACAAGACCAGGACGACTCACCCGATGAAACTGGTGTGCAGGGCAGCGTCGCCCGATTCCGTTCTTCACCCCACCAGGACAGACATCGAGGAGTCCCACATGACCCTGAGTTTCAGGCTCAGCCCCGAGCAGATGGCCGTGCGCATGCAGGCGCGGCAAGTGGCAGACGAGATCCTGAGCGAAGTAGCAGCCGCCATTTCGCCCTTGCCCCGGCCGGAGGATCGCTTCTACGCATTGCAGCCGGTATACAAGCAGCTGGCCGGGCTCGGATTCGTCAAGGGACTGGTTCCCGATCAATACGGCGGCGCGTACTTCGACAACCTGACGTTCGCCCTTGCGGCCGAGGAACTCGCTCGGGTCGACATCAACACTCCGACAGCGTTGCTCGGCACCGGATTGGGACTGAATCCGATCATCAATTTCGGCACCGAGGAACAGAAGAACCGCTGGCTCCCGCTGTTCTGCGACGGCGAGCCTCGGCTGGCTGCGATCGCATACACCGAGGTGACCGGTGGGGCCAACTACGACTCGGAGGACCCGACCGTCGGAATTCGGACCTTCGCGCGACGCGAAGGCGACGAGTGGGTCATCAACGGCGCCAAGCACTACACCACCAATGCTTCGGGCTGGGACGGTCAGGGTGCCGACCTGATCAGCGTGGTGTGCCGCACCGATCCTGCGCTCCCGCCGTCGGAGTCGCTCGCGGTCATCGTCGTGGAGAAGGGGACGCCGGGGGTCGAGATCACCGACATGATCGACACCATCGGACACCGCGCCACCAACTCGCCGCGAGTCGAATTCCGCGACGTGCGAGTGCCGGTCGGCAACCTCATCGGTAAGCCGGGCGACGGGTTGGACATCGTCGCCACCGCCTTCTCCTGGACCTGCTCGTCCATCGCCGCCGCGTGCGTGGGCAGGATGAGGGCTGCATTCGACTACTCTCTGCAGTTCGCCAAGACCGACCACCGGTCCGGTCCGGTACCCGTCATCGAGTACCAGAACGCGGGATACATGTTGGTGGACATCAAGACTCGGATCGAGGCGGTCCGCTACTTCGCATGGAAGGCTGCCGATCACTTCGATCGCACCGGTGGACGCGACCGTGAATTGGCCAACGAAGCAAAGATATTCGCGTCCGAGACGGCCGTGCAGGTGGTGTACGACGCCATGCGTCTCGTCGGCGTCGATGCGTACACGAACCTGACCCCGATCGCTGCGATCATGGAAGACGTCCTCTGCTTCCCGGTGTACGACGGCGGAAACATGGGCGTTCGCCGGCGCAACGTCCACAATCTGCTCAAGGCAGACGGATTCGACTCCCTCGCCGCGGCAGAGAATCGACTGTCGGTACCCGAGACCGCCTAGGCCGATGGCGCTCGTGGTGTCAGGATCCGATCGATCCTGACACCACGAGCGGGCTCGCGCGCTGATCCGGCTCGTACTCACTGGCGAAAGTGCAACGAGACCAATGGATCTCGGTCGTTTGGCCGGATGATTCTAAGAATGTTGCGATGCTGACCGATTGTCGGGTCGTCACGGACCGTGAGGTAGTCGGGCACGTGCGGAATCACGTCTTCGACGCTGCGCTGGACGATATGGCCGCGGGTTTCGAGACGGAGAGATCTACGACATGTACGCATTCGGCTCGCGTACCCGGTACACCGGGCTGCTGACTTCTTGTTCTGCACGGCAGACGTGGTACCCGTCGGCAAGGATGTTCCACACGTCGACGTTTCCAGGGTCATCGCGCGGCGATTCAACGACCGTTACGGCGCAGTGTTGGAGAAACCGCACGCCCTTCTGACGTCGAGACATCTCCTATGGTCGGGCTCCACAAGGCCAGGGTATCGGCACTGCTCACTGTGGTCGGCACCGCACGACCGCGGCTCAGATCACGACATTCCGAGTTCGAGCTCGGCTGATTTGTGCTGGTCGGGGTGGTGAGCACGAGCTGCCGAGTCTGCGCTTTCGTTTCTTGTCGGTGGCCCGGGTTAGTCTTCTTTCAGTTCGAACGCACGTTCTGAAATGTTGCTCACCGGGGGGTGAAAGATGGGTGCTGTACCGATCGTGTCACTGGAGGCGTTGACCGCTGCTGCGCGTGCGGAGAATCGGCAGGCGGCCCGCAAGATCACCGCCTGTTACGAGGTTCATCGGAGCTGGATCACCCTCGACGCCGAACACAAGCATTACAGCCGGTACGGGCGCACCGAAATGGCAGTAGCGTTGGGGTGCTCGGCGACGGTCGCCGAATCGTATATCTCGGTCGGCGTCGCCTTGCACACGCGATTGCCCCTGCTGCGGAAAGCATTCGAGGGCGGGGAGGTCGACCTGCCGCGGGTGCGCACGGTGTGCCGGATCCTCGACAACCTCTCCGACGACATCGTCACCTCCGTCGAAGCCGAGGTCGTCGAGGCGGCCCACCGGTTGTCACCGGGTCCGCTCGAGAAGGAGATCTGGGACATCCTGTTCCGGGTCGCCCCGGAAGAAGCAGCGGCACTGCGGGAGTTCGCGAAGAGGTTCCGGACCGTCACCTACACCCCGGCCGGGGAACTGGCGCGGATCCGGGCGGAGTTGACCGCTCCGGAAGCTGCCGCTGCGTGGCAGTTGCTCGAGGAGATGGCCGACACCTTGTGCCCGAAAGATCCGCGTGGGAAGAAGGAACGCTTGTGTGATGCGTTCATGGCCCGGATGCACGGTGAACCCCGCTTGGCGTGCCTGTGCCGACGGGAGGACTGCCCCAAGGCGGGTGCGGTGTTGCCCGATCGGCGGGTGCCGTTGACGATGGTCACCGTCGACATAGCCACCCTGATCGGGTTGCTTGCGAACCCTGCGTATCTGGCCGGGCACGGTTCCATCGATCCTGATCTCGCTCGGGAGTTGGCGCGCAGCAGTCAGTGGCAGATCCTGCTCACCGAAGCGGTCACCCTCGCCGAGAAACTCGGGCTGGCTGTGCAGAACCCGGAGACCGGGGAATGGGAACGAACACCGAAAACCCGAGCTCGGGAACAGGACTCAGGGTCGGGAGCGACAGCGGACACGGACACTGA
Source organism: Rhodococcus sp. 05-339-2 (assembly GCF_002258965.1). Taxonomy (NCBI): domain Bacteria; kingdom Bacillati; phylum Actinomycetota; class Actinomycetes; order Mycobacteriales; family Nocardiaceae; genus Rhodococcus; species Rhodococcus sp. 05-339-2. The sequence continues at coordinate 90,697 of NZ_NOYW01000020.1, forward strand.
CACGGACACGGACTCAGGGACGAACACTGCGTCGGGAAGACGCGCTACCGAGACCCACCGCCGCACCGACAGCAACCCAGAACCCGAGATCGACGCCGAGTCGGAACCCGAGACCGAGACCGAGGCGGAACCCGAGTCCGAGACCGAGTCCTGCTTGACCACAGGTGCTTCCGTCGACGTCGTCACCGATGCGACCACTGCCCCGGAGGTGGAACCGGCGAACGGATCCGTCACCGCTGCATCGCCCACACCCTCGCCATCTCCGACCAGCACGCCGGTAACGAACACGACCACCTCGCCCTCACTCTCACCTTCGCCCTCGCCGACCACCGTGACAGCCACCGCATCAGCACCGCCGGCGACAACTGCAGAATCTGCCTCCGACCAAAGGGCAGATCCCGACCGTGACTCCGATCCAGCACCATCGCCGGAGTTGGGCACTGCACCGGACCGAACCGAAACAGGCTCTGCTCCACAGCGACCCGAGCGAACCGGGACGGTCCCGCCGACACCAGTATCACCACCGACAACAAGCCCCACGCCAGGAACAGTTATCCCGCCGGAACCGGGGACGGCGACATCACCGATTTCGAAGCACGATCAAACGGAGAATCATCAGACGGAGGATCCCGCGGGGGACACCTCTGCCCGTTCAGCGGCCGATCCAGCTCTTTCCGAGACCGGGGCAGGCGCGGACGGGCAACGGCGGACGCAATCACTGGCCTCCGCCGCAGCGCTGTTCTGTACCCACACTCCTGTCGGCCGGGGCACACGGCACAGCTCTGCCCTCGACCTGCCCTTCGCAATCCGGCCCAACAACCGCACGATCCACATATCGGTAACCCGCACATCCGGCGGCCTCTATCTCGGCACCGCATCCCTTGCTGCCGCACTCGAAGCCGCCATCGCCGCCGACACCACCCTCGGAAAGTCGGTACCCCGCGACCCCCTGACCGACCGGGCCCTGATCTACCGCCCCGATGCCCTCACCGCCGCAGCCGTCCGCCTTCGCGACAAACACTGCCGCTTCCCCGGCTGCCACCGCCCCGCCGCCCGCTGCCAACTCGACCACGTGAACCCGTTCGACCACAGCAACCCCCTCGGCGGAGGCTGGACCACGGTCAACAATCTGCAGTGCCTGTGCGACTACCACCACTGCGTCAAAACCGCCGGCTACTGGAAAGCCGTCATGCTCCCCGGCGGAGCGATCCTGTGGACCTCGACCTCGAAGACCACCCGAATCACCCTGCCCGCCAACAGCACCGCCGTCCCGATCCTCGGAAACGACCTCAGACCACACATCCCCACCCAACCGAGAAGATCCGGCATCATCGCCTACCCCGACCTACCGGACAACCATGAGTCGATAACAGAACCGACCGCCGAAGACACCGGCGAGCCGCCGTTCTAGGTGTGCTGGGGTAACGCCTCGGATGCGAAACCTGTTCAGGTGAACTGGCGTGCCCTGGTCTTGTCGATCACGAGCCACCCGCCGTGGTGCTCCGAGGTCTCGAACATCGAACCCGTCGACCGACCCAGTTCCACCAGCGATGATTCGTCGAACGTGCGAACGTGTCCGTGGCAGGCGGTGGTCTCGGTCTCGAAGGGCACTGCAACAACGACACGGGTGCGCGCGATGCGTAATGCCTCTCTCACGATGCGAGATCCTGTCTCTGCGTCGACGTGTTCGAGGAGATGCAGTGCAGTCACCGTGTCGACGCTGCTGTCTGCGACGGGAACGTTCGCAGCGTCGCACACCACGGTGTCGAGTGTGATCCCGAGATGCGGGGCCACGACGGCGAGCAACCGCATGGTGCCGGCGGAGAGGTCCGTCGCGGTCACCGAGTGCCCCTTCATTGCCAGTCGGAGCGGAAAGAAGCCGAAACACGATCCCATATCGAGCACCGATCCGACGATCAGGTTTTCTGCGTGATCGTGGACGGGAGCGAAATCGGCAGTGCCGGATAGTAGTTCGTCCAGCGAATTGCGATAGTAGGTGGCCCAGGCGTCGACCGGATCGGCGACGGTGGTGCGGACGATCCCGACCAACACCAACTCGAATTCCCGCTGAGAAAGACCCACATGACGTGCCTGTGCGGTCACGATCGGAACGAGGCGCTCACCGATCTGGGCCGACGTCAGGCCATGACAGACCTGCACGGTCGATCCGGTTCGGACCGCGTCGAACTCGAGTCCATGCAGGTGTCGGACCACCACGTTCTCGTGCGCCCAGACTCCATCGGGGCTCGGTGCGAGTGCATCCAGTTCGGTCATCGATGTCATTTCTGTTCGTCGCACGTCCACTCGGCGTGGCCGCCCCTCCGGTGAGGTCGAGCGTTCCACACATCGGTCGACGAATCGGCCACTCCCTGTCAGGTCGGGCCGCTCGGACGATGCTGGCCCCGCACGCCGGACGGGACGATACCTACCCATATGGACGGTTGATCGCGACGGCCGACCAGTTCTGCTCTCACGCCGCTTCCGAGTCGTGATCGGCCGCTAGCGTGGTGATCCGAGACACAACCAATCGGATTGTGACCGAGCATATTTCGCAGGAGGTTCCAGATGTCGAAGAAGAACGAGAACGCTGTGGTCGGTACGGCCGTGGTCGAATCCGATCTCGTCGAGGAGTCGTTGGTCGAGGAAGTGTCGATCGACGGCATGTGCGGCGTGTACTGATCATGACCACTGCAGTGCGCGACGACCTCGATGCGGTCGGGCTGGATCTGGATTCGCGTTGGGTGTTGCATCCACAGGTGGCGTTGCGTCCGGAGTCTTTCGGGGCTCTGCTCTATCACTTCGGAACTCGCAAGCTCTCGTTTCTGAAGAACCGCACGATCGTGGCGATCATCACCTCGTTTCCCGATCATCCGGACATGCGGTCGGCGATCGAGGCCGCAGGGATCACCGAAGAGCAGTCGGCCCCATACGTGAAGGCCCTCGCAACGTTGGCCGACTCGAGCATGATCACTCGCCCGTAGAGCCTGACCCATTAGTAGAAGAGGACTTCCGCCCATGACCTCCACCCTCGAAAGGCCCGCTCCGGTAGGCAAATTGGTCGACCAGTTCGAACTCGGACTCGACGCGCCGATCTGCTTGACCTGGGAGCTGACCTACGCCTGCAATCTGTCGTGTGTGCACTGTCTGAGCTCGTCGGGTCGCCGTGACCCGCGCGAACTGAGCACCGAACAGTGCAAGTCGATCATCGACGAGCTGCAGAAGATGCAGGTCTTCTACGTCAATATCGGTGGTGGGGAGCCGACGGTGCGCTCGGACTTCTGGGAGCTCGTCGATTATGCGACCGCGCACCAGGTGGGTGTGAAGTTCTCCACCAACGGGGTCAAGATCGACAAGAAGGTGGCCGCGCGGTTGGCCGCGTCGGATTACGTCGATGTCCAGATCTCCATCGACGGCGCAACCGCCGAGGTCAACGATGCGGTCCGCGGACCCGGTTCGTTCGACATGGCGTGCCGGGCGTTGGAGAACCTGAAGGAGGCCGGCTTTCGGGACGCGAAGATCTCCGTCGTCGTCACCCGACACAACGTGAGTCAGCTCGACGACTTCAAAGCTCTCGCCGACAAATACGCTGCGACACTGCGGATCACCCGGTTGCGGCCATCCGGCCGGGGCGCGGATGTATGGGACGATCTTCACCCGACGGCCGGTCAGCAGCGCGAGCTGTACAACTGGCTCGTCGCCAACGGTGAGGGTGTGTTGACCGGGGATTCGTTCTTCCACCTCTCGGCATTCGGTGACGCTCTGCCCGGGCTCAACCTCTGTGGTGCCGGGCGCGTGGTGTGCCTGATCGATCCGATCGGCGACGTGTACGCCTGCCCGTTCGCCATTCACGAGAACTTCCTCGCCGGCAACATCGTCCGTGACGCGAAAGATGGCATGGGCGGGTTCCAATCCGTATGGCAGACATCGGAGTTGTTCCAGGATCTGCGCTCGCCGCAGACCTCGGGCGCGTGCACCAAGTGCGCCCACTTCGACGCGTGCCGTGGCGGATGTATGGCGGCGAAATTCTTCACCGGTCTGCCGATGGACGGCCCGGATCCCGAATGCGTCATCGGGAACGGTGAAATGGCGTTGGCGGCGGCGGGGGAGATCCCCAAATCCAGTGTCGACCATTCCCGGACCGGTCAGCGCAAGACCCCACGAAAGTCGGTGCCGCTCACGTTGATGATGCGTCCGCCGGCGAAGATCTGTGACGAGAACCCGCTCGCAGGAATGGAACAGGAAAGCTGATGGCGAAGAGTGCGTGGTTCGAGACCGTTGCCGAAGCGCAACGGCGTGCGAAGAAGCGGCTACCGAAGTCCGTGTACGCCGCCCTGGTGGCAGGCTCGGAGCGCGGACTGACGATCGATGACAACATGGCGGCGTTCGGTGAACTCGGCTTCGCCCCGCACGTGGCCGGGCTATCGGACAAGCGTGACCTGTCGACGACGGTGATGGGGCAAACGCTGTCGTTCCCGGTGATGATCTCGCCGACGGGCGTGCAGGCGGTGCATCCCGACGGTGAGGTCGCTGTCGCGAGAGCTGCTGCGGCGCGTGGGATTCCGATCGGTTTGTCCTCGTTCGCGAGCAAGTCCGTCGAGGAGGTCGCGGCGGCGAACCCGCAGACGTTCTTCCAGATGTACTGGGTCGGATCGCGCGAGATACTGCTGCAACGGATGGAGCGCGCACGCGCAGCCGGGGCGGTCGGGCTGATCATGACCCTGGACTGGTCGTTTTCCAACGGCCGCGACTGGGGTAGCCCGTCGATCCCGGAGAAGATGGACCTCAAGGCGATGGTGCAGTTCGCTCCCGAGGGCATCATGCGGCCGAAGTGGTTGTGGGAGTTCGCGAAGACCGGCAAGATCCCCGATCTGACGACCCCCAACCTGACGCCGCCCACGGGCGGTCCGGCCCCGACGTTCTTCGGTGCGTACGGCGAATGGATGGGCACCCCGTTGCCGACGTGGGAGGACGTGGCGTGGCTGCGTGAGCAGTGGGGTGGGCCGTTCATGCTCAAGGGCGTGATGCGCGTCGACGATGCGAAGAGGGCTGTCGGCGCCGGGTGCACGGCAATCTCGGTCTCCAACCACGGAGGTAACAATCTCGACGGCACCCCGGCTCCGATCCGGGCGCTGCCCGCGATTGCCGAGGCGGTGGGCGATCAGGTCGAGATCACCCTCGACGGCGGGATTCGGCGCGGCAGCGACGTGGTGAAGGCGCTGGCGTTGGGTGCGCGAGCGGTGCTGATCGGGCGGGCATATCTGTGGGGTCTGTCGGCGAACGGTCAGGCGGGCGTCGAGAACGTACTCGACATCCTGCGCGGCGGAGTCGATTCCGCTGTCCTCGGGCTCGGGCACACCTCGGTACAGGACCTCTCGCCGTCGGATGTGGTGATGCCGGCCGGGTTCGACCGCAGGCTCGGCGTCTAGAGCGCTGCGTGCTCACCGAGTCCGGTTGGTTCGAGTCCGTTGCGCAGGCCCAGCGGCGCGCGCAGAAGCGTCTTCCGAAGTCCGTCTACTCGGCGTTGGTGGCGGGATCGGAACGCGGAATCACTGCGTCGGACAACACCGCTGCGTTCGCCGAACTCGGGTTCGCCCCGCACGTGGCAGGGCTGTCGAACGAACGTGAGTTGTCGACGACGCTGATGTGGCAACCGCTGTCGTTTCCGGTGATGATCTCCCCGACGGGCGTGCAAGCGGTGCACCCCGACGGCGAGGTTGCCGTCGCGAGGGCGGCAGCGGCACGCGGTGTGGCGATGGGTTTGTCGTTGTTCGCGAGCAAACCCATCGAGGAGGTCGTCGCAGCGAACCCGCAGACGTTCTTTCAGCTTCACTGGGTCGGATCACGGGAGTTGTTGCTGCACATGCTCGATCGGGCACGCAATGCGGGTGCCGTCGGGTTGATCGTGACGATGGACTGGTCGTTCTCCGAGGGGCGAGACTGGGGGAGTCCGGTGATTCCCGATCGCCTCGATCCGAGGGCGATGCTCCGGTTCGCACCGGAAGCACTCGCGCATCCGCGATGGCTTGCGCGGTGGGCACGCACGGGCACCCTCCCGGATCTGACGGCACCCAACCTCGCTCCGCCCGGAAAGCCCGCGCCGACGTTTTTCGCCGCATATCGCGAGTGGAAGTCCACGCCGCTACCCACGTGGGAGGACATCGCCTGGCTACGTCAGCAGTGGGACGGTCCGTTCATGCTCAAGGGCATCTCGCGGGTCGACGACGCGTTACGGGCCGTCGACGCCGGTGTCACCGCGATCTCGGTGTCCAACCACGGTGGCAACAATCTCGACGGTTCCCCGGCGTCGATTCGGGTTTTGCCGTCCATCGCCGAGGCAGTGGGAGAGCAGGTCGAGATCACCCTCGACGGTGGCGTCCGGCGGGGAAGCGACGTGGCGAAAGCGCTCGCGCTGGGTGCGCAGGCAGTGCTGATCGGTCGGGCCTACCTATGGGGGTTGGCCGCGAACGGTCGAGCAGGAGTGGAGAACGTGCTCGACATCCTCCGCGGCGGACTGGATTCCGCGGTGCTCGGTCTCGGGCATGCATCGGTGCACACGCTCGGACCATCCGATGTCGTACTACCGACCGACTTCGCTCGCGCCGATCGACTCCCCGTTCCGGAATACCCGACGCCGATGCGAACAAGGACGGCACAACCCATCCGGTGATTCGCGCCCGGCCATCCCGCGCGAGGGGCAGCCGCATCGGCGGTCACCAATCGGACAGTTGAGTGTGACCGTCCTGCAGGGCGCGGGCGAACAGGGCCGCCTTCGTCGGCGCGCTGCGGCCCACTGCCGCATACTTCTGTCGGACCCGGGTGATGTGTGTGTTGATCGTGCCCACCGATATGTAGACGGACCGAGCTGCGACCGTTTTCGAGTCGGAGGCGAACCAGGCCAGCATGACCTCGATCTCGCGCGCGCTCAACGCAGGCTTGGGGCGACGAGTGTCGGTCGGTGTCGGGAGTGCAGTGGGTGCCGACTCTCTCGGCCTTCGAAACGGGTGATGTACCGCCGATGCCGACGTCTGCTCGAGCACGAAAATTCTCCCCCTCGTGTATCCATCCATCCCCGACCTCAGCGTCCATCGTCGAAGCAATGGCGTCGCGGATCCAGCTCTGCGCGCAAGTCCATACAAGGTCAATACGGACGACTCCGGGTTCCACGTATGCGTCATTCAAACGCAGCAATTTGCTGTTTGTCCTGCTCAGTGGGCTGTTCGAGGCATCGGTGCATGATCTGCCGGCTCTATAGTTTTCGCCCATGACCTCCGATCGCCCGGATCCCTCGTCGATCTCGGATCGCACCGAATTCGCCGCGGCGTTGCGTGCGATCAGGATCCAGGCGAATGCCACGGTCCGCGACATCGTCGAGCGTTCCGGTGGCCTGCACGGCACGATCAGCGGCTGGTTCTCCGGTCACCACGTACCCACGAAGGCCAGCGCCGAGATGTTCGCCGCGGTCCTGGTCGCCTGCGGAGTCGACGACGAGGACGAGCGGGCGCGGTGGTGGGACGCGGTGTCGAGGGTGCGGTCCGTCTCGGGCAGGCGCACGGTCGACCCGGCGAAGGGCAGCCCACCGTACAAGGGGCTGGAGGCGTTCGGGACCGCCGATTCGGAGTGGTTCTTCGGCCGCGACGACGTCGTCGACCGTCTGAGCACGCGCGTCCGCGGTGTTCTCGACAACGGTGGAGGCATCGTCTTCGTCGTCGGTGCATCGGGCTCGGGAAAGTCCTCGCTGCTGCGCGCCGGCCTGGCATCGAGGGTCGCCGGTTCGGAAATCTGTTCGGGCGTGGGCGATATCCGTGCCTTTCCCGAGCGAGTCGGGTCGTTCGCGTCGGGATCGGTCGTCGTTCTGGATCAGGCCGAGGAGTTGTGGACGCTGGCGACAGCGCGCGAGCGCGAGAACTTTCTTCGTGCGGCCTCCGCCTCGACCGACTCCGGGTCGGTCCTCGTCTTCGGTCTGCGGGCCGACTTCTACCAGAATGCCGTGTCGGAGGATGCTCTGCTGGCCGGACTGTCCGACAACCCTGTGGTCGTCGGCCGCCTCACCGAATCGCAGTTGCGGGAAGTCATCGTCTCGCCTGCAGCGAAGGCGGGAGTCACCGTCGACGATGCCCTCGTACAGGTACTGGTCGGGGAGTTGGGTCCGCGTGGATCGCAGTTCGCCCACGACTCGGGTGCCCTGCCGTTGCTCTCGCATGCATTGCTGACGACGTGGCAGGTCTCGAGCGGAAGGACGCTGACCGTCGCGGACTATCTCGCAACCGGCGGAATCGGCGGAGCGGTCGGCCAGAGCGCCGAGGAAGTGTTCTCCGCCTTGACGTTCGAGCAGCAGCGCGAAGCACGCCGCATCTTCATGCGTCTGGTCAATCTCGACGACGACGTGGTCACTCGTCGCCGCGTCGATCGTGTCGAGCTGTTCCACGGAGACGACGACATGGACGTGGTCACCGACGTCGATGTCGTCATCGAACGGTTCGCCGCGCGCAGACTGCTGACCGTCGACGAAGAGACGGTCCAGGTGACGCACGAGGCGTTGCTCACGGCATGGAAGCGGCTGCGTGAGTGGCTCGACGACGACCGTCAGTGGCTGGTCGAACACCGTCGGCTCACCCAGGCGGCCGAACTGTGGGAGAACAACGACCGCGACGAGGGCTCGCTGTTGCCGGAGTCCAGGCTGCTGGTGGTACAGGAATCCGTCGGACCGGTGCGTCGGCGCGACCTCAACTCCACCGAGAAGCTCTACCTCGAAGCGAGCGCGAATCGAGTCGAGCAACAGTACAGAAACGACCGACGTCGACGACGCACCCTGGAAACGCTCGTCACCGCACTGGCGATGCTGACCGTACTGTCGGTGACACTGGCCGTGACGGCGTTCGTCGCCCGATCGGACGCGAACGCCGGGCGGGTCGAGGCCGAACACGCTGAGGCCGAGGCCGTCTCGCGTCAGATCGCCGGCGTCACGCAGCAATTACGAACGCAGGATCCCGGGCTGGCGGCCTACTTCGCGCTGGCGTCCTACGAGGTGGACCGAACGTCCGAGGCGCGATCGGCACTGCTCGATTCCTCGGCGATTCATACTCCGGTGCGGCTGCTCGGTGTCGAGGGCACTGCCGTGACCGCGGTCGACCCACGCGGAGTCATGGTGGCAACAGGCGGTTCCGACGGGCACGTACGGATGTGGTCGCTCGCCGACGGCCATGCGCGGCTCGGTGAGATAGTCACGCGTGACTCGCGGGTGCTGACGTTCGATCCGCGCGGAGGCGTCATCGCTGTCGGTGGAACCTTCGGTGTCGAGCTGTGGGATGTATCCGACCCGGCGACACCGACGAAGTTGTCGAGCACGGATGTGGTCGGTGTGGGGAACCTGTCGTTCTCGCCGGACGGACGATTTCTGCTCGTCGGCACCCAGGACGACAGATTGCCTCTTCTCGACGTGGCAGAACCCGCCACGCCCCGCACGGTCGGTGAAATCGCCCAACCAGGTTCGCCGTCGGCCACGGAATTCAGCCCGGACGGCCGGTTTCTGGTGACGGTCGGTGCCGGCCGCGCGATGCGATTGTGGGACGCGAGGCAGCTGACCTCGTCTCCGGCAGCCCCCACCGTGCCGTTGATCGACGTCCCCTCGGACGGATCCACCTACACCGCACTGCAGTTGGCATTTTCTCCCGACAGCAGGACGTTGACAGCGGGTACCACCGGTCGTGAGGTTCTGCGGTGGGCCGTCGACGCGGGCGGACTTTCTCCTCTGCCTGCGTTGACGGGATTCACCAGCTACGTCAACGATGTCGCGTTCAGCGGCGACGGAGTCCAGATCGCTGCGGCGAGCTCGGACAATTCGTCCAAGGTATGGGACGCCGCATCGGGGACGCTGCAGCTCACGCTTCCCGGTCCGATCGAGGTGAGTTCGCTGGCATTCACGCCGGATCGCTCGTCGATCGTGACCGCCAGTGGTGATGGCACAACCCGAATCTGGCCGCTTCCGGGTCCGGCCCTCGCGGACGCCGGAGACACGATCTTCCAGAATCCTGTCGGTGCAGCGGGCACCCGGCTACTGGTCGGTGCAGGTCGTCGCGCGTCCGCAACAACCCTCTGGGATGTCGAGGACGTGGAGCATCCGGTGCCGTCGAAGCCGTTGGTCCTCGGTGACGGAATGGCGCAGACGGGTGCGGTGGCGCTCACGGCCGACGGCACTCTGGCCGCGGTCGGCACCGCAACTGGGGGATTTCAGCTCTGGGACACAACCGATCTCGACGATCCGGTGGCCCTGGGTTTCGTCCGGGAGGCGACCGGCAGCCTGACCGCGGTGCTGGCGTTCGATCGCTCGGGGACGATGTTGGTCGCGTCCGGTCAGAACTCGAACGACGCGTCGGTGTGGTCGCTCGAGGATCCGGCTGCCCCGATGAAGATGTCGACCCCGCAGGCCGGGAACTATCCGGCGGGCATGGCGCTGTCTCCCGACGGTTCGGTACTGGCCATCGCCAGTGTCGGGGGCGTGGTCGAACTGTGGGATATCAGTAACCCGACCGACCCGCGCCGCACGACCACACTCGGCGGATTCGGAGGCTCCGTTCAGGCCGTGGCCATCTCACCGGATGGGCGAACTCTCGCCGCCGGCGGTGCGGATCGTTCCATTCGACTGTGGGACATGACGAATACGGCTGCCCCGCAACACCTATCTCGCATCGTCGGACCCTCCAGCCCGATCTACTCGCTCTCGTTCGATCGGTCCGGCACGCGGTTGGCCGCGGGCGACGGGGGATCCTCGGTGTGGCTGTGGAATGTCACGGACCGTGCCGCGCCATCGCAGTACGCTGCCCTCACCGCGTATGGCATGCGCGTCAACGATGCTGTGTTCGCCGCGGACGGACGAGTGCTGTTCGGCGGTGGCACGGCTCGCGATGTCCGCATCTGGCGGACCGACCCCGACGAGGTTCGTACTCAGCTGTGCGAATCCGGGGGGTCGGTGGTGACGGAAACCGAATGGGCACAGTACCTACCCGGTGTTCCCTATCGGAGGTTGTGCGAGACCTGATGGACTCGGAGATGGTGTACTGGCACCATGACCGACAAGTCTCCGAAGGTCCCCCCGACACTGTCTGCTCTCATCGCGATCGTTGCGTCCTGTGTCGTGGTCTACGTAGCGTGGTTCGAGGACTCGATGTCGACTGCTCTGCAGGTTGTGTTGCTGCTCGTCGGCGTGCTGGTCGCCGGCGGAGCGATCGGCTACACGATCGCGTCCGTTCGTCGCTGAATTGGACTGTCATGGGCGCAGCCTCCCCGCTGACGCTCGGAGCAGATCGATCAGATCGGAGTCGTCCGTCCGTAGTCGTCCGGTCTTGCCGATCGCTGCCAGACATCCACTGACCGAGCCCGATTCGTCTCGAAGTGGAACCGCAATGGCCGAACGCCCGATTCTCATCTCGTCGGTTTCGGTGGCGAGGTCCGACGTGCGAACTCGGGTCAGCTCCGCGGACAGTGCGTTGCTGTCGGCGATGGTGTGTGACGTGAAAACCCGCAGTTTCCCGGTCGGGAGGGTCTCGGAGCGACGTGCCAGCATCATTTTTCCGATGGCCGATGCATGGGGATGTATCAAGATGGCGCTCTCTGCGACCAAATCGTGGTCCGGATCTCGATCCACCAGACTGATGCGGCCGCCTTCGTACGACGCGAGGTACACACCGAATCGAATGTGGGATCGCAGACTGTCCAACACGTCGCGGCGAATGGAATCGGGATCGTGACCGGGATCGGGTCCCGCGAGTTCGCGCGTACGTCGACCGAGCGCGAACCCGGAAAGGTCGTCGATGCGTACGAGGTACCCGTCTGCGACCAACAGATTGAGCAGCCTGTATGCAGTTGCGGGCGCAACCCCTGTTGCCTGTGCGATCTCCTTGGCGCTCGCCCCTGGTCCGATGTGTGCGACGGCTTCGAGGAGAGCGAGCGCTTTCTGTACTGCGCGCGGCTCGTGACCCGAGACCTCGGCGACCCGCGGTGTACGCACGGCCACTGTCATCGCTCCCTGCGCGGCTGCTTGACCAAAGCGACAGCGCCACGGGAGTTCTCACCGTAGGACGCGGAACCGGGCAGCACGTCCGTGGTTTCCGCGCTGTCGAACACACCGATGGATCGAAGGCCGAGAGGTGAGCGCGTACGCAGCCACGAGGCCCATATCGTTCCGGACAGTGCAATGACCGAGAACACCGAGATCAGAACGAGGTTGTCGGTGATCCCGTCGGTGAACAACAGCAGCATCAGGACCCCGACGCCGCAGCCCGAGGCGAGCGCGGCTGCGACGACAACAGGTGTCTCGAGTTCACCGATGCGGCGCAGGAACAATACGGCGGCGACCGCGACGAGTACGTATCCGACGATCAGGGCGGCGCGGGCAGCAAGTTTCACGTTGTCGATCAGCGGCCCTTCCGACACGACCGAGAACAGGATACTGGCCGAAGCGAAGCCGACGACAACACAGACCAGCGCCACGGACGGAGTGCGGAATCGTCGGTGAACAGAGCCGAATATTCGGGGTATCACCCTTTCGATCCCCAGCGTGTAGACCAAGCGAGACGCCGCATTGGAGGAGGCCATCGAGGAGGCCAGCCACGAGCAACTCAGTCCTACGTTCACCGCGATCACGAGCGACGGATCGATGCCGGTGGACGAACCGTGCAGGTACGCCTCGATGAGAGTGCTGCCTCGGCCGGACCACACAGCCCACGCAGCGAAGGTGAACAGTGTTCCGCAGATGATGGGGGTGAGCATCACAGTGCGAGTGACGTTGACGAGCGGGCGACGTGCCTCGGGAGCAAAGAACGTGGCGCTCTCGAAGCCTGCCAGTGAGAACATCGCCGCCAGCGCGACCAGCAGTAGCCCGTGTGACGACTCTGCGGTCTCCACATCGACTGCGCGGCCCGCACCATCGGGAATCATCAGCAGTACGAGGATGAAAACCAGTGAACATACTTCGACGACGAGTATCGCCGTTGCGGCGAACCTGACACCGCGCAGCAGACAGGCCAGGATCGATGCGGCGATCAGCAGGTAGATGGTGATCGTAGGAATGCCTCCGCGCGCATCGATGTGGAACTGGTCGAGCACAGTCATGACGGCCTGGCCGCCGCTGTAGAGAGTCAGCGCTCCACTGGCGCAGTACTTCACGAGCATGGCAGTACCGACGGTGAGCGCAGCGCGAGCTCGCGCGCCGTGGAAGGTGAAGCTGTACAGCCCTCCGGATGCGGCGAGCCTGCGGGTGAACTGCGAAATACAGAATGCGATGAGCGATACGACGATCGTCGCGGCAGCGATCGTCAACACACCTCCGAGCATTGTGTCGTTCGTCAGCATGGCGATGGGCAGCACCACCATCGATGCAGCGGGTGCAGTAGTGGCGATCGACTGGGCGAGTACCTCGACCCCGGACAGCTGTCGCCTTCCGAGCGCGCGGAGAGGTGACAGTGCGGGCTGCGCCGGCTCACCGGCAGAGAACGACCTGGCGATCGCGTGCTCGAGTGCGGACATGGTTGCCGAAAATAGTGGGCGCATGTTGCACGGGCATTGCGAACATGAATCAGCTGGAACCGTACGAGTGGGAATGCCTCGTCCGAAATCCTGTCCGTTCTCACTCGCGCTTTCTCGATGGTTTCCCGAGGTTGATCTTCCCGAATTACCTGCCGTTCAGGATTGCACTCGAAACTTTTCGATCCCGGACCACCGAGGCACCGGGCAGCACGAATGGGAGCATGAATTGCCAGTAACACGGAGATCGTTCATGCGAGGTCTCGGAGTCACGGGAGGGGCCGGGCTCGCCTATGGAGCGATGTCGACGATCGGCCTCGCTCCATCCGCTCAGGCGGTGCCCACACGGTTCAGACCGCCGGCGAGGTCCGACCTGATCGGGAGGGTCGAGGGAAGTCCTTCGGTGGTCGTGCTCGGCGGTGGTCCTGCAGGACTGTGTGCGAGTTACGAGCTCCGCAAAGCGGGATACTCCGTGACGATTCTCGAAGCGAGGAACCGGCCGGGCGGCCGTGTGTGGTCTGTTCGCGGTGGTGCCGAGGAGACGGATCTGAACGGGGAAACTCAAACGTGCACGTTCTCCGACGGCCACTTCTACAACGTCGGCGCGACCCGAATACCGCAGAGCCACATCACGATGGACTACTGCAAGGAGCTCGGTGTCGAGCTCCAGACATTCGGCAATCAAAATGCCAACACCGTAGTCAACTACAAGAGCGACACGGCGCTCAATCAGCAGTCGGTGAGCTACCGAGCGGCGAAAGCAGACACGTACGGATACATGTCGGAACTGCTTCAGAAAGCCGCAAACCGGGGTGCTCTGGACGACGTGCTCAGCCGCGACGACAAGGACGCCCTGTCCGAGTTCCTCAGCGATTTCGGTGACCTGTCCGATGACGGGCGGTATCTCGGATCGACGCGGCGCGGCTATTCGTCCGAACCGGGCGCAGGTGTCGACTTCGGTGCCGAAACGAAGCCGCACAGCATGTCCGACGTCATTCGCAGCGGGATAGGCCGCAACTTCAGCTTCGAGTTCGGTTACGACCAAGCGATGTTGATGTTCTCACCTGTCGGTGGCATGGACCGAATCTACTACGCCTTCGAGGAGTCGATCGGCGTCGACAACATCGTCTACGGAGCCGAGGTCACGTCGATGAAGAACGCCGGCGAGCGCGTCGCCGTCGAATACACGAAAGACGGAAAAGCGGAATCGATCGACGCCGACTACCTGATCTGCACGATTCCACCCAACCTGATCGGACGCCTCGATACGAATCTACCCGCAGACGTGTTGGCGGCGAACAGAGCGGCCAAGCCGTTCTCGTCGGGCAAGCTCGGGATCGAGTACTCACGCCGATGGTGGGAGACCGACGAGCGCATCTACGGCGGTGCCAGCAACACCGACCTCGACATTTCGCAAATCATGTTCCCGTACGACCACTACAACTCCGATCGCGGTGTCGTCGTCGGGTACTACAACAGCGGCAAGAGGCATCAGGCCTTCGAATCCCTCACTCACAAGCAAAGGTTGGCGAAAGCAATCGCCGAAGGATCCATGATTCACGGCGACAAATACACCCGCGATATCGTGAGTTCCTTCTCCGGCAGTTGGCGTCGTACCAAGTATTCGGAGAGTGCGTGGGCCAATTGGGAGGGGTCGGGTGGTTCGCACGGCGGTGCCGCCACGCCGGAATACGAGAAACTGCTCGCACCTGTCGAACGAATCTATTTCGCAGGCGATCACCTCTCCAATGCAATTGCCTGGCAGCACGGTGCCTTCACATCGGCTCGCCAGGTCGTCACCGCGCTGCACGAGCGCGTCACCACGTCCTGATCGAAATCCCATACCTGTCGAAAGGCACCACGTTGTCACACGTCACTCGCTCACTCATCGCCGCTGCAGCAGCGGGAACCATTCTGTTCACCGCAGCGTGCTCCTCGGATTCCGAGGCCTCGGGCGACACAACCGAAACCACCGCGGGCGCACGGTCGGTGATCGAACCCGGCGAGGACAACCCGATGATCGCGCAAGGCGTCGAGATATCCGGCGATGCAACTGTATACAAGACCAGCGGTATCGGAGGTACAGCCATGAACGACGTTGCTGCGACCGGTACCCCCGAGTCCTACATCGACACCGAAGAGTTCCCGGGTGGCACGTTGCCTCCAGGTGTCACAGTCACCGAAGCACAAGGCATCAACGCACTGAAGAAGATCCGCGACAACCTCGAACAAGAGGGCTACACACTCGAGGACGTCGTGACGATGCGCGTGTTTCTCGACAACGCGCCCGGCACCGACATCGCCGATTATGCGGGCTGGAACCGTGCTTATCGGCAGTTCTTCGCAAATACGAATCTCGATACGGATGAGACAGAACTCGTTCCGCTCGGTAGCGCGGAGCCTGCGGCACCGCTGGAACGCAACTCCGCGCGACCTTCCCGATTCGCGTTGGAGGTCGCCTCGCTTCCGGTTCCGGGCTGGCTCGTCGAGGTAGAAGTGGACGCGGTCAAGTAGTTGTTCGAGTGCATCGATCTTGCGATCGGATCGAGAAATTGCACTCCGGTGGATTTCGGGCGCTACTGCCTACTGAATCCCTCGAGCATTCCTGTGTAGAGCTTGGCCGGTGGCGTAGCGAACTCGCCGCGCTTTCCGGTACCCAGTCCCAGCGAGACCAGGGACTGCACGAACAACGTGCCCGCGGCCACACCGTCGACCACAGGTACTCCGATCTCGGCCGAAATCTGTTGGCACAGATCGGCCATACCCGCGCAGCCGAGAACCACAGCATCGCTACCGTCCGTCTCGACGGCGACGCGGCACGCCTCGGTGACGATCTTGCGGGCGTCGGGATCGGTCTCGAGATCGAGGACCGGCAGTTCGCACGCATGAATGCCGAGGCAGTGGCGTCCGAAGCCGTAGTGGTTCGCCAGATCCTGGGCACGTCCGATGGTGCGTCCGAGTGTGGTGACGACGCTGAAACCTCGACCCAGGAAACTCGCGGCGTGCATGGCCGCCTCGGCGATACCGACGACCGGCCCGGCCGCCAGCTCGCGGGCCGCGTCGATACCGGGATCTCCGAAGCAGGCGATGACGTAACCGTCGACCCCAGCGGCCTCGCCCCGGGCGATCTCGGCGAGAATGCCTGGGACACTGAGTGCTTCGTCGACATGACTTTCGATGGACACGGGCCCCATCGAGGGGCTGACCGCATCGACGACCGTGCCCGGGCCGACCACGGCCCGGGCACAGTCAGCGATCGTTGCGGTCATCGAACTGGTGGTGTTCGGATTGATGACCTTGATGAGCACGGAAGAAATCCTAAGCCTTCGCTGGGACGTCGAAGTTGGTGACAGCCAGCTTGGTTCGTGTCGCCAGGTAGAAGTACATGACGAATCCGATACCGCAGCCGATGAACCAGCTGTACTTCGACGCCGTCGACATGCCGGCGATCTCCATGCCGTCGATGGCCCCGTTGAAGAGGACGGTGAACATCGCGACCAGCGCGCCGACGACGGTGGAGTACACCGCCGCCGGGTTGTAACCCTTGGAGTACCAGTACAGCCCGGTGGACGACATCGAGAACAGCTCGTCGACGACGACCTTCTGCTTGCGGACGAGGTAGTAGTCGGCGATGAGGATGCCGAACAGTGGTCCGATGAATGCACCGAGGGTCTCGAGCGTCAGGTGGATGACGTCGGGGTTGTTGTAGAGGTTCCACGGCGTGATCAGCACCGAGCCGATGGCGGCGATCATTCCGCCCGCGCGCCAGCTGATGCGCTGGGGGCTGACGTTCGAGAAATCGAATGCAGGGGAGATGAAGTTGGCGACGATGTTGATACCGATGGTGGCGATCGTGAAGGTCAGCGCGCCCAGGACGATGGCGAACGTGCTGTCGATCCGTGCCACGGTCTCGACCGGGTCGGTGATCAGTTCACCGAACACCGGAAGCGTCAACGACGCAGTGACGACGACGAGTATCGAGAAGACCAGGAAGTTCACCGGCAGACCGAGGAAGTTGCCCTTCTTCACGGCGGCGTAGGACTTTCCGTAACGCGAGAAGTCGCCGAAGTTGAGCATGGGGCCCGAGAAGTAGGACACCACGAGAGCGATCGCACCGAGCATGACCGGAATGGAGCTCAGACCCGTGTGCTCGACTTCTCCGAGGTTCAGATCGATTGCGCCCCAGCCGGCTTTCCAGATGAGGTAGCCGCACAGCATGAACATCACGACGTAGACAGCGGGGCCGCAGAAGTCGATGAACTTGCGAATGGACTCCATGCCCCGCCAGAACACCGCCGCTTGGACGACCCAGAGAAACAGGAAGCTCGCCCAGCCGAGCAGCGAGAGTCCGGCGAAACCGTAGTCGGCGGTGACGGCATACGGAGCGAGAGACGGGAACAGCTTGATCAACACGATGTCGAGAGCGGCCGAGGCCAGGAATGTCTGAATTCCGTACCAGGCCACGGCGATCAAGCCACGAATGATCGCCGGAATGTTGGCACCGAGAACACCGAAGACACTGCGGCAGATGACCGGATACGGAACTCCGGACACCTGGCTCGGCTTGGCGACGAGGTTGCAGAAGAAGTACACGATCGTGATGCCGACGAGCAGCGCGATCAGCACCTGCCAACTGGCCAAGCCGAGCGCGAACAGGCTGCCCGCGGTCACGTAGCCACCGACCGAGTGCACGTCGGACATCCAGAAGGCGAAGAGATTGTACGAGGTCCACGTCTGCTTCTTCAGCGGAGCGAGATCCTCGTTGGTCAGCCGCGGGTCGTAGCTGTCCTTGATCAGGCCACCGCCGACGGGGTGGCCCGCGGCTTCCACGAGATCTCCCGTTTGAGCGGGACCGTGCGCTGTATCTGTCATCGATGCTCCTGACGGCATGGCATTGAGGTGAACGAAGGAGGTGAACGAGCGAATGAGGAAAAGCTAGCGGCGCAGTGTTGCGCACTCGTGACGCGAGCGATATATCTTTCGGATTCGCTCCTCGGCTATTCCGACGGCGGATCGGCAAACAATCCATGGTCGTTCGACAGTGTCGAAATGACCGAATTGAGACGCGTGTGGTGATGTTGTGCTGCGCCGAGCAGTCCCGCGGAATCACCGTCCAGGAATGCCGTGAGCATATCGGCGTGGTCGCTGTGCAGTGATGCCCTGTCGGAACCGGCGACATGCACCATCGGCTGTACGGGTTCGGTGATGTTCCAGGCGGATTCGAGCATGTGCAGCAACCGGTGCATCCGAGAAGGCCGCGTCAGGGACAGATGGAATTCACGTGAGAGTCGGTGATACTCCCGCGAGTCGTCGCGAGCCAGTGACGCTTCGAGTTGCCGATTGATCTCGATGAGGTGCTCACGGTCGGCATCGGTGGCGAATTCGACGGCGATCGGCAGCGCCGCAGTCTCCAGAACCTCTCGGACGATGTACATTTCGCGTAGTTCGGCCGCGGTCAATTGGGCGACCGTGTAGCCGAGATTCGGCCGATGATCGACCAAGCCCTCGCCGATCAGCGTCTTGAGCGACTCGCGCACCGGTATTCTGCTCACCCCGAACAGTTCCGCCACTTCGTTGAGCGGAATAGGGGTATTCGGTGGAGCGTCGCCCGCGAGAATTACCCGACGCAATTCGCGCAGAATCGACGGCTGCGGGCCACCGGGTGCCGATATCGACAATTGCGAGAGCAATATGGACCGACGGCGGGGTGGCACGAATGGAAGATTAGCGACCGTGTGTTTCGGCGGCGTGACGGCTTCGTTCCATCCGATATCATCTGCATCCATGTCCAGGGACTCACTCGGTGCTCAGTACTGGCCGGACGTCGACCGGTCGAGGACCCTCGTCGTGCCGGTCGGTTCGATCGAGCAGCACGGACCGCACCTTCCCCTCGACACCGACACTCGTATCGCCGACGCCGTGGCGCGAACCGTCCCGCATGCAACCGTTGCCCCGCCGATCGCGTACGGAGCCAGTGGTGAGCACGAAGGATTTCCCGGCACCGTCTCGATCGGTGCGGCCGCGCTCGAAACGCTTCTGGTGGAGTACGGACGCTCCGCCTGCCGGTGGGCCGAGCGGGTGGTGTTCGTCAACGGCCACGGCGGAAACGCACCGACGGTGCGGACCGCAGTGCTGCAGCTCCGGTACGAGGGCCGCGATGTCGTGTGGTTTCCGTGCGCGATACCCGGAGCAGATGCTCACGCCGGCCGGACCGAAACGTCGTTGCTGCTGCATCTTTCGCCCGAGGCGGTGGACATGACGAAGGCGCAGGTGGGAAATGTGACCGATATCGCCGCCCTGCTCCCGGCACTTCGCGACGGTGGATTGGCTCCGATCACCGCCAACGGCGTGCTCGGCGATCCGACCGGGGCCGATGCGGAGGAAGGGCGTCGCGCCTTCGAGCAGATGTGCACCCGAGCAGCCGATGCAGTCGGGCGATGGAGTCCCTCCGAGCAGGGCGTGATCTCATGACCGAACCCGGTGAAACGCCTGGTCGCGACCCCGAGCAGAAGCTGCGGAAAACGGGGAACAGGTATGTTCCGTCCGATTTCTCGGGTGGCCGACACTCCGGCGGCTTGTCCGCTTACGATCTCCTGATGGGTGAAGGTCGGTTGCCTGACGGCTTCGGGGTGCGAGTCGATCCACGCGTACGTACATTCTCCGAAGGGCGTGTCCTGATCGGTGGTTCACCGACCCGCATGCTCAAGCTGGCACCGACCGCTGCCGCCATGATCGGCGACGGGTTCATCGAAGTGACCGACTCGCAGTCCGCGCTCGTGGCCCGCAAATTGCTCGACTCCGGAGTCGGGAATCCGCGGCCGATGTCGATTCCCGCGCCGAGCGACGTCACCGTCGTCGTGCCGCTCAAGAACAACGAAGCGGGGTTGGAGCGCTTGATCGCGTCGCTCCACGGGCTGCACGTCATCATCGTCGACGACGGCTCGGACGTGCCGGTCGCCGTACCGCGGATCTCCTGGAGCGTGGGCAGCATGACGGTGCTGCGGCACGAGCGCTCACGTGGACCTGCTGCCGCACGAAACACTGGCTTGCGATGTGCAACAACGGATTTCGTAGCGTTCTTGGACTCCGACGTCGTGCCACGTAAGGGGTGGCTGGAGGTGATGCTCGGCCACTTCTCGGATCCGGCGGTCGCCCTGGTGGCCCCCCGCATCGTCGCACTCGAGCCCGAGGGCAGTGCGCTGGCCAGATACGAACATGCCCGCTCGTCGCTCGACCTGGGTCGCAAGGAAGCGGCGGTACGGGCAGGCAGTTCGGTGTCCTACGTCCCAAGCGCCGCGATGTTGATGCGTCGATCGGTGGCGATGGACTGCGACGGATTCGACGAGTCGATGCACGTGGCCGAAGACGTGGACCTGTGCTGGCGATTGCAGGAAGCGGGGTGGAGGCTGCGCTACGAACCCGTCGCCCACGTCGCGCACGAGCATCGCGTCACCTTCGCCGAATGGTTCGCCCGCAAGCTGTTCTACGGCACCGGTGCCACACCGTTGTCGGCACGTCATCCGGGAATGGTGCCGCCCATCGCGATGTCCCCGTGGACGTTGGTTGCATGTCTGCTCGCCGCGAGTCTGACGCGGATCGGTCTCGTCGGCGCTGCCGCCACACTCGGCGTGACGATCGTTCGTCTGCGCAGGATGTTCGTCGGTCTGGACCAGCCCACTCGGATCGCGGCCATCCTCGCGGCCGAGGGTTTCGTGGCGGGGTTGTGGCAACTGGCGTCGGCCCTGTGTCGGCACTATTGGCCGATCACCCTGCTCGCCGTACTGCTGTCGAGTCGTATTCGTAGAATTGCACTGGGATTGGCTGTGGCAGAGGCGTTCTCGGATTGGTACAAGCACAGGGAGCCCGGCGGTCTCGATCCGGTGCGTTACGCCCTCTACAAACGAGCCGATGACGTCGCCTACGGAGCGGGGCTGTGGCACGGTGCACTGTCCGCCCGCAGCGTCGACGCCCTCAAGCCCCGCCTCGACGGCTGACGTGGTGCCACCCCGGTCTGCTCCGTCGACGGTGTGAACCCGATCGAGTTCGCCGACGTCATCGTCGTCGGAGGTGGTTCCTGCGGCTGCGTTCTCGCATCGAGGCTCAGTGAGAACCCCGATCGGTCGGTGCTGTTGCTCGAGGCCGGGCCTGCGTTCCACAGCGTCGCCGACGTTCCGGCGGCCGTGCTCGACGCGGCGACACTTCCCATCGGCCCCGGTAGCGAATGGGTGGGAACCTATACGGCCGAACTCGCGGCCGGTGTGTCCCGGACGATCGCGCGAGGCCGGGTGCTGGGAGGCTCCGGCGCAGTGAACGGCGGCTACTTCGTCCGCGCCACGCCGGGTGACTTCGATGCCTGGCCGCAGTCTTTGTGGTCGTTCGATCAGGTGCTGCCGTTCTACATCGGCTCCGAAACCGATCTAGATGCCGACGCGGTCGATCGGTGGCACGGTTCCCGCGGGCCGATGCCGGTCTCGCGCACGTCGGAGCAGGACCGACATCCGCTGACCGCATCGTTCGTGCAGGCGGCCGCGAACGCAGGTTTTCGATTCCACGAGGACATGAACGCACCCGACGCGGCCGTGGGAGGAGTGGGCGCAGTTCCGTCGAACATCCGAAACGGTATCCGTGTAAGTGCCGCTCTGGCATACCTTCTGCCGGTCATCGATCGAAAGAACATACGGGTACAAGGGAATACGACGGTGTCGTCGTTGATGTTCGAGAAAAACAGGGTGGCCGGGGTCGAGATCATTGTCGACGGTGTACGCAGTATCGTGAAGTCCGACAAGGTGATTCTGTCTGCTGGTGCTGTGCACACCCCCGCGTTGCTGCTTCGATCCGGCATCGGGCCGGCCGAAAGCAGTGTTGCGCTGGGGATTCCGGTGATCTCCGACAGTCCGGGCGTCGGCCGTGGCTTCAGCGACCACCCCGAGGTTGCCGTTCCGGTAGCGACGACCGAAGAATTCTCGACGGTATCTCGTGCTCTGGAAGCGGTGTTGCACGCGGGCGATGTCGAGATCAGGCCGTACACCGGGAGATTCGATCGATTGATCTCCGGTCTTTCTCGTGGGCCGCATGTGTTCGGTGTCGGCCTCATGCGTTCGACGGCACGAGGGAGCATCACGCTGCGAAGCACGGATCCGTTCGAGTCCCCGGACGTGCGATACCGCTATCTCGAATCGGAGGTCGACCGGCTCGCTATGCGCGAGGGCGTCGAACTCGCGCGCGATCTACTGGCGTCGCCGATCATGTCGGAGATCGTCGATGTGCCCGCGATCGACGACCCCCTCGCGGTACTCGGTACCTCCCTGCATCTGTCCGGCAGCGCCAAGATGGGCCCGGAATCGGACCCGGAGGCGGTGCTCGACGACCACTGCCGGGTGCGCGGTGTCGACGGTGTCCTCGTCGTCGACACCTCGGCGTTTCCGGTGGTGCCCAGCCGCGGCCCGCATGCGACGGCGATCATGTTCGCCGAGCGTGCAGCGGCCTTGATTGCAGACCACGGTAGGGGTGTCGAGGCGTAGCGTTCATGGTCTGGGGACCGTTCGGGTTCCCCGATAGATGGGTTACTGCCATGTCGGACAAATCGCCCCGCAACACTATGACCAAGAAATCCGGCAAATCGCTCAAGGACAAGCGCGCGGACAAGCGGGCCAAGTCGAGTGGTGACACCAGCAACGACATCATCACGTCGAGCGCCAAGAAGAAGTAGGCAACCGGGGTCGGCGCGACCGGCCACAGCCGCGCGCGCCGGCCACGGCTGTATCCTGGTCTGTGAGCTGGGTAACAACGATGTGGACAGGTCACGGAGGAAGCGTCGAATGGCAAGCCGATCGGACAGTGGCGGCAACCCCTGGGTCGCAGTGCGTCCCGGCGAGGACGTCGCTGTGCTCGCGCGCCAGATGTCCAGTGCCCACCAATCTTTCGTGGACGACCTCCGTACTCACGGTTCGACGGTGAGGTCCGTCGTACTCGACTCGTGGATGCGCAGTCGCACCAAGGGGGTCGATCCCGACGGCGGAAACGACACCCCCGCATTGACCGGGCCGGATCTCGAGCGCTACCGCAACGGGCATCCGATGGCGATCATTCGTCCGGTCATCCGAAAGCTGCTGGTCGAGGACGCGGCGGACACCGGCTTGCTCGTCGCCATCTCCGATGCCGAAGGCCGGCTGCTGTGGGTCGAGGGTGACTCCGCAGCCAAGGACCGAGCGCTCACGATGGACTTCGCCGAGGGCGTCGATTGGAGCGAGGAGAACAAGGGCACCAATGCCCCCGGTACCGCTCTTGCGGTCGACCACAGTGTGCAGATCTTCGCGTCCGAGCATTTCTCTCGGTCGGTGCACGAGTGGAGCTGCTCGGCAGCACCGGTTCACCACCCCACCAGTGGCCACATCCTGGGGGCGATCGACATCACCGGTGGCCCGCGCGTGGCGGTGCCCGAGGTGCTCTCGCTGGTGCGTGCCACCGTCGCCGCCGCCGAGTCCGAATTGCGCCTGCATCTGATGAACTCGCCGAAATCGTTGGGCGACACTGCTCCTCGGCTCGAGGTTCTCGGATCCGGACGGCCGGGAGTGGTGCGTGGTTCCGGCCGGATACCGCTCTCCCAGCGACACGCGGAGATACTCCTCCTACTCGGTGAGCATCCCGAAGGGCTCAGCTCCGACCACCTCGCCGTGCTGCTCGACGAGCAGGAGCTGGACTCGGTGACGATTCGCGCCGAGATGTCGAGATTGCGCAAGGCATTCGGTACCGCCGGCCTGGCGTCGCGGCCCTACCGTCTGGTCGGCGAGCTGTCCTCGGACGTCGGCGACATCCGGCGTGCCCTCGACCGCGGAGACGTCGAGGCTGCTCTTCGTATCTACTCGGGACCGGTGCTGCCCGGATCGTCCGCGCCCGGCATCGAGGAGATCCGCGAGGAACTGCGGTCTCGAATGCAGGCCGCGCTGCTCCGACTCGGAGATCCGGTGCTACTGGCGCAGTGGACGTCGTCGATTCACGGTCGATCGGACGTGATCGCGTGGGAGGCCTACCGGGCCACCCTGAGCCGAGACTCCGCGCTGTACGGGCAGGTCAGTGCGCGTATCGATCTCCTCGACCGCGAACTCGGAATCTGACGCGATCGCCACTGTCGGTACCTCCGGCAGCAGCGGCAACACAGATGCAGTCGCATCGGCAACGTAGTTGCAACGTTGCAAGCCCTAGTGTCCTGAATCACACACCGCATCAACTGTGAAGCACGTGTCGATCAGGAGGATTTTCAATGTCCGTCTACTCCCGTCCAGGTTCCGCCGATTCCGTCATGTCGTTCCAGTCGCGTTACGACAACTGGATCGGCGGCGAGTGGGTACCGCCGGTCAAGGGTCAGTACTTCGAGAACCCGACTCCCGTCACCGGAGAGAACTTCTGCGAGGTCGCCCGCTCCACGTCCGAGGACATCGAGCTCGCGCTCGATGCCGCACACGCCGCAGCGCCCGCATGGGGCAAGACCTCCGCCGCCGAGCGCGCCGTGATTCTCAACAAGATCGCCGACCGAATCGCCGAGAACCTCGAGTCCATCGCACTGGCGGAGTCCTGGGACAACGGCAAGCCGATTCGCGAGACTCTCAACGCCGACATTCCGCTCGCCGTCGATCACTTCCGCTACTTCGCCGGCTGCATCCGCGCGCAGGAGGGATCACTCTCCGAGATCGACAGCGACACAGTGGCATACCACTTCCACGAGCCGCTCGGAGTCGTCGGGCAGATCATCCCGTGGAACTTCCCGATCCTCATGGCCGTATGGAAGCTCGCGCCCGCTCTCGCGGCCGGAAATGCCGTGGTGCTCAAGCCCGCCGAGCAGACTCCCGCATCGATCCTGCACCTGATCTCGATCATCGGCGACCTCCTGCCTCCGGGCGTCGTCAACATCGTCAACGGATTCGGAGTCGAGGCAGGCAAGCCGCTGGCGTCCAGCCCGCGCATCGCCAAGATCGCCTTCACCGGGGAGACCACCACCGGCCGTCTCATCATGCAGTACGCGTCGCAGAACCTGATTCCGGTGACGCTCGAACTCGGCGGCAAGAGCCCCAACGTCTTCTTCTCCGACGTGCTGCAGGCCAACGACGATTACCAGGACAAGGCGCTCGAGGGCTTCACGATGTTCGCCCTCAATCAGGGTGAAGTGTGCACCTGCCCGTCGCGCTCGCTGATCCAGGCGGACATCTTCGACGAGTTCCTCGCCTTGGCCGCCATCCGCACCAAGGCTGTGCGACAGGGAGATCCGCTCGACACCGAGACCATGATCGGCGCACAGGCGTCCAACGATCAGCTCGAGAAGATTCTCTCGTACATCGAGATCGGCAAGGGCGAGGGCGCACAGGTCGTCACCGGCGGTGAGCGTGCGCAGCTCGGCGGAGATCTGAACGGTGGCTACTACGTCCAGCCGACGATCTTCACCGGCAAGAACAACATGCGTATCTTCCAGGAGGAGATCTTCGGCCCGGTCGTGTCGGTCACGTCCTTCAAGGACTACGACGATGCCATCGACATCGCCAACGACACCCTCTACGGACTCGGCGCAGGCGTCTGGTCTCGCGACGGCGGCGTCGCCTACCGAGCCGGACGCGACATCAAGGCCGGCCGCGTGTGGACCAACACGTACCACCAGTACCCCGCGCACGCCGCGTTCGGTGGCTACAAGCAGTCGGGTATCGGCCGCGAGAACCACAAGATGATGCTCGATCACTACCAGCAGACCAAGAACCTGCTCGTCAGCTACGCCCAGAAGGCCCAGGGCTTCTTCTGATGAACAGCGCTGCGCAGCCCGCGCGGCTGAAGACCACCGTCGAGGCGATGGACCTGCTCCGTCGCCTCGGCGGTATCCACGGGGAACTGATGATGCATCAGTCCGGGGGATGCTGTGACGGGTCGTCGCCGATGTGTTATCCCGCAGGCGAATTCATCGTCGGCGACCGGGACGTTCTCCTGGGGTACATCGACCTTCGGCTGGGGGTCGGTGAGGTCCCACAGGACCTGCCGACCGGGAGCGACGGTGTGCCGGTGTGGATCTCGGGATCCCAGTTCCAGGCGTGGAAGCACACCCAGCTCGTGCTCGACGTGGTTCCCGGCCGCGGCGGTGGATTCTCGCTCGAATCGCCCGAGGGAGTGCGGTTCCTCAGCCGCGGACGTGCGTACACCGCCGAGGAGAACGACATTCTCGCGCAGCATCCACCACTGGTGGGAGTCGACTGGGAAGAAGGTCGACGGCCGGAGGTTCCCGCAGACCCCTTGGTGGTCGCCGAGGCCGTCGATGCGTGTCCCGTCCCTGGGATGCTTCAGGGCTGAGTGCTTGTGGCAGTGGTGCGGTTGGATGCCGCAGGTGGCACACAACCGCACCACTGCGCGCAGCGCATACAGTGCGAGCGATGAAGAGTTCATCGAAATCCGACGCGGCCGAGGGCGGCGAAAGCCTGCGTACCGTGGTGATCGCATTCGTCGCCAATCTCGGCGTCGCGATCGCCAAGACGTTCGCCGCAGTGTTCACCGGGTCGGCGTCGATGGTTGCCGAAGCCGCGCACTCGTGGGCGGATACCGGTAACGAGATCTTCCTGCTCGTCGCCAATCGTCGAGGTTCGCGCGGGCCCGACGATCGGCGGCCGCTCGGCTACGGGCGCGAGACCTACTTCTGGTCGACGCTCGCAGCCATCGGTCTCTTCGTCGCCGGTGCTGCGGTATCGGTGTGGCACGGCATCACCTCGTTGCTCGCCGGCGAATCGAGCAGCGAGAACTACCTCGTCGCGTATGTGGTGCTCGCCGTCGCATTTCTGCTCGAGGGAGTGTCGTTCCTGCAATCGGTTCGGCAGATTCGCGGTGAAGCGGCCGAATACGACAAGGACTTCCTCGACTACGCACTCGAGACCTCGGATCCGACGCTGCGCGCGGTGTTCGCGGAGGACAGCGCCGCATTGATCGGCATCGTGATCGCCGGTGCGGGAATCGGGTTGCATCAACTGACGGGGTCCGCGGCCTTCGATGCCATCGGATCCATTCTGGTGGGTGTACTGCTCGGAATCGTCGCCTTCGTGTTGATCGATCGAAACCGCCGATTCCTGACCGGCGAACCAGGATCGAGAGCATTATGGAACGCGGTGGTGCAGCGGATCGAGCAACTTCCCGAGGTGGCGTCGGTCAGATTCGTGCGCATCGAGTTCGTCGGTCCCAAACAGATCTACGTGGTGGCGAGTGTCGATCTCGTCGGTGATTTCGCAGAATCACGCATCGCGCACACGCTCCGGCGGCTGGAGCGTGAGTTGGAAACCAACAGGGCTGTGGTGGACGCGGTACTGACAGTCGCCGAACCGGACGAGGGAGACATCGGCGACGTGAACGCCGTCGGAACCTGACGTAATTCGCCCGTCACTCATCGATGACGCGGCGCTTACATCACGGGCCTATCTTGAACCGATTCGCGCGCCACACGTGTTGTGAATCGTCCCCTCGGGCGTGACCCCGCTCCGAGCGAACTTGCTACGAGAGGCTTGCAATGTCCGTGGTAGACCCCCAGTCGTCTCAATCGAAGTCCGGCTCTCACGAGGGCACTCGGTCGCACGTCGAGGGCGGTGACTACCTGGCCAAACGTACCCTGAAGAAGGGGACAGCGGGCTGGGTACTGCTGGCAGGCCTCGGAGTCAGCTACGTCATCTCCGGCGATTACTCGGGGTGGAACCTCGGTCTCGCGGAGGGCGGTTTCGGTGGCCTCCTGATTGCGGCGATCATCATCGCGGGCATGTACCTGGCCATGGTCCTCGGCATGGCAGAGATGTCCTCGGCGCTGCCTGCAGCGGGCGGTGGCTACACCTTCGCCCGCCGAGCGCTCGGGCCGTGGGGCGGATTCGCCACCGGCACAGCCATTCTCATCGAGTACGCGATCGCCCCGGCGGCAATCGCCACGTTCATCGGTGCCTACGTCGAATCACTCGGACTGTTCGGTATCACCGACGGCTGGTGGGTCTACCTGGTGGTCTACGCCGTGTTCATCGGGATCCATCTGTCCGGCGCAGGCGAAGCCCTCAAGATCATGTTCGTCATCACCGGAATCGCACTGGTCGGACTCGTGGTGTTCGCCATCGCCGCCATCGGACAGTTCGACGCGAGCAACCTGACCGACATCGCCCCCACCGACGCCGCCGGAGCCTCCGGATTCCTGCCGTTCGGCTACCTCGGAATCTGGGCTGCCGTTCCGTTCGCCATCTGGTTCTTCCTCGCCATCGAAGGTGTTCCGCTGGCCGCGGAAGAGGCCAAGGATCCGACGAAGAACGTCCCGCGCGGCATCATCGCCGCCATGGGCGTACTGCTCGTCACCGGTGCCGTCGTGCTGTTCCTGGTGACCGGGGCCGGCGGTGCCGACGCCGTCAAGGAATCGGGAAACCCGTTGGTGGAAGCCCTCGGCGACGGAACCGCGAGCAAGATCGTCAACTACATCGGCCTGGCCGGACTCGTCGCGTCGTTCTTCTCGATCATGTATGCGTACTCACGCCAGCTGTTCGCGCTCTCACGCGCCGGATACCTGCCGAAGACGCTGTCCATCACCAACTCTCGCAAGGCGCCCACGCTGGCGTTGATCGTGCCCGGCGTCATCGGCTTCTTGCTCTCGTTGACCGGTCAGGGCGGAATGTTGCTCAACATGGCCGTGTTCGGTGCGGCTCTGAGTTACGTTCTGATGATGGTCAGCCACATCGTGCTGCGTCGTAACGAGCCGAACATGGAACGCCCGTACCGAACCCCCGGCGGCGTCGTGACCACCGGATTCGCGTTGGTCATCGCAGCCCTCGCCGTTGTCGCCACCTTCGTCGTCGACTCCACCGCGGCGCTGTGGTGCCTGGCCGTGTTCGTCGCGTTCATGGCCTACTTCGGCATCTACAGCAGGCATCATCTGGTTGCGAATTCGCCGGACGAGGAATTCGCCGCACTGGCCGAGGCCGAGGCCGAGCTGGAATGACGATCTACACCCAACAGGTCTCGGGTACCACCTACACCTTCGACGGTCTGGTGGACCTGATGGCCAAGGCGACCCCGCTGCGGTCGGGAGACGAATTGGCCGGTTGCGCAGCCGAATCCGATGCCGAACGAGCTGCAGCGCAGTGGGCATTGTCGGAGGTCTCGCTCGATGTCTTCCTGCACGATCTGCTCGTTCCGTACGAGAGCGACGAGGTCACCCGGCTCATCATCGATTCACACGACCGAATCGCGTTCGGGGCGGTCTCGCACCTGACCGTCGGAGGTCTGCGGGACTGGCTGCTGCAGGTCACCGCAGGGCCGAACGCGGCGGCGACGTTGCGCTCGGTGGCAGCCGGACTGACCCCGGAGATGGTGGCGGCGGTCAGCAAGATCATGCGGAACCAGGATCTGATCGCGGTGTCGCGGGCCGCGCAGGTGACGTCGGCGTTCCGTACGACGATAGGGCTGCCCGGAACACTGACCACGCGGCTTCAGCCCAATCACCCGACGGACGACCCCCGCGGAATCGCCGCGGCCACGCTCGACGGACTGTTGCTCGGATCGGGCGACGCGGTGATCGGTATCAACCCGGCCACCGACTCACCGCAGGCGACGGCCGACCTGCTGCATCTGCTCGACGAGATTCGGCAACGCTTCGAGATTCCGACGCAGTCGTGCGTTCTCTCGCACGTGACGACGACGATGGAACTGATCGACAAGGGCGTTCCGGTCGATCTGGTCTTCCAATCCATCGCGGGCACCGAAGGAGCCAATTCGAGCTTCGGAGTGAACGTTCCGCTGCTGCGGGAAGCCAACGAGGCCGGCCGATCGCTGCACCGCGGAACCGTCGGGAACAACGTCATGTATCTCGAAACCGGTCAGGGTTCGGCATTGTCGGCGGGTGCGCACATCGGCACCGGCGACCGCCCCGTCGATCAGCAGACCCTCGAAACGCGCGCGTACGCCGTGGCCCGCGATCTCGAGCCGTTACTGATCAACACCGTCGTCGGATTCATCGGGCCCGAGTACCTGTACGACGGCAAGCAGATCATCAGGGCGGGCCTGGAAGATCACTTCTGCGGCAAGCTGCTTGGACTGCCGATGGGAGTGGACGTCTGCTACACCAACCACGCCGAGGCCGACCAGGACGACATGGACACCCTGCTGACGCTCCTCGGCGCGGCCGGGGTCGCGTTCGTCATCGCGGTTCCCGGTGCCGACGACGTCATGCTCGGATACCAATCGCTGAGCTTTCACGACGTGCTCTACGTCCGACAGGTTCTGGGTCTGCGGCCGGCACCGGAATTCGAGTCGTGGCTCTCCCGTCTGGGCATGGTGGACGCCGACGGCCGGGTCCTCGACGTCGATGCCGCGGGTTCACCGTTGCGAGCCTTGATGAGTGCGCGATGACCGGTGAATCGGAGGTGGCAGGAGTGGAGCCCGCGGAACGACCAGGGAGTGCAGGAGTGGAGCCCGCGGAACGACCAGGGAGTGCAGGGGTGGAGCCCGCGGAACGACCGGAAACAGAGTTCTGGGGCGAGATGCGGGCGATGACGCAGGCCCGGATCGGACTGGGGCGCATCGGTGATTCGTTGCCGACCACGCGGGTGCTCGAGTTTCGCTCTGCTCATGCCGCCGCGCGCGATGCGGTGCACATGCCGCTCGAGGTCGAGGAGTTCGTGGGCCGGGTCGAGCAGGTCGGTCTCGGTGCACCGTCGGTGGTGACGTCGTTGGCGACCAGTCGTGCGGAGTATCTGCGACGGCCCGATCTGGGTCGGCAGCCGAAGGATCTGTCGGCGGTGCCGCATTCCGAGGACGAGATCGGCATAGTGTTGGGCGACGGCTTGTCCCCGCGTGCGCTCGCCGATCACGGTGTGGCGATGCTGGAAGCGTTGAAAGCAGAGCTCTCCGATCGTTATTCGATCGCGGCTCCGGTGATCGCGACCGAGGCGCGGGTGGCGCTCGGTGATCACATCGCCGCGGCGATGGGTGTTCGGACGGTGCTGGTTCTGATCGGGGAGCGTCCGGGGTTGTCGGTTGCGGACAGTCTCGGCATCTACCTGACGCATCTGCCGAAACCCGGGTGCACCGACGCCGATCGCAACTGCATCTCCAACATCCATCCGCCGGAGGGACAGGGGTACGCACAGTCGGCACGAATCGTGGCCGGCCTGTTGGCCGGTGCCAGGAGACTCGGGCGGTCGGGTGTGGCGTTGAAGGACACCTCGCGAGCCGATGTGCTCGAAGCGGCCGAGGCCCTCACACTCGAGTGATGTCCCCCTATTCGGGGGTGGCTGTACGTGACCGGGCTCACTACCGTGGGGTCCATGGACAGTTATTCTTCCGGCGCGTCGGATACCGCAGTTCTGGACGACACGATCGGTGCCGATTTGGATCGCACCGCGGCGCTGTACTCGGATCGTGACGCGTTGATCGATGTTGCGTCCGGGCGGCGGTGGACCTACTCGGAGTTCGTCGCCGACGTCGACCTGTTGGCGGCCGGCTTGCTCGTGGCCGGAGTCGAGGTAGGGGACCGTGTCGGAATCTGGGCTCCCAACTGCCCGGAATGGGTTCTGGCGCAATACGCGACGGCCAAGATCGGTGCCGTGTTGGTCAACATCAATCCCGCCTATCGCTCACACGAGTTGCAGTTCGTGCTGAAGCAGGCCGGGGTGTCGGTGTTGTTGTCGGCCACGGAGTTCAAGGGATCGAACTACGTGGCGATGATCGACGACGTGCGCCCCGAGGTGGAATCGCTGCGTGAGGTGCTGTTCATCGGGAGCATCCAGTGGGAGGCGATGACCGATCGCGGGCATCGAGCGTTGGCGAAGACTCCGCGGATGATCACCGATGTGTCCGAGCGACTTGGTCCCGACGATGCGATCAACATCCAGTACACCTCGGGGACAACGGGATTCCCCAAGGGTGCGACTCTCAGCCATCGCAACATCCTCAACAACGGCTTCTTCGTCGGCGAGCTCTGCCACTACACCGCAGAGGACCGCGTCTGCATTCCGGTGCCGTTCTACCACTGCTTCGGCATGGTGATGGGCAATCTCGCGTGCACCTCGCACGGCGCAGCGATGGTGATTCCCGGTCCCTCGTTCGATCCGGTGGCGACGTTGACGGCCGTCGCCGCCGAGAAGTGCACGTCGCTCTACGGAGTCCCGACGATGTTCATCGCCGAACTGGCACTGGAGAACTTCGACGAATTCGACCTCGGCAGTCTGCGTACCGGCATCATGGCCGGATCGCCCTGTCCCACCGAAGTGATGAAGCAGGTCATCGACCGAATGGGGATGGCCGAGGTGTCGATCTGTTACGGCATGACCGAGACGTCTCCGGTGTCGCTGCAGACTCGAAGCGAGGACTCCATCGAGCAGAGGGTGTCGACCGTCGGACGCGTCGGTCCGCACCTCGAGGTCAAGATCGTCGACCCCGTCCTCGGCGAGACGCTGCCCCGAGGCGAGGCCGGCGAGCTGTGCACTCGCGGCTATTCGGTGATGCTCGGTTACTGGCAGCAGCCCGACAAGACCGCGGAGGCGATCGACGGCGAGGGGTGGATGCATACCGGCGACATCGGGGTGATGGACGAAGACGGCTACGTGGCGATCACCGGGCGGATCAAGGACATGGTGATCCGCGGCGGCGAGAACATCTATCCCCGCGAAGTGGAGGAGTTCCTCTACACCCACCCCGACATCCTCGACGCCCAGGTGATCGGTGTGCCCGACCCGAAGTACGGCGAAGAGCTCATGGTGTGGATCAAGATGAAAGACGGTGCAGCGCCTCTCGATTCGACTGCGGTGCGCGCCTTCTGCGACGGACGGCTGGCGCACTACAAGATCCCGCGATACGTGCACGTGGTCGACGAGTTCCCGATGACGGTCACCGGCAAGGTGCGCAAGGTGGAAATGCGCGAACGGTCGCTCGGATTGATCTGAATATCGCCCTCGGGCTGCCATACTCGCTGCCATGACCAGTGCGCTGTGGACACCGACGGATTCCGACGTCGCCGAGGCTCGGGTGACCGAGTTCGCGCGATTCGTCGAGAAACGCCACGATGTGCTGCTACCGGACTACTCGTCTCTGTGGCGATGGTCGACGAACGAGTTGGAACTGTTCTGGCGAGCGGTGTGGGATTTCTTCGAGGTTCGCTCCTCCAGTGTGCCGACGACGGTGCTCGCAGAGCACGGTATGCCGGGAGCACACTGGTTTCCGGGTACGGAACTGAACTACGTGGACCAGGTCGTTCGGCACGCTCGATCGGGCCGCGCCGCGATCGTCCACGCCCGCGAAGACGGTTCGACGCGGACCGTGACGTGGGAGGAGATGATCGATCAGGCCGGGGCGCTGGCAGGCATGCTGGCCGACGCGGGAGTCCGACGCGGCGACCGCGTCGTCGGATACCTGCCCAACGTCCCCGAGGCGGTGATCGCCTTCCTGGCGACCGCGAGCCTGGGGGCGGTCTGGTCCGCGTGCGGGCAGGACTATTCGGCCTCGGCGGCACTCGACCGTCTGGGCCAGCTCGAACCAACGGCACTGATCACTGCCGACGGGTACGTGTACGGAGGGAAGTTCCGAGACAAGGCCGCCGACGTCGACGCGCTCACGTCGGGGCTGCCGACACTGCAGGTCGTGGTGACGGTCGGCGAAGCGTCGGGAAACGCAGTGAGCTGGTCTGCCGCAACGGAGCACAGTCGTGAACTGACCCCGGCGTCGGTGCCTTTCGACCACCCGCTGTGGGTCGTGTTCTCCTCGGGCACCACGGGTCTGCCGAAGGGAATCGTGCACGGTCACGGCGGTGTGGTGCTCGAGCACCTCAAATCCGTTGCCCTACAGTCCGATCTGGGCCCCGAAGACGTGTTCTTCTGGTACACCAGCCCCAGCTGGATGATGTGGAACTTCCAGATCGCCGGCCTGCTGACCGGTGCCACCATCGTGTGCGCCGACGGCAACCCGGCGTTTCCGGCACCGGATACACTGTGGGACATCGCCGCTCGGTTGGGTGTGACGTACCTCGGTACCAGCCCCGGGTACGTGCTCTCGTGCATCAAGGCCGACACGCATCCCGGCACCGACCACGATCTGTCGGCGCTGCGGGCCGTCGGCATCACTGGGTCCGCGATGCCTGCATCGTCGTCGATCTGGTTGTCGGAGAACATCGGAGCGCACCTGCCGGTCTTCTCCATCTCCGGCGGGACCGACGTGGTGTCGGCGTTCGCCGGGGGAGTGCGGACCGCCCCGGTCTGGGCAGGGGAGCTGTCGGTGCCCTTTCTCGGGGTCGCGCTCGACGCCTACGACGAGGACGGCGAACCCGTCCGCGGTACCGTCGGCGAACTGGTCGTCACCGAACCGATGCCGTCGATGCCGCTGTATTTCTGGAACGACGCCGACGGATCTCGATACCGGGACGCCTATTTCGACACCTATCCGGGAATCTGGCGGCACGGTGACTGGATCACGATGACCGACCGCGGCAGCGTCGTCGTGCACGGAAGATCGGATTCGACGCTCAACCGCAACGGAATTCGCATGGGCAGCGCCGACATCTACCAGGCCGTCGAATCTCTGGACGAGGTGACCGAGGCGCTCGTCCTCGGCATCGAGCTACCCGACGGTGGATACTGGATGCCCCTGTTCGTGGTGGTCCCGGACGGTGTGACCGACGAACTGCGGGAGCGCATCGCATCCGTCATCAGAACACAGGCATCGCCGCGACACGTTCCCGACGACATCATCGCCGCACCCGCGGTACCCCACACCCGGACCGGGAAGAAGCTCGAGGTGCCACTGAAACGCCTCTTCCAAGGTGCCACTGCTGCAGGCACTCTCGATGCGAGTGCCGTCGACGATCCGGCCGCGTTGGCGTGGTTCCTGGATCGGGCGACCGAGTTTCAGCGCGTCCAGCGGGCCAGGTAGGCCTTTTCCTCCGGCGCGATGCGGCGCAAGGTCTCGGCACCGACGTCGACCATCGCCATCCGGGTCGTCGCCACCACGGCGGGCGGTGAATCGGGTGTTGCGCCCGCGGCACGGACCTCGTACCCGATGGTGAAATCGACTGCGCGCACCTTCTCGAACCACAGCGTGACGTCCAGCGGACCGTCCGAGTGCCGAAGCGGCTTCTTGTACGCGATGGTGACATCGGCGATCAACGCACTCTTGATCAGAGACTCGTTGGCCTCGCCCTCGCTGAGCAGCCATTCGATGCGCGCTTCTTCGAGCAGGGTGACCATCCGGGCATGGTTGATGTGTGCGAAGGCGTCCATATCGGACCAGCGCACCGTCACGCTCGCGTGATATCCGACGGGCTCGGTCGACTCTGTCCGCATCGCAACAGGCTCTGGCTTCATCGCTAGAGGATGGCATGCGCGCCCGTGCGGAGGACGCTCTAGAGTCCCAGGAGTGATTATCGCCAACGTCGCACTGGATGGTTCCGGGCTGCTCGTCGACATCGAACTCGCGGGCTCGGTCATCGCGTCGATCACCCCCGCGGGCACCCGACGAGCATCGAGCGACGAGGTACTCGACGGTGGTGGCGGGGTGGCGCTGCCCGGGTTCGTGGACTCGCACGTGCACCTGACACAGTGGGCGGCGGCGCGGCGACGAATCGACGTCGGGCCCGCGGCGTCGGCGGCCGATGCCGTCGCACTGGTGTATCCCTATGCTCGGACAGCAGGCGAATCGGTGGTGCGCGCCAACGGCTTCCGTGACGCGCACTGGCCGGAGGAGCCGCACAAGGACCTGCTCGAGAATGCGCTGCCCGGTGCCCGCGTGGCGATGACGAGCATGGATCTGCACACATTGTGGCTGAGCCCGGCGCTGCTCGACGATCTGGGTATCGATCACCCCACCGGTGTGCTCCGCGATGTCGACGGCCTCGAAGCGGTCATGGCGCTCGAGGAGCAGGACGACCCGGCCGAACTCGATCGGGCCGTGCTCGACGCGACCGCAGCACTGGCGGTCCGCGGTGTCACCGGCGTCGTGGATTTCGAGTTCGCGGACAACAAGACGGTCTGGGATCGACGGTTGACGGCCGGCTCGCCTGCCGTCCGCATCGACACGACGGTGTGGCCCCAATGGCTCGACGAGGCACTCGATCGCGGTGAGCGGACCGGAGATGTCTCGGCCCACTCGGACCTGATCAGACGCGGCCCGCTCAAGGTGATGCTCGACGGTTCGCTCAACACCCGAACCGCGTGTTGCCACGATCGATACCCTGGGATCGACGGGGACGACGCGTACGGGCTGTTGCTCGAGACCCCGGGCAGTCTCTTCGATCTCGTCGCGCGGGCGTCACGCGGCGGCATCGCGGCGGCCGTCCACGCAATCGGTGATCGCGCCAACACCGTCGCGCTCGATGCGTTCGAGCGCGCCGGCTGCGGTGGTCGAATCGAACATGCGCAGCAGATCCTGCCGGAGGACATCACGCGGTTCGCCGCCTTGGGTGTCGCTGCATCGGTGCAGCCGCAGCACGCGATGTCCGATCGCGACATCGCCGAGGATCTGTGGGCAGGACGGCGTTCGGTGGCCTACGGCTACGGAACGCTGCACCGCAGCGGTGCGAGGCTGCTCTTCGGTTCCGACGCGCCGGTCAGTCCGCCGGAGCCGTTGGCGGGAGTCGCGGCTGCGGTGTTCCGTACCGACGACGAGCGACCTCCGTGGCACCTCGACGAAGCAGTACCCCTCGAGGTTGCTCTGCGCGCGGCGTGCGGTGGCCGTGGACGACTCGCAGTGGGGGATGCGGCGGACATCGCCGTGCTCGTCGAGCATCCCGTGCACCGCTCGGTGCACGATCTCGCCGAGACGGAGATCAGAGCCACGATCTGCGCCGGTGCGCTCACTCACGCAGCGGCGGTGTAAGTGAGCCCGGGCGAAGCCGCGGATCGATTCTGTCGGACCACCCGCGTAGCGTGACTGCGATGACGTCGATCACCGATCCGCGCGTACGCGAGTTTCTGTCCGCGGGTACCCGCACCGGAAAGCTCGGGTACCTCGCCTCCGACGGGAGGCCACTGGTGGCACCCATCTGGTTCGTCGTCGAGGGCGACGCGATCGTGTTCAACACCGGGGGAGACACGGCCAAGGGAAAATCGATCCGCCGTGATCCCCGCGTCGTCCTCACCGTCGATCTCGAGGAGCCGCCGTACGGATTCGTTCAGGTGCAGGGCATTGCGTCGGTCGACGAGGACCCGGCCGAGTTGGTCCGCACAGCGACCGAGATCGGGGCCAGGTACATGGGCCGCGAGCGAGCCGAGGAGTTCGGCATCCGCAACGGCGTACCGGGCGAATTGATCGTTCGGATCACGCCGACCAAGGTAATCGCCGCTTTCGACATGACGGGATGACGACCGACGGGATCCGCGCTGTCGGGCCTGTAGATTGACCGGGTGCCGAATGGAGTCGGAGTGTGTCGGGCGACTCCGAATCGGGTACCGACTTGTAACGACCCGGTGCATACACACGGATATGTACTGAAAGGTAACTTCGACTTGTTTCCGGTGAGAAAATAAAGAACGACGTAGGCAATTTGCTCGATGTGTTCGGTGCCCACCGATCGCTGCCGGTTCGGCAGCCGGTGGGGGCGCATGTGATTGTGGGAAAGAGAGGATTCGATTGGACCCGCTAGGTGTGGAAGGTGCTGGACGCGACGACGGAGTCGGCGGTCCTGAGCATTCGTCGTTCCCACTGTCACCGGCCCAATTGGGAATGTGGTTCGCGCAGCATGTGGACCCCTCGGTACCCGCGAACATCGCCCAGTACATCGAGCTGCACGGCGACCTCGATGTGGATCTGCTTCGTCGAGCGTCCTCGCAGGCAGCGCTCGAGCTGCAGTCCGGATTCGTGCGCATCGTCGAGATCGACGCCGAGCCCCGGCAGGTCGTCGATCCCACCCTCGACGACTCTCTGAACTACCTCGACCTGCGCGGCGAGGCCGATCCGCGGGCAGCGGCCCTGGCCTGGATGCACGGCGACTACAGCGCGCCCATCGACATTCTCCGCGACCGACTGATCGCCGCGACCGTCCTGCGCCTCGAGGACGACGTCTGGTTCTGGTACGAGCGCGTGCATCACGTTGTGCTCGACGGATTCGGTGCCGTCACGTTCATGAACCGCGCGGCCGAGCTCTACACCGCGGCGGTCGAGGGCACCGAACCGAGCAAGAATCTCGCATCGGACCTGACCAAGGTCTACGACATCGACGTGGCCTACCGTGACTCGAGCCGCTTCGAGGCCGACCGTGAGTACTGGGCTTCGCGGATCGACGGCATCGACGGAGTCACCACTCTGGCCGGTCACACCGCTGCCCCCGCGGCGACGAGCCAGATCGACAGCACAGCTCTGTCCGCCGAGACGATGGAAAGACTCGAAGCCCTGCGTGTCGAGACCGACACGACGATGGCGACCATCGTCATCGCCGGCTTCGCCGCCTACCTCGCGCAGATGACCGGACGTGAGGACGTCGTGCTCTCGCTCCCGGTCACCGCGCGCACCACTGCAGTGTTGCGCCGCTCCGGCGGCATGGTCTCCAACGTCGTTCCCCTACGTCTCGACGTCTCGGGTGACACCACCGTCGAGACGCTGCTCGCGCGCGTCAACGCCGAGGTCTCAGGGGCGCTGCGTCACCAGCGCTACCGGCACGAGGACATTCGGCGTGATGCCGGAGCGGTCAGCGGCCAGGCCTCGTTCTTCGGCCCGTGGGTCAACATCATGCTGTTCTTCGGCGAGGTGCGCCTCGGTTCGATGGTCGGCGGCATCAACATTCTCTCGACCGGCCTCATCGAGGATTTCGGGCTCAACCTCTACACCAGTGTTGCCGGGTCGACCACCCACATCGACTTCGAGTCCAATCCCAATCTGTACGGACCCGAGCAGTCCGGTCGGAACCACGAGAGGTTCGTCGATTTCTTCGCCCGGTTCGTGGCATCGGGGCCGAAGGACGCGGTGTGGGATCTGGCCCTGACCGAAGGTGTCGAACGCGAACTCGTCGTGGCGGAGTGGAATGCCACCGAGCACCCGACCGAACCACGCACGTTGCTGTCCGCCTTCGAGGCCGCCGCGGCCGCGCACCCCGACGCGACGGCCCTGGTGTACGAGGGGGAAGCGCTCACCTACGGCGCACTCTCGGCGCGGGTGAACGGTCTGGCTCGCCACCTGATCGACATGGGGGTAGGCCCCGAGACTCTCGTCGGACTCTCGATCCGCCGTTCGTTCGACCTCGTTGTCGGCATGTACGCGATCGTGGCGGCCGGCGGTGCCTGGGTGCCCATCGACCCCGACCACCCTGCCGATCGCACCGCGTACATTCTGGACTCCGCGCAGCCGCGCTGCGTGCTGATCTCCTCTCGCGACGACGTCGCGCTGCCCGAGGGAACCGAGACGGTTGCGGTCGACCTCGTCGACTGCACGTCCAGGTCCGCGGAGCCGGTTCGGGATGCCGAACGTACTGCGCCACTGCGACTTTCGAACACCGCATACGTGATCTACACCTCCGGTTCGACCGGACGTCCGAAGGGTGTCGCGGTCGAACACGCGGCGATCCACAACCAGATGGAATGGATGCTCTCGGAGTATCCGATGGACGCCTCCGACGTCTACCTGCAGAAGACCGCCACCACCTTCGACGTCTCGCTCTGGGGTTTCTTCCTGCCGCTGCGGGTCGGCGCGACGATGGTGCTCGCCACTCCCGACGGGCATCGAGACTCGGTCTACGTGGCCGACAAGATCGCCGAACATCGAGTCACCGTCACCGATTTCGTGCCGTCGATGCTGACGGTGTTCGTGGCCAACGCGCCCACGGGCACCTGCAGTTCGCTGCGCCACGTGTTCGTCATCGGCGAGGCACTGCCGGTCGAGACCGCGGCGGCGTTCCGCTCGATGTGTCGAGCCGGCCTGCACAATCTCTACGGCCCCACCGAAGCCGCCGTCTCGGTCACCTATCACCCCAGCGGCCCGCAGGACACCCGCACCGTTCCGATCGGTGTGCCCGAGTGGAACACGAAAGCCTTCGTTCTCGACGGTCGCCTGCGACCCACCCCGATCGGCGAATCGGGAGAGCTGTACCTCGCCGGGGTCCAGTTGGCTCGCGGCTACGTGGGCAGGCCCGATCTGAGCTCGGATCGCTTCGTCGCCAACCCTTTCGGCACCGGCGGCGAACGGATGTACCGCACCGGCGACCTCGTGCGCTGGCGCAGCGACGGCGTGCTGGACTACATCGGCCGGACGGATTTCCAGGTCAAGTTCCGTGGACAACGCATCGAGCTCGGTGAGATCGAAACGGTTCTGCTCGCCCACGAATCCATCTCGCAGGCAGTGGTGTTGGTGGTCCAGACGGTCACCGGTGATCAGTTGGTGGCGTACGTCGTCGCGACCCCGGGACGATCCATCGAATCCGCCGCGGCGATCGAGTTCGCCGGTCACTCCCTACCGTCGTACATGGTGCCTGCAGCGGTCGTCGTACTCGATGCCCTGCCGCTGAACACGAGCGGCAAGCTCGACCGAAAAGCGTTGCCGGAACCGATGTTCAGCAGTGCGAAGAAGTACCGGGCCCCGCAGAGTCGGGCGGAGTACGTCGTCGCCGGTATCTACGAGGATCTGCTCGGGGCCTCCAAGGTCGGTCTGGACGAGGACTTCTTCGAGCTCGGCGGCAACTCTCTGATCGCCACGCAGTTGGTGACCCGAGTGGGCAGCGCTCTCGGAGTTCGCCTCGGCGTTCGTGAGCTGTTCGAGGCTCCCACCGTCGGGGCACTCGCAGCCAGGGCCGAATCGGCGGCTCGGCTCGGGGCGGACACCCCGGTGCTGGAGTCGCGGGAACGGCCCGAGCGTATCCCGCTCTCACCTGCGCAACAGCGCATGTGGTTCCTCAACCGCTTCGACCCCACCACAGCGGTGTACAACCTGCCGTTCTCCGTGCGTCTGACCGGGCCGCTCGACGTGGTAGCACTGTCGGCCGCGTTCGCCGATGTCGTCGACCGGCACGAGACGCTGCGCACCGTCTACCCCGAGGTGGACGGCTCTCCCGAACAGGTCGTACTCACGGCGGCGCGGACCCCGGCGACGATTCTGCCGGTCCGTGTCGAACGCGACGAACTGGGCGGGCGCCTGCACGAACTGGTCGGCAAGGGATTCGACGTCACGGTCGATACACCGTTCCGCATCGCACTGTTCGAGATCTCACCGACCGAGCATGAACTCGCGATGGTGTTGCACCACATCGCCGCCGACGGGGCGTCGTTCGGTCCGCTGGCGCGGGATGTGCTGGTGGCGTACTCGAGCCGGATCAAGGGACGCGCCCCCGAGTGGACGCCTCTCGAGGTCCAGTACGCCGACTACGCATTGTGGCAACGAGCGGTACTCGGTCCCGAGACCGATCCGCTGTCGCTGGCGTCGCGCGAAATCGCTTACTGGAGAGCGACTCTCGAGGATCTACCCGATCAGCTGACTTTGCCGTCGAGCAGGCCGCGCCCCGCAGTGTCCTCGAACGCGGGCAGCAAGCTCCGGGTGGACGTTCCGGCTCGTCTGCACGCCTCGCTGGCGAGCCTGGCCCGTGCCAACAACGCCTCGCTGTTCATGGTCATGCAGTCCGCGTACGCGCTGCTGCTCGCCCGGCTCAGCGGCACCACCGACATCGCCATCGGTGCTCCCGTGGCCGGTCGAGGAGAACCCGCGCTCGACGACCTGGTCGGCATGTTCGTCAACACCCTCGTACTGCGCACCGAAGTCGATCCGGCGCTGACGTTCGAGGAACTCCTCTCGCGCGTTCGTGACACGGACCTGTCCGCCTTCGCGCACGCAGACGTGCCGTTCGAACGCCTCGTCGAGGTGCTGAACCCGGTGCGTTCGACGTCCCGGCACCCGCTGTTCCAGGTCGCGATCTCGCTGGAATCGGCAATGTCTCGCGAACTCACCGTCGGTGGCCTGCGCGCCGAGGCCGCCGAATTCGATGTACCCATCGCCAAATTCGACGTACAGCTGTGGCTGACCGAGCATCTCGACGACGGCGCACCCGCAGGTATCGACGCGGTCTTCGAGTACGCAACGGATCTGTTCGACGCAGATCTCGTCGAGAGTTTCGCGCGTCGCTTCCTGGCCATTCTGGATGCGGTCACCACGGACGCCACCGTGCCGGTCGGCGACGTCACGATCGTCGATGCCGCGGAGCACCGGTCCGTGCTCTCGCAGTGGAACGCCTCCGGAGACGACGTCTCTCGCGAACTCACCCTGGTGGATCTGCTCGACGCTGCTGCCGCGGCGCACCCCGACGCCGTCGCAGTTCGCTTCGACGGCTCGTCGATGACCTACGCCGAGTTCGACGCGCACACCAATCGCCTTGCCCGCGTTCTGATCTCCCACGGTGTCGGCCCGGAAAGCCTGGTCGCCGTCGCCCTCCCGCGCTCGGCGGAACTCGTCGTCGCGCTCGTCGCGGTGATCAAAGCCGGCGGTGGATACCTGCCCGTCGACCCCAGCTACCCACTCGACCGAGTCGAATACATGCTCGACGACGCGCGGCCGACAACCGTTCTGCTGTCCGGCTCGGACCGAGTGGAACTTCCGTCCGACGTCGAAATTCGCACCGGCGCAGCACTGCTCGACATCGACACCGTCGATCTGTCGTCGGTGTCCGGCGACCCCGTCACCGACGGTGACCGGACGAGTCCGCTGCGGCCCGAGAACGTCGCCTACGTCATCTACACCTCGGGTTCGACGGGCAAGCCCAAGGGCGTGATGATTCCGCATCGCAACGTCGTTCGGCTGCTCGACAACACCGAGTCGGTCTACGGCTTCGGCGCCGACGACGTGTGGACGATGTTCCACTCGTACGCCTTCGACTTCTCGGTGTGGGAGCTGTGGGGCCCGTTGCTCTACGGCGGCACGTTGGTCGTCGTCGACTACTTCACCTCGCGATCGCCGGAGGCATTCCACCGGCTGCTCGTCGACGAGCAGGTCACGGTGCTCAACCAGACACCCTCGGCGTTCTATCAACTCTCCGAGGCCGATCGCACCACGGCAACCGAGCACGGCGAACTGTCGCTGCGCTATGTGATCTTCGGTGGTGAAGCCCTCGAACAACGACGGCTGACCGGGTGGTTCGAGCGGCACGGTCACCGTGCGCCCCAGCTCGTCAACATGTACGGCATCACCGAGACGACCGTGCACGTGTCCTACCGAGCGCTCGACGCCGCGTCCGTCGAGAGCAGTGCGTCGGTGGTCGGCAAGCCGATCGCCGGACTGCGGGTGTTCGTGCTGGACACCCGCCTGCATCCGGTTCCGGTCGGGGTTCCCGGCGAAATGTACGTTGCCGGTGGACAATTGGCCCGTGGTTATCTCGGTCGCCGAGAACTGACATCGGTTCGCTTCGTGGCGAACCCGTTCGCGACGGGAGCCGACGAGGGGTCGCTGCTGTACCGGACCGGTGACCTCGCACAGTGGAACGCTGCAGGAGAGCTCGAGTACCTCGGTCGTTCGGACGATCAGGTCAAGGTCCGGGGATTCCGCATCGAGCTGGGCGAGGTGGAGGCAGCGGTGACCGCGCAGCCGACCGTCACCCAGGCCGCCGTGATCGTTCGTGAGGACTCTCCCGGTGCAGCTCGGCTCGTCGCCTACGTGGTGTCCGCTGCGGTCGACGGTCGGCCGATCGTCGACATCGAGGACATCAGAACCGGTATCGCAGAGATGCTTCCGGAGTACATGGTGCCGTCGGCCTTCGTGGTGCTCGACGCGATCCCGCTGACCGTCAACGGCAAGCTCGATCGCCGGGCACTGCCGGCTCCGGTGTTCGAGGTGCGCGAGTTCCGTGCTCCGACGACACCGATCGAGGAGATCGTCGCCGACGTCTTCGCGGACGTCCTCGGAGTCGAGCGTGTGGGTCTGGACGACGACTTCTTCGAGCTCGGCGGTAATTCGCTGATCGCCACGCAGGTGGTCTCGCGTCTGGGAGTTGCTCTCGATGCCACCGTGCCGGTGCGCATGCTGTTCGAGGCATCGACCGTGGCGTTGCTTGCAGTGCGGGTGGAGCAGGCCGCAGGAGAAGGTGGCCGCATCGCGCTCGTCGCGACCGTGCGGCCCGAGCGAATCCCGCTCTCGCTCGCGCAGCAGCGGATGTGGTTCCTCAATCGATTCGACGCCGACTCCACCGCGTACAACATTCCGTTCGCACTGAGACTGACCGGCGAACTCGATGTCGCGGCGCTGCAGGTGGCGATCATGGACGTGATCGACCGGCACGAGTCGCTGCGCACCGTCTACCCGGACA
Organism: Rhodococcus sp. 05-339-2; assembly: GCF_002258965.1. Taxonomy (NCBI): domain Bacteria; kingdom Bacillati; phylum Actinomycetota; class Actinomycetes; order Mycobacteriales; family Nocardiaceae; genus Rhodococcus; species Rhodococcus sp. 05-339-2. The sequence continues at coordinate 135,443 of NZ_NOYW01000020.1, forward strand.
CCGCAGCGGGCCCGCAGCAGTCCATCCTCGACGCCGCTCAGACGGTGCCGAACCTGATGCCCGTTCCTACGTCCGCGGCCGATATCCAGCGGCAGGTCTTCTCGCTGGCATCGACGACGTTCGACGTGACGGTCAACGTTCCCATTCAGGCACGCCTGTTCGAGATCGGTCCTCGCGAACACGTCATCGCCATGGTGGTGCACCACATCTCGGCCGACGGCTGGTCGATGGGTCCGCTGGCGCGCGACCTCATGATCGCGTACGCCTCGCGTACCGCGTGGGAGAACCCGGCGTGGATGCCGCTGGAGGTGCAGTACGCCGACTACAGCCTGTGGCAGCGTTCGGTTCTCGGCTCCGAGGACGATCCGCAATCACTGATCTCCGGTCAAGTCGATTACTGGGCCGACATGCTTGCCGGTCTGCCCGATCAGCTCGATCTCCCGACCGATCGGCCGCGCCCGAATCGTCAGTCCTACCAAGGATCGTCGATCCGATTCGATGTACCGGCCGAGGTCCATCGGGGACTGTCCTCGCTGGCCCACACGCACAACGCATCGCTGTTCATGGTCGTCCACGCGGCTCTGGCGGTGCTGCTCGCACGCCTGTCCGGCACCGAGGACATCGCGATCGGTACTCCGGTCGCAGGCCGTGGCGACGCAGCCCTCGACGACGTGGTCGGCATGTTCGTCAACACCCTCGTGTTGCGCACCGACATCGAGTCGGGTCGGACGTTCTCGGAGCAGATCGGGCGCGCCCGCGAAGTGGCGCTCGGCGCGTTCGGACATGCCGATCTGCCGTTCGAGCGTTTGGTCGAGGTGCTCAATCCGTCCCGATCGCAGGCGCGGCACCCCCTGTTCCAGGTGATGCTCTCGTTCGAGAACCTCACCCGCACGCACGTGGACCTACCGGGTCTGTCGGTGGACAGCGTCGCCCTCGATGCCGAGGTGGCGAAGTTCGACCTGCAGTTGACCGTCACCGAGTCCATCGGAGTGGACGGTCGCGGGCAGGGCATGGCCGCCGAGTTGACCTACGCGACCGACCTGTTCGACGCCGCGACGGTGAGAGGGTTCTCCGAACGTTTCGTGCGGATACTCGGTGCCGTGGTGGCAGATCCCTCGCTGTCGGTGGGAGACATCGACCTTCTCGACGACGGCGAGCGCGACCGAGTCGTGACAGCGTGGAACCGCACCGAACACGAGGTACGGGACCAGGTGACGCTGGTCGACCTGTTCGATCGTCAGGTGGCCGAGACTCCGGATGCCAGAGCATTGGTGTTCGAGGGTGAGCGGTTGACCTATGCGGAGTTCGCGGGGCGTGCGAACCGTCTTGCACGACTTCTGGTGTCGGCCGGGGTTGGGCCTGATTCGCTGGTGGGGCTCGCGATCGGGCGGAGTCTGGACCTGTTCGTGGGTATGTACGCGATCGTGAAGGCCGGTGCGGGATACGTGCCGATCGATCCGTCGCAACCGGCGGATCGGAACGAGTACATCGTTGCCACGGCGGCTCCGGTTCGGGTGTTGTCGACGACGCGTGATCACGTGGAGTTCGCGGGGGTCGAGACGATCGACATCGACACCGTCGATGTGTCGGGTCTGTCTGCGGCACCGTTGACCGATGCCGAGCGAACGGCACCGTTGCGGGCGTCGAATCTCGCGTACGTGATCTTCACATCGGGTTCGACGGGACGTCCCAAGGGCGTGGGTGTCTCGCACGAGGCGATCGTGAATCGGTTGTTGTGGATGCAGCACGAGTACGGGTTGACCGCCGAGGACGTGGTGTTGCAGAAGACTCCGTCGACGTTCGATGTGTCTGTGTGGGAGTTCTTCTGGGCGCTGCAGAACGGGGCGTCGGTGGCCATCGCTGTTCCGGACGGTCATCGGGATGCGTTGTATCTGCTCGATGTCATTGCTCGCGAGCATGTGTCGGTGGTGCACTTCGTGCCGTCGATGATGTCGGTGTTCGTACCCGAGGTGGAGCGACGTCGAGCGTCGGGTGCCTCGCTGCGGTTGGTGTTCGCATCCGGTGAGGCATTGGCTCCCACCACGGCCCGCGCGCTACGGCGGGCAATCGCGGGAGTGGAGTTGCACAACCTGTACGGCCCCACCGAGGCTGCCGTCGACGTGACCTATCACGCTGTCACGGACGAGGATTCGGAGGTGATGCCCATCGGAGCACCGGTGTGGAACACCTCTGTCTACGTGCTCGATTCGCGACTGAATCCCACTCCCGTCGGTGTCGCAGGTGAGCTCTATCTCGCGGGTACTCAGCTGGCACGTGGCTATGTGGGACGCTCGGACCTGACCGCGGACCGCTTCGTGGCACATCCGTTCGCCACCGGCGGGCGGCGCCTCTATCGCACCGGCGACGTCGTGCGGTGGAACCGCAACGGCGAGCTCGAATACGTGGGACGGTCGGACTTCCAGGTGAAGCTGCGCGGCCTGCGCATCGAACTCGGCGAGATCGAATCGGCATTGCTGGCACAACGCTCGATCTCCCAGGCGGTCGTCGTGGTCCGCCACGAGCAACTCGTCGGGTACGTCGTACCGGCCGGTGCCTCGGTGGAGACCGGTGCTGTTCTCGGCGCGCTGCGGTCTCGGCTCGCGGAGTACATGGTGCCGTCGACGCTGATCGTGCTCGAGGAGTTTCCGCTCGGCGCGAGTGGAAAGCTCGACCGTAAGGCGCTGCCCGATCCCGCTTTCGAGGTGACCGAGTACCGGGAACCGACCAACGACATCGAACGCACCGTTGCCGAGGTCTTCGCCCAGGTCCTCGGACTCGAGCGTGTCGGTCTGGACGACGACTTCTTCGATCTCGGTGGAAACTCCCTCATCGCAACGCAACTGGTGTCGCGACTGGGTGTCGCCATGGACACCCGAATCGCGGTGCGAGAGCTCTTCGACACCTCGACGGTGGCCGATCTGGCCGCGCGGTTGGGCACATTGGTCGCCACCGGAAGCCGTCCATCGCTGGTGCCTCAACAACGGCCGCAACATATTCCGTTGTCTCTGGCGCAGCAGCGTATGTGGTTCCTCAACAAGTTCGACGTCGAATCCGCGGCCAACAACATTCCGATCGCCGTGCGACTGTCCGGTCTGCTGGACCGTCGCGCCATGCAGATCGCGGTCGCGGACGTGGTGGCCCGGCAGCAGTCCCTGCGCACGGTGTTCCCGGAGACCGACGGAACCGCTCATCAGGTCATCGTCGACGCAGCATCTGCCACACCGGATCTGACGCCCATCGAGATCGCCGCCCACGATGTCGCGGGCGCGTTGCGAGATCTGGCGACCACCGGATTCGACCTGTCGAAGGACCTGCCCTTCCGGACCAGACTCTTCGAGGTCAGCCCAACCGAGCACCTGTTGGTTTTCGTCGTCCACCACATCGCGGCCGACGGATTCTCGCTGGGCCCGCTCACCCGAGACGTGATGAACGCGTACGCGGCTCGCTCGCTGAACCAGGAGCCCTTCTGGTCTCCGCTGCCGGTCGACTATGCCGATTACAGCCTCTGGCAGCGCGAAGTACTCGGTTCCGAGGACGATCCTCAGTCGGTCGTGTCGCAGCAGATCGACTACTGGACAACCGCTCTGGCCGGCCTGCCGGACCAGCTCGACGTGCCGTCCGATCGCCCGAGGCCCGTGGTGGCATCCAACAGTGGTGCGCTCGTGCGGTTCTCCATCGACGAGGATCTGCACCGCGCACTGATCGATGCCGCCAGAGCAGAGAACGCATCGCTGTTCATGGTGGTGCACACATCGTTGGCCGTACTGCTGTCGCGGTTGTCCGGCGAAGCCGACATCGCGATCGGCACCCCGGTCGCCGGTCGTGGCGAGGCCGCCCTGGACGACTTGATCGGCATGTTCGTCAACACCCTGGTGTTGCGCACCGAGATCGACACCTCGCGTCGATTCGACCAGGTGCTCGCCGACACCCGCGAAACCGACCTGTCGGCCCTGGCCCACGTGGACGTACCGTTCGAGCGTCTCGTCGAAATCCTGAACCCCGCCCGATCCACGGCTCGTCATCCCCTCGTGCAGGTGGTGCTCGCGTTCCAGAACCTGGGACAGAAGGATCTCGAACTGCCCGGACTGTCGGTCTCGGGTGTCGACTTCGAGACCCTGGTCGCGCTGTTCGATCTGCAGTTCACGTTCGTCGAGTCGATCGGACCCAGCGGCGCTCCGCAGGGCATGACCGTCGACGTCACCTACGCCACCGATCTCTTCGACGAGGCCACGGTCGTCGCGCTCGGCGATCGCCTGATCACAGTTCTCGAAGCCGTCGCGGGCAACCTCTCGACCGTGGTCGGCGACATCGAATTGCTCGAGCCCGTCGAACGCAGGCGGGTGCTGGTCGACTGGAACGACACCGAGCACGAGCTCGACCGGGCCCAGACATTGGCCTCGCTCGCCGGGCAGGTCGATTCGGCCTCTCCTGCACTGGTTTTCGGAGACGACTCTCTCACTCACGGCGAATTCCAGGAGCGGGTCGCCCGCCTGGCTCGGTACCTGATCGCCCACGGTGTCGGACCCGAGAGCGCGGTGGGCATCGCCGCCCGTCGCTCGGTGGAACTGCTCGTCGGAATTCATGCGATCATCGCCGCCGGTGGTGCGTACGTTCCGATCGATCCGGACCAGCCGGCCGAGCGGATCGCGCACATTCTCGGAACCGCGGCACCGGTCTGCGTGCTGACCACGTCGCGCGACGAGGTGGCGGCCGACGGCGTCGAGGTCATCGATATCGACACCCTCGATCTGTCCGGCTTCTCCGATACGCCGATCACCGACGCGGACCGAATCAGTGCGCTGGCACCGTCGAACACCGCCTACGTCATCTTCACATCGGGTTCGACCGGCCAGCCCAAGGGTGTGGCCGTCACGCACGAGGCGATCGTCAACCGCCTGCTGTGGATGCAGTCGGAGTACGAGCTCGCCGCCGACGACGTCGTGCTGCAGAAGACCCCTGTCACGTTCGACGTGTCGGTGTGGGAACTGTTCTGGCCGTTGCAGATCGGTGCCACACTGGTCATCGCGAAGCCCGAGGGCCATCGCGACCCGCAGTACCTGCTCGAGACGATCGAGGCGCAGTCGGTCACCACGGCACACTTCGTACCGTCGCTGCTCGAGGTCTTCGTCTCCGTCGTGGCCGCGGCACCGTCGCCTGCGGCCACCTCTCTGCGGACTCTGTTCGCGTCCGGGGAGGCGCTGCCCGCCGAGGTCGGCGACCGGCTCCGACGCGTCCTGCCGGGCGTGGCGCTGCACAACCTCTACGGTCCAACCGAGGCTGCGGTCGACGTCACCTATCACGCGGTGACTGAGGCGGACGTCGACCTCGTTCCGATCGGTGTGCCGGTGTGGAACACCAGAACGTATGTTCTCGACGCTCGACTGTCTCCGGTCGCTCCCGGGGTGGCGGGCGAGCTGTACCTCGCCGGGGTTCAGCTCGCACGCGGCTATCTCGGACGGACGGACCTGACGGCCGATCGGTTCCTTCCCGACCCGTTCGGAGAACCGGGTACTCGCATGTACCGCACCGGTGACCTGGTGCGCTGGCGTGCAGTGTCCTCGGGTTCGGGACGGCTGGAGTACCTGGGCCGCACCGACTTCCAGGTCAAGCTGCGTGGACTGCGCATCGAACTCGGCGAGATCGAGACCGTGTTGCGCAGACACCCGTCCGTGGAATCCGCCGTCGTTCTGGTTCGGCAGACCGCTGCCGCGGGCGACCAGCTGGTCGCCTACGTGGTACCCGCGGTCGGCGGGACCGTCGACGTCGCCGAGCTGGCCGACTTCGCGTCGCGCTCGCTCGCGAGCTACATGGTTCCGGCCGCGACCGTCGTGCTCGACGCACTGCCGCTCACGCCCAACGGCAAGCTCGATCGTCGCGCTCTGCCGGAGCCGAACATCGAGCAGCGCCCATTCCGCGCGCCGTCCACCACATCGGAAATCGTTGTGGCAGAGGTGTTCCGCGATGTTCTCGGTATCGATGTCGTCGGTGCCGACGACGAGTTCTTCGCTCTCGGCGGCAACTCCCTCGTCGCCACGAGAGTCGCGTCGAGAATCGGCGCGGCACTCGACACCACCGTGACCGTCCGGACGATCTTCGAGGCCTCGACCGTGTCCGCACTGGCGGCCAAGCTCGACGAGCTCTCGGGTTCGGGCCGTCGGATTCCTCTGGTGCGCACCGATCTACCGGACCTGGTACCGCTCTCGCTCGCGCAGCGCCGGATGTGGTTCCTCAATCGGTTCGACCCCGAATCCGCGACGGAGAACCTCCCTGTCGCCATCGAGCTCGGCGGCGATCTCGACATTGCCGCTCTGCGCGCGGCAGTGGCCGACGTGGTCGAGCGACACGAGTCCCTGCGAACGGTCTACCCGGAGGTCGACGGCGTCGCCTCTCAGGTGATCGTTCCTGCGGAACAGGTGACGCCGGATCTGTTGCCGACTGCGACCACCACCGCCGAACTGCCGTCGGCCCTGGCGGCGCTGGCCATGGGCGGGTTCGACGTCACCGCTGCGCCGCCGTTGCGTGCGGCGTTGTTCGAGCTCGACTCGGACCGCCACGTTCTCGCGTTCGTCACCCACCACATCGCTGCGGACGGCTTCTCGATCGGTCCCATGACTCGGGATCTGATGGTTGCGTACGCAGCCCGTAGCGCGGGCACCGAGCCCGGTTGGACTCCACTCGCCGTCCGCTACGTCGACTACACCCTCTGGCAGCAGGCCGTCCTCGGTTCCGAGGACGATCCGACGTCACCGGTCTCGAACCAGATTCGGCACTGGACTCGTGCGCTGTCCGCGCTGCCGGACGAGGTCACCTTCCCCGGCGATCGTGTCCGCCCGGACCGGTCGTCGTACCGCGGCGGCAACATCACGCTCGCCCTCGACGCCGAGACGCACGGCCGCCTCGGCGACGTGGCCCGCGCCAACCAGAGCTCGCTGTTCATGGTGTTGCACTCCTCGCTCGCCGTGCTGCTGGCCCGACTGTCCGGTGAGACCGACATCGCGATCGGAACCCCGGTCGCAGGACGCGGTGAGGCAGCCCTCGACGACGTCATCGGAATGTTCGTCAACACACTGGTGCTGCGGACCGACATCGATCACGGCGACGCGTTCACCGAGCTTCTGGCTCGGGCACGCGAGACGGACCTGTCGGCGTTCGCCCACGCCGAGGTGCCGTTCGAGCGGCTCGTCGAGGTACTCGACCCACCGCGGTCGGCTGCTCGTCACCCGCTCGTCCAGGTGATGCTCACCGTGCAGAACATGGAGCAGACCGAGCTCGAACTCCCCGGCCTGAGCGTGCGCGCAGTCGACCTCGACGTCGAGACGGCCAAGTTCGACGTTCAGTTCACCTTCACCGAGAACCACGTCGACGGCGGCATGACCATCGACGTCACCTTCGCCCGCGACCTGTACGACGACAGCACGGCACGTGCACTCGGTGAACGCCTGATCCGCGTCCTCGAGTCCGTTGCCGGCGATCCGGGTCAGCGAATCGGCGACCTCCCGGTGATGGACGAAGCCGAACGCGGCCGGGTGCTCGCGCTCGCCCAGGACGCGCCTGCCGTCGCCGATTCGCTCGACACGATCGTCGATCTGTTCGCCGCTCGGGTGGCCGAGGACCCCGACGCTCCGGCAGTGGTGTTCGAGGGTGCTCACAGAAGTTACCGAGAGATCGACGAGTCCTCGACTGCGTTGGCGAGAGTCCTCGCCGCTCAGGGAGTAGGGCCGGAGTCGTTGGTGGCCGTCGTGCTGCCGCGCACCGCCGATCTCGTCGTGGCACTGCTCGCGGTGCTCAAAGCCGGTGGTGCCTACGTCCCGATCGATCCGTCCTACCCGGCCGACCGGATCGAATTCGTGCTCACCGATTCTCGTCCGGTTGCCGTACTGACATGGACCGGTGTGGACGTCGCGCTTCCCGCAACGCTTCCCAGGATCGATATCGACACGGCCCCGGCCGAGGGCGACGGGGCGTGGGCCGATCCGGTTCCGGCGTCCGCGGCATCGACGGCGTACGTCATCTACACCTCGGGCTCGACGGGCAAGCCGAAGGGCGTTCTGATCCCGCATCGCAACGTCGTGCGGTTGTTGGCGAACACGGCTCGGCACTTCGATTTCGGTCGACGCGACGTGTGGACGCTGTTCCACTCGTTCGCGTTCGACTTCTCGGTGTGGGAACTGTGGGGCCCGCTGACCACCGGCGGTAGCGTCGTCGTGGTCGACTACTTCACCTCCCGGTCGCCGGAAGCACTGCGGGAGTTGCTCGTTCGTGAGCGTGTCACCGTTCTCAACCAGACTCCGTCCGCCTTCTACCAGCTCGATCAGGTCGATCGCACCGCAGGCTCGGCAGACGACTATTCGTTGCGGTACATCGTGTTCGGTGGTGAGGCGTTGGAACTGCGACGACTCACCGGTTGGTTCGAGCGTCACGGCGACGATTCCCCGCAACTGGTCAACATGTACGGCATCACCGAAACCACGGTGCACGTCTCGCACCGTGTCGTGGACGCGCGGTCCGCGGCACAGGCATCGGGATCCCTTGTGGGACGCGCCATCTCCGGACTGTCGGTGTACGTACTGGATTCACGGCTGTCGCTGGTACCCGCAGGTGTACCGGGGGAGATGTACGTCTCCGGTGGTCAGGTCGCGCGCGGGTATCTCGGTCGCGCCGGGTTGAGCGCGACGAGGTTCGTCGCCGATCCTTTCGCAGGCGACGGATCGGTGCTCTACCGCACCGGCGACGTGGCACGGTGGTCCACCGACGGCGAACTCGAGTTCGTCGGTCGCGCCGACGACCAGGTCAAGATCCGTGGTTTCCGCATCGAGCTGGGCGAGGTCGAATCCGCCGTCGCATCCGCTCCCGCCGTCGGGCAGGCAGCGGTGATCGTGCGCGAGGACACTCCCGGTGCCGCACGCCTGGTTGCGTACGTCGTGCCCGCGGCCGAGTCGACGATCGACATCGACGTCGTCAGGGCAGCGGTCGGGGAGAATCTTCCCGAGTACATGGTGCCCTCGGCGTTCGTGGTTCTCGACGCGATTCCCTTGACCGCCAACGGAAAACTGGACCGACGAGCCCTGCCCGAGCCGGCGGCGCGCACACGTGAGTTCCGGCCACCGACCACTCCGGTGGAGGGCATGGTCGCCGATGTCTTCGCCGACGTTCTCGGCATCGAACGGGTCGGTCTCGACGACGACTTCTTCGAGCTCGGCGGCAACTCGCTGGTCGCGACGCAGGTGGTGTCCAGGCTGGGTGCTGCAGCGCAGACGACCGTTCCCGTCCGCGCGCTGTTCGAGGCCCCGACGGTCGCTGCTCTGGCAGCGCGGGTCGAGCAGGGTTCGGGCGCAGCTGCGCGTCCGGCGCTGGTGGCATCGACGCGACCGAGCCGAGTGCCGCTCTCGCTCGCACAGCAGCGGATGTGGTTCCTCAACCGCTTCGACTCCGAGTCCACGGCGTACAACATCCCGTTCGCGCTTCGGCTCAGCGGACGCCTCGACGTCGACGCGTTGCAGCGTGCCGTCTCCGACGTGATCGAGCGTCACGAAACTCTGCGATCGGTGTACCCGGATTCACCTGAAGGCCCACACCAAGTGATCGTGCCGATGTCGGAGGTGCCGACCACACTCGAGGTGATCGACACCGACGCGGCGTCGGTGACCGCTCGGGTTCTGGAACTTCTGTCGGCGACCTTCGACGTCACGACCCGAGTTCCGCTGAAGACCGCGCTCTTCCGCGTCTCGGACACCGAGTTCGTACTCGGAATGGTCATCCACCACATCAGCGCCGACGGTCTGTCGGTGATGCCGTTGTCCACCGACGTCATGACCGCATATGCCGCTCGCACCCGCGGCTCCGATCCCGCGTGGGCGCCGCTGCCGGTGCAGTACGCCGATTACGCACTGTGGCAGCGCCAGGTCCTCGGATCCGAGGAGGACTCGGAATCGATTGCTGCGCAGCAGATTCGGTACTGGGAAGCTGCGCTGGCCGAGCTGCCCGAGCAGATCGAACTTCCGCTGGATCGTCCGCGTCCCGCCGAGCAGACCTTCCGGGGCGGCCGTATCGATTTCCGGATCGACGCAGCCGCGCACGCTCGACTGACCGAACTGGCACGTGCGCACAACGCGACGGTGTTCATGGCGGTGCACGCGGCGTTCGCCGTCCTGCTCTCGCGTATATCGGGATCGCCGGACATCGTCGTCGGAACCCCCATCGCGGGTCGCGGTGAAGCGGCCATCGAAAACCTCGTCGGCATGTTCGTCAACACGTTGGTGCTGCGGCTCGACGTCGCGGGGGGAGCGAGTTTCGAGGACCTTCTCGACGTGGCTCGAGAGACCGACCTGCAGGCGTTCGCCAACTCCGACATACCGTTCGAGCGGCTCGTCGAGGTGGTCAACCCCACCCGGTCGACGGCGCGTCACCCGCTGTTCCAGGTCGGCTTCTCGTTCCAGAACTTCGCTCGCCGAGAATTCGAGCTCGACGGACTGGACATCTCGGCACTGGACACCGAGACCGGGACGTCGCAGTTCGACCTGCACCTGATCGTCTCGGACGCCCCGCGCGAGGACGAGGTGTCGGGCGGCTTCGATGCCTTGTTGACGTATGCGACCGATCTGTTCGACGAGCGCACCGCTCGCTCGCTCGTCGCCCGGTTCGAGGCCGTTCTCGACGCCGTCGCGGCGTCCCCGTCGACGCCGGTCGGCGATCTCGATCTGTTCCTCGACGGTGAGCTGCCCGCCATCGTCGACGAGTGGAACGACACCGACCGCGACTTCGATTCCGCAGACGGCACCACGCTCGCCGATCTGTTCGTGGACTCGGCAGCGCGCAACGGTGACGCCGTTGCACTCGTGCACGACGACGGGACGCTGACGTACGGTGAGTTCTCCGAACGGGTCTCGCGTCTGGCCCGCCACCTGATCGGCCTGGGCGTCGGACCCGAAGTGCCGGTGGGGCTTGCCATTCGGCGATCGGTGGATCTGCTCGTGGGCATGTACGCCATCTCCGTGGCCGGTGGTGCCTACGTCCCGATCGATCCGGATCAGCCGGCCGAGCGCAACGCGCTCGTGTTGGAGACCGCAGGTCCGCTGTGCGTGCTGACATCCGGTGCCGTCGGTCCGGAGATCTCCTCTGCAGCCACGGTCGTCGATCTGACACAGCTCGATCTCGCGAGCTTCTCGCCCGCGCCGGTGGATGCCTCGGAGCGCTCGGGTGTGCTTTCCGCCGACAACACCGCTTACGTCATCTTCACGTCCGGCTCCACCGGACGCCCCAAGGGCGTTGCGGTCTCGCACGGTGCCGTCGTCAACCAGTTGAACTGGTTGCGTGCGGAGTACGGCCTCGACGAGACCGATGCGGCGCTGCTCAAGACCGCAGCGACGTTCGACCTGTCGGTGTGGGAGTTCTGGTCGCAGCTGACCTCGGGTGGACGACTCGTCGTCGCGAATCCGGAGGGGCATCGCGATCCCGATTACCTGCTCACGCTGGTCCGTCGACACTCGGTGACGACGTTGCATCTGGTCCCGTCGATGTTGTCGATGCTCGGCACCGTTGCCGCGGGCGAACTGTCACCCGATCTGCGACGCGTCCTGGCCATCGGCGAAGCACTACCCGCGGCGGTTGCGCAGGATTTCCGGCGGCACAACGGTTCTGCCGAGCTGCACAATCTCTACGGCCCGACCGAGGCAGCGGTGTCGGTGACCTCGCACCCGGTCACCGACGCCGACACCGTCGCCGTGCCGATCGGCGTGCCCGAGGCCAACTCCGCCGTGTTCGTGCTGGACTCTCGCCTGCATCCGGTTCCGGCCGGGGTCACCGGGGAGCTCTACCTCGCGGGCACGCAACTCGCGCGGGGATACTTTGGGCGAGCAGACCTCACCGCGGAACGGTTCGTGGCCAATCCGTTCGACACGAACGGAACGCGGATGTATCGCACGGGCGATCTCGTGCGCTGGCGGATTCCGCTCGTCGACGGCGAACCGGCAGCGGCCCGCCTCGACTACATCGAGCGCGCCGACTTCCAGGTCAAGATCCGCGGATTCCGCATCGAACTCGGTGAGATCGAGGCAGCCCTGCGCGCTCAGGCAACGGTGGCCGACACCGCCGTCGTGGTGCACAACGGCGAATCGATGGGGGACCAGCTGGTCGCCTACGTCGTCGGGCAGTCCGGGGCGGTACTCGACGTGGCGAGTGTCGAAGCCGAACTCGCTCGCGCCGTGCCGTCGTACATGGTTCCGGCAGCGTTCGTCGTCCTCGATGCCCTGCCGCTCAACGCAAACGGCAAACTGGATCGACGGGCCCTTCCGGCACCGCAGTTCGAGGTTGCCGAGTTCCGGGCCCCGGTCACTCCGATCGAGGAGATCGTCGCGTCCACCGTGGCGGAACTGCTCGGCCTCGACCGCGCCGGACTCGACGACGACTTCTTCGCGCTCGGTGGAAACTCATTGGTCGCAACACAATTGGTCTCGAGGTTGGGTCAGGCGCTCGACGCTCAGATTCCGGTGCGAGCAGTGTTCGCGGCGTCCACCGTCGCGGGCCTGGCCGCCCACATCGCCCCGCTCGTCGGTGGCGGTGCGCGCCGAGAACTGACCGTCCGAGAGCGACCCGATCTGCTTCCGCTCTCGATCGCTCAGGAAAGAATGTGGACGATCAACCGGATCGACCCCGGTTCCTCGGCCTACAACATCCCGGTCGCGGTCCGGTTGACCGGCGAGCTCGACATCGACTCCCTGCGCGGGGCATTCGACGACGTTCTCGGACGCCACGAGATTCTGCGCACGGCGTACCCCGACTCGGTGGACGGGCCGGTCCAGCAGATCGGTTCCGTCGCCGAGGTAGGAATCGAGCTGACGCCCGAGCAGGTGGAACCGGATGCGGTGATCTCCCGCCTGACCGAAACCCTCGGTGCCGGGTTCGACGTCACGAAGTCGGTTCCGGTGCGGGCTGCTCTGCTGCAGGTCGGCGAGAACGAACACGTACTGGCCGTGGTGGCTCACCACATCGCCGCCGACGGCTTCTCGATGGGTCCGCTGATCCGGGATGTCATGGTGGCCTACACCGCTCGGGTTGCGGGGGAGATGCCGGCATGGACGCCGCTACCGGTCCAGTACGCCGACTTCGCGCTGTGGCAGCGTGAGGTGCTCGGCAGCGAGAGCGATCCCGACAGTCCGCTCGCGAAGCAGCTCGCGTACTGGACGACCGAGTTGGCGGGAGCACCGGAACAGTTGGCGCTCCCGCTGGATCGACCGCGGCCGCCTCGCCCGACGATGCAGGGTGCCTCGTACGATTTCTCGTTCGGCACCGACATCGCATCGGCGATCGAGAAGATCGCTCGCGAACACTCCGCGACGACGTTCATGGTGGTGCACAGCGCCTTCGCCGTGCTGCTCTCGAGGCTGAGCAACTCCTCCGACATCAGCATCGGCACACCCACTGCAGGTCGCGGCGAACAGCAACTCGACGAGCTCGTCGGCATGTTCGTCAACACGCTCGTGTTGCGCACTCGACTGAACCAGAGCGGTACGTTCGTCGAGCTGTTGCAGCAGGCCAAGGACAAGGATCTGGCGGCGTTCGGTCACGCTGACGTCCCCTTCGAGCGACTCGTCGACGCACTGGGCCGGGCGCGATCGAGTGCCTACACTCCGCTGTTCCAGGCGATGTTGACGTTCCAGAACCACGTGACCGGAACGTTCGAGCTGCCGGGTCTGCAGGTGCAGGCCCTGCCCGCGGGCGAGGACCAGGCCAAGTTCGATCTGCAGCTGACCGCCGTCGAACGATTCGACGACACCGGGGCACTGCGCGACATCGAGGCGACGTTCACCTACGCAACGGCGATCCTCGACGAGTCGTCGATCGCGACCTTCGCCGATCGGTTGCTGCGGATTCTGAACGCCGTCGTGTCTGATCCGGACGTGGTGCTGCGGTCGATCGACATCCTCTCCGACGAGGAGAAGGCGGAGTTCGCACCGCGAACCAAACCCAAGACGGTGGACGATCTGCCCGAACTGGTTGCCCGGGCAGCGACCGTCGCACCCGATGCGGTGGCCATCGAACACGAATCGACAACGGTCGATTTCGCTGCTCTGCACGCCAAACTGGCGCAGATGTCGGCAACGATGGGCTCTGCGATGAAGCCGCAGGCTCTGGTGACGGTCACGCTGTCGGCACTGATTCCGGGTATCTTGCCCGCCCTCGGTGCGGAGGGGCTGACCGCCGCTCTGGCATCGTTGATCGAACGGGCGGAGTCGGTGATCGCGTCGTCGTGACGAATGCCGAGTTCGCCGGTTGTGCACGTGGATCGATCAGGAGGAAAAGTTAGATGGCGGTAGGACGTCGAAGCGATGCAGCTCTGACGGTCGAGGACCTTCCGCGCTTGGTTCGGAGCGTTGCAGCGGTCGAACCCGACCGCGTGGCTCTCACGCACCTCGGTACGGAACTGACCTACGCCCGCCTGGACGAGGAGATCACCACCCTCGACGCGGCCATGGGAGGCGTCCTCGGCCCCGACGCGCTGGTCCCGGTCGTGCTGTCCAACACCCTCGCGGGACTGATCGAGGCCACCGAAGGTGGTCTGGACTCGGTCGTGTCGACCGTCGTCACCGATGCTGTGTCCGTTCTCGGTGCCGACGATTCGACGTCGAGTTCGGCCGATCCCGAAGCCACCACGCTGTACGCGCTGTTCGCCGATCAGGCCGAGCGCACCCCGGACGCACCTGCGCTGGTCTTCGGCGACGAGACTCGCACCTACGCCGAGTTCGCCGCTTCCGTCGAGCGTCTCGCCAGGGTACTGATCGCACAGGGTGTCGGCCCCGATTCAGCGGTGGGATTGTCGATCCGTCGATCGTTCGATCTGCTGGTGGGCATGTACGCGATCTCCGCAGCAGGCGGGGCATACGTTCCGCTGGACCCGGACCATCCGGTCGATCGACTCGGGTACGTTCTCGACATCGCGAACCCGGTCCTCGTTCTGACGACCACGACGGACATGCCTCGGTTGCCCGAGGGCACCGTCACCGTTCTCGTCGACGACGTCGACCTGACCGAGGTGCCGGAAGGACGGATCACCGATGCCGACCGGCGCGGAGCCCTGACCGAGGACGACCTCGCCTACGTCATCTTCACCTCCGGTTCGACGGGACGTCCGAAGGGCGTGGCGGTGAGCCACCGGGCCATCGTCGCCAACATCTCCTGGCGTCAGCGCGAGTATGCGATGAGCACCGACGACGTCGTGCTTCAGAAGACACCGTTCACGTTCGACGTATCGGTGTGGGAGTTCTTCTGGCCGTTGCAGATCGGTGCCACGCTCGTGATTGCCGAGCCCGAGGGCCACCGCGACCCCGCCTACCTCGCCCGCGTCATCGGCGAGCGCAGCGTGAGCGTGACGCACTTCGTCCCGTCCATGCTCTCGGTGTACGTCGCCGAACCCACTGCTGCGCAGGCCGATTCGCTCCGAATGGTGTTCGCCTCCGGCGAGGCACTCCCGGCGCGCACCGTCAACGCGTTCCACTCCATCTCGAACGCGGAACTGCACAATCTGTACGGGCCGACGGAAGCGGCCGTCGATGTCACGTACTACCGAACCCAACAGGTGGAAGAACCCTCGGTTCCCATCGGCGCCGCCGTCGACGACACCGACCTGTACGTGCTCGACGAAGGACTGCGGCGATCGCCCCGCGGAGTCGAGGGTGAGCTCTATCTCGCGGGCGTGCAGCTCGCTCGCGGATACCTCGGACGCACCGACCTGACCGCCGACCGGTTCGTGGCCGACCCGTTCGGTGAGCCGGGTGACCGCATGTACCGCACCGGTGACCTGGTGCGCCGACGCGGCGACGGCCTCATCGAGTACATCGGGCGCACCGACTTCCAGATCAAGCTGCGCGGCCTGCGCATCGAGCTGGGCGAAATCGAATCGGCGCTGCTCGCCGAGCCCGAGGTGACTCAGGCGGCCGTGCTGCTCCATTCGTCCGAGCAGTCGGAACAGCAGCTCGTCGGATACGTCGTCAGCACCGATCCCGATCTCGATCACGACGGCCTCGCGGACGCGGTGCGACGGCGCATGCCGGAATACATGGTGCCGTCGGTGTTCGTCGTCCTGGACGAGTTTCCGCTGAACGCGAGCGGCAAACTCGACCGAAAAGCGCTGCCTGCGCCCGATTTCGCATCGCAGGTGCAGGAGTACCGCGCACCGAGCACCGAGACCGAGACCGCGTTGGTCTCGATCTTCGAGACCGTGCTCGGTATCGAACGTATCGGTGTCGACGACGACTTCTTCGCACTCGGCGGCAACTCCCTCAACGCCACCCGCGTGATCGCGCGGGTCAACGCCGAACGCGGTTCGGCCGTCGACGTCCGTGCCTTCTTCGACGCTCCGACCGTTGCCGAACTCGCCGCGGCCGTGGATGCGTCGGATTCGACCGGCCACCGCATTCCGTTGACCGCGCAGCCGGATCACGACCACGTCCCGCTGTCGCTGGCTCAGCAGCGCATGTGGTTCCTCAACAGATTCCAACCCGAATCTGCCGTCAACAACATCCCGGTGGCCCTGACCCTGTCCGGTGCACTCGACCTCACGGCGCTGCGTGCCGCGCTCGCCGACGTTCTCGATCGGCACGAGTCGCTGCGCACCGTGTTCCCGGACCGCGACGGTGTCGGCTACCAGCACGTACTCCCATCCGATTCGGCAACAGTCGAACTGGAGATCTCGGCGGCGGACGAGGCGGAGCTTCCCGCCACCCTGCTCGAGTTCGCTCTACGCCCGTTCGACCTGTCGGTGCAGCTACCCTTCCGGACATTGCTGCTCGCGTTGTCGGACACCGAGCACGTGCTCGCGTTCGTGGTCCACCACATCGCCGCCGACGGATTCTCCATGGGTCCGCTCACTCGCGACGTGGTGACGGCCTACGTTGCCCGCTCGAACGGCCACGACCCGCAGTGGACGCCGCTCGAGGTGCAGTACGCCGACTTCACGCTGTGGCAGAGAAAGGTTCTCGGCAACGAGGACGACCCCGAGTCGGTGCTCTCGGCTCAGCAGGAATATTGGCGCGGACGCCTCGGCGGAGCGCCCGACCAACTGGAACTGCCGACCGACCGGCCCCGTCCTGCCGTCGCCACCACCCGAGGTGGCACGTACAAGTTCGAGATCGATGCAGACCTGGTTTTCTCGCTCGAGAAGCTCGGCCGCGCACACGGTGCGACCACCTTCATGGTCGTGCACGCCGCACTGGCGATTCTGCTCGCCAAACTCTCTGCCAGCGAGGACATCTCGATCGGCACACCGGTGGCCGGACGTGGCGACGCAGTGCTCGACAACGTCATCGGTATGTTCGTCAACACCCTGGTTCTGCGCACCGCCGTCGAATCGGACGCGACGTTCGAGGACTTCCTGCGTGAGGTGAGAGGCGTCGACCTCGCGGCGTTCTCGCACGCCGACGTGCCGTTCGAGAAGCTGGTCGACGCGTTGGCTCCGGCGCGGTCGCAGGCCCGCCATCCGCTGTTCCAGGTGATGCTCACGTTCCAGAATCTCGACCAGACCTCGGTGGAGATCCCGGGTCTTCGCGTTGCCGCACTCGACTACGAGGCGGATCTGGCGAAGTTCGACCTGCAGGTGACGTTGTGGAATTCGATTGCCGCAGAAGGCGAGCCGTCGGGTCTGACCGTGGCGCTGACCTACTCCGCCGACCTCTTCGACGAATCCAGTATGGCCGAATTCGGTCGGCGGTTCGAGCGGATTCTCGCAGCGATCACCGACTCGCCCACGGCCACGATCGGTGACATCCACCTGATCGACCCGGCCGAGCGTACGTCTGTTCTCGCGCTCGGTGCCGGAGTGGTGTCCGAAATCGATTCGGGCACAACGCTGGTCGACCTGTTCGATCGTCAGGTGGCCGAGACTCCGGATGCCAGAGCATTGGTGTTCGAGGGTGAGCGGTTGACGTATGCGGAGTTCGCGGGGCGTGCGAATCGTCTTGCGCGACTTCTGGTGTCGGTGGGGGTTGGGCCTGATTCGCTGGTGGGGCTTGCGATCGGGCGGAGTCTGGACCTGTTCGTGGGTATGTATGCGATCGTGAAGGCCGGTGCGGGGTACGTGCCGATCGATCCGTCGCAGCCGGCGGATCGGAACGAGTACATCGTGGCGACGGCGGCTCCGGTTCGGGTGTTGTCGACGACGCGTGATCATGTGGAGTTCGCCGGGGTCGAGACGGTCGATATCGACACTGTCGATGTGTCGGGTCTGTCGCCGTTGCCGTTGTCCGATGCCGAGCGCAGTGCTCCGTTGCGGGCGTCGAATCTCGCGTACGTGATCTTCACGTCGGGTTCGACGGGTCGTCCGAAGGGTGTGGGGGTTTCGCACGAGGCGATCGTGAATCGGTTGTTGTGGATGCAGCACGAGTACGGGTTGAGCGCCGGGGATGTGGTGTTGCAGAAGACTCCGTCGACGTTCGATGTGTCGGTGTGGGAGTTCTTCTGGGCGTTGCAGAACGGTGCGTCGGTGGCCATCGCTGTTCCGGATGGTCATCGGGATGCGTTGTATCTGCTCGATGTGATTGCTCGTGAGCATGTGTCGGTGGTGCACTTCGTGCCGTCGATGATGTCGGTGTTCGTACCCGAAGCTCGGCGCGCACCGCACGCTGCCGAATCGCTCCGCCTGGTCTTCGCCTCCGGCGAAGCGCTTCCCCCCACGACAGCGCATGCGTTGCGCGCTGCCCTGCCACAACTGTCACTGCACAACCTGTACGGCCCCACCGAGGCTGCCGTCGACGTGACCTATCACGCGGTCACGGACGAGGACTCGGAAGTCATGCCCATCGGTGCGCCGGTGTGGAACACCTCGGTGTACGTGCTCGACTCGCACCTGGTTCCGGTACCGGCAGGGGTGACCGGAGAGCTCTATCTCGCAGGCACCCAGCTGGCCCGCGGCTACGTGGGACGCCCCGACCTGACCGCGGACCGCTTCGTCGCGGATCCGTTCGGACCCGGGGGTTCTCGGATGTACCGCACCGGTGACGTGGTGCGGTGGCTTCCCGATGGTGAACTGGAGTACATCGGTCGGTCGGACTTCCAGGTGAAGCTGCGCGGCCTGCGCATCGAACTCGGCGAGATCGAATCGGCATTGCTGAAACTGTCCGGCATCGAGCAAGCGGTGGTGCTGGTCCGTCGAGACCAGCTGGTGGGCTACGTCGTTCCCGCCGACGGACCGGTCGACCACAGCCAGGTCCTCGGGGCGCTGCGTGAACGATTGGCCGAGTACATGGTTCCGGCCGCACTGGTCGAACTGGCCGAGTTCCCACTCGGTGCCAGTGGCAAGCTCGACCGGAAAGCGCTGCCGGATCCGCACTTCCAGGCGACCGAGTACCGGGCTCCGACGAATCCCATGGAGGAGATCGTCGGAGAGGTGTTCGCTGCCGTTCTCGGCATCGACCGCATCGGCGTCGACGACGACTTCTTCGCCCTCGGCGGAAACTCGCTCGTCGCAACCCGGGTCGCCTCGCGGCTGGGTACCGAGTTGCGCACGACCGTGCCCGTCCGCGTGATGTTCGAGGCCAGTACCGTTGCGGCCCTGGCGGCAGCATTGGAAAGCCATGTCGGAAGCGGGACTTCGGCACCGTTGGTGCCGCAGGAGCGCCCCGAGCGGATCCCGCTCTCCCTGGCACAGCAGCGGATGTGGTTCCTGAACCGCTTCGAGCCCGAATCCGCCGTCAACAACATTCCGGTGGCCATCCGGCTCTCCGGGGCGCTGAACGTCTCCGCGCTGCAGTCCGCCGTCACCGATGTCCTCGACCGACACGAAGCGCTGCGCACCGTGTACCCGAGCGTGGACGGCACCGGGCACCAGGTGGTCCTGTCCGCCGCGTCCGTCGCACCGGACCTGACCCCGATCGCCTCCTCGGCGGAACAGGTGATCGGCGACCTCGTCGCCTTCGCGTCCGAGGGCTTCGACGTGACGGAGTCGGCTCCGTTGCGCGCCAAGCTCTTCCGAATCTCGGACGACGAGTACGTGCTCGTGTTCGTGGTGCACCACATCAGCGCCGACGGTTGGTCGATGGGTCCGCTGACCCGCGACGTCATGACTGCGTACGTGGCCCGAGTGGCCGGAGACTCTCCCGCGTGGACACCACTGGCGGTGCAGTACGCCGACTTCGCCGTATGGCAGCGTGACGTTCTCGGAGACGACACCGAACCGGGCAGCCTGATGGCAACGCAGGCCGACTACTGGCGTACTGCACTGGCGGATCTGCCGAGCGAGCTGACCTTGCCGTACGACCGGCCACGTCCGGCGGTGCAGTCGTACGAGGGCGGGCGATTCCAGTTCGACATCGATGCCGATGTGCACGAGTCGCTGACCGAGCTGGCCAAGTCGACCGGAACCACGTTGTTCATGGTCGTCCACGGTGCCCTCGCCCTGTTCCTGGCGCGGATGTCGACCTCCGACGACGTCGCCGTCGGTACGGCCGTGGCCGGACGAGGCGAGGCAGTACTCGACGACGTGATAGGCATGTTCGTCAACACGTTGGTGCTGCGCACGAAGGTCGACCGAAGCCGAGGATTCACCGAACTGCTGGCACAGATCCGTGACGTGGACCTCGAGGCGTTCGCGCACGCGGACATCCCGTTCGAGCGACTGGTCGATCTGCTCGAGCCCGAACGGTCGACGGCGCGTCATCCGCTGTTCCAGGTGGCGATCGCCTTCGAGAATCTCCCGCCGAGCCACTTCGAGCTTCCGGGACTCACGGTCTCCGCCGTGGACGTCGAGGTCGACACCGCCAAGTTCGACCTGTCGTTGACCCTGCACGAGAAGCCCGGTGGAGCCGGTCTCGCGGCCAGCTTCGTCTATGCGCGGGATCTGTTCGACGAGAAGACGATCGAAGTGTTCTCGCGCCGATTCCGGTGGTTGCTCGACGCGGTTGCCACCACACCGGACGTTCCGGTCGGCGACCTGTCGATTCTCTACGACGACGAGTACGACCGCCTCACACACGTGCACGGTGACGACGTGCTGGCCGGCGGCACCCTGGCCGAGATACTCACCGCCGGAGCCGCCCTCGATCCGTCGGCCGTGGCCATCAGGTACGAGGGACGATCGATCTCCTACGCCGAACTCGACGCGACCTCCTCCCAGCTCGCCCGCGTTCTCATCGAACGCGGTGCGGGCCCCGAATCCGTTGTGGCACTCGCATTTCAACGCTCCTACCTCATGGTGCTGGCGGTGTGGGCAGTGGCGAAGTCGGGTGCGGCCCACCTGCCCGTCGATCCCACGTATCCGGAGGACCGAATCGGGCACATGATCGCCGACTCCGGTGCCATGCTCGGTCTGACCACCAGCGCGCATTCGGATGCGCTGTCCGCCGGACACCCGAGTCTTCCGTGGTCGAGCCTCGACGACGACGAGTTCGTGGCCGAGGTCCGCACGCGGTCCGCCGAGCCGGTCACCGACGCCGACCGACTGCGGCCCGTCACGTTCCAGAACCCGGCCTACGTCATCTACACCTCCGGCTCGACGGGTAAGCCGAAGGGCGTCGTCGTCACGCACGCCGGACTCGGCGGGGTGCTCGACGCAGCAACCGACCTGTACCACCTGAAACCGGCCTCGAGGTTCCTGCACGTCTGCTCGCCCAACTTCGATCCTTCGGTCCTGGAGTGGATGGCTGCCTTCTCCGTCGGTGCGACGTTGGTCATCGTGCCTGCATCGATTCTCGGCGGCA
This sequence comes from Rhodococcus sp. 05-339-2, assembly GCF_002258965.1. Classification (NCBI taxonomy): domain Bacteria; kingdom Bacillati; phylum Actinomycetota; class Actinomycetes; order Mycobacteriales; family Nocardiaceae; genus Rhodococcus; species Rhodococcus sp. 05-339-2. Next base: position 157,126 of record NZ_NOYW01000020.1, read on the forward strand.
CCGAGCTGTCCGAACTGCTGAAGGCGGAGAAGGTCACCCACACCATCATCACCCCGGCAGTTCTGGGCACGATGGATCCGCACGGTATCGACTCGCTCGAAGTGCTCTCGGTCGGCGGCGATGTGACCACTCCCGAACTGCTCGCCCGATGGGCACCGGGCCGAAAGTACTTCAACGGATACGGGCCGACCGAGACGACGATCATCTCGAGCTTCGCCGAGTTGACGCCCGGCGCACCGATCACCATCGGTCGACCCATCCACGGCATGTCCGTGCTCATCCTCGATTCCCGACTCGAACCGGTTCCGACCGGTGTCGCGGGTGACCTCTATCTGTCGGGCGGTGCGCTCGCTCGCGGCTATCTCGGTAGGCCAGGTCTGTCTTCCGAGCGCTTCGTGGCCAACCCGTACGGCATCGACGGCGCACGGATGTACCGCACCGGCGACGTGGTGCGGTGGACGGACGATCTGCAGCTGCAGTTCGTGGGACGCACCGATTTCCAGGTGAAGGTGCGCGGATTCCGCATCGAGCTCGGCGAGATCGACTCGGCGCTCGCCGCCGATCCCAGCGTCGATTTCGCAGTGACGGTGGGTCATCTGCTTCCCTCCGGCGTCACGACTCTCGTGTCCTACGTTCTGCCCGTGCGCGGCAGCGTGATCGATGTCGAGGAACTCGCCGCCTTCGTCGGAAAGTCGCTGCCGGGGTACATGATTCCGGCGTCCATCGTGGTTCTCGATGCGATCCCGCTGACCCCGGTCGGCAAGCTCGACCGGACCGCACTACCTGCCCCGGTGTTCGAGGCCGGTCGGTTCAGGGCACCCACCACCGCGGTCGAGGAGACCGTCGCGGATGTGTTCGCCGGTGTGCTCGGTATCGACCGGGTGGGGCTCGACGACGACTTCTTCGCACTCGGCGGAAACTCGTTGATCGCAACGCAGGTCGTCTCGCGGCTCGGCGCGGCTCTGGACACCGTGGTGCCGGTACGGGCCCTGTTCGAGAGCCCGACCGTTGCGGCGCTGGCGGCGCACGTGGAGACAGCCGTCGGGTCCGGTTCCAGGGCGACACTGGCACCGAGACCGCGTCCGGAACGCCCGCCCCTGTCGTCGGCCCAGCAGCGCTACTGGTTCCTGAACCGGTTCGACACCACGTCGTCGGTGGACAACATCCCGTTCGCGGTGCGGCTGTCGGGTGACCTCGACGTCGCGGCGTTGCAGTCGGCCGTTCTCGACGTTCTCGAACGTCACGAATCGCTGCGGACGCAGTACCCCGATTCGCCCGAAGGCCCGTACCAGCAGGTACTTCCGGCCGCCGAGGTCTCCCTGGACCTGACCGTCCGCGACCTGTCCGCCGGTGAGCAGGACGATGTCGCGGCGGTCGTCGGGGAGTTCTTCCGACGCGGCTTCGACGTCACCGCCGAGGTGCCGGTCGATGCCCGACTGTTCCGCGTCGCCGATGCCGAGTACGTTCTGGCATTCGTCGTCCACCACGTCTCGGCGGACGGTGCCTCGATGGGCCCGTTGGCCGTGGACATCATGACTGCGTACACCGCGCGCTCGACCGGTAGCGCGCCGGACTGGGAACCGCTCCCCGTGCAGTACGTCGACTTCGCCTTGTGGCAGCGTGACGTACTCGGTTCCGAATCCGATCCCGATTCGCTTGCCGCCCGACAGGTTTCGTTCTGGAAGCAGGCTCTGGCCGAGCTGCCGGATCAGCTGGCGCTTCCCGCCGATCGCCCACGCCCGCCGAGCCAGAGCTTCCGTGGCGACACGGTGAGTTTCACCGTCGACGCGGGACTGCACGAGGGTCTCGCCGAACTTGCACGCGCACATCGGTCCACGTTGTTCATGGTCGTGCACTCGGCGTTCGCGGTGTTCCTGGCCAAGCTCTCCGGTTCCGAGGACATCGCCATCGGCAGCCCCATCGCCGGCCGCGGCGAGCGGGCCCTCGATCCCATGATCGGAATGTTCGTCAACACGTTGGTGTTCCGATCGACGGTCGAGCCGTCGATGACGTTCGAGGAGCTGCTCGCGCAGTCGCGCGAGCGTGACCTGTCCGCATTCGCGCATGCGGACGTGCCGTTCGAGCGCCTCGTCGAGGTGCTCAACCCGGTCCGTTCGACCGCCCGCAACCCGTTGTTTCAGATCGGCCTGAGTTTCCAGAACCTCGCCGATTCGACGTTCGAGCTCCCCGGGCTGACGGTCAGTGCGGTCGACGCCGACACGACGACGGCCAAGACCGATCTGCAGCTGTCGATATCGGACCAGTACGAATCGGACGGTTCACCGGCCGAGTTGGCGGCCGAATTCAGTTACGCCACAGACCTGTTCGACCGATCGACCATCGACGGTTTCGTCGAGCGATTCGTCGAGGTGCTGCGGGCCGTGGCGAACGACCCCTCGGTCGTCGTCGGGGATCTCGATGTCCTCACTGCGACCGAACGCAACACCATCGTGCACGAATGGAACGACACCGCGCATCCGGTCGACTCCGATCCGACCCTGGCGGCACTGTTCGACCGTCGGGTGCAGGCGGACCCGGACGCGATCGCGCTGATCGACGCACGGCAATCGCTGACCTACCGTGAGTTCGACGCACGGATCAACCGGCTTGCGCGGGTCCTGATCGCTTCGGGGGTCGGCCCCCAGGTGACCGTGGCCCTGGCGATCCGCAGGTCCGTCGAGTTGCTGGTGGCCATGTACGCAGTCACCAAGGCCGGCGGCGCGTACGTGCCGGTCGACCCCGATCAGCCCGCGGAGCGGAACACCTACATCCTCGAGGTCGCCGCTCCGGCGCTGGTGCTCAGCACCGCCGGTGTCGACATCGACACCGCAACGGTGCCGGTCGTATCGATCGACACCGACCCCAGGCTGCACGGTTCGGATGCGGCGTTGTCCGATGCGCCCGTCACCGACGCCGAGCGCATCGCTCCGCTGCGCGCCGCCAACACCGCGTACGTCATCTTCACGTCCGGATCGACCGGTCGACCCAAGGGCGTCGCGGTGAGCCACCGCGCGATCGTCAACCAGTTGCTCTGGCAGGCAGCGCATTACGGAATCGACAGCACCGACCGGGTGCTGCTCAAGACCGCAGCGACATTCGACCTGTCCGTCTGGGAATTCTGGGTGGCGACGATCTCCGGCGGTGCCGTCGTGATCGCCGAGGCCGGTGCACAGGGTGATGCGGCCTATCTGGTGGACCTGATCGCCGAACGATCGGTCACCACGCTGCACACCGTGCCCTCCGTGCTCGACGCCCTCGTCGCCGCGTCGGCGGGATCACTTTCCGAGAGTCTGAAGAGGATCCTGGCGATCGGTGAGGCGCTTCCGGTGGCGACCGCAGACCGCGCACTGCGTGCCTCCACCGCGCGACTGGACAACCTGTACGGCCCGACGGAAGCCGCTGTGTCGGTGACCGCACATCGCGTCGCCCGGACGACCGGCACCTCCGTACCCATCGGTGGACCCGAATGGAACACCCGGGTCTACGTCCTGGACTCGCGCCTGGCACCGGTACCGGTTGGCGTGGCAGGCGAGCTCTATCTCGCGGGCGTGCAGCTGGCCGAGGGCTACGTCGCTCGGCCGGACCTGACCGCGGAGCGCTTCGTGGCCGACCCGTTCACTCCGGGCGGACGGCTGTACCGCACCGGCGACCTCGTCACCTGGCGCAAGGACGGCCAACTCGAGTACGTCGGCCGAACCGACTTCCAGGTCAAGATCCGTGGATTCCGCATCGAACTCGGTGACATCGATGCTGCACTGGGGTCGCTGAGCGAGGTCGGCGACGTTGCGGTGCTTGCACTCGACGACACCGGACTCGGCGCCCGCCTCGTGGCCTACGTCGTGCCCGCTGCCGGTGCCACGGTGGACCCCGACGGGCTGCGCTCGGCTCTGTCCGGCCGGCTGCCGTCGTACATGGTTCCGTCGGCTTTCGTGATCCTCGATGCGTTGCCTCGCAACGCCAACGGGAAGCTGGACCGAAAAGCGTTGCCGGAGCCGCAGTTCGAGACCGTACAGTTCCGCGCACCGACCAACCCGGTCGAAGAGGCAGTGGCGACGGTGTTCGCCGAGGTGCTCTCGGTGGAACGCGTCGGTCTGGACGACGACTTCTTCGCGCTCGGCGGCAACTCGCTGATCGCGACCCAGGTGGTCTCCCGGCTGGGAGCCGCGCTCGACACTCAGGTGCCGGTGCGATCGATATTCGAGTCGCCGACCGTTCTCTCGCTCGCCCGTGCCGTCGAATCCAAGGTGGGCACCGGTGCACGACGGGCGCTCACGGCACGTCCGCGGCCCGACGTGGTTCCGCTGTCGATGGCGCAGCAGCGCATGTGGTTCCTGAGCCAGTTCGATCCGACCTCTGCAGTGAACAACATTCCGGTGGCAATTCGGTTGTCCGGCAATATCGATGCCGATGCTCTGTCGAGTGCCGTCCTCGATGTGATCGCACGCCACGAAATTCTGCGCACCGTCTACCCGGAGGTCGACGGACGAGGCAGTCAGGTGGTTCTCGGTACCGCCGAGGCGGGCGTGACGGTGGCCGTCGACGACGTCGATGCCGGCTCCGTGGAACAGGTCCTGCGAACCTTCGTCTCGGCCGGATTCGACGTGACCCGTGCCGTTCCGGTTCGGGTCCGGATTCTGCGGCTGAGCGAGTCCGAGTACGTGCTGGCGTTCGTGGCGCACCACATCGCCGCGGACGGATTCTCGATGGGGCCGCTGACCCGGGACGTGATGCTCGCCTACACCGCCCGCGTAGCGGGGGAGAGTCCGCAGTGGGCACCACTTGCCGTGCAGTACGCGGACTACACCTTGTGGCAGCGGGACGTCCTCGGTTCGGCGGACGACCCCGAGTCGCCACTGGCAGCTCAGTTGGCGTACTGGACGGCGGTCCTCGCGGGAGCGCCGGCGCAGCTCGATCTGGCCACCGACCGTCCACGGCCCGCCGTGGCGTCCTATCGTGGTGCGGCGTACAACTTCTCGATCGATGCGGCCCTGCAGTCGAACATCGCCCGCCTCGCCCGATCCGCCAATGCGACCGACTTCATGGTGGTGCACACCGCCCTGGCCGTGTTGCTGTCTGCGATGGCGGGAACCGACGACGTCACGATCGGAACCCCGGTGGCAGGCCGAGGCGACGCCGATCTGGACGGACTCGTCGGCATGTTCGTCAACACGCTCGCGCTGCGGACCGCGGTGAACCCGGCGGCGTCGTTGCGCGAGCAACTGGCGCTCGTCCGAGACGCCGATCTCGGTGCCTTCGGGCACGCCGACGTGCCGTTCGAGCGGCTCGTCGACGAGCTGGCACCGGACAGGTCTCAGGCCAGGCATCCGATCTTCCAGGTCATGCTGACCTTCCAGAACCTCGAACGGCAGACGTTGACGCTGCCCGAGCTCGTTGTCGAGGGAATCGACCTCGGCAGCGCGTTCGCTAAGTTCGATCTGCAGGTCACGCTGTGGGAGAACGTCGACGAATCCGGCGCTCCCGCCGGTATCGACGTCCAATTCGATTACGCCACAGATCTGTTCGACGAGTCGACCATGAGTTCGCTCGCGCGTCGCCTGGTGCGCGTCCTCGGCACTCTCGTCGACGACCCGGATCGCGTGGTCGGTGACGTCGACATTCTCGAGGACGGTGAGCGCTCCCGCGTCCTGGAGGAGTGGAACGCGACCGGGCACGAGGTGGATGCCGCGGCGACGCTGGTGTCCCTGTTCGAGTCCCGGGTTGCGGCGAGCCCGGAGAACATCGCGACGAGCTTCGGCGACGAACGGGTGAGCTATCGCGAGTTCTCGGACCGCGTGAACGCACTGGCGCGAGTTCTCGTCTCGGAAGGAGTGGGCCCGGAAACCGTCGTGGCGACCGCCATGCGGCGATCGGTCGACATGCTGGTGGGCATCTATGCGGTGCTCACCGCCGGTGGTGCCTACGTTCCGGTCGATCCGGATCTGCCCGCCGAACGAATCGGGTACATCCTCGACACCGCGGCACCGGTGGTCCTGCTCACGACCGAGCGAGACGGCACCGGACTCCGATCCGATGTCACCCGAATCCTGGTCGACGCCGTCGACACCACAGGTGTGTCCGCTGCACCGATGACCGACGCCGAGCGGATCGCACCGCTGCGGCCCGCCGACATCGCCTACGTCATCTTCACGTCCGGATCGACCGGTCGCCCCAAGGGTGTCGCGGTGAGCCACGAGTCGATCGTCAACCGATTGCTGTGGATGCAGGCGGAGTACTCACTCACCGAGAGCGACAAGGTGTTGCAGAAGACGCCGGTCACGTTCGACGTGTCGGTGTGGGAGCTGTTCTGGCCGTTGCAGATCGGTGCCGAGCTCGTGATCGCCGAACCCGACGGTCATCGGGATCCGATCTACCTGGTGAACACCGTCGCCGAACGCGGTATCACCGTTGCCCACTTCGTGCCCTCGCTGCTCGCGGTGTTCGCCGCCGCCGACGGCGTCTCGAAGTGCACCGGTTTGCGTGCGGTCTTCGCCTCCGGCGAGGCGCTGCCTGCCTCGGTCGCCTCGGCCCTGCGCGCTGCACTGCCGACCACCGAGCTGCACAACCTGTACGGCCCGACCGAGGCCGCAGTCGACGTGACCTACCACCGCGTGGTGCCCGCCGACATCGCGTCGGTCCCCATCGGCGCTCCGGTCTGGAACACCCGAGTCACCGTGCTCGATGCACGCCTGCACCCGGTTCCGGTCGGGGTACCCGGGGAGCTGTATCTCGCCGGGGTTCAACTCGCCCGTGGATATCTGGGGCGTGCGGACCTCACCGCGGACCGGTTCGTCGCCGACCCGCACGGCACTGCCGGGTCGAGGATGTACCGCACCGGAGACCTGGTTCGGTGGACCGCCGACGGTGAGCTCGAATACCTCGGTCGCACCGACTTCCAGGTCAAACTGCGCGGACTGCGGATAGAGCTGGGCGAGATCGAGGCCGCGCTGACGGCACACCCGTCCGTCGACCAGGCGGTGGTCCTCGTGCGTCGGACGCCGTCGGCCGGTGAGATCCTGGTGGGCTACCTCGTGCCCGCTGCCGGGGCGACGATCGACGCCGACGCGGTCACCGCTGCCGTCGCCGCATCGGTGCCCGAGTACATGGTTCCCGCCGGTCTCGTGACTCTCGACGCCTTGCCGCTCGGCCCGAACGGCAAGCTCGACCGACGAGCGCTACCGGAACCGGAGTTCGGAAGCGACGCCGAATACCGCACCGCCAGTACCGATACCGAACGCATCATCGCGGAGGTCTTCGCGGACGTGCTCGGACTCGACACCGTCGGCGTCGACGATTCGTTCTTCGCGCTCGGGGGCGACAGCATCGTCTCCATCCAGCTGGTCTCCCGCGCGAAGGCACGGGGAATCCAATTCGGGCCACGAGATGTGTTCGAGCGCAAGACCGTCGCGGGTCTAGCCGAGATCGCGGTGACCGTCGGCGAAGGCAGCGACGCGGTCGTGCTCGAGGAACTCGACGGCGGTGGAATCGGCTGGATGCCGTTGCCGCCGTTCGGTGCCGCACTGATGGAGCGCAATGGGGGCCGGTCGCGCTTCCATCAGGCCGTCACGCTCGAACTCCCGATCGGCATAGACCGAGCCGGAATTCTCGCGACGCTGAACGCCGTGATCGATCGACACGACGTGGTGCGCTCCACCCTGGTCCACGACGACCGTGGGTGGGGGCTCGACGCTGCGGCACCGGGGAGTGTCGACGCGGGCTCGTTGCTGACCGTGGCCGACACGGATTCCGCTGCAACGGCATTCGATTCCGCTGTCGGAACCCTCGACCCCGAGGCCGGGCGCATGCTGGCCTTCGTATGGGTCGATCACGGCCCCACCGAAGCAGGCACGCTCTCCGTCATCGCCCATCACCTCGTGATCGACGGAGTGTCCTGGCGAATCCTGATCCCCGACTTCGTCTCCGCGTGGGCACAGTTGTCCGCGGGAGCGAACCCGGCTCTTCCCGAGGTGGGAACGTCGATGCGGCGGTGGACGCATGCGTTGGTCGATGCGGCCTCGAGCCAGGCGCGCCTGGCGGAACTGCCGATGTGGCGTCGGATCGCCGACACCGAGGACCCCGTTCTCGGCGAGCGACCTTTCGATCCTGCACTCGACGTCGTTGCCACCCTCGACAGGGTCGATGTCGAACTGACACCCGAGGTGACCCGCAGTCTTTTGACGACCGTGCCGGAGATATTCCGCGGTGGCGTCGCCGACGGGTTGCTCGCCGGGTTGGCGCTCGCGGTCACGAAACTGCGTGCGGAGCACGGAATGTCGGCACCGGCCACGCTGGTGCAGCTCGAAGGGCACGGCCGCGAGGAAGCAGTGGTGCCTGGAGCCGATCTGGGACGCACCGTCGGCTGGCTGACCAGCCTGTTCCCGGTGCGCCTCGACCTGACCGGTATCGACGTCGATGCCGCATTCGCCGGTGGCCGGCAATTGAGCGAGGCGGTCAAGGCGGTCAAGGAGCAGATGCTGGAGCTGCCCGAGCGAGGAATGGGCTGGGGACTGTTGCGGTACCTCAACCCCGAGACCGCAGCGGAGCTCTCCGAACTCGGCACCGGCCAGATCAGCTTCAACTACCTCGGACGCGTCAACACCGGCGAGGTGCCGGACGAGATGAAGTCGCTCGGATGGCTACCCGCGGCGGACAACGAGCTGTCGGCGCCTGGTGACGCCGACATGGCTGCCAACAAGACCGTCGACATCAATGCCATCGTCCTCGACACCGACGACGGCGGCGTACTGAGTGCGTCGTTCGCATTCCCGACCGGAGCGGTGACCGAGGCGACCGTCGAGCGGCTCGCACAGCTGTGGTCGGACGCGTTGACCGCGCTCGCAGCGCATGCCGAGGCCCCCGGCTCGGGTGGCCTGACGCCGTCGGACGTGCCGCTGGTTCGGCTCTCACAGCCCGACATCTCGTCCTTCGAGGCGCGGTACCCGGAGCTGACGGACATCTGGTCGTTGTCGCCGCTGCAGCAGGGACTGCTCTTCCACGCACTGTTCGCGGACGCGTCGATCGACGTCTACACGATGCAGGTGGTGCTCGACCTCGCCGGTGACGTCGACGACGATCGCCTGCACCGCGCGGCGCAGACACTCCTGGACCGGTACGACAATCTACGGACGTCCTTCACCGCGACCGCGGACGGCGAGACGGTGCAGATCGTCCAGCGGAATGTTCGGCTGCCCTGGAACACGATCGATCTGTCCCATCTCGACGGACCCGAACGCGACGCTGCCGTCGCCGACGCTCTGGCCGCGGATCAGCGTCGACACTTCGATGTCTCCACCGCGCCGCTGTTGCGATTCCTGCTCGTCAGGATCACGCCGACCACGTACAAGCTCGCGATGACCAATCATCACGTGTTGCTCGACGGATGGTCGTTGCCGCTGGTGATGAAGGAACTGTTGTACCTGTACGCGGCGCAGAGCTCCACCGAGTCGCTGCCTCGGGTGCGGACGTATCGCTCGTACCTGGCGTGGCTCGATCAACAGGACCCGGCTGCGTCTCTGAGCGCGTGGACTCGGGCACTGGACGGTGTCGAGGAACCGACGTTCGTCGCTCCGCCGAGTGTCGGACGAGAGATCTCGTCGAGATCGGCCGAGGCGGAGTCGTCGACCGACGTCGAGACCACCGCGGCGCTCGTAGCGCTCGGTGGCAGGCTCGGCGTCACCGTCAACACTCTGGTGCAGGCGGCGTACGGTCTGCTGGTCGCTCACATCACCGGACGAACCGACGTCGTGTTCGGTGCGACGGTTTCCGGTCGCCCCGCAGGTCTGCCGGGCGTGGAGTCGATGATCGGGCTGTTCATCAACACCATTCCGGTCCGAGTGCGATTCGACCCGGCGGAGACGGTGGAGTCGTACCTCGGCCGGATCCAGGGTGAACAAGCAGATCTTCTCGACCATCACCACATGGGGCTGGTCGACATCCAGCGGGCGATCGGCGTCGGCAATCTGTTCGACACGCTGACCATCTTCGAGTCCTACCCGGTGGACGAAGCGCAACTGACGCAACAGGCCGCGGCCATCGACGGCATGACCGTCGAAGGCGTGAGCTCCAACGACAACACCCACTACCCGCTGACGCTGCTCGTCGTGGCCGAGGATCGAATCTCGTTCACGCTCAAGTACATCAGTGATCTGTTCGATCCCGCGTACATCGACTCCGTGCTGGCACGACTGGTCGGCATACTCGAGACCTTCGTATCCGACACCACGGTCGCGGTCGGCGACATCGATCTACTCGGGGCTCGAGAACGAACCCGCGTGATCGAGACCTGGAACGACACCGCGCACGAGGTCGACGCAGGCGTCATGCTGACCGAGCAGTTCCGGGCCCGAGTGGTCGCGAATCCGGATGCGCCGGCAGTGGTGTTCGAGGACACGACCGTCACGTATGCGGAGTTCTCGGATCGAGTCAATTGCCTCGCGCGACACCTGGTGTCTCTCGGTGTCGGGCCGCAATCGCTCGTCGCACTCGGAATGCGGCGCGGGATCGACCTCATGGTCGGCATCTATGCCGTCCTCGAAGCCGGTGGTGCCTACGTGCCCATCGATCCGGACCACCCCTCGGATCGAATCGAGTACATCCTCGACACCGCGGAGCCGGTCGTCGTCCTCTCCACCAGTGGTGATCGGGCGGGTCTACCCGAGCGTTTCCCGATTCTCGAACTCGACACTCTCGACCTCACCGTTCACGCGACCGGTGCGTTGACCGACGCCGATCGACTGGCACCGGTGCGCCCGGGAAACACCGCCTACGTCATTTTCACCTCGGGATCGACGGGACGACCCAAGGGCGTTGCGGTGTCGCACCGAGCCGTCGTCAACGAGATGGCCTGGATGGTGCAGCAGTATTCGCTCGACGCGAACGATGTCTACATGCAGAAGACCGCAACGACATTCGACGTGTCGCTGTGGGGATTCTTCCTACCGCTCTGGGTCGGTGCAACGGTTGTTCTGGCCACACCGGACGGCCATCGCGATCCCGCGTACGTCGCCGATCGGATCGCTCGGCACGGCGTGACCATCACCGATTTCGTACCGTCGATGCTCACGGTGTTCGCCGCGTACGCCACAGCAGAACAGTGCCGTTCGCTTCGGCACGTGTTCGTGGTCGGCGAAGCGCTACCGCCGGAAACGGTGACCGATTTCCGAGCGATCAGCTCGGCCGGCATTCACAACCTGTACGGGCCGACCGAAGCCGCGGTGACGGTGACGTTCTGGGAGACCGGGCCGGGGGATGTCTCGACGGTTCCGATCGGTGCGCCGGAGTGGAACACCCAGGCCTACGTTCTCGACGGGCGACTGCACCCGGTGGCAGCAGGAACCGCGGGTGAGCTGTATCTGGCGGGCACCCAGCTCGCCGACGGCTACCTCGGCCGCGTCGACCTGACGATGGACCGGTTCGTGGCCAACCCGTTCGCCACCAACGGTGACCGGATGTATCGCACCGGTGACCTGGTCAGATGGCGTCCGGGCCAGGACGCGGTCGGGGTGCTCGAGTACATCGGACGCACCGACTTCCAGGTCAAGTTCCGTGGCCAGCGCATAGAACTCGGTGAGATCGAGACCGCGCTGTTGACTCATCCCGACGTCAATCAGGCCACCGCGGTGGTCGCGACGACAGGTGCCGGAGATCAGCTCGTGGGCTACGTCGTTCCCGGGCCGGACCGAACGCTGGACCCGGCCGAGGTGCGCACGTTCGTCGGCGGTGCCCTGCCGGCGTACATGGTGCCGTCCACGGTGATGGTGCTCTCGGAGTTCCCGCTCAACACCAGTGGCAAGCTGGACCGAAAAGCATTGCCGGAACCGGTGTTCGAGGTCAAGACGTTCCGCGCTCCCGCAACTGCCGTCGAGGAGACGATCGCTCAGATCTACGCCGAACTGCTCGGCGTGGAGCGCGTCGGATCGGACGACGACTTCTTCGATCTCGGCGGCAACTCGCTCATCGCGACCCGGGTCGCCGCACGCGTCGCTGCAGCGCTCGGCAAGAAGGTCGGTGTCAGAGATCTGTTCGAGGCCTCGACCGTTGCCGCGCTCGCAGCTCGGGCCGAATCGCGTATCGACGACGCGAACGACGTGCCGTTGCGGCGACGGGCACCCGGCGGACGGGTTCCGCTCTCGCTCGCCCAGCAGCGCATGTGGGTACTCAACCGACTGGACCCCGATTCCGGGGCGTACAACATGCCGTTGGCCCTGCGTCTTCGAGGTGAACTGGACGTCGCTGCACTGCAGGCTGCGGTGACCTCGACGGTGGAACGCCACGAGTCGCTTCGCACCCGGTATCCGGAAGACACCGACGGTTCGCCCTACCAGGAGATCATGGACGTCGAGGGTGTCGTTCCCGACCTGACGCCCGTCGATGCGCCGAGCGATGCCGACACCGCCGATCGTGTTCGCGCGATGATCCACGGCGGCTTCGATGTCACCGCGGCACCACCGATCCGCGGAGCCCTGTTCCGCACCGGCCCGGACGAGCACGTGTTCGTCATCGTCATGCACCACATCAGTGGGGACGGCGCGTCCATGACGCCCCTGGCCCGAGACGTCATGACCGCCTACCTCGCGGCAGCCTCGGGAAATGCCTACACTCCCGAACCGCTGACGGTGCAGTACGCCGACTTCGCCGTATGGCAACGTCAGGTCCTGGGATCGGACAGCGATCCCAGCTCGATACTGTCCGAGCAGTTGGCATTCTGGGCGGACGAACTGGCCGGCATCACTCCGGTCGTGTCGCTGCCGTGGGACCGACCTCGGCCTGCCACCGCGACACTGCGCGGGGCCGGATTGAGTACCCAGCTCGACGAATCGACCCACTCCGGGCTCGTCGCCATCGCGCGCGAGAACAACGCCACCCTGTTCATGGTGCTGCACGCGGTACTCGGCGTGTTGTTGTCGAGAATGAGTGGCTCGCGCGACTTCGCGGTCGGCACACCCATCGCCGGCCGCGGGCACGAACAACTCGACGGGCTCGTCGGGATGTTCGTCAACACACTGGCGTTGCGGACGAACGTCGACCCGGACGCCACCTTCGCAGAACTGTTGAACACGCTGCGCGAGAACGACCTTCGGGCCTTCGCCAACTCCGACGTGCCGTTCGAGCGAGTGGTCGACGCCATCGCCCCGGACCGACATGCCGGGTACACCCCGCTGTTCCAGACCGTCCTGTCGGTCGAACCGCACGGCGATGCGCGCTTCGAGCTGCCGAACCTGGTGGTCGAACCCGTGAGCGGCTTCGAGCCGACGGCGAAGTTCGATCTGCAGGTGACGGTGGAGACACAGCACGCCGAAGGGGAGTCGGGGACCGGAACCCTGATCGTGGAGTGGGTGTACGCCGCCGACATCTTCGACGAGTCCACCGTGGCATCGCTGGCAGCCCGATTCACTCGTATCGCCGAGGCCGTGGCGGCAACACCGTCTGCGATCGTCGGAGACATCGACGTACTCGATGCCGCCGAACGAGCGGTGCTGTCCGACACGCGAGAGACCACGGATACCGGTCCGGCACCGGTTCGATCGGATCTGACTCTGCCCCAGGTGCTCACCGCCGCGGTCGACACCGATCCCGATGCGCCCGCACTGTCCACGGGCGGTGCCGAGACGACCTACCGTGAGCTCGACGAGCAGTCGTCGCGTCTGGCCCGCCTCCTGATCGACCACGGCGTCGGGCCGGGCGTCGTCGTCGCCGTCGCCATCGTGGACGGGGTTCAGGCCGTCGCGACGCGTTGGGCGGTCGCGAAAGCGGGAGCGGCCCTCGTTCCCGTCGATCCGGCAGATTCGGACGGTACGACCGCGTCGGTCGAGCCGACGGGCGCAACGGTTGCGGTCGTCGACGAAGACGACGTACCGGCATGGGCCGGGTCGATGACGGTCGTCCCACTCGGCCGCACCGACATCGTCGATGCGATCGCCGCCCATTCCCCGCGACCGGTGACCTACACCGACCGGACCGCGGTGCTCGGGCCCGACAGTCCGGCCCTGGTCGGGAACGACGGAACCGTCGTCGATCACGGAACCCTCGCGGCACTGGCGGCGAGAGCCGTCACCGAGTGGTCGGTCGAATACGATTCGCGGCTCGCGGTTCCCGCTCGTTTCGACACCGCTGCGGCGGTGCTGGCCGGAGTGGTCGCGGTGACGGCAGGTGCGGCCCTGATCCTCGATCAGGCGGAGTCGGCCGAGGACGCCGCCGAGATCGTGTCCGCGGAATGGGCGACGCACGCGTTCCTCACCGCAGCAGCGATCGCTGCCCTCGAAGAGTCGGCATCCGACGATCGGGAGGATCTCGTCGCCGTCGTTTCGGTCGACGGTGACCGCCACGAGGCGATGCAGGACGGGACCCCGGTGCACCGTCTGCCTGAACCGATCGGGACGGGCCGACCGATAGGCTGAGGCCAACTGCAACGCCGACCACCGCGTGAACGATCAACCGTGGGGGTGACCGTCGGTCGCCTCCACGGTCGACGGTGCGGCGAAGAACTGGTGAGGAGTCATTGCTTAACATGAGTGCGGATGGATCGACCGGCACACCGTCCGAGCCCGGCGGCCGAGTGGGGGGCCGGCCGGCCCGTCCCAGGCCCACCCGGTCTCGGCCGACGCGTACTCGGCCCGCCCGTACCGTTGCGCTGCCGACTCTGCTGGCGGCCGCGGTGGAGAAGAACCCGGACGGCATCGCTGCCGAATTCGGGGACCGGTCGCTGACCTACCGGGAGATCGATTCCCGATCCTCCCGGCTGGCTCGCCTGCTGCTCGCACGTGGGGTCGGGCCAGGGGATTTCGTGGCGCTGGCCCTGACCCGATCGATCGAATCGGTCATGGCGGTGTGGGCAGTGGCCAAGACCGGGGCAGCGTTCGTGCCGATCGACCCCAATTACCCGGCTGCTCGTATCGAGCACATGGCCACCGATTCGGGTGTCCGAATGGGCGTCACGGCAACGCAGTTCGAGGCTGCGATGCCGAACGCGGTGTCGTGGATCGTCCTCGACGCATCCGATGTCGAGGAAGAACTGAGTGGGCTGTCGGACGGGCCGGTGGTCGCGGACGATCGCCGCGCACCGATTCGCGCGTCCGATCTCGCGTACGTCATCTACACCTCGGGCTCGACGGGCCTACCGAAGGGTGTCGCCGTCTCCCAGGCGGGCCTGGCACCACTGGCCGCGACCCAGGTCGAGACGTACGGCCTGGACTCCGGTTCGCGCACACTGCATTTCGCGTCCCCCAGTTTCGACGCGTCCGTACTCGAACTGCTCATGGCCGTCGGTGCCGGTTCGACGATGATCATCGTCGAACCGGGCGTCTACGGTGGTACCGATCTGAGCGAGGTGTTGCGCCGCCACCGAGTCACGCATGCCTTCATCACGCCGGCGGCGCTGGCCTCGCTGGACCCGGCAGATGTGCCCGACCTGCGTGTGCTCGCCGTCGGTGGTGAGGCCTTCTCGTCGGAACTGATGTCGAAATGGGCCACCGACCGCCGGTTCCACAACGTCTACGGGCCGACCGAAGCGTCCATGGTGTGCAACATCTCGCAACCGCTGACCGCAGGCGAGGCGGTGTTGCTCGGGCAGTCGACCAGGGAGATGGGTCATCATGTTCTCGACGACCGGCTGCGTCGGGTCCCGGCCGGCGTGCCGGGCGAGTTGTACCTCACCGGGGCCGGCCTTGCTCGCGGCTACCATCGTCGGTTCGGCCTGACGGCAACCCGTTTCGTCGCCAATCCCTACGCGGTCGAGGGGGACTCGAATCAGGCGAGGCTGTACCGAACCGGAGACATCGTGCGCTGGCGCGACGGGCCGACCGGACCCGTCATCGAATACATGGGCCGCAACGACTTCCAGGTCCAGATTCGAGGATTCCGGATCGAGCTCGGTGAGATCGACGCCGTTCTGACCGCACTCGACGGTGTCGAGTTCGCAGCGACCCTCGGCTACCGGGGGCCGACGGGAGCAACGGTTCTCGCGGCCTACGTACTGCCGACGACAGGTGTCGAGCTCGACGTCGACAACCTGCTCGAGGCCGCCGGACGCAGTCTGCCTGCGCACATGGTGCCGTCCGTGGTCACCCTGATCGAGTCGATTC
Organism: Rhodococcus sp. 05-339-2; assembly: GCF_002258965.1. Lineage (NCBI taxonomy): Bacteria > Bacillati > Actinomycetota > Actinomycetes > Mycobacteriales > Nocardiaceae > Rhodococcus > Rhodococcus sp. 05-339-2. The sequence goes on from NZ_NOYW01000020.1 coordinate 173,202, forward strand.
CGCTGACCCCCACCGGCAAGCTCGACCGAGATGCGTTGCCGGAGCCGGTGTTCGAGGTCGCCGAGTTCCGCGCTCCGACGACCCCCACCCAGCAGACGGTAGCCGACATCTTCGTCGAGTTGCTGGGGGTCGAACGCGTCGGTCTCGACGACGACTTCTTCGCGCTCGGCGGCAATTCGTTGATCGCCACCAAACTCGCTGCGAGGTTGGGATCGGCACTCGGCGTGCACGTGCCTGCGCGTTCGGTGTTCGAGTCGTCCACCGTCGAAGCGCTCGCGAACGCAGCCGACTCCGTCGACGCTCCGGTCCGGGCCCGGCTCGATGCCTCGAGGGCCCGGCCGCAACACATTCCGCTCTCGTCCGCTCAGCAACGCATGTGGTTCCTGAATCGACTCGACACCACGTCCGCGATCAACAACGTGCCGGTTGCCCTACTGCTGCGCGGTTCGCTCGACGTCGATGCGCTGCAGGCCGCCGTCCTCGATGTGGTGGGTCGCCACGAATCGCTGCGCACCGTCTACCCCGACATCGACGGCAGCGGATATCAGCGAGTGCTCGACGAGGCCGACACGCAGGTCGACACGGCGGTGGTGCCTGTCACCCGCGAGAGCGCCCTGGCCGAGGTGACTCAGTTCTTCACGCGTGGGTTCGACGTCACGACCGAAATTCCGTTCCGCGTTCGACTGTTCGAGGTCACCGATCCCGCCGGTTCGGTACCGGAGTACGTACTGGCCTTCGTGGCGCATCACATCTCGGCCGACGGTCTGTCGATGGCTCCGCTGTCTCGGGACGTCATGACGGCATACCTCGCGCGACGGAGCGGATCGGCACCGCAGTGGACGCCGCTGCCGGTTCAGTATGTCGACTACACGCTGTGGCAACTGGACATGCTCGGTTCCGAATCGGACCCGAACTCTGTTGCCGACAAGCAGATTCGGTACTGGCAGCATGCGCTCGACGGCCTACCTGAACAGTTGGAGCTGCCCGCCGACCGGCCGCGCCCTCGGGTCGCGTCGGGACGAGGGGCGGTGGTGTCGTTCGACATCGAACCCGAGCTGCACGCCCGAGTGCTCGAGTGCGCCAGGACGAGCGAGTCGACCCCGTTCATGGTGGTGCACGCCGCGCTGGCCGTGCTGCTGGCGAGACTGTCGGGCACGGCCGACATCGCCGTGGGTGCGCCGGTGGGTGGCCGCGGCGACGCCCGGCTGGACGATCTGGTCGGCATGTTCGTCAACACGGTGGTGCTGCGAACCCCCGTTGCCCCGGATGCCTCGTTCGCCGAGGTTCTCGACACGGTACGTACGGCCGACCTCGAGGCGTTCGACAACGTCGACGTGCCCTTCGAGCGCCTGGTCGAGGTACTCGATCCGGTGCGTTCGCAAGGACGACATCCACTGGTGCAGGTTGCACTGTTCTTCCAGAACTTCTCACAGGGTTCCTTCGAACTGCCCGATCTCGGGGTCGAGGCATTCGGTTCCGGCGTGGCATCGGCGAAATTCGACCTCCAGGTGACCTTCACCGAGCGGGGCGACGGCGCAGGACCGGCCGTCGAGTTGATGTACGCGACGGATCTCTTCGACGAGTCGACCATGACGTCCTTCGGGCAGCGGTTGGTGACCGTTCTCGAGGCGGTCACCGCTCGTCCGAGTGTCGTGGTCGGTGACATCGAGATTCTCGATTCGGCTGAGCGCGAACAACTCTCGCTGCGGGGCAACGGCAGCACGGTGGCTGCCGATTCGGGCGAGGTGCTGCTGGACGGCTTCGATCGCACGGTGGTCGAATCGCCGGATGCGGTGGCGTTGGTGTTCGGTGAGCGGTCGCTGACGTATCGGGAGTTCTCGGACCGGGTGGATGCCACTGCGTCGTTGTTGCAGGAGCGTGGGGCCGGCCCCGGCGTGCTGGTGGGGTTGGCCATGCGTCGATCGGTCGAGCTGGTGGTCGGGATGTACGCCGTGCTGCGATCCGGTGCGGCGTACGTTCCGGTGGATCCGGATCAGCCCGCCGAGCGTAACGACTACATTCTCGACACGGCGTCGCCGATTGTCGTTCTGTCGACGGCGCGGGACGAATTCGTCACGGGGACAGCGATTCCGGTCGTCGACATCACGGACCCACCGGTGCCGAGCGGGCCGTTGGTCTTCCCTCGCGCGGTGGGTGGCGATCTGGCGTACGTGCTCTTCACGTCGGGGTCGACCGGCCGGCCCAAGGGGGTCGCCGTGGAGCATCGTGCGATCGTCAACCAGATGGAGTGGATGGCGCAGGAGTACGGTCTCGACGCGTCGGATGTCTACTTGCAGAAGACTGCCACGACGTTCGACGTGTCGTTGTGGGGGTTCTTCCTGCCGCTGCGTACCGGGGGCCGGTTGATCGTGGCGGCCCCGGGCGCGCAACGTGATGTGGAGGCCGTTGCGGCCGATATCGCCCGTCACGGCGTGACGGTGACGGACTTCGTGCCGTCGATGCTCACGGTGTTCGCCGAATCGGTTGCTGCGCAGTCCATCTCTTCGCTTCGGCACATCTTCGTGATCGGGGAGGCGTTGCCCGCGCGGACCGTGAGTGCGTGCCGGGCAGTGTCGAACGCGCGGGTGCACAATCTGTACGGGCCGACCGAGGCCGCGGTGAGTGTCACGTATCGCGACGTCTCCGAGGACGTCGCGGTGGACGGTTCGGTGAGCATCGGGGTGCCGGAGTGGAACACCTCTGTCCACGTTCTGGATTCGCGGCTGCATCCGGTACCAGCGGGTGTGCCGGGTGAGCTCTACCTCGCCGGCGTGCAGTTGGCTCGGGGCTATGTTGCGCGGCCCGATCTGTCGTCGGAGCGTTTCGTTGCCGATCCGTTCGGTCCTGCGGGGGCGCGGATGTACCGCACCGGTGATCTGGTCCGGTGGTCGATGGATGCCGGACGGCTCGAGTACATCGGTCGCACCGATTTTCAGGTCAAGTTCCGCGGGCAGCGCATCGAGTTGGGGGAGATCGAGACGGCGTTGACGGCGTTGTCGTCGGTGAGTCAGGCCGTCGTGGTGGTCGCGCAGTTGTCGGTGGGGGAGTCGTTGGCTGCCTACGTGGTGCCTGCTGTCGGTGCCGCGGTCGATGCCGAGGCGGTGCGGTCGGAATTGGGGTCGGCGGTGCCGTCGTACATGGTGCCGTCGGCGTTCGTGGTTCTCGATGCGCTGCCGCTCAATGCAGCCGGGAAGCTGGACCGTCGGGCGTTGCCGGCCCCGGAATTCGAAACCCGTGAGTTCAGGGCTCCGCAGACTCCGGTCGAGGAATCGGTCGCCGCGGTGTTCGCGGAAGTGTTGGGCGTCGAGCGCGTCGGGCTGGACGACGACTTCTTCGCGCTGGGTGGCAACTCGTTGCTGGCGGTCAAGTTGGTCTCCAAGCTCAGAGCAGCCCTCGGCGGCGCGCCGGTACCGCTGAACTGGTTGTTCGTCGACGCGTCCGTGGGCTCGCTCTCCGCGCGGATGACGGCTGCGACGGAGTCGAGCGAGGGGGCGGACTCCACCGGGCTGGAGACGTTGATTCCTCTTCGGCTCGGTGGCTCCTCGTCACCTCTGTTCTGCATCCATCCCATCGTGGGGCTGTCCTGGGCCTTCGGCGGACTGTCGGTATACCTCGGAGACGACCGTCCGATCTACGGATTGCAGTCGCCTGCCCTCTCCGGTGCCGAGCCGCTGCCGGAATCGATCGAGCAGTGGGCCGCCCTGTTCGTGGACAGGATTCGTACCGTGCAGCCGTCGGGCCCGTACCACCTGCTCGGTTGGTCGATGGGTGGATCGATCGCTCACGCGATGGCCGTGCAACTGCAGCGTGAAGGCGAGTCGGTGTCGACACTGGCCATGATGGATTCGTTCGTCGCGGGCAGGACCGACCACGTCGTGGACCGTCCTGTGTCGGCCGGAGAGATGCTCGGTGGCCTCGGCTTGGGAGCGGACTCCGATCTCGAGATCGGCGAGCTCACGGTCGATACCGTGGCGGATCTGTTGGCATCGATGCCGGCTCCGTTCGACGAGATTTCCCGCGACCGGGTCGCCGGGATACTGGACGGGATCGCCCGTTCGGCAGAGCTGATCGACTCGTACGTGCCCCGGACATTCGTCGGGCGGTCGATACTCTTCGCGTCGGTCGTCGACGACCCGACCGGAACCGTCGCGGCGTCGACCTGGGAGGACGCGGTAGACGGGGGCGTCACCGTGGTTCCTGTGCATTCGACGCACTGGCAGATGGCGTCGCAGTCCGCACTGGCCGAAATCGGACCCGTGTTGCAGACCGAGCTGGACCGGTAGGTCTTCGAACGCGACCGGGGCCTCGCGATGTGATGTCGTCGAGGCCCCGGTGGCTACGGATCGTGCTGTGTCAGCAGGGTGGCGGGGTGGTCGCTGCGTAGTCGGGGTCGAGCGCCGACTTGACCATGTACAGCGGCGCGGGATCGGTGACGAGGCCGATGTGCGACGTCGTGGCGGCCGGGCACACGTCCTGAACCCATACGTTGTGCACCGTGGACGGATCACCCGACCGGAGAAAGGTGTTCCCCGGAGGTGTCGACACCGTGTCGTTGCGGGTGGCGATGACGGTGTACTCGACTCCCGGTTGGACGTCTCCGCCGTCGTTCAGGCTCGTCAACGTCGTGGAGCCGACCAACTGCTGTGCACCGGCCATGTTGTACGTGAGCGGGGTGAGCGCGTCGCCGGGGAGTCCGAGCGAGGTGAGCAGTTCGGAGAGCTGCTGCAGACCGCCGAACGTCGTTCCGTGGTTGGTGGCACCGAGGGTGACCAAGGTGTGCACCTTGTTGCGGGCAGGATCCTGCGGATCGGTGCCACCGTCGAACTTCATGTACTGGCGCGAGGACGTGCCGCCCTGTGAATGACCGACGAGATCGACCTGTTCTGCACCGGTGGCGGCAAGCACCTCGTCGACGAACCGACCGATCTGCCGTCCCGACTCGGCGATATCACCCGAACCCCAGATGGTCGTGCTCGGATCGAACAGGAGCGAGACGCCGCCGTAGTTGGGCGCGAAGACGCAGTAGCCCTCGCTCTTCAACTGCGGTGCGAGCGTCTTCCACGTCGACGCATCCATCTTCGTTCCGTGCACGAGTACCACCGGACGTGGATGAGCCGCACTGGGCACGCAGCCGAAGTCGTTCGCGCCCTCCAGGACAGGAGTGGCAGAAACGGAAGTGCCCGTGGGGGAGGCGGGTGCCGCGGTAGCTGTTCCCGCCCCGGTCAGGCACAGGGCACCGGCAACGGCGGCAGCGACCGCCGTGGGCAGTACTCGGGAAAGCGTGTTCGACATGGCCTCGATCTCGTGTGAAGGCGTGCGATGTGCCGCCGGTTTCGGCAGCTCCGTGTTTTCGACCGTAACATCGGTCATCCATCCGTTACAGGCGCGCGGCTCAAGACTGCAGGCCGGGCAGCCCGGCGATCCAGTGGGTGTGTCGGACGTCACCAACAGAAGGCGCGATAGGCGATGCCGCCGCGAACTTCGCCGACCCGGATGAACAGTGCCCTCGCCCAATGACCACGGGCCAATCCGGTCCACGAGGTCGGCAGAAGCGGATTGCGAACCAGTAGGGCGGTCCACCACGAGGCGACGGTACGGACCCTCATGGCCGGGCACCCCTGCGTCCGATAGATTCCGCGCAGTTTGGCGAAGCCGAAGCCGAGCCGGAACGATTGTCGCAGCATGGGCCGGAGCTCGGCTCGGAGCCGATAGGCGACGACAGCCTCGGTGCTGAAGCCGAGGGTGTAGCCGGCCAATTGTGCGCGCCAGCAGAATTCTACGTCCTGGCTGGCCCGGAACCGGTTGTCCATGCCACCGACATCGCGATAGACCGACGCCCAGCAGGCCATGCTGGCCCCGATGGCGAAGGGCAGGAAGTCGGTGCGGCCCTGATCCTCCGGCGGTGTGGTCGGAGTCCAGGACAACGCCTGCGCACTGTTCAACGTGTACGTCTCCACCGCGGTACCGGCTACGTCGAACGACCTGGCCAGCTCAGCGAGGGTTCGTAGCCACGACGGATGCACCACGTCGTCCGCATCGCAGAACATCAACAGCTCACCGGAGGCGTTCTCGGCACCGCGATTGCGGGCGTGCGCCGCGCCGACCTGCTGGGATGCGTCGACACAGCTCAACTGCAGTCGATCCCGTAGGGGGTGCGAGGACACGTGATCGCCGACTCGTCCGTCACCGGCATTGTCCGAAATCAGCACATCGAACCGATAATCGGAATCCTGCTCCGCCAATGCCTGCAACTGCGCGTCGAGCAGGGGATCGAGCGAGCTCACCGGAATGATCACCGAGATCGACGGGTGCTCGGGGTGCCCATGGGCCACGACGTCACCTCCCATCGTGGCCATCGACGGCCGGAGCCCATTCGATCAGCCGGTCGCGGATGCCTTCTTGTACCCCCGAATTGCAGGATAGAGGAACACCACGACCAGACCCAGAGACCACGCTAACGTCTGGAGCACCGGTGTCATGACCGGACCTCCGAGAGCGAGGTTCCTCATGGCATCGACCGCGACCGACATCGGTTGAGCTGCGACGACCGGCTGCAGCCAGAGCGGATACGCCAGAACCGGAACGAAGCCGGCATTGAAGAACATCAACAGGGTGCAGAAGATCGAGACCAGTTCCACCAGGGGAGCATTACCGGCGACGGTCGCGAGGAACGTGACCATCACCGCGAACCCGATACCGAACACGACCGGAATCAGAAGCAACAGGACTCCGGCCTGGAACCCCTGGGTGAATCTGAACCCCATCGCCACCCCGGCAGCGATGATGACGGTGGTGGTGACGAGCACTCGGACGGCTTCGGCGATCATTCTGCCGAGCAGGCCGGCGGCACGGTGAGTCGGTGTCGTCCAGAACCTGGACAGCAAGCCCGATTTCCGCTCGCCCTTGAGACCGACAGCGCTGACGATGGACCCGAACATGGCCCCGACGAGAGCGATCATCGGAACCTGGCCGTAGATGGCCGGGGCTCCGGTGGCCGCGGAGATCGAGTTGCCGAGTACGACCCGGAACATGACCAGCATCAACGCGGGGTACAGCAAGGCTTGGATCATCGTCGACGGATCGCGCATCCACCGCATCAGAAGTCGCTTGGCCTGGATCAGACTGTGCGTCCCGAGCGCGCGGATCGACCCTTCTCGCAGCGCCATGTTGGGTTCGGGAAAGGTCAAGTTGGATACGCGAGCAGCGTTCACCGACGCTTCGGACATGGTCATCTCGGACTCGTCATTCCGGTCTCGAGCTCGCCCAGATGGCAAGCGGGACGAAGAACACGATCAGGCCTGCGATCCAGGCGAGGGATGGCCACAGCACCTGAAAGGTGACTCCGCCCTCGGCCATGTCCCGCATCGCGAACGAGAACTGAGAGATCGGTTGATTGCGAACGAAGGGGCGGATGAGTTCGGGAAAACCGCTCTCCGGAACGAATCCGCACGAGGCCATGCCGAGGATGAGCTGGGGCAGGGTCAACACCTGGCTGGTCGCTTCGGGGCTCTTCGACAGCGTTCCGATCGCATCGGCACCGATCGACAACGTTGTGCTGATCAGCATGGCCAGTGCACAGAACAACAGGGCCTGACCGAATCCCGCAGTGAATCGAAAGCCGATGACGTAACCGAAGCCGAGAGCGGACACCAGAGACACCAGTGAGCGGACGACACCACTCGAGATGCGCGACACCAGCGGCACACCCCGCACGACGGGCATGGTCTTCAACCGGGAATTCAGGCCACTCATCGCCTCGGCCGAGGCGCGCTGCGCCGCGGAGATCGCGGTGAACGCCATGGCCTGCAGCACGATGATCGGCATCAGGAACTGGGCGTAGTCGATGCCCTGCAGACCCATGACGAACTTGAGCGGTAGGTAGAAGCCGACGGTGAAGATGAGCGGGGCGATGACCGCGACCAACAACTCACCCTTGGTGAGCATCGTCCACAGCGCACGCCCGGTGAGGGCCTGCCACTGCACGAATCCCGACGGCTTCGTCCTCGACCGTCGCTTGGGCTGCTGAGCCGTCGAACCGACATCGGTCCGCTGCACGGTCCTCGCCTGCGAACCGGCTACGCCTCGCGTCGTGGCCGTCATGGTGTGGTGCTCGTCTTCGAGTGACCGGTGAGGGTGAGGAATACGTCGTCGAGCGACGGGCGGCGCAGGGCGATGTCGGCGAGCACGATGCCCACCGCATCGATGCGGCGCAGGATTTCCGACAGCGTGGCTGCGCCGTCGGGGGCAGGAACGGAGAGCCGGTCCGAGGCAGCGGTGATCTCGGCGTGAACTGCAGCGGGCACCATGTCGCCGAGGGCTTCGGCGGCCGCGCGGAGTTGGCCGGGATCGAGGGGAACGACCTCGCAGTAGCTGCCGCCGGTCATGGCCTTGAGATGGTCCGAGGTGCCTTCTGCGATGACCGTGCCCTTGTCGATGACGATGATGTTGTCGCTCAGGACATCTGCTTCTTCGAGATACTGCGTCGTCAACAGCACAGTGATGCCCTGCGACTTGAGTGCCTCGACCAACGACCAGACGCCCTGCCGACTGCGGGGATCGAGTCCGGTGGTCGGCTCGTCCAGGAACACGACCTCCGGCCGCACGACGAGGCCGCAGGCGATGTCGATGCGCCGACGCATACCGCCCGAGTAGCCACGGACGGGGCGCTTGCCGGTGTCGGACAGGTCGAACTCGTCGAGCAGGGCCTTGGCTCGGGCCTTCGCGGCCTTCTTGTCCAGACCCATCAGACGGCCGAAGAGCTCGATGTTCTCGCGGCCGGACAGAGTGTCGTCGAGGGCCGCGTACTGCCCGGTCATCATGATCGAGCGGCGCACTGCCGGAGCGTCGGTCGCGACATCGTGACCTGCGACGAATGCCCTGCCCCGGTCGGGTGCGATCAGAGTGGAGAGCACCTTCACCGTCGTCGTCTTGCCTGCACCGTTCGGGCCCAGAATCCCCAGCACCGTTCCCCGTTCGGCGGAGAAGCTGATGCCGCGCAACGCCTGCACATCGCCGAAGGACTTGTGTACGTCCTCCACGTGTACGGCTGCGTGTTGAGCTGACGACATCGAATCTCCGAGCTGTCGGGGGGGAGTGGTGGGACCGGACCCCGTGGAGTCGAGGGCCACTACTTGATAGCGAAATTCGCCGTGGATGTTACTTGTGGGTCGTCGCTGCGTGGCCTCCGCAGTCAGTCCCAGTCGATATCGATACTGTTCTCGACGTCGAGTTTGCGGCACAGAGACCGCAACCCGCTGTAGTCCTGAACCAACGCGCGGCGGCTCTTGTCCTGCTCGACGTCGACGAGCATCTGCGCGCCACCGCGCACGCCCTCGAGTTCGAGAATGCGTCCCCAGGTGGAGAAGTCGATGTTCGAGAACGCGTCCATGCCGTCGACCAGCCCGTCCAGGAACTTCCGGCGGTCGTCGGGGCGGAGCCTGTCGAAGACGATCGCAGCCATGTCGTCGGCGATCGACGCATGGCAGTACTCGTCGCGGTTGTGCAGTTTGACGGTGGCCCGGTTGATGGGCTGAATGATGTCGTCGTCCTCGATCAGGTCCAGATACGAGGTGATGGAGATCTCTGCAACCGTCATGAACGCGAGCGAGCTGATCGCCGCCGACCAGGGGTCGTCACTGGTCGCCTGCGCCGCACGCTGCCTGCGCACGGTGGAGCTGAACGGCAACGATCGTTCCGACAGGGCCCACCCGCGTCCGCGTCTGGTCGCAGCGCTCGCGTTGAGGTGCATGAGGGTGTGGTACTGCTCGTCCACCATGGCCTGGGTGACCGCCACAGCGAGGGTGTCACCCATCCCGGTCTCGAACACGTCCTGCGCCAACAGAGCGAAACCGGGATGAACGACGTGCTGCTCGACGTCCATCACGTTCTTGTTGAACGCGATCCAACCCCAGGCACGCAGTCGATCCTGCTGCTCGGCAGTGGCACCGGTGAAGGTGTCGTGCTCGCCGAAGGGGATCAGAGCGTCGGGGAAATCCCGCTTGGTGGTGTCGAACAGATCGTCCAGCTCGGGCTCGGGCTTCTTGACCGTCGCGCGCTGCGACCAGTTCTTCGCCAATCGAGCGACGACCGCACTCTCGACGACATCGTCGGAATCGAACTCCGGCAACGACGGCTGTTCCAACATCGTGTGCCTCGCCTCCGCGCTCGTACTCGTGGTCATCGGTTGCCACTGCTACCTCGAACGATACCGAACATCTCCGCGCACACCGCCCGATACCGATCCCCGTTCCCACCCAGAGCGGCCTCGGCCTGCACCAACAGAGCGGCGAAGTCGGCCTCGGAACCGGAATCGACGGTCTCGCTCACCGTCTGCGTCGCGCGATGCAACGCCGCCCTGGCCTCGGCCGCGTGGGGATTGCCGGCCTGAACATCCCAGTAGACCTCGGGTTCCCCGCCGGTGATCCGCGCCAGTATCGCGAGCATCGACGCGTGCGGGGGAGGCGCAACGGCGTCGATGTCGACGAACGGAAGGTCCAGTTCGGCCAGAGCCAGTCCGAACGCCAGGACGCTGGCGTGCGTCAGCGCCTGCGTCGCCGCGGCGAGGCGATCATGACGTGCGGCGTCGAGAAGGACCACCCGAGCGCCCCACCGCGAGATGCCGTCCAGGAAGGCATCCACCGGCGGGCCGGGTCGATGCACGACGGCCGCAACCGGGCGTCCGGCCATTCCGAGCGACGGGGCGAACATGGGATTGATTCCCAGCGTGGCACCGATCGGACGCGCGCCTTGTACATGGTGGGAGAAGCCGGACTTCACCGACAGGGTCTCCACCAGCAGGGCGTCGGCGCGCACCGCGGACAGGTCGGCCCGCAGCGCCACGGATTCTGGGACGGCCAGAATCACCGTCGCGGCTTCTCTCAGCACCGATTCGACCGGCTCGCCTGGGGCGGTGATGTCGCCGGCGATCACCGTCGAACCGTCGAGCTCCGGGCCACCGTGCACGTCCACGACGGTCACCGGTACGCCGTCCGCGAGCAGCAGATCGACCATCAAGCGGCCCACCGCTCCCGAACCTCCGACCACCACTACCGAGTCATGGGACCGCGACCGTGTCACCGAGTTCATCGGTCGAGTATGTCAACGGGACGCGGCGGAGACCCAGATGGTGATGTCCGCGTGCACCACCTCGATGCCCGATGTGTCTCGGATCGCGACGGACACGATGATGTCGATGCCGTCGGTGATCGTTCCGAAATCGGGGACCTCGTCGAGTTCGGCGACCGCGCGCAGCGACGTCGTGGCCTTCGTCAGGTACTGGACAGTCATGGACTTGGGAATCCATCGGTGCGTGGTGGGGACGGTCGCCTCGGCGAGCATGCCCATGGCGACCTCGGCGAGGTTGCACGCGGCGATGGCGTGGAAGGTGCCCAGGTGGTTCCGAATGCCGAACCACTTGGGCGCGGTGACCTCGCAGCGTCCCGGCTCGAGCGCGACGACACGGGGAAGCACGGATGCGAAGTACGGAACGCGCAGACACATGCCGACGGAGAAGAGAGTGGACCCGACAGTGTTGTTCGGTAGCTTCGACCAGGCGCGATAGGTCGCCCCGGTAGTGTTCTCGAGGGTGGTCATGGCGCTACCTTACTGCTCGGTAAGGTTGCTCGGTAGCGATCGATCGGCCCCGAGTTGATCTGCTGCCCGGTCTGCGGCATACTGGTCGGGTTGCCTGGACACGGGACGCGCTTGCGTGCGGCCTGAAACAGGTGAGTCGGCCGAGAGGTCGACTGAGCAAGAACATGAGACCAGCGCTCCGCGTGAGCGCGTCCGGAACACCAGCTCGATCGGTGCGGATTTCGTTCGATTCGGATGGTTGAAGCGAAAGTTTCAGCGCAGAAGAATGAGCGGAATCGCGACACGCCCGACCGCGTGGACCGGAGAACCATGACAGATGAAGAGCGGCAACGGAATCAGGCCACGCCTGGTCGTCAACGTTTTTCACTGTCGTGTGTGCACGAAGGCAGTTCGAGTCGGTGGGTTTTCCACGGCTCGGGGACTGTGCAGACGAGGTGGAGCAGGCCGAACGGCCCGTTCTACGACCAAGCGGCAAGAAAAGGACACTAAGCGTGGCGGGACAAAAGATCCGCATCAGGCTCAAGGCCTACGACCATGAGGCGATCGACGCGTCAGCGCGCAAGATCGTCGAAACGGTCACCCGTACGGGTGCCCGCGTCGTCGGACCGGTGCCGTTGCCGACAGAGAAGAACGTGTACTGCGTCATCCGTTCGCCGCACAAGTACAAGGACTCGCGCGAACACTTCGAGATGCGTACTCACAAGCGGCTCATTGACATCCTCGACCCGACACCGAAGACGGTGGACGCGCTCATGCGCATCGACCTCCCGGCCAGTGTCGACGTCAACATCCAGTGAGCGCGGAGACAACGATGACTGATAACAAGAACCGGCCTGCGACAGGAATTCTGGGCACCAAGCTCGGAATGACCCAGGTCTTCGACGAGAACAACCGCGTCGTTCCGGTGACCGTGATCAAGGCAGGCCCCAACGTGGTCACCCAGATCCGCACCCAGGAACGTGACGGCTACAGCGCCGTCCAGGTCGCATTCGGTGCGATCGACCCGCGCAAGGTGAACAAGCCCACCACCGGCCAGTTCGAGAAGGCAGGTGTCACGCCGCGTCGCCACATCGTGGAGATTCGCGTAGCCGACGCCTCGCAGTTCGAGATCGGCCAGGAGCTCACCGCTGCAGTGTTCGAGGACGGCGCATACGTCGACGTCACCGGCACCAGCAAGGGCAAGGGCTTCGCCGGAACCATGAAGCGTCACGGCTTCAAGGGTCAGGGCGCGAGCCACGGTGCACAGGCCGTGCACCGTCGCCCCGGATCCATCGGTGGCTGCGCAACACCCGGTCGCGTCTTCAAGGGAATGCGCATGTCCGGACGTATGGGTGGCGACCGCGTCACGACGCAGAACCTCTCGGTCCACAAGGTGGACAGCGAGAACGGTCTGCTGCTGATCAAGGGAGCGATCCCGGGCCGTCGCGGCAACGTCGTGATCGTCAAGTCTGCATTGAAGGGTGGTGCACGGGCATGACCAGCCTCGAGAAGAACACCGAGACCAAGCTGACGCTCGATGTCAAGGAAGCCGGCGGCAAGACCAACGGCACCGTCGATCTCCCCGCGGAGATCTTCGACGCGCCGGCGAACATCGCGCTGCTGCACCAGGTCGTCATCGCACAGCTGGCAGCTGCTCGTCAGGGAACCCACTCCACGAAGACTCGTGGCGAGGTTCGCGGCGGCGGCAAGAAGCCGTACCGGCAGAAGGGCACCGGCCGCGCCCGTCAGGGCTCGACCCGCGCTCCTCAGTTCGTCGGCGGTGGCACGGTCCACGGACCGCAGCCGCGCGACTACAGCCAGCGGACCCCCAAGAAGATGAAGGCCGCCGCCCTGCGCGGAGCCCTCTCCGATCGGGCCCGCAGCGAGCGCCTGCACGTCATCACCGAACTGGTTGCCGGACAGGTTCCGTCCACCAAGGGTGCGAAGACGTTCCTCGCCGAGATCTCGGACCGCAAGAAGGTCCTGCTCGTCGTCGGCCGCGAGGACATCGCAGCCTGGAAGAGCGTGCAGAACCTGGACGGCGTGCACCCCATCGCACCCGACCAGCTCAACACCTACGACGTGCTCAACGCCGATGATGTCGTTTTCAGCGTGGAAGCGCTGAACACCTTCATCGCTGGGCCTGCAAAGAACGAGGAGGCAAGCAAGTGACCACGATCGCCGATCCCCGCGACATCTTGCTGGCACCGGTCATCTCCGAGAAGTCCTACGGACTGATCGAAGAAGGCACGTACACGTTCCTGGTGCACCCGGACTCGAACAAGACGCAGATCAAGATTGCCGTCGAGAAGATCTTCGACGTCACCGTGACCAGCGTCAACACGATGAACCGTCAGGGCAAGCGTAAGCGGACCCGGTTCGGTTACGGCAAGCGCAAGGACACCAAGCGCGCGCTCGTAACGCTCTCCGCCGACAGCAAGCCCATCGAGATCTTCGGAGGTCCGGTCGCGTAAGCGGCTGGGACTCTTCGGATATAGAGGACGAGAAGACTCATGGCAATCCGTAAATACAAGCCGACAACCCCGGGCCGTCGTGGCTCCAGCGTTTCCGATTTCGCTGAGATCACGCGTTCGACCCCCGAGAAGTCGCTGATCCGCCCGCTGCACGGCCGCGGTGGACGTAACGCACACGGTCGCATCACCACCCGGCACAAGGGTGGCGGTCACAAGCGTGCATACCGTCTCATCGATTTCCGTCGCAACGACAAGGACGGCGTGCCGGCCAAGGTCGCTCACATCGAGTACGACCCCAACCGCACCGCGAACATCGCACTGCTGCACTTCGCAGACGGCGAGAAGCGCTACATCGTCGCACCCAAGGGCATCGCCCAGGGATCGCCGATCGAGCAGGGTGCCAATGCCGACATCAAGCCCGGCAACAACCTGCCCCTGCGCAACATCCCGACGGGTACGACCATCCACGCGGTCGAGCTTCGTCCGGGTGGAGGCGCGAAGATGGCCCGCTCCGCTGGAGCGAGCATCCAGCTCCTCGGTAAGGAAGGCCCCTACGCCACGCTGCGTATGCCGTCCGGTGAGATCCGTCGCGTCGACGTGCGCTGCCGCGCAACCGTCGGCGAGGTCGGCAACGCCGAGCAGTCGAACATCAACTGGGGCAAGGCCGGCCGCATGCGCTGGAAGGGCAAGCGCCCGACCGTTCGTGGTGTCGTGATGAACCCGGTCGACCACCCGCACGGTGGCGGCGAGGGCAAGACCTCCGGTGGACGCCACCCGGTCAGCCCCTGGGGACAGCCGGAAGGCCGTACCCGCAAGAACAAGGCGAGCGACAAGCTGATCGTCCGTCGTCGTCGTACCGGCAAGAACAAGCGCTAGGAGGGAGTTCAGAATGCCACGCAGCCTGAAGAAAGGCCCGTTCGTAGACGATCACCTCCTCGCGAAGGTTGACGTCCAGAACGACAAGGGAACCAAGCAGGTCATCAAGACCTGGTCCCGTCGATCGACAATCCTGCCCGACTTCATCGGTCACACTTTCGCCGTCCACGACGGTCGCAAGCACGTACCGGTGTTCGTGTCCGACTCCATGGTCGGCCACAAGCTCGGGGAGTTCGCACCGACCCGCACGTTCAAGGGTCACATCAAGGACGACCGGAAGGCGAAGAGGCGATGACCAACTTCACCCCCACCGCCAATCCGACTGCCAAGGCCGTAGCGAAGCACGTTCGCGTCACGCCGATGAAGGCACGTCGCGTCGTGGATCTGGTTCGCGGGCGCACCGTCGAGGACGCGCTCAACATCCTCAAGTTCGCGCCGCAGGCAGCGAGCGAGCCGGTCGCCAAGGTGATCGCGTCCGCAGCGGCCAACGCCGAGAACAACCTGGATCTCGATCCCAGCACACTGATCGTCGCCACTGCATTCGTCGACGAGGGTGCAACCCTCAAGCGATTCCAGCCGCGCGCTCAGGGCCGGGCATTCCGGATCCGCAAGCGCACCAGCCACATCACGGTGATCGTCGAAAGCCTGCCCAAGACCGGCGGAACGTCTCGTAACCGTCGTAAGGGCCAGGCGTCCAAGGAAGGGGCTCAGTAGTGGGTCAGAAAATCAACCCGCACGGCTTCCGCTTGGGTATCACCACTGACTGGAAGTCGCGTTGGTACGCAGACAAGCAGTACTCGGAGTACGTCAAGGAAGACGTCGAGATCCGCAAGCTTCTTGCCACCGGCATGGAGCGCGCAGGCATCGCGAAGGTCGAGATCGAGCGCACCCGTGACCGTGTTCGCGTGGACATCCACACGGCACGCCCGGGCATCGTCATCGGTCGCCGTGGCGCCGAGGCCGACCGCATCCGCGGAGCTCTCGAGAAGCTGACCGGCAAGCAGGTTCAGCTCAACATCCTCGAGGTCAAGAACGCCGAGTCCGAAGCTCAGCTCGTGGCTCAGGGTGTTGCCGAGCAGCTCAGCAACCGCGTCGCATTCCGTCGGGCAATGCGCAAGGCCATCCAGTCGGCCATGCGTCAGCCCAACGTCAAGGGCATTCGTGTTCAGTGCTCCGGCCGTCTCGGTGGCGCTGAAATGTCTCGCTCGGAGTTCTACCGCGAGGGACGCGTTCCCCTGCACACGCTCCGTGCCGACATCGACTACGGGCTGTACGAGGCCAAGACCACCTTCGGCCGTATCGGCGTGAAGGTCTGGATCTACAAGGGCGACATCGTCGGCGGACGGCGTGAACTCGCCGCCGCTGCGGCTCCGGCCGCCGGTGCAGACCGTCCCCGTCGTGAGCGTCCCACTCGTCCGCGTCGCAGCGGTGCCTCGGGCACCACGGCGACCAGCACCGAGGCAGGCCGCGCGGCATCCGCAACCGAGGCTCCGGCCTCGACCGAGCCCACTCAGGAGGGCTGACGCATGTTGATCCCCCGCCGGGTCAAGCACCGCAAGCAGCACCACCCGAAGCGTTCGGGTGCCGCCAAGGGCGGAACTCAGGTGACATTCGGTGATTACGGCATCCAGGCTCTCGAGCCCGCCTACATCACCAACCGTCAGATCGAGTCCGCTCGTATCGCGATCACTCGCCACATCAAGCGTGGCGGCAAGGTCTGGATCAACATCTTCCCGGACCGGCCGCTCACCAAGAAGCCTGCCGAGACCCGCATGGGTTCCGGTAAGGGTTCGCCCGAGTGGTGGATCGCGAACGTCAAGCCGGGTCGTGTGCTCTTCGAGCTGTCGTACCCCGACGAGACCATCGCGCGTGAGGCACTGACTCGCGCCATCCACAAGCTGCCCATCAAGGCACGCATCATCACCAGGGAGGAGCAGTTCTGATGGCTACCGGAACCCCAGCCGCAGAGCTCCGCGAGCTCACCGGTGAAGAGCTGGTCACCAAGCTGCGTGAGTCGAAGGAAGAGCTGTTCAACCTTCGTTTCCAGATGGCTACCGGCCAGTTGGACAACAACCGTCGACTGCGCACCGTCCGTCACGAGATCGCGCGCATCTACACCGTCCTGCGCGAGCGTGAGCTCGGCTTGGCATCTGGTCCTTCCGAGGACACTGCAGGTGACGCGGCATGAGCGAGGAAAAGACTGTGACTGAAGAGCGCAACAACCGTAAGGTCCGGATCGGCTACGTCGTATCCGACAAGATGGAGAAGACGATCGTGGTCGAGCTCGAGGACAGGGTCAAGCACCCCCTCTACAGCAAGATCATCCGTCGTACCACCAAGGTCAAGGCACATGACGAGAAGGGCGACGCCGGCGTAGGCGATCGCGTTCAGCTCATGGAGACCCGCCCGCTGTCCGCCACGAAGCACTGGCGACTGGTCGAGGTTCTCGAAAAGGCCAAGTAGTACCTGCACACAAATGCCCGCTCCCTTCCTGGGAGCGGGCATTTTGCGTTCCGGTGTGCGGCCCTACCTGCCCAACAATCCTCCGAGCGCGCCGCCGACCCCGGCCTGCTCCCCGCTGCCGCTGCCACCGACCAGGCCACCGGGCGGCTGCTCCGATGGCTGAACCACGACGAATCCCTGACCCGAGAACTCGAGTGTGAAGCGCTCACCCGTCGTTCGACCGATCAGCGTGCCGAGTCCGAACGAATCGTTCTTCTTGACTCTCGTCTGCAAGGACGACGACCACGCGACCGCAGCCTGTGGATCCGCGAAGGTCGGCTGGTCGACGTTCAGCACCACCGGAACCCCGTCCGTGGTGATGGCAATCCGGCCGCGTCCGGAGAACACGCAGTTGAAGAAACCGGCATTGCCGCCTGCCGCGGCACCCTGCACCCGCTTGATGTCGTAGCTCAGCGAACTCTCGAAAGCCAGCACATTGGCCCCGTTGATGGTCAACCCGTCCGTGCCGTCCAGGTCGATGAGATGAACGTCCTGAGCGGCGTTGGCGAGAAAGAGGTCGCCCTGACCGGTGACCTTCATCAGAGGAACACCCTCACCCGAGAGCGCCTGTTTCAGAGCCCGGCCGATCCCACCGGACCCCTTCGCCTCGAACTGCAGATTGCCCTGATACGCCACCATCGAACCGGCCCGGGCCATCACCTCGCCGTTCATCCCGATGCGGCACATCTTGCTGCCCTGCTTCTGGATACCCGAACCGGGAACCTCGGCGTGAGCGGGCGCGAACAGTTCACTTCTCATGGCCAGAACTCCTCGAGGGGCTGATGAATCGGTGGACGACGCAGGTGACTGCGTGGGACGGAGAGGTTGCTCGACGGAGGCCGTCGGGTCGGGCGTCGGGTCGTCCTCGTCGATGCTGATGCCGAACGCCGTGGCCAAACCGGCCAGGCCATCGGCGTATCCCTGGCCGACGGCGCGGATCTTCCACTGCTCGCCGCGCCGATAGAACTCCAGACACACCAGTGCGCTCTCGTCGCCGAGTGCATCGGCAGTGAAGCCGACCAGTGCCGTGTCCGACGCATCGGACACCGTCACCGCAGTCGGGCCCGCGGCCGCGAACGTCGCGGGTCCCGTTCCGTCGAGGGACGCAGCCACGGCCACGGTGTCGACGCCGGCGGGGACGGAAGCGGCGTCGAACATCAGCAGGTGACCGGTGGGGGTGCGGCGATACTCGACGCCCGAGGCGGAGGGCTGGTTGTAGAACACCAGGTCCGCGTCCGAACGCACCCGACCGTTCGGACCCAGCAGCAGCGCGGAGACGTCCACCGAGGTCGATGCCGTGAGCGTGACCGTCAGAGGACCGGCCGGAGCGGGGCAGTTCTCCCCGCGAGCGAGGGTTTTCACCGAATCCAGTGTGCCACTGTCATGGCGTCAGGGCTGTCGCGCCAGCTCGATGACCTCTTCCTCGGTCGGCGGACTCTTCGGATGGTAGGACAGGCACAGGGGAGTGGCGGTGCGTCGGAATTCGGCGCCTTCCACAGCCGCGTAGAACTGACCGGCGGGCAGGCGTCCGACGTCGGGAACCGAGCCCCCCTTCACCCGCGCCATCTCCTTGGCTGCATCGACCTGCGATGGACTGTTGAGCAGACCGTAGAACTGCGTGGACGCATTGCCCGCGATGCGATTGTGCAGGCCCTTCGGGGACTGCGTGGCGAACACCAGTCCCAGTCCGTACTTTCTGGCCTGCGACGCCAGGGCCAGGGTGCTGTGCGTTGCCGCTGTGCTCCGGTCGGAGGGTGCGAAATTCTGCGCCTCGTCCATCACGAACAATCCCCCGAGTGGCCGGTCGCCTGCCGGATTCTTCTTGATCCAGGCGAACAACCCCATCTGGAGTTGATTGACGAAACTCTGCTTCTGCTCGTCGGTGGTCAGCCCCGCGAGGTTGATCACCGACACCCGAGCCTTCTTGTCCTCGGCCGGCGTCAGCAGCACAGCTGGGTCGACCGGCGTGCCCGCGCCTGCGAACATCGGATCGTTCGCGGCGGCGGCCTTGAGATTCTCGGCCAGTCCGGCAGCGATGCGTACCGCATCGCGCATTTCGCTCGCGTCCTCGGGGAATTCTTCCAACAGGTCGATGAAGTCGGACAGATCCCCGCCCCGCGAACGACGACCGAACTGGTCGAGGGCCGATTTCAGCACAGCCCGACCATGTTTGGCCTTCTGTGACGTCCCGAGTACACCCGCGGCCGGTTCGAGCGAGGCCAAAGCGGACTCGATGGAGGCCTCGAACTCGTCCGCGTCGCCGACGACACTGGCGAAGTCGGGTAGCGGCTGGAAGCTGAGCGGCCGGCCGGCCGACTTGCGCGGGGTCCACACCACGACGTCGGTGTCGCGCAGGTACGCCGTTGCCTTGGCCTCGTCACCCGGTGGCCACGTCCTCTCGTCCTCGGGCCACGCGGTGCCCAGCCGAGCCAGGTCGTTGTTGACGTCCAGCACGATCGCCGAAACACCTTGTAGGGCACATTCTTCCACCAGCCGGCGAATCAGAACGGTCTTTCCCGAGCCGGATCCCGCGAAGATCGCCGTGTGCTTGCGCAATGCCTCGAGTGGAATGGCGACATCGGCACCGGTGCTGACCTCGGCACCGACGACGATGGACGGCTTTCGGCTCGTCGACGACTCCGGTACGGAGGGTGTCGCTTCCGGTTCGATGAGGGCGGTGTCGTCGTCCACGACACTGACTGCAGGCAGCACCGCAGAGAACAATTCGACATCGTGCGCCGGCTTGCGTGCGAGCAACCAGGACGTGAGCGCGGGGGAGTTCTCGGCCAACAGGATCGACAACGCCGCCAGCGCCCTGCGGTCCTCGTCCCCGAGGGGCACCACGACGCCACCGGCGCGGTGCAGGGCCGCGATCGTCTGCTCGGTTTTCGCGCCGTTCGGCCACGGGTCGTTCCTGATCAGGATCAGCCGTCGCCTCGGCATGTCGACGCGCAGGCCCGCCGTCGTCACGGCCCGCTCGACCCGGGCCAAGGCGGCCCGCGCGTTGCCGGACGTCACGGCGCGGAAGCACCAGTGCTCTTCGTCGTCGGTGTCGGTGTCGACGGTGTGACGCAGGCGGGCGTGCAGCGCCGGCTTGCCGCTCGGCGGCGGATCCTGGGCCAGGCTGTCGTCGGACGACTGATGCTCGTGAATCCACGCCGTCAGACCCGCGGACAACAGTGCGGGAACGATCGAGTCCTCGCTGTCGGGTCGCAACGGAACGGAGACGTCGACCTGTCCACGAAGTTGCTCGTAGCGATCGTCGAGCGCATCGAGTTCGTTGACCCGCGCCGTGGGCAGGTCGGGCGCATCGGTAGGACCGGATCTGTCGGTGAAGCTCTCCAACTCCGACGCGACGCCGGTGTCGAGGCAGTGCCTGATGTGCCGATCGACGGCGATGAGAAGCTGGCGCGGAGTGAAATCCGGGGCCTGCTCGAACGCGTCGGGCGCGACCGGCCACGTCGGGTGCGGTGGCGTGAACCCGGCCTCGAGGAAGCACGCGGCCAGCCGTCGTCCGAGTAGCAGGCGACCGATGTCCGAGGAGGGAATCGGCTTGAGCGACTGGGTGACTCGGAAGCGGTCACGCATCGGCGCGACTCCGCGTGCGGCAATCAGTTCCCAGGCGCTCGACAGCGCGGAGAGCACCGAGGCAGTCCGGGGGAGGGTCTCGCGCAGCGACATCAAGCCGTGTGCGAGCTGTTCGACGACCTTGTCTTCCTGCGCGTCGGCGAACTCCTGATCCGATCCGGTACGAGACTGCGCCACGAGCGTGTCGATCTGATCGATCGCGAGGATGGTCGGACCGGTGATGGCGAGCAGACGCGAGATGTTCTCGGCGATGCCCTGATGGCCGAGCTCGGCCCGGCGGATGCCCCAGGCCGAGAACTCGTCGGGATCGACGTCGTCGATGGACTGCAGGTACGCGTCGCCCAGATCCTGAACGGCCGAATCGGGGGCGATGGACAGCACGAGGGCGCGCAGCGTGCGCTGCGACGTCCGTCGATGGCGCGGGTGAACCTTGTACACCGCGGTGACGAAATCGTTGAGCGTGTCCGCGTCGATCATGCTCTCGCCCATGATCTTCGCGCGCTGATCCTCGGCGATGTCGCCGATCTCGCAGAGCCGTCGAAGCAACAGCCCGAGCTGGCTGTCCGATCCGCGGCCGGACGGACGCATCAGGTCGTCGAGCATCCCCATCAGCGTCGAACGCCAGAATCCGGCGGCGTCGAGCAACCTGATCAGGAAGAAGTACCCGCCCTTGAGCTGTACTTCTTCTCGCACCTGGCCGAGCAGGTGCGTCTTGCCCGAACCGGCCGGGCCGCGCACGACGACTCCGAGCGGACTCGCGTCGTCGGAGGCGTCCGCGTCGTCGTACGCGTTCATCACCTCGAGGAACACGCGTTCGTGCATCCCCGGTACGTGCACGTTCGACTGAGAACGCCACACGTCGTCGGGTGTCGGTGCCCAACTCAGCCGCACCGATTCGAGAGCTCGGATCTGCTCGCTGTCCGTCATCGTCGACTCAACGCCCATCATGGTTCGATCGAGAGAAGGTGGTTCTGCTGATTTCCGACGACGACGGCCGCGGCGCGTTCCTCGTCGGTCAGCGTCTTCTGATTTTCCTCCGGTATCAACGAGACGTCCGGGGCGCGACGCAGGCGCGCGAGAGCGTCGTCCAGATCGGTTCTGGGTATGTCGCGCAATTCGTTTCGCAATCTGGACAGTCGGACGGTGCTGCCGGGTTCGCGGGCGAGCCCGGCGTAGGCCGCGCGAATCGAGGCTTCGATGTCGACCGCGGTCTCGGTCTTCTCGACGGGTTCGGGCTCCTCTGTTCGCGGCGAGAACACATCCGCCGGGCGGGCGTCGGTGCGATCGAGCCACCGTCGCAACCCCGCCAACACGGTGAACATGGCCTTGCCCGCGCCGGTCGATCGAGCCGGTGGTTCTCCGCCGATGAGTTCGCCGCAGACCCGCCATCCCTTGTCGGTGAGTTCGAGAGTCATCGGTCGCACGGACGAATTCACTTCGACGAGACCGGCGTTCTTCAGCTTGTCGCGGGACGGCTTCGCGAGCTCGGGGCCCATCGCTTTGAGTTCGGAGTTCTTGACCGGACTTGCCTCGGCCATCAGGACCAGCAGCACTGCCGCCTCGGTCCCGTTCAGGTCTTCGGTACTCATCGAGGATCCCCCTTCGATCGTATTCTCGATACTGCTTCGCGGATGGTAGCTACCGCACGTTGCGGATCGTCGATCACCTGAGCGTTGGTGAAGCGCAACACCATGTAGCCGTGTGTCTGCAGTTGGTTGTCGCGCACGCGGTCCTCGGCGAAACGGTCGACGGCGCGATGCTCGTTGCCGTCGATTTCCACGACGATCTTCTCGGTGCGCCACAGTACGTCGACCGTGAACGGTCGGCCGAGCTCGCCGAGCCGGATCGAACGATTGTGCTCCCGCCCCGCAGCCCAGTCGTGCACGTCCAGCGCTCGATACAGGCGCTTCTCCGGATCGCTGGCCGGGTGCGGATGTCCGGCGATCGGCGGATAGCTCAGGGGTCGGAACCGATCGACCACGGTCTCGACCCCAGCGGGCACGGCGGGCGCGTGTACCGCAACGGACGGGAACCGGTCCATGTTCGACGCCCCGTCGCCCGTCACCCACACCGCTGCACCGGCGTGCGTGCACAGCCATTCCGCAGCTGTCCCGACGACTCCGGCATCCGTTCCGGCCGGCACGACCAACACGAGCGCAGCAAGGCTTCTTCGACGAGCCGAGGCAAGTATTCGGGTCGAGCCTGCTGCGCGAGTTTCGACGGTGAATGCGGCTCGACGCGGCGCACTCCCCGCGACGGCTGCGTTTGCCAGAGCCCCGACGTAGGGGCCGAAGTGTGCGGTGTCGGCACCGAGCCGAGCGGCGGCGACGCGAGCAGCGCGTCGATCCAACGACGACGAGCCGGAGTGATGGTCGAAGTCGGTGAGCCACAGCGGAACCGAATCGACGGCGGCGTTCTCGAGTTCCGTGACCACTGCATCGACGAGATCGACGGCACGATCGGCCGTCGTGGGATCGATCGCGAAGAACACGATCGCAGGTGCGTCCAGCGGTAGAGGGTTCACGGATTCGGCGAGATCACGCTCGGTGACCCCGTGGATGCGCACGACCCGGTCCAGGGGCAGACTCGACCACCACGCGGTGTCGTCGCGCTCCGACGTCATCGCCGCGCCCCGTCGATCCGAAGATGTCCCATCCCCAGAACCGTACCGATTGCCCCGAAGGGCGCAGGTGACGGCGGGTGGCCCGGTGACGACGATTTGGATGCCGGGGACCCGTTCCCCTACACTTGACCGGTTGCCTGTGGCAGCGGTGTGCCTTCGTGTGCCCGTACCCAGCAGCCGACCGCGCGTGTCGGGACGGAAATCCGGCACGTACGTACATCCAGGTCAAGGAGAAGTTAGTGATTCAGCAGGAGTCGCGAGTACGCGTCGCTGATAACACGGGCGCGAAGGAAATCCTTTGCATCCGCGTTCTCGGTGGTTCGTCACGTCGCTACGCCGGAATCGGCGACATCATCGTAGCTACGGTGAAGGACGCCATTCCCGGTGGAAACATCAAGAAGGGTGAGGTCGTCAAGGCCGTCATCGTCCGCACCATCAAGGAGCGTCGCCGTCCGGATGGCTCGTACATCCGTTTCGACGAGAACGCTGCGGTGCTGATCAAGCCGGACAACGATCCCCGTGGAACTCGTATCTTCGGCCCGGTCGGCCGTGAGCTGCGTGAGAAGAAGTTCATGAAGATCGTCTCGCTCGCCCCGGAGGTGCTGTAAATGAAGGTGCACAAGGGCGACACCGTTCTCGTGATCGCAGGCAAGGACAAGGGTGCCAAGGGCAAGGTCATTCAGGCCTACCCCGCTGACTCCAAGGTTCTGGTCGAGGGCGTGAACCGCATCAAGAAGCACACTGCGGTCTCCGCCAACCAGCGCGGCGCATCCTCGGGTGGAATCGTCACCCAGGAAGCCCCGATCCACGTATCGAACGTCGCAGTGGTCGACTCGGACGGCAATCCCACTCGCGTGGGCTACCGGACCGACGAAGAAACCGGCAAGCGCGTTCGTGTTTCCCGGAAGAACGGGAAGGACATCTGAGATGACTACCACCGAAAACATCGCGGGCGAACAGCCCCGCCTCAAGGCGCGCTACCGCGCCGAGATCAAAGACGCCCTGAACACCGAATTTGCATACGAGAACGTCATGCAGATCCCCGGCATCGTCAAGGTCGTCGTCAACATGGGTGTCGGCGACGCCGCCCGTGACGCCAAGCTGATCAACGGTGCAGTTGCCGACCTCGCTGCCATCACCGGCCAGAAGCCGGAGATCCGCAAGGCACGCAAGTCCATCGCACAGTTCAAGCTGCGCGAAGGAATGCCCATCGGCGCACGCGTCACCCTCCGTGGCGACCGCATGTGGGAGTTCCTCGACCGTCTGGTCTCCATTGCCCTTCCCCGAATCAGGGACTTCCGCGGCCTCTCGGGCACGCAGTTCGACGGCAACGGAAACTACACGTTCGGCCTCAACGAGCAGTCGATGTTCCACGAGATCGACGTGGACAAGATCGATCGTCCGCGCGGCATGGACATCACCGTAGTAACCACCGCAACCAACAACGAAGAAGGCCGCGCGCTGCTCAAGCACCTCGGCTTCCCGTTCAAGGAGAACTGAGTCCATGGCGAAGAAGGCATTGGTCAACAAGGCCAACAAGAAGCCGAAGTTCGCGGTGCGTGCATACACTCGCTGCAACCGCTGCGGCCGTCCCCATTCCGTGTTCCGCAAGTTCGGCCTCTGCCGTATCTGCGTGCGCGAGATGGCACACGCCGGAGAGCTTCCCGGAGTTCGCAAGAGCTCCTGGTGATCTGAGGCCTCCGGGCTTCACCACACCACGCTGATGGGCGTGGGTTCCGAAAGGAACCCACGCCCATTTCGCGTTTGCTCAGGCCTCCCGTCTCAGACCGACCACACGTCGTTTCGTAGATCGAGTGACCGAGTCAGATCCAGTGCGGCAGAACGGTCGTCGTTGTCGACGAGAAGGAGCAGGCCACGTTCGGACATCGCAGACGCGAGAGTGTCGGTGGGAACGGTTCGACATCCGGCCGGCATGCCCGCGACTCCGAGCTCTCGATAGGTATCGGCAATCGCAACCACGTCCTCGACGGTGTCCATTCCCAGGACGGTCACGAAATGTCCTACGCTCCAATCGAATTCGGTCAGGTCTTCGGTGTGCACATTCGCAACCAGGCCGAACCGGAACTGCACGTCGGCCAGGCGGGTCAGGAGCAGGCGGAGCCCGTCGGAACCGGGCCCCACGATCGGAACCACCACGACGCGTCCTCCGGTCGCCGTCTCGATGCCCGTCGCAAGACCTGTCGCTGTGGTCCCGGCCGCATCGATCGATGCGGCCCTCGGTAGGCAATCCCACCCGTCGGTGATCCGGGGCGTTCCGGGCGGACGGGCCGCGACGGTCTCGCCCGGCCAGATCGCGGATCCCGATGCGATCGCGAGTGCAGTCACGTCCGGTGCGTCGTCGCCCACGACGGCCGTCGACGCTATCGATGCCGAGAACGGTCCGCAGAGCTGATCCGGTTGTGGCAGAGCGCTGTCGAGGGCAGAGACGATTGCGCCGACGCCGGGGAACCGTCGCAGCATGTCAGTAGATCCAGCGCAGTGATTCGAGCAGTTCGTCCTCGGTGTGGCTCTCCGCCCACGCTGCATCGGCGTCCCGGCAGGCAACGAACGCGCCCAGAAGCTCTTCGCCCAACACGTCTGCGACCAGCGCCGACGACAGTAGGTTCTCCCGTTGTTGGGCATGGGTCGTCGCGAGTGGGGAGATACCGGCGGCGTCGCGACGGGCATCGTCCCAGCCGCCCACATCCTCCTGAACCGGTGGCGACAACGTCGCCGAATCGGCCACTCCCGACATGCCGGCCGCGATGGTGACGGCAAGCGCCAGATACGGATTGGCGGAAGCGTCGCACGCCTTCAACTCGACGTTGGTGTGATCGGGACCGAGGAGGGCAGAACCGGGTATGAGCCGTACTGCCGCTTCGCGGTTCTCGACGCCCCAGAACCCGAAGGCACCGGCCCAGTATCCGGGTCGACGTCGGAGCAAGGATCCCGAACTCGGTGCGGTGACGGCAGTGAGTCCCGGCAGCTCTCGAACCAGGCCCGCGATGTACGACTGCCCGGTCTCCGACAATCCATGCTCTCCGTCTCCGGTGAGAGCGTTGTGCCCGTCGCGAACCAGTGACGTGTGCAGGTGCCATCCGTTGCCTGCACTGCTGGACGAGGGCAGGGGAGCGAAGCTCGCCCGCAGGCCGTGAGCTTTGGCGGCAGAGTGGATCGTCTGCCGCGCGAGAACTTGCGCATCGGCTGCAGCAAGGGGATCGAGTGGCGCGAGCGCGATCTCGATCTGGGACATGCCGTACTCGGCGTGAATCTGACCGATGCTCACACCGTTCGCAGACAGGGCGTGCAGCAGCGATGCGACGAATTCGTCGACATCGCGGAGCGCGTTGGCGGAGTAGGCAGGTCCTCGATGGGCGGACAGTCCGTCCGATTCCCGGGTCAGGGCGAACTCGATCTCGAATCCGGCCCGCACCTCGAATCCGGCATCGGACGCCTTCTGCACCTGCCGCTCGAGAACAGCGCGTTGGTCGTAGGGCCAGGGAGAGCCGTCCGCGGAGAGCTGCCTGCCGTGTACCCAGGCAAGCCCCGGTTGGCCGGCAAGTGGAACCACGCTCGACGCGTTGTCGATCACCGGAATCAACCGAACATCGCCGGACGGCGTCGACAGTCCCTCGTGAGCGAAGGTGATCCCGTCGTGCGAATCGAACACCGCGAACACCGCGGTGACTCCTACGCCGCGACGTGCGACGGCGGTCAGTTCTGCGGTGGGCACGGTGCGTGATCGGACGATGCCGTTGTTGTCGACCCACCCGATCGTCACCCCGGCGATGGTGCGGTCACGCAGAGTGTGGGTGAGGTGATCGATGTCGACTGCCTTCGAGTCCGTCATGGTCCGACGTTAGCGAAGAAGTGGACGCCGGGGTGTCCGACTGGACCCGAGCCGTCGCGCAATGGTAAGGCGATTTGGTCTTCGGGTGCGCGATGCCTACACTAGAGCGGTTGCCCGGGCTTCGTCGTGCCTGCACGCGAGTCCTTGCAATGAAAACGCAACCTCGAGTTCTCCGCACGTCAGCATCGAAATGCGGAAGCTCGAAACACCTGGCAGTGCAGCGATGCATTGCTTGGAGCGCAACCCCTGACCGGCAACAGTCGGTCAGGACATGTTCACTTCGTTGTAGGCCCACGATGTGACGAGCCAGGCCCGCCGGGTTTTCGAGAATCCAGGGGCACCAGCTCGCGCGTGCTGCATGGGAACCGCTGCGAGAAAGGTGCACAGGTCACACCATGACGATGACCGATCCAATTGCAGACTTCTTGACCCGTCTGCGCAACGCCAATTCGGCGTACCACGACGAGGTGAAGCTTCCCCACTCGAAGCTCAAGGCGAACATCGCCGAGATCCTCAAGCGCGAGGGCTACATCTCCGACTACCGCACGGAAGACGCCGAGGTGGGCAAGACCCTCATCGTCGATCTGAAGTACGGCCCGAGCCGTGAGCGCAGCCTCGCCGGCGTGCGACGCGTCTCCAAGCCCGGTCTCCGGGTATACGCAAAATCCACCAATCTGCCCAAGGTTCTCGGCGGCCTGGGCGTGGCGATCATCTCCACGTCCACAGGTCTGCTCACGGAGCGTCAGGCGGCCAAGCAGGGTGTGGGCGGAGAAGTCCTCGCCTACGTCTGGTAGGGGAGGCCACCACCATGTCACGTATTGGAAAATTGCCGGTACCGGTCCCCGCTGGAGTCGATATCACCATCGACGGCCAGAACGTTGCGGTCAAGGGCCCCAAGGGTGCCCTGAGCCTGACGGTCGCCGAGCCCATCCAGATCGCTCGCGCCGACGACGGCACCATCGCCGTCACCCGGCCCGATGACGAGCGCAAGAGCCGTGCACTGCACGGACTGTCGCGCACTCTCGTCGCGAACCTCATCACCGGTGTCACCAACGGTTACACCAACAAGATGGAGATTCACGGCGTCGGTTACCGCGTCGTACTCAAGGGCAAGGACCTCGAGTTCGCACTCGGTTACAGCCATCCCGTGCTGATCGAAGCACCCGAGGGCATCACGTTCACGGTCGAGTCGCCCACGCGATTCACCGTTGTCGGCATCGACAAGCAGAAGGTCGGTCAGATCTCTGCCAACATTCGTCGTCTGCGGCGTCCGGACCCGTACAAGGGCAAGGGCATCCGCTACGAGGGTGAAGTGATCCGCCGCAAGGTCGGAAAGACGGGTAAGTGATATGAGCCAGCAAACAGCAGACAAGGCGAACGTCGTCAAGCGCACTCCGCGTGGCACCGACGTCTCGACGAAGCGTCGCCTGTCGAAGGCACGTCGTCACTTCCGCCTTCGCAAGAAGATCTCCGGCACGCCCGAGCGTCCCCGCTTGGTCGTCAACCGGTCCTCGCGTCACATCCACGTGCAGTTGATCGACGACCTCGCCGGCCACACGCTGGCCAGCGCGTCGAGCATCGAAGCCGATGTGCGCGCCCTCGAGGGCGACAAGAAGGCCGTCAGTGCGAAGGTCGGCGAGCTCATCGCCAGCCGCGCGAAGGCAGCAGGCGTCGAGGCAGTCGTGTTCGACCGCGGCGGCAACAACTACAGCGGCCGCATCGCGGCACTCGCAGACGCAGCCCGTGAAGGCGGGTTGACGTTCTGATGATGACAATGACTGACAACGGAAGGACAGCCTGATGCCGGGACGTCAACGGCGTGACGGCGGAAGCGGCCCCGCCGGACAGAACAGTGGCCCCAACGCAGGTGGCGACAACAACCAGCGCGGCGACAACCGCGGTGGCGGTCGTGACCGTCGTGACAACGGCCGTGGCGGCAACGCTGCGGACAAGTCGAACTTCATCGAGAAGGTCGTCACGATCAACCGCGTCTCCAAGGTGGTCAAGGGTGGTCGACGCTTCAGCTTCACCGCCCTCGTCATCGTCGGTGACGGCAACGGACTGGTCGGCGTCGGCTACGGCAAGGCCAAGGAAGTTCCCGCGGCCATCCAGAAGGGTGTCGAGGAGGCTCGCAAGAGCTTCTTCCGCGTCCCGATGATCGCCGGCACCATCACGCACCCCATCCAGGGCGAAGCCGCAGCAGGCGTCGTCATGTTGCGTCCGGCCAGTGCCGGTACCGGCGTCATCGCCGGTGGCGCGGTGCGTGCCGTGCTCGAGTGCGCCGGTGTCCACGACGTGCTGTCGAAGTCGCTCGGTAGCGACAACGCCATCAACGTCGTGCACGCGACCGTCGCAGCCCTCAAGGGTCTGCAGCGTCCCGAGGAAGTTGCGGCTCGCCGCGGCCTGACCCTCGAAGAGGTTGCACCCGCCGGAATGCTGCGCGCACGCGCACAGGCAGGAGCGGTGAAGTAATGGCTCAGCTGAAGGTCACCCAGATCAAGAGCACCATCGGCCAGAAGGCGAACCAGCGTGACAGCCTGCGTACTCTCGGGCTCAAGGGCATCCGCCAGACGGTCGTCCGCGAGGACAACCCGCAGAACCGCGGACTGGTCAACACGGTGCGCCACCTCGTAATCGTTGAGGAGGTCTAACCATGACCATCAAACTGCACCACCTGCGCCCCGCAGCCGGATCCAAGTCGACGAAGATTCGTGTCGGCCGTGGTGAAGGTGGCAAGCGTGGCAAGACCGCAGGTCGCGGTACCAAGGGAACCGGCGCACGCAAGAACGTGCCGGCACGCTTCGAGGGTGGCCAGATGCCCCTCCACATGCGGCTCCCGAAGCTCAAGGGCTTCACCAACCGCAACCGTGTCGTGTTCCAGGTCGTGAACCTGCGCGACATCGAGCGTCTGTTCCCCGAGGGCGGTCAGATCGGTATCCCCGAGCTCATCGCCAAGGGTGCCGTTCGCAAGAACGAGCCCGTCAAGGTTCTCGGCGACGGAAACCTGACCGTGAAGGTCGAGATCTCGGCCAACAAGTTCACGGGCTCCGCCAAGGAAAAGATCGCCGCTGCCGGCGGTTCTGCAACCGAGGTATGAGCATTGCTCCGATGCGTTGAGTAGCAGCGCATCGGGCAGCAGTTCGTGACGATGGCCGCAGCCACAGCTCTCGCAGCTGAGCTGCGGCCATCGTTGCCTCGGCACCACGTGCCGTACTCGACCGAACGGACAGGGTCCAACACTGACCGTCGGGCGGTTCGATACGCACTGTTAGAGTTCTAGAGTTCACAGAAGTTCGTTTCGATGCGGGCGATGCATGTCGCCTGCAGTCCATGCTCGTGAGGCTCACAGGAGCGCCGGTTGCGCTCCTGACGAAGCACTCGCAGCGTCAACGCAGTCGTGCCAGGAGGATCTTTGCTTTCCGCCTTCGTGTCGGCCCTCAGGACTCCTGACCTGAGACGGAAGATCCTCTTCACGCTCGGTCTGGTGGCCCTGTATCGCTTCGGTGCCACGCTGCCGTCGCCGGGTGTCGACTACGCCAATGTCCGAGCATGCATCGACCAGGTCTCCGGTGGAGACTCTGCGGGCATCTACTCGCTGATCAACCTGTTCTCCGGTGGAGCGCTCCTCCAGCTCTCGGTGTTCGCGATCGGCATCATGCCGTACATCACCGCCAGCATCATCGTGCAGCTGCTCACCGTCGTCATCCCGAAGTTCGAGGAACTCCGCAAGGAGGGACAGTCGGGGCAGGCCAAGATGACGCAGTACACGCGTTACCTGTCGATCGCGCTGGCCATCCTGCAGGCGACCGGCCTGGTGGCCCTCGCCTCCCGCGGCCAACTTCTGCAGGGATGCCAGCAGGACATCATCGCCGACCAGAGCATCTTCGGCCTCGTCATCATCGTGCTCGTCATGACCGCAGGTGCAGCCGTCGTGATGTGGTTCGGTGAGGTCATCACCGAGCGCGGCGTCGGCAACGGAATGTCGCTGCTCATCTTCGCCGGAATCGCCTCGCGTATCCCCTCCGAGGGCAACTCGATCCTCGAGAGCCGTGGTGGGCTGGTGTTCGGATTCGTCTGCTTCGCAGCGTTCCTGATCATCACCGGCGTGGTGTTCGTCGAGCAGGGTCAGCGCCGAATTCCCGTCCAGTACGCCAAGCGCATGGTCGGTCGAAAGATGTACGGCGGCTCCTCCACCTACCTTCCGCTCAAGGTCAACCAGGCCGGCGTCATCCCGGTGATCTTCGCGTCCTCGCTGCTGTATCTGCCCAACCTGATCGCCCAGCTCACCTCGGCCAGCACCGCGGTCGATCCGAGCTGGTGGCAGCGCATCATCAACGAGTACCTGGTGAACCCGGCCAACCCGGTGTACATCGCGATCTTCTTCGGTCTGATCGTGTTCTTCACGTACTTCTACGTGGCGATCACGTTCAACCCCGAAGAGCGCGCCGACGAGATGAAGAAGTTCGGCGGGTTCATCCCGGGCATTCGTCCGGGCAAGCCGACCGCCGACTATCTGAACTACGTCCTCAGTCGCATCACGTTGCCGGGCGCGGTCTACCTGGGCACCATCGCCGTGCTCCCGAACCTGTTCCTCGACATCGGCAGTTCGGGTGGAGGACAGAACCTCCCCTTCGGTGGCACCGCCGTGCTGATCATGGTCAGCGTCGGCCTGGATACCGTGAAGCAAATCGAAAGCCAGCTGATGCAGCGTAACTACGAAGGGTTCCTCAAGTGAGACTTGTTCTGCTCGGTCCCCCCGGTGCCGGCAAAGGCACCCAGGCCGTCCTCCTGTCCGAGAAGCTGGGCGTTCCACACATCTCGACCGGCGACCTGTTTCGCGCGAACATCGGTGAGAAGACGCCGCTCGGACTCGAGGCGAAGAAGTACCTCGATGCAGGCGACCTCGTTCCCAGTGAGCTGACCGTGGACATGGTCCGCAGCCGCCTCTCCGAGCCCGACGCCGTGAACGGCTTCCTGCTCGACGGCTTCCCACGTTCGGTGGGTCAGGCCGAGGCACTGGTCGGCATCCTGGCGGACCTGAACGCGAAGCTCGACGCCGTACTCTCGTTCGTCGTCGACGAGGACGTCGTCGTCGAACGCATGCTCGCGCGTGGACGCGAGGACGACAAGGAAGACGTCATTCGGAACCGACTCAAGGTGTACCGGGACGAGACCGCGCCCCTGCTCGATTACTACGAGGGACAACTCGTGACGGTCGACGCGATCGGTGAGGTGGACGAGGTCAACGCTCGCGCGCTGAAGTCCATCGAGGACCACGGCAAGTAATGGCATTCGGCCGTAAACGGAAGGTCGTGCCGTTCCGCAGTGCCGGCGAACTCGACGCGATGGCTGCGGCCGGCGCGGTCGTCGGCGCTGCTCTGGTGGCAGTGCGGGCAGCGGCGGTTCCCGGTGTCTCGACGCTCGAGCTCGACAGAGTTGCCGAGGCCGTCATCCGTGACGCCGGTGCGGTGCCGTCGTTCCTCGGTTACCACGGCTTCACCGGCAGCATCTGTTCGTCGGTCAACGACCGTGTGGTGCACGGCATTCCGTCGGCGGACGAGCTCCTGGTCGCAGGCGATCTGGTGTCCATCGACTGTGGGGCGGTTCTCGACGGTTGGCACGGAGACTCGGCGTGGACATTCGGTGTCGGCGACATCATCGAAGCCGATGCGATGCTGAGCGAGGCGACGAGGCTGTCGATGGAGGCAGGTATCGCCGCGATGCTTCCAGGCAATCGGCTCACCGACGTCTCGCACGCCATCGAATCCGGAACCCACGCGGCCGAGCAGGCGCACGGCCGCAAGTACGGGATCGTCGACGGATACGGCGGTCATGGCATCGGTCGTGAGATGCACATGGACCCGTTCCTCGCGAACGAGGGTGCGCCGGGTAAGGGACCGGAGCTGGTCGTCGGATCCACTCTGGCAATCGAGCCCATGCTGACCCTCGGCACGTACGACACCGACATTCTCGACGACGGCTGGACGGTCGTGACCACCGACGGATCCCGATCGGCGCACTGGGAACACACCGTTGCCGTCACCGAGGACGGGCCGCGGATCCTGACACTACGACCCAGCTAGGGTCACCAGGCCAGTGATCCGTAGCGTCGGCCGCCGCGGACCAGTCCGAGATGCGCAGCCACCAGACGAAGCCAGAGTCGAGTCGGCATCCTGGTCACTGCAGTGGGAAGCAGTGGGTTTCGTACGCCGAGCATCAGCAGGGCGACGGAGATCGTGCGAGCCCGGAAGGGCGGGCAGCCGTGTGCTCGGTGGAGTCCGCGTACGTGAGCCGATCCGTACCCGAGCGCGCCTGCCTGCTTCCAGTTCTCCCGACGTCCGGTGCGAAGTCGGTACGACACCAGTGGTTCGGCGATGAAAAGCAGTCGATACCCCGCGTGCTGTGCGCGCCACGAGAACTCCATGTCCTCGCTGGCGTGAACGTACTCGAGCATGCCGTCGAGCTCGACGTAGGTCGATCTGCGGCACGCCATGCTGGCACCGATGGCGAACGGTAGGAATGTCGACTTGCCCTGATCCGAGGGCGGTGCGAACGGTGTCGATGCGCGCACGGCAGCGGAGTTCAGCGTCTCCGTCTCCAGGCCGGTACCCACGATGTCGTACTCGTCGAGGCCGGCGACGATGCGCCGGAGCCAGTTCGGGTGGACCGCGTCGTCCGCGTCGCAGAAGGCGAGCAGGTCGCTGCGGGCGGCGTCTGCACCTCTGTTACGTGCGAACGATGCGCCCGGGGTTCCCGCAGCGTCGACGTACTGCAGGTCGAGCGCTCTACGGAGGCAATGGTTCTCGATGTGTTCGCGAAGGCCGTCGGTCGAGCCGTTGTCGCTGACGATCACCGTGAAGGGATGCTCGTAATCCTGTCGAGCGAGAGCTCGCAGTTGATCGTCGAGAACGTCCTTGGAGTTGTGTACCGGAATGATGACGGATACGCCCGGGTTGCCGGCGCGCGTGTCTGAGCTCAAGAGGGGTGCCTCGTGGTCGTCGTCGCGGACACGGCCGCCGCTGCGAGGGCAGGCGGGACGGCCCGTGTTGTGCGGCTGGGATACAGCCGGGCAGAACGCTAGCTCAGGAAATCGAACTGGGGCAACCGTTGACCCGGAGCATGGATGCGGAACGCATTTGGCCAGACGTGCATTACCCGGTAACATGGATCGACGGTGCGCCCTGCGTACCGGATGTTCGCGTGCCCTGGTGGCCTGCGAACCGTTCCGGCGGCACGTCGGCCCGTCGATTCGGGTCGGTCAGTGGGCATCACGGTAACGGAAACAGATGCAATCAACCAGGTGTGAGAGCCAGGATCGCGGAGGATATGGCCAAGAAAGACGGTGCTATCGAGGTAGAGGGCCGAGTTGTCGAACCGCTGCCCAATGCGATGTTTCGCATTGAGCTCGAAAACGGCCACAAGGTACTCGCTCACATCAGCGGAAAGATGCGTCAGCACTACATTCGCATCCTTCCCGAGGATCGCGTCGTGGTAGAGCTCTCGCCCTACGACCTCACGCGTGGACGCATCGTTTACCGCTACAAGTAAGAGCTTCCCCGGCCACGTCCGGTCGGGGGGAACCATGCTCGGAGCCGCTGCCTGCAGTGGGGCCGAGCTACACACAGGAGATCAACGACGTGAAGGTTCAGCCGAGCGTCAAGAAGATCTGCGAAAAGTGCAAGGTGATTCGTCGTAACGGGCGCGTCATGGTGATCTGCGACAACCTGCGTCACAAGCAGCGTCAGGGATAACCACCGAGCATTTCGCACGTCGGCTTGGCAACAGCTAGAAGATGACCTCCCAGCACCAACCGCGACACACGCGTTGCGGCATACCCCCGGCACGGAGGCCGGGGCCCCACTGAGTTGGTTGAAAGACGCTTCACACCCCAGCGGTGAGAAGGACACAGGGGACGGACTGGGAGCAGACCTCCGGACAAGAAAAGGAAATGCCACATGGCACGTCTCGCAGGTGTGGATCTGCCGCGCGAAAAGCGCATGGAGATCGCACTGACTTACATCTACGGCGTCGGCCGTACCCGCTCCAAGGAAATCCTCACAGCGACGGGCGTCAGCCCCGACCTGCGAAGCAAGGATCTCGGCGACGACGATCTGCGCAAGCTCAGCGATTACATCAACGAGTCCCTCAA
Organism: Rhodococcus sp. 05-339-2; assembly: GCF_002258965.1. Taxonomy (NCBI): domain Bacteria; kingdom Bacillati; phylum Actinomycetota; class Actinomycetes; order Mycobacteriales; family Nocardiaceae; genus Rhodococcus; species Rhodococcus sp. 05-339-2. Next base: position 208,835 of record NZ_NOYW01000020.1, read on the forward strand.
GGTCGAGGGCGACCTGCGCCGCGAGGTTCAGGCCGACATCCGCCGCAAGATCGAAATCGGCTGCTACCAGGGTCTTCGCCACCGTCGTGGTCTGCCCGTCCGTGGACAGCGCACCAAGACCAATGCGCGTACCCGTAAGGGACCCAAGCGCACCATTGCCGGCAAGAAGAAGGCGAAGTAATGCCCCCCAAAGCACGCGGTACCGGTCCGAAGAAGGCGCAGAAGACGCGTCGCAGGGACAAGAAGAACGTCCCGCACGGATCTGCGCACATCAAGAGCACGTTCAACAACACGATCGTGTCGATCACCGACCCCGCCGGAAACGTCATCTCGTGGGCGTCCTCGGGACACGTGGGCTTCAAGGGCTCGCGCAAGTCGACTCCGTTCGCCGCACAGCTCGCAGCCGAGAACGCTGCGCGCAAGGCACAGGAGCACGGCGTCAAGAAGGTCGACGTGTTCGTCAAGGGTCCCGGCTCCGGCCGTGAGACCGCGATCCGCTCGCTTCAGGCCGCTGGCCTCGAGGTCGGCACCATCTCCGATGTCACCCCTCAGCCGCACAACGGCTGCCGTCCGCCCAAGCGGCGTCGGGTCTAGCGGGAAGGAAAGGTTTAGAAAATGGCACGTTATACCGGTCCTATCACCCGCAAGTCGCGTCGTCTGCGCGTCGACCTCGTCGGAGGCGACCAGGCGTTCGAGCGTCGTCCCTACCCGCCCGGCCAGCACGGCCGCGCGCGGATCAAGGAGAGCGAGTACCTGCTTCAGCTGCAGGAGAAGCAGAAGGCTCGCTTCACCTACGGCGTCATGGAGAAGCAGTTCCGTCTGTACTACAAGGAAGCCAACAGGACCGTCGGCAAGACCGGCGAGAACCTGCTGACCATCCTCGAGAGTCGTCTCGACAACGTCGTCTACCGCGCCGGACTGGCACGTACGCGTCGTCAGGCCCGTCAGCTGGTCACGCACGGTCACTTCCTGGTGAACAACAAGCGCGTCGACATCCCCAGCTACCGCGTCTCGCAGTACGACATCATCGACGTCCGTGAGAAGTCGGCTCAGACACTGCCGATCCAGATCGCCCGCGAAAGCTACGGCGACCGTCCCGTCGCCCCGTGGCTGCAGGTCGTTCCCAACCGTCTTCGCATCCTGGTTCACAGGTTGCCGGAGCGCGCACAGATCGACGTGCCGCTCCAGGAGCAGCTCATCGTCGAGTACTACTCGAAGTAAGGCGCGGCACGCATGTGAGTCTCCCCGCGAGGCTCACATGCGTCTTCGCCTCCACACGTGGGCGTCAAATAGCGGACGCCCGTACAGGAGGAACACACAATGCTCATTTCACAGCGCCCGACGCTGACCGAAGAGGTCATCGCCGACAACCGCTCGAAATTCGTCATCGAACCGCTCGAGCCCGGCTTCGGTTACACACTCGGCAACTCGCTCCGCCGCACCCTGCTGTCGTCGATCCCCGGCGCTGCTGTCACCAGCATCCGTATCGACGGCGTCCTCCACGAATTCACCACCGTCCCCGGAGTCAAGGAAGATGTCACCGACATCATCCTGAACCTCAAGGGCCTCGTGGTGAGCTCCGAAGAAGACGAACCGGTCACCATGTACGTCCGCAAGCAGGGCCCAGGCGCTGTGACCGCAGGCGACATCGTGCCTCCGGCCGGCGTCACGGTGAACAACCCCGATCTGCACATCGCGACCCTGAACGACAAGGGCAAGTTGGAGATCGAGCTCGTCGTCGAGCGCGGTCGCGGCTACGTCCCCGCCGTTCAGAACAAGGCATCGGGTGCCGAGATCGGCCGTATTCCGGTCGACTCGATCTACTCGCCCGTGCTCAAGGTCACCTACAAGGTGGAGGCCACCCGCGTCGAACAGCGCACCGACTTCGATCGGCTCGTTCTCGATGTGGAGACCAAGAATTCCATCACCGCGCGGGACGCGCTCGCTTCGGCGGGCAAGACCCTGGTTGAGCTCTTCGGCCTCGCCCGTGAGCTGAACGTCGAAGCAGAAGGCATCGAGATCGGACCCTCGCCCGCCGAGGCCGATCACATCGCTTCCTTCGGACTCCCCATCGAGGATCTGGACCTCACCGTCCGGTCCTACAACTGCCTCAAGCGCGAGGGTGTTCACACCGTCGGCGAGCTGGTTGGTCGTACCGAGTCCGATCTGCTCGACATCCGTAACTTCGGGCAGAAGTCCATCGACGAGGTGAAGGTCAAGCTGCATTCGCTCGGCCTCTCCCTCAAGGACAGCCCCGCGTCGTTCGATCCGAGCACCGTGCCTGGCTACGACGCCACCACGGGCACGTGGAGTGACACCGACGCCGGCTCCTTCAGCGACACCGAAGGTGCCGAGCAGGACTACGCCGAGACAGAACAGCTGTAATCAGCTCGCTGGAGCTCTTACTAGGAGATTCATCATGCCCAAGCCCACCAAGGGCCGCCGTCTCGGCGGGTCGGCGTCGCACCAGAAGGCCATCCTGGCCAACCTGGCGACGTCACTCTTCGAGCACGGCCGCATCACCACCACCGAGTCGAAGGCCAAGCGCCTTCGTCCGCACGCCGAGAAGCTCGTCACCCACGCCAAAAAGGGTGACCTGGCGCATCGTCGTGAGGTTCTCAAGACGATCAACAACAAAGATGTCGTGCACAAGCTGTTCGCCGAGATCGGGCCTTTCTTCGCCGATCGCGACGGTGGCTACACACGCATCATCAAGACCGTCCCCCGCAAGGGTGACAACTCGCCGATGGCCATCATCGAGCTCGTCAACGAGCAGACGGTGTCCAACGAGGCAGATCGCGCACGCCGCGTGAAGGCTTCGCAGGCTGCTCCCGCCGCAACCGAGGCTCCGGCCGAGGACGCGACCGACGAGAACGTCGTCGAGGCTGTCGAAGCCGACGCGACCGACGCCGAGGTGGCCAACGCCGACGCAGTCATCGACGGCATCGAGGACAACGACGCACACGCGTCGGACGCCCCCGAGGCCGAGGAAGCAAAGAAGGACTAGTCCTTTTGAGCTCCGAGCACGATCGAAGCGGGCCCGCCATTCCCTCAGGGGAAGGCGGGCCCGCTTTTTCGGTACCCACCAGATTTCGGCTCGACATCTCCTACGACGGCACGCACTTCTCCGGGTGGGCGCGTCAACCGGGCATCCGCACCGTCTGCGGAGTGCTCGAGGAAGCCTTCACCACGGTGCTGCGGCAGCCGATCGAGCTGACCGTGGCGGGCCGAACCGACGCGGGAGTCCACGCAACGGGTCAGGTGGCGCACTTCGATGCCGTCGACGTTTCGGACGATCACGACAGGCTGGTCCGGCGAATGGCCCGGTTTCTGCCCACCGATGTTCGAGTGCGAGCCATCAGCACCGTCTCCCGTGATTTCGACGCGCGGTTCTCGGCGTACCGCAGGCACTACGAGTACCGGTTCGGCACGGCGCTCTACGGCGTCGACCCCCTCGACGTGGCCGGTGTCGTCTCGTGGCCGAGGCCCATCGATCTCGGTGCGGTGCAGGAGGCATCCGCGAGATTGATCGGTCTGCACGATTTCGCCGCGTTCTGCAAGCGACGTGACGGGGCGACCACCGTTCGAGAACTGCAGCGGTTCGACTGGGAGCGCGACGGCGATCGACTCACCGCGTACGCCAGTGCCGACGCATTCTGCTGGTCGATGGTCCGCAGTCTCGTCGGTGCCATGCAGGCCGTGGGGGAAGGTCGGCGAACTCCCGACTGGGCGCAGTCGCTGTTGACGCGCCGCGAGAGAGCGAGCGAGGTGGCCGTGGCTCCGGCGCACGGCTTGTCCTTGGTTCGAGTCGACTATCCACCCGCCGACGAACTGGCCGCCCGGAACGCGGCCACCCGCGAGGTGAGATCGGCGATCACCGGCGACGGTTGCTGTGGGGGAGAGGGCTGACCGAACGCCCCCGGGTCTACTGTCGGAGCGATGAAGCCGATACAGCTCGCCGTCGTCGTCGGCAGTGTGCGCGCCGGTCGAGTGGGCCCGACCGTCGCTTCGTGGGTTCGAGGTGTTGCCGCCGAACGCGCCACCGTCGAGGTGGTCGAGGTCGACTTGGCCGATTTCGATCTGCCGAACTCGCTCGTTCCGTGCGAGGACTCCGAGCGCTTCACCCGGACCGTCGGCGGCGCCGACGCCTTCGTGTTCGTCACCCCCGAGTACAACCACGGCGTGCCCGGCGCGTTGAAGACCGCCCTGGACACGGTGAAGTACGAGTGGCGTGGCAAGCCGGTCGGATTCGTCTCGTACGGTGGGCTCGGCGGGGGAATTCGAGCCACCGAACAGCTACGGCAGATCACCGCCGAACTGCACATGGTCTCCGTCCGAGACGTCGTGTCGCTGCATCGGGTGCGCAAGCGGTTCGACGAGTCGGGACGCATCGACGACGCAGCCGCCGTCGACGGCCTCGGGCGTCTTCTCGACCAGCTCGAGTGGTGGGCGGACGCGGTGGCAGGCGCTCGTGGGCGGGCCGACTACCCCGGTTGAGAATCGGTCAAGCACGTACGGCGGGGCGCAGGCTCCGGGGCCGGCCGATGAACGCCGTCTCCTGAGGAATCGTGACAAGCGTCAACTCGACGTCGAGTGGACCGGACCGGACTCGAATTCGATCACCCGACGCATGGGGCTGGACGATCGTCAGATCCGGTTCCGGTCGCGGGGCGCTTCGCTCCTGCTCGGTGTGGCCGATCCGCGGCACGTGCTCGGACAACGAGATCACGGTGACGCCCGAAAGCTCCTGTTGCGCAGGGGGTGCCGAACCGTCGGCGAAGTCGGTGAGGATCACGTCGTACGACGTGCGTGAACGGAACGTGGTGCCGTCGACCAGTAGTCGATCGGGAGCACCGATGGCGTCGAGGAGCGCTCGCCAGGCATGGGGGCGGTCGGTGCGGACGAGGATTCTGGCGCCGGTGGCGATGGCGCGGAAGAGCAGTTGCTGAGCGAGGTAGAGCTCTCCGACGACCCGAACCCGACTCAGACCCGGTCCGAACAGCCGGACGGCGACGCCGTGTCCGCCGGCGTCGGATCCCAGCAGCTGGCCGCAGCCACTCACCGGTAGCAACAACTCGTCGACCGACGAGATATCGAGAACTCGGCTGGGAGACAACGACTTCGGTACGGGTATGGCCAACGGAAGCTGTGCGAGGATGCCGTCGCGTTGACTTGCGCTCATCGAGGTCAACGCGTGTACACGAGGCTTCGTGATCGGTGTCCGGGCGGAGAAACTGCACGACCCACGCACGCGCACCTTCCCGGTGTCGCGGGTCGGCTGCAGGTGGAACGACATCGTCGTTCCGAGTGACGGTGTTGCCCACAGGGTGGCGATGTCCTCGGCAGTGATTGCGCTGCAATCGATTCCGAACACCGTGCTCGACGCACCCGGCAGGGGTGCTGTCGACCATGTCTGGGTCAGATCGTCGATACCGACCCCTCGGCACAGGTGCAACACGGCCGACCGAAGCTCGGAACCCGTCAACAGTCGCGAGGACAGACCGTGGGCGTGCAGAGCGCGAAGGACCCGCGTGGTCGCAACGACAGCGGTACGGGCGGCTCCGGCTCTCCCTCCGCCTCTGACCTCGATCGCCCGAGCATTCGCGCGCAAGTCGAGAGTCACTGCTACCCAGACGGTTCGCACCGCTACCGCAGGCAGCGGACCGATGAGTCCCTCGTAGACCTCGGTGGCGACCGAACCTGCCGAGCTGCGGCAGCCGAGTGCGACGACGTCGATCGCGCGGACCTCGATGTCGTGCTGCCGCAGACACGACGCCAACGCATCGACGGGAAGTGCGTGCTGTGTAGCGGCGCTCGCCCTGCCGAGGACCGTGGTGGCGTGCCGGGGCGGGACGATCTCGAGGGTGCAGGTGACGGTGTCGCGCTGCCAATGGACCCCGACCGGGCCGTCTGCGGTGCCGGTGTGTTCCGTGGTGACGCCGACAGCGGGGGAACGATCGGCGAGGAGCCGCCAGATGGACCGAACCCAGTCGACGACCGATCTGCGCCGGATCGCCACGAACGGAACAAGCGCCACCGCCGCAGCGACGAGCAGCACCGCCCAGGGCCGCATCTGCGCCGCGAACAGCGGCAGACCGATCGCCACGGCCGCGGTCTCGGCCACGATCACCCGCCGAACCGTGGGTGCGACGAAAGGAACGGCGGCTCGCCTACGCCCTGCCGAATCGGTACGCCTCATCGAAACCCTCCCCCCGAAGGTCACAGAGCCATCGACGACCGCAACACGGTCGCCGAGGTGTGCGGACGAACTGTACTGTGTCGCGTGACCCGAATGGGGATCGGGTCGTCTGCACAGTCCTGGGGAGGAATCGTGGCGTCGACGCCGACAACGAAGTGGCAGGTCGGCGGTTACCGCTTCCTCGTCCGCAGGATGGAACACGCGTTGATCAGGCGCGACGCTCGAATGCTGCACGATCCGATGAGGTCGCAGACGCGAGCGCTGCTGGTCGGTGTCGTCATCGCCTGCATCGGTTTGGCGGGATGCGCTGCCCTGGCACTGTTTCGGCCACAGGACAAGATCGGCGACGCATCGATCGTGGTCGGCAAGGACTCGGGCGCGATGTTCGTGAAAGTGGACGACGTGTTCCATCCGGTGCTCAATCTCGCATCGGCTCGATTGATCGTCGGCAAGCCGGACGATCCGTCGACGGTCCAGGAATCCGAGTTGTCGTCACGACCTCGCGGCGCACTGGTGGGTATTCCCGGTGCACCGTCTGCGCTGCCGCACGACGGCGACGGCAACGCGCAGTCGTGGACCGTCTGCGACACCGTCGACCCGATCGCAGGAGTCACCTCGACGACGGTGCTGGTGGGCGATCCTCGCTACGGTGACAGCACGGCTGCGCTCGCCGAGTCCGAGGCGTTCCTCTGGACATCCAACGGCACTGCGTATCTCGTGCACGACGGCACCAGATCGCCGGTCGACCTGAACAACAGGGCGGTGGTCCGCGCACTCGGACTCGAGGACGCGACACCGTCCCCTGTCAGTACGGGTCTGCTCAACTCCGTGCCCGAATCACCACCCATCGCAGCGCCGTTCGTTCCCCGAGCAGGTGAGGCTCCCGCGTTCCCGTTCGACGGGCGGACGATCGGTTCGGTCGTCAAGGTCGCCGGGCGCGACGTCCAGTACTACGTGGTACTCGAGGACGGAATCCAGGCGATCGACGAAACAGCGGCCCTGCTCATCAAATTCACCGATTCGCAGGGCAGTCCGGATATCGCAGCCGTCAATCCCGACCTGCTCGCTGACGCACCCACAACCTCGTCCGGACTGGAGGTGTCGACGTTCCCGGCGACCACTCCCGAGATAGTCGATACCGGTGAGCGTCCTGTGGGCTGCCTGACGTGGGAGCCGCTCGCAGTGGCGGACGGCGGACCGTCTGCTCGACTGGTCGAGTCCGCCGGCCGTGGGTTGCCGCTCGAGACCGGTGCACTACCGGTTGCGTTGGCTCAGGCCGATGGGGGCGGTGACGCCGTCGACCAGGTCTATCTGGCACCCGGTAGCGGCGGGTTCGTGCGCAGTACCGGCATCTCGACGTCGAGTACACGCCAGGGCAGCGTCTTCTTCGTGGCCGACACCGGAGTGCGCTACGGCGTCGATGGTCCCGAGGCCGCGTCGGCGCTGGGGTTCGGACCGCCGGCACCCGCACCATGGCAGATCCTCCAATTGCTCGGCAGCGGGCCCACTCTGGGGCGCGGACAGGCATTGACGATGCACGACGGAGTCGGCCCCGACCCGCGGGCCGCCGCACTTCCGACGAAGTAGCGCCGGTTCAATCGGATCTACCGCGTCGGCGCAGTGGCACCGACAGGGCGAGCCCGAGCGCCAGGATCACCGCCACCAGCACCGAACCGGTGACCGCTGCGGTCCGCGGGCGATGATCCGGCGCAGGCGGTGGCAACGGAGCAGTCATCGCGACACTGTCCGCAGGCACCGACAGGGGAGCAGGCGTCACCGAATCGGTCACCGCGGCAAGCGGATCGACGATGCCGTGGCCGACGAGGGGGTTCCACCCCTCGGCCGGCGCATGCGCCGTTCGTTGGATCCGGTCCACCACCTCCAGCGCCGACAACTCGGGGCGGTGGGCGCGCACCAGCGCCGCCACCGCAGCAACGAGCGGTGCGGCAAAGCTCGTTCCGGTCATGGGAACGACGCCATCGGTGCCCCGGGTGCCGTTCGCCAGTCCGCTGCCCGTCGGCGACAGTGAGGTCATATTCGAACCAGGAGCCGCGACGTCGACCCATGGACCGCCCAGACTGAACGAAGACGGTGTGCCATCCGATTCGACCGAACCGACGGTCAACACGTCGTCGAACCACGCCGGAGTCGCGATGGTCGCGAAGGAGGCCCACGGGTCCGCGTCGGGCCGAAGCGGGTCCGTCATCGGGTTCTGGGCCCGGCAGGCCGCGCTGCCGAGATTACCGGCTGCTGCAACGACGACGACGTTCTTCTCTCGGACGGCGTACTGCACGGCCGCGCCGAGCGGACCGTCGGGCACACCGCCTCCGGCGGGCACGCAGGCGACCTCGGAGATGTTGATGACCGAGGCCCCCGCGTCCACCGCAGTTCGGATGGCCATGGCCATGGTGCGTACGTTGCCGTAGCCGGCGGCGTTCTCCGGCTCGCCCGCCTGCTCCTCCTCCGGCCTGTTGTCGACGATCTGAAAGACATTGCTGGACTGACGAATCGACAGAATTTGTGCATCGGGTGCGCCTCCGGCGAATCCGCTGCCCGGTGCGGTCTGTGCGGCGATCAGGCCGGCGACCATCGTCCCGTGCGCATCGCAGTCGAACAACCCGTCACCTGCGCCGACGTAGTCACCGCCGGCGATCAGACCCGGTAGGCGTGGATGAGCGGTGACTCCGGTGTCGATGACGGCGACCACTTGACCTGCCCCACGCGTGATGGGCCAGACCGATGCGAAGTCGAGCGTCTTCAGTGCGGTCGGCACGTCCTGAACATCGGTGGCCGCGGACGGAAGGGCGCAGGCGTTCTTCTGTTCCGTGGGTTCGAGAGGGCCGGGAGGACTCGGCGGAGGAAGCTGGAACGGGTCGATCACCGGACGTTCGGCGCCTGCCGGATACACCCCGATGACCGCGTTCGAAAACAGGGCGAGAGCAGTGAACGCCGCGATGACGATCGTTCGCTGCCGGCGCGTTGTCACAGCCCGCGGACGACGCTGTACAGACCGCACACCCACACTGCGATCGGAATGACCAGGGCGATGGCCGCGTATTCCAGCAGTTCGGCCGACCGCCGCATCACCGGCGAGTACGTGCGTGTGGGCACGAAAGCTCCGAAGATCGATGCCGTCACCGCGCCGGCCAGTGCCGCACCGAACAGGGCGAGCGCGTGTTCGGGCAACGCAACGAGCGCACCGATCGACAGCGCCAGCAGAATCGTCGTTCCCCCTGCAACCAACGGAACTGCGTGCGTCACCACCGCATAGGTGCGTCCGCGCAGAAGCAGGACGAGCGCACACAATCCCGCGAGCGCGACCCCCGGCCACCGGACGCCACCGTCGGAATCGGCTGCTGCCGCAACCAGCACGCCCGCCACGACGGCAACAGTGAACGCCGACAGCAGGCCGGACAGACAGCTACGCGCCACAGCTGCGGAGGCCTGCAGATCCGCGAACGAGATCGCGTCGAGCTCGGCCTCCTCGACCGTGTCCAGCGGTGCTCCTGCGGTGGGAACCGGTGGAAGCGGCAACTTGGCCTGCATCATCGACACCCGGGCAGAGAGCGCAATTCCCGCCAGGCCGGTGAGAGCGACCGCGGTGCCGATCGACGGTTGGGGCACGGTGGTGAAAAGCGCGCACACCGACGCAGCGAACGTCAGAACTGCGAGCACGATCGCAGCGGTGAACAGTGCGAACCCGGTCCCGCCGATGCGAAGGGACAGCAGAGCCACAGCGCCCGCCATGGCCGAACCCAGCATCAGCTGAGCCGCACCGAACTGCCCGGGTACCAGCACAGTTCCGCCGGTGAACATCAGCGCTACGGCACATCCGCCGAAGACGACAGCGACGGCGTACTGGTCGTACACCCGCCCCAGAATCACCCCCGCGATCGCGAAGAGAATCGACGCAGTGACGGCAGCGAATCCCTCGACGACACTGCCGACATGCTCGGCTCCCGCACGGATCGGCTCCCGCGCCAGGACCGCGCATGCCACCAACACCGACAGACCGGTGACGACCGAACCCACCGTGCGCGCCGTACGCGCAGTCCACTGCCGAACATCGTCACCACCCGACCGTGCAACCGAATACATGAGGTCGTCGAAGAGGGGAACCGGAGCGGGCCGCTCGGCCACACCCAGCACGAGCAATTCCCCGTCGCGCACCGACAGCTCGGCCAACGTCGCAGTCGGCGACAACGGTGGAAACCCGATCCGCGCAAGCGTCCACGCCACCGGCAACCCGTCCGACACGGGATCCCCGTCGCTCGGCTCACCGCGTCCCGAACCAGGCCGCACTCCCGCTCTCCCGGGTCGTTCCGTGGGCTCCACTCCCGCTCTCCCGGGTCGTTCCGTGGGCTCCACTCCCGCTCTCCCGGGTCGTTCCGCGGGCTCCACTCCCGCTCTCCCGGGTCGTTCCGCGGGCTCCACTCCCGCTCTCCCGGGTCGTTCCGCAGGCTCCACTCCCGCTCTCCCGGGTCGTTCCGCAGGCTCCACTCCCGCCGCCGCAATCATGTCGACGATTCCCGGAACGAGAAGGGAGACAGGAACGTCGATCGGCAGCGCCATGTCCACCTGCGTGGACCTGGCCAACACCGTCACCCGACAGACGTCCTGCGCGAAGACGGACTGTGCGCCCGATGCCCGCAGACTCGCGTCCGGCGCGGTGGGCGACTGTGTCGGATCGGCAGGTCCCGTGCGCGGTGGCACAATGCCGGCCGATGGACGGCTGTCGGCGCGTGTCATGAAGATCCCCCCGGATACGTACGATTCGCGTGCCGATGCCCGCCCCAGTGGGCATCGGTGTCCAAACCTTACGACATCGCTGCGACAAGCAACCGGTCGTCGGAATCCACCTGCGACGTGCGCAGCTCTCAGGCAGGAACCAGATCGCTGACCTGTGCGAGCAACTCGAACGAGCGAAGCCACGACGCGCGGTCGGACACACCGGACGCGACGATCAGCTCGTCCGCCCCTGTGCGTTCGGCGAATCGATCGAGATAGTCCTTCACCATGTCAGGAGTGCCCACCGCCGAGTACTTGGTCATGTTCGCGATCTGTTGACCCGCAGGCGCTTCGAGGACCATGTCGGCTTCCTCGTCGGTGAAGGTTCGGCCGCGGCCGAGCAGCAGGCTGACGCGACTGCGCTTGGTGCGCAGGAACTGAGCCTGTGCCTCGGCCATCGAATCGGCCGCGATCACGTTCACACCCACGATCAGGTGCGGCTCCGACAGTTGCGCGGACGGTCGGAAGTCTCGCCGATAGATCTCGACGGCCTGCTCGAGGGCGTCGGGTGCGAAGTGCGACGCGAAAGCATAGGGCAGGCCGAGTGCGGCCGCGAGCTGCGCGCCGAACAGCGAGGACCCGAGGATGTACAGCGGTACCTCGGTACCCGCGCCGGGAGTTGCGCTCACTCCGGGAATCAGGGACTCCGCCGACAGGTAGCCCTGCAGTTCCTGGACATCCTGGGGAAAGCGATCTGCCGACGCGGGATCTCGCCGCATCGCCCGCATCGTCACCTGGTCGCTGCCGGGGGCGCGGCCGAGACCCAGATCGATCCGTCCCGGGTGCAGCGTCGCCAGAGTGCCGAACTGCTCGGCGATGGTCAGCGGCGCGTGATTGGGAAGCATGATCCCGCCGGATCCGAGCCGGATTCGCTCGGTGTTGGCAGCGACATGCGCGATGAGCACCGACGTGGCCGACGACGCGATCGTCTTCATGTTGTGGTGCTCGGCGTACCAGATGCGTCGGTATCCCCAGTTCTCGGCATGCTGAGCGAGAGTGACGCTTGCATCGAAGCTGTCGCGGACTGTTTCGCCCTCGCCCACATGAGCGAGGTCGAGGATGGACAAGGGTACGGACACGGTTGGGGCCAGCCTTTCGTTCGTCGAGCACGCGGCAGAAGAGCCACATCGATGTGCAACGGCGTCGGGCAGCGTTCTATTTCTCGACCGTCCGACGGGCGCGACGGCAGCTGTGGACCGGCCGGTCTTCGATGCGTTAGCCTGTCGTCCTGCGGCCTCGGGGGGAGGCCGCCGCGATGGGGTTCTGGGGGCGTGGCCGTGGGGGCGGATCGATGAGTACCGTGCGCTTCGTTCGCGGTGCCAGACGGGAAGTGCCTCGATCTCCCGGCGGTGAAGTCACCCTGCAGTCGCCACCCGAGATCCCGCGCGCGGTGCCGGGCAATCTGCTGATGAAGCTGATGCCGCTGGTGATGGTGGCCGCGATGGTGGGGATGGTCGCGCTGATGTTCACCTCCGGGGCAGCGGCGAACCCGATGATGTTGATGTTCCCGGCCATGATGTTGATGTCCATGGTGGGGATGTTGGCAGGCGGCGGGAAGTCGGGCGGAGCGCGTACGGCCGAGGCGAACGAGGACCGCAAGGACTACCTCCGCTATCTGGATCAGCTCCGCCGCGACGTCGCCGAGACCGAGCGCGCACAACGCCGAGCCCTCGAATGGAGTCACCCGGCACCCGAGACGTTGTGGTCGATCGCCGGAACCGAGCGCATGTGGGAACGGCGACTGTCGGATCCGGATTTCGCGCACGTACGAGTCGGCTGTGGGGATCAGCGGCTCGCCACTCGACTGGTTCCGCCGGAGACCGGGCCGGTGGAAGAACTCGAACCCGTCTCGGCAGTGTCTCTGCGCCGCTTCGTGCGAGCTCATTCAGTGGTGGCCGCGCTGCCGACCGCGGTGTCACTGAGAGGATTCGCGGCGCTGTCCGTATCGGGAGATCGCGACGAGGCCCGGGCGATGGTGCGCGCGATGTTGGCCTCGCTGTGCAGCTTTCACGGACCCGACCACGTCGCTGTCGCGATCGTCTGCGGGCCGGACACCGTGCAGCAATGGGAGTGGGCCAAGTGGCTCCCGCACACTCAGCACGACGCTCTGCGCGACGGCGCCGGGTCCGCTCGGATGATCTTCGGCAGCTTCCTCGAACTCGAGGGAGCACTCGGCGACGTGCTGTCCATGCGAAATCGGTTTGCGCGCGGAGCTGTTCCCGTCGCAGGCGTCGTGCAGTTGGTGATCGTGGTGGACGGCGGGCTTCTGGACAACCGATCGACCGATCTCACCGACACAGGCCTCGATTCCGTCACGATCATCGATCTGTCCGGCCTGTGTCCCGGACTCGCCGCATCGCGTGGCCTTCGGCTGTTCGCCGAGAACGGATCCATCGGAGCGGTCACCGGAACCACGGTCGAGGTGTTCGCCGTCGCGGATTCGATGAGCACCACCCAGGCGCACACCGTGGCTCGACGCCTGTCGCCGTATCGTGCGCCGTCGTCCTCGTCCGTCGTCGATGTCGTCGACGACGGCGGAGTCCCGATCTCGGGATGGAACAGCCTGGTCGGTATCGCCGATGTCGGTGCACTCGACACGGACCGAGCGTGGACGACGCGGCGCGGACGCGAGAGGCTGCGGGTACCGATCGGTGTCGCCCCCGACGGCAGCGCCGTCGAGATCGATCTGAAGGAATCCGCCGAGAACGGTATGGGACCTCACGGATTGTGCATCGGGGCAACGGGTTCGGGAAAATCGGAGTTCCTCCGCACGCTCGTGCTGGGCTTGGTGTCGACTCACTCGCCGGACCAGCTGAACCTCGTGCTCGTCGATTTCAAGGGCGGTGCGACGTTCGCAGGCCTGGAGTCGGCACCGCACGTGGCCGCGGTCATCACCAACCTGTCCGAGGACCTGGCGTTGGTGGATCGAATGCGCGATGCGCTGGCCGGTGAGATGAACCGTCGGCAGGAATCGCTGCGTTCGGCCGGCAACTTCGCGAACGTCTCCGACTACGAGAGGGCACGAGCCGCGGGAGCGGATCTGGCACCGATGCCCGCCTTGTTCGTGGTGGTCGACGAATTCTCGGAATTGCTCAGCCAGCAACCGGAATTCGCCGAGTTGTTCGTCGCGATCGGTCGGCTCGGACGTTCTCTGCACATGCATCTGCTGCTCGCCAGTCAGCGCCTCGAAGAAGGAAAGTTACGCGGTCTCGACAGTCACCTGTCCTACCGAATAGGCCTGAAGACGTTCTCCGCGAACGAGTCTCGATCGGTGCTCGGAGTTCCCGACGCCTATCATCTGCCTGCACAACCGGGTGCGGGCTACCTCAAGTGCGATTCGGCCGAGATCGTCAGGTTTGCCGCGGCGTACGTCTCCGGCCCGTACTCGCCGCCGCGTTCCGGTCCTGGCGTTCGGCCCTCGCTCGGAGGCGACATCGGGCCGAAGCCCTTCACCGCCTACGCGGTACCGCTCGACTCGGTCGATCTCGGCCGCATCGAGGCTGCCACTGCGCCCGAGGCAGAACCGGATCCGGTCGACTCCCGGAGCACCGGCCCGACTGTGCTGGATGTGGTCGTCGGACGAATTCGGGGTCGCGGAACGCCGGCCCACGAGGTGTGGTTGCCGCCGCTGGACACCGCACCGACGTTGAACCGGTTGCTGCCCGACTCGGTTCTGACCGAGCACATCGGTCCGCTCGCCGCCCTGCGTGCCCCGATCGGCATCATCGACCGGCCTTTCGATCAGCGCCGTGATCTGCTGACCGTCGATCTGTCCGGTGCTGCGGGCCATGTCGCCATCGTCGGTGCCCCGCAATCGGGTAAGTCGACGGCGCTTCGGTCGTTGATCCTGGCGCTCGCGATGACGCATTCGCCGGCGCAGGTGCAGTTCTACTGCCTGGATTTCGGCGGCGGAACGCTGGCTGGGCTGGCCGATCTGCCGCACGTCGGATCGGTGGCCAACCGGCTCGATGTCGACCGGGTTCGGCGGACCGTGGCCGAGGTCGCCGGCGTCGTTCGGCAGCGAGAGAAGACCTTCCGTGATCGCGGGATCGACTCGATGGCGGAGTTCCGACGGCGTCGTGCAGCGCACCCCGTCGACCCCGAGGATCGGTTCGGTGACGTCTTTCTCGTCATCGACGGCTGGCCGTCCATCAGGTCCGATTTCGAGAGTCTCGAACAGCAGATCGCCACCTTGACGACGCAGGGCCTCGCCTTCGGTCTGCATCTGATCCTCACCGCCTCTCGGTGGGCCGAAGTTCGGCCCGCGACCAAGGACCTGATCGGTACTCGACTGGAACTGCGGCTGGGAGATCCGTCGGATTCGGACATGGGCCGAGCCAAGGCCGCGAGCGTTCCCGAGGGGCGTCCGGGCCGGGGTATGACCAGGGACGGACTGCATCTGCTGATCGCACTTCCACGAGTGGACGACGTCTGTTCCGTCGACGACCTCTCTCGCGCGGTCGGTGAGTCGGTCGCCGCGATCACGGCTGCATCTGCGGGAACCCCGGCACCGCCGGTGCGCATGCTGCCCGAGCTGCTCGAACGATCCGCGATCGTCGATCGGCTCGGTGATACGTGGCCACGAATCCGCGGCGGTATCCCCGAGCTCGGAGTTCCCATCGGCATCGACGAAGCCGAGTTGGCACCGGTCGTGGTCGATTTCGCGGAGAATCCACACTTCGTCGTGTTCGGTGACAGCGAGTGCGGCAAGACTTCTCTGCTGCGCGGAATCTGTCGATCGCTCGTCGAGGCCAACTCGTCCGACACCGTCAAACTCGTCGTCGCGGACTACCGCCGAACTCTCCTCGGCGCAGTCGATTCCGAGCATCTGGCCGGGTACGCGGCCTCCCAGGCGACGCTGACGGCCATGCTCGTCGACCTCGCGGGCCGCATGGCCGGCCGCATGCCGGGGGCGGACGTGACCCAGCAGCAGCTTCGCGAGCGGTCGTGGTGGAACGGCCCCGAGGTGTTCGTCGTCGTCGACGATTACGATCTGGTCGCCACGTCGTCGGGAAATCCGTTGGCCCCGTTGGTGGAACACCTTCCCCATGCACGAGACATCGGGCTGCATCTCATCGTGGCGCGTCGTTCCGGCGGGGCAGGCCGGGCGCTGTTCGACCCGGTGATCGGACGGTTGCGCGATCTGGTCACGCCAGGACTGGTCATGAGCGGAAGCCGCGACGAAGGGAATCTGCTCGGGACGGTACGTCCCAGTGCCATGCCGCCCGGACGTGGGGTGTTCGTCGACCGCTCGGGCCAGGCACTCGTTCAGCTCGGACATTCGAGTTGACGAGCCCCTCGTGGCTTTATGCCGCAGTGCATCTGGGCTACACGCAGATCTCCGTCGTCGCCACGGCCGGAGCCTTCGAGGGTCCGAGAGAGAGCGTCGGATCGGCGTTCGCCACGGCCGAGGGTGGTCGTCTGGTGTTCGGCCGGGGCACGGAGGGAGACGAGATTTCGCCCCTGCTCTGTATCGACGATGCGTCGGTCCCGGTGGGGAGCTCGGTGTGGGACCGGGAGGCGGTACTGCACGGAATCGTGTGGTCGGCCCTGAACGGTGCCGGGGTGCACGACCGACTCGACGTGCTCGAGATCGCGTATCCATCGACCTGGGGCGAGCAACGGACGAGCATCCTTCGTGCACTGTTTGCGACCTCGGCGAACGAGGTGGTGCTCGTGGAGACGGCCGAGGCGGCCCTGTCGTGGTCGGGTGAACGCGCTCCGTCCGCCGCGGTCGTCGTCGAAGTCGGGCCTCTCGACACGTCCGTCGTCGTTCTCGACGAATCGGGGGCGCACGGCGGAGACACCGGCGCGATCCTGCCCTTCGGTACGGGTGACGACGACGGTTGGCGACGAGCGGTCGGGGAGTACGTCCGGTCGTCGGTCACGAACTGCCCCGACGAGGTGTACGTGGTGGCGGCGCCCCGCGTCGGAGAGGATCCCGTCGCCGATCACCCCACTCGATGGTTGACCGGACTCGATGTCGCCCGGTCGCTGTATCGGCGAGCCGGGGCGGATCTCGTCCCCGCGCCATCGGTCCGTGCTGCGACGACGCGATCGGCGGCATGGCTCGACGACGTGGCCGCCCCGCCGCGGCCGCGGGAGAAGCGGCGTCCCCAGCTGCTCGCGGCCGTGAGTGCGGCAGCAGCGGTCATCGTATTCGTCTGCGCAGCTGTGTATTTCACCGGACGTCCTCCCGTTGCTTCCGATAGCGTTGCAGCGCAACCGTTGTCGCCTACCGAGGCCCCGAGGGCTGTGTCGTCCCTCGTCGAACCGTTACCGACCACGACGACCGACCCGCCGACGCCGGTCGAGACGGTGACGTTCGTGTCCGGGCGGGTGTCGATGCGGTTGCCGGACACCTGGACGAAGGTGGACGAAGCGGACCGCATGGTGCTGATTCCGCCGACCCCACCCGAGCGTCGGATCGTCGTCACCGTGGCAGAGCTGTCACCGGGTTCGACGCAGCAGCAGGTTGCCGACGAGCTTCGGTCGGCCATCGATGCCCGTGGGCCGGATTCCACCATCGGATCGCTCGAATCCACCCGCGATTTCGGCGGTCGCGTCGGGATCGCCTACACAGAGAGACCGATCGACGACTCGACGGTGCTCTGGCGCGTGTTCGTCCAGTCCGACCTTCAGGTCAGCATCGGCTGCCAGTTCGAGGGAGACGACGCGACGGTGATCGACGCCGAATGCGGTCAGGCAACGCAGACTTTGGACATCGTTGCGCCGTCGTGAGAGCGGCCCACAGTTTTTCGTGCACGGCCGGAACCGAATCGAGGGGTCGTTGCGTCCAAGGAGATGTAGGGGAGTGAGCGGGCCGACAGTGGCCTCTCGGTCGATCGGCACGTGCGCCGCGGGTGCATGTGAATCGAGTATCGGAGACAAGGAGTCGAAGTGGGATATCCAGGGGGACCGGAAGTTACGGGTTCGTCGAACGGCGTCACGGTCACACCGCAGGAGCTCGTGGCCGCCGGTGCCACGATCGAAGGCCTGAGTGTGTCGATCAACGCGTCCAATTCGGCCGTTCGGTCGATCGTCGAGCAGACCGCCGAGGCGTGGGTCGGCAAGGCAGGCAAGTCTTTTCAGGACGTCATGGCTCAGTGGGACACCAGTGCGCAGAAGATGCGGAGCGCGCTGGAGCAGATCTCCGCGGACATCAAGACGAACGGCCACGGCTACTCGGACGCCGACGACGACAACGTGTCGGCCGTGAACCAGGTGGCCGGATCGCTGAATTCGGGACTGTCCTCGTTCACGTGAACGTGCATCCGGTGACCACACGACAATCCACACGACCACGCTCGACCAAGGAGACCGATCCGACATGAAATACGACTTCGCGCAGATCGCGGCGCTGACCGAGGCGATGAACAAGCAGGCGAACGTGACCAAGGACCTTCTCGGGGACGTGGACAGCACCGCGAAGCGGCTCTACCAGTCGTGGGAGGGCGACGCGATGACGTCCTACTACGAGCTGCAGCGTCAGTGGAGCTCTGCATCCGACGAGCTCAACCTCATTCTGTCGAGCCTCGTCGCGGCCGCCCGCACCGGTGGCGAGACGATGCACGGCGTCGAGATGGCCAACAAGGCGCGGATGGCTCGCTGACCCGTCGTCACGAAGAGCGGAAGCCCCGACCGACACCTCGGTCGGGGCTTTCGTCTTCCTCGAGCTCGGTTCTCGTGAGCCGGACAAACTGGTCACGACGGCGGTCCGGGTGTCTACTGGTTCGGTGACGGACGTCGGAGCAGTACTGGGGGCCGAGCGGTCTCGTGCCGACCGTCGACTGGCGTCGCTTCGGGCCGAACTGGCGTCGGTGATCGAAGGATCGCGGCTGACCACCGACGACGACGAGCACGATCCCGAGGGGTCGACGATCGCGTTCGAGCGAGCGAAGATCGCCGCGCTGATCACCGACACCGAGTCGGAGATCCGCGAGATCGACGCGGCGGTCTCGCGGCTCACGGCCGGGACCTACGGTTCCTGCGAACGGTGCGGAAGCGAGATCCCGGCGATCAGGCTCGAGGCTCTTCCCGCTGCCCGTCGATGCATGCAGTGTGTGCGCCTGCGCTGACGAGGTCGACGAGTCGAGGCGTCGACGAGCGGAGGTGTTTTGACCTGGGCGTCCGCTCCCGGTATCGTTCCCCGTTGGCGTGTATGGGCTCGCCGCGTACTTGTGTGCGTATCGAGCTCTTGTCCTCGGGTCTCAACTGGCCGCCGAGGGCATCCACTCGTCTTGGCCAGCAGCGACATCATGAAGACAGGAATTTTCTGTGTCTACTTACGCCCCGAAGGCCGGGGACACCACCCGGACGTGGCATGTGATCGACGCCACGGACGTCGTGCTCGGACGCCTCGCCGTCCAGGCCGCGACTCTGCTCCGCGGTAAGCACAAGCCCACCTACGCACCCAACGTCGACGGTGGCGACTTCGTCGTCATCATCAACGCCGAGAAGGTTGCCATCAGCGGCAACAAGCTCGACGGCAAGTTCCACCACCACCACTCCGGCCATCCGGGCGGTCTGAAGTCGCGCTCGACCCGTCAGGTCCTCGAGAGCAACCCCGATCGTCTCGTGGAGAAGGCCGTCGTCGGCATGATCCCCAAGAACAAGCTCGGTAATGCCATCGCGAGCAAGCTGAAGGTCTACGCGGGACCGAACCACCCGCATGCCGCTCAGCAGCCCGTTCCGTTCGAGATCAAGCAGGTGTCCCAGTGACGGCGCCGGAGGGAAATGACGTGACGTCGCAGGAGAACATCGAAGAGATCGCCGCCGACGAGTTCGTGGCAGTCGAAGATCCCGAGGTCGTCTCGGACATCGAAGCCGCAGCCGCTCCGGCCCCGATCGTGTTCGATCGCCCGATCCAGACCGTCGGTCGCCGTAAGGAAGCCGTCGCTCGCGTTCGGCTGTCCTCGGGCACCGGCGGATTCAAGCTCAACGGCCGCACCCTCGAGGATTACTTCCCCAACAAGGTGCACCAGCAGCTGATCAAGGCTCCGCTCGTTCTGGTGGACCGCGCAGAGTCCTTCGACATCGTCGCGCTGCTGCACGGCGGCGGACCGTCGGGACAGGCAGGCGCCCTGCGTCTGGCCATCTCGCGCGCACTGATCGAGCTCGCACCCGACGATCGCCCGCCGCTCAAGGCCGCGGGCTACCTCACGCGTGACGCGCGTGCAGTCGAGCGCAAGAAGTACGGCCTGAAGAAGGCCCGTAAGGCGTCGCAGTACTCCAAGCGCTGACGCGTCTTACCCGTTTCATCCTCGAGGGCAGGCATCCAGCAGTATCGGACGCCTGCCCTCGAGGCATTTTCCACCACATTCTCTCCGCTCGAAGGGGTCTTGGTTCATGGCGCGATTGTTCGGCACCGACGGAGTTCGGGGACTTGCGGGCGGGGTTCTGACCGCTGAGCTGGCGTTGAGGATCGCGCGAGCCGCAGCCGCCGTGTTGGCACCGAACGTCGACGGCGTCAGGGCCGTCGCAGTGGTCGGTCGTGATCCGCGGGTGAGTGGGGCGATGCTGAGCGCAGCCGTGTCCGCCGGACTCACCGCATCGGGTGTCGACGTGATCGACGTCGGCGTACTGCCCACACCCGCAGTCGCCTACCTCACCGCCGAATACGACGCGGCGCTCGGCGTGATGATCTCGGCGTCCCACAATGCGATGCCCGACAACGGAATCAAGATCTTCGCTGCCGGTGGACACAAGCTGGACGACGACGTCGAAGACCGGATAGAAGCTGCCCTCGATCCCGAGGGGCGCTCCCGGAACGACGAACAGCCCTACGACGCCACCGGTGCCGCGATCGGCCGTATCGAACTCGCGCACGACGCCGCGGCGCGCTACACCGACCATCTGGCCGGATCGGTATCGCATCGACTCGACGGTGTGACCGTCGTGGTCGATTGCTCGCACGGTGCCGCCTCGGTCGTCGGGCCCGAGATCTACCGGCGGGCCGGTGCGACGGTCGTGGCGATCAATGCAGAACCCGACGGTCTGAACATCAACGACGGGTGCGGATCGACGCACCTGGAGGGCTTGCAGAAGGCCGTCGTCGAGCACGGAGCCGACCTCGGGATCGCGCACGACGGCGACGCGGACCGATGCCTCGCCGTCGATGCGTCGGGTTCCGTGGTGGACGGCGACGCGATCATGACGGTACTGGCCATCGCGATGCACGACGCGGGCTACTTGACCGACGACACGTTGGTCGCGACGGTGATGAGCAACCTCGGTCTGCACATTGCGATGCGCGAGGCCGGAATCACGTTGCGCACCACCGCGGTCGGAGATCGGTACGTGCTCGAGGAGTTGCGCCGCGGCGGCTTCGCGCTCGGTGGCGAGCAGAGTGGACACGTGGTGCTGCCCGCGGTCGGAACGACCGGAGACGGGATCGCCACGGCGCTGCGACTGATGGAGCGGATGGCGGAGACCGGGCGTTCGCTCGCGGATCTGGCGTCGGCCATGCGGACCCTGCCGCAGGTGCTGATCAACGTGCGCGTGTCCGACAAAGCAGCGGTGGCGTCGGCACCGTCGGTGTCGGACGCGGTGGCGTCGGCCGAACGGGAACTCGGGGAATCGGGTCGAGTTCTGTTGCGTCCCAGCGGTACCGAGCAGTTGGTGCGTGTGATGGTCGAAGCGTCCGAACTCGACGTCGCGACCCGGCTCGCCGAAGAGCTGGCGGGCCGGGTCGCGTCGGTCTGACGTCTCAGGCGGTGAGTTCGCGCAGTGCGGTCAGCTGCGCGACGCGTCCTGCAGTGTTCTCGGCGAGCGGCGCGACGTTGAGAGTGGTCACACCGGCCTCGGCGAAAGCTGCCACTCGCTCCTTGACGAAGCTTTCCGGGCCGATGAGGTTGACCGCGCGAGCGAGCTCGTCGGGCACGGCCGCGGCGGCCTCCTCCTTCTTGCCTGCCAGGTACAGGTCCTGGATCTTCTCGGCCTCGGCCTCGTACCCGTATCGCTGGGCCAAGGAGTTGTAGAAGTTCTTGCCCTTGGCTCCCATGCCGCCGATGTACAGCGCCAGGTGTGGCTTGACCCAGGGGAGGTACTTCTCCGCATCCTCGCCGATGGCGAGGGTGGGACTTGCGAAGACCTGCAGTTCGCCGAGTGACGGGTCACGCTTGGCCTTGCCTGCGGCGAGCGACTCGCCCCACACGTCGGCGGCCTTCTCCGGGAAGTAGAAGATGGGCTGCCAACCTTCGGCGATCTCGGCGGTGAGCTCGACATTCTTGGGTCCGAGTGCGGCGATGACGACCGGAATGCGATCGCGCACAGGGTGATTGATCAGCTTCAGGGGCTTGCCCAAGCCGGTTCCCCGGTCGGCGGGCAATGGAATCTGGTAGTACTTGCCCTGGTGCTGCACCTTCTC
Organism: Rhodococcus sp. 05-339-2; assembly: GCF_002258965.1. Lineage (NCBI taxonomy): Bacteria > Bacillati > Actinomycetota > Actinomycetes > Mycobacteriales > Nocardiaceae > Rhodococcus > Rhodococcus sp. 05-339-2. Next base: position 231,190 of record NZ_NOYW01000020.1, read on the forward strand.
GCGGCGCCAGACCTGGCGGCAGATCTCGATGACCTCGCGGGTTCTGGCGATGGGTGCGTCGTACTTGACGCCGTGGAAGCCCTCGACGACCTGCGGTCCCGACGCGCCCAGTCCGAGTACGAACCGGCCGTCGGAGACATAGTCGAGACCGGCGGCGGTCATGGCGGTCAGTGACGGAGTCCTGGTGTAGATCTGGAAGATGCCGGAGGCGATCTTGATCGTGCTCGTCTTGGCCGCGAGGAACCCGAGTTGGCTGACGGCGTCGAACGAGTAGGCCTCGGGCACGAAAATGATGTCGAGACCCGCCTTCTCGAGCTCGGCCACCTCGGCGACGGTCTCGTTGAAACCACCGCTGTAGTTCAGCATCGTTCCGATGTGCATGGGACTCCTCGTTCGGTGAGCGGCTGGTGCAGCCACTTCAGGTACCTGTTACTGACATTTCACATCGGGACGTTACCGCTCTCTGCGGAACCGATGTGAGTCGGCGCACGTCATAGTGAGATAGGGGCACTGCGAGGGGGGACGGGAACGTATGAGCGATGGGGTTCGGGTGGACGTGGACCGAGTTCGCGGCGTGGCGGATGCATTGGCGTTGTCGGCGGAGGCGCTCGGCGACGCCGCCGATACCGTGGCGGACGCAGGCTTCGGTACCGCGGGGGCAGGACGGAACTACGGTGACCTGGGTGCTGCCTATTCCCAGGCGCACCTCGGGCTCGGGCGTGCCGTCAGGGCTTGGAGGTCCTCGGTCGAGGACATTTCCGAAGCCCTCACCACCGCGATGAACGAGTACGAGCAACAGGACGACACCGCCTCGTACGCGATCGAGTCACACCGGTGACACTTCCGTCGGCTTCGTCCGGTGACGGGGCGTCGATCGACGACATTCTCGATGCCAACGCACAAGGACTGCTGTACTTCGAGCGCTTCCTGCCGCTGGCGAGCCGCGTTCCGGGCGTCGACATCCCGCGATATCAGGACGTGTGCGCCAGGTACGACGAGCAGCGCGGACTGAACTTGGGCGCGCTCGGAGCCGATGCCGACGCCGTCGGGACGGTGTCCGCCGTACTCACCGATCAACTCGAGGAGCAGGTGCAACTTCGCCGGGTCCTTCAGTTGCGCTGGCACGGTGATGCGGGGGAGGCGGTTCGGACCTACCTCTCGGCCGAACAGGAGAAGGCTTCCCAGTTCCTGGCGTCGATCGAGGACTCTCATCAAACGATGTGTGCGGCCGTCGACGTTCTCCGTGACGCCGTGACCGACAAGGCCGAGCTCGTCGGCGGCATCGACATCGAGCTGGTGGACGGCAAAGATGTCGACCAGGTCGACGCGATCGTCGTTGCGTCGGGAATCGAGTGCCTCCCGGTAGATCGAGAGGCGGTGTTCCCGCGATTGGCGTCTGCGTTCGAGGATCTGAAGGACAGGGCGCTCGGCGGTGATGTCTCCGACGAGTTCGCCGCCGAGGTGACCGAACGCTGCAGGCGATGGATCGACACCGAGTTCGTACCGCGGGTGCAGGGTACGTGCGAGGCAGTCCTCGCAGCATGTACTGCCACGGACATCGCCGTCGAAAGATGTCTGGCATTGGTGGTGGACGTTCTGGGAAGTGTTCACGAGCCATCGTTCGGCGAACTCGACGAGAGCAGTTGGGCGATGGAACCCGGGGCGTCGGCGCTGTGGCCGGGGCCCGACGGCTCGTCCGCCGACCTGGGTCCGGCCGAGATCGGTTCTGCACCGGCCGTTTCCGGAGCCGAACCTGCAGCCGTCGGTTCGGCCGCGGTCGGACCTGCGTCGGTCGGACCTGCGTCGGTCGGACCGGCGGCGTCACAGCCGGGCGGCCACGGACCGGCCGGCGCAGACACCGTGTTTTCGGCCGGATATCCGACCGCTGACAACCCCGCCGGTGACGAGGTGGGGGATTCTCTGGACGGGCTCGTGGATCGAGTCGTCGCCGGCATCGTCGACCGGATCGACGATGCACTGACCGAGACGATCGACGGTCGAGATCTCGACGGTTCCGGCGACACCGCAGTCGACAGCCGGGCCGGTGAGAACGACACGAAGGACGCTGCTCCGGACGGGACTGGCGACCGGCGACCCGAGCCGGCTCCGCTGCCGCCGCCCGGGCAGGCGTCGCCCACGCCCGGCGACGAGCGTGGTCATCTCGAGGCCGAGCTCGATGGGCATCGGGCCCGCATCGCGCTCGAACACGACGGTGTGGTGTCCCTCGAACTCGAGACTCCCGGACTCGGAACACGCTCGTTCGAGATCAGAATAGGACCGTTCGGCCTACCCGAGATCGTCGAGATTCCCGGAGTCGCCGACGCGGTGGACGTACCGGCTCCGGCTTCGGCGTTGCCGTCCGAACCCGTGCTCTCGTCCGAACCCGTGCTCCCGTCCGAACCGGTGCCTGCGACCGAGCCGGTCCCTGCGGCGGAATCGGTGCTCCCATCCGAGCCGGTGCCTGCGACCGAGCCGGTGCCCACCCCCGAGCCGGTCCCTGCGACCGAGCCGGTGCTTCCGTCCGAAGCCGATTCGGATGTGCAGGCGCAGTGCTCGCCCGAGTCGCCCGACCCCGAGCAGCCTGCCGAACAACACCCGGTGGCTGCCGACAGACCGGTGGCCGATGCACAGCCCGCCGCCCCGAGCACGGGTGCGGGCCTGAGCGAAGCAGGGGCGCTGTGAGCACCGACACTGGGTGGCGACGGAAGTTGCATCGAATACGCGACGAGCACCGGGCCGCGATGTCGCGGGCGGCCGAGGCGTTGAGCCGGGCGCAGGCTCCTTCAGTCGACCGAGACGGCCGACGTTCGGCCGAGGTGAGCCGAGCCGACTCCGACATCGAGCCGAGGTCGGGCTCGGTGCTGCAACCGGCTCACCTGGATCGGCGAGAACCCCCACCGCGTGTCGAGACCGACCCCGACGACGGGCCGCGATCGTGGCTGGTGTGACACCGTTCGGTGACGATGGGGACTAACCCCGTCCGAGCAACGCCTTGATCGAAGCCGTGGCCTTGGGCTTGGGCTGCTCGTCCAGTGGGGCATGCGGATCGACCGCTCGGGTGCCGTCGATGTCTCCTGCGGTTCCGGCCAGTTCTTCGTAGTCGGAGTCACCGGTCAGATGGAACAGCAGGAAGGCGGTCAGGACGGCGCGGGTGCGTTGCTGAGTCTTGCGGTCGGGCTTGTTGATGCCGAGTGCGCCGAGGATCCGGCGGCCTTCGACGAATCCGTCCGCCGTCGAGCCGTCGACTCGCCGCAGAATGGACGGTCCGTTCCAGGCCTGGGCGAGCGCGAGTGAGTTGTCGGTGAGCGAGTCGGCGTTCGAATTGTCTCCGACGACGAGTCCCGGCACGGTGAGGCCCGCGGCGGCGTCCTCGGACGAGGGTGCCGTCGGAGCGGGGAACAGCGCGGCGACGGCCTTGATGTCGGATCGCCGGGAGGCGGCGAGAACTGCGGTGCCTGCCCCCATCGCGTGACCGGCCGTGGCGAGTTTGTCCGGATGCACGCTGATGTTGCCCGGGCCCAATCGGACGCCCGTCATGATGTCGAGCACAGTGCCCAGATCGGTGGCGAGACCGCGATGGGACGGTACGAGGCCGCGCTCGGTATCCGGTGCCGCAACCACGATGCCCCAGGACGCGAGATGCTTCAGGGTGTCGGTGTAGTGCTGGGGGCGCAGCATCCAGCCGTGTGCGAAGGCCACGCCGGGCAGGCCGAAGCCCTCGGCGGGGGTATAGACGACACCGGGTTGCCCGGCGAGGGCCAGGTCGCCTCGGAGCACCTTGTGCGGGCCGCGCTTGGAGAGAGCAGATGCCAGCTTCTTCGGTTTCGCCACGAGAGATGACGCTACCGAACCGCGGCGCGTCAGGTGACGGGGACACGTCCACCCGAGCGAATGGGTCGTGCGCGCCCCGCCGAGTACCCTGATTGTCCATGTGCGGAATCGTGGGTTACGTCGGCCACCGCCCAGCTCTGGGTGTGGTGGTCGAGGCGCTTCGGCGTATGGAATATCGGGGTTACGACTCTGCGGGCATAGCAATTCTCGACGGCGCGGGAGCGACGGCAGTCGAGCGCAAGGCCGGTCGCCTGGCCAATCTCGAAGCGGAACTGGACGACATCGGCACCGACACGTTCGTCGGTACCACCGGAATGGGACACACCCGTTGGGCGACGCACGGCCGTCCCACCGACCGCAACGCGCACCCGCATCGGGACGCGTCCGGCACCGTCGCGGTGGTGCACAACGGCATCATCGAGAACTTCGGTCCGCTGCGTGCGGAACTGGAAGCAGTCGGAATCGAGTTCCTGTCCGACACCGACACCGAGGTGGCCGTCCATCTCGTCTCGCGGGCATACGCCGACGGCCCGACGGCCGGCGATTTCGTGGCCAGCGCGAAAGCAGTTCTGCGTCGCCTCGAGGGTGCGTTCACCCTGGTGTTCACCCATTCCGATCACGCGGACACGATCGTCGCGGCTCGTCGCTCGACGCCCCTGGTACTCGGTGTCGGCGAGGGTGAGATGTTCCTCGGGTCCGACGTCGCTGCGTTCATCGAGCACACCCGCGACGCCGTCGAACTCGGTCAGGATCAGGTCGTCGTCATCACCGCCGACGGCTACGACATCAGCGATTTCGAGGGCAACGAGGCGCAGGGACGTCCGTTCCGAATCGACTGGGACCTGGCAGCCGCCGAGAAGGGCGGCCACGACTACTTCATGCTCAAGGAGATCCAGGAGCAGCCCGCTGCTGTGGCGGATACGTTGCTCGGTCACTTCGACAACGGTCGAATCGTGCTCGACGAGCAGCGACTGTCCGACCAGGAGCTGCGCGACGTCGACAAGGTGTTCGTCGTGGCCTGCGGTAGCGCGTACCACTCCGGCCTGCTGGCCAAGTACGCGATCGAGCACTGGACCCGGCTGCCGGTCGAGGTGGAACTGGCCAGCGAATTCCGGTACCGCGACCCGGTTCTCGACCGTTCGACCCTCGTCGTGGCCATCTCGCAGTCCGGTGAGACTGCGGACACACTCGAAGCCGTTCGGCACGCCAAGGACCAGAAGGCGCGGGTTCTCGCGGTGTGCAACACCAACGGCTCGCAGATTCCACGTGAGGCCGACGCCGTGCTCTACACGCGGGCCGGTCCGGAGATCGGCGTCGCGTCGACCAAGGCCTTCCTGGCCCAGGTGACCGCGAACTATCTCGTCGGACTGGCGTTGGCGCAGGCTCGCGGCACCAAGTACCCCGACGAGGTCGCGCGCGAATTCGCCGAACTCGAAGCGATGCCCGAGTTGGTGCAGCGGGTGCTCGAAACGGTCGAACCGGTTCGGGCGCTCGCGCGCGAGCTCTCGACGGCCACGACCATTCTGTTCCTCGGCCGACACGTCGGATACCCCGTTGCTCTCGAGGGCGCGCTCAAGCTCAAGGAACTCGCGTACATGCACGCCGAGGGTTTCGCGGCGGGCGAGCTCAAGCACGGTCCCATCGCGCTCATCGAGGACGGTGTCCCGGTGATCGTCGTGATGCCTTCGCCCAAGGGTCGGGCGGTGTTGCACTCGAAGATGCTGAGCAACATTCGCGAGATCCAGGCGCGTGGTGCGAGAACGGTCGTCATCGCCGAAGAGGGCGACGAGGCAGTGCGGCCCTTCGCGGACAACTTGATCGAGATCCCGGCGGCCTCGACGCTGTTGCAGCCGCTGTTGTCGACGATCCCGCTTCAGGTCTTCGCCGCCGAGGTCGCCCAGGCACGCGGCTACGACGTGGACAAGCCGCGCAACCTGGCCAAGTCCGTCACCGTCGAGTAGCGATCGGCATGCGCGGCTACTACATACCCGAGCAGATTCGGAACGCGGAAGCGCCGCTGCTGGATTCCCTGCCGAACGGCGTGCTGATGCGCCGCGCCGCGTACGGATTGGCCGCGGTCGTGGCAGGCGAGCTGACCGTGCGTACGGGCGGCGTCGTGGGGCGGCGGGTGACGATTCTGGTCGGTACCGGCGACAACGGCGGCGACGGTCTGTGGGCAGGGGCGTTCCTGCGTCGGCGCGGCGTCTCGGTGTCGGCACTCCTTCTCGATCCGACGCGGGTGCACCCCGAGGGTCTCGCGGCCCTGCGATCGTCGGGCGGACGCGTGGTGAGCAGGTGCGGACCTGCCGATCTCGTGGTCGACGCCATCGTGGGCATTTCCGGCAAGGGCCCGTTGCGGCCCGATGCTGCTGCGGTGGTCGAGCAGATCACTGCTCCGATCGTGGCCGTGGACGTGCCCAGTGGAGTCGACGCGGAGACCGGTGTGGCACCGGGGCCTGCCGTGACGGCCGCTGTGACGGTGACGTTCGGTGCGCGCAAGCCTGTTCACGCGTTGGCCGTACCTCGTTGCGGCCGAATCGAACTCGTGGACATCGGCCTGAAGCTGCCGGCTCCGGCGATGACGTCCTTCGAGCCGGTCGACGTGGGACGGATATGGCCGATCCCGACAGCTACCGACGACAAGTACTCGCAGGGGGTGGTGGGTGTTCTGGCCGGCAGCGACACGTTCCCCGGTGCCGCGCTGCTCTGTGTGGGAGCGGCGGTCGCGGCGACCTCCGGAATGGTCCGCTACGTGGGTAGCGCAGGCGCAGAGGTCGTCTCGCACTACCCGGAGGTCGTGTCCGCACCGAATCTCGACGCGGCAGGGAAGGTGCAGGCGTGGGTGGTCGGTCCCGGATTCGGCACCGACGAGGAGTCGGCGGGGATCGTGCGTCGAGTTCTGGACACGGATCTGCCCGTCGTCGTCGACGCGGACGCGCTCACGGTCCTCGCCCGCAACGAGCGCTGGGTCGCCGGACGTGCGGCACCGACTCTGCTGACCCCGCATGCCGGGGAGTTCGCCCGCCTGACCGGATCCGACCCGGCACCCGACCGAGTGGGATCGGTCCGAGATCTCGCCGCGCGCTGGGGCGTCACCGTGCTCCTCAAGGGACGAGCGACGATCGTCGCCGATGCGGACGGCACCACGTTCGTCAGCGACGCCGGAGGGTCGGCGGCGTCGACCGCGGGCTCGGGCGACGTACTGTCGGGCATCCTCGGGGCCCTGCTCGCGTCGGGGATGGCACCGTCCACTGCGGCTGCCTGCGGCGCGAAGGTCCACGCACTGGCCGCGGCCCGTGCGGCTCACGGGTCGGACGGAGAGTTCGCGGCACCCATTTCTGCGAGCCCACTGTGCGAGTCCATCCGCGACGCCATCCGAACCGTGCGCTCGCTCACGGTGTGACCCCGGTCGTGCGTGGCCCACGTTCGATGTCGGATGTGTCACGGGTTGTGGCACCCTGATCCGTCGTATCCGCGGCTCGGATGGCACTATCGAATGTTGTGAGTATCGGTTGTGGCGACGAGGAGACCGATCCTCGGACGGGTTCGGGTGCCGTCGCGACCGTCGACCTCGACGCAGTTGCGCACAACGTCCGCGTGTTGCAGCAGTTCGCCGGGGACGCCGCCGTGATGGCGGTCGTCAAGGCCGACGGATACAACCACGGTGCCGTCGAGGTAGCACGCGCCGCGGTCGCCGCGGGGGCGCAGGAGCTCGGCGTCACCACCATCGGTGAGGCCCTCGAGCTCCGTGCTGCTGGTGTGACCGTCCCGGTGTTGGCGTGGCTGCACCGAACGGACTCCGATTTCGCAGCGGCGATAGCCGGGCAGGTCGGGATCGGGGTATCCACGGCTGCCCAGCTCGACGCTGTGGTCGACGCTGCACGCAGGGTCGGTTCCACCGCTGATCTCTCGCTCAAGATCGATACCGGGCTCAATCGCAACGGGGTCGCGGAACCGGATCTCGACGCCGTTCTCGACGCTACTGCGCTCGCGGTCGCGGAGGGCGCTGTGCGATTGACCGGAATGTTCTCGCATCTGGCCTGCTCCGACGAACCGACTCACCCCGCCAACGACGCCCAGGCCGAGCGGCTTCGCGACGCGGTGCGGCGCGCCACCCGGCGCGGAACCCCTCCCGCCGTCGTGCACCTGTCCAACTCGGCAGCGGCGCTGACCAGACCCGATCTCGGTTTCGACATGGTCCGCCCGGGTATTGCTCTGTACGGCCTGTCCCCGGTGCCCGAACTGGGAACGTTCGAATTGCACCCGGTCATGACTCTCACGGCGCAGGTGGCGAACATCAAGAAGGTGAGCGAAGGTGAATCTGTGTCCTACGGCTACACCTGGACCGCTCCCGCCGACACCGTGGTCGCCCTCGTCGCTCTCGGATACGCCGACGGGGTCGTCCGTCGCCTCAGCGGGCGGTTCGAGGTGACCATCGCAGGTCGTCGCTATCCCTCCGTCGGGCGCGTGTGCATGGATCAGTTCGTCGTCGACCTCGGCGGCAGTGACTCGGGTGTCGCAGTCGGCGACGAGGCGTTACTGTTCGGACCGGGGGACAGGGGAGAGGCGCACGCCCAGGATTGGGCAGACGCGCTCGAGACCATCAGCTACGAAGTCGTGACCGGCGTTCGTGGACGTGTTCGGCGACGGTTCGTCGGCGCTCGCTCAGGGGAGGCGACGATCTAGATCATGCTCGGATTGCTGGAGAGTATTGCAATTGTGGTGCGCGAGACGGCGTTCCGGTCCAACAAGGACCCGCTGGCCACCGAGAACCTCGACCTGATGGACGCAGACCGGGGCAGCATCGTCACGGCGGACGACGGTGTACCCCTCGCGGTGCGCGAGGTGGGTCCGGCGGACGCCGAGACCACCGTGATCTTCGTCCACGGTTACTGCCTGCGCATGTCGTCCTGGCATTTCCAACGGCGGGCGCTCGAACAGCAGTGGGGTTCGACAGTGCGCATGGTCTTCTACGACCAGCGCGGTCACGGGCGTTCCGGGGTACCGAGCCCGGAGAGCTGCACCATCGGCCAGCTCGGCCTCGATCTCGATGCGGTGATCCGCTCGGTGGTACCACGCGGACGCATCGTTCTGGTCGGGCACTCGATGGGCGGCATGTCGATCCTGTCCATGGCGCGGCAACGGTCGGAGGTTCTGCGGCAGCGAGTCATCGGAGCGGTCCTGATCTCGACGACTGCTGCCGGTCTCGCGCAGTCCGGGGTGGGTCGTAGTCTGCAGAACCCGGCGGTCGATGCGTTCCGCGCGGCAGTGCGGACGTCACCGGGCCTGGTGCAGTTCGGCCGCGGCGCGGTACGTGCGCTCATCTCGCCGGTCCTGCGCGCGGCGTCGTACGGTACCCGGGTCTCGCCGCGGTTGGTGGCGTTCTCGCAGTCGATGATCGACGACACCTCCGTCGTCACGATCGTCAACTTCCTCGAGACGCTCGAGTTGCACGACGAGTCCGAAGCGCTGCTGGAGTTCGAGAACATTCCGGTGTCGGTGGTGTGCGGGGACGAGGATTGGATCATTCCGTTCGCCAGCTCGGAGGCTCTCGCTCAGGCCCTGCCGCGTTCGGAGATGGTGCGGGTGCGCCAGGGTGGGCACCTGGTTCAACTCGAATTCCCCGAACAGGTCAACGGTGCGATACAGCGGCTCGTGGCACGGGCGACGGAGGCCGCGGGCAAGAAGCGACGGTGGGGCGTTGTCTGACGAGCCGCTGACCTTGCCGGTGGACGTCGAATTGGTCACTGCCGCAGACACCGCCGAGTTCGGTGCGCGGCTGGCGGACGTTCTGGTCGCAGGCGATCTGGTGATCCTCGACGGCCCGCTCGGGGCCGGAAAGACCGCCATGACCAAGGGGATCGCGGCCGGACTCGGTGTGCAGGGCCGCGTCACCTCGCCGACGTTCGTCATCGCGCGAGAGCATCGGCCCGGCCCACGGCCCCATGGGCTACCGCCGGTTGCGCTGGTCCACGTCGATGCTTATCGGCTCGGGATGACGGGGCAGTCGGCCGTCGACGAACTCGATGCACTCGACCTCGATACCGACCTCACCGACGCCGTCGTCGTGGTCGAGTGGGGCGAGGGATTGGTCGAGAAGCTGACGGACGGCCATGTGTCGGTTCGTCTGACGCGTGATCCGGACTCCGATGTTCGCCGCGCGACGGTGAGTCGGGTGCCCGGCGGGGCGGACCCGCGAGATCGATCCTGACCGGGTACCGGGTGTGCGGCCGAATCCCCGGCGACGGGTAATCTGAAATATCGTGCTTGTACTTGCCGTCGACACCTCGACCCCCGCCGTCACCGCAGGTGTGGTGAGCCTGACCGAGTCCACGGCCGGTGCAGCGACCACGACGCTCGCCACCCGGGTTCGAGTGGACGCACGATCGCACGCTGAAATCCTGACGCCCAACATCGTCGAGTGCCTGGCCGAGGCCGACATCACCGCAGCCGAACTGGGTGCCGTCGTCGTGGGCGTCGGCCCCGGGCCCTATACCGGCCTTCGGGTGGGAATGGCGACGGCTGCGGCGTTCGGGGACGCGCTCGGTCTTCCGGTGTACGGCGTGTGCAGTCTCGACGCCATCGCTGCAGATGTCTCCGAGCCCGGGTCGCTTCTGGTGGTGACCGATGCGCGCCGACGCGAAATCTACTGGGCGCGTTACGAAGCCGGCGTGCGGGTGGCGGGACCCGACGTTGTCGCCCCGGCCGAGCTCGATAGTGTCGGAGTCGACGCGGTCGCTGGATCGGCCCCGCATGCTGCGGCATTCGAGCTTCCGATTCGTGATGTGCAGGCACCGTCCGCAGCCGGATTGGTTGCGGTTGCTGCCGCCGACATCGGCAGCGGTATCGTCCCGGGCCCGCTCGTCCCGTTGTACCTGCGCCGCCCCGACGCCAAGACGCTCGACGAGCGCGCCGCAGCGAAGGCTGCGAAGTGACGGTGTCGATCGAGTCGATGACGGCGGCGGACGCTGCTCGGTGCGCGTACCTCGAGACCGTGCTGTTCCCGGGTGACGACCCGTGGGCCGAGGATGCATTCATCGCGGAACTGGCGGCACCACACAATCATTACGTCACGGCGCGGGAGAACGGTGAGGTCGTCGGCTACGCAGGCATCTCTCTGTTGGGGCAGCCGAGCCGCGGAGCGTTCGTCGTCGGAGAGTCCGAGGTGCACACCATCGGTGTCGATCCGGCGCATCACCGCAGAGGAATCGGCGGGCGACTGCTCGACGAACTGCTGCGCGTGGCCGACGAGCACGGTGGGCCGGTCTTTCTCGAGGTCCGCACCGACAACGAGCCCGCCATCGAGTTGTACCGACGCGAAGGGTTCGAGATCGTGGGCACCAGGGCGAAGTACTACCAACCGAGCGGGGCCGATGCCTTCACCATGCGTCGGTTCGAGAAGACGGAAGGACCGGCCCGATGATCGTCATGGGTATCGAAAGTTCCTGCGACGAAACAGGAGTCGGGATCGTCCGGTGGGGCGGGGCAGGCACTTGCGAGCTGATGGCCGACGAGGTGGCCTCGAGTGTCGACGAACACGCGCGGTACGGCGGAGTGGTGCCCGAGGTGGCGTCGCGCGCGCACCTCGAGGCCATCGTGCCGACCATGCGGCGGGCTCTGGCAGCCGCGGACATCGAGCGTCCCGACGCCGTCGCGGTGACGATCGGACCGGGGTTGGCAGGGGCCTTGCTGGTCGGGGTTGCCGCCGCCAAGGCCTACGCCGCGGCCTGGGGTGTGCCCTTCTACGCGGTGAACCACCTCGGTGGGCACGTCGCGGTCGACACACTCGAGCACGGGCCGATGCCGTCGTGCGTGGCACTGTTGGTCTCGGGTGGTCACACTCATCTGCTGCACGTGGACGATCTGTCTCGGCCGATCGCCGAGCTCGGGACCACCGTCGACGACGCAGCCGGGGAGGCCTTCGACAAGGTTGCGCGGCTGCTGGGATTGGGCTATCCGGGTGGTCCGGCCCTCGATGATGCTGCGCGCGAAGGTGATCCGGCCGCGATCGCGTTTCCCCGAGGAATGACCGGCCCACGCGACGCCCGCTACGACTTCTCGTTCTCCGGGGTCAAGACGGCTGTCGCCCGGTTCGTCGAGGCCCGGCAGCGCGCGGGAGATCCGATTCCGGTCGCGGACATCGCCGCGTCCTTCCAGGAATCCGTAGCCGATGTCCTGACGATGAAGGCCGTCCGTGCGGCAACCGACGTCGACGTCGACACGATAGTTCTGGGTGGGGGTGCCACCGCCAACTCTCGCATCCGTTCGCTGATCGAAAGCCGTTGTGCCGAGCAGGGTTTGACGCTCAGAATTCCGAAGCCGCGACTGTGTACCGACAACGGGGTGATGATCGCGGCACTGGGCGCGCACCTCGTCGCGGGCGGAGCACAGCCTTCGGCCTTGACCGCAGTGACCGATCCCGGCCTGTCGGTCGCGATCAGTCAGGTGCCCGGCTGAGGGGCCTGCGTGGCGGGGGTGGTCTCGGACGAACGGGTTGTCGACGGCACGGCCGCGGACAGAGGCTCACTCGAGGGGGCCGGTGCAGGCGGTGACCACACCGTTGGTGGTGCCGTCAGTTCCGGCGTGGGCTCCGAACCGCTGACATCGGTGGTCGGCGCGCCGATCGACTCGGTCGGCACCGGCGTGACCTCGGTCGTCGGTACCGGCACGATCTCGGTCGTATCGCTCGGGTCCGAAGACTCGATCGGTTCGGAGGGCCCACCCGGAATCGTGGTGACCGAGGTCGGCGGTTCGATCGGAACTGCGGTGGTGACATCGGGGGACGCAGGATTCGACGTGGGATCGATCGGCCATTCGATCTGCGGGAGATCGGGGGCCGGCCGCAGCGTCGGGGTGCTGGTCGGCGCAGCGGTGGTCGTGAACCGAGCCGACGATCCGTCGCCGTCGACGGAGGTTGCCGTCGGGTCGGACCGATCGCCCGGGGTGAGCCCGGCGGTGGGGCGGTTCTCGTCGGGGGCCCAGCCCTCGGTGATCGGCGTACCGGCGTCGCTCGATTCGGTCGCGTCGCGGGCGGTACTTCCGGCCGGTGAGACGTTGGGATCTTCGGCCGGTGCCATCGTCTGCACACCGTAGGCGAGTACCAGTCCGCCCGCGACGACGGCAGCCGCGATCGCACCGGAGTATCGGCTCATCCGGCTCGCGGTGTTGCGCGTGGCCGAGACGAGTTGATACCCGCCGCCGACGGCCGATGCGGCGACGGCAGCAGCGCCGACGGCAAGAACGGCGTCGGGTTCCGGCAGTCGAACGACCGGGGCGTGGAACATGTCGGTGAGCGTGGACGCGAGCAGGGGAATGTGCGCCCCTCCGCCGATCAGCACGATGACCTCGGGTTCGTGCGTGCTCTCGTCGAACACCCGCCGGACGAACCGAGCGGCGGTGTCGAAGGTCGGGGTCACGGCGGCTTCGAACGCGTCACGGGTGACCGTCAGCGGGACTCCGCTGTAACGCTCGATGCGGACCTCGTCCTCCTGGGAGAGGCGTTCCTTGATCGATCGGTACCGCGCGGAGCCGATTCCTCGGTTGTCGCGGATGTCGTCCCGAAGATTGTCACGGGTCATGTCCTGCACGAGGTTCTTGACGAGCACGTCGAGTGCGTCGCCGGCGACGGCGTCCGACCGGCCGTGTGCCAGTACCGTCTCGGCGGTCCGATCGGTGACGGTGACCGACATGCCCGAGGCTCCGAGATCGACTAGCGCGATCGTGTCGTACCGGTCGATAAGGCCGGTGGTCGCCAGGTGCGCGGACGCGGCTGCGGACTCCGGCACCAGTCGAACGTCGCGAGTGGTGTGGGCCAGCGCCGCGCGAATGCCCGCAGCGTGCTCCTCCGTGCGGTAGGTGACTGCGATCGCGTCGGGGGACCGGTGGCCGGGGATCAGGGAGGCCATGAGTTCTATGGCCGAGGTGACCAGATCGCCGATGTCGGTGTTGGCTTGACGGTCGGCCGAGACCGTTCGGTACTCGACCGTGCGAGAACCGTCGGTGTCGACGGTGACGAGGGCTGCGCACACGACCTCGGATCCGGTGGATATGCCCACTCCTACCCGCATGCTTCACCTCCCGCCCCTGTGTATCTGTCGGAAATCGACTGCCCTGAGTGCCTTGTCGCGGCACAGCTGCCGACCGTTATCGTTCGCACAGCTCCGTTATCGTAACGTTACTTCGAGCTCCGGCGCGAGTGTAATAGGCCGCTCGGTCCGTTACCCGATGACTGTTGATGGCCTCCTACCTGGCCTTTCGGAGACTTCACGGAGTCCGGAAACAGCGAGAAACGACGTGGGTGTTCGGCGTTTCGGGCCCCGATTCGGCAGTCGTCGGATGTGCGTGGTTACGCGAAGCGGTGGGCGATCGCCCTCGTGCGCACCCGTGCGACCACCGCGCCGCGAACCTGGCGAACCCAGCCCTTGAGTGCTGGCACTCTCGTGTATAGAGTGCTAGTTGGCACCGAGCGAAGTCCCGGCACCCGCGACGACGGGAACGAGTTCAGGCCGTGATTGTCAGAACCGCACGAGAAGTACATACACACAGCTGTCCGGGGATCCGACCCCGGGCGCGTACCCCATAACTTTGGAGGGCTCAACGTGGCGAGCGTGAAAATCAAGCCGCTCGAGGACAAGATCCTCGTCCAGGCCAACGAGGCCGAGACGACGACCGCCTCCGGTCTGGTCATCCCCGACACAGCCAAGGAGAAGCCCCAGGAGGGCACCGTCGTCGCCGTGGGCGAGGGCCGTGTCACCGAGAAGGGCAACCGCATCCCGGTGGACGTCAAAGAAGGTGACACCGTCATCTACAGCAAGTACGGCGGCACCGAGATCAAGTACGCCGGCGAGGAGTACCTGATTCTGTCGGCACGCGACGTGCTGGCTGTCATCGCCAAGTAGGCCACAACGCATCCGCCCCGGTATCCGATTTTCGTGTCGGTCCCGGGGCGGTGTGCGTTCGATCGAGTTTCTTTGCTCGAAGGAGTAACACCGAAACATGGCAAAGCAAATCCAATTCAACGAGGAAGCGCGCCGCGCACTCGAACGCGGCGTCGACAAGTTGGCCGACGCAGTCAAGGTGACGCTCGGGCCACGGGGACGCCACGTCGTCCTGTCCAAGGCATTCGGCGGTCCGACCGTCACGAACGACGGTGTCTCGATCGCTCGTGAGATCGACCTGGAGGATCCGTTCGAGAACCTCGGCGCGCAGCTGGTCAAGAGCGTCGCCACCAAGACCAACGACGTCGCAGGCGACGGAACCACCACCGCGACGGTCCTCGCGCAGGCACTCGTGCGCGGCGGTCTGAAGAACATCGCCGCGGGCGCGAACCCGATCGCGCTCGGTACCGGCATCTCCAAGGCGGCCGACAAGGTCGCCGAGGCCCTGCTCGCCGCCGCAACCCCGGTCGAGGGCAAGCAGGCGATCGCTCAGGTCGCCACCGTGTCCTCGCGTGACCCCGAGATCGGTGAGCTCGTCGGCGAGGCGCTCACTCGCGTCGGCGCAGACGGCGTCGTCACCGTCGAGGAGTCCTCGACGCTGCTGACCGAGCTGTCGGTCACCGAAGGCGTGCAGTTCGACAAGGGCTACCTCTCGCCGTACTTCGTCACCGACGTCGACGCGCAGGAAGCAGTTCTCGAGGACGCGTACGTCCTGCTGTACCGCGAGAAGATCACATCGCTTCCGGACTTTCTGCCTCTGCTGGAGAAGGTTGCCGAGAGCGGCAAGCCGTTGCTCATCATCGCCGAGGACACCGAGGGTGAAGTTCTCTCGACGCTGGTCGTCAACTCCATCCGCAAGACGATCAAGGCCGTGGCGGTCAAGGCGCCGTTCTTCGGTGATCGCCGCAAGGCGTTCCTCGACGATCTCGCGGTCGTGACGGCCGGTCAGGTCATCACCGCCGATGTGGGTCTGAGTCTCAAGGAAGCCGGCCTCGAGCTGCTCGGTCGCGCTCGTCGCGTCGTCGTCACCAAGGACGACACGACCATCGTCGACGGTGCGGGCACGCAGGACGACATCGATGCGCGCGTCGGTCAGCTCCGTCGTGAGATCGAGAGCACCGATTCGGAGTGGGATCGCGAGAAGCTCGAAGAGCGTCTGGCGAAGCTCTCGGGCGGCATCGCGGTCATCAAGGTCGGCGCAGCCACCGAGACCGAGCTCAAGGAACGCAAGTTCCGCGTCGACGACGCCGTGGCTGCGGCCAAGGCTGCGGTCGAAGAGGGAATCGTCCCCGGCGGCGGCTCGGCTCTGACTCAGGCAGCGTTGGCTCTGGCCGACGACCTGGGCCTGACCGGTGACGAAGCTACCGGTGTGGCCGTGGTGCGCACCGCGCTCAACGCACCGCTGTTCTGGATCGCCTCCAACGCGGGCATCGACGGTTCCGTCGTCGTCAGCAAGGTGGCAGAACTGCCGAAGGGTCACGGATTCAACGCCGCGACGCTGACGTACGGCGACCTGCTGGCCGACGGCGTCGTCGATCCGGTCAAGGTGACTCGCTCCGCAGTGGTCAACGCCGCGTCGGTTGCACGCATGATCCTGACGACCGAGAGTGCGATCGTGGAGAAGCCGGAAGAGGCTTCCGAGCCTGCTGCCGGACACGGACACGCTCACTGACGTTCGGTGACACGAGAAAGCCCCCCAACCCGAACGGGTTGGGGGGCTTTCTCGGTGTTGGGGTGACTACACCGCGATGCGGCGGCGATTGTGACGAGCGTGCAGTTCCCGCTCGGTCTCGGACATCCCGCCCCAGATCCCGTAGGGCTCGCTGACGTTGAGAGCGTGTGTACGGCATTGAGCGAGTACGGGGCAGCTGCGGCACATTTCCTTGGCTCGCATCTCGCGCTGTGCTCGTGCCCGGCCCCGCTCGCCGTCCGGGTGGAAGAACATGGACGAATCGACGCCACGGCACAGGCCGTGCATCTGCCAATCCCAAATATCGGCGTTCGGCCCAGGGAGGTGATTCGGCTGCGGCATGGAAACTCCTAGGGTGGTGTGGCTTCTCGGATTCGTGATCCGAATGTCGACAACGTTATGTGGATCGACGAAATCGAGTCAATAGTTCTCTGTCGTGGGCAAATGCATAGTTATGGGGCAAAGAATTAACACGGGCGATATTTACTTCGACTCACCCGCATGCGTGTCCTTCCTGTTGAAGAATCCGCCGACACGCGAGACGATGAGAGTGCACAGGCTGTGCGGCTGCCGATGCGGTGCGCTCCGACGCAGACGTCCCGCGGCGGTTCGACGAGACTCCAGCTGGATCCGACCGGAACCTTGTTGTCGGTATTTCTGCTGATCACAGCAGTGTCGGTGGTGCCGAGCGTAGTCCGGATCAACACCTCGGGCTCGACGTCGGTTCCCTCGACCGAGCCCGCACGGAGTGTCCGAGACGATCGCGTGGATCGCGGGGCGACGTTCGAGTGGGCGCGGATTCGGCAGGCTGTGCGTCGTGAGCCGAATGTGCGATCGAGTGCGCCGATTAACCTATTCGCCACACAGCGTTCAGATTCTCGTCTTCGAATCGGCCCGTGTTCACATTGTTAATTCCTTGAAAACTGCTTTCTGCGCACAGGAAACGATGCACCGATGCCCCTTTCGGTCCGATAGCGAATTCGCCCCACGTAATAACGTCGCCACGAATCGTTAGGACTCGGGCGCGGTTCGACGCAGGCTCAGGCCCTACCCTTGCGTCCGTGCCATCAGAGCAGAGCTCGCTGTTCACCGCGACGCAGTCCGAACTCTTCGACGCTGCCTTCGGCAGCAACCCCGGCCGATTTCCGCTCCCGGCCGCCACCGATTCGCGAGAGAGCTGGTTTCGCAGTGTCGCGTTGGCGGGCCAGGGTCGATACAGCGCCGCCGAAATCGAGCTTCGGAGGCATCGGCCCCGTGGCCCGGAACTTCGGTCGCTGCACGCCTCGACCAGAGCGTCGTGGCTGCGTCAGGTGGGCGAACACGAGCGAGCCCGCCGATTCGACGGCATGGCTGTCATTCTCGTCGGTCTCGTAGGGCCGTCGGAATCCGAGGACTCCGTTCAGGCCCGTAGCGATGCGCTGACCGGCCTGGCCGCAGATGCATTGGGAAGCGGACGGTTTCACCTCGCGGACACCCTCCTGGCCCGCAGTGCGGGCCAGCGGCACGGCCACGTCGGTCGGGGATCGTGGCGCCCGGCACTGCGGGCGGCGTGGGTGGCGGCCGAGTTGGCGATGATGCGCGGCGACGGACCCGAGGCAGTCCGACACGCCGAGGCCGCTCGAGCTCTCGCCAACGATGCCGATTCGTTACGGCACATCGTCAAGACCGACCTGGTGGTTGCGGCCGCACTGAGCTGTGCCGGTGAGACCTCCCGTGCCCGTGAGTCGGCCGTCCAGGTGGCCTGTGCTGCGGAGATGGCAGGTCTGCTACCCCTGCGCTGGGCCGCCACGATGCTCTGCGAGGGAACAGGCGGGGTCGATGCCGGGATGATCGCCTCCGGCGACTTGGCTGCCGCCATCGATCGCCTGGGTGGTTCGACGGTCGGTTGACCAGGACCTGGGTCGGAGTCGGACCGATTGGTTCGGTTGTGACCGGGTGGTGTCGCTATCCTTGGTCTCGTTCCACCACCACGTGGAAGCGCTCCCAGGCGGGTGCGTACCTGTAACGCGGGGAAATTTGTCGACGATGAACAGTGCGGGTGAGGAGCTTGACTCTTTCGTCGTTGCCGCAGCGCAAGGCGATCGACTGGCTCTGTCCCGGGTCTTGGAGTTCATCCGACCACTCGTCGTTCGGTACTGCCGGGCACGGGTCGGTTCGGCCGAACGCGGTCAGCTTTCGGCCGACGACGTGGCGCAGGAGGTCTGTTTGGCAGTCATGACCGCCTTGCCGCGATACCAGGACCAAGGTCGTCCGTTCATGGCATTCGTGTACGGCATCGCGGCTCACAAGGTCGCCGACGCCCATCGCAGCGCCTCGCGTAACAAATCGGACCCGGCCGCCGAAGTACCAGATGTCGTGTCGATGGAGCACGGACCGGAGCAACGCGCTCTCGAATCCGAGTCGAGTCGACAGATGACTGCACTGCTGGACACCTTGCCCGCCAAGCACCGCGAGATTCTGGTGCTCCGACTGATAGTCGGATTGTCGGCCGAGGAAACAGCAGCCGCCGTCGGAAGCACTGCAGGCGCTATCCGCGTGGCTCAGCACCGAGCTATCGCAAAACTGAAGAACGAAGTTGTGAGAGCAGGTGAAATGTATGGCTAGGGACAATGGTCACGGTGGCCCCGGTGAGACCCCGCGTCGCGGAATCTCGCGTATCGGTGAGCACGTGAACTCCACTGGACCGAAGCAGAACGATCCCTATGCCGACATCGGCGCAGACGGTGGTCCAGTGGACCTCGTCGCCGTACGTCGTGACGATGCGTTCATCGACGCGATCAGTGGTGACGGACCGATTGCCACCGATGACGCAGACGAGTACCAACTCGCCCTACTGTTGGCCAATTGGCGAGCAGACGTGGTCACGCCGGCGATGCCGGCCGGACCCTCCCTCGACGTGGTCGTCGCGTCGGTCGAACGCGAGAAGCTCGCCGCCGACATGGCTCGCTCGAGCTCGGCCAACCGCGGTGGACGGATGCGTTTGTTGCGTCCCATCGCCGGTGCCGCAGCCGCGATCGCCGTCGTGATGGGTGGCCTGGTGGTCATCTCGTACAACTCGACACCGGACGATCCGCTGTGGAGCGTCAAGTCGGTCGTCTTCTCCGAGCAGGCCGATTCGACCGTGGCGCAGATCGATACGACGTCCAAACTGCAGGAGGCGGAAAATCTTCTGTCCTCCGGGGACACCACTGCCGCTCGCGCACTGCTCGACGGTGCGTCGAACAGCAGTTCCGCTGTGCTCGACGACGCGCAGCGAGCCGAGCTCGATCAGTGGCTGGCGCGTCTGCTGCAGGAACTGCAGGCTCTGACGCTGCCCGCGCCCGTCCCGCCGCCTGCCGATGTGATCCCGGCTCCGGTGCCCAGCTCGGAGGTCGTGTTGCCACAGGCTCCGGTGGATCAGGTCGCACCCGACACCACGGGTGTGCCGATCACTCCGGCTCCGACGACGACACCCGTGGTTCCGCCCACCACGACGACCCCGAGTCCGACGACGACCACCGATGTCACGCCGACGGTGGTCCAGGAGCCCGATCAGCCGACAGCGACCGCTGGAGGCAGTTCGTCGGAGAACCGCGACCGCATGTCGGTTCCGTCCGGCGGCAGCTGACCGGGTTTCGATTCCCCACCGAACGACGAAGAAGCCCGACACGATGATCGTGTCGGGCTTCTTCGTGTGAAGATGCGGAAAGGGTCAGCTGTCGAATCCGTCGCCGTGCAACGCGTCGTTCATCGAAGCGTCGGCGAACCCGCGGCAGTAATCCCAGGTCACGTAGGCGTCGGGGACGGGGTCGTAGGCGGGCTCGTGCGGACGGACGGTTCCGTCGACCAGAAGCTGCAGAAGGTTCGCCCGCAACATGTCCCAGTCGTGGTAGTGGTCCTGCTGGCAGTCCTCGCAGCACACGACCAGTCCGCGGATGCCGCGGTGGCCGAGCAGTGCCTCGTAGACAGCCAGGTCCGCCAGGTCTTCCTCGACGGCCAGGCGCTCCTGAGGATCGAGAGGCTGGCCTGGCTCGATGGCGTCGAGGGCGGCCGACGGGTCGGCTGGGTCTCCGGCGAACGGATCCGGGGGTAGACCGGGAGGCAGTTGATCGCGCACGCCTCCACGGTACGCAGGACTTGTGGGTCTGCGCCAGCCGTTCGAATACGACATGCCGGACGCGGTGGCCGCCGACACTGGTGCAGACCGCGATTTCGGTGCTCGAAGCCACTCACAGCGGGAGGCATTCGCACTGGTTGTGCCCTAGCCGATACCATGGTTCACGGCGCTGAACAGATGAGTGCAAGTGCCGAAACTCCATCCGTTCTCCAACACCGCATTGCGGTGCGCCTGCGAGCTCTCACCGGCCGCACGCCGCGCCGAAGTGCAACCAGGCTCTAGGGAGGGCCAGATTCGTATGAGTAGTCCCGGAGCCCACGTCCGCACAGGCGGCGACGATCCCAACAAGGTCGCGATGCTCGGCCTCACGTTCGACGACGTCCTGCTGCTGCCGGCCGCTTCGGATCTGATTCCCAGCTCGGTCGACACCTCCAGCCAGATCACCCGCGAGATCCGCCTGCGGGTACCGCTGGTCAGCTCCGCCATGGACACCGTCACCGAGGCGCGGATGGCCATCGCCATGGCCCGCGCCGGCGGTATGGGCGTACTGCACCGCAACCTGTCGCTGCAGGATCAGGCGTCCCAGGTCGAGACGGTCAAGCGCTCGGAGGCCGGGATGGTCACCGACCCCGTCACCTGCAAGCCCACCGACTCGTTGGCCGAGGTCGACGCCATGTGTGCGCGCTTCCGGATCTCCGGTCTTCCGGTCACCGACGAGACCGGCGCGCTGGTCGGCATCATCACCAACCGCGACATGCGGTTCGAGGTCGATCAGAACCGCCGCGTCGCCGACGTCATGACCAAGGCACCGTTGATCACCGCGCAGGAGGGCGTCACCGCGGAAGCGGCGCTCGGTCTGCTGCGTCGCCACAAGATCGAGAAGCTGCCGATCGTGGACGGCAAGGGCGCGCTCACCGGTTTGATCACCGTGAAGGACTTCGTCAAGACCGAGCAGCACCCCGATGCCACCAAGGACCGTGACGGTCGCCTGCTGGTCGGTGCCGCGGTGGGCGTCGGGCAGGACGCCTGGGCTCGATCGATGGCTCTGACCGACGCCGGGGTGGACGTCATCATCGTCGACACCGCGCACGGCCACAATTCGCAGGTACTCGAGATGGTCAGCAAACTCAAGGCCGAGGTGGGCGACCGCGTACAGGTCGTCGGCGGCAACGTGGCCACCCGAGCGGGCGCACTCGCCCTCGTCGAGGCGGGTGCGGACGCGGTCAAGGTAGGCGTCGGGCCTGGATCGATCTGCACCACCCGCGTTGTCGCAGGCGTCGGCGCTCCGCAGATCACCGCCATCCTCGAAGCCGTCGCGGCGTGCAAGCCGCACGGTGTGCCGGTCATCGCCGACGGCGGTCTGCAGTTCTCCGGCGACATCGCCAAGGCGCTCGCTGCCGGTGCGTCGACCGCCATGCTCGGATCGTTGCTGGCCGGAACCGCAGAGTCGCCGGGCGAGCTGATTCTGGTGGGCGGCAAGCAGTTCAAGAGCTACCGCGGCATGGGTTCGCTCGGCGCGATGCAGGGTCGAGGGGGAGCGAAGTCGTTCTCCAAGGACCGCTACTTCCAGGACGACGTGCTGGCCGAGGACAAATTGGTGCCCGAGGGCATCGAGGGTCGCGTCCCGTACCGCGGACCGTTGACCCAGGTCATCCACCAGCTCACCGGTGGTCTGCGCGCCGCGATGGGGTACACCGGTTCCACCTCGATCGAGGACCTGCAGAAGGCTCAGTTCGTGCAGATCACTGCGGCCGGGCTCAAGGAGAGCCACCCGCACGACATCACGATGACCGCAGAGGCCCCGAACTACACCACCCGATAGTCGCCTCGGCCCTTCCTCGGCCGATTCGATTCGCTCTCGAAGTAGAAAGGTGCGCGCGTGCGCGACCTCGTTGAAATCGGCATGGGCAGAGAAGCCCGCCGCACCTACCAGCTGGACGACATCGATATCGTGCCGTCCCGTCGTACCCGGTCGTCGAAGGAGGTGTCGACGGCATGGCAGCTCGACGCGTACCGCTTCGACATTCCCGTTCTGGCGCATCCGACCGATGCTCTGGTCTCGCCCGAGTTCGCGATCGAGCTGGGTCGCCAGGGTGGGCTGGGTGTCATCAACGGTGAAGGACTGTGGGCGCGCCACGCGGACGTGCAGGCGAAGCTCGATCAGCTGATCCACATCGCCGAGACCGATCTCGATCCGGACGCACCTATCGCCTTCCTGCAGGAACTGCACGCGGCACCGCTTCGGCCGGATCTGCTGGCCGCGGCCGTCGGTCAGGTCCGTGACTCCGGGGTGACCGTCGCCGTTCGGGTGAGCCCGCAGAACGCTCGCTCGCTCACCCCCGCCCTGGTGGCATCGGGTCTCGATCTGCTGGTCATCCAGGGCACGATCATCTCCGCCGAGCACGTGGCTCACGGTGAGGACGAGCCGCTGAACCTCAAGACCTTCATCGCGGAGCTGGATGTTCCCGTCATCGCAGGCGGCGTGAGCGATCACCGCACCGCGCTGCACCTGATGCGCACCGGCGCTGCAGGCGTCATCGTCGGATACGGCTCGGTCGAAGGTGGCACGACCACCGGTGAGGTGCTCGGCATCGGCGTTCCGATGGCCACCGCCATCGCCGATGCGGCCGCGGCCCGTCGGGACTACCTGGACGAAACCGGCGGGCGCTACGTGCACGTCATCGCCGACGGCGACATCACCACCTCCGGTGCCCTCGCCAAGGCCATCGCCTGTGGGGCCGATGCTGCGGTTCTCGGTGCTCCGCTTGCCGTCGCCGCGGAGGCTCCCGGCGGAGGTTGGTACTGGCCGTCGGCCGCGGCGCATCCGTCCATGCCGCGCGGGGCGCTGCTGCCGATGTCGGCGGGGGAGCGGCCGAGCCTGGATCAGGTGCTCAACGGACCGTCGCGTGAGTCGTACGGCTCGATCAACCTCGTCGGCGGGCTGCGTCGGTCGATGGCGAAGTCCGGGTACTCCGATCTCAAGGAATTCCAGAAGGTGGGCCTGAACGTCAGGGCTTGATCGACACTGCTCCGACAGGGCGCGTACTCCTTTCACTCAGGGGTGCGCGCCCTTTCTGCTGCATGTCGTCCACGTAAGCCGACCCTGTGTTGGTGATACCTCTCGTAACAGCTAGAATCGGTTGTGGCGGTAGTCACATGGGGGTGTGCATACTGTTCGACAGCATCGGATGTAGCGGAGGTCACCATGGGTTCAGCTGTTCGCGCAACGGATTACGACGTCTTGATCGTCGGTTCGGGCTTCG
Source organism: Rhodococcus sp. 05-339-2 (assembly GCF_002258965.1). Lineage (NCBI taxonomy): Bacteria > Bacillati > Actinomycetota > Actinomycetes > Mycobacteriales > Nocardiaceae > Rhodococcus > Rhodococcus sp. 05-339-2. Next base: position 255,007 of record NZ_NOYW01000020.1, read on the forward strand.
GCGGAAGCGTCACCGCGCTTCGGTTGGTGGAGAAGGGATACCGCGTCGGCATCCTGGAAGCCGGACAACGCTTCGAGGACAAGGACTTCGCGAAGAACAGCTGGGATCTCAAGCGCTTCCTGTGGGCACCGAAGCTCGGCCTCTACGGCATCCAGCGGGTGCACCTGCTGCGCGACTGCCTCATCCTCGCCGGTGCCGGAGTCGGCGGCGGTTCGCTGAACTACGCGAACACCCTCTACAAGCCCCAGGCACCGTTCTTCGAGGACAAGCAGTGGGCGCACATCACCGACTGGAGCAGTGAGCTCTCCCCGTTCTACGACCAGGCCACCCGCATGCTCGGTGTCGTCCGCAACCCGCACATGACCCCCGCCGACGAGGTGATGAAGTCGGTCGCCGAGGACATGGGTGTCGCCGATACCTTCATCCAGACACCGGTGGGAGTGTTCTTCGGCGAAGAACCGGGCAAGACGGTCCCGGACCCGTACTTCGGCGGAGCAGGCCCCGAGCGCACCGGATGCATCGAATGCGGCGAGTGCATGACCGGGTGCCGCCACGGAGCCAAGAACACCCTGCTCAAGAACTACCTGGGCCTGGCCGAGCGCGCAGGAGCCGAGATCGTTCCGATGACGACCGTCACCGGTCTCGTTCCCCGATCCGACGGGACCTGGGACGTCGACACCGAACGAACCGGTGCCCGGCTGCGCAAGGGCCGCAAGACCTACAGTGCGGCCAATGTGGTTCTCGCTGCAGGCACCTGGGGTACGCAGAACCTGCTGCACAAGATGAAGGACACGGGTGCGCTGCCCCGTCTGTCGGACACGCTCGGGGAACTGACCCGCACCAATTCCGAGTCGATCGTCGGGGCCGCGAAGCTGGCGGTCGATCCGAACATGGATCTCACGCACGGTGTGGCCATCACGTCCTCGTTCCACCCCAGTCCCAGCACACACATCGAACCGGTCCGGTACGGCAAGGGCTCGAACGCGATGGGCATGCTGCAGACACTGATGACCGACGGCGGCGGAAGGATCCCGCGGTGGCTCAAGTTCGTGTTCGCCATGATCGCTCATCCGATCCAGTTCGTCCGCGTCGTCAACGTCCGGCACTGGAGCGAGCGCACCATCATCGCGCTCGTCATGCAGAACCTGGACAACTCGATCACCACGTTCACCAAGCGCGGAGCCTTCGGCCGCAAGATCTCGAGCAAGCAGGGGCACGGTGAGCCCAACCCGACGTGGATCCCGGAGGGCAACGACGCCACCCGACGCATCGCCAAGAAGATCGGTGGTGTGGCAGGCGGCACGTGGGGAGAGTTGTTCAACATTCCGCTCACGGCCCACTTCCTCGGTGGCTGTGCGATCGCCTCGGATCCCGAGCACGGCGTCATCGATCCGTACCATCGCGTCCACGGCTACCCGACGCTCAGTGTGGTCGACGGCGCTGCCGTATCGGCCAACCTCGGAGTCAACCCGTCGCTGACGATCAGCGCGCAGGCCGAGCGATCGGCCGCGCTGTGGCCGAACAAGGGCGAGCTGGATCTCCGTCCGGCGCAGGGGTTGCCGTACCAGCGCCTCGATCCGATCGCCCCGAACTCCCCGGTCGTGCCGGTGGATGCTCCGGGTGGTCTGCGACTGCCGATCGTCGAGATCCGGTCGGGTTCGTCGGCGATGCCCGTCGAGCATTCGGGTGTTGCATGACCACTGCGGCAGTCCCACTAGACTGACCCGGTGACCGACTCCTCTGCACACGATCCCGCACACGCACGCCCGGTTCTCGTCGTCGATTTCGGCGCCCAGTACGCGCAGTTGATCGCCCGCCGTGTGCGCGAGGCCAATGTGTACTCCGAGGTGATCTCGCATACCGCCACTGCCGAGGAGATCGCGGCGAAGGACCCTGTCGCGCTCGTTCTGTCCGGCGGACCCTCCAGCGTTTACGCAGAGGGTGCGCCCGAGCTCGATTCCGCGCTCCTCGACCTCGGCATCCCCGTGTTCGGCATCTGCTACGGATTCCAGGCCATGGCTCAGGCCCTCGGCGGAACCGTCGAACACACCGGAACGCGGGAATACGGCCGTACCCAACTCAGCGTGGACGGCGGTCGTCTGCACGACGGTCTGCCCGCCACGCAGCCGGTCTGGATGAGTCACGGTGATGCCGTCACCGCGGCCCCGGAGGGCTTCACCGTCACCGCCACCAGCGCAGGCGCGCCGGTCGCTGCCTTCGAGAACGAGGGCAAGCGTATGGCGGGCGTGCAGTATCACCCCGAGGTTCTGCACTCCCCGCATGGGCAGCAGGTGCTCAGCCGATTCCTGCACGAGACGGCGGGTATCGCGCCGGACTGGACTGCAGCCAACATCGCCGACGCTCTGGTCGACGCCGTGCAGGAGCAGGTCGGCCCGACGGGCAAGGCCATCTGCGGCCTCTCGGGCGGCGTCGACTCCGCAGTGGCGGCGGCGCTGGTGCAGCGGGCGATCGGTGACCGTCTGACCTGTGTCTTCGTCGACCACGGACTACTGCGCGCCGGCGAGCGTGAGCAGGTGCAGCAGGATTTCGTCGCCGCGACGGGTGCCAAGTTGGTCACCGTCGATGCGGTCGACACCTTCCTCGGCGCACTCGAGGGTGTCTCGGACCCCGAGGAGAAGCGCAAGATCATTGGCCGCGAGTTCATCCGAAGCTTCGAAGGCGCGGTGGCCGAGGTGCTGGGCGAGAACGCCGAGCACGGCGACGCGGTCGAGTTTCTGGTGCAGGGCACGTTGTACCCGGATGTCGTCGAGTCCGGCGGCGGGTCCGGTACTGCCAACATCAAGAGCCACCACAACGTCGGCGGGCTGCCGGACGATCTGCAGTTCGCCCTGGTCGAGCCGCTTCGCGCACTGTTCAAGGACGAGGTGCGTGCCGTCGGACGAGAACTGGGATTGCCCGAGGACATCGTCGGCAGGCAGCCGTTCCCAGGACCGGGTCTGGCGATTCGCATCGTCGGTGAGATCACCCGCGACCGTCTGAACACGCTCCGTCATGCCGATTCGATTGTCCGAGAAGAACTTACGGTCGCAGGCTTGGATCAGCAGATCTGGCAGTGCCCGGTCGTGCTGTTGGCCGACGTACGCAGTGTCGGGGTGCAGGGCGACGGCCGAACCTACGGCCACCCGATCGTGCTGCGTCCGGTCTCGAGCGAGGACGCCATGACGGCGGACTGGACTCGTTTGCCCTACGACGTGCTCGAAACGATCTCGACTCGGGTGACCAACGAGGTTCCTGAGGTCAACCGAGTCGTTCTCGACGTCACGAGCAAGCCGCCGGGCACCATCGAGTGGGAGTAGCGGACTCAGCTCTTCTTGCTGGGGCCCAGCAGTAGCGCGAAGCCGACCACCACCGCGACGACGACGAACACCCAGCGGAACTGGACGTCGCCCAGTGCCGCTATCGCTCCCTGGCCGATGAGTGCTGCGACCGAGACGACCATGGTGGCCAGCCCGGCGAGCAGCAGCAGTGCCGAGGGGCCGCGTCGGCTCGAAGTGCGATTCTCGCCGGCGGGATCGTCGTAGTCGTGGCCGACACGGTCGGTCTCGTTCTTCTTCACCGGTTCCCCACTTTCAGTTCGCCGAGTGCCAGATCGCCGACGATCGTCAGTACCGGATCATCGCTGCTCGTTCCCGGTCCGAACCGTGTGTCGGTGGGGCACGAACCCAACGCCGCCTCGCACTGCACGATCACGTTCATCGAATCGGGCACGGTCACCGACGCACTGCCCAGCGCCACGTCGATCTCGACGGTGCGGTTCTCGGTGAGGGCGAGGCCCGTGAGGTCGAGGTCCAGTTCACCCATACCGACGTCGTAGGTGTCCGCGAGATCGGCAACGGCGGTCGGTGCGATGCGCTGGGTTCCCGACGCACTCTCGCCCATGTCCATCGGATCGACCGCTGAGGCCAGGACGACGAAGCCGGCCAGAGGTGCCGCGATCACCAGCAATCCGTAGCCCTTGCGCAGGAATGCGCCGACCACGAGTCCGACGGAGACGACGGCGAGAGCGACGGCTCCGACGCGGCCCGGCGAGGCCCAATCGCCACCGGTTGCGGCACCGACCGCCGCGGTGATGCCGGCAGCGAGCAGGGCCAGACCGAGAAAGCTTGCCGTCCACCGTGATCGACGCTTCCGTTCGATCGCCGCGGGCGGGAATGTCCCGGTCGGTTCGGGAAGATCCCAGGCGAACGGTGCCACCCCGAGCGGGTCCCACGACGGTGGAGTCACGGTGTGCATGTCGGTCGGCGTCTCGGTCGGCTTCTCGACGGGTGCGGTTGCCTTGCTCAGGTTCACGGTGTGCGCGTCGGTGCCGGTGTCGGAGCCGGCGGAGGAGTACTCGACAGTCTTCGGAGTCGGAACGTAGCTCTTCGGCAGAGTCGTGTACGGCGTGTATCGCTCGTACTGGAACTGCGGCGGACGATACTGCGCGGCCGTCCACTGCTCTGCCGACGTGTTGGAACCGAAAGGCATGGGGGCGTAGCGGTTACGGGAGAACTCCGCCGTCCGCATGTACGGCGGCGGCTCCGGGCACCGTTGGTGCAGCAACCACAGTCCACCGAGCATCGCCACCAGAGAGATCAGCCCCGAACCCCCGAGTCCGACACCCACAGGGCCGATCGTCGACACCGCGATGACCAACGCCACCGCCACGACCACCATCTTGGTCGTCGAATCGGAGCTGTTGCCACGCCCGACGAGCGACTCCGCACCCGACGCCGTGTCACCGGCGCGGCTGAGCACCAGCCACGCCGCCAGATACAGCACGATGCCGGTACCGCCGAACAAGGTGGAGACGACGAACGCGATCCGAATCAGAACGGGGTCGACGTCGTAGCGATAGCCGATACCGGCCGCAACACCCGCCACATGCCCGCGTTGCGGCAAGCGGTGCGGACGGGTGCGCCACATCTGCTGAAGTTGATCCGAGACGGTCACGTTGCTCATGCCAACCATCGTCTCCGCCACGACCACCGAACACATCAGGGATACCCCTGATCTTCGTCCCCGACATCGGGCCCACCTCGACAAAGCCACGAAAAACATCAGGGCGAACCCTGATGCGACCACCACCGCATCCGTGCCAGGATCGAAGGCGTGCACCCTGTCGACAATCCACCCGTCGACGCCGCCCGGAACACACCGTCTCCGGCAGGCGACGCGACGGCAACCCACACCACGTCAGCCGTGCCCGTCACCCCCGTTCCCCCCATCGCTCCTGCAGGCCTTGCTCCCGCTTTTCCTGTCACTCCAGCAGGCTCCGCTTCTGCTTTTCCTGTCACTCCTGCAGGCTCCGCGCCTGCTTTTCCTGTCGCTTCTGCAGGCTCCGCTCCTGCTTTTCCTGTCGCTCCTGCAGGCTCCGCTCCTGCCCCCTACCAACGCCGCGGCGGCGGACGCATCGTCGGCGGCGTGGCAGGCGGGCTCGCCGACCATCTCGGCGTCGACGTGTTCAAGGTTCGGGTGGCGTTCGCGCTGCTCGCCGCATCCGCCGGTGCCGGAATCGCCGCATACGGATTGATCTGGATGTTCACGCCCGCGGGCGAGGACACCGCGCATCCGAGTGCTGCCGAACGCCAGCGTGCCCTCGGGTTGGCTGCCATCGGTCTCGGCCTCGCCGTCGGGCTCGCCTGGCTGCTCAGCGGTACCGCTGCATCGGTCATCGTGCCGGTCATCGTCGTGGTGATCGGTGCAGCCCTGGTCTGGCGTGAGTTCGACTCCGAGGGACCACGAACTGCTCTCGGCCTGCCCAAGCATCCGAGCGTGTTGAGTTGGGCGAGGGTCGTCGGCGGAGCGACGTTGATCGTGCTCGGCCTCGCCGTGGTGGTGCTCGCCCGCGTCGATCTGGCCGCGCTGCGCTCGTCACTGCTGGCGGTGGTGGTCACTCTCGTCGGCGTCGGCCTGTTGACGGTTCCCATCTGGCTACGCACCTGGCGCGCGCTCGGTGCCGAGCGGTCCGCACGCATCCGCAACGACGAGCGCGAGGAAATCGCCTCGCACCTACACGATTCGGTGCTCCAGACACTGGCCCTGATCCAGAAACAGTCCGATCAGCCGCACGAGGTGATGCGGTTGGCGCGCGGGCAGGAGCGCGAACTCCGCAAATGGCTGTTCGACGGCGGAGACACCGACAACTCCAGCTTGGCCGACGCACTCAAGACCATCTCCGGTGAGGTCGAGGATCAGCACGGCGTGACGGTTCGACCCATCACTGTCGGCGACGTGCACCTACTGCCCGACGACATCGAGTCGGGCCTGTCCCGTGAGAGCTTCACCGCGCTGCTGGGTGCCACGCGAGAGGCTCTCGTCAATGCGGCCAAGCATTCCGGTGAGACCAATATCGATCTGTTCGCCGAAACCGAACCGGAACAGGTCAGCGTTTTCGTCCGCGATCGCGGTACCGGGTTCGACGAATCGGAGGTACCCGAGGATCGACAGGGACTGGCGAAGTCCATTCGGGGACGCATCGAGCGTCGCGGTGGCACGGTGCAGGTACGGTCGACCGTCGGCAAGGGAACCGAAGTGCGAATCTTCATGCCTCGCAACGGAGCCTCCGTCACCACCGAATCTTCCGAATCCACCCAGCAGGAGCAGTCGACGTGACCGAACCTTTCCGCGTTTTCCTCGTCGACGACCACGCGGTGTTCCGTTCCGGTGTGCGAGCCGAACTCGCTCGCGAGGCGGACATCGACGTCGTCGGGGAAGCCGGAGGCGTCTCCGAGGCGGTCTCGGGCATCGAATCGACGAAGCCGGACGTGGTGTTGCTCGACGTGCACATGCCCGACGGCGGCGGCGTCGCGGTGTTGAACCGCATCTCCGAGGGGCCGGTCTGTCTCGCCCTGAGTGTGTCCGACGCCGCCGAGGACGTCATCGCCGTCATCCGTGCCGGGGCGAGGGGGTACGTCACCAAGACGATCTCCGGCTCGGAGCTCGCCGACGGTGTTCGACGCGTCGCCGGGGGAGATGCCGTCTTCAGCCCCCGTCTGGCCGGGTTCGTCCTCGACTCGTTCACCGGTCGCAGCGCTGCCCCGGAGCCCCCGCTGGATCCGGAACTGGATTCGCTGACGCCCCGTGAACTGGAGGTGTTGCGGTTGTTGGCACGCGGGTACACCTATCGTGAGATCGCCGAGGATCTGTTCATCTCCGTCAAGACCGTCGAGACCCATGCCTCGAACGTTCTCCGAAAGACTCAGCAGTCCAACAGGAATGCGCTCACGCGATGGGCGCACAAGCGTCGAATCGACTAGGCACCCGACATCCGGGCACGGGATCACGCTTGACCTTCGACCAACCCGAAGCCTCAGGATTTCACCATGACTGATTCGGCGGAAGAATTCCTGACCATCGGTGCCTTCGCTCGCGCGAGCGGACTCACCCCCAGTGCTCTACGGTTCTACGACGACTGTGCGTTGCTCGTCCCGGCTTTCATCGACGCCAAGTCCGGCTATCGCTACTATTCCCGTGCACAGTTCGAGAGAGCGAACATCATTCGACAGTTGCGCGACATCGGCATGCCACTGGACAAGGTGGCTTCCGCACTCGCCGGCGACGGGGCTGCAGCGGTCGACATCGTGGATCGGCACGTCGACGAGCTCGTCGCACGCGCGCGGGCAGCCGCCGAGGCCGCGATCTCGATCCGCCGATTGTTCGACGAAAGATATTGCACAGCAACACTTTCTGCCGTCGAGTTCGCGTCGGCGGTCGAGCAGGTCGCGTCCGCAGCCGGAACGAGCGAGGAGTTTCCGGTGCTGCGGGGTGTGCTGGTCGAGGTGGACGGTGGCACTGTCACCCTCACCGCGACGGATCGGTATCGACTCACCACCCGAAGCCTCGTGGCACAGAGCTCACCCGGCGCAGCCTGGTCCCGTATCGCATCGGTCGGCTCTCTCGGGACGCTACCCGCGTCGGGAAACTGTGTGCTGACGGCAACCGACGACGCGATGGTGTTCGAGTCCGAAGGCGTCCAGCACACTGTGGATCTGGTCGACGGCGACTTTCCCGACTGGCGCACGATCATCGACGGTCTGGCTCCGACCGCGACGAGGGTTGTGGTGCAACGAGATTTCGTTCCTCTCGGCAGCGGTACGCTGCGGATCGACGCCGGCCAGGACGGCCTGACGGTCGAGGGTGTCGCGGTCCCCGCTCGGGTGACCGGTTCCGAGATGACGGTGTTCTTCGACGCGGCCGTCCTGCAGGCTGCGGTCGCATCGGCCGTCGGACCGGACCTGATGCTCGATATCGCCGCTCCTGACCGTCCGATGCTGGTGCGGTCGGCGGTCGACGGCGCTCTGACGACACTGGTGATGCCCGTTCTCGGCTGATCGACGGTCGGCGGTCGTTCGGAAGTCGGTGCAGAAGTATCGACTTTCGATGACTGGGTACTTGCTCCCACTCTCGATACCGTGAGGGTATGGACGACAAGATGCTCGGGGAGACGCCACCGGCGGTGCTGTGGTTCTCCCGCGGCGATCGGCTCTTCCTGATCGCCGGTGCCGTGATCATCGGGGGACTACTGGGGTTCGGGCTGCCCTATGTGGCTTCCTGGGGAGCGTCGCTCACCTGGATACCGTTTCAGGGTCCGCTGGAGTTGATCGCTTCGTGGTCGCAGTGGTGGGTGCGGTACGTCTGTATCGGGCTGGGAGTACTGCTCGGGCTGGCTCTGGTGGCGGCCGCGTTCTACGACACTGCACGGGTGGCGGTGTCGGAGGTGCAGGTACGTATCACCGAGAGAGGCGAGACCGCCACGATCTCGAAGTCCGAGGTCGGCACAGTCTTCGTGGACGGCAAGGAACTGGTTCTGCTCGACGGTGCCTCGCGTCAGCTGGTGCGGGTGCCGAGCGAGGAGAAGCGTGATGCCATCGAGGCGGCGTTCGAGAAGCGAGGTTGGTCGGTCGCGACCGGCGACCCCTATGCCGATCTCTATCGCCTGTGGGTACCCGAAACTCCCGGTCTGGCACCGGAAGTGAACGCGGTGCTCAAAGCCCGCGCGATGGCCCTGAAGAAGAAGGCCGCGTCCGATGCGCGCGAATTACGTACGGAACTGGACCGACTCGGCGTCGTGGTGCGAGACAAGAAGACGAGCCAGTACTGGCGTCCCCTGGTTCGATCGTGACGGTTCGATGACAACTCTGCTTCGACGGCATCGGGAACGCGCATGGGATGTCGCCGCCATCGCGTTCGCGCTGCTGTTGGTGCTGTCGGTGGCCGCAGGCACCGAGGGGATGACCACCACGCGAACGGTCGTCTCGATCGTCGTCGGCGTTGTCGGTGCCGTGTCGTTGTGGTGGCGTCGCCGGTGGCCGATCGAGATCGCGGTAGCGCTGGCGGTGTGCACGATCCTGACCGACGCTGTCGGTGGTGCCGAGTTGGTGGCCGTCTTCACCGTTGCCACTCGAAAGTCGTGGCGGGTCACCACCGCGGTGGTGGTACTGCATCTCGCGGCGTCGATGATCTGGACGATTCTGTGGGTCGAACAGTCGATTGCGTACACCGCGATGGCCAGTCTCGCCTTTCTGAGTATCCCGGCCGCGTGGGGCATCGTCGTCAAGTCGCGCCGCGAGGTGATCGATTCTCTACGAGAGCGGGCAGAGCGAGCGGAACACGAATCCAATCTGCGCGCCGAGACCGTTCGGGGACTCGAACGCGAGCGGATCGCGCGCGAGATGCACGACGCTCTCGCACATCGGATCTCGTTGGTCAGCCTTCATGCCGGAGCGCTGGAGGTGCGGCCGGACGTCGGTGCGAAAGAAGTCGAGGCGATCGCATCGACCATCAGACTCGGTGCACACGGTGCCCTGGAGGATCTGCGGGAGATATTGGGAGTGCTCCGATCGGGTGTCGCGGCCTCGGCGCGTCCACAGCCGGGGGTGGCGGACATCGGCGAACTGATCGAGGATTCGGAGAAGGCCGGTACTCGGGTGTCGTTCGTCGACGAGTTGCCCTCCGGCGCAACGCTGACGCCCTCTGTTTCCCGCACCGTTCATCGGGTGATCCAGGAAGGTCTGACCAACGCCAGAAAGCATGCGCCCGGCCTGCCGGTGCGCTGCGGGCTTGCGACGGCCGGTGATGAGCTTCGGGTATGGCTCGAAAACGGTCTCGGTACAGAGGGTTTCGCGGCAGTACCCGGTTCGCGGTCGGGAATGATCGGTCTGAGCGAACGTGTCGAATTGGCCGGCGGCCGAATCGAGTACGGAATCGCGCGTCGCGGCGACGGAGTGGTCTACCGTCTGGAAGCGTGGTTGCCGTGCCCGAAGTAGCCGACGGTCCCGATGTACTCACGGTGTTGCTGGTCGACGACGACGCGTTGGTCCGCGCTGGCCTGTCGCTGATCCTGAGCTCGGATCCTGGAATCAGGGTGGTCGGTGAGGCGGCCGACGGTCGCAGTGGCATCGAGGCAGTGCACGCGTTGTCTCCCGACGTGGTTCTGATGGACGTGCGGATGCCGGTCCTCGATGGGCTCGCGGCCACCGAAATGCTTCGCGCGGAGGGGTTCACGGCTGCCATCGTGGTGTTGACCACGTTCGATACCGACGAGTACCTGCTACGGGCACTGCGGGTCGGCGCGAACGGATTCCTGCTCAAGGACACGCCGCCGCGGGACATCGTCGACGCGGTGCATCGCGTCGGAACCGGGGAATCGATGCTGTCGCCGACCGCCGTCGGACGCTTGGTTGCCCACTGGCGCGAGCAGGACGCTCGATCGCACGACTCCGCCACCGCGCGGGCGCGGGCCCTGCTCGAATCCCTGACCGATCGCGAACGCGAGGTGGCGGGTGCTGTCGGGTCGGGGAAGTCCAATGCGGAGATCGGTGCCGAGTTGTACATGAGTGTCGCGACCGTGAAGACCTACGTCTCGCGGATTCTGACGAAATTGGCGTGCAGCAACAGGGTTCAGATCGCGATCGTCGTGCACGAGTCGCGTTGAGGGTTCGTCTACAGCAGGAGTGCGATCACCAGAACGAAAACGACCACGATGGCGAGCACGAGTGCTGCGAGGATCGCGGTCGATGGAATCGACGGTCGGTCGCCGACGACGTCCTCGATGCGCATCAGGACGTCCTCGATCGGGTTCTTCTTCTTTCGCGGTAGATCGAACGGCGGTGGCGAATACGTCGACGGGACCGGATTGGCTTGGCTCTCACCGGGTTGCACGGCCGGCAGGCCCGCGATGGTTCTTCCGAACTCCCTCGACGGACGACGAGATTCGGAGACCGGTGTCGAGCGCCTCGCCCATGCCGGGACCACGCCGTCCGCGGACGTCAGAGGCACCCCGCGCAGCTGAGCTATGCTGCCGCGCTTGCTGATCGCGGCGACGATCATCTCGTCGCGAGCCTGCGCCATGGTGGGGCGTCGGGCAGGATCGGGTTCGAGCATGTGCAGCAACGGGCCCGTGAGATCGCCGCTGCGGGTGGGAGCGATGATCTGCCCCTTGGCAACTCGGTGCAGCAGTGCGATCGAATCGTGATCGATGTCGAACGGCGGTTTGCCTTCGATGGCCGTGTACAGCGTTGCGCCGAGGGAGAACACGTCGCTGGCCGCGGTGGGATCCTGTCCGCGTGCGACCTCGGGTGCGAAATATGCCGGGGTGCCGGTGATCACGCTGTCGTCGGCTGCTTCGACGTCTCCCTTGGCGCGGGAGATGCCGAAGTCGCTGATCTTGACGATGCCCAGATCCTTACCGCGATCGGCGATCAGAATGTTGCCCGGCTTGATGTCTCGGTGCACGATCCCGGCCTCGTGCGCTTCGGTCAGGGCGTCGGCGATCTGCGCGCCGATCTGAGCGACCTCGAACGGTGGTAGCGAGTCGGTGGTGCCGAGTGCCTGCGCGAGACTGCGCGAGGACAGGTATTCCATGACCAACCACGGCTCGCCGTCGACGAGAGCGACGTCGTGCATCGCGATGGCGTGGGGACTGGAGAGTCGGGCTGCGATGCGACCCTCGCGCATGGCCCGGTTACGTACTTCCACGGCCTGCTCCGGGGTCAACCGAGTGGTGGACGTGACCTGCTTGACGGCCACCTGGCGGTGCAGAAGTGTGTCGGTGGCGAGCCATACCGCGCCCATGCCTCCACCGCCGAGTTTGCCGGCCAGGCGGTATCTGCCTGCCAGGAGGTAGTCGGGCCCGACGCCCCGTCGAACACGCTGCTGATCCGTCACGCCCACAGGTTAGTTGACGATGGCTGGACGTGCCCGCAGCCGAGCGACGGAGGCATCTACCAGGGGCTTCGGCATCACCTTGACGAGTTGCCGTCCGAGCGGCTTTACTGAGTGCAGATCGAAATTGTGTTCGAATACGCCACTTCCCGCGTTCGTCGAACACCGAAGTTTCGGCTCGATTTTCTACGCCGCGAAGGGGAGTGACATGACTGTATCGGGAGCTTCCGTCACGCCGGATGTGCTCGACGGGTTGTCGCTGCCGGAGCGTGTGGCGTTGCTGCGTAGCCGGATGGCCGCCGTGCCTTCCCGGGGCGAAACGGCATCGGTGCGTATCGAGAATTCGGACCCCGTCGAGCCGGTGCACCCGGAACCGTCGACACCGCGTCCGACCCGTCAGCGGCCCGTTCTTCCGGTGCCGTCCGCGCTGATCGAGGTGCTGCCGCACGGTGGACTGGTACGTGGAACGGTGGCCTCGGTTTCCGGTGCCGGCTCGCTCCTGATCGGGTTGGTGGCCGCGGTGACCGGTGCCGGCGGGCATGTCGCCGTCATCGGGCAGCCTCGTTTCGGAGTTCTGGCCGCGGTGGAAATGGGTGCACAACTGAGCAAGCTGGCTCTGATTCCCGATCCCGGTCCCGACCCGGTGGAAGTGGCGGCCATTCTGCTCGACGGTGTCGATCTCGTGGTACTCGGTCTCGGCGGTCTGTCGGTCTCGCCCACTCGGGCCAGGGCCGTGGTGGCCAGAGCGCGGAGCAAGGGGTCGACGCTGCTGGTGACCGATGGGCACTGGGACGGGGCAGAGCTACGACTGGACGCATCGGTGCACGGATACGACGGCCTCGGCACGGGCCTGGAGCTGGGCCGCGGCCGACTACGCGGCGTCCGATTGTCGGTGTGCGCTCGCGGCAAGGCGATGCGGCCCCGCACCGTTCGACTCGACCTGCGTTCGGAGAACGGCCGCATCGAGTGGCATGCCGAGGAGCGCGAACAGAATCCGTTGTCGATCGCGGTCTCGACATGAGCATCGATCGTTCCAGCCGTGTTCTTGCACTGTGGTGTCCCGATTGGCCCGCTGTTGCAGCAGCTGCTCAGGCCGATCTCCCTGCGACGCATCCGGTGGTCGTCACCTCGGCCAATCGGGTCGTCGCGTGCTCGGCGACGGCACGGGCGTCGGGTATCAAGCGCGGCCTGCGTCGTCGGGAAGCGCAGGCGCGGTGCCCGGATGTGCACGTCGCTCTCGCCGATACCGATCGTGATGCGCGATTGTTCGAGCCCGTGGTCTCGGCCGTCGCCGCCATCGCGCCGGGAGTCGAAGTGCTGCGACCGGGCTTGCTGGTTCTCTCTGCCCGCGGCGTCGGACGGTATTTCGGTACCGAACATCGGGCCGCGGAACGGTTGATCGACGAAGCGTCGGCTGCCGGTGTGGAATGTCAGATCGGTATCGCCGACGAGCTGTCCACCGCGGTCGTCGCCGCGCGGTATGCGCAGGTGGTGCCGCGCGGCGGGGGTGCAGGCTTTCTCGCACCGTTGCCGGTGGCAGAACTCTCGGCCGAACCGAGCATGTCCGCGGCCGATCGCGGTGAGCTGGTGGATCTGTTGCGACGCTTGGGTCTACGAACGATCGGCGACTTCGCGGCCCTGTCTCCCGGGGATGTCGCGTCGCGCTTCGGTACCGATGCCGTGTTGGCGCATCGCAGTGCCAGGGGCGAGCCCGAACGTCCGCCGTCGGCCAGGGCTCTGCCGCCGGACCTGGATGTGGAGTACCTGTGCGATCCGCCGATCGATCGGGTCGACGCAGCTGCGTTCGCCGGGCGCGGGTTGGCCGAGCAGTTGCACACCAAGCTCGCTGCCGCTGCCGTTGCGTGCACTCGTCTGCTGGTGCACGCCAGTACCGGTAACGGCGAGAATCTGTCGCGGATCTGGCGCTGCGCCGAGCCGTTGACGCCGGAGGGAACAGCCGACCGCGTGCGCTGGCAGCTCGACGGCTGGATCACCGGGCGCAGCGAGAACAAGCCGACGTCCGCGATCACCGTGCTACGGCTCGAACCCATCGAAGTGGTGGCCGCCGGTGAGCTGCAGCTGGGTCTGTGGGGCAGTGTCGGGGACGAGGACGAGAGGGCGCGTCGGGCCTTGGTGCGTGTGCAGGGTCTGCTCGGCGGCGAATCGGTGCTCGGTGGTGTGCTCAGCGGTGGCCGCGGGCCAACCGAGCGGATCACCCTGCGTCCACTCGGCGACGAACTGGTGCCGATGTCCGATCCGTCGGATCCCTGGCCGGGACGGCTCCCGGAGCCTGCTCCGGCGGCAGTGATCGAGACACGTCCGACGGTGACGCTGATGAATCGGTCGGGGACCGGAATCGGCGTCACCGATCGTGGTGTGTTCGATGCACCGCCGTCGCGATTGCGCTGGGGCACCAAGGAATGGGAACTGACGGGTCTGGCCGGGCCGTGGCCGGTGGACGAGCGATGGTGGGACAGTGGCCACGCGGCGACGGGTCCGACGGCGCGAGCCCAGGTGGTGCTCGACGACGAAAGGGCCTTGCTGCTGGTGTTCGACGAGGGTCGGTGGCGGGTGGAAGGAATCTACGAATAGCGGCACCGCTACCGTCGAGAGAATGCAGATGATGTCGGAGACGGTCGACCTCGATGGTGTCGACATCGCGTATCGCTCGTTCACCCCGCTGGGGCACGCCAACTCGGATTCGGTACCGGTGATGCTGGTGCACGGAATGGGCGGTGACAGCACAACCTGGGATCGGTTCACCCGTGCACTCACCGCACAGGGCAGCCGAGTGATCACCGTCGATCTGCGCGGACACGGCAAGAGTGCGCACACGTCCACGTACGAATTCGATTCCTTCGGGGCAGACCTGCTGGCGTTGATCGACCACCTCGGGCTCGACGAAGTCGATCTCGTCGGGCATTCCCTCGGTGGATACGCGGTCTCGCTCGTCGCGCAGCGTCGCCCGCAGCTCGTCCGCCGTCTGGTCCTCGAGGAGCTTCCGATACCGATTCGGCCGGGGGACGCTCCGCCGACGCTGACCGGCAGGATGCCGTCGGTGACCGAACTCTGGCACGCAGCGACCAGCGTCGTTCTGCACCCCCGCGCGGTACTCGCCTTCGATCGCTCGATGACCACCACTGCTCTCGAGCAGTTCCGTCGACCGAATCCGCAGTGGTGGGAGTCGTTGGCCGACATCACGGCTCCGACGCTTGTGCTTCGCGGAGGTCCGGGCGGAATGGTCGATCCGGACCGGCTGGCCGCGATGGTCGCCGAGATTCCGACCTGCCGCGTCGAGGCGTTCCGCACCGGGCACAGCATCCATCGCGACGGATACTCGGCGTTCGAGGCAGCAGTTCTGCCGTTTCTGACGAACTAGGATCCGTGCATGTCTCTGAGCGTGCTCGATCGAAGAATGCTGGGCTGGTCGGCGCTGTTCGTCGTATCCCAGGCCAACATCGCCCGACTGCTCGGCCCCGCAGCTTCGAAAGTGCTTGCCGTACAGACGGCGTGGTCCGCCCAGCGTTACCGGCAGATCCTGGCGAGCATGGACGAGACCGAGATCGCTCGGTTCCGCAGCCACTATCTGCCCGACTTCGTACATCCCGCGATCTACGCCGTCGCGCTGCGTGCAGGCGCGAGGAGCCTGGCGGAGAAGACTCCGCTGAGCCCCGCAGTGACGACGGCACTGGCCGTCGCTCCCGTTGCCTCCGCCGCCGGCGACTACATCGAGAACGTCGTCGGACTGGTGTTGGTCGACAACCGAGAACGGATCGCCGACACCGTCGTCCGCGCCACCACCGTGGTCAGTACCGCCAAATGGATACTGGCAATCGGCTCACTGACGTACCTCGGTCAGGGATTTCTGCGCGTGTGGGGAAGGGCGCTACTGCGCTGAACCTCGCGACAGCCCTACCCCTGTCGTTCGACCAAATCCTCCCCGAGGGGAGTGCGTACGTACAGCACCGATCGTCCCTGTCTGACGCGTCGCACCACCGCGGCTTCGCGCAGAACGCGAAGATGCTGGCTCGCTGCGCTGGGTGAAACGCTCAGTGCGGCAGCGAGTTCCCCGGTAGTGGTGGGCGCGTCGAGCAGAGTGAGAATCGTTGCGCGTTGGGTGCCGAGAAGATTGGTCAGCGCTCGGTTCGGAGCTGTCGGTGCCATGTTCCACACTGCGCCACGCCCGCGGGCCGGATACACCAGAGATGGAGCCCGTGTCGGGCTGATCTGAGTGATCGCTCCGTGCACGAACACAGACGGAATCAGTGGAAGTCCACGTCCGTCGACGTCGACCCACACCTGGTCCTCCAGCCGATCGACCCACAGCACACCGTCGTCCCATCGAACTCGGGAATCGAGGTGCTCGAACATCTTCCGTGCCCCGAAGTGCGAGAGCTGTTGTGCTCGGTAGTCCACATCACCGTCCAGGACCGCGCGGATCCGGGCCCAGCCGGGTTGGAGGCACGTGGCCCAATACTGCGAGAGAGCCTGGACCGTACGGGTGCGCACCGCTCGAGCCGGGCCGGTGAGGATCGAGGGAACGTCGGCGGAGAAAGCGGCGGAGACATCGCGTCGCATCTCCACTGCCGGTGTCGCCCCGACAACTGCGATCTCGTCGTCGAAAGCCGGGGATTCGGTGGGCGGACGGGAGCGAGAAAGTCCGGGATTCTGCCGTCGGGAGAGACCAACGCGGTCAGCATCTCGGTGTCACACTGCTGCCATGCCGTCAGGACACGTCGACGCCACGGCTCGTGCAGACGGTGCCGATTCGGCGAGGTCCAAGCACGCAGGCTCAGGACCGTCTCGAACAGCGGCGAGACGGTCAACGAGGTTTCCGCCAGGTCGGCGGCTCGGAGGTGAAGTGCGAGCATGTAGTCCCACACTAAATGGTAGCGACCGGCAACCACGTTCGGTGTACTTGTCCGTATGCCCATCGACTTCGCAGATCCAGCCAACGGCGACACCTATTCCGGCCGCGAGGCCGACCCTTCCTGGGTTGCCGCGATCACCGAGATCGTCGATCCGGTCGGCGCGCACGTCGTCGATCTCGGGTGCGGCGGGGGTACCTATGCGCGTGCATGGCGCACGCTGGGAGCGCATGTCGCAGCTGTCGATTCGAGTGCACCGATCCTGGAGTCCGCCCGCCGATCGTCGCCCGCGGACATCGTGTTCGAGTGTGCACCCGCTGAGCGCACCGGCCTGCCCGACCGCCTGGCAGATATCGTGTTCGCTCGCGCGCTCGTTCACCATCTGTCCGACGCATCCGCCCTGGCAACAGAGATGTTCCGGCTACTGCGCCCGGGTGGTATCGCGATCGTCCAGGATCGGACGAGCGAGGATGCAACACTGGCAGGATCGCCGACGAATCCGCGCGGATACCTCTTCGACGCGTTTCCCCGATTGGCGGACATCGAGTCTCGGCGACGACACGGCGTCGACGACGTACAGGGCGCACTCGCTCGGGCAGGATTCACCGATGTTGCTACGCAACCACTCTGGGAAACTCGTCGACGCTACGGAAATCGCGAGCAATACCTGACAGAGATCGCCGGCAGAACCGGGCGCTCCATCCTGCACGAACTTTCCGACGTCGAACTCGCCTCACTGGTCGAGTATCTGCGTGGTCGCCTGGCCCCCGGTGAGTTGATCGAACGCGATCGCTGGACTTTCTGGACCGCAGCGGCCCCCCGATAACCACCACCGTGAGTGTCCACTCTGTGCGACCGCACACGGGATCGCGATCGCGAATGGAAATTGTGCACACTGGCGGTACCTGGGACCGGCACGTCACCAGCTCGTACCGGGGACCAGTCTTCCGACTCGTCGGATCACCTTGCCGATGCGTGCGCTCGGAGCCTTCGGATCGTAGGGACGCACCCGGTAGGGCACCTTCCCGTCCTCGATCGTGACCGGCGTTTCACCCTTGGCTGCCGCGGATTCGGGAAATTTTCGGTAGTGCTGGTGCATCGTGCGGTCTTTGCCCTTGGGGGCGAACATGGCACCGAATTGCCCGAGTGTTCCCAGCGGAGTGTCGATTCGCTTCGGCTTGTCGCTCAGTGCGCGAACGACGATCGCGGCAGCCTTCTCCGGTGAGAACACCGGACCGACGTTCTTGTCTCCCGTCGGGGTGATCATCGGTGTGTCCACCAGGGGCATGTGAATGGTGGTGTAGGTGATTCCATCCGAGAGTGTCTCTGCGGCAGCCACATCGGTGAAACCGTCCAGTGCGGCCTTGCTGGCCACGTAGGCCGAGAACCGAGGCGGGTGTCCGAGGACCGCAGCGCTGGAGATGTTGACCACGTGCCCGAACTGACGTTCACGCATGTGTGGCAACAGTGTCAGCACCAAACGGATCGCCCCGAAGTAGTTGACGGCCATGGTGCGCTCGTAGTCGTGCAATCGATCGGTGGATCGATAGAGCGCGCGGCGGATGGATCGTCCGGCGCTGTTCACCAGCATGTCGACGTGATCATGTTCGCTCAGAACGGTTTTCACGGTCTGATCCACCGATTCGCTGTCGGTGACGTCGCACGAGTAACCGTAGGCGGTGCCGCCCGATTCGCGGATGTGCTCGACCACCTCGTCGAGTTGATCCTGACCGCGCGCGAGCAGAATGACCACCGCACCCTTGCGGGCAGCTGCTTCGGCGCTGGCACGGCCGATTCCGGACGAGCCACCGGTGATGACGATGTGACGGCCGAACAGCGGCCCGCGTGGGTCGTTTCTGCGGTTGCGCTTGGGATCGAAGTTCTCCCGCCAGTGAGTCCACACTCGATCGGCGTACGTCCGCAGCGGTGGCGGCGTGATCGAGCTGCCCTGCAACGCTTTCTGTGTCGATGCCGACTCGAACACGGTGGGCAGAGTCAGGTGTTCGAGCATCACCGGAGGTACTCCGAGATCACGAAGGGCGGCGTCGCGTTGCTTGCGCACGGCCCTGGACCTGGGGGAGACCACGGGAGCGACCAGCGCTCCTGGCACGTCGACGATTCGCGCGCGAGATCCCGCTGCCGACGAGAACGCGGCGTAGACCTCTGCCATCGACTGAGGCGTCGGATTGACCAGATGGAACACGCTGCCGGGAGCGGTGTTTCGATGCACGAGCTCGACGATGGCGTCGGCGACGTAGTCGACCGGAACCAGGTTGGTAGCGCCCATCTTCGGCACCGTGATCGGTACGACGGAGGGCAGCTTGGCCAGCTCCGCGAAGAACGGGAAGAAGAAGTACGGTCCGTCGACCTTGTCGATGGCACCGGTCTCCGAGTGTCCGATGATCGCGGCAGGCCGATACACCCGCCAGTCCGCAGCGCTGTCGCGGACCAACTTCTCGGACTCGAACTTGGTGCGGTGATAGGCAGTCGGAAAATTCTGGCCGAGGTCGAAGTCGTTCTCGGAGAACGTTCCTCGATAGTCGCCCGCAACGGCGATCGACGAGATGTGGTGCAGGCGGGCCCCGGTCTTCTCGGCGAGGCCGATCACCGAGGCAGTTCCGGCGACGTTGGTCGGGGCTTGCTCGTCGCCTGCGGTCAGGTCGTATACGGCTCCGAGATGGAGGATGTGGTCGATGTCGGCAGGCACGTCTCGGAGTCCGAGCTCCGGCTCGGTGAGATCGCCGACCAGCGGGTGAATTCGGTCGCCGCCGTCGAGGTGCTGTGCCAGTCGCTCGAGACGGGCCACCGATCCCGGACGCACCAGCACGTGGATCGCGGCGAGCGCATCACGTTCGAGCAATCGGGGCAGGACGTTCTTCCCGAGAAACCCGGTACCGCCGGTTACCATGTAGTTCGCCATGCGAGCCGACCTTACTCCAAGGTAAGTTCCGGTGCTAGTGCCCGATACCTGCTTTTTCGTGCACTTTCTTCATCCAGGCCGGTGCCCACCAGTTCGCCTCGCCCATGAGTTTGACCAGTGACGGAACCAGCAACATCCGGATGATGGTGGCGTCGATGATCAGCGCCAGAATGACTCCGACGCCGAGGAACCTCATGATCGACAGACCCGAGACGGTGAAGGCCCCGGTGACGACGATCAGTATCAGCGCCGCCGCGGTGACGATGCGTCCGGTGCGTTGAGCGCCGAAGATCACCGCTTCCTCGGTGCTCGCTCCAGCCGCGCGAGCCTCCACCATGCGCGACATCAGGAACACCTCGTAGTCGGTCGACAAGCCGAAGATGACCGCGAGAATGAGAACCACGAACGTCGATTCGAGCGGACCGGGGGTGACGCCGAGCAGGCCGGCTCCGTGGCCTTCCTGGAACACCCACGTGAGTGCGCCGAAGGTGGCGGCCAGGCTCAGTCCGGCCATCAGGACCGCCTTGATCGGCAACACGATCGATCCGAATGCGAGGAACAACAACACCAGCGTCGAGACGACCATGATCGTGATCATCACCGGTAGCCACTTCGCGATCGCCGCATTGCCGTCGTCGACGTTGGCTCGTCCGCCGCCGACGAGGATCTCGGTACCGTCCGGAGGAGTGATCGCGCGCAGCGCCGCCACTGCGTCGGATTGGGATTCGGCCTCGCTCAGCCCGCCGGTCGGTTCGCTGTAGGACGCCTGCAGCGTCACGAAATCGTCTTTCGAGCCCAGGAATTCGGCTCGGGCGATACCGGGCGTGGATTCCACGGCTGAGGTGAGCGCCGCAATCGGTGCGCCCTGAGGCTTGACGCCGTCCAGGCCGCGCAGAACAACGGTTGCGCCCTCGCCGGTGGATTCGAAGTCGGAGCCGAGAGTCTCGAACGCCATGCGCGCAGGGTTGTCCTTCGGCAGCGCCGTGTAGTCGACCTCTCCGAGCGATACCTTCAGGATCGGGGTGGCGATGATCAGCAAACCGGCGACGATGACGGCAGCGACGATGCCCGGATGCTTCATGACGCGGGTGACGACGCCGCCCCAGAACTTGTGTGCGCGTGCATCGCCTCGGTCGGACGCTGTGCGCGACCACGTCCAGGAGTTGATGCGGGTACCGAGAATGGCGAGCAGGGCGGGAACCGCGGTCAGTGACAGGACGGCTGCACTCGCCACTGCGGCCATGGCCCCGAACCCGAGAGATCGGATCACTGCCTGCGGGAAGACGAGCATCCCGGCGAATGCGCAGATCAGCAGCAGTCCGGAGAAGACGACGGTCTTGCCTGCGGTGGCGACGGTGCGGATTGTCGCGTCGATCGGCGTCGATCCACCGCGCAGTTCCTCGCGGAACCTGCTGACGATGAACAGTCCGTAGTCGATGGCCAGGCCCAATCCCAGCAACGACGCGACGTTGATCGAGAACGAGCTGACTTCGGTGAACTCGGTGAGCACCCGCAGGATGGCCAGGGAGCTGAGCACGCTCAGAATGCCGACGAAGACCGGAACCGCTGCGGCGATCACGCCGCCGAAGATGAAGATCAGCAGCAGCAGTGTGATGGGAACAGCGATGATCTCGGAGCGGATCAGGTCGCGTTCGAGGGTTTCGCTGAGCGAGACTCCCACCACCGTTGCGCCGGCGAACTGCGATTCGATGCCGGGCACTTCGAGCTGTGGTGGAAGCTCGCCGAAGGTGTTGAACGTGACGCCCGAGTTCGCACCGAGATACACCGTGGCCAACGCCTTGGTTCGGTCCTTGGAGACCAAGAATCCCTTGCTGATCGGGTCTGCGCTCCAGTACGAGGCGACGTTGCCGAGGGTGTATCGACTGCTGAACTCGTCGAGCGTCGCTTGCACCTGTGGTCCGATGTCGTCGATCGACCGGCCCTCGGGGGCGGTGTAGATCGCGACGATGTCGGGGGTCGGTTGGCCTATGCCCTGCACCAGCCGTGCGACCTCGGACGATTCGCTGCCTGCGTCGGCGTAGCCGCCCTCGCTCAGTTTCGAGAAGACGCCGAGTCCGAAGATTCCGCCGACGGCGACGACGGCGACGACAACTGCGAGTGCCCATCGTTTGTGCGATACGACGAACGAGGCCCAACGCGTCACGTCTGTGCTCCGGCTCTGTGAAAGGGATTCGGCGAAAAAGGGTCAGTGGCGATTCGACTCTAGTTGATCCGTGTCGGACCCCCGTGTTCTCATTAGAACAAGTGTTCGATGAGGTGGCGACGTGAGGGAAGGTGGTCTCGATGGGATGGAACGACGGACCACCCACGTGGTCGGAGATGGAACGAGTCCTGTCCGGACGCCCGAAGCCCGTGGCCGAGGGTGACGGAGGTGACAGCCCGGCGTGGTCACGAAAGAGGGACGTCTACGACCGCACCATCGACAAGCCCACTGTGTCGGTGACTCCCTACGCGGAATTGCACGCGCACTCGGCGTTCAGTTTTCTCGACGGTGCCTCGCAGCCCGAGGAGATGGTCGAGGAAGCGGTACGCCTCGGCCTCGAGTCCATCGCCATCACCGACCACGACGGTTTCTACGGGGTCGTGCGGTTCGCCGAGGCAGCCAGAGCTCTCGGTATCGGAACCGTGTTCGGTGCCGAACTCTCGTTGGACACCCATCGATCCCGAGCCGGAGAGACCGATCCCGACGGCACCCACCTACTGGTGCTCGCTCGCGGACAGGAGGGGTATCGCCGGCTCTCGCGTCGGATCGCCGCTGCACACCTGGCGGGCGGGGTCAAAGGTAAGCCGCAGTACGACATCGACGAACTCACCGAATCGGCGGGCGGTCACTGGCAGATTCTCACCGGTTGCCGGAAGGGACATGTTCGCCAGGCGCTCTCGCGTGGTGGTCCGGAGGCAGCAGAGGCCGCGCTGCGCACACTCGTCGACCGGTTCGGATCCGATCGTGTCACCGTCGAACTCACCCGGCACGGCGTCGCAGACGATGACGAGCGCAACGACGCACTCGCGACTCTGGCGCAGCGGTACGGCCTTCCGACGATCGCCACCACGGCCGCGCACTACGCCGGTCCGCGTAGCAGGAGATTGGCCATGGCGATGGCGGCTGTGCGCGCACGGAGCAGCTTGGACGAGGCTGCCGGTTGGTTGGCACCGACCGGCGGTGGACATCTACGGTCCGGGGCGGAAATGGCCGAACTGTTCCGTCACTATCCGGGCGCGGTGCGCGGTGCCGTCGAGCTCGGTCGTGAGTGTTCGTTCGATCTGAAGCTGATCGCGCCGCGCCTGCCACCGTTCGATGTGCCCGACGGATACACCGAGATCAGCTATCTGCGTCGACTCACGTTCGAGGGAGCCGCCCGTCGGTACGGCTCGCAGTCGGCGAACCCGGCCGCCTATTCGCAGCTCGAGTACGAGCTCGACATCATCGAGAGGCTCGAATTCCCCGGCTACTTCCTGGTGGTCCACGACATCGTCCACTTCTGCAAGACTCACGACATCCTCTGTCAGGGAAGGGGTTCGGCGGCCAACTCGGCTGTCTGCTTCGCGATCGGCATCACCAACGTCGATCCGGTGGCGAACAAGCTGCTGTTCGAGCGGTTCCTGGCACCCGAGCGCGACGGGCCGCCCGACATCGACATCGACATCGAATCCGATCGTCGAGAAGAGGCGATCCAGCACGTCTACGCCAAGTACGGCCGCACTCATGCCGCCCAGGTGGCCAACGTCATCACCTACCGCGGCAAGTCGTCGGTACGAGACATGGCGCGTGCGCTCGGCTTTTCGCAGGGACAACAGGACGCGTGGAGCAAGCAGATCACCCGCTGGTCCGGAATCGGTGATCAGGACGGCGACGGAATTCCCGACTCCGTTCTCGACCTGGCCCGTCAGATCGAGGGCTTCCCACGTCACCTCGGCATTCACTCCGGCGGCATGGTGATCTGTGATCGTCCGATCGCCGACGTCTGCCCGGTGGAATGGGCGACGATGGAGAACCGTAGTGTACTCCAGTGGGACAAGGATGACTGTGCCGCAGTGGGTTTGGTGAAGTTCGACATGCTCGGACTCGGTATGCTCTCGGCGCTGCACTACATGATGGACCTGATCGCCGAGCACAAGGGGATCGACATCGAACTCGCCTCGATCGATCTGTCCGAGCCCGAGGTGTACGAGATGCTCCAGCGAGCCGATTCGGTGGGGGTGTTCCAGGTCGAGTCCCGCGCGCAGATGGCCACTCTGCCGCGTCTGAAGCCGCGCAACTTCTACGATCTGGTGGTCGAGGTCGCTCTGATCCGTCCCGGTCCGATCCAGGGTGGTTCGGTGCACCCGTACATCAAGCGCCGCAACGGACTCGAGCCGGTGATCTTCGAGCATCCGTCGCTGAAGAAGGCGCTCGATCGAACACTCGGTGTGCCGCTGTTCCAGGAACAGCTGATGCAGATGGCCATCGATGTTGCGGGTTTCAGTGCCGCCGACGCCGATCAACTACGCCGCGCCATGGGATCGAAACGGTCACCGGAGAAGATGGAACTGCTGAGGGGGCGGTTCTACGACGGGATGCGCGACCTGCACGGCATCACCGGTACAGCTGCCGACCGAATCTACGAGAAGCTGTCGGCCTTCGCCAATTTCGGCTTTCCCGAGAGCCATTCGCAGAGCTTCGCCTCACTGGTGTTCTACTCCTCCTGGTTCAAGCTGCATCACCCGGCGGCGTTCTGTGCCGGACTGCTGCGCGCCCAGCCGATGGGTTTCTATTCACCGCAATCTCTGGTCGCCGACGCCAGGCGACACGGCGTGCTGGTCCACGGTGCCGACGTCAATGCCAGTCTCGGTCATGCGAACCTGGAGGGAAACGGCCTCGAGATTCGGATGGGGTTGGCGGACGTGAAGTTCATCGGTACTGCTCTGGCTCAGAAGATCGTCGACGCGCGAGACGCACATGGGCCGTACACCTCGTTCCTGGACCTGACGGGACGCGTCGAACTGTCGGTGGCGCAGGCGGAAGCGCTGGCAACGGCAGGCGCACTCGGGTGTTTCGGCATCACCCGTCGAGAGGCACTGTGGGCTGCGGGTGCTGCGGCGGGGGAGCGGCCCGGTCTGCTCCCCGGCATCGGAGCGTCGACGAAAGCGCCTGCGTTACCCGGCATGACGGACCTCGATCTGGCGTCGGCCGACGTCTGGGCAACCGGTGTGTCACCGGATTCCTATCCCACCCAGTTCTTTCGAGATCGGCTCGATTCGCTCGGCGTGGTTCCCGCGAATCGACTGCTGCAGATCCCCGACGGAGACAGAGTGCTCGTCGGCGGAGCGGTGACGCATCGCCAGCGGCCGGCCACGGCCGGAGGCGTCACGTTCATCAACCTCGAGGACGAGACCGGCATGGTCAACGTGGTGTGCTCGGTCGGGTTGTGGGCCAAGTACCGCAAGTTGGCAATCACGGCTCCGGCGTTGCTGATTCGCGGCAAGGTACAGAACGCCGAGGGTGCGGTGACCGTGGTTGCCGATCATCTGCAACTGATGGATTTACGAGTTGCGTCCAGATCGAGGGACTTCCGATGAAGGGCGGCGTGCACAATCGAGGGGTGAAGTTGCTGCTGATCGCCGACACTCATCTCCCGAAGCGTGCACGCGACCTGCCCGACGAGGTGTGGGCGGCCGTCGACGACGCGGATGTCGTGATCCATGCCGGTGATTGGGTGGACCTCGCATCGTTCGAGGAGCTGTCACGGCGTTCGCGTCGTCTGGTCGCGTGCTGGGGGAACAACGACGGTGACGAGTTGCGCGCGCTGATGCCCGAACGCGCCGACGTCGTGCTCGGCGGGGTTCGGTTCACCGTGATCCACGAGACCGGAGCTGCGACGGGACGTGAACGACGCATGGCCGCGGCGTACCCGGAGACGGACGTGCTCGTGTTCGGCCACAGTCACATCCCGTGGGACACGTTCGCGGACAACGGTCTTCGGCTGCTCAACCCCGGGTCACCGACGGATCGGCGCCGCCAACCGTACTGTACGTACATGACCGCCACAGCCGAGGACGGTGCGCTGACGAACGTGGAGCTGCATCGCATCGCCCCTCGGTAGTCACGTTCGAAGTACTCACATTCCGCCGGCCACCCTGACGACGGTTCCGGTCGCGTATTGCGCATCATCGGAGAGCAACCAGGACACCGCTCCGGCGATCTCGTCCGGCGCACCGGGGCGGCCGAGGGGAATGCTCGACGCCATCTTCTGTGGTCGCTGTCGATCGCGATGGAAGTCGGTCTCGATGATGCCCGGTGCCACCGCGTTGACGCGAATGTTCTGCGCAGCAACTTCTTTCGCCAGACCGACTGTCAGCGTGTCGACGGCGGCCTTCGCCGCCGCGTAGTGGACGTACATGCCGGGGCTGCCCAAAGTCGCGGCAGCTGAGGAGATGTTGACGATCGAGCCACCCGATTCGACCATCGCCGCGATCGCGTACTTGCAGCAGGTGAGCACACCGACCAGGTTGACGTCGAGGTCTGCTCTGATGGTCTCGATGTCGTTGTCGACCAGCAGCCCGACTGCGCGTGCCGAACCGGCGTTGTTGACCAGACCGGTGACAGCCCCGATCTCGCCGGCGGCACCGAACAGATCGATCACCGCCTGCTCGTCGGTGGTGTCGGCGCGTACGGCGATCACGGTTCGGCCGGATGCCGACAGCTCGGCGGCCAACCCTTCCGCGGCGGCGGCGTCGGAGCGATAGCCGATCACCACATCGTGCCCGTCGGCCACCAGCCGTCGGGATACGGCGGCACCGATTCCGCGACTTCCACCGGTGACGATGGTCAGGGGAGCGCTCATCGTTGAACAATAGCCATCGCGGAGAGGGCACAATTGCGGCAGAGGCAACCGCGTTCGACCGGAAGGGGATCCGCGGTGATCGATCGATCGGAATTGGCAGTGTTTCTCCGGCAGCGGCGCGAATCTCTGCAACCCGAGGACGTCGGGCTGCCGCGAGGGCAGCGCAGACGGACTCAGGGCCTACGCCGCGAAGAGGTGGCCGAGCTGTGCCACATGTCGACCGACTACTACGCACGACTCGAACGTGCTACCGGACCCGCTCCGTCGGCGCAGATGATCGCCTCGATCGCGCAGGGACTGCATCTGTCGCTCGGTGAGCGTGATCACGTGTTTCGATTGGCCGGGCACAATCCTCCCGCCCGCGGTTCGTCGAGCGAGCACGTCAGCCCGGGAATGCTCCGAATTCTGGACCGCCTGAACGACACGCCCGCCGAGATCGTGTCCGAAATCGGAGAGACGCTGCGTCAGACGCCGCTGGGTGCGGCACTGACAGGTGATGCGTCGCTGCGCACCGGGCCGAACCGGAGCCTGGGATACCGATGGTTCACCGACCCCGAGGCCCGGCAGTCGTACCCGCCCGAAGAGCGTGCGGTGCTGTCTCGGGTGTACGCGTCGGGGCTGCGCGAGATCGTCACTCTTCGCGGACCCGACTCGAGAGCTGCGCACCTGTCCGCAGAATTGCTCGAGGTCAGCGAGGAGTTTCGAACCCTGTGGGCGAAGCGCGAAGTGGGAGTGCACCCACCCGAGTCGAAGCGGTTTCTGCACCCGACGGTCGGCCTGCTGCAACTGAACTGCCAGACACTGCTGGACCCCGAGCAGGCGCATCGACTGCTGGTGTACACGGCAGTGCCCGGCAGCGAGAGCTACGCCAAGTTGGAACTGCTCGCGGTGGTGGGAACTCAGGTGCTGTCCTGACGCGATTCGACGGTGGCGGTCGTATCAGTGGATCGGCAAGTCCTGGATGAGCCCGCGGCGATCGTCGAACATGGGTTTTGCAGGTCGAATCCACACGATCAACACCGACACAGGAGCTTGTCATGAGCCGAACAGCACACACATCCCTTCGCGATCTGACGGGCAAGGTGGCCGTCGTCACGGGAGCGAGCGACGGGATCGGAACGGTCATCGCCACGCAGCTCGCCCGCTCCGGTGCCGAGGTCGTGATGCCGGTGCGCTCGGCCACCAAGGGGGAGCGGGCCGCCGAATCGATCCGAGCCGCCGTACCGGGGGCGAAGGTCACCATTCGGGCGCTGGATCTGTCGTCGTTGGAATCCGTTTCCGCTCTGGTGAACGATTTCTCGTCCGATGGACGGGCGATCGACATACTCGTCAACAACGCCGGTGTCATGCAGCCACCTGCACGCCAGGTCACCCAGGATGGTTTCGAGCTGCAGTTCGGCACCAATCACCTCGGCCACTTCGCGCTCACCCTCGGTCTGTTGCCGCTGCTGCGCAAAGGTGATGCGAGAGTCACCCATCAGACGAGCATTGCGGCACGGTCGGCGACCATCAATTGGGACGATCTCAACTGGGAGCGTTCGTACGATGTCATGAAGGCCTACGGTCAATCGAAGCTCGCGGTGGCTCTGTTTGCACGCGAACTCGAGGCGCGCAGCAGGGCCGGCGGCTGGGGAATCACCAGCAACATCGCTCACCCCGGAGTTTCGCCGACCAATCTGCTTGCGGCACAACCGGAATTGGGGCGCCCGAAAGATTCGGCAGGACGCCGATTGATCGGCGTTCTTGCCCGCGTCGGCATCGCGGGCACGGTGGACAGTGCAGCACGGCCGGGATTGGTCGCAGCCGCGGGTGGAGACGCGGGTGGGGATCAGTTCTTCGGCCCGAAACGAGTCATCGGCGGGCCACCGACCGAGGTCGGCATGTGGAAGCCGATGCGCAGCATGGACGATGCACGCCGACTCTGGGAGGTGTCCGAACAGCTCACCGGGGTGCGGCTCTCGTCCTGATCGACTCGAAGGTCCTCACTGGGGTGTCGGCGCGGGCTCCCTGGCGTGATCGACGAGATCGTGCACCAATCCGATGATGACGTCCATCTGAGCGATGACCTCGACGCGCAGTCGGTCCTGCTGGTCTTCGGAGATCGACGGTGCGTCGGGCCCGTCGAGCGACATCAGTAGGTCGATGTTCGTACGCAGTGCCGTCAGGGGCTCCATCAGTTCGGCTCCTGCGTCGACGATCAGTTGCCCCTGTCGTGCTCGCGAACGAGACAGGGACGCCAACATCTCGTTGAAGCTGTTGGCCAGTGAAGCCAGTTCGTCGTCACCGTTGACATCGATGGGCTCGAAGTCCCCGGTCCTGGCCACACGTTCGGTGCCCGCGCGAAGTCGGCGTACCGGCCTGAGGCCGGTACGGGCCACGGCTGCACCGGCGACGCCGGCCAGCGCGACGAGAAATGCTCCGACGATGACGAGTGCGAGTGTGAGCTTGGCCAGCAAGGGTGACGCTTCATTGAGCGACTCGGCCACCATGATCGTTCCGCCGGAGCCGGTGCGTGCTGCCGACAGGTAATAGCCTCGTACCTCGCGCAGCGACTGCTCGACGGTGCCGTCCACGACAGATTTCTCCGCGTCGTCCAGAACTCCGTCGGAATTGGTGAAGGGCTCGGTGCCAGTCGTCGACGTCACCAACGTGCCGTCGGGCGTCACCAGCGCTGCTTTCACCGCGGTGCCTTCGGTGTCTTCTATACCGAAGCCGAAGAGACCCGCCGGAACGCCGGATGCGGCGCTGGCAATGAGAGCGTCGCTGTTGCGTTCGACGCGGTCCACGATCTGTGAGCGGAGGGCCTGTTCTGCGACGAGATAGATCGCGAGAGCACTCACTGCGACTGCCAGGGCTGCCACGCTCATCGTCAACACTCTGATGCGGCCGTGCAACGACAGCGCCTTGGGGCGAGTGGCTGCACGTGTATCGCTCATCATTCGAGTATGCCGGTCGGCGAGCGACGACGATTCTGCAGGCCGCGCAGATCCACTCGATGTTCGGCGCACGCGACCTTCGATCGTGTTCTGCTCCCGGCGTCGGCCCCGACGCTGCCGAGGATCGGAGACGTCGATCGAGCTGATTCTGCTGTTCAGGGGCGGTGATCGTCGGTGTGTCTGCCCTCGTTCCAGCGCTGCGCCCACAGCCAGAGAGGTTCGAGTGCCGGCCCCAACTCGTCGCCGAGTTCGGTCAGGCGATAGGACCCGTCCGAGTCCTTGAGCAGCACTCGCGCATCGACGAGCGTGCGCAGTCGGGTGGCGAGAACGCTGGACGAGATGTCGTCGGTGCGTCGTCGTAGTTCGAGGAACCCGAGTGGGCCGCCACGTAGTTCCCACAGAATGCGCATGTTCCAGCGCTGCCCCAGGAGGTCGAGGACGGCCGTCATCGATCGGCGGGATTCGCTTGCCATTTCCATCGCGTTTGATCATAGTGGTTCGAAAATCGAAGCAATTCGAAAATCGAAGCAAAGGGAGAGTGGCGATGACGCAGCGTGTGGCAGGGAAATCGGTGCTGATCACCGGTGCGTCTCGTGGCATCGGAGCGGAGACCGCGGTTCAGTTGGGTGCGGCGGGGGCGATGGTTGCCGTGAACTATCGAGAGAAGAAGCGCCGAGCCGACGGTGTGGTGCGAGCGATCGAGAAGAGCGGGGGCCGAGCGCTGGCTATCAAAGCCGACGTGACCGACTCGGCGGCAATCGATGCGATGCTCGCGTCGGTTGCTGCCGAATTCGGCGCTCTCGACGTACTGGTGCTCAACGCGTCCGGTGGGCTCGAGCTCGGTGCCGATCCCGGTTACGCGATGAGTATCAACCGCGATGCTCAGCTGGCGATGGCTCGCGCCGCAGCCGAACGCATGGAACCCGGCTCACGCATCGTCTTTCTCACCAGTCATCAGGCGCATTTTCACGGCAGGAAGCCGGTCCCCGTGGAGTACGAGCCCATTGCCGAGAGCAAGCGAGCAGGCGAGGACGCTCTACGTGGGATGATTCCCGAATTGGATTCTCGTGGCATCGAATTGGTTGTGGTGTCCGGCGACATGATCGAAGGCACCATCGTGGTGACTCTCCTGGGGCGCCGAAACCCTGATGCAGTGGCCGCTCGCACCGCACAGGGTGCGCTTCCCACGGTTGCCGAATTCGCGGCGGCTGTGGTGGACGCTTCCGTCATGCCGATCGAGAAGTCCGGTCACACCGTGTATGTCGGCGGAGCCGATTACCTCGAGCAGTGACTGCTGGGTAATCGGCTCCGTTCGACCGGTTCGAAATCGTGCCTCTGCGGTGTCAGCTACCGAGAACGCAGAACTGACCGCTCGTGAGGTTCAGTGCCAGCGACAGAGGGCCGACGCAATCGACGCCCTGAGCCTCGGACGTGGCACCGGATCCCCACCCGGCGACTGCGAGAGTCGTCTGGCCGGCGTCGGCCCACGAGTGAGCGATGCCGCCGCCGAGCGCCAGTGCATACGCCGTTCCCGCATTCTTGCTTGCTCCCAGTGCGACGCCGTATCCGTTGGCATAGGTGGTCGTCGCGCCGGGGCCGTCGTTGACGCTGACCGCGGTGCCGCTGTCGGCAGCGCCGGCAGTAGCCCGGCCGGTGCCGTTCGAGGTGGCTCCGCAGCTCGCGGTGTCGGCGACCTGGATGTCGTTGGCCGAGGGCGGAGACACGCAGTTGACGGGTGCGGCCGACGCGGTGCCGGCGCCCACCAGGGCTGCGGTCGCCATTCCTGAGCCGAGGGCGAATATTGCTGCGGTGCGGGCAATTCGGCTACCGAACCGACTCGACGTGCGCGTGGAGGAGGAGGTAGGGGAAGCGAGACGGGGCAGGGAAACAGAGAACAACAGAAAGCTCCTTCACGAGCGAAACGGGTCGGTGCGGCACACGGTACCCCGCTCGAGTCGTTCACGGCAGCAAGCTGCTGCGGTTTGTGTAACGGTGCCGCTAGCATCCGGGAATGAATCGTCGTAGAAGTCCGGTTCTGCGTACTCTGGCCTGAGCCCTCGTGGCCGCTGGGTGTGCGTTCACAACGCTCTCCTGCGCTACGTCTGATCCATCGAATTCGGCTCCACCGCTTGATAGTTCGGTATCCGCACCTGGGCTGGCGCTCGCGCCCGAGTCGGCAGGGGGCGCAGCGCGGCGGCAAGCGCCGGTGCCCGCCGATCGCAAGGAAATCGTTACCGGGCAACTGTCGATCGTTGCCGAAGATCCGATCGCCGCTGGACGCAGCGCGGCCGAGACGGTGACAACTGCGGGCGGGCGAATCGACAACCGCACCGAGTCCCCCGAGACCGACGACACCACCGCGAGTAGCTCTCTGACGGAACGCATTCCGGCCGACGAACTCGACGCCACAGTCGACGCGATCCGAAACCTGGGCGAGGTGACGAGCCTGTCCGTCACGCGGGACGACGTCACCATGCAGTACCAGGATCTCGATGCGCGGATTTCCGCACTCTAGGCCTAGGTGGATCGCTTGCGTGCGCTGATCGCGGCCGCGTCGAACACTGCCGATCTCATCGAGGCGGAATCGGCACTCTCGAGCCGTCAGGGCGAGCTCGACAGTTTGGTATCACAGAAGAACTACCTGGCGGACCAGATCGATTTGTCGACGCTCACAATTGATTTCGCGTCCGAGAAGGGTGTCGATCCGGCCGCGCCGAGCAATTTCTGGGACGCGGTCGTGTCGGGGTGGCACTCGTTGACCGCGGCCGTCGGCGGGGGAGTGTTGCTGATCGGTGCTGCGCTGCCATGGCTGGCCGTCCTGGTCGCCATCGCAGCTGCCGTGTACGGACTGGTCCGGTTTCGGCGACGGTCGAGAAGCTGACCTCGCGAAACTCATGGACCGGTGGCGCCGCCGTACGTCGCGATCTTGTATTCGGTGGCCACGAGCGAGAGTTGCAGTTCTCGAATACGCCGTCGGACGGTGTCTCGATGCTCGACCAGCATGTCGAGTCGTTCCGGAACGGTGTGTTCCCCGCCGTCGACGAGTTCGACGTAGTGCTGGAGGTCGCGCATCGGCATCCCGGACAACCGCATACGGGTGAGGAACACGAGCCTGCGCACGGCGGCGGCGTCGTATCGTCGATGATCGAGGCCGTCGCGGGCAACCTCGATCAGGCCGCAGCGTTCGTAGTACCGCAGTGTGTGCGCGGAGATGTCGAGGAGCTCGGCTACCTCGGCGATGCCGAGTGGTTCGGAGAGCTCGCCAGGTTCGATCAGTTCGTGCAGCAGTTCGACGGTCAACGGTGCGTCCGAGTCCGCCACGGCTGCCAGCGCCCTGTTCATCAAATCCGTCGTCGCCATGAGTACAGAAGATAGTCCTGCCGGTGCCGTCAGACCGGGCGGACGGATTCGGGCACACCCGGGAAGTCCGCGCTCGAGGACAGTTCGGCGTTGGTCTCGAGCGATGCGAGCTCTCGGCGGTAGGACTCGCGCAACCGTCGGACCGCCTCGCGTCCCAGCGGAATGCGCAGGGGAGCGGAGTCGGCCTCGATTAGGTCACGGATGATTCGAGCCGCGCGGTGCGGATCTCCTTCCTGCTGTCCGCTCGCAGCGAGCATGTCGGTTCTCATCGCGCCGAGAGCGTCGGCGTACACGTCCGTGGAAATAGCGCGTTCGAGCACATCGGCATTGTTGAAACCGGTCCTGAAGCGGCTCGGCTCGACGATCAGAACTCGAATCCCGAACGGTGCGACCTCGCCGGCCAGCGCCTCCGACCAACCCTCCAGCGCGAACTTTCCAGCCGAATAGGAACCGGCTCCGGGGAAGGAGATGCGGCCACCCTGGCTACTCATCTGCACGATCGTTCCGCTTCCCTGTGCACGCATTCCCGGCAGCACTGCGCGCGTGAGAGCGGCGGGACCGACCACATGTTGTTCGAGCATGTCGCGCAGCCGAGCGTCGTCGATCTCCTCGGCAGCACCGATCTGTCCGACGCCACCGTTGTTGACCAGAACGTCGATACGTCCGAACCGGTCGATCGAGGCCTCGACGACGGCTGCCGCGGACGCGGTGTCTCGGACGTCGAAGGCGATGGGCAGTATCGATTCCGGGTGTTCGGCGAGTAGTTCGTCGACGCGTTCGGGTCGACGCATCGCCGCGACCACGGTGTCGCCAGCCGCCAGTGCGGCTTCGGCCAGTGCTCGACCCAAACCGGAGGATGCCCCGGTGATGAGCCAGGTGCGAGTAGGTCGTGGTGTTGGGGGTGCCTGTGTCATGAAACGCACGCTATGACTTCGAGCGCGCTCGAACGCAAACCCGTCAGACGCTGCCTTCGTACCCGTGCTGGCGCCATGCCTCGTACATCGTCACTGCTGCCGCGTTCGCCAGATTCAACGATCGGCGGCCCGGAATCATCGGAATACGGAGTCGATCGGTCACGTGTGGGTCGTCCAGGACGTCGTCGGGCAATCCTGTGGGTTCCGGTCCGAACAGGAGGACGTCGCCTGGTTCGTACGCGACGTCGGCGTAGGACCGGGAAGCGTGGGCGGTGTAGGCGAACACGCGAGTCGGTGCGAGCGCCGACCAGGCCGAGGGCAGGTCCGCGTGCACCGTCACCGAGGCCAGATCGTGGTAATCCAAGCCTGCCCGCTTGAGTTTCGGCTCGGACATGTCGAAGCCGAGCGGGCCCACCAGATGCAGTTCGCAGCCGGTCCCGGCGACCAGGCGTATTGCGTTGCCGGTGTTCTGTGGAATGCGGGGCTCGAAGAACATGAGTCGAAACACCCGGTTCACTCTGCCATCACGAGCCCGGGAAGTATGGGGCAGGTGGACGACGAACAGACGATCGGTGAGGATTTTTCCGACACGCGGCTCGACGGGCAGGAGTGGACCGGTAGGCAGTTCGTTCGATGTATCTTTCGCGACGCGGACATGAGCGGCGTCCGAACCGAGTCGGTGGTGTTCACCGAATGCGACTTCACCGGTACCGACCTGACCGAATCGGTTCATACGAACTCTGCATTTCGATCGTGCACTTTCACTCGGACCAATCTGCAGCACAGCACTTTTCGCCATTCGACCATGATGGGCTCCGTGTTCGTCGACAGTCGCATGCGTCCAGCGACCTACGACGAAGTCGACTTCACCCTCGCATCGCTGGGCAACGCGGACCTTCGCGGCCTCGATCTGACGGGGTGCCGGATGCGGGAAGCGAACCTCGTGTCCGCAGACTTCCGGAAGGCAACCGTGCGCTCGGTCGATTTCTCGGGTGCCCGGGCAATCGATGCGAAGTTCGACGAGGCGGATCTTCGTGGAGCCGTTGCCGACGCATCGCTGTGGGTGAGCGCGAGCGTGCGCAACGCGAAGATCGAACTGATGCAGGCGGTGGCCTATGCGGCAGCTCATGGGCTCGTCGTCGAGGGTTGACGGTGGTGATCGGACCGGTGCGCCGCTGCTGACGCCGAACCTGGAACAATGACCGGGTGACTGCAACGATTCTCGATGGCAAAGCGACCCGTGACGAGATATTCGTCGATCTCACCGCCCGCGTGGCAACGCTGCGTGAGAAGGGCATCACCCCAGGTCTGGCGACCGTGCTGGTGGGCGATGATCCGGGTTCGGCCGCGTACGTCCGGGGCAAGCACAACGACTGCGCCAAGGTCGGCATCACCTCGATTCGTCGCGATCTGCCCGCGGACATCACCCAGGCAGATCTCGAAGCCGTCATCGACGAACTCAATGCCAACCCCGAATGCACCGGCTACATCGTCCAGCTGCCCTTGCCGAAGCATCTCGACGAGAACGCTGCGCTCGAGCGAATCGATCCGGACAAGGACGCCGACGGTCTGCACCCGATCAATCTCGGACGGCTGGTACTGGGCAAGGATGCCGCACTGCCGTGTACACCTCGCGGGATCGTGCACCTGCTGCGCCGATACGACGTTGCTCTCGACGGTGCGCACGCGGTGGTCATCGGCCGCGGAGTGACGGTGGGGCGACCCATCGGCCTGTTGCTCACGAGGCGTTCCGAGAACGCAACAGTGACGTTGTGCCACACAGGAACTCGTGATCTGGCCGCCGAGGTCTCACGCGCGGACATCGTCATCGCTGCTGCCGGAGTGCCCGGGTTGATCACTGCGGACATGGTCAAGGCGGGTGCTGCGGTGCTCGACGTCGGGGTCACCCGCACCGAGGACGGACTGCGCGGCGACGTTGCAGGCGATGTCGCGGAGGTGGCCGGATTCCTGTCGCCCAACCCCGGCGGCGTCGGCCCGCTGACCCGGGCCTTCCTGCTCACCAACGTCGTCGAGCGCGCCGAGCGCGTCGCTGCCGAGAGCTGAGCGAACCGGACGTGAACCATCCAGAGGATGCGCGGCGGGAGCTCGACACAGGATTTCGCGCTGCAGTCACGCGCAATCTACCGATCGTCGCAGTCTCGGTCGTCGTCCTCGCCGCGCTGATTCTGGTGCTGGCCGATCGCTGGCGGCGCGGCGCATTCATCTTCGGATGCGCCGCACTGCTGGCGGCCGTCCTGCGGCTGTGCCTGCCCGAAACACGAGTCGGCACATTGCAAGTGCGCAGTCGTGTGTTCGATGTGCTGGCGCTGGGCTGCGTCGGCGGAGCGATCGTCTTTCTGTCGCTGTCGATCGATCCGCTGGGGACCGACTGACCTTGTCCGGCGGTGTCAGCGCCGTCCGAGGCGGGCCAGCTCCATCGTCTCGGCGAGCAGCTTCGCCACCGAATCGGCCTCGGTGAGGAAGCCGTCGTGTCCGTCGCGAGACTGGATCACTTCGAGTCCGCGGCACTGCGGGAGTTCGCGAGCGATCTCCTTCTGCAGGCGAAGCGGATACAGGCGATCGGAGTCGACTCCGCCGACGATCGTCGGAACCGGCGTGGACGCAAGAGCTTCGGCCACTCCGCCGCGGCCACGGCCCACATCGTGACGGTTCATTGCCTCACTGAGCAGTACGTACGTCGCCGCGTCGAACCGGTTGACGAGTTTGGCAGCCTGATGCTCCAGGTAGCTCTGTGCGGAGTATCTGCCGCCGGCCCACGGGTCTTCGTCGTTCTGCGGTGTGTTCCCGAACCTGTTGTCAAGTTCGCTCTCGGTCCGGTACGTCAGGTGCGCGATGCGTCGCGCGATGCCGAGTCCGGCGGTCGGCGAGGTGCCGGTGTCGTGGTAGTTGCCGCCGAGCCACCCTGGATCGGCCTTGATCGCGGCGATCTGTGTCGTCTGGGTACCGATCTGGTCGGCAGTTGCCCTGGCGCCGACTGCCAGGACCAAGGCGGCCGCCACTCGGTCGGGATGGCCCACGATCCATTCGAGGGTGCGCATCCCGCCCATCGAGCCGCCGACGACGGCTGCGAACCGCTCGATTCCCAGTACGTCGGCCACGGCCGCCTCGGCAGCGACCTGATCACGGATGGAGATGTCCGGGAAGCGAGATCCGTACGGCATGCCGTCGGGAGAAATGCTGCTCGGGCCCGTGGTCCCGCCGCAGCCGCCGAGCACGTTCGTCGCCACGACGCACCACTCGTCGGTGTCGATAGGGCAGCCGGGACCGACCATTCCGTTCCACCAACCGGGCAGAGCGTGATCGGCATCCGGCGGACCGGATACATGCGAGTCCCCGGTCAGGGCGTGCTCGACGAGCACGACGTTGCTGCGGTCGGTGGCGAGTTCGCCCCAGCGCTGCACCGCGACGGTGACCTGAGGGATTCGAGAGCCGTTCTCGAGATCCAGACCACCGATGTCGATGGTTCCCAACCGCCCGTCCGGAGACGGAAGTACCGCCTCCGGACGAACGCCTGTGTCGCAGCTGTGGCTCAAGATGCCGCCGCGCTGAATCCGACCTCGAGGTCGGCGATGATGTCGTCGATTCCCTCGATGCCCACGGCGAGACGCACCAGGCCGGGAGTGACACCCGACGCCAGCTGCTCTTCCGGAGTCAGCTGGGAATGGGTGGTGGAAGCGGGATGGATGACGAGTGAACGCACGTCTCCGATGTTAGCGACGTGGCTGTGGAGAGTGAGTGCGTTGACGAACTTCTTGCCCGCGTCAACGCCTCCCTTCAGCTCGAACGCGATGATCGCGCCCTGCCCCTTCGGCAACAACTCCTGCCCGCGCTGGTACCACGGCGAGGACTCGAGTCCGGCGTAGTTGATCGAGACGACGTCGTCGCGACCGGCGAGGAAGGCGGCAACCTTCTGTGCGTTCGCCACGTGCCGCTCGATCCGAAGGCTCAACGTTTCCAGGCCCTGGCTGATGAGGAAGGCGTTGAACGGAGAGACCGCAGCACCGATGTCGCGCAACAGTTGAACGCGTGCCTTCAGCGCGAATGCGGGCGCACCGAGATCGGCGAACACGACGCCGTGGTAGCTCGGATCCGCGGTGGTGAAGTTGGGATGACGGCCCTGCGTCCAATCGAACGTCCCGCCGTCCACGATGACGCCCGCGATCGCCGTTCCGTGGCCGCCGAGATACTTCGTCGCGGAGTGCACCACGATGTCGGCCCCGTGCTTCAACGGCTGCAGCAGGTACGGCGTCGCCACCGTGTTGTCCACGATCAGCGGGATGCCGTTCTCGTGGGCCACGGCCGAGATCCCCGGGATGTCGAGAATGTCGTTCTTCGGGTTCGAGATCGACTCGCCGTAGAACGCCTTGGTCGACGGAGTGATCGCGGCACGCCACTGCTCGAGATCGTCGGGATCGTCGACGAACGAGACGGTGATGCCCAGCTTGGGGAGCGTGTAGTGGAACAGGTTGTACGTGCCGCCGTAGAGCCGCGGGCTCGACACGATGTGGTCGCCTGCCTCCGCGAGATTGAGGATCGCGAACGTCTCGGCGGCTTGACCCGATGCGAGCAACAACGCCGCGACTCCACCTTCGAGGGCGGCGATGCGCTGCTCGACGACATCCTGCGTCGGGTTGATGATGCGGGTGTAGATGTTGCCGGGTTCTGCCAGGCCGAACAGGGCAGCTGCGTGATCGGTGTTGTCGAACGTGTACGAGGTGGTCTGGTAGATCGGCAACGCACGAGCCTTGGTGGTGCCGTCCGGGGTCTGGCCCGAGTGGATCTGCTTGGTCTCGAAGCTCCAGTCGGCGGCAGGATCGGTGAACGGATCCTCGGTGGGGGCTCCGGTGGCGTCGACGACGTCGGGGGTGGAATCGGTCATGGCTGGTGATACTCCGTTTTCTTTGGACGAGTCCGTCTAAGACGATTCGAATGTCGAATGAAGCTCGAGAAGTCGAGCGCTACGGGGCGTATCGGTACAGCAACACATGAGAGAACCTCCTGACAGGCTTCGGACCCTGGGGGCCGAAGGTTCAGTGGGTCCGCTTCCTGCGGACCCGCGCTTGTCGATACGGCACTCGCATACCGGATCGGCCTGGTCGTTCACCCGGGGCACCCCACCGCGGTTGGAGGGTTGCCGGCCAGCAAGCCGGGGCTCGATGCTGGCACTCATGACCTGGCGAATATCCTAGCGGGTGACGGCACATCACCGGAACAAGGGCTCGGCCGGAACTCGAGCAGATGCTCGCGTGAGGACGATCACCGCTCGTAGACGCGAAAACGGGACACCTTCGGGAAGACAATTGACCGGAGCTACGTTCCTGCTTCGGTCGGCCTTCTTTCACAGGCTCGACTCCAGGACGCTTCCTCTGCCCCCGATCTCCACACGAAGGTTGTATTGCTGTGACTGTCACCGATTCCGCTCTTGCCCGAGTCAGCGCTGCGCGCGGCAAGGTGTCGAGTGGCCTGAGTGTCAGTCACCGACCGCACTCCACCCGCCGCAAGCTCGCGATGCTGGCTCTGTCCATCGGCGGCTTCGGAATCGGCACCACGGAGTTCGCGTCGATGGGTCTGTTGCCGGACATCGCGACGACGATGGGGATCTCCGAGCCCTCGGCCGGCCACATGATCTCCGCGTACGCCCTCGGTGTGGTCGTCGGTGCCCCGACCATCGCAGCCCTGGCTGCCCGCGTTCCGCGCCGGATGTTGCTGTTGGCGCTGATGGTGGCCTTCACCCTCGGAAACCTCGGCACCGTGTTCGCGCCCAGCTTCGACGAGCTGGTGGCCTCGCGATTCGTTGCGGGTCTGCCGCACGGTGCGTACTTCGGTGTTGCGGCTCTGGTGGCTGCCCACCTCGCCGAACCCGGCAAACGAGCCAAGGCCGTGGCGATGGTGATGATGGGACTCTCGGTCGCCAACGTCGTCGGCGTACCGGTGGCGACCTGGATCGGGCAGGCGCTGGGATGGCGCAGTGCGTTCACTCTCGTGGCCGTCATCGGTGCCCTCACCGTCGCCGCGCTCGTTCTCTGGATGCCGCGACTCGACGCGATGCCGACCACCAGCCCCATCACCGAGCTCGGCGCACTGCGCCGCAGCCAGGTGTGGATGACCCTGTTCGTGGGCATCGTCGGATTCGGCGGCATGTTCGCGGTGTACACCTACATCGCGTCGACGCTGACCGACGTCGCCGGTCTGGCCCGCGCACTCGTCCCGGTCGCCCTGATGATCTACGGCCTGGGAATGGTCGCCGGAAACTACGCGGGCGGATGGCTCGCCGACCGTTACCAGCTCAAGGGCACCTTCGTCGGCCTGGCCGCAACTGCCGTGTTCCTTGCGGTGTTCGTCGTGGCCGCACACAACCCGATCACCGCGCTACTGCTGGTGTTCCTCATCGGTGCGTCCGGCTCCTCGGTGGTACCCGGTCTGCAGACGAGGTTGATGGACGTGGCCGAGGACGCCCAGACGCTCGCCGCATCGCTCAACCATGCCGCGTTCAACCTGGCCAACGCCATCGGAGCGGCAGTCGGCGGTGCCGTGATCGCCGCCGGATTCGGCTATACGGCACCCGCCGCCGTCGGCTCGGGCCTGGCGGTGGCCGGTCTCGGTGTTCTGGCCACCGCCATGTGGATGGACAAGCGTTCGGCTGCGTAGAGTCGCGCCGGATCAGCCGGTGATGGTCGCGGCAGTTCCCCCGAGAGCTTCGGTCAGTGCCGGGGTGAGCTTGTCGATCACGTACGGCAGGCTGAGCACGCTGGTGAAGTAGATCGCTCCTGCCGTCACACCGTCGGTGAACACGAGGTTGCCGTCCTTCACCGGCTCGAGTGCGTTGTACACCGCTTCCTTCTCCAACTGTGCGCGGTCGCCGGGCTCCTCGGTTCCCCAGATCAACACGTCGGCCGCGTTCAGAACCGACAGGTTCTCCAGCGGGATGCTCGCCTGCGCACTGCCGTCGGCAGGCACGTACGCGTCGATGTCATCCGGGATGACGAAGCCCAGTTTCGTCAGGAAGTCCGTGCTCAACCCGTCCTGGTACGCGATCGCCTTGCCCTCGTAGAACGCGTTCTGGAGGAAGATCGCCTTCTTGCCGGCGAATTCGGGGTGCGCGCCCGCAGCGTCGACGAACTTCTGGTTCACGCCCTCGATCAATGCGTCGATCTCGGACTTCTTTCCGAGTGCACGGCCGATCTTCTCGGCCTGGATGTCCCAGGGTTCGAAGTAGGCAGTCGATGCGTCGGACTGTGCGAGCGTCGGCGCGATGTCGCTGAGCATGCTGTAGCTCTCCGCCGTGAGACCCGCGTTGGTGGCGATGATCAGATCGGGCTCGAGTGCGGCGATCTTCTCCGTCTCGAATCCGTCGTCGTTCGAGAGCACCTCGGGCTGTGCGTCGCCCAACGCTGCCTGGGCCCACGGCCAGGTGGCGTACGGCTGGTTGCCGTACCACTCGGTGACCCCGACGGGTATCACGCCGAGTGCCAGGACCGTGTCCTGCTCGGTGTACCCGGCCACCACGACGCGAGTGGGCTCGTCCGGGACTACGGTCTCACCGAACGCGTGCTCGATCGTCACCGGGAACGCCGCCGAAACGGACGCGCCACCGGCCGTCGGCGGTGCCTCGTCGGCGGAACTCGAGCACGCAGTCAGCATTCCCGCGGTGGTCAGCGCGATCGCGCACACCGCCCAGGTGCGGTGAAGAGGTCGGATGAGCATCGAGACGCCTTTCGTAAGGGTTGGCTAACACCGGGAAGGGTAGCCGACCCTAACTTCAGCGCGCCACCGAGTCCGCCTGGCCCCGCGACGGGAAACGAGCTGCTCGAACCTTCACCGAACCTCCACATTTCCCGACGGGCTCCTCCACGTGCGCCCTCTAGGGTCGATTCTCATGAGCCGCACAGTTCTCGTCGTCGACGACGAGCCCACGATCTCCGAGGCCGTTGCGGCCCGGCTGCGCGGCGAAGGGTACGAGGTCGTCACGGCCGCCGACGGCCCGTCCGCCGTCGACGCGTGCGCCCGGATCGATCCCGACGTGGTGGTGCTCGATCTGATGCTGCCCGGGTTCGACGGGCTCGAAGTGTGCCGCCGGATTCAGGCGGCCCGCCCGGTGCCGGTGTTGATGTTGACGGCCAAGTCCGACGAGACGGACATGCTCGTCGGCCTGGGCGTCGGCGCGGACGACTATCTGGGCAAGCCGTTCAGTATGCGCGAGCTGGTCGCTCGCGTACACGCCCTGGTTCGGCGTGCCGAGCGTGCGGTGGCCGTCGAACCACAGGCAGTTCGAATCGGTGACGTGCAGATCGACCACCGGGAACGACGCGTGACCAGTCCCTCCGGCGACATCCATTTGACCAGAACGGAATTCGACATCCTCGCCTATCTGGCCGCGCGGCCGCGCACCGCGGTCTCGCGTGAAACCCTGCTGTCGGAACTGTGGGGCTGGGACGATTCGGCCAGTAGCAGGACGGTCGATTCTCACGTCAAAGCGTTGCGGCGCAAACTC
This sequence comes from Rhodococcus sp. 05-339-2, assembly GCF_002258965.1. Lineage (NCBI taxonomy): Bacteria > Bacillati > Actinomycetota > Actinomycetes > Mycobacteriales > Nocardiaceae > Rhodococcus > Rhodococcus sp. 05-339-2. Next base: position 297,527 of record NZ_NOYW01000020.1, read on the forward strand.
GGTGGAGATCTCATTCGCACCGTGCACGGCGTGGGCTACGCCGTGGAGTCTCCGCGATGACGCGAATGCTGCCGCGACCGTTGGATCCGTTGCGGTCGTTCAAGCTCAAGGTCTCGCTCGTCGTGGGCACAGTGCTGGTCCTGGCGAGCGTCGTGTTCTGGATCGGGGCGGGTTGGCAGTTTCGCTACACCCTCCTCGCCGCGCTCGTCGTGTCCTTGGCCGCAACCCAATTCGTCGCCCACGGGATGACGTCACCACTGCGCGAGATGACTTCGGCCGCCAAAGCGATGGCGCGAGGCGACTATTCGACGCGAGTGCGGGCGACATCCAGGGACGAGGTGGGGGAGTTGGCCACTGCGTTCAACACCATGTCGAGTGATCTGGAAGCAGCCGAGAAGTACCGCCGCGAACTCATCGGCAATGTCTCGCACGAGTTGAAGACGCCCATCGCCGCGCTGCGTGCCGTGCTCGAGAACATGGTCGACGGGGTGACCGAGCCGAATCCCGCGACGCTGGCGGTGGCGCTGCGCCAAACCGAGAGACTCGGAGATCTGGTCAGCGAACTGCTCGACCTGTCGCGGGTGGAGGGCGGTGTGCTCACCATTGCCCCGGAGGAGTTCGCAGTGCGGCAATTCCTCGAGGATGCGACAGCCGTGCACCGCGAACGTGTGTCGATCGTCGTCTCGCCCGGTGATTCGACTGTGGTGGCCGACCGATCTCGCATGACACAGGTGATCACCAACCTCGTCGACAACGCCGTGCGGCATTCCCCCCATTCGAGCACCGTGACGATACGGGCCCATCGGATCGGCGGAGCGTATGCATTCGACGTCGTCGACCAGGGTCCAGGCATCGCGCTCGCCGATCGCCATGCGGTGTTCGACCGATTCACCCGCGGCGGATCCACCGACGGTGGAACAGGTCTTGGCCTCGGCATCGCGCGCTGGGCCACCGAACTGCACGGCGGAACCATCGAAGTTCTCGACAGCGAATTCGGCTGCCACATCAGAGTGGCCATCCCCGAACACTGACTTGCTCGATACATCCGAACCGCGACTGCACGTCCCCGGACCGCAGCCGCCGACCTTCCATGCCCGAAACACAGAAGAAGGAAGCGCCATGACCACGATCGACACTCCTACTCATCCGACTGCGAAGCACGTTCACTCTCTTTGGGGGCCTCGCACCTGGCCGGTGCTGAGGTATGCGCAGGCTCCCCGTGCGGCGCTGATCGGGGCCGCTGTCGCCGGGCTGATCGGTTCGGTGACGCTGGTGAACAACACATTCGGTGTGCTGATCACTGCCCTCGCCTTCGTGGCCGTCGTGCTCGCAGCGCGCAGCGGCAGGCTCACGCCGTGGGAATGGGCAGGGGCGGCAGGAGTGCTGGCATTGGCGAGCGTGTCGGTACTGCGCGAGGCCGAGTGGATCGTCACGATGTCGACGACGCTCGCCATCGTGGTCGCGGTGGTGGTCCTCTCTCGTGCCTGGACATGGACGGGAATCGCACTCGGCGCTCTGGTGCCGGCCTTTCTGCCGGTGCGCGTGGCTCGGTGGACCCGACGCGGAGCTAATTCGATCGATCTGGAAGGGCCACGGCCGGTGCGGATAGGCATGGTCTCGGTTGTCACGATCGCGCTGCTCGTCGTGTTCGCGGCGTTGTTCGGTGCGGCCGACAAGCGTTTTGCGGATGCACTGAGTGCGGTGACACCCGAGTTCGATGCCGCGTCCGTCGTCGGGCGCATTGTCGTCTTCGTTCTCACCGCAGCAGGTGCGCTCGCCGTCACCTACGTCGCGCTGCATCCGCCTCGGTTCGATCGGCTCGCACCGTCGCCGCGTCGAACAGTGCAGTTGTGGGAGTGGATGGTTCCGCTCGGGGCGGTGGTGGCCCTGTTCGCCGTGTTCGTGGGGTTTCAGGTGCCGACGTTGTTCGGCGGGCAGGGACACGTCCTCACCACCGAGGGTCTGACCAATGCCGAATACGCCCGACAGGGCTTCTGGCAATTGCTCGCGGTCACGGTACTGACACTGCTCGTCATCGCTGTGACGGTCGCGAAGGCTCGACGAGAAGACCGGGGAGATCGCATCGCACTGCGGGCGTTGCTCGGAGCGCTGTGCCTGCTGTCGTCGGTGATCGTTGCGTCGGCCCTGCATCGAATGTCGTTGTACGAGCAGCAGTACGGCTACACGACGCTCAGGTTGTTCGTCACGGCTGTCGAGTGGTGGCTGGGATCGGTGTTCGTACTGGTTCTGGTGTCGGGCGTGCGGATGTCGGGGCGCTGGCTACCGAGAGCCGTGGGCGTCGGTGCAGTTCTGACCGTGCTCGCGCTGGCCGCCCTGAACCCGGATGCGTACATCGCTCGGCACAACGTCGATCGCTTCGAGCAGACCGGACGCATCGATACGTCCTACGTGGGTGGGTTGTCGGCCGACGCCGACGCGGAGCTCGACCGACTGCCGAAGTACGTGCGTCCGTGTGTACGGGCCCGCGGTCCGGTCATCGTCGGCGACACCTGGCACCTGTGCACGGACCCCTCGGTATCTGTACCCTGAGCAACGACTCGGGTTCAGTGACACATCAGGGAGGTGCGCGATGCGATACCAGAGCATGGTCGTCACCTCGCTGCTTCTCGTGGCGCTGCACCTGACGATGCCGGCCGCAACCGCAGATTTCGCCCTGCTTCTCGTTGCGGCACTGACGACGCTGATGCTGCTCGCGCACCGCGTCGATGTTCCGGCACTGCTGCGCCTGCTGCCGATTATCGGCCCCGCCGCAGAGGAACGCCACCGTCGAGGTGCGTTCCGGCGTCAACATCGACCGGATGCCCCTGGACGCCCGCAGCCGCGCGCACCCGGTATGCCGGTGGGGGCACTGTAGCTCGAAAGTTCCCCCACGCCTTCGCAACCCGTTGTCCGCGAGGCTGTCACGAGGAACCGAAGATGCTCGATTCTCGACCTGTCCACATGGCGATTCGACGCTACGCCGGGACGCTGGTCGGCGTCCTGGCCGTCCTGCTCGTCGTCTTTGCCGTCGTCGACGCCCAACCCGCCGCACAGATAGCGATGTTCGGTGCGCTGGTCGCGGCGTCCCTGGTCGTGCTCGGTGCGCCGTCCGACCTTGCACTGATCGCACCGCTGTCGTCGTGCGCTGCAGGCGCCGACGGGCGGCGACTTCGGGGATCGTTCCGCAGGCAACAGCAACCCGATTCGCCAGGTCGCCCCATGCCCAGAGCACCCGGTCCGGTCCGTGGACCGGACCGGTGGCTCCACTTCGTCTGAGCCACTGCGAGATCCGGTCGAGACGCCAACCGACCGACTTCTCTCACAGTGAGGTGCTCCACCATGCTCGATTTCGTCTACTATCCCGTCTCCGCCGTGCTGTGGTTCTGGCACCGAGTCTTCGGGTCCGTGCTCGGCCCCGACAACGGTGTCGCCTGGGCCCTGGCGGTGATATTCCTGGTGTTCACACTGCGGGCGCTGCTGATCAAGCCGTTCGTCGGCCAGATTCGTTCGCAGCTCGCCATGAAGAGGCTCCGACCACAGATCGAGGCCGTACAGAAGAAATACTCCGGGGACCGTGCTCGGCAGGCCACCGAGATTCGGAAGTTGCAGCAGGAGCACGGTTTCAACCCGTTGATGGGGTGCCTGCCCCTGCTGGCGCAGGGCCCGGTTTTCATCGGTCTGCTGCACGTGCTGCGCTCGTTCAATCGAACCGGAACCGGATTCGGTCATCTGGGTATGACGGCGCAGGAGAATGCGAACACTGCGAATTATGTCTTCAGCGCCGCCGATGTGCAGTCCTTTCTCGACGCACGCCTGTTCGGCGCGCCGATCTCTGCGGCCGTCAACAGTTCTCGGGAGGTGCTCGAGGCCTTCGGTCCGTTCGGTGGAGTGCCGTCGGTGTGGAGCATCGCGTTCGTGGCGGTCCCGTTGATGATCGTCGCTGCGGTGGCCACGCACATGAACTCGCGGGCGTCCGTCGCCCGGCAGGACGCAGCGGCGCTCGCCAACCCACAGACCGCGATCATGAACAAGCTCGTGCTCTGGGTGTTCCCGGCGGGCGTGCTCGTCGGCGGGCCGGTGCTTCCGGTCGCGGTGTTGTTGTACTGGGTGAGCAACAACATCTGGACCTATGCCCAACAGCACCTCGTCTACCGACGCATCGACCGAGAAACGAGTATCTCGCCGGAGGTCACATCGGTGGTCACCGCCCCGAAACCAGGGACAAAGCCGAGGCGACGGTAGGAGCCTGCGGGAACGACCTCGATGTGCAGCCCACGTCCCGTGTGTCGGTGGGCTCCGCTACCGTCGTCGGCGTGCCGATCACTGTCTCCACTGTCAATGTCAACGGAATTCGCGCTGCTGTTCGCAAGGGCATGCTGCCGTGGCTCGCGGCCACCGATGCCGACGTCATCTGCTTGCAGGAAACCCGCGCCAACGACGGGGAACTGACCAAGGCGCTGGCCCCGGCCCTCGATGCGGGCTGGCATCTGGCCTCGGCGGAGCCGTCCGCGAAAGGCCGCAACGGGGTGGCCTTGCTGTCGAAGGCGGCTCCCGATGCCATTCGTACCGGTATCGGGGCCGTCGAGTTCGCCGATGCCGGTCGCTACATCGAAGCCGACTTCGGCGACGTCACCGTGGCCAGCCTGTATCTGCCGTCGGGTGAGGTGGGTACCGAGCGTCAGGACGAGAAGGAACGTTTCATGGCGGCGTTCGCGAAGTACCTGGCGAAGACGGCCAAGTCCGCGAAGTCCGAGAATCGCGATGTGGTGGTCTGCGGCGATTGGAACATCGCCCACACCGAGGCCGATCTGAAGGCATGGAAGACCAACCGGAAGAACTCCGGTTTTCTGCCCGAGGAACGGGAGTGGGTGTCGCGGTTGCTCGCCGAGAAGGCCCCGTGGACCGATGTCGTCCGGGTGTTGCACCCGGGTGTCGAGGGTCCGTACAGCTGGTGGTCCTACCGCGGCAAGGCCTTCGACAACGACGCCGGCTGGCGGATCGACTATCAGTTGGCCACCAGTGATCTGGCCGAGCGTGCCAAGGAAGCGATCACCGAGCGGGCCGAGGCGTACGACCAGCGATGGTCCGATCATGCTCCGGTGACCGTGCGCTATCGCTAGAGCGGAGCCTGTGGGTGACGATCTCGGCAGGCAGGAAGTGGGCGTCGATGAGGTCGTGAAAAGATTGCATCATGTCTTCTTCCGACTCCATCGACACTCCGCAGGGTCCGCGTCGGCGGGTGCTCTCCGGCATCCAACCGACTGCCGATTCGTTCCATCTCGGTAACTACCTGGGTGCGGTGCGGAACTGGGTGGAGTTGCAGGACGAGTTCGATGCGTTCTACTTCATCCCGGACCTGCATGCGATCACCGTGCCGCAGGATCCCAAGGAGCTTCGTCGCCGTACCCGTGTGGCCGCAGCGCAGTTGCTCGCCGTGGGCATCGATCCGGAGAAGTCGACGCTGTTCGTGCAGAGTCAGGTGCCCGAGCATGCACAGTTGGCGTGGGTTCTGAACTGCATCACCGGATTCGGTGAAGCTGCGCGGATGACTCAGTTCAAGGACAAGTCCGCCAAGCAGGGTCGCGATCACACCAGCGTCGGACTGTTCACCTATCCGATTCTGCAGGCCGCCGACATCCTGCTCTATCGGCCGAATCTGGTGCCCGTGGGTGAGGATCAGCGGCAGCACCTCGAGTTGACTCGCGATCTGGCACAGCGTTTCAACACGCGGTTCAAGAAGACGTTCGTCGTGCCCGATGCGCACATCATCAAGGGCACCGCGAAGATCTTCGATCTGCAGGATCCCACCGCGAAGATGAGCAAGTCCTCGTCGAATCCGGCGGGCATCGTCAACATCCTCGACGATCCGAAGGTGTCGGCGAAGAAGATTCGTTCGGCCGTGACGGACAACGAACGCGACATCGTGTTCGATCCGGAGAACAAGGCGGGCGTCAGCAACCTGCTGGTGATTCAGTCTGCCCTGTCGGGCGCGAGCATCGACGATCTGGTTGCCGGGTACGCGGGTAAGGGGTACGGCGACCTCAAGTCCGACACCGCCGACGTTCTGACCGAGTTCGTCGTTCCCCTGCGGGAGCGGATGGACGGGTTCATGGCCGATGTGGCCGAACTCGATCGCATCCTCGCGGCCGGTGCGGATCGAGCCAGGGAAGTGGCGAGTCGAACGCTCGCTCAGGTCTACGACAGGGTGGGTTTCCTGCCGCCGGGTGCATAGCATCTACGGCACACCGCGGCGACACGATCCGACAGCAGGCGACGACAGCGAGAAGGTGAGTGCCATGCCAGATTTCAAGGCGATCCTCGAAGACCGGCGCAAACGGTGGCCCTGGCTCGATCACACTGTTGTTGCGGCACAGCGGTATCAGGGTCAGAAGGGCGATTACTACGCGGCAGGCATGACGTACTTCAGTGTGTTGGCCTTGTTCCCACTGCTGATGGTCGCGTTCGCGATCGCTGGATTCGTGCTGGTGAATCAGCCCGAGTGGCTTGCCGAGATCCAGTCGCAGATTGCCGAGAACGTTCCCGGCAGTTTCGGCGAGACGATCAATTCGCTGATCCAGACGGCCATCGAGTCACGGACCAGTGTCGGCATCATCGGTCTGCTCGGTGCCTTGTATGCGGGTCTCGGTTGGATCGCGAACCTGCGCGAGGCACTGACCGCCATGTGGGAGAGCCAGCACGAGCAGGGTGGATTTCTGGCTACCAAGGCCAAGGATTTCGCTGCGCTGCTGGGGCTGGGGACCGCGCTGGTGCTGTCGTTGGCGTTGTCGGCACTGGCCGGAGGTGGGCTGATGCGCAGCATTCTCGAGTGGGCCAATCTCGATTCCGTCCCGGGAGTGGGCGTGGCCCTGCGCGTCTTCTCGATTCTTCTCGCGCTTTCGGGTACTTGGGCGTTGTTCACCTGGGTGATCTCGCGTTTGCCGCGCGAGCCGGTCTCGTGGCACAGCGCAGCCAAAGGCGCTCTGCTCGCTGCCGTCGGGTTCGAGATCTTCAAGCAGCTCGGTGCCATCTACCTGGCCTCGGTGACGAGTGGCCCAGCAGGGGTGGTCTTCGGACCCATCATCGGTCTGCTGGTGTTCGTGTTCACCACGTCACGGCTGGTGCTGTTCTCCACGGCGTTCGCTGCGACCACTCGCGAAAGCCTCGCCGAGGCGCATGTTCCGGCACCGGAGCCGGCGGTGATCAACAACAGGGTCGAGGTCAGCGAAGGGCCGGGTGTGACGGGCGGTCTGGCGCTGGTGGGTGCCGGTGCCCTCGCTGCTCTCGGCGTCGCAGGATTGCGCAACAGACGCCGCTGATCGCTCTGTCGGTCGAGCCGGCTCAGCGGTTGCGTGACAGCCGTCGAGCTCCCCACAGCAGCCCGATCACCACGATCGAACCGATGACACCGATCGCGATGCGAACGACGGTGTCGCCTTGGGCCTGCATCTCCGACTGGCGGGAGCTCGACCCGGACGCCGATGCGGGCGGCTGGGCGAGCGTCGGACCGGCCGCGGGCGTGCGCGTACTCGTCACCGCGGATGTCGATCGCGGCTCCACGAGTTCGCCGACGCCGCGGCCGGAATCGAGCGCGAACCCGTAGTCCAACAGGCGGGCCGCCTGCTCCCACGGCCGGATCGGCAACACGTCACCCTTCATGATCGTCACGACCAGACGCCTGCCGCCCCGCTCTGCTCCTGCGACGAATGTCTGGCGCGCATCGTCGGTGTACCCGGTCTTGCCGCCGAGAGCTCCCTCGTAGTTGTAGAGCAGCTGATTGTCGTTGGAGAGGGCGAACCCGGGTCGGTCTTGGTCGTCCGGGATCGTTGGGTCCCTCGGGTAGCCGGGAAACTGAACGGTTTCGGTCGAAATCAATTGCGCGAAGGTCGGGTTGCGCATGGCCGCGCGGTAGATCAACGCCAGGTCGTAGGCCGAGCTCGCCATGCCGGGACCGTCGAGACCGGACGGCGTGGCGGTGCGCGTGTCGAGCGCACCCAGTTCTGCGGCCTTGGCATTCATTTTCTCCACGGTGGCCGCGTCCCCGCCCAACTGCCTGGACAACGCGTGTGCTGCATCGTTTCCCGATGCCATCACCAGACCCTGCATCAATTCGAGATTGGTGTAGACACCGTTCTTCCCGATGCCGACGGCACTGCCCTCGGCGTCGGCGTCCTCTGCGGTCGCGGTGATACGAGAGTTCAAATCCAGCTTGTCGAGGGCGACGATCGCAAGCAACACCTTGATAGTGCTCGCCGGCCGGTACCGACCGTGCGGATCCTTGGCGGCCAGTACTGAGCCGGAGTCCATGTCGGCCACCACGAACCCGGTGGCCGAGATATCGGCAGGCAACGGGGGAGCCCCGTCCGGCAGCACCGCCCCACATTCGGCGAGCCGGTCGCCGCCGACGGCCTCGGCGGGAATCGGGAGTGGTTGCGGGGCAGTGCTTCCAGGTGCCGGTACCTCGGACAGATCGATCGCCGGGGGCGGTGACGCGGCGAACGGGCAGCTGTCGGTGTCCGGCGTCGTGAACGGCGGTGTCGTCGTCGGAACCGGAGGCTCGGCGGCCGGCTGTGCCAGGGCAGGTCCAGCACCGATTCCGACGAGCGCAATCGATACCGCACATACAGCCGCGAAACTTCTGATCCTTTTCATCGCGAATCACCATAGGCGCTCGGGTGTCGGTCGACGTGGCGACCCACCGGCGAGCGTCGCCCGAACCACCCTGGTTCTCGTCCCGACATCGTCACCGGCAACGGACGAACGTCGACCCACTAGCCCGTCGCGAGTATGAGAACTCGCTCATGTTGTGCTCCTTCGCTTCTCACGTTCGACCGCGATCGTTGAGTCATCACCGAAACGGTGGCCCACAGAACTCGGATCGAAGGAGCAGACATGAGAATGCCAGGAAAGTTCATGATCGTCGGTGCAGCAGCCGTTGTCGTCACCCTCGGAAGCGTCGGCGCGCTCGCGATGGCCGACGACGACCCCACCCAGCAGCGCCCGTCGTCGATCTCGGTGGAACAGCCTCTGCCGGAGGCAGATTCGGCTCCGAACCCGCCGGCAGCTCCCCAGCAGCCCGAGCCGACCCAGATCCCGGACGACCGCTACGACGACGACTGGGACGACCGCAACGACGACTGGGACGATCGCAACGACGATCTGAACGGTCGTGACGACGACTGGGACGACCGCAACGACGATCTGGACGGTCGTGACGACGACTGGGACGACCGCATTGACGACCTCGACGACGATCTGGACGACGACGATCTGAACGACGACGATCTGGACGATGACAACGACGACAACGATCGGGACGACTGATACTCGATCGGTGGCGTCGGCACCGGCCGACGCCACTCATGTCTCGGACAGTCGGTATCCCATGCCGCGGACGGTCTCGATTCGTGCGGCACCGAATTTCGCTCGGAGGTAGCGGACGTAGACGTCGACGACATTCGATCCAGGGTCGAAGTCGTAGCCCCACACCTGCGACAGGAGTTGCTCTCGTGAGAGGACCTGTCCGGGGTGGCGCATGAAGGTCTCGGCCAGGGCGAACTCGCGGGCGGACAGGTCGACGGTGCGGTCTCCCACCACGGCCCGCCGGGTACGCAGGTCGAGGGTGAGGTCGGCGACCGCGAGCTGAGTGGTGTCGACGGTTCGTTTGGTGCCCAGGCGAACTCGGATGCGCGCCAGCAGTTCCTCGAATCGGAACGGCTTCGCCATGTAGTCGTCGGCACCGGTCTCGAGACCGGACACCACGTCCTGGACGCTGTCGCGTGCGGTCAACACGATCACCGGTATCTCGCACTGCTCTCCGCGCAGTCGCTGCAGTACCTCGAAACCGTCCATGATCGGCAGGCCGATGTCGAGTACCACCAGATCGAAGTCACCGCTGCGGGCGTGTTCGTACGCGGATCTGCCGTCGGAGACCGTCGTCGTGCTGAAACCGCTCGCCCTGAGCCCCTTGTGGACGAACGAAGCGATCCGGGGTTCGTCTTCGGCGATCAGGATGCGGGCCATGGTCGATCCTTCTGTGGGGGAGGGGAATCGGGCAGGGGAATCGTGATGGTGAATGTGGCCCCGTGCCCCGGAGCGCTGCCGACACTGACTCGCCCACGGTGGGCCTGTGCGATGGCGGTGACGATGGACAATCCGAGCCCCGCGCCCTCGGTGCGTCTGGTTCCGTTGCGGCCGCGGGCGAAGCGCTCGAAGATTCGTTCCTGCTCGTCACGCTCGATTCCCGGGCCGGAGTCGGTGACCCAGAAGCGGATGTCACCGTCGGACAGTTGCGATCCGATGCCGACACGACCGCCGGGGATCGTGTGGTGAGTTGCGTTGTCCGCCAACGCCAGCAGTGCCTGGGTCAGTCGTTGCGGATCCAGCGGCGCGTGGACCGTTGCGCTCGCCTCCAGCACCCATTCCCGGTCGGCGAGGGTGGTCACCTTCTCGAACACGCTTCGAGTGAGGGCGTCGACATCGGTGTCCACCGGCGTGACGAAGCTCGTCTGGTCGGCCCGGGTGAGCAACAACAGGTCGGCGACGAGCCGATTCATCCGATCGAGTTCGTCGTCGACGAGCGCGACGGTATCTCGAACGTCGGCGGGGTCCCCGTGGTCGAGCACGTCGAGATGACCTCGAACGATGGTGATGGGAGTGCGGAGCTCGTGGCCGGCGTCGTCGAGGAATCGGCGCTGACTCGCCGCGCCGGACTCGATGCGGTCGAGCATCGAGTTCAGTGTGTCGATCAGGTCTGCGATGTCGTCGCCTGGACCCGTCGTTCTGGCGTCGGTGATTCGGCCGGACAGGTCGGTCTCGGTGATCGTTCTGGCGGTGGCGGCGATGTGTCTGATCGGCGACATGATGCGGCCCGCGACGAACCATGCCCCTACTGCGGCCAGCACCGAGGTGACGCCACCGACGACGAGCATCAGGGTCGCGGTCTCGTCGGCCGAGGCACGTTCCTGATCGGCGAAGTAGGCGGCGACCACGACGCTCGGCACCGGGTCGCCCGCCAGCGAGACCGGCACCGCGAGGTACACCACTTCGCCTGCCGCGCTCGAATACGAACCCTCGACCGGTGCGGTGACGGAGCCGACCTCGGCGGTGAAGCCGGTGTCGTCGGACAGTCGCACCGGTGCCTGCTGCCTGCTCTGTACGGCGAACGCACCGTCCACGTAACCCAGGAACTTCTCGTTGGGGCGGGCGAGGTTGTAGGTGATCACCACGCGGAGAACGTCGTTGATGTCGTCGAACGGTGCGCCGGTTCCCGGATCGACGCCTGCGTCGGTGAGGGTGGTGAACTCGGCGATCTCGGTGCGCAGAGATTCGCGCATGCGATTGTCGGTCGCGCGGATCATCAGCAGCCAGGTGGTGACGGTGACGGCCGCGAGAGATGCCAGCACCAACAGCAGTACCCACGAGAAAATCCTGCTCCGAGCGCTCGTCGGGCGCAGGGCGAGCAGTCGCGTCCGCATCACGTGGTCGGTCTCGCAGCAGGGTCAGTCGTCGTCATCGTCATCCCAGTCGTCGTCGAAGTCATCGTCCCAGTCGGCAGGCGGCAGCGGCGGTGGGGGCACGAATCCGTCCGGTGCCACCGGCTGTGGCGCGGGGGTGGGGGCGCTACTGGGCGCGGCGCCGCCCGGTCCCGGTGCAGGGGGAACGGACCCCGGAGTACCCGGGGCGGATTGCACGGGTGCAGCGGGTGCAACGATGGGTGCGGGCAACGGGCTCTGCTCGCCCGTCGATCGAGTCGTCAGCACTGCTGCGACGAGCACGGCGAGGGTGAGCAGTCCCAGGGCCGAGACGATGATGGTTCGCACACGGACGAGTCTGATGACGGCGGATTGTGGCCACGTGAATCGGAGATGAGAGTTCTCTCATGTCCGAGGTCCGGTGCTGCGCACACCGGTTTCGTCGCCTGACGAATAATCGTCGAAGATGCGTGGCGGGTACCGATAGTTTCTTACAGTGATCAGGTCGGCGGGGTGGATTCGTCGGTCGTTCGAGAGCCGGTTGTTGGAAAGGGAAGTGCAATGAGGTTTCGGCAAAGGCGCGGGCCGATCGCGATCGGAGCGGTCTGTGCGGTCGCGGCTCTGACCGTCGCTGCCTGTTCGAGCACCGGCGGTGCTCCTCGCTCCTCCGACGACGGAAACAACGCGGGCGTGGCCGACACGCCGTCGGCAACGATCGCGATGATCACGCACGAGGTTCCCGGCGACACGTTCTGGGATCTGGTGCGCAAAGGTGCCGAGGCCGCCGCGGCCAAGGACAACATCGAACTGCGCTACTCGGCAGATCCGGAGGCACCCAACCAGGCCAACCTCGTCCAGAGCGCGATCGATTCCCGGGTCGACGGCATCGCGGTCACCCTGGCCAAGCCCGACGCGATGGCACCCTCGGTCGAGACGGCAACCGCCGCAGGCATTCCGGTGGTCGCATTCAATTCCGGTTACGACTCCTGGAAGAACATGGGAGTGCAGCAGTACTTCGGTCAGGACGAGACCATCGCCGGACAGGCTGCAGGGGCTCGCCTCACCGAGGACGGTGCACGAAAGACCCTGTGCATCATTCAAGAGCAGGGTGCCGTGGCACTCGAGGCTCGCTGCGCCGGGGTCAGGCAGGGCTTCACCGGTGGCACCACCGAGATCCTGAACGTCAACAGCAAGGACATGCCGTCCGTCGAGTCGACCATCACGGCCAAGTTGCAGCAGGACCCGAGCATCGACCACGTCATCGCGCTGGCCGCTCCGATCGCTCTGACGGCCGTGCAGTCCAAGAACAATGCGGGCAGCGACGCCACGATCGTCACGTTCGACACCAATGCCGCACTCGTCGATGCGATCGAGTCGGGCGACGTGGCGTGGGCCATCGATCAGCAGCCGTACCTGCAGGGTTACCTGGCGATCGACTCGCTGTGGCTCTACCTCAACAACGGCAACACCATCGGTGGCGGTACCCCGGTGCTGACCGGTCCCGCGTTCATCGATACGACCAATATCGGCGCGGTCGCCGAGTACGCCCGAAACGGCACACGCTGAGTGCGTCGCCTCGGCGCGGAAGGAATCTCATGTCCACACAGGCCGATCCGGCTCTGTCCGAACACACCGTGACAACGGACGAGCGGGTCAAGAAGCAGAAGCCGTTGCAGCGGTTACTGATTCGCCCGGAGGTCGGGGCGCTGTTCGGCGTGGTCGCCATCTTCGTCTTCTTCTGTATCGTGGCACCGCCGTTTCGGTCGCCCGAGGCTCTGGCCACCGTGCTGTACGCGTCCTCGACCATCGGCATCATGGCGATCGGTGTCTCACTGTTGATGATCGGCGGTGAATTCGACCTCTCCACCGGGGTTGCGGTGACGTTCTCCTCGATCATGGCCTCCATGCTGGCCTACAACCTGCATCTGAACGTCTGGACCGGCTCGGCGCTGGCGCTGGTGCTGGCACTGGCGGTCGGGTTCTTCAACGGATACCTGGTGATGACGACCAGAATTCCGTCGTTCCTGATCACGTTGGCGTCGTTCCTGATGCTCACCGGCATCAATCTCGCCGTCACCAAGCTCGTCACCGGCCAGGTCGCCACTCCGTCCATCTCGGACATGGAGGGATTCGACTCGGCCAGGGCGGTCTTCTCGTCCTCGTTCTCGCTGCTGGGGGTCTCGGTCCGCATCACCGTCGTCTGGTGGATCGTGTTCACCCTCGCCGCGACCTGGGTGCTGATGAAGACCCGTACCGGTAACTGGATCTTCGCTGTCGGCGGCAACCAGGAATCGGCCCGTGCGGTCGGTGTCCCGGTCACTCGGGTCAAGATCGGCTTGTTCATGTTCGTCGGCTTCTGCGCCTGGTTCGTCGGCATGCACCTGTTGTTCGCCTTCGACACCGTTCAGTCCGGTCAGGGCGTGGGCAACGAGTTCCTCTACATCATCGCCGCCGTGATCGGCGGATGCCTGCTCACCGGTGGATACGGCACGGCCGTCGGTGCGTTCATCGGAGCGTTCATCTTCGGCATGACCAACCAGGGCATCGTCTATGCAGGCTGGAACCCTGACTGGTTCAAGTTCTTCCTCGGCGCGATGCTGCTGTTCGCAGTGATCGCGAACAGCTCCTTCCGCAACTACGCGGCGAAAAGGTGACCATGACGTCCTCGGACAACACGCCCCTCATCGAACTGAAAGGCGTGGGCAAGAGCTACGGCAACATCATCGCGCTGCACGGGATAGACCTCCGCGTCGGTGCCGGTGAGGTCACCTGCGTCCTCGGTGACAACGGCGCAGGCAAGTCCACTCTGATCAAGATCATGTCCGGGCTGCACAAGCAGTCGGAGGGGGAACTGCTCGTCGACGGCACCGCAACCACGTTCGGCTCGCCCAAGCAGGCAGTCGACCAGGGCATCGCCACGGTCTACCAGGACCTCGCCGTCGTCTCCCTGATGCCGGTGTGGCGCAACTTCTTTCTCGGTCAGGAGCTGCGCAGGGGCAAGGTCGTCAAGACCCTCGACACCAACGCGATGCGCGCGAGGACCATCGACGAACTCCGCAAGATGGGTATCGATCTGCCCGATGTCGATGCCCCCATCGGCTCACTGTCCGGTGGCCAACGTCAGTGCGTGGCCATCGCTCGGGCCATCTTCTTCGGTGCCCGAGTACTCATTCTCGACGAGCCGACCGCCGCTCTCGGCGTCAAACAGTCCGGCATGGTTCTCCGGTACATCTCGGCGGCCAGGGAGAAAGGCTTCGGCGTCGTGTTCATCACTCACAATCCGCATCACGCGTACATGGTCGGAGATCACTTCGTCCTCCTCGATCGTGGACGTCAGACATTGGACTGTGCGCACGAGGACATCTCGCTCGACGACCTCACCACAGAGATGGCGGGCGGCGACGAACTGGCCACCCTCTCCGACGAACTACGTCGCTGACATCTCGGGTCGGCGGTTGCATGCGTGAGAATCGGGCGCGGCGGGTAGAAGTTCGGTAGCGGTGCCCGACGGAGGCACCAGACGAAGGAGCCGAACATGAGCGAGCACGAGCCCCTCGGACCACTGTCGCCGGACTTTCTCGAATCCGATTTCTACGGGTACCAGAGCATGCTCGACGACACCGAGACCGAGGTGGTCCTGCGTACCCGCCGGTTCCTGCAGGACGAGGTCGCGCCGCGGGCGAACGAATTCTGGGAGAAGGCCACCTCTCCGGTGCACCTGATGCCGAAGATCGCCGAACTCGAGATCGCCGGTCTCGGCTACGCGTTCGATGATCGCAAGGCCTCACGCAAGCTGCTCACCGGCTGGCTCGAAATGGAGTTCGCCCGGGTCGATCCGTCCACGGGAACGATGTTCAGCGTGCACAGTTCGCTGGCGATGAGCAGTATCTCGATTCTCGGGTCCGAGGAGCAGCGCGAACGATGGTTGCCCGCCATGCGCCGAATGGAGAAGATCGGCGCGTTCGGACTGTCCGAACCACACGGTGGCTCCGACGTCGCAGGCGGACTCGAGACCACAGCTCGCCTCGACGGTGATCACTGGATCCTCAACGGCAGCAAGCGCTGGATCGGAAACGCCACCTTCGCAGACCTGACCATCGTGTTCGCCAAGGACGAGGCCGACGGCGAGGTCAAGGGTTTTGTCGTCGAGCGAGACTTCGAGGGGTTCCGGGCGGAGAAGATCGAGGGCAAGTATTCGCTCCGCGCCGTCGAGAACGCCGACATCCATCTGGAGAACTGCCGAGTCCCGGTCGCCAACAAGCTGGCCGACGCCAACTCGTTCGCCGACACCGCGAAGGTGCTCCGTCTGACCCGCGGAGGAGTGGCGTTCCAGGCGGTGGGCGTGATGATGGGCGCGTACGAGCGGGCCGTGGCCTATGCGCGCGAACGCGAACAGTTCGGATCCCCGATCGCGTCGTTCCAGCTGATCTCCGACCTGATCGCCCGCATGACGGCCAACATCACCGCCTCGCTCGGGATGGCGATCCGTGTCTCTCAGTTGCAGGGCAACGGCGTCCACCACGACGAGCATGCGGCGCTCGCGAAGACGTTCTGTACGACGCGGCTGCGCGAGGTCGTCGCCTGGGCCCGAGAGATTCTGGGCGGCAACGGAATTCTCATCGAGCACGACGTCATCAGGTTCTTCGCCGACGCCGAGGCCCTGTACTCCTACGAGGGAACCGCGCAGATCAACAACCTGATCGTCGGCCGCGGAGTGACGGGCTTCGGCGCGTTCGTCTGACCGACGAACGCCGAACGCCCCTTCGCGTGTGCGAAGGGGCGCTCGGCGTCGGTGCGAGACGGTCAGCGTGCGAAGAGCAACGCGCGCTTGACTTCCTGGATGGCCTTGGTCACCTGAATGCCGCGAGGGCACGCGTCGGTGCAGTTGAAGGTGGTGCGGCAGCGCCACACACCCTCGACGTCGTTGAGGATGTCCAGACGCTCGGTTGCACCCTCGTCACGGCTGTCGAAGATGAACCGGTGCGCGTTGACGATGGCGGCCGGGCCGAAGTAGCTGCCATCGCTCCAGAACACGGGGCACGAGGTGGTGCAGCACGCGCACAGGATGCACTTGGTGGTGTCGTCGAACCGGGCGCGGTCCGCTGCGGACTGGATCCGCTCACGGGTCGGCTCGTTACCCGTCGTCATCAGGAACGGCTTCACGGCGCGGAAGGCGTCGAAGAAGGGTTCCATGTCGACGATGAGGTCCTTCTCCACCGGCAGACCCTTGATGGGCTCGATGGTGATGTTCAGCGTCTTCGACGAATCCTTGGGGAGCATGTCGCGCATGAGCACCTTGCAGGCGAGACGGTTGACACCGTTGATACGCATCGCGTCGCTGCCGCAGACTCCGTGTGCGCACGAGCGACGGAACGTGAGCGTGCCGTCCAGGTAGCCCTTCACGTACAGCAGCAGGTTGAGCAGACGGTCGGTGGCCAGGGTGGGGACCTGGAAGGTGTCCCAGCGCTGACCGTCACCGCTCTCGGGATTGAAGCGCGCGATCTTGAGGTTGACCATCACCGCGCCCTCGGGGACGGGCGGCAGATCGGACTCGTTGGACTTCTTGTCCAGGGTGGGTGCGCTCATATCAGTACTTCCGCTCCATCGGCTCGTAGCGGGTTTGGATTACCGGCTTGTAATCCAAGCGGATCTCGGTGAGCAGACCTTCGCCCTCTTTGTAGGCCATGGTGTGCTTCATGTACTCGGCGTCGTTGCGCTCGGGGTAGTCCTCGCGAGCGTGTCCGCCGCGCGATTCCTTGCGGTTGAGTGCGCCGACGACCGTGACCTCCGCCATTTCGAGCAGGAAGCCGAGTTCGATGGCCTCGAGCAGGTCGCTGTTGTAGCGCTTGCCCTTGTCCTCGACGGTGATCTTGTTGTACCGCTCCTTGAGGGCGCGGACATCCTTGAGCGCCGTCTCGAGACGCTCTTCCGTACGGAACACCGATGCGTTGTTGTCCATCGACTGCTGCATCTCGGTACGGATGTCGGCTGCGCGCTCGTGGCCGTGATCGGAGAGGATCAACTCCAGCCAGTCCTGCACCATCTTCGCCGGCTCCTCGGGGAGCGGGGTGAAGTCGACCGAGTTCGCGTACTCGGCGGCGGCGATGCCGGCACGACGCCCGAACACGTTGATGTCGAGCAACGAGTTGGTGCCGAGACGGTTGGCTCCGTGCACGGAGACGCAGGCGCACTCGCCGGCCGCATAGAGACCGGGAACGATGTCCTCGTTGTTGCGCAGAACCTCGCCGCGGATCTTGGTGGGGATGCCACCCATGACGTAGTGGCACGTCGGGTAGACGGGCACCGGCTCCTTGACGGGGTCGACACCGAGGTACGTGCGGGAGAACTCCATGATGTCCGGGAGCTTCTCGTCGAGAACTTCCTCGGGGATGTGCGTGACGTCGATGTAGACGTAGTCCTTGTTCGGGCCGCCGCCGCGTCCTTCGAGCACCTCGAGCACCATCGAGCGCGCGACGATGTCGCGGGGCGCGAGGTCCTTGATGGTCGGTGCGTAGCGCTCCATGAAGCGTTCGCCCGACTCGTTTCGCAGAATGCCGCCCTCGCCTCGTACGGCCTCGGAGATGAGGATGCCCAGGCCTGCGAGACCTGTCGGGTGGAACTGGTGGAATTCCATGTCCTCCAAGGGAAGACCCTTGCGGAACACGATGCTCATGCCGTCACCGGTGAGGGTGTGGGCATTGGAGGTGGTCTTGTAGATCCGGCCCGAGCCGCCGGTGGCGAAGATGATCGACTTCGCGTGGAAGATGTGCAGCTCACCGGTGGAGAGCTCGTAGGCGATGATGCCGGTTGCGACGGGACCGTCGTCGGTCTCGGTCAGACACAGATCCAGTGCATAGAACTCGTTGTAGAACTCGACGTCGTGCTTGACGCAGTTCTGGTAGAGCGTCTGCAGAATCATGTGGCCGGTGCGGTCGGCTGCGTAGCACGCACGACGGACCGGAGCCTTGCCGTGGTCACGGGTGTGACCGCCGAAGCGTCGCTGATCGATCTTGCCCTCGGGCGTCCGGTTGAACGGAAGACCCATCTTCTCGAGGTCGAGAACTGCGTCGATGGCTTCCTTGGCCATGATCTCCACCGCGTCCTGGTCGGCGAGGTAGTCGCCGCCCTTGACGGTGTCGAACGTGTGCCACTCCCAGTTGTCTTCCTCGACATTGGCCAGTGCGGCACACATGCCACCCTGAGCCGCGCCGGTGTGCGAGCGCGTGGGGTAGAGCTTGGTCAGTACGGCTGTCCGAGCACGGGGTCCGGCCTCGATCGCAGCACGCATACCGGCACCGCCTGCGCCGACGATCAGTACGTCGTAACGATGTTCCTGCATGTAAGCGTCAGTGTCCTTAGCTCGCCGTGATGTTGGGATCGAACGTGAAGATGACGTAGGTGCCGACGCCCATGATGAGGATCATCGACAGCACCAGCAGCGTGGTCAGCCAGAAACGCGTCGAGTCCTTGCGGGAGTAGTCCGCGATGATCGTGCGCAGGCCGTTGCCGCCGTGCAGCTGCGCCAGCCACAGCATCGTCAGGTCCCAGAACTGCCAGAACGGGCTGGCCCAGCGACCGGCGACGAATGCGAAGTTGATGCGGTGCACACCGTCGTCGAGCATGAGCATGATGAACATGTGGCCCAGGACGAGCACGACGAGTGCCAGGCCGGAGAAGCGCATGAACAGCCATGCGTAGAGCTCGAAGTTGCCCTTGCTCTGGCGCCGCGGCGAACGCGGGTTGGCCAAGCTGGCCGGACGGTCGTAGTTCGTGCCGAGGACCTTCGCCTCGGGACCCTGCGTCGACATCAGTGACCACCCGCCGTGAACATGTTGTAGAAGATTCGTCCCGCGCCGGGGATCATGACGACGAGCCAGACCACTGCGATCGCCCACAGCATCGGCTTCTGGTACTGCGGTCCCTTGGACCAGAAGTCGATCAACATCACGCGGATGCCGTTCAACGCGTGGTACAGCACAGCCGCGACGAGGCCGATCTCCATCAGGCCGACGAGCGGGGTCTTGTAGGTCTCGATGATGGCGTCGTACGTCTCGGGGTTGACCCGAACCATCGCCGTGTCGAGGACGTGGACGAACAAGAAGAAGAACGTCAACACGCCAGTGATGCGGTGCAGAACCCAGGACCACATGCCCGGATCCCCGCGGTACAGAGACCGCTTGCGCTCCTTGACCGGAGCGACTTCCGTCGTGCTACTCATCGAGTGCAATGCCTCCAACGTCGTTGGTGGACGCATCGAGCCCCGGTGGCCGGTCTTGCCTGGCTCGATTTGTCGCGATTCGGCCCTAGTGCTGGTTGTACTAGCCGCTTACTCGAAACTGTAAACCCATTCGAAACACGGAACTAATTCGACTCGAGGTTCGTACGCTGCCGAAATCCGGTGTTAGGTTTGCCTTCCCAATTGCCGCAGGCACTTTCGGCCGGATCTCTGCATCAATTCAGACACCGTGATTGGATGGTTCACCATGAACGAAATCGACTGGAAGACGTTGCGCGACAATGCTCATGAGGCAATGAGCCGTGCCTACGCCCCGTACTCGAACTTTCCGGTCGGAGCCGCAGCTCTGGTGGACGACAATCGGATAGTCACCGGGTGCAATGTGGAAAATGTCTCATACGGTTTGGGGCTGTGTGCGGAGTGCGGGTTGGTCTCGAACCTGCACACGACCGGCGGCGGCAGACTCGTGGCCTTTTCGTGCTGCGATTCCCGACGTGAAATTCTGATGCCGTGCGGGCGATGCCGACAGCTGCTGTACGAGTTCGGCGGCCCGGATCTGCTCGTCGACACCGTCTCGGGACCGGCTCGACTGGCAGAGTTGCTCCCGAATGCTTTCGGCCCCGACAACCTCGACGAAGGACGCGTGAACAACCATGCATGACGCCGTATCGATCATCAGCGCCAAACGCGACGGGCGGGTTCTCGACGACGAACAGATCGAATGGGTGATCGCGGAGTTCACCCGCGGATCCGTCGCGCCGGAACAGATGTCGGCTCTCGCGATGGCCGTTCTGTGGCGCGGACTGTCGCGTCGCGAGCTCGGTACGTGGACGAACGCGATGATCGCGTCGGGCACACGAATGGACTTCTCGACGCTGCCGCTGCCCACCGTCGACAAACATTCGACCGGTGGTGTCGGAGACAAGATCACGCTGCCGCTGGCTCCGCTCGTCGCCGCCTGCGGGGCCGCTGTGCCGCAGCTGTCCGGTCGAGGACTGGGCCATACCGGCGGAACGCTCGACAAGCTCGAGTCGATCCCCGGGTGGCGGGCGGATCTGAGCGGTGACGAGATGCATCGCATCCTCGCCGATCCGGCGATCGGTGCTGTCGTGTGCGCTGCCGGTGCCGATCTGGCCCCCGCCGACAAGAAGCTCTACGCCCTACGAGACGTGACAGGAACGGTCGAATCCATCCCGTTGATCGCCAGTTCGATCATGAGCAAGAAGATCGCCGAGGGCACCGGGGCGCTCGTGTTGGACGTCAAGGTGGGTGCAGGCGCGTTCATGAAGAACGTCGACGACGCACGCGAACTCGCGACCGCGATGGTCGAGCTCGGAACCGACGCGGGCGTACGAACTCTGGCGGTGCTGACCGCGATGGACACCCCGCTCGGGCTCACCGCGGGCAACGCGCTGGAGGTTGAGGAATCGGTGGAGGTACTCGCCGGAGGTGGGCCGGCCGACATCGTCGAGCTGACGATCACGCTGGCCCGCACGATGCTCGCCGCGGCCGGGATCGAGGGCATCGACCCCGCCGACAAACTCGCCGACGGTTCGGCCATGGATCGGTGGCGGACGATGATCGCCGCGCAGGGCGGCGATCCCGATGCCGCACTACCCGTCGCCCGCGAGAGCCAGGACTTCACCGCCGCCACCGACGGTGTCGTCACCGGATTGGACGCGATGGGCGTCGGACTGGCGGCGTGGCGGCTGGGCGCGGGCCGCGAGCGACAGGGTGAGCCGGTGCAGGCCGCCGCCGGTGTCCGATTGCACGCCAAGCCCGGCGATCGGGTGCGTGCAGGAGATCGGCTGGCGACGCTGTACACCGATACTCCCGAGCGCTTCGAGTATGCGCAGCAGGCACTCGAATCCAGCTGGGAGATAGGGGCCACGGCCCCGCAGCCGAGGCCCCTCGTGATCGACCGCATCGGCCGGTAGCAGCCTCCGTCAGATCAGGTTCCCTGCCTCGGTCAGAACGCTGCGCAGGATCTGCTCCATCTCGTCGAACTCCTTCTGACCGCAGATCAGTGGCGGAGCCAGCTGCACCACCGGGTCGCCGCGGTCGTCGGCGCGGCAGTACAGGCCTGCGTCGAACAAGGCCGTCGACAGGAAGCCGCGAAGGATGCGTTCGGCTTCGGCGTCGCTGAACGTCTCCTTCGTGGTCTTGTCCTTGACCAACTCGATGCCGTAGAAGAATCCCTCGCCGCGCACGTCTCCGACGATCGGCAGGTCGTGCAGTTTCTCGAGCGTCGCACGGAACGCCGGTGCACTGTCCGCGACGTGCGCGTTGATGCCCTCGCGCTCGAAGATGTCGAGATTGGCCATGGCCACGGCGGCGGAGACGGGGTGGCCGCCGAAGGTGTACCCGTGCGCGAAGCTCGATTTGCCGTCGTCGAACGGCTCGAAGAGCTTGTCGGAGGCGATCATTGCGCCGATGGGTGAGTAGCCCGAGGTCATACCCTTCGCGCAGGTGATGATGTCCGGCACGTAGCCGAAGTCGCTGCAGGCGAACATCGACCCGATCCGGCCGAAAGCGCAGATGACTTCGTCGGAGACGAGCAGAACGTCGTACCGGTCGCAGATCTCACGGACCCGCTCGAAGTATCCGGGCGGGGGAGGGAAGCAGCCGCCGGCGTTCTGAACCGGCTCGAGGAACACCGCGGCAACCGTGTCCGGGCCCTCGAATTCGATGGCCTCGGCGATCCGGTCCGCTGCCCAGATTCCGAACGCCTTGGGATCGGTGTCCAGGGGAGCGGGGGCGCGGTAGATGTTGGTGTTGGGCACTCGGAACGCGCCCGGTGTCAGCGGCTCGAACGGTTCCTTGAGCGCAGGGATCCCGGTGATGGCCAGCGCGCCCTGCGGGGTGCCGTGGTACGCGATGGACCGCGAGATCACCTTGTGCTTACCGGGCTTGCCGACCTTCTTGAAGTACTGCTTGGCGAGCTTCCATGCGCTCTCGACGGCCTCGCCGCCGCCGGTGGTGAAGAAGACGCGATTGAGATCGCCGGGGGCGTACCCGGCGAGCCGCTCGGCGAGCTCGATCGCAGGTTCGGTCACGTACGACCACAGGGGGAAGAAGGCCAACTCCTTGGCCTGCTTCGCGGCAGCCTCGGCCAGTTCCTCTCGGCCGTGCCCCACCTGCACCACGAACAGCCCCGAAAGACCGTCGATGTAGCTCTTGCCGTTCGAGTCCCAGATGGTCGACCCTTCGCCGCGGGTGATGATCGGGGGAGTGACCCCTGCGCCGTGGCGGGTGAAGTGGCCCCACAGATGCTTGGCTGCGGAGGCGTCGAGCTCGGATGTCGTTCGCGTCATCGTGTTCCCCAATTGTATTGCTGCTTGACGAGTTTGAGATAGACCAGCGTTTCGGTGCTGGTGACACCGTCCAGACTGCGGATCTGTTTGTTCAGGATCTGCAGGAGTTGTTCGTCGTCCTCGCACACCACTTCCACGACGACGTCGAACGACCCTGCGGTGAGGACGACGTAGTCGATCGCGTCGATCGCCGACAGTTCCTCGGACAGTGCGTAACTGTCGCCGGTGCACCTGATGCCGATCATGGCCTGGCGCTTGAATCCGACCTGTACCGGATCGGTCACCGCGACGATCTGCATGACACCGGAGTCCGTCAGGCGCTGAACTCGTTGGCGGACAGCCGCTTCCGAGAGTCCGACGGCTTTGCCGATGGCAGCGTACGAGCGACGCCCGTCCTCCTGGAGTTGCTCGATGATCGCCTTGGAGACGTCGTCGAGTGCGATGGGTGGTTGCTCGGGCATGGATCGATCTTGTCACTGTGGTGGCCGTGAACACAACCCGTCGACGATGAAAAGCGTGTCATTTCTCGATCGATACGACAGAATCCGTTGTCGAAAGGCCGGAAACGGAGAGAATCCGTGGATCTGACGGTACTGTCGCAGGCATGGCGAACATTCCTGGTTGTTGGATCGGTGGACGCTCGGCGGACGGTAGCGGTGATCGGTACGAGATCGACGATCCCGCGACCGGAGCGGTCGTCGCCGAGGTGGGTCTGGCCACCGCCGCCGACGTCGATTCGGCTCTCGCGCATGCCCGATCGGCCTTTCCCGCATGGTCCACCGCCACCCCCGCGCACCGCAGTGCCGTGTTGACGGAACTGGCGCGGCTCGTGGCCGCCGACGCGGAGAACTTCGTGTCCGAGGAAGTGGCACAGACCGGCAAATCCTCAAGACTGGCAAGGGAATTCGACGTTCCTGGCAGCGTCGACAACATCGAGTTCTTCGCCGGAGCGGCGCGGCACTTGGACGGCAAGGCCGCTGCGGAGTACTCGGGTGAGCACACCTCCGCGATCCGTCGCGATGCCGTCGGAGTGGTCGGTTCGATCACGCCGTGGAACTATCCGCTGCAGATGGCGGTGTGGAAAGCGATTCCTGCGTTGGCGGCCGGATGCTCCATCGTGCTCAAACCCAGTGAGCTCACCCCGCTGACCACGTTGCGGCTGGCGCGCCTGGCCACCGAAGCAGGCGTTCCCGACGGGGTGTTCAACGTGGTCACCGGAACCGGTCTCGACGCAGGCGTCGCGCTGTCATCCCACGCGGGTCTGGACCTGATGACGTTCACCGGCTCCACTCCCGTCGGCAGGCGCGTGATGGCGCAGGCCGCCGCGCACGGCACCCGCGTGCAGCTCGAGCTCGGCGGCAAGGCACCGCTGGTGGTGTTCGAAGACGCAGATCTCGACGCAGCCATCCACGGAGCCGTCGCAGGATCGTTGATTAACGGCGGCCAGGACTGCACGGCAGCCACCCGCGCCATCGTCGCCGAATCCCTGTACGACGACTTCGTCGCCGGAGTCGCCGAGTTGATGGGACGCGTCGTGATGGGAGACCCGACCGATCCGGCGACCGACATGGGATCGTTGATCTCCCTCACGCACCGCGATCGTGTTGCCGCCATGGTGGATCGGGCTCGCGCCACCGGAGCCAGGATCGTCACCGGAGGCCGTGTCCCGGAGGGTCCGGGTGCGTTCTACCCGCCGACCCTGATCGCCGATGTCGGCGAGCAGGACGAGATCTATCGCGACGAGGTGTTCGGCCCGGTGCTCACGGTGACGAAGCATCACGGAGACGACGATGCGATCCGACGCGCCAACGACACCGAGTTCGGACTGGCCGCCTCCGCCTGGACCAGGGACGTGTACCGCGCGGGCCGAGCGACGCGGGAGATCGCCGCCGGCTGTGTGTGGATCAACGACCACATCCCGATCATCAGCGAGATGCCACACGGCGGGTTCGGGGCCTCGGGGTTCGGGAAGGACATGTCGAGCTACTCTCTCGACGAGTATCTGACCGTCAAGCACGTCATGACCGATATCACCGGTGTGGCTCGAAAGTCCTGGCACCGAACGGTGTTCGCTTCGGCCCATCCCGAGGCACAGGGGGATGCCCGATGAGCGCGTCATGGGCAACCGCCCCCACCGACCGCGGCGTGGCGATGGTGGCGGGCGCGGCACCGGAGTCCTACTGGCTCGACCGTCCCGAACGCCCGGCACCACGGCCACGGCAGATGGGTTCGGCAGCCGCGGATCTGGTGATCGTCGGCGGCGGGTTCACCGGATTGTGGGCGGCTCTGCAGGCGGCGGAGGAGAATCCGAAGCGGTCGATCGTCCTGCTCGAAGGCGATCGAATCGCCGAGGGCGCAACCGGGCGCAACGGCGGCTTCTGCGCGGCCAGCCTGACGCACGGACTGAGCAACGGACTCGACCGCTACGCCGACGAACTACCCGAGCTGCTGCGCATGGGCACCGAGACGCTCGATGCGATCTGCGCGACTGCCGAGAAGTACGGAATCGACGCCGACATCGAACGCACCGGCGAGCTCGACATCGCCAATTTCGACTGGCAGGTGGACGACCTGCGGGAGCTCGGCGACGAGGGGAGACGACTGTCGCAGGCGATGGAATACCTCGATGCCGCGGCAGTGCGGTCCAGAATCGCCTCACCCATGGCGCGCGGCGCACTGTTCGACCCCGACGTCGCGATGATAGATCCCGCCAAACTCGCGTGGGGCCTGGCCGACGCGGCCGAGTCGCTCGGCGTTCGGATTCACGAGAACACCAGGGCTCTGTCGATCGGCAAGTCCGGCAACGGTATTCGAGTGAAGACGGGATACGGCACCATCGAGGCCGCCAAGGTTTTGCTCGCCACCTCGGCATCGAAGTCGTTGCGTCGCAGGCTCCGTCACTGGATCGTCCCGGTGTGGGATTACGTGATCATGACCGAACCGCTGACGTCTGCGCAGCTCGCCGACATCGGCTGGTCCGGTCGCGAAGGCTTGGCCGACTGCGGCAACAGATTTCATTACTTCCGGTTGACGGCGGACGATCGTATCCTGTTCGGCGGGTGGGACGCGCACTACTTCTACGGTAGCGACACCGACCCACGCCGAACCCAACATCCCGAAGAGTTTGCATTGCTCGCCGAACACCTGCTGCAGATGTTCCCTGGCCTCGAAGGAATCCGTGCCACCCATGCCTGGGGCGGGTCGATCGACACGTGCTCGCGGTTCAGCGCCTTCTGGGACCTCG
This sequence comes from Rhodococcus sp. 05-339-2, assembly GCF_002258965.1. Lineage (NCBI taxonomy): Bacteria > Bacillati > Actinomycetota > Actinomycetes > Mycobacteriales > Nocardiaceae > Rhodococcus > Rhodococcus sp. 05-339-2. The sequence goes on from NZ_NOYW01000020.1 coordinate 323,792, forward strand.
GACTGAACGGACGGGTGGCCTCGGTGGCCGGATTCACCGGCCTCGGCGTCGGCGCGTCGCACTTCGGGGCCCGCACCGCCCTCGATCTGCTGGACGGCAAGGAAACCGAACGAACACGACTGAAGATGGTGCGCAGCAAGCCGCTGCCGTTCCCACCCGAGCCCATCAGATCCATCGGCATCAACGTCACCCGCGCCGAGTTCGCCCGAGCCGACCGCAACGGCGGCAAGCGCGGCCTGTGGCTCAAGGGAATGGACGCGCTGGGTCTGGGCTTCGACAGCTGACAGAGCGGCTTCGCCGCACGTGCACGGAAACTCGACCTCTGCTACGAATTTCCGCTCACATGCGGCGCAGCCGCTCTACTCGTGCGGGACGACGACCACCGGCACCGGGGCGGCCCGCAGAATCTTCGCTGCGCTCGAACCGAGGAACACCCGCTTGGGAGTCGCCAGTCGACTCGAGCCGAGGACCAGCACATCGCCCGGCTTCCAGTCGAGGTTGCCCATCGCCTCGTCCAGCGTCGACCCGTCGGCGACGACGGACTGCAGGCCGTCGATATCGGGGAGAGCGCGAACCGCCCGATCGAGATTGTCCTGCGCGGCGGAAACCTGTCGCCGACGGGTGTCCAGTGACGTCTCGTCGCTCGGAGCCCCGGTCGGTTCGAGCGAGACCAGCGACACCAAGCGCACCGGCACGTGCGCCGCGCTGGCAAGGGTGATGGCGAAGGGCAGCGGATTCGGGGCAGAGGCCCGAGTGGGGACGGCGACGGTCAGGTCGGTGATCGGAGCGCTGGAGAGCCGGTAACCCCGAGGGGCAAGGGCCAGCGGTACCTCCGACGCATGCAGCAGTTGACTGGCGACCGACCCGATCGAGTGCCGGTTCAACAGACCGTCACCGGCACCACCGACGACGATCATGTCGGCATCGGTGTTCACCGCGAAGTCGATCAGGGCACGGGCGAACGACTCGTGGGTGAGCACGTGCGTGGTCACCTCGATGCCCGACGGCACCTGGGCGGCCGCGTCGTCCACCCAGCCTCGCGCCTTGGCCTCGAGAACCTTCCGGTACGGTCCGCTGCCCTCCATGACGGGTTCGTCCACGGCCATGACCAGCACGATGTCGATGGAGGCGTCGAGGGCACGGGCGAGGGCGGTGGCCAGGGCTACGCCGTCGTCTCCGCTGGGGGTGGCGAGGTAGCCGACGGTGATCTTCATGAGCTCGGTGTCCTTCTCTGCTAGTAAGTGTCCGGAACCTTGACTTCGGTGGACGCGGTGAGTGTCTTGCCCTGGAAGAAGTCCTTGTTGCCCACGAAGCACAAGAGCATGAGCGGAATTCCGAGTACCAGCATGCCGACGCCGAGAACGAACACTCCGCCGATCGGACCGTAGACGGTGTAACCGTAGTCGGGCTTGATCATGTCGACCGCGCTCTGGACGAACGCCCATGTCATCGACAATCCGCCGAGAAGTGGAAAGATGCCGCGCATGAACAGGTTTCGGACGGACGAGAACAGGGTCCGACGGAAATACCAGGTGCACGCGTACGCGGTGATGCCGTAGTAGAACGCGACGGCCAGTCCCAGCGACGCCACCGAATCCTGCAGTGCGTTGGCGCTGACGAAGGTCAGCACCAGGTAGAACATCAGGGCCGCGGCCCCCATCACGAGCGTGCCGAATCCGGGCGTCATGTACTTGGGGTGCACGCTGGCGAACCGCTTGGGAATCGCCTCGTACACGGCCATCGACAGTGTTCCGCGGGCCGTGGGCAGGATGGTCGTCTGCGTCGAGGACAGTGCCGAGATGGAGACCGTCAACAGCAGCAGCGACGCCACGATCGAGCCGGCGACCGGATCGCCGAGAATGGTGAGCACATCGTCGACGTTGTCCGGATTGTTCAGGCCGATTCCGGTGTCGCCGAACCCGGCGAACGACTGCACGGCGTATCCGACCAGCACGTACGTCGCGACGAGAATCAGTGTGGTGATCACTGCGGCCCGGCCCGGGGTCTTCTCCGAATCCTTGGTCTCCTCGCCGACGGCCAGGCACGCATCCCATCCCCAGTAGATGAAGATGCACAGAATGATGGCCTGGGCCGCGTCGGACATCGTCACCCCGGTGGGGACCAACCAACTCCACTCGGGGGTGATGGCCTGTGGTCCCGCGGTGCCCGTGCCCACCTTGACCAATGCCGTCACCGACACTCCGATGAGCACACCGAACTGCACGACGAGCAGCACGTTCTGCATCCGTTCGCTGATGAGGATGCCGCGAAAACTGACGTAGGTCATCGAGACGATGAAGAACGAACCGAGGGCGACCTTGGCCGCGGTCGACTCCGCCAGGTCCGACAGGCCGAGGAACTCGAACAGGTAGATGGCGGCGATCTCGGCAACGTTGGCGAGCACGATGATCGCCGAGACCGCCAGCCCCCATCCCGCCATCCAGCCCACCCACGGGCCGAACGCCTTGGTACCCCAGGTGAACGACGTTCCGCAGTCCGGGGTGTCGCGTCCCAGCTCTCGGTAGGCGAAGGCCGTGAGCAACATCGGGACGAACGCGATGAGGAACATGGACGGCGCTTTGTCGCCGACGGCCAGAACGACGTAGCCGAGGGTGGCGGCCAGACTGTATGCCGGAGCCACCGCCGACAGCCCGATGACGATGTTGCCGACCAACCCGAGAGCGCCGGTGTTGAGTCCTTTACCCGGAAGGGTGTTCGGCGGTTCCACAGTGGACATAGGTCTCTCCGAAGTTCGAGTCGACCGAGCACGTCGGAGGGGGGACCCGACAGAATCGGCCGCGTGTGTGGGATGAACACTACGATTTCCGTCGCCGATTCGCTGTGTATCGACGGAATTGTTTTCATTGGAGTAACAATGCAACGGAATGGGTCGCGCAAGCGGCGGGGTTCGCCGAAATCCGTGGACTCGCCGATGGGCTTCGGCGGACGCGCGTGCGCGAGGGCCGCACGCTACCGTCGTCACATGAGCACCGCGGAGAACACTCAGTCCTCGATCGGTGGCAGTGCGCCACTCGATCTCGCGTCGATCAGGACCGCTCCCAAGGCGTTGCTGCACGATCACCTCGACGGCGGACTCCGCCCGCAGACCGTGTTGGAGCTGGCCGAGGAATGTGGTTACGACGATCTTCCCGCCACCGACGGTGCAGCATTGGGCGAGTGGTTCCGCGACGCCGCGGACAGCGGCTCCCTCGTGCGGTATCTGGAGACGTTCGCGCACACCGTCGCCGTGATGCAGACCCCGGAAGGGCTGTTCCGAGTGGCGCGCGAATGTGCCGAGGATCTTGCCGACGACGGGGTCGTGTACGCCGAGGTGCGCTTCGCTCCGGAGCAGCACCTCGAGCGTGGCCTGACTCTCGACGAGGTCGTCACCCACACTCTCGCCGGTTTCGAGGCGGGTATTTCCGCCGCCAAGGTGCGCGGCAAGAACATCACGATCGGCACCTTGCTCACTGCCATGCGGCATGCGGCGCGGTCGCGGGAGATCGCCGAACTGACGGTTCGCTTCCGCGACCGCGGCGTCGTCGGCTTCGACATCGCCGGTGCCGAAGCGGGCTTTCCTCCCAGCCGCCACCTCGACGCCTTCGAGTACATGCGAGCGAGCAACGCGCACTTCACCATTCACGCGGGGGAGGCGTTCGGTCTGCCGTCGATCCAGGAAGCAGTGGCGTTCTGCGGCACCGACAGGCTCGGTCACGGAGTACGAATCACCGACGACATCACCACCGGTGACGACGGCACACCGCAACTCGGTCTGCTGGCCGCCTACGTCCGCGACACCAGGATGCCCCTCGAGCTGTGCCCCAGCTCCAACGTCCAGACCGGTGCCGTCGAATCGTTGGCGACGCACCCGTTCGATCTGTTGGCCCGAGCGCGATTCCGGGTCACCGTCAACACCGACAACCGGTTGATGAGCGATACCTCGATGAGTCGCGAGATGGCCAAGCTGGTCGAGACCTTCGGCTACGGCTGGAGCGATCTCGAGAGATTCACCATCAACGCGATGAAGTCGGCGTTCCTGCCGTTCGACGAGCGGCTGGCCCTCATCGACGACGTCATCAAGCCCGGTTACGCAGTGCTCATCGGCTGATGCCGCGGACCGAGCCGGCTGCTACTTCTTGCGCAGCCGGCTCTCGAACTCACGCTCGAGTACCCGCCACGCCTCGGCCTCGACGTCGAACGGTGCGCTCGGGGCGAGCCGATCGGGGCTGGGTTCGAGGGTGTACGAGACGTACCAGCCCAGCGGGGTGGATGTGGCGAGAGCCTCGTCCACGGAGTCGTCGCCGGCGAAATCGGCTGCGTCGGTGAACAACTCGACAGCGAGGTCGAGTTGGTCGACGTCGACTGCAGTGGGGCCTTCGGCGAGGTCGTCGGCCAGACCTGGCAGCACGTACACGTTGTCGTCGGTGACGGTGATGTCGAGGGATCCGTCGATGGCCGCGGTCTGAACGTCGGAGTAGGTACTGACCTGCGCCAGGTCGTGATCGTGGTCGTCGGCGAGATACCGGGCCAGCGACCGCTCGGAACCGAAGACGCTGATGGCTCCGCCGCGACCGAGGAACACCGGCTTGTCACCGAGGTAGCACCGCAGGGTGTACAGGGTGTCGTCCGAGGTGATGATGCGAATCGGGTCGATGCCCACGGTGGTCCAGAAGGTCTCCTCGGCGGCCGCCGCGGCGATCGGATCACGGTCCACCTCGGCAGAGTCGTCTTCGTCTTCGTCGTCGTCGTCCGAATCGGAGTCGATGTCGTCCGTGACGTCGTCGGCGTCGACGGCGTTCTCGGCCGCGGCGGTGATCTCGGCTTCCGCTACGGCGACGGCAGCGGAGTCGACAGCGGGGGAGGTGACGATGGAGTCGACGGCGTCGAGCACGTCGTCCCAGTGCTTGGCGACAGCCGCTCCGATGCGGTCCCAGAGTTCTCCGCCCTCGCGACCGAGGAAGTTCTCGACGCCTCCGCCGACGGCCCCGACGAATGGGTTGGAGCCGAAAAAGCTTGTGACGGGGCGCAATTCGCAGACATCGCCGATGGAGGAGACGATGTCGAAGGTGGCCTGCAGTTCGGCGAGAACGTCGGCCTCGGGGTCGGAGGCCACCAGCTCCGGTACCGCCACCAGATCGAAGCGGTGCAGATCGTCGGGCTCGAGTTCGTGTGCGGCGAGTGCGGAGACCACCTTCCACGACGGATGGTCGACCAGATCGTTGTCGTCGTCGGATCTGACGAATGCCGCGAGCTCTGCGACGCTCGAGAAGCCGTACAGGTCTTCCTCGTGTCCGAGAAATGCCTCCCACTCGTCGTCGCCTTCTCGCCACTCCGGTGCCCACAGCGTCGAGAAGTCACCTGCGGTGAGACCGAGTTCGATCGGGATGATGTCTCCAGCCATGGCGCGAAGCCTATCTCAGGAGTCTGTGAACGAACCCCGCAGACTTTGCAGGATCGTCTCGCGCTGCTCGAGCGCCGCAGCGGCGGCCTCTGCGGCCGCTGCGGTGATCGTCGACGCGAGTGCGTGGGCGGCAACCGATCCGAGGTTCTCGGCGAGCTCGAGCTCGACCAGGGCTCCGGATCCGTCGGCGACGACAGTGACCAGGTTGTCCGGCGAGGTGAGTCGAATCCTGATGCGGTCCAGGCGCTCGTGCGTTTCGCGGAGCGCATCGAGCCGGTCCTGGGCGCTGCCGACCAAAGTGTCGAGGTCGGTGGTGCGGGCGTGGGTCATACCTGCTTCAACCAACTCGTGGGTGCGGAGTCCTCTGCGAGATTCTCGTTCGCCTCGGCAGCGACTCGGGCAAGGGTGGGCAGACCGAGGCGATCGAGAACCTCGGTGGGAACGCCGTCCTCGGCGAGAAGCGTTCGGCGCCGAGCGCGGGCAGCCGCGCTGGCCCGTTCGCAGTGCTGGAGAATCGTCGACGCCAATGCGCCTCCGCCGTAGCGCAGTTCGCGCTCGTCGATGACGATTCCGATCGGCAGTCCGTGTTCGGTGGCACGCACCGTCACCGATCCCGATCGAGTACCCGACACCGCGCTGACGACGGTGGTGTCCGAGTCCGTCATCGTCTGACCCCTCATTCGGTCGGACGGTAGAAGCCCTTGAAGCCCATACCGCTGTTGGTCGTTCTGATCGGTCCCACCTGCACGGGGTCGCCTGCCTCGACGAGCTGACCGTTTCCGATGACCATGGCCACGTGCCCGTCCCAGACTGCGAGGTCACCGGGCATCACCTCACCGGGTGCCACGGCGGATCCGATGTCCTGTTCCTGTGCCAGACGCGGGATCTCGATGCCCTGCTGCGCGTACGCCCACTGGGTCAATCCGCTGCAGTCGAGCCCGCGGCCCGGCGTGGTACCTCCCCACGCGTAGGGCACACCCTGTTGGGTCAGTGCGCTGCGGACGGCACCTGCGGCTTCGGCGTTGGGTGCGGTGACGGTACTGCCGTCGGGCAACCGCACCTCGACGCCGCGACCGGCGCTGTCGGTCGACCGGGAAGAATCGGCGGCCGGATCACCCAGATAGTTCAGTGCGCCACCGCCACCCGGCACGTCGGCTCCGGTAGCAGGGGAGGACAACGACTGCGCGAACGTCTTCGCCAGCTTCTCGCCTGCCTCGATCACCTGTGATGTCGCGGGTGAGGTCATGAGATTCGAGGGTGCGCCGGAGGCCGGTGTCGGTTCGCCGCCCACGGGGGCGGGAACCGTGGGCGGAACGGCCAGTTCACCGACTTTCGTGGTGTGGACGGCCAATTCGCCGCGAACCCTGGACACCACCACGAGAGCTCGCTCGAGGTGCTCGATGGCCGCCGTGATCAGCATGGTCTGCCCCGGCGGGGTGGCGATGATCGGCCCGGCCGACAGTGCGATTCCCACGAACGACTGCACGATCGCCTGCAGCTCGAGGAAGCCTTGGTTGGTGTCGCGACAGGCCCGATCGACGACGGCAGCGATGTCGTCGGCGTGGTCGGCGAGAGCGACGGCGCTCGTATGAGCGTTCTCGGCGTAGCGAACTGCCGCATCGGCGGCCTCACCGTTCCAATTCGCAGCGAGCTCGGTGACCGCGACCCTGCCGATTCCCCGAGCCGCCTCGATCGCTGCCGAGGACACCCGCAGCACGTCGGCCGGCCCCCCGGTGGGGAGCGCCCCGTTGCCGAAGGCCCCGAGCAGATCGACGATGGGACGGGCCAGCAGATCGATCATCGGCGCTTACCGCGCGTCCGTCGCGACACCGGCGGCCGAGGCCGCAACGGTTGCGCCGGTGCCGGCGTCGGTGAGGGCGTACGAGACCGCGGATGCAGTGGCCGCGGAGCCGATGCTCGCCACCGCGCCGGCCAGGCGCACCACGGCGTCGGTGTGCGCCAGATGGGTGCCGGTGACGGCGCCGAGAAATTCCTGTCCGATCAGGCCGAAGACCGGAGCCAGCACAGCGGGGCCGCACGCGGCGGCGGCAGCACCTGCCGCCGCGATCTGCTCGGCCATGGTCGACGCCACCGCACCGTATGCGAGGACCCCCTCGGTTTCGACGACGAGCTCGGCCATCTCTGCCCCCTGAGAATGCAATCGATTCACGGTCGCCGAGTGCGACGCCCAACTGGTTCGACGCGGGTACGCGCTATTCGGTTCCCCCGAGTTGCCGTTCGCGCCCCGCCGCGCAGGTCCTATCCTGGTCGGCATGGAAACACACGTGGTCGATCACCCACTGGCCGCAGCCCTGCTCACCACGATGCGGGACGAGCGCAGCGACAACGCCACGTTCCGGTCGGCTCTGCGCCAGCTCACCCACATGCTGGTCTACGAGGCCACCCGCGATGCCGCGATCGACACCTTCGAGGTTCGGACACCCGTCGCGGTCACCGAGGGAACCAGGCTGGCTCGACCGCCGTTGCTGGTTCCGGTTCTGCGTGCGGGCCTCGGCATGGTCGAGAAGGCCAGCAGCCTCATCCCGCAGTCCGGCGTCGGTTTCGTCGGGATGGCCCGAGACGAGGAAACGCACCAGCCCGTGCCGTACATGGAGTCCCTGCCCGACGATCTGTCGAGGACGCCCGTCTACGTATTGGACCCGATGCTCGCCACCGGCGGATCCATGGTCCACACGATCGAACTGCTCGTCGGCCGCGGCGCGGCCGACGTGACCGCCATCTGCGTCGTTGCTGCTCCCGAAGGGGTTGCCGCCCTCGAAGCGTCGGGTCTGCCGGTGCGGCTGGTGGCCGCGAGCATCGACGACGGCCTCAACGACAACGCCTTCATCGTTCCCGGCCTCGGCGACGCGGGCGATCGTCAGTTCGGCCCGCGCTGACGAACGCTGCCGCGCCGAGTCTGGTCCTCGGCGTCTCGTGGCCGTCGGCGGCGTCACCTGCACCGCAGCCCGGCTTGCGGCTGCTCGACGTCGCCACCGAGCAGATCGAGTTCCGCGAACTGGTCGGTCGCACGCTCGGATTCCGTGCGCCGGGTGCGTCGACCGATCGGTACTGCACCGGGCGCATGGCATTTCGGGCCGACGGCCCGCCGCGCTACGTTCCGTGCCCCGGCCGGGAGCGAGCCGTCGCGTCGGGGCAGTGCGCGTCGTGCGCGGACAAGGACAGCTTCCGATTCGTGCACACCGTGCATCGCAGCGGGTTCGTCTCCCGGGATCTGGAAAAGCATGTCATGCAACCGCATTGGTTGTATCTGGCAGCGTTCGCCAACGGCACCTTCAAGATCGGGACGGCAGCGGACACCCGTAAATGGGGCCGATTGGCCGAGCAAGGTGCCATCTGCGCTCGGTACGTCGCTCACGCGGACGACGGAAAGGTCGTCCGAGTGGCCGAGGATCTCGTGACCGAATCGATGGGACTACGGCAGGCGGTGCGGTCGGCCGCGAAGGCCGCCTCGCTGTGTCTGCCGATCGACGTCGACAGGCTCGACGCCGCCGCCGCTGCCAGGGCCGAGCAGGTCCGCGAGATGCTGACCGAGGCAGGCATCGCCGGATGCACGCCGGTCGACGAGCGGTGGGCCCCGCCCGCAGGCCGGGAAGCGTTGAGCGAGAACGTCAGCCGCGTCGCCTACCCCGCCGACATCGCAACCGGATCCCACGGTCTCGAGATCAGGACCTGCGTCGGGCAGGCGGTGATCGCGACCGTCGACGACGAGACCTACGTCGTGGATCTGGCGGCGCTGAAGGGTCGGCGAATCGAACTGGGGGCCTTCACGTCCGAACTGCCTGCGGTGCAGTCGGCGCTGTTCTGAGGGTTCCTCGACGCCTAGAGGTGTTGAGCGTAGTCGGTCAGTTCGGCCAGGATCTCGGCTGCTGCCGCCCGCGCTCTCGGCAGGTCCTCTCGGCCGTCGACCTGCTCGATCACTTCGAGGTAGGCCTTGAGCTTCGGTTCGGTACCGGACGGTCGCACGATCACCCGCAGCCCCGATCCGCTGATGTCGACTGCGTCGGTACGTAATTCGTCCTCGCGCTGGGCGTAGTCCACAACGGTGACGGCCCGACCGGCCAATTCGGTCGGCGGTTCGGTGCGGAGCCGGTCCATCATGTTCGCGATCTCGGCGAGGTCCTGCACCCTCCGCGAGACCTGTGCACCCAGGTGTACGCCGAACTCGACCGCGAGGTCGTCGAGCACATCGAGCAGGGTGCGGCGCTCCTGCTTCAGGCCGGCGGCCAGGTCAGCGAGTACCACGGCGGCCGAGATGCCGTCCTTGTCGCGCACCACCGTCGGATCGACACAGTGTCCGATGGCCTCCTCGTAGGCGTACACGAGGCCCTCACCCGCACGGACGAGCCACTTGAAGCCCGTCAGGGTGCGGGCATAGCGAGCGCCGCGCGCCGGGGCGAGCGCCGAGAGCAGTTGTGACGACACGATCGTGTTCGCCACCAACGGGTCTGCGGGACAATGGCTCAGCAGGTGATTCGCGAGGAGGGCACCGGTCTCGTCGCCGGTCAGCATGCGCCAGCCGTCGGGCCCGGGAACTCCGACCGCACAGCGGTCGGCATCGGGGTCGAGTGCGATCGCGATATCGGCGTCGATGTCGGCCGCCAGTGCGAGCACCGCGTCGGCCGCGCCCGGTTCCTCGGGGTTGGGGAACGTCACGGTCGGGAACGCGGGGTCCGGTTCGAATTGGTCCTCGACCACCCGGATGTCACGGAACCCCGCACCACGCAGTGCGGCCGTCGCGAGCTCGCCACCGACACCGTGCAGGGGAGTCAGCGCGATGCGGATGTCTCGACGCGTCGAACGTGGCAGTGCGACAACGGAGTCGAGGTATCGCGCTGCGATGTCGGAGCCGCCGGGCTGCACGATCGCGCGCGGGATCTCGACCGCGTCGGCCGTGGCGGCGATGAGTGCTTCGATCTGGGCGTCACTCGGCGGGATCAATTGCGAGCCGCCGCGTAGGTACACCTTGTAACCGTTGTCGGCCGCAGGGTTGTGCGACGCCGTGATCTGTACGCCGAGTTCGGCGTCGAGTGCCCGCACAGCGAAGGCGACGACGGGGGTCGGCAGTGGCCGCGGCAGCATCACCACGGAAAAGCCCTGCGCGGAGAAGACTTCGGCGGCCGCGACAGCGAACTGCTCGGATCCGTTTCTGGCGTCGCGACCGACCACAACGGTTGACCCGCCGAGACCGTTCTCGATCAACCACGCCGCGATGCCGGCCGAGGTTTTCGTCACCACCGCCACGTTCATCCCGTTCGGTCCCGCGCGCACCGGGCCGCGGAGCCCCGCGGTGCCGAACGTCAGGGGACCGCTGAACCTGTCGGCGAGTTCGGCGTCGGACAGACCGTCGAGTTCCTCGCGGGCGACGGGGTCGGGATCGCCTGCGATCCATCGTTGCACCCGCTCGGTGAGCTCCTCGGTCACAGGCGTGAAACCAACTCGTGCAACAGCGCTCCCATGCGAGCGGCGGAATCCTTACCGGCAGCGAGCACTTCGGTGTGATCGAGGTGTTCGCCGGTCATTCCGGCAGCGAGGTTCGTCACCAGAGAGATGCCGAGGACGCGAGCGCCCTTCGCGCGAGCGGCGATCGTCTCGTGCACCGTCGACATCCCCACGAGGTCGGCACCGAGCGTGCGCAGCATCTTGATCTCGGCGGGCGTCTCGTAGTGGGGGCCGGGCAGGCCGGCGTAGACGCCGTCCTCGAGCGACGGGTCGATCCGTGCCGCGAGCGCGCGAAGTTCGGGAGAGTACGCGTCGACCAGATCGACGAATTCGGCACCGACGAGGGGCGAGCGAGCCGTGAGATTGAGGTGGTCGGAGATCAGCACGGGCTGCCCGACGCTCATACCGTCCCTGATACCGCCTGCAGCGTTGGTCAGCACGACGGTCGTGGCACCGGCGGCGATCGCGGTCCGCACGGGATGCACGACGCGTCGTAGATCGTGGCCCTCGTAGGCATGAGTGCGTCCCTGCAACAGCAGTGTGTGGGTACCGCCGACGTCCACCGAGGTGATGGTGCCGGAATGTCCCGACGCCGACGGCGGCGCGAAACCGGGCAGGTCGGCCATGCGCACGGTCGCGGTGGGGGAGCCGAAGACGTCGGCTGCCGCCTGCCATCCGGAACCGAGAACGATGGCCACGGTGTGGGTATCGACCCCGGTTGCTGCGGCGAGTGCGTCGGCGGCGGTGCGTGCGGCACCGTCGGGATCGGTCACGGGGTCGGTCGTATGTGCGTCGGTGGTTGCCACGATGAACAACAGTAGGAGATCGACGACACGGATGTGCGACCGGCGGAAGTTACCGTTGGGTAGTATTCGCTGCATGCCTTATCTCGAACGCGACGGCGACGTCCACATCCTGTTCCTCGGTGCCCAGGACGGAGCGGACAATCCAGAGAACCGTTTCCACCCGGACTGGATCGACACCACCCACGCGTTGCTCGACGAGGTCGAGGCCTCGGAGGGCCCGGCGGCTCTGGTCACCACGTCGGCAGGCAAGTTCTACAGCAACGGTCTCGATACCGACTGGCTGTTCGCCAACCTGGACAAGATCACCTGGTATCTCGACCGCGTCCACACCCTCTACACCCGGTTGCTCGCTTTCCCGATGGCCACCGTCGCAGCTGTGCAGGGGCATGCATTCGGTGCGGGCGCGATGTTCGCCACCTCGCACGACTTCCGTGTCCAGCGCGCCGACCGAGGCTTCTACTGCCTGCCCGAGGTGAACCTGAACATGCCGTTCACCGTGGGAATGTCTGCTCTGATCAACTCCCGGCTGCCCAAGCAGACCGCCGTCGAAGCCATGACGACCGGTCGCCGCTACGGCGGTGCCGACGCAGTGGCCGCCGGAATCGTCGAGGCGACGGCATCGGAGGAGACGCTGCTGTCCGACGCGGTCGCGAAGGCGGCGGCGCTGACGAGCACCCGGGGTGCGAACCTTGCCGGGATCAAGAGTCGTATGCACGTGGATCTGCTCGCCGCGCTGAACACCACGACAGACGACAGCAACTTCAGCTTCGGGAAGTAGCAGGACCGTCGTCACCCGCGACTCGGCACAGCTCTGTTCCGACACTCGGTCGCGCTAGTGACACACTGTCTCTCGTGATCGACGAATCGAACAGTGCTGCCGTGGGCGAGGCGATGGACCGCGCCCTGGCCGACGCCACCGACGAAGTGGTCGCGCTCTCGCACTCGATCCACGCGGAACCGGAGCTGGCGTTCGCCGAACATCGCAGCGTCGCCAAGATTCTCGATACCCTCCGGGCGCACGATTTCGAGGTCGAGACGGCCGTTGCAGACATGGACACCGCCTTCACCGCGTCGTTCGGCAGCGGCGATCTGGTGATCGGTATCTGTGCCGAATACGACGCTCTACCCGAGATCGGTCATGCGTGCGGGCACAACATCATCGCGGCCTCGGCTGTGGGTGCTGCGCTTGCGCTCGCTCCGGTCGCCGACGCTCTCGGCATCACCGTGCGAGTGCTCGGTACCCCGGCCGAGGAGACCGGCGGCGGCAAGGTGTTGATGCTCGAGCGAGGAGTGTTCGACGGCGTCGGCGCGGCGTTGATGGTCCATCCCGGTCCCTTCGACATCGTCGGTGCGACGTCGCTGGCGCTGGCGGACATCGCCGTCGAGTTCACGGGCCGGGCCGCACACGCGTCCGCCGCTCCCGAGTGGGGGATCAACGCAGGCGATGCGGTGACCATCAGTCAGGTGGCACTCGGGCTACTGCGGCAGCACCTCGCGCCGGGTCAGCAGCTGCACGGCATCGTCAGTGACGGGGGTGCGGCCCCGAACATCGTGCCCGGCCACGCGGAGTTGCTGTACTACCTGCGCGCGAACACCACCGAATCGCTGCACGCTCTGACCGCGAAGACGTACGCGTGTTTCGAGGCAGGAGCGATCGCCACCGGGTGCACTCACGAGATCCGTACGGTGTCGCCGACCTACGCGGCGTTGACGCCGGATCCGTGGCTGGTCGCGGCATTTCGGCAGGAGATCGAAGCGCTGGGCCGATCGCCCCTCGCTCCGGATTTGGAAGGATTTCGCCCGTTGGGCAGCACAGACATGGGAAACGTGACGAATGTTCTACCCGGTATCCATCCCGTCGTCGGACTCGATGCAGGAGGGGCGGTGACGCATCAGCCGGAGTTCGCCGCCGCGTGCATCACGCAGTCGGCCGATCGGGCATTGTTCGACGGAGCCCTCGGTCTCGCCAGGACCGCTGCGCGTGCCGCCGCCGATCCCGGTACCCGCGCTCGTCTGCTCGACGGCGTGATCGCCCGCTCGGCGGCGCAGTCGTGAGTACCCGAGAAGACGCAATCGATCGGTGGATTCACGCGCACACGGCCGACCTGTCTCTGTGGCGTCGGCACATTCACGCCAATCCGGAACTGGCTCGCCGCGAATTCGGCACCACCGCATTCGTGATGGAGCATCTCGAAGCAGCGGGCCTGTCACCCAAGCCGCTCCCCGGCGGAACAGGGTTGATCTGCGACATCGGACCCGACGGTCCCCGGGTGGCGTTGCGGGCGGACATGGACGCCCTGCCGCTGCAGGAGAACACCGGCGCGGTGTACTCGTCGACCGTGCCTGGGGTGTCCCACGCCTGCGGGCACGACGCACACACCACGGTGTTGCTCGCAACCGGGTTGGCGCTGGCGTCGCTGCCGGACCTGCAGTACGGGGTGCGTCTGATCTTCCAGCCCGCCGAGGAGGTCATGCCGGGCGGTGCGCTCGACGCGGTGGCCGCGGGAGCGCTCGACGGCGTCACCAAGATCTTTGCGCTGCACTGTGATCCGCGGCTCGAAGTGGGGCAGGTCGGCCTACGTCTCGGTGCGATCACCTCGGCGGCGGATACCGTCGAGCTGCGGCTGGATTCGCCCGGCGGGCACACCTCGCGGCCACATCTGACCACCGATCTCGTGTACGCGCTCGGCACCGTCATCACCGGCCTTCCCGGAATGTTGAGCAGGCGAATCGACCCGCGGACCAGCACGGTCATGGTCTGGGGAGCGGTGGTCGCCGGCCAGGCTCCCAACGCCATACCGCAGACCGGCATGCTGACCGGCACCGTCCGCACCGGCGACCACGAGACCTGGGCATTGCTCGAACCGTTGGTCCGCGAGATCGTCACCGGATTGCTCGCACCGACCGGGGTCCGATTCGAGCTGCACTACCGTCGCGGCGTGCCTCCCGTGGTCAACGATCCGGAGTCGACGCACACGTTCGAGAAGGCCATCGGCCGGGTCGGACCCGACGCGCTGGCCGATACCGCGCAATCCGGTGGCGGTGAGGATTTCTCGTGGTACCTCGAACGCGTGCCGGGCGCAATGGCTCGACTCGGTGTGTGGCCGGGTACCGGACCACAACTCGACATCCACCAACCCACCTTCGATCTCGACGAACGAGCACTGGCCGTCGGCGTGAAGGTGATGACCGCAATCGCGCTGGATCCGAACTAGAGGTGGGGGACGAGACGGTGTTCGACGTGTCGCCGATCGGGATCGTCGGATCCGATCGCGCCGAAGTGGTCGACGACAACTGGGGGTCGGTCGAGTCCGTGATCGACCTGCACGAGAGTGTCCTCGACGCCGACGCGACCCTCGGTCTCGCCGAGTTCTCCCACCTCGAGGTGATCTACGGCTTCCACCTGTGCGATCCCGCCGCGACGACCACCGGCTCACGGCACCCCCGCGGTGACACGACGCTTCCTCGGGTGGGTGTCCTCGCTCAACGAGTCAAGGACCGACCGAATCATCTCGGGGTGTCGCGATGCGAGCTCGTCGACGTGGACGGACTGCGCATCCGAGTCCGAGGTCTCGATGCGATCGACGGCTCACCGGTGTTCGATGTCAAGCCGTTCCTGCAGTCCATGGTTCCGAAGCGTGAAGACGTGAGGGAACCGGCGTGGGTGGCGTCGGTCATGAAGAACTACTTCTGAGCTGGATCTTTCGCTACGAGGTGGTACCCGGGCCGACGTTGCGGCTGTTGCGGGTGCGTAGGTCTCGCACGTATTCGGCTGGGGCACCGGCGATTTCGGCTGCCTCCGCCATCACGCCGAGGTAGCGTGCCGACGGCAGACCGCCCTCGTAGGCGTCGAGTACGTACATCCAGGCGAGCACCGGCTCCCGGCCGGTCTCGATGCGCAGCCGGATCTTCCGATGAATGCCGAGTTCGGAGCCCTCCCAGCGATCCAGACTCTCCTCGTCCTCCTCGGACACGTCGTAGAGCACCACGAAGACCTGCGAGTCGGGATCCTCGACGACCGTCGCCAGCGCGCCTTCCCAGCCGATGTCGCCGCCGCCGAAGGTCAACCGCCATCCGTGCAGCCATCCGGTTCCCGACAGGGGCGAGTGAGGGCATCGCTGCAACATCTGCTCCGGATGCATGTTCGATCCGTAGGCGGCATAAATTGGCACGTCGGCCAGCCTAAACCGTATCGGCGCACACTGACGCCCCGTGGTCGTGTTTCGGTGCGTCGCCCCAGGTCCGGCCTCCCATCGGGCCGACGAAGCCAGCCCTACCGACGCGCGAGGACAGCCTCTCGAATACCGTTGACGCGAGACAACGAGAGATTTCGAGCACGCGAGAAGAGGATCAATGACCCGGATTGTGATCATCGGTGGTGGTCCGGCAGGGTACGAAGCAGCGTTGGTTGCCGCACAGCACGGCGGAGAGGTGACGCTCGTCGATTCCGACGGTATCGGCGGTGCCTGCGTCCTCTGGGACTGCGTGCCGTCGAAGACGTTCATCGCGTCGACCGGCATTCGCACCGAGATGCGTCGAGCCAGCGACCTCGGCATCTCCCTCGATCCGTCGCAGGCCGCCGTCGCATTGCCGAAGATTCACGACCGCGTGAAGAGCCTCGCGCAGGCGCAGTCGTCCGACATCGCCCACCGCGTCACCTCCGTCGGGGTGCAGCTGCTGGCCGGACGCGCCGAGATGATCGACTCCCATGTCGGGATGGCCTCGCACCAGATCAAGGCCGTCCTCGCCGACGGCGAAGAACGCATCCTCGACGCCGATGTCGTGCTCATCGCGACCGGAGCCCGCCCCCGCGTGGTCAAGGGAGCCGAGCCCGACGGCGAACGCATCCTCAACTGGCGTCAGCTCTACGACCTCGAGGCTCTCCCCGAACACCTGGTGGTCGTCGGATCCGGTGTGACCGGTGCCGAGTTCGTCTCGGCCTACACCGAGATGGGCGTCAAGGTCACCGCGGTCTCGAGCCGTGACCGCGTCCTCCCGCACGAGGACGAGGACGCCGCGCTGGTGCTCGAGGACGCGTTCAACGAGCGCGGTGTCACCCTCGTCAAGCATGCCCGCGCCGATTCGGTGGTCCGCACCGACGACGGTGTTCTCGTCACGCTCTCGGACGGGCGCACCGTCGAGGGCAGCCATGCGCTGATGACGGTCGGATCGGTGCCCAACACCTCCGGTCTCGGTCTCGAGAGGGTCGGCATCGAACTCGACAAGGGCGGATATCTGCGCGTGGATCGCGTCTCGCGTACCGCGGTCGCGGGCATCTACGCGGCCGGCGACTGCACCGGTCTGCTGCCGCTGGCCTCGGTCGCGGCGATGCAGGGACGCATCGCGATGTACCACGCACTGGGGCAGGCGGTCAGCCCGATCAAGCTCAAGACCGTGGCCTCGGCGGTGTTCACTCGGCCCGAGATCGCGTCGGTCGGTGTCGCGCAGTCCACGATCGACGCAGGCGACGTGCCCGCGCGCGTGGTGATGCTGCCGCTCACCACCAATCCGCGAGCGAAGATGAGCGGCCTCAAGCGTGGTTTCGTGAAGATCTTCTGCCGTCCGGCCACCGGCGTCGTCATCGGCGGTGTCGTGGTCGCCCCGAGTGCGTCGGAGCTGATTCTGCCCATCGCGATGGCGGTGCAGAACAATCTGTCGGTCAACGACCTGGCCAACACGTTCTCGGTGTACCCGTCGCTGTCCGGTTCGGTCATCGAGGCCGCGCGCCAGCTGATGGCGCACGACGATCTGGACTGATCTCACGATGTGAGAACTGCGTTTCATATTTCGGTAGCACGTGGGACAGTCGAAGGAGCGGACACACCCGTCCGCTCCTTCTTCGACTCAGCGGATCCGCGGGCCGTTCTTCCCCCATTCCTGCTGCCCCGGAGTCTCTCTCATGTCCTCTACGTACCTTCCCGCCGGCCTGGCCAGGCGCACCGACTCGCTCACCAGCTCGGCCATCCGCGACCTCCTGTCCCTCACCGCACGTGACGACGTGATCAGCCTGGCCGGAGGTCTACCGGCCACCGATCTGATACCGGTCGACCGCATCGCCGCAGCTGCCGAGGCTGCGCTTCGCCGCCCCGACGCGGTGCAGTACTGCGAGACATCCGGTCACCGCACTCTGCGCAGCGTCATTGCGGCCAGGGAATCGGCCGTGCGCGGGGGAGTGCCCGTTCCGGTCGAGTCCGTCATCGTCACGCACGGTTCGCAACAGGCCCTGACGTTGCTCGCGCAGGCCCTGATCGACCCGGGCGCTGTCGTCGTGGTCGACGAACCCGCGTACACCGGTGCGCTGCAGGTCTTCTCTATCGCCGAAGCGAGCATCGAGTCCATTCCCCTGACCGATACCGGAATGGACACCGACGAACTCGAACGTCGACTGACAGCGGGACTGCGGCCCGCTGTGGTCCACACCGTCGCCAACTTCCACAATCCGCGTGGAGTCACGATGAGCGAGCAGCGACGCCGTCACCTCGCGGCGCTGGCGGATCACTACGGATTCTGGGTGATCGAGGACGACCCGTACGGTGAGATCTGGTTCGGAACAACGGAATCCGGCGTCGACGCCCCGCCGGCACCGATCGCGCGTCACAGCGATCGCGTCATCCGACTGTCGAGTGCGTCGAAGATCCTGGCTCCGACGCTCCGAGTCGGCTGGTTCGTCGCCCCACCCAGCGTCTGTGCGGCGGTGGAACTGCTCAAGCAGGGCGCGGATCTGTGCGGATCCTCGCTGACGCAGTCGATGACGGCGGAGATGCTCGCCGACTCCGCGTGGCTGGACGCACACCTGACCGTTCTGCGGCGCGAGTATGCCTGCCGTGCAACGGCATTGATCGTCGCTCTCGCCGCACAGTTCGGTGATCGGCTGGTCGTCTCACGCCCCGCGGGTGGGATGTTCGCCTGGGCCACCTTCCTGGACGGAACCGACACCGGCCAGTTGCTCGATGCGGCACTCGAGCACGGAGTTGCCTTCGTGCCGGGAACGGCGTTCGCGTCGGGTGCGCAGTACCGTCACTCGCTCCGGTTGAGCTACGCCGGATCCACCCCGCCCGTGCTGGCAGACGCAGTGCAGCGATTGGCCGCCGCGCACTCGGCAGGTTCTGCGGCCTGACGACCAGGGGCGGTAGCCTGACGTGCAAGCAATGCGGGGATTTTCGAAGGAGAGGGAGCGTTCGAGATGAGCAACCGATCGAATACGAAGTTCCTCGGACCCGACCAGCGGGTGGAGGCGTGGGACCAGCTCGGAACCGAGCAGTTCGACGTAGTGGTCGTCGGCGGTGGCGTCGTCGGCTCAGGAGCGGCCCTCGACGCGGCGACGCGCGGACTGAAGGTCGCCCTGGTCGAGGCGCGTGATTACGCGTCGGGAACGTCCTCTCGCTCGTCCAAGATGTTCCACGGCGGGCTTCGATACCTCGAGCAGCTCGAGTTCGGGCTCGTGCGCGAGGCCCTGCACGAACGCGAACTCTCTCTGTCCACCCTCGCACCGCACCTGGTCAAGCCACTGAAATTTCTCTTCCCGCTCACGCATCGGTTGTGGGAGCGGCCCTACATCGCCGCGGGCATCTTCCTCTACGACCGCATGGGTGGGGCCAAATCGGTGCCGCAGCAGAAGCACCTGACTCGATCCGGTGCACTGCGGATGTCGCCCGGGATCAAACGCAAGTCGCTGATCGGCGGGATTCGGTACTACGACACCGTCGTCGACGACGCCCGGCACACCATGATGGTCGCCAGAACGGCCGCCCACTACGGCGCAGTGGTGCGCACATCGACCCAGGTGGTCGGATTCCTACGTGAGGCCGACCGGGTTTCCGGTGTCCGCGTGCGTGATTCGGAGACCGGTGCCACCACCGAGGTGCGGGCACACGTGGTGATCAATGCCACCGGCGTGTGGACCGACGAGATCCAGTCACTGTCCAACATGCGCGGACGGTTCCGGGTACGCGCCTCGAAGGGCGTGCACATCGTGGTACCGCGCGATCGGATCGTCAGCGAGGCCGCGATCATTCTGCGCACCGAGAAGTCGGTGCTGTTCATCATTCCGTGGGGCGCGCACTGGATCATCGGTACCACCGACACCGACTGGAACCTCGATCTCGCACACCCGGCCGCCACCAAGGCCGACATCGACTACATCCTGGGCGAGGTCAACTCGGTGCTCGTCACACCGCTCACTCACGAGGACATCGACGGGGTCTACGCGGGCTTGCGGCCACTGCTTGCCGGCGAGAGCGACGAAACCTCCAAGCTGTCCCGGGAACACGCGGTCGCTCGGGTTGCACCCGGACTCGTCGCCATCGCGGGCGGCAAGTACACGACCTACCGCGTGATGGCCGAGGACGCAGTCGATCTGGCCGCCGAGGACATCCCGGTGCGGGTGGCGTCCTCGATCACCGAGAAGGTGCCCCTCGTCGGTGCCGACGGCTACTTCGCGCTGGTCAATCAGGCACCGCACCTGGGCGAGATGCACAAGCTGCATCCGCATCGGGTGACGCATCTGCTCGACCGATACGGTTCGTTGATCGACGAGGTGTTGGCCATGGCCGACGGCAAACCCGAACTGCTGCAACCACTCACCGATGCGCCGGCATACCTCCAGGTGGAGGTGGTGTACGCCGCGGCAGCGGAGGGCGCACTGCATCTCGAGGACGTGCTCTCGCGTCGGACCCGAATCTCGATCGAGTACTCGCATCGTGGGATGAACTGCGCGGGTCAGGTCGCTGCATTGATCGCACCGGTTCTGGGCTGGGACGAGGCCACGGTCGATCGTGAGGTCGAGACCTACCGAGCCCGAGTGGAGGCCGAGATCGAGTCGCAGCGTCAGCCCGACGACGAGTCGGCAGACGCACTGCGCGTCGTCGCGCCCGAGGCCCGCCAGGAAATCCTCGAACCCGTTCGCACGATCTAGCGCAGTCGAACCAGCGTCCGGGGCGCGCGAGCGGCCGTCGCGCCGGAGACGGCCATGACGAGCAGGGTGAGTATCGCAAGTGTCAGCATGCGATCCATGGTGGTCGGCGAAGCTGTGAAGGGGCTTGGTCGCACCTGACAGGGAGCTTTCAGGTTTCTTCCCGTCGTCGCTCGACAGGGTGGGAGGGCGGCGCGAGCTGCGCCTCGAGATAACCCCTCTCGGCAGGCGACGGGCCGAGAGCCAGCGCGGTCGTTCGTGCGTTCCTGGCCTCCTCCGCGCGGTCCAGGCGATCGAGCATCACAGCTCTACAGGCATGCCACAGGTAGTGGCCGCCCAGAGAATCGATGGCGTCGAGTGCGTCGAGCCCGGCGGCAGGCCCCTGGCTCTCTCCGATGGCCACGCCGCGGTTGAGTGCCACGATCGGTGTGTTCTCCACAACCGCCAACGCGTCGTACAGCGCGACGATCCGAGACCAGTCGGTGTCGGCGTAGGTCGCTGCTGTGGAGTGACACGCGGCGATGGCTGCCTGGACGGTGTAGCGACTGGGCCGAGAGTCGTTGCGCCGCAGAGCACCGTCCATCAACCGGACGCCCTCCTCGATCGCCTCTCGATTCCATCGAGATCTGTTCTGATCCTCGAGCCTGACGAGGCCGCCCGATTCATCGGTCCTGGTCGCCCGGCGCGAATCCGTGAACAGCATGAGGGCCAGTAGCCCCCGAAGTGACGGCTCGTCGGGCATCAGGTCGATCAGCACGCGGGCCAACCTGAGTGCCTCGTCGCACAGTCGAGGCCGCACCAGCGTCTCGCCGCCGAGATGGCCGGCCGTGAACATCAAATACACCGTGGTGGCCACCGCGTCGAGTCGTTGCGGCAACTCCGCCGAATCCGGTATTCGATACGGAATGTTGGCAGCTGCGATCTTCTTCTTCGCACGCGTGAGACGTTTGGACATGGTGGCCTCGGGCACGAGCATCAGTCGGGCGACGTCGGCAGTGGCGAGACCACAGAGAGTGCGCAGGCTCAGTGCCACCTGCGCCTCGACGGAGAGCGTCGGATGACAGCAGGTGAAGACCAACCGCAGAAGATCGTCGTCGATCTCGGAGTTGTCGCTCTCGCTCCAGTTCTGGTTCGACACGGCGAGATCCGCCGCCTCTCGTTCCTTCGCGGTGCGCCCGGCCTCGCGCCGGAGGATGTCGAGCGCCTTGTTGCGGGCCACGGTCGTGAGCCAGGCACGCGGATTGTCGGGGACACCCGATCCGGGCCAGTGAGCGAGTGCGGTCACCACCGCCTCGGAGACTGCGTCCTCGGCGACGGCGAAACTGCCGGTGGTGCGTACGAGGGTCGCCAGGACCCGGCGACCCTCGTCACGGACCACGGCCGAGAGGTGCTCGGCCGGTGTACTCATCGAGTCATCGGAATGACCGGCCGGACTTCGATTGCTCCGTTCCATGCCGCTGGGATCTGGGCGGCCAGTGCGATCGCCGCATCGAGGTCCTGTGCCTCGAGGAGGAAGAACCCGGCGAGTACCTCTTTCGCCTCGGCGAACGGACCGTCCGTTGTCAGGACGTCGCCGCCCTTCCCTCCCGACACGCGCACCGTGGTGGCGGTCGACGTGGGATGCAGGACCGCTCCGCCGGTGATCGCGGATCCGGCCGCGGCACTGAATGCACCGTATTCGGCCATCTCGTCGGCGACCTCGGGCGAGGTCCAGTCGGCATCATGGGTGTAGACGATGGCTGCGTACGTGGTCATGAAGACTCCTCGGGTTCGTCGCGATCGGCACCGTTTGCCGACCTACACACGAAGGACGAACGGGGTTCGTCGAAAAGGACACCACGGACCGAACTATCTCGCCACACCTCGTTTCTGGCAGTGTGGGCAGTGGTAGATCTGGCGTTCCTCCAGGGGATTGTCTCCGATCAGACCGAATTCGATGGTGGTTCCGCAGCGTCTGCACGGCTTGTTCTCGCGCCCGTACACCCAGAAGTGTCGGCCCGGACGTCGATCTCCGGTGGTGACGCGTTGGTTGCGATCCTTGTTGGCCATGATCAATCGGTAGGACAGGTCGATCGTCTTGCTCAGGTCACCGGCTTCGCCGACCGGGGTGCGCGGGTCGACGCCCCGGAGAAAGCAGATCTCGTTGCGGTAGACGTTGCCCAGGCCGGCGATGTTGCGCTGATCGAGAAGCGCGAGCCCGATCGGCCGGGCCGGATCCGCTGCGAGCCTGGACAGCGCCACGTCGGGATCCCAGTCGGGACCGAGCAGATCCGGTCCGAGATATCCGACGGCATCGTCCTCGTCCTCGAGGATCTCGAGCACTCCGAGCTCGAAACCGATGGCCTGCGCGTCGGCGGTGTTCAAGATGATCCGCGCCTGGAACGCAGGGCGGCGCCAGCGAGCACCGGGTGCGTAGACGTGCCAGGTGCCCTCCATCTTCAGATGCGAATGAATGGAGTATCCGCCGACTCGAATCAGCAGATGCTTACCGCGTGAGGCGACGGAATCGACGGTCTCGCCGGTGAAGTCGACTGTGGCGTAGCGCGGTACGCGAATGTCGCAGGTGGTGAGCTGTCGGCCCTCGAGTGCGGCGCGCAGGGTGTTGGCGGCGCGCCAGACGGTATCGCCCTCGGGCATCGGTGTTCGTGTCCTCTCCGGTGGTCTCGCAGGCAGTGGGCAATCAGCGACGCAGGCGAAGTCCGCGTGGGGTCGCCGAGAAACCTGCTTCGGTCAAGGTCTTGGCGAAGTCGGTGCCGTGGATGTCGTGACCGTTGATCCGCTCGACGAGTAGCTTGTCGACTCCGCCGCGGCGAACGGTGGCCGCCAATGCGGTTGCTGCAGCGCCGATGTCGTCGGCGTTCTCACCGAACGTGAGCACCGACTTCCCGCCGCGTTCGACGAACATCGTCAACTCGCCCCGAACGAGGACGACCAGTGCACCGGCCTTTCGGCCCGGCCGATGCTTCGTCGTCTCGTCCGGCGTATCTCCGACACCGGCCTCGCCGCCGCCGGCTTTCGGCCAGGGCAGTGCTCCGCCGTAGGGGTTGGCCGGATCGCACGACGCGAGTACGACAGCGCTGGCGTTCTTCTTCGGTTCGTCGTAACTGCGTAATCGGTCGACCACGTCGGAGGTGGAGAACTGCGCACCGCCGAGTGAGTCGACGAAGTAGCCCCGACGGCATCGACCGGAATCCTCGAATCCGGTGAGCACCTTGTACATCGTGGCGAAGCCGCCGGGCACACCTTCGTTCATCACCGAACCGCGGGTCACCACGCCGTAGCGTTCGAGCAGGACGTCGGCGGTCGCGTGCGCACGGACGGTGAGGTCGGGTTCGAGCTCGGGCAATCGTGACCATCGCCCACCCGCCGTCGGCGGTCCGGTTCGGGTCGGGAGCGAGGGACGCTCGAATTGTCGGTACGAGCGCAACCGCGGTGTACGGCGAGGTGCACGATGACTCGGGGCCGAGCGGGTGGTCGTGGAGTTCAGCAGCGCACGAAGCGGAGCGAATGTGTCGTTGCTCAGACGACCAGCCCACACCAGCTCCCACAGTGCAGCCTGCAGTGCGGTGTCGTCGGTACTGCCGACGGTGTCGGACAGCTGCCGGAAGAAGTACGCACCGCCCCCCGCGACGGCGTTCTGAATGCGAATCTGCAGTTCCGACAGATCGGACTCGGCTGCAGGCACCAGGGTCAGTGGTGCGGTGTCGGCCATGTGCAGGCTCACCCAGCCGTCCTTCGACGAGATCGCGCCGTGTCCGGACCACAGCACCTCGCCGGTCGAGGTGAGCTCGTCGAGCATCGCCGGACTGTAGTCGGTCACCCGCGACGAGAGCACGAGAGATTCCCACGCCGATGCCGGAACAGGAACGCCCGCAAGCTGTTCGATGACGGTCGCGACGCCGTCGATCCCGCTCAGGCGTCGGCTGTCCACGTGCTGCCACGCGGGCAGGAAGCGGCCCAGGGTGGCGGTGGAGACGGGTTCGACCTCCTGCCGGGCCGCAGCCAGCGACCGCCGCCGCAGTCGCCGAAGTACCTCGGCGTCGCACCATTCGCTACCCGTGGCACCGGGCCGGAATTCGCCCTCGACGACGCGCTTGTCGACGGCGAGTCTGCGTAGGACGTCGCGTACCACGGCGGTGCCGACCCCGAAGCGCGCCGCTGCGTCGTCGAGGGTGAACGGTCCGTGGGTTCGGGCATACCGGCTGATCAGGTCCACCAGCGGATCGTCGACGGGTTCGATGAAGGCGGCCGGAGTACCGATGGGAAGCGGGACGCCCAACGCATCGCGCAATCGAGCGGCGTCCTCGATGGCCGTCCACCAGTTCCGGCCGGCGAACGAGACCTCCATCGCCCGTTTGGCGTCGGCGAGTTCGGCGAGCCACTGCGGATATTCGTCGCCGTCGGTGCGCAGGCCGACTTCGTCCACGGTCAACGGTCCGAGCAGGCGTAGCAGGTCGGCAACGCCTTCGATGTCCTTGGCGTGACGGTCCTCGGGAAGACGCTGCAGTTCGAGTTCGGTGGTGGTGATGACGCTGTCGTCGAGCAGCTCTCGCAGCTCGACGCGTCCGAGCAGTTCGGCGAGGAGCGCCGAGTCGAGTGACAGTGCGGCGGCCCGGCGTTCGGCCAACGGGCTGTCGCCCTCGTACATGAATGCGCCGACGTAGTTGAACAACAGCGAATTGGCGAACGGTGACGGTGACGGCGTTTCGACATCGACGATTCTGATCTGGCGTCGGCCGATGCGGGCCAGGATGTCCTCGAGGGCAGGAAGGTCGTAGACGTCCTGCAGGCACTCGCGGACGGTTTCGAGCAGGATCGGGAACGTCGGGTACTTGCGTGCCACGTCGAGCAGCTGAGCCGAACGCTGGCGCTGCTGCCACAACGGCGCGCGTTTGCCCGGGTTTCGGCGGGGGAGAAGCAGTGCGCGCGCGGCACATTCGCGAAATCTCGATGCGAACAACGCCGACCCGCCGACCTGCTCTGTGACGATGTCGGCGATCTCGTCGCGCTCGAACACGAACAGTTCTGCGCCCGGCGGCTGGTCGTCGGTGTCGGGGAGCCGGACGATGATGCCGTCGTCGGATGCAGTAGGAGCGGCGTCGATGCCGTAGCGCTCGATCAGTCTCGCGCCGACTGCGAGGGCCCACGGCGCGTGTACCTGCTGACCGTAGGTGGAATGCAGCACGAGCCGCCAGTCGCCCAGTTCGTCGCGGAACCGCTCCACGATCATCGTCTTGTCGGTGGGCAGTTGCCCCGTCGCCTCGAGTTGCTCGTCGAGCAAGGCGATGAGGTTGTTGACGGCGTTGGCGTCGAGACCGTCGGAGCTCAGTCGCTCGGCGAGGTCGCTGCGATCGGTGGTGCTTCGCAGGAATTCGCCCAGCGCCTGGCCCAGTTCGGCCGGTCGACCGAGACCGTCGCCGTGCCAGAAGGGGAGCCGGCCGGGTTGGCCGTACGCCGGGCTGACGAGCACCCGGTCGTGGGTGATCTCCTCGATGCGCCAGCTTGTGGCACCGAGTGCGAACACATCACCCACTCGCGACTCGTAGACCATCTCCTCGTCGAGTTCTCCTACCCTGGACTGCTTTTCACCCACCATGTAGACGGTGAACAGTCCGCGGTCCGGGATGGTGCCGCCAGAGGTGACGGCCAGTCGCTGCGACCCGGGACGGCCGGTGAGAGTGTTGGCGTCGCGGTCCCACACCAACCGCGGCCGCAG
This sequence comes from Rhodococcus sp. 05-339-2, assembly GCF_002258965.1. Classification (NCBI taxonomy): domain Bacteria; kingdom Bacillati; phylum Actinomycetota; class Actinomycetes; order Mycobacteriales; family Nocardiaceae; genus Rhodococcus; species Rhodococcus sp. 05-339-2. Next base: position 350,086 of record NZ_NOYW01000020.1, read on the forward strand.
TTCTGCGAACTCGTCGGAGGGGTAGCGGCCCGAGAGCAGGTCGAGAGTCGACTCGTAGGCAGATCGGGGCAGGGTGGCGAAACTGCCTGTGCGACGGACCGAATCGAACCAATCCTCGGCGTCGATCGGTTCGAGGGCGCAGGCTGCCACGGTCTGCTGCGCCAAGACGTCGAGAGGGTTGGCGGGAACGAACAACGCCTCGATCTTGCCCGACGTCATGCGTTCGACCGTGACCGCGCAGTGGATCAGGTCGGTTCGATGCTTGGGGAACAACACGCCCTTGGAGATCTCGCCGACCTGGTGGCCTGCGCGTCCGACGCGCTGCAGACCGCTGGCCACCGATGGCGGTGCTTCGACCTGAACGACCAGATCGACTGCGCCCATGTCGATTCCGAGCTCGAGGCTGCTGGTGGCCACGACGCAGCGCAGCCTGCCGGTCTTGAGGTCGTCCTCGATCAGTGCGCGTTGATCCTTGCTGATGCTGCCGTGGTGGGCCCGGGCCAGCAACGGATCGGCACCGTGGTTCACGTCGTTCGGAGTGCCGACCTGCGAGGGCGGCTTGTGTTGTGTCTCCACGCCGTCGCCGATGCGCTCGGCGTACACCTCGTTGAGCCGCGCGGTGAGCCGTTCGGCGAGGCGACGGGAATTGGCGAAGACGATGCACGATTTGTGCTCGAGGATGAGATCGACCATCTTCTCCTCGACGTGCGGCCAGATCGAGCCCTGCGCCGGGGGAGCGGCGGAGGTGTCGGCGTTCGGATCGGTGACGCCCAGTTCGGTCATGTCCTCCACCGGCACCTGGACCGTCAGATCGAAGGTTTTCGGAGCGGGTGGTGCGACGATCTCGATGGGGGCCGCACCGGCCAGGAAACGGCCCACCTCCTCGTGCGGTCGCACCGTCGCGGACAGGCCGATGCGCTGGGCGGGCTTGTCCAGCATCGCGTCGAGCCGTTCCAGGGACACCGCCAGATGCGCGCCGCGTTTGGTGCCTGCCACGGCGTGAACCTCGTCGACGATCACGGTGTCGACCTCGGCGAGGATGTCGCGGGCGGCCGAGGTGAGCATGAGGAACAGCGATTCCGGGGTGGTGATCAGAATGTCCGGCGGAGTCTTGATCATGTTTCTGCGGTCGGCGGCGCTGGTGTCGCCGGACCGCACGCCGACCGAGATCTCGGGTGGGTTCAGGCCGAGGCGCTTGGCGGTCTGGGTGATGCCGACCAGTGGCGCACGCAGGTTGCGTTCGACGTCGACGGCAAGGGCCTTGAGTGGCGAGATGTAGAGAACCTTGGTCTTGCGAGTGCTGTCCGCACCCAGTTGCGCCAGCTCGTCCAAGGCCCACAGGAAGGCCGAGAGCGTCTTGCCCGAACCCGTCGGCGCCACCACGAGAGTGTGCGAACCACTCGAGATCGACGACCACGCGCCCAACTGCGCGGACGTGGGAGCAGGAAAAGCGCCGGAGAACCACTCCCGGGTCGGCCGCGACAACTTCTCCATCACCGACAGCTCGCCCGCTACGTCGGTGCCCGTACTGTGCCTGGCCATCCCATCATCATGCCCCCGGGCACCGACAGATAATCCTCACGCGGTTCCCCGATCGCGCAGCGGTGTCGATTCGAGCGATTCGGGTACACCCCTCCCATGACCGACGACCAAGAGATCATGCAGAAGATTTCCGCGAAACTCGACGCTCTGCTCGGCAGCAAGACCAACGGACTGCAGAACGAGGTGCCTCCGGGCGCAAGCATCCAATCCGACGAGGACGATGCCGAGCAGGGGCCGCTCGGTCGTGACTACCACCTGGCGAGCAAGTACGCGCAGGCGCTCGCGATCAACGAGCCACAGGTCATCGACCGTGACGAATTCGATCGATTGGTCGCCGAGTACGGCTGACCCGACACCGCCGCGACCCCGGCCCCGGCCCGCACACCGGTCCGGGGCTTCGTCGTGTTCGGATCTGGCGAACGGCGCAGCCACGGATCTACAGTCGGTGGGGTGACCGAGCGCAAGGAACCAGGAGTCACGTTCGAGTCCTGGGTGGACAAACAGATACGTCAGGCGCAGGAAGACGGCGCGTTCGAGAATCTGGAAGGGACCGGCAAGCCGATCCCGATGGGGGATCCCGGTGACGAGTTGTGGTGGGTGCGAGGCTTTCTGAAGAGGGAGAACCTGCCCGCCGACGCACTGCTGCCGACCGCATTGCAGCTGCGCAAGGAGATCGAGCGGCTGCCGTCGACGCTCATCGCCATCCGGCGCGAGGACTCGGCGCGAGATGTGCTGGACGAGTTGAATGCTCGCATCGTCGACTGGATTCGGTTCCCGACGCCGCCGGTCGTGCCGCTCGGCCCGGTGGACGTCGAGACCTGGATGGAGAGTTGGCGGATCAACCGCGCCGAGGTCGACCGACTCGCGCGCGAGCACGCCGCTCAGGCGGCCCGGACGTCCGGTGCCACGACAACGGGCGTCGGCCGACCGTCGTGGTGGACACGTATCGGCAGCAGGTTCATCCGGCGGCGCTGAGGCCCGGTGTCGTCGCGCACAGGGCGAGTGCATCGGCGGCGGTCGACACGAACGGAATGCTCGAGGTCCCGTCGACGCGAGTCCGGTCCGGCAGCAGGCCGTCGGATCGGCTGGGCTCGTCCATCGTCGTCCAGCCGGTCGCCCGCCGGACGATACCGCCGATCAGCGTGTCCGCTGCGTGGCGAACACCGCTGCGCACCGTGATCGGCGCGGTGTCGAGTTCCACCCGAGCGAACCGTGACGCCGCATCCACGGCGGCGGTGGTCTGCGCCGCCGACGATCGACCGCGCCGACCCGTACTCAAGCCGTGCCCGGGGAGATCGAGCACGACGACATCGACGCCTCCGGCCGCGATGTCCGACGCCAACGTCGTCAGATACCGCCCGTGCGTACCGGTGTCCGCGAGAAGAACGACGGAACGGTCGGATCCCGCGGACGACCGATGGATCTCGACGTGCACGCTTCCGTGACCGGTATCGAGCTGTCGATGGTCGATCTGCAGGGCTGCGAGGTCCGCGCGGCTCAGCTCCACCGCCTCGGAGGCCGGGCGTAGGGCGGCTTCGCAGGCGATGCCGCGTGCGAGGGCGTCACCGCGCCGAAGCAGCGGCTTGCCTTGCAACAGAATCATCACCGCCGCGCTCTCGTGTGCCGTGAGGGTCGGTGCCCAGCCGGTGGCGCGGCCGAGGGCAGAGGAGTCGACGATCGGTTCGCCCGGCGTCACCCACTGCCCGGAGAAGGGCGTCAGGCCCAGCCGGAACGCCACGTTCGCGACGTGGGTCGCGGCTTTCTGGGGAACGTCGAACATTACCTGCCCCTGCATCGCGGCGAGTTCGCGTACACCGACCCAGTCCACCGGACCGAGGTTGTACGGGCCGACGAGGTCGGTCTTCGCGGCTCGGTGGAACGCGTCGGCCATGTCGTCCTGATACAGGAATTGATACGACGCGCGATCCGCGTCGGGAAAGGCCCCCACCGGGCCGGTGAACTGATCGATTCCATCGTTGGAGAAGTCGGGTCCGACGATGTAGGTGCACCGCAGCATCGAGATGGCCATCTCCTCGGGGTGTCTGCGTAGCCACCACTCCGCGTAGTGCTCCACCTCGGCCTTGTCGTAGAAGTAGTAACGGCCGGGGTCACCTGTGGGATAGGTGTTCTCGGTGAGCGGTTCCGGTGCGATGTCGGCACCGTACGCGTTGATGCTCGACGCGATCACCACCCGCGCGACGCCCGCTCGGTACGCCGAGTCGATCACGTTGCGTGAGCCGCGCAGGTTGATGTCGTGAGTTTCGGTCTTGTCCCTGAGCTCCTCGACGACGAACGCCAGATGCAGGACGGCATCGCAGCCGTCGAACAGCGTCTCGAGATCCGGCGACCGGATGTCCGATCGGACGGAGGTGAACTTGGGGTGTTGTATTCGCGCAGGCCGACGGGCGATGCCGACGACCGTGTCCACCTCGGGGTCGTCGAACAATCTGGGCAGGATCGCGGCCGCGAAATCGCTGGTGGCACCGGTGACCGCAATTCGGAGACCGCGGGTGTGCTCACTCATCCGGGTAGTCCGGCCACGGCCTCGACGATGTGGTCCGTTGCGGTCGACAGCTGTTGTTCGGTGTGTGTTGCCATCACACACAGGCGCAGTATCGCACCGGATTTCGGCACCGCGGGGTGCAAGGCGGCGCTGGTGAAGATGCCGCGGTCGTAGAGGTTCTTCCACAGACTCATGGCCACCAGATCGTCGCCGACGTGGAGTGAGACGATCGGTGAGGCCGTGTCTCCGTGCGGGGTCGCGGAGCGACCGGCTACGTCGAGCCCGGCCGACTGCAATCCGCCGCGCAGCATCTCGGCGTTGTCGAGGACGCGCCGAGCCCGATCCTTGCCCTCGTCGCTGCGGATCAGCTTGACGGAAGCCAGCGCGGCTCCCACCGCAGCAGGCACGCCGGAAGTCGTGAACAGGAAGGCGCGGGCCTTGACTCGCAGGGTGTCGATCAGATCACTCGATCCGGTGACGAACCCGCCGGTGGAGCTGGGGCTCTTCGACAGTGACGCCATCGTGACGTCGACGTCCTTGGTGATGCCGAACAGCTCGGCGGCTCCGGTGAGTTGGGGCCCGTAGATGCCGAGGCTGTGGGCTTCGTCGACCATCAGTGCCGCGTGATAACGGATACACAGCTCGGAGACGGCATCGAGCGGTGCGAGGTCGCCCTCCATGGAGTAGAGGCCGTCGACGATGACCAGCACGGCCCCGTCGTCGACGACGGGCTGCTGGAGTCGGGCCTCGAGATCGGCCATGTCGTTGTGCTTGAACTTGACCACCGTCGCTCCGGAGAGCGCGCTGCCGTCGCGGATCGAGGCGTGGGCTGCAGAATCGACGATCACCGTGTCACCGGGGCCGACGATCGCGCTGATCGTTCCGAGATTCGTCTGGTAGCCGGTGGTGAAGACGAGTGCGTCGTCGGTTCCGTGCCACTGGGCGATCTCGTGTTCGAGTTCGAGGTGGAGGTCCAGGGTGCCGTTGAGCAGGCGACTTCCGGTGACGGCACTGCCGAACGTGTCGAGCGCGTGCTGAGCACCCTCGACCACCTTCGGGTGGTCGGCGATGCCGAGGTAGTTGTTGGAACCGAGCATGATCTTGTCTTCGCCCTCGACGCGAACGACGGGAGCGACAGCCGATTCCATCTTGCGGAAGTAGGGGACCACATCGGCTTCTCGGACGGCCCGCAGCAAATCCACGCGTTCGTCGCCGCCGAGTCGTTTCATCAATCTGTTGACAACCATCGTGTACCAGAACTCCTCACAGAGTCGATTGTGGTTCGTCGCGAATTCATGAGTTGATTCGGAGCCGGCGGCGACATCGATCGGTATTCGACGAAAGAATATTCGATGTTTCGATAGACGCTTTCGCAACGGAAATCAGTCGGTAAAACGGCCCGAAAAAATGATCTCGGTATTTTTTGATCGCCAAGATTTTACGATATCTTTAGTTTATCTGTGCAGGTCACAGGGTATCGTCGATGGTCAGCGCGAATTCACCTGCTCCACCGCTGTGATTATGGATTACGACCGATTTGTCGCGATCAAGTGATGGCACAAAAACGGCGTAGATGCAATCAATCAGTGGCACACAATCGATTAGTGACACAAGGAGAAGAACTGTGACTGGATTAATGGTGCGCGAAAGGGAAACCCTCGAGAAGTACATGCCGGGTTTGATGCACTATCTGGACACAACCCCGCTGGATCGACTCGAGTCGCGTGAGTCGGACGCGATCGACAAGTTTCGAGAATTCGGTGGCACCGGTTTGGTGGTTCCGACCGAACTCGGGGGTCTCGGTGCTCCGGCCATCGACGCGGTCCGGGCGCAGCGGGCCATCGGGTCGCGGTCGCCCTCTCTGGGCGCGGGAACCACGATGCACCATCTCTCGGTCGCCTCGCTGACGGAGTTCGCTCGCGGTGCCACCGAGGACGACCGTGCCTTGATCAAGGGACTGGTCGAACAGAAGGCGATCGTCGCCTCCGGATTCTCGGAGGGCGTGACCGGCGGGAGTGTGTTCATTCCGACGATGACCGCGGTGAAGAAGGGCGAGAACTACATCGTCAACGGCAGCAAGAAGCCGTGCAGCCTGGCACGATCGATGGATCTGCTGACCTGCAGCGTGGAGATCGACTCCGGCGACCGTGCCGTCGCCCTGATCCCGGCAAGTCTCCCGGGAATGAGCGTGAAGCCGTTCTGGACCACCGACATCCTGGCCGGCGCGCAGAGCGAAGAGGTCCTGCTCGAGGACGTCGAAGTGCCTGCCAGTCTGGTTCTGCCGAACAAGGACGACGACCCCGATGGCGTGCACGAGATGACCGGATACCTCTGGTTCGGCATGCTGATCTCGGCCAACTACATCGGTGCAGCGACGTCTCTGCTCGAGCGCATGATCGAGCAGGACAAAGGCGACTACGAGGGATACGCTCGCGCGGCGGCCGAACTGGAGACGTCGATGGCGGCGATCGAGAACGTGGCCCGCGCCTTCGACGAAGGTGAACGCGGGCAGGACATCTCGGTGAGGTTGTTGTTCAACCGCATCGCCGTTCGCGACGCTCTGGTGCGGGGCAGTTCCGCTGCGGTCGAATCGTTGGGCGGAATCGGCTTCATCAAGTCACCCGAAATCGCTTATGTTGCAGCGGCATTGCACGCCTTTGCTTTTCATCCGCCGTCACGGCGATCGATCTCGGAGACCCTCGCCCGGTTCCACGCAGGCGAAGAGTTCGCCTTCGTCAAGTAGGGGTCAGTCCTCGAATCGCTCTTCGTCGGCCAGCTTGTCCTCGCCGCGGTTTCGGAAGAACTTGAATCCGGGGATTCCGATGACCGCGCGCCGGACGTCCTTGGTGACTCCGAGCAGCTCGTGAATCTCGGGGGACACCGTGTCGAGGGTGGCGAGGATGGGAAGCAGCGCTTCCATGTGAGCGAGGAGTCCAGGCAGCTGATCGACCATGGCGATCGCTGCGTCGACTTCCTCCTCCGAGAGGTTGTCGACGAACTTGCGGGCCATGGGTTCGGATTTCTTGGCGATGGGATCGAACAACTCGATCAGTTCGAGCGCGGTGTGCGAGGCGACCGATGCCGAGGCGACCACGTCGTCCGCGGCACCGGTTGTCCGCTGCACGCTGGCGACCACGGCGTCGGCGGAGTCGATCACGTGATCGATGCGTGTCATCAACATCTCAATACGCGTCAGCAGTGCTTCGATTCGGCCGGGGAGGGTAAGCGCGAAAGCGGTCGTGGTGAGCATCCAGCCCGCTCCGGCCCGCGCTACCGCGACTCCGCGCCGGAGCACCGTTTCGGTACCGAGGGGATCGGGGAGAACCACACCTGCCAAGACCAGAGCCATAGGAGCGACAATGCCACACCGACACCACGCCCCGAGTGCCGTTAGCCTCGACGCATGAGAGCTCTCGTCACCGGTGCCAGCGGATACATCGGGTCGCGGTTGGTGGCAGCGCTGCTGGCCGACGATGCCGACGTCGTCGTCGGCTCCCGAACGCCGGACAACCTGCGGACCTTCGACTTCTTCGACTCCGTCACCGCAGTCTCGCTCGACGTCACCGACGAACGGTCCTGTGCGGCCGCGTTCGCGGAATCCGGTGACATCGATGTCGCCTACTACCTCGTTCACGCCATCGGCGAGTCGGATTACCGCGCGCAGGACCGACGATCCGCCGAGCAGTTCGCAGCCGCGGCCGCCCGTGCGGGAGTACGCCGAATCGTCTACCTCGGCGGTTTCGTACCCGACGACGACCGTCTGTCGGAGCACCTCGCGAGCCGGGCGGACGTCGGCGAGGCGCTGACAGTGGACGGCGTCGAGCTGGTCTGGCTCAGAGCGGCCATCGTCCTCGGTGCCGGCTCGACGTCGTACGAGATGTTGCGTTACCTCGCGGACCGCTTGCCGGTGCTGCCGCTGCCGAGTTGGCTGGCCGAGCCCGTGCAGCCCATCGCCGTCGACGACGTGCTGCACTACCTGGTGGCGTCCGCCGACGCCGAGACGGTTCCGGCGGGCTCCTACGACATCGGTGGGCCGGATGTGGTGCCGTATCGAGATCTGGTGTTCGCGTACGTCGAGGCTGCCGGTCTCCAGCGCATCGGCGTTCCGGTGCCGCTGGTGCCGACCTCGCTCGCAGGAAAGGTGATCGGAAAGATCATTCCGGTTCCCGCCGGACTCGCCGAGGATCTCGTCGGATCACTGCACAACACGATGACGACGTCCGAGAGTCGGATTCGCAAGCTCGTTCCCGACCCTCCCCGAGGTCTCACCACGATCGCCGACGCCATGGCCCGTAGTGTGCGGGGAATGGTGGGTGACCCTCCCGGTGTGTGCGCCCTGAAGGATCCGCTTCGGTTGGCGAACACCGACGCGGCGTGGAGCGGCGGTGACGCCCTGGGGATCAGGCGTCGCGGTGTCGCGGCGTCGTCGGACCGCACGTGGGGGTTGATCGAAGCCCTCGGTGGGCGTCGACTGCTGTACTCGAAGCCCGTTGCGGCGGCGGTGCGGACCAATCTCGACTTGATGGCCGACGTGAATCGACGCGCGAGGTCGGTCGTGCGCCGACTGACCGATACCGAGGAGGCGTGATGGGAACGTGGTCCACGACCGCGCTCAACGTGATGAAGTCCGCTCTGGTCGACCCGGTCGAGCGCGATCACAAGGAGTCCGACGCAGCGTTCCGCAAGCGGCGAATCATCGTGCTGATCACACTGGTGATCGGTGCGACGGTGCTCTATTTCTCGCTCAAGGTCGAGCCGGGCGATCCGGCGTTCTACGCGCTGACCCTGGTGTTGGCGGCGGTGTGGACGATAGGTGGATTCCTCTCGGGCCCATTGCATCTCGGACGCATTCAGGTCGGGGGATCGATCAGGCGACCGATCGTCACACCCATCCTGATCGGCCTCGCCGTCGGTGGGGTGTTCATGCTCGGCGGACTCGTCGTTCGGCAGATACCGCCGCTCGCCGACTTCACCGAGAACGTACTGGCGCACGCTCGGGTGGGTTCGCTGGTGCTCATCGTGTTCATCGCGCTGCTCAACGGCGTCGCCGAGGAGATCTTCTTCCGAGGAGCGTTGTACGCGGCCATCGGCGTCAGGCATCCGGTCATCATCTCGACGGTCGTCTACGCGATCGCCACCCTCGCCTCGGGCAACCCGATGCTCGGCTTCGCCGCGGTACTTCTGGGGTACGTGATGGGACTGCAGCGGCGTGCGTCCGGCGGAATTCTGGCGCCGATCCTGACGCACGTCAGTTGGTCGGCGGTCATGGTTCTCGCCCTACCGCCGCTCTTCGTGTGACCTCTGCCGGACGATCGAAAAGAGGCACAAGCACCGATTCGACCAGCGATAACGGATCTGGCCGCTGATTCGTTCGGGATCTGGGCTACATTGCGCAGGTGAGTGAAAATCTCGATCGCGTCGATCGTTTGATCATCGACGAGCTTGTCTCCGACGGACGCGCCACTCTGGCGACGTTGGCGGAGAAGGCTTCGCTGTCCGTCTCGGCCGTTCAATCCAGAGTCAGGCGGCTGGAGTCCCGACGCGTGATCCGTGGGTACACGGCGCAGGTCGACCCGGAGGCCCTAGGCCGGCCGCTGTCGGCGTTCGTGGCCATCACTCCGATCGATCCCGCGCAACCGGACGATGCCCCCGCCAGGTTGAAGCATCTGTCGGCCATCGAGTCGTGCCACTCGGTTGCCGGTGAGGAAAGCTACGTCCTGCTGGTACGCGTCGAGTCGCCGAGGGCGCTCGAGCGTCTGCTGCAGGAGATCCGAGCAACCGCCAACGTGCGGACACGCAGCACGATCATTCTGCAGACCTTCTACGACCGCTGACCGCACGCCACACCCGGTCCGACGACATGGGCAGGTCGTACAGTCGGGCACCGACGGCGTCACGGATCGCGTTGGCCAGAGCCGGTGCCACGGGGTTGTACGGAGACTCGCTCATCGACTTGGCACCGAACGGACCCAGACGGTCGTAGGTGTCGGCGAACAGAACCTCGGTGCGGGGAATGTCCGCGAACTGCGGAACGTGATAGCTGCGAATCGAATCGGTGGTGACCAGACCGGCACCGTCTGTACGAATCTCCTCGTACAGTGCGCTCCCGATCGCCTGGGCGACGCCACCCTCGACCTGTCCACGGCACTGCTGCGGGTTCATCACGGTTCCTGCGTCCGCGCTCTGCACCGACTGCAGTATTTTCACGGTACCGGTGTCCTCGTGCACCGCCACCCGGAACGCGTGCACGTTGAACGCGAGCGAACGCGGCAGCCCACCACTGTTGCCCGCGGTCACGAGGGTGCCTCCTGCCATCGTCAGAACGTCGTCGAGGGTGACGAAGCGATCTCCGCAGCGCACCCCCTCCGGTCCGAGTGTGCAGTCCGAATTCCGGTGTCCGGTCGCGGCGGCGGCCAGCTCCAGGATCCGAGTCGACATCGCGCGAACCGCCGCGTACAGGGCCTTGCCCGCCACCACGGTGCCCGCCGAACCGAATGCGCCCGTGTCGTACGTGACCGAGTCGGTGTCGGATTGATCGACTCCGATGCGGTCGACGGACGTGCCCAGCTCACTCGCCGCGATCTGAGTGTGGACGGTGGTGGTGCCGTTGCCGAATTCTGCAGTCCCGACCCGTATCTCGTACCGACCCTCGGGCAGCAATGCCACCGAGGTCTCGGCGCGGTGACCGCGCGGCGGAATGGTCGCGATCATGGCCACCGCCATCCCTTCGCCGACCTTCCATCCCGCCTGTGCGTGCTCGCCGTTGCCGCGTCGCAGAGCGGCTTCGGCCAGATCGATGCACTGGTCGAGGCCGTAGCTGCCGAACTGCAGATCGTCCGCCTCGTGGTGGGCGGCGACGATGTCGTCGCCGGGGACGATCACGTTGCGCCTGCGGAACTCGAACGGATCGATGTCGATCTCTCGGGCGAGATCGTCCATCGCCGATTCGATCGCGAACATCACCTGCCCCAATCCGTAACCGCGGAAGGCTCCGGACGGAATGTTGTTGGTGTACACGGTTTTCGCGTCGACCCGCTTGTTGGCGCACCGGTAGATCGCCACCGACTCGCCGCAGCCGTGGAACATCACTCCGGCACTGTGGTTCCCGTAGGCACCGGCGTCGGTGAGGACGTCGATCGACAGGGCCGTCAGGATACCGTCGGCGCTCGCGGCGGCGGTGACGTCGACACGGAACGGGTGACGACACGGCGACACGGTGAACTCGTCCGTGCGCGTGAACTCGAACTGCACCGGTCTACCGGTACGCAGTACCGCCAGCGCCACCACGTCCTCGGTGAGCAACTCCTGCTTGCCGCCGAATCCGCCGCCGACGCGCGCGGTGAACACGCGGACGCGATCGCGTGCCAAGCCGAAGATCTCGCAGATCTCGTCTCGCACCAGAAACGGAACCTGAGTGCTGGTGCGCAGATTCAGCTTTCCGGTCTCGTCCAACCAGCCGATGGTGCCGTGGGTTTCCAGGTGCACGTGCTGAATCCGCTGAGTGGTCCAGCGGCCGGTGACCACCGCAGCTGCGTCGCGAACGCCTGCGTCGACGTCCCCGGTACTGCCGTGCAGCTCGGCCACCAGATTGCGCGACGGATCCGCGATCCGAGCCGTCGCGTCCTTGTCGCCGTGGATCTTCGGCGCATCGTGGGCGAGCGCGGACTCCGGATCGAACACTGCGGGCAGCACGTCGTACTCGACGACGAGAGCGCGGCACCCTTCCTCGGCTGCCGCGACCGATTCTGCTACCACGATCGCCACTCGCTGGCCGATGAAGCGCACGACGGTATCGAGAACGTGGGTGTCGTCCGGATCGTCGACGCGGCGGTCGTGCCGGGCCGTCGAGAACGCGGTTCTCGGACTGTCTTTCGCAGTCAGGATCAACTGGACGCCCGGCACCTGCTCGGCCGCGCTGGTATCGATGGACACGATCCGGGCATGTGCATGTGGACTTCCGAGAACACTGGCGTGCAGCAATCCGGGAGGGGTGTGGTCGAGTGTGTACGGCTCGGTTCCGGTGACGATGCGGGTACTTGCCGGTGCCGCGAGCGACCGTCCACACGCCGGACCGTCGACGGACTTCTCGGTGTTGACCACTCCGCAGACGGCGTCGGACACGGCGCGATACCCGGTGCAGCGACACAGGTTTCCCTTCAGCCGTTCGGGAAGCTCGTCCAGATCGCCCTCGGTCAGCGTCGAGGCCGTGACGATCATTCCCGCAGTGCAGAACCCACACTGGAATCCGGCGGCTTCGACGAACCGGCTCTGCATCGGATGGAGATCGTCCGGTGTACCGAGCCCCGCAACGGTGGTGACGGACCGGTTCGCTGCACGGAACGCGGGGAAGATGCACGAATGCACCGGTTCACCGTCGACGAGAACCGAACATGCGCCGCAGTCGCCCGCGTCGCACCCCTTCTTCACCTCGAAGTGGTCGTGTTCACGGAGCATGGTGCGCAGACACTGACCTGGCCGTGGAGTGACATCGGTCGGCACACCGTTGATGTCTACGATCATGACAACTCCTCGCGAATCTGCTGCGCTGCAGTGCAACTGATGTGACGCCGCCAGTCCGGGGCCCCGTGGGGGTCGTCGTACCAGTGCTGGGGACCGATGGTGGCGGCGAGCGCGTCGTCGAGTTCGCCCGCCGTCGGCAGGGCCGGGAAGCGCAGAACGAACGGACGGACGGTCGACGCGCTGACGGTCAGAACGAACTCGCCGCCCTCGTCGACCCGCCCGATCACCACGGCCGCCGATCGGCCGAGCGGTGACAGCGCGAGCTTGCGCATCGCCGTTCGCGACTGGAGAGCGTGCAGTGGAACATCGATACTGCGCAGCACGTCTCCCGGTCGGAGGGCATTGGCGTGCGGGCCCGTGACCAGGTCTGCGATCGCGATGCGATAGTCGTGATCGGGGCCATCGCCCGACCACACCTGCCCGACGCCGTCGAGGGCTGCGGTCAACGAGATCATCGCTCCGGCAGGAAGAGCCAGCGCGATGTTGCCGCCGACGGTGGCGGTCTTCCAGATCTTGAACGAGGCCAACAATGCTGCTGCGCAGCGGGGAAACAGCGCGGTGGCCGGCCACGGAGAGGTGTAGCGTGCCAGCGTCTCGATGGTGCACGTCGCGGCGATCGAGAGCCCGGTCTCGGTGACTGTCAACGGCTCCCAGCCCAAGGCGGTGATGTCGACGAGGGTGGCCAGATGGTCCTGCTTCTCCGAGAACAGCCAGGTACCTCCCGCGAGGACCGCAGTGTCCACACGTCCTGGCGGAAGGTCCGCGCGGGAGCCGGGAAGCACGATGTCGTCGACAGTACCGAGATCCATGGTCGTCGTTCACCCCTCGTCCTCGCCGGCGGATCCGCCACGCCGGCAGATCCACCAGCCGATGTGTTCTCTCGAACTGTAGTGAGTATCTGTTACCGATCTTCGGTCGTTCGGCGATACGCCCGAAACCCGGTGGAAACAACCCACACATACTGTTTCTTCCTACGCGCTCGGCTGTTTCGGGCACGCTCAGCGAGGGCCGGGGGAGGAACTGCAGTGCAGGTCAAGGACTTGCTGGACGCCGCGCAGCTCGGCATTCGATTGCTCACCTCCGATACCGACGCACTGGGTCGGACGTTGCGATGGACGTACACGACGGATCTGCCCGACCCGTCGCGCTACATCGCGGGTGGCGAGCTGGTCATCACCGGTCTCGTATGGCATCGAACGCCCGCGGACAGTGAGATGTTCGTCCGGGCCGTCACACAATCGGGAGCGTCGGCACTGGCCGCCGGGGAAGGGCTTCTCGGCCACGTCCCACCCGATCTGATCGACGCCTGCGAGCGGCACGGTCTACCGCTGCTCGCAATACCCGAGGCCGTGTCGTTCGGGGAGGTGACCGAGTTCCTCGTCGGCCGTGTCACCGGAGACCGCATAGCCATGCTGAACACCTCGCTCGTCCGGCAACGTCAGCTGCTCACGGCGATCGCGGACGGCAGAGCGCTCGACGAGTTGGCGTTGCACACCTCCAGGGAGACCGGGATGGCGTGTCTGATCTTCACCGCGACCGGACGTCGGCTGGTCGCCGAGGTCTCGGCGTTCTCCGATGCCGACGTGGACACGCTGACGCACGCCGCGCTGTCCTCCGAAAGGCTCCCCACGACAACCACTCTCGGTGACGGCGATGTGTACAGCATCTTCGGCATCGGACCGTCGCTCGTGCAGCGGACCACGCGATGGTTCCTCGCAGTGGCCGGAGACATGGCGACGTTCCCACCCGCCATCTCCGATGCGTTCGGTCAGCTCGCGGCGATCGCCGCGCTCGATCGTGCTCGACGCGAGGAGGGACGGCTGGTCCGTCGTGAAATCGCTGACCAGGCAGTGGCGTTGATCGAAACCGACAGCACCAGACCCGAAGCCATGACGCGGCTGCGCCAGGCAGGAGTCGACCCGGACCGCTCGCTGGTCGTCGTCAGGGTCGTCCACAGCGGACGGATCGACCTGCGCGAGATGCTGCGTACGGTTCTCAGTGACACCCTGACCTCCTTCGGCGGCGGGTGCGTCGGATGCAGCACGCACGGCGACATCGTCGCCGTCGTGAACACCGACGATCCGAGCTTCACGCACACACTGCGAACCCGATTGAGCCGCTTGGGCTCCGGCATCGGACACAGCCGTCTGCTGGTGGGCGTCAGTTCCGAAGCGACCGGGATCACCATCGACGGCGCGCTGCGATCGGCCCGCCACGCACTGGAAATGAGCAGGCAAGGGTCGAGCCCGGTGACCATCACCGCGGGTGCGCAACCGACATCGGCGGTGACGATGCTCTCGGCTCTGCCCGACGACGTGCGTCGGTCGTTCGTCGAACACGTTCTGGCGCCGCTGCTCGACTACGACCGGCGAACCGATGCCGGTCTGACCGATACCCTCCGCGAGTTCCTGGCCACCGGCGGATCGTGGAACCGAACGGCCGAATCGTTGCACGTACACCTGAACACCGTGCGGTACCGAATCAAGCGAGTCGAGGAGTTGCTGGGCCGCGATATGAGTTCCACCTCGGATCGGCTCGATGTCTATCTCGCGCTTCAATCCATCCCTCGTTCGTCGGCTACCGGGGCCGCATAGGATCGAACGATGACTGGCTTCACCGGAATACCCTTCGCGGCCCTGGACTTCTACGAGGACCTCGAAGCCGACAACAGCAAGCTCTGGTGGAACGAGCACAAGGATGTCTACGACAACGCGGTCAAGGGTCCGATGACGGCGTTGCTCGCGACACTCGAATCGGAGTTCGGTACCGCCAAGGTCTTCCGCCCCTACCGCGACGTTCGCTTCTCCAAGGACAAGACCCCGTACAAGACCCACCAGGGCGGCTTCGTCGCTCGCGGTGACAGTCTCGGCTTCTACGTGCAGATAGATCCCGCCGGATTGTTCGTTGCAGGCGGCTTCTACAACTCCTCGTCCGAGGGCGTTGCCCGCTACCGCCGCACCGTCGACGACGACGTCCGCGGAGCCGAACTCGAGCGGATACTGGCGACGCTGACCAAGGCCGGCTACGAGATCGGCGGCGACAAGCTCAAGACCAAGCCGCGGGGATACGAGCTCGACCACCCGCGCATCGACCTTTTACGCCACAAGTCACTCACCGCGGGCAAGCATTTCGGCTCACCCGCGTGGCTCGAGACACCCAAGGCCGCGACGAAGGTGCGCGATGCCTGGCGAGCTCTCACCCCGTTGGTGGAATGGACCGCGGCGCTGCACACATGAGCGCGGCACCCTATCCGACGACAGAGTATGTCCGCCAGGCACTTCCGGCGTCCGGGGCATCCTCGCGTTCGACGGTTGCCTGAATCAGACCGTAGGGCCGATCGTCCGCATTGAACACCTCGAGATTGTTCTCGATGCCGAACTTGCCCAGGTCGTAGACGAAGTGATGCTTGTTCGGTGCGGACATGGTGATCTCGGCGATGAACGGATACTTCTCCAGCACCGCCTCGCCCATGGCGTAGAGGGTCTGCTGGAGGGCCAGTGACTGCAAATTGGCGAACCGTTCGATCATCGCCGCCTTCACGCCCGCGTAGACGGCATCCCACTCGACGTCGGTGGTGGTGTATCGCCACTGCGCTGTCAACGATGTCGCCATCACCCGGTCGGTCGTGGGCTCGAGAATCGTCAGGTCGTCCTCGAGGAATCCGTGGAACTCCGAACCTGTCGACTTGAGGATCACCATCTCCTTGAAGCCGCTGATCACCCACGTCTGCTGCGCGTCACCCTTGCCCTCGACGGTCACCGCCGACGTACGGATCTCCTCGCCCTTGCGGGTCCAGGTGTGATCGTGCTCGACGCCGTCGATCACCGCGCGGGCCCACGCGTACTCCTCGAGTTCGATGCGCGCACCCTCCACCGGCTCCACGTCGTCGACGAAGTGGCGGGCCAGATCGAGGCCGTAACTCTCCAGGTGGAGCAATCCCTTGGTCTTCGCGTATGCGTACGCGGTCTGCTTCTGGGTGTCGGTGGGAAGCACATTGGATTGATCGCCCACCAGATGCGCGGGAGAGAAATCGCCACGCAGAGCGCTCGAGACGTTGATGTCGTGGATCTCGTGCCGAGGCGAGTCCCGATAGATCCGCACTACGCGGTTCTCGGCCTTGCCGTACTGATTGGATCCGAGGACGATCTTTCCGGTCAGGTCGGTCATGTCAGCTCCCGCGATAGGTCGAATAAGCGAAGGGGGACAACAGCAATGGGACGTGGTAGTGGGCGTCGGGATCGGTGACGGTGAACGAGATGGACACCTCGGGATAGAAGCTCGGTGTTCTCGTCGCCTCGAAGTAGTCGCCGGTGTCGAACGACAGGCGGTACACGCCCGGATCGATCGGACCGGGCACGACCTCGCCGATGCGGCCGTCGCCATCGGTGGTGGCCGTGGAGATCTCGCCTTCCTCGGGGTGGAACAACCGCACCCTCATCCCTACCGCAGGTGTCCCCGACGTCGCGTCGAGGACGTGCGTCGACAATCCCGTCACTGCTCGGGACCCAGCATGCGGCCGAGGCGAATTCGATTGATCTTGGCCAGTTCCACGCGCAGCACCCGTCTTTCGGTTTCGGCATCGTTGTCGAGCCTCTCCTCGAGGATAGCGAGCAATTCCTCCGCGGATCTGCCGGTGGCGCACACCAGGTAGACGTGACCGAACTTCTCCTCGTAGGAACGATTTCCCGCCGCCAACTTGTCGAGCACCTCGGTGCCCGCGCTCGTCACCGCGGCCTGCTCACGTTTCGACGACGGGTTGTCGGCCTTGCCTCCGATCCGAGGATGACCGTCGAGCGCATGGTCGATCTCTGCCTCGGGTAGTTCGGCCAACACCCGATCTGCTCTGTCCAACAGCATGTCTCGGCTGTCGAAGGGGCGACCGTGGGCGACTCGACGGGCCCAGATCGACGACGCGCAGCACTCGTAGAGCGCATGCATCGCCTGCCTGTCACTGAGCCGATTGAACCCGTCGAGCCCTATCCATTCGTGTAGCAACTCGCGCTCTCTATCTGAAATCGTTGATGCGACCGAACCGCGCGGCCGCGATCGGGTTGGCATCGGCCACGAGATCGTCGAACCGGTAGTTTGCGATCTTGGCAATCTCGATCATCGCGAACGACCGCTCGGCCGACGGTGCGTTCTCGACGCGAGACCAGCCGTTGGCCAGGACTCGATCGTAGCGTTCGGTCTCCCGCGCGCAGATCACCAGCGGGAAGCCGAAGTGTTCCCTGTACTCGGCGGCGAGTTGGACGATGTTGTTGTGTTCGTCCTCCTCGAGGTTGGACAGGCCGACGTGATCGGCCGCGTTGAGGGTGCCGGTGGCGTCCTCGCTGCCGAGATCGGGGTAGCTGTTGATCAGCTCGATCTGTTCCTCGGTGGTGCCGGCCAACAGTGCCTCCTGGAAGGCCTCGCGCAGACCGTGCGCATCGGCGAAAGGGCGCTGCTGGTAGGCGCGTTCGACCACCCACGGAGTGCCCTGCACCAGGCCGCCGAACGTGGCGGCGAAGTCCTCGGCGGACATCTCGTTGACCTTGTCGAGGGTGATGCCCTTACCCGGACCGCCCGCGACCGCCTGGCCGCGGTTGCCGATGTGGAAGAACAACACGTTGAGCACGATCGCGGACACCGCGCCGAGAACGATGCCGCTGCCGAACAACATCTCGAGCCAATCCGGCACGCCCTCGGAGACCGACGGTTGAATGGTCACCAGCATCGCCAGTCCGAGACTGGTGGCCACGATGATCAGGTTGCGATGATCGGTGAAGTCCACCTTCGACAGCGTCTGGATTCCGACCACGGCGACGGTCGCGAACAGCGCCAGCGCGGCACCACCGAGTACCGGTGGCGGGATGGACGCGACGACCGCCGCGGTCTTGGGCAGCAGGCCGAGCAGGATCATGATGCCGCCGGCCGCGGCGACGACCCACCGACTGCGCACACCGGTCAGGCGCACCAGACCCACATTCTCCGAGAACGCCGTATACGGGAACGAGTTGAACGTACCGCCGATGACGGTGGCCACTCCGTCCGCCCGCAGAGTCGCTGCGATGTCGTCCTTCTTGATGCGCTTGCCGACGATCTCACCCGTCGCATACACACTGCCGGTGGTTTCGACAGCGATGATGAGCATGACGACGATCATCGAAATGATCGCGATGACACTGAATTTGGGTACACCGAACAGGAAGGGTTGGGTGAAGCCGACCCACGATGCATCCGAGTGCCGTCGAAGTTCATGTCTCCCAGCACGAATGCCACAGCGCTTCCGATCACGAGGCCGAGCAGCACGGCGATGGTGGCCATGAAGCCCTTGAAGAAACGTTGGATCAGCACGATGATCAGCAGCGTGCCGATCGCGTACGCCATCCACCGGCCGTTCGTCGGATCCTGCTCGTGCGTAGCGGGATTGGTCACCGCATCGTTGACGGCCACCGGGAGCAGCGCGACACCGATGATCGTGATGACGGTACCGGTCACCACCGGCGGGAAGAACCGCAGCAGCTTGCTGAAGTACGGAGCCATGAAGAAGGTGACGAGTCCGGCGACGATGACGGCACCGTAGACGTACAGCAACCCCTCGGTGCCGCCGCCGTTCGCCATCGCGATCGCGATCACCGGAGAGACACCGGCGAACGTCACACCCTGCAGCAGCGGGAGTCGAACGCCGACCTTCCAGAATCCGACCGATTGAATGATCGATGCGATGCCGCAGGTGAACAGATCCGCATTGATCAGGTGGATCAACTGTTCGTTGGTCAGTCCGATCGCGCTGCCGATGATGATCGGTACCAGGACAGCGCCTGCGTAGAACGCGACGACATGTTGGAACCCGTAGGCGGCAAGTTTCGGAACGGGAAGCACTTCGTCGACAGGATGGACACGTTTGCGTGTGGTGGGCTTGACGGACATGGGTGGGCACCTCGCGGAAGCAACAGGGCAGGATTCCTGCGACGCTGCAGGAGAAGTGCACTAAGAATCAGCCATCACGCCTATCCTCGCTAGTCGAGCGCGCACAAACTTCGGGGCGTACTCGACGTGGACGTTGTGCGAACATCCAAGATTCCACCCAACGGAGAAGGGAGCGATCGTGTCGGACCTGGCCGTCGGAGTGCTACTGGCCGCCGGTGCCGGAACGCGATACGGATCGCCCAAGGTTCTCGCCCACGACGGGCTGTGGTTGCGGACGGCGGTGCGGGCGCTGCGCGACGGTGGCTGTGATCGCGTGGTCGTGGTTCTCGGCGCAGCAGATGCGCCCATGCCCGACGGCGTGATCGCGGTGCACACGCCCCATTGGAACCAGGGCATGAGCGCCTCCTTCACCGCCGGTTTGGCGGCGACGGCGGACGCGGAGTACGCGGTTGTGCACGTGGTCGACACCCCGGACGTCGGAGCCGAGGTGGTTCGGGCAGTACTCGGCGCAGCGCGGGAAACCGGTCTCGCCAGGGCCGTGTTCGACGGCCGTCCCGGCCATCCTGTCGTTCTGGCGCGTCGACACGTGGACGCAGCCGTGGCATCGGCATCGGGAGACTCAGGTGCCCGAGACTTCCTGCGGGGAAGAGACGACGTCGTTGCCGTCGAATGTTCGCACTGGGCAACGGGAATCGATCACGACTATCGGTGAGCGCCCGGTCGGAGGATTCGAGCGGCAACGGCGTCGATCATGCCGTCGAACTGATGACCACCGGTCGGGAACTCGACCACCGTCGCCGACGGAAGAGCCTTCGAGTTCAGCGCCAGGTGAGAAATGGGAACCACATCGTCGTCCCGGCAGTGGAGGAGTGTCAGGTCGGTCTCGGGCTCCGGGGTGGTGAACGCGTAGTCGGCGACGTCCCACCCACGCGGCGTCCAGTCCGGCATTGCCAACAGAGTGGCTCGCAGGGGTCGCTCCCGGCGATGTTCTGCCAAGACCCTGACGAGGATCGATGCGCCGAAAGAATGCGCAATCACCGCATCGTCGGGTCCGAGCCGGTCCAGGTGCTGCCGAACCGGTTCGGCCCAGTCCTCGAAACCCATGGCGGTGTCGGGCAGTTCCGGCATCCGAAGGTCGAGGCGCAGAGCCTGCGCAAGCCCGTTGGCCAGAGGTGCGTCGTCGACGAATCCGCCGGCACCGTGAACGAACAGAAGTCTGCCGACCATGCTGTGGTCCTTTCCTCGGCGATGTTGTCATCGGAGATGACCGAACTGCGACCGTGAATTCACCGGTTGACTCGGATTCGGGGTCCATGCGAGCATCGGCGACAGCGTCGCGTATCGATGACGGACTGCGTCAGGCATGGAGGCGTCGTACTGCCCAGGAGCAGCGCATGTCCATTTCGTTCGATCACACCATCATCGTGGCGAAGAACAGTTCCGACTCTGCGGCGTTCTTTCGCACGCTGTTCGGTCTGCCGGAGGCACCGTCGTGGGGGCCGTTCGTCAACGTGCAACTCACCGACGGCACGCTCGTTCAATTCGCCGAGCCTCCCTTCGACGATATTCAGTTCCAGCACTACGCCTTTCGAGTCAGCGACGATCTGTTCGATGCGGCCTACGCCAGGCTTGTCGACCAGGGCGTCGAGCACTGGGCCGATCCTCGGATGACCGAATCCGGCACCGTCAACACCGGGCACGGTGGCCGCGGAGTGTATTTCCGCGACCCGACCGGTCACTTCTTCGAGATGCTGACGCACTCGTACCTGCCGACGCCGGGTGAGCCGGTACCGTAGCCACCGTGGCCGAGCACCAGCATGTTTCGATGACGAGATCTGCCTACGACACCGTCGCCGAAAGCTACGCCGACCTCGTCCGCGACGAGCTCGACGGCCGACATCTCGAGCACGGATTGTTGGCGACATTCGCGGCCCGGGTACCGAGCGGGTCCGTTCTGGAGGTGGGCTGCGGATCCGGCCGCATCACCGCGGAGCTGCACCGCCTCGGCCTCGACGTAGCGGGAATGGATCTGTCGCCCAACATGATCGAGGTCGCTCGGCGCGAACATCCGCACCTGCGATTCGGTGTCGGATCCATGGAGGCGTTGGACGCGGGGGACAGCTCCGTCGCCGGGATCGTTGCCTGGTACTCGATCATCCACACCCCTCCGGCGCACCTGCCTGCCGTGTTCGCCGAACTGCATCGAGTGCTCATGCCCAACGGTCCACTGCTCTTGGCATTTCAGTCCGGCGACCAGCGAGTGCGGCTCGAACACGTCTACGGGCACTCGGTCTCCTACGACGCCTATCGACTCGACCCCGACGCAGTCGCGGGCATGCTCGTCGACGCGGACTTCGAGGTGGACGTGCGCGTGCATCGAGCCCCGATGGGGCACGAACCCACGCCTCAGGCGTATCTGTTGGCCCGCACACGAGCGACGCGGTCGTGATTTTCGGACCGGATGCTGCGCTGCCACATCGCCCTGCGCGAATCGTCGTCGCGGGAACATCCGGTTCCGGCAAGACCACGCTTGCCGCGCGCCTCGGGTGCCTGCTCGGCATCGAACACATCGAGATCGACAGCCTGTTCCACGGACCGAACTGGACACCGCGTCCGACCTTCGAGCACGACGTCGACGAGTTCGTTGCACGTTCTTCGTGGGTCACCGAATGGCAGTACAGCATTGTTCGAGACCGTCTCGCCGACCGAGCCGAGCTGTTCCTGTGGCTCGACCTACCCCGTCGAACAGTTATGCGGCAGGTGACAATTCGGACGCTACGCCGCAGGTTCGGTAGGCGTGAGCTGTGGAACGGGAACATCGAGCCGCCACTGCACCGCATCTTCCTCGACCGTGAACACATCATTCGATGGGCGTGGAACACCGATCGGTCGACCACCGAGCGGGTGCGGCAACTGAGTGCGCGCCGCCCAGAGCTGACGATTGTCCGCTTCCGGTCGCATCGGGACGTGGACGCGTGGATTGCGAGCCAACTGATTCCTCTCGCGCGTCACTGAGCGGCAGGTGCGGTCAGCAGCCCAATTGTGTTGCCAGAGACTCGATCGAGTCGACGCTGTGGGTCCAGTCCGACTCCGCGGCGAGGTCGGCGGTCTGGCTCGGCCCGTGTTCGAGTGGACGGGCGACGAAGGCCGTAGCGAACCCACAGTCGGCTGCTGCCACGAGATCACTGTTGTGGGCAGCGACCATCATGCATTCGCTCGGCTCCAGACCCAGAATGTCCGCGGTGCGGAGATACGCGTCGGGCATGGGCTTGTACGCCTGGACCGGTTCTGCACCGAGGATCGCGTCCCACGGCAGCCCAGCGTTCTTGGCCATGTCGAGAAGCAACGAGATATTGCCGTTGGAGAGTGGGGCGATGATGAAATCGGTCCGCAGTCTCGTGAGACCGGGCACCGAGTCCGGCCACGGATCCAATCGGTGCCACACGTTGTTCAAGGATGCGACGTCGGCGTCGTCGAGCTGAACGTCGAACTCCGACAGTACGACTCGAAGAGACTCGAGATGAAGTACGTCGAGCCGGGTGAACGGTCGACTACCCGACCTGACCTGTTCCATCGCCGGTTGATACAGGCTGCGCCAGCGGTCGGCGAATGCATGACTGTCCACGTCGGAACCACACAGAGATTCGACCTCACGGGCCACACTGGTGCGCCAATCGACCACCGTGCCGAACACATCGAACAGAAGCGCCTTCAACGATTCCTCTTCTTCTTCCTTTTCTCGTTCTTGGAATGGCCACCTGCCGACAGCACCGCACCCGCCAACGGAATGAGAAGGAAGAAGAGCCAGTTCTGATCGAAGTCGGTGAGGAAGAACAATGCCAGGGAACCGAATATCACCACCGGCATCACCACTGCGCGCCAGTCGATACCGGTTCCGGCCGTTGCGGGAACGGGCGACGCCCCGGTCCGAGCAGGTGCCTGGGCCGTATCCGGCGTCGCGGGGAGATCGACGAATACTGTGTCGAGCTCCCCCCGCGTCGTGGCCGAAGCGATAGTGGCACTGCGCTCGTCGAACTCGGGAACCGTGAGGCGACCCTCGCTGAAGTGCAGGCTCAGCGCGTCGAGCGCCTTTTCCCGATCAGCTGTACCGATACGAATTTCCGGAAGCTCGGACATTGCTACAGGGTAACGCTATCCAAGGCCCGGGTTCGAGCCAAAATTCGCATCGCTACCGATATGTCGTTATTTGATCTCTGCGAGGACGGTGCCTTGGGTGATGGCGTCGCCTGCGGTGACGGTCAGGCCGGTGATGGTC
>NZ_NOYW01000006.1:0-263742 GCF_002258965.1 Rhodococcus sp. 05-339-2
GGGTAAGCGGGTGGGTGGACAGACGACAACGGGCGACCCTCTCGAAAGAGGATCGCCCGTTGTGTGGAGCTGGTGGAGCTACTCGCTGTCGCTGTCTCCGGTGGCCTTGGCCAGGTCGACCGGGACCTCGTCGGGGACGATGATCGCCTTCTTCTCACCGCGGAAGGTGAACTTCGCGTCCTCGCCTGCGCCTTCGCCGTCCCAGTTCTCGACGTCGACCAGGATGATCTGGCCGGCTTCGATTTCGCCGAAGAGGATCTTCTCCGACAGCTGGTCCTCGATCTCGCGCTGGATGGTGCGACGCAGTGGCCGCGCACCCAGGACGGGGTCGAATCCGCGCTTGGCGAGCAACGACTTCGCCTTCTCGGTGACCTCGATCGCCATGTCCTTGTTCTTGAGCGCACCCTCGACTCGGTTGAGCATGAGATCGACCATCTGGATGATCTCGTCCTTGGTGAGCTGGTGGAACACGACGATGTCGTCGATACGGTTGAGGAACTCGGGGCGGAAGTGCTTCTTCAGCTCGTCGTTGACCTTGAGCTTCATCCGCTCGTAGTTCGATCCGGTGCCTTCGCCCGAGGAGAAGCCGAGGCCGACTGCCTTCGAGATGTCCGAGGTACCGAGGTTCGAGGTGAAGATGAGCACGGTGTTCTTGAAGTCGACCGTGCGTCCCTGGCCGTCGGTGAGACGACCGTCTTCGAGCACCTGCAGGAGGGTGTTGTAGATCTCCTGGTGTGCCTTCTCGATCTCGTCGAACAGCACGACGGAGAACGGCTTGCGACGGACCTTCTCGGTGAGCTGGCCGCCCTCTTCGTACCCGACGTATCCGGGAGGAGCACCGAACAGGCGCGACGCGGTGAAGCGGTCGTGGAACTCGCCCATGTCGATCTGGATGAGTGCGTCGTCCTCGCCGAAGAGGAAGTTCGCCAGAGCCTTCGACAGCTCGGTCTTACCGACACCGGACGGGCCGGCGAAGATGAACGAGCCCGACGGACGCTTCGGGTCCTTCAGTCCTGCACGGGTACGACGGATCGCCTTCGAGACGGCCTTGACTGCCTCGACCTGACCGATGATCCGCTTGTGCAGCTCGTCCTCCATGCGGAGCAGACGAGTGGTCTCTTCCTCGGTGAGCTTGAAGACGGGGATGCCGGTCCAGTTACCCAGAACCTCGGCGATCTGCTCGTCGTCCACCTCGGCGATGACGTCGAGGTCACCGGAGCGCCACTGCTTCTCCCGCTCGGCGCGCTGACCGACGAGCGTCTTTTCCTTGTCGCGCAGGTTCGCAGCCTTCTCGAAGTCCTGCGCGTCGATGGCCGATTCCTTCTCCCGGCGCGCGTCGGCGATCTTGTCGTCGAACTCGCGCAGGTCTGGCGGCGCGGTCATCCGGCGGATGCGCATCCGCGCGCCCGCTTCGTCGATGAGGTCGATTGCCTTGTCGGGCAGGAACCGGTCGTTGATGTACCGGTCGGCCAGAGTGGCGGCAGCGACGAGGGCACCGTCGGTGATCGAGACGCGGTGGTGTGCCTCGTAGCGATCGCGCAGACCCTTGAGGATCTCGATGGTGTGCTCGACAGTCGGCTCGCCGACCTGGACGGGCTGGAAACGACGCTCGAGTGCGGCGTCCTTCTCGATGTACTTGCGGTACTCGTCGAGGGTGGTGGCACCGATGGTCTGCAGCTCGCCACGAGCCAGCTTGGGCTTGAGGATCGATGCTGCGTCGATGGCACCTTCGGCGGCACCTGCGCCGACGAGCGTGTGCAGCTCGTCGATGAACAGGATGATGTCGCCGCGGGTGTTGATCTCCTTGAGCACCTTCTTCAGGCGCTCCTCGAAGTCACCGCGGTAACGGCTGCCGGCCACGAGCGAGCCGAGGTCGAGAGTGTAGAGCTGCTTGTCCTTGAGCGTCTCGGGAACCTCGCCGTTGACGATGGCCTGTGCCAGGCCCTCGACGACTGCGGTCTTACCGACACCGGGCTCGCCGATGAGCACCGGGTTGTTCTTGGTGCGACGCGACAGCACCTGCATGACGCGCTCGATTTCCTTCGCGCGACCGATGACCGGGTCGAGCTTGCCTTCGAGCGCGGCCTGGGTGAGGTTGCGGCCGAACTGGTCGAGAACCAGTGACGTCGACGGGGTGCCCGCCTCGCCGCGGCCGCTGCCGCTCTCGGACGGCTCCTTGCCCTGGTAGCCCGACAGCAGCTGGATGACCTGCTGACGCACGCGGTTGAGGTCGGCTCCGAGCTTGACCAGAACCTGAGCTGCGACGCCTTCGCCTTCGCGGATCAGTCCCAGCAGAATGTGCTCGGTGCCGATGTAGTTGTGGCCGAGCTGCAGTGCTTCACGCAGGCTGAGCTCGAGTACTTTCTTGGCGCGCGGGGTGAACGGAATGTGACCGGACGGAGCCTGCTGACCCTGGCCGATGATCTCCTCTACCTGGCTGCGTACTCCTTCGAGGGAGATGCCCAGCGACTCGAGAGACTTGGCTGCGACGCCTTCGCCCTCGTGGATGAGGCCGAGCAGAATGTGCTCCGTGCCGATGTAGTTGTGGTTGAGCATCCGGGCTTCTTCTTGAGCCAGGACGACAACACGCCGCGCGCGATCGGTGAACCTCTCGAACATCGCTCTCCCTCACTTCTTGGCGGGTGGTAGCTCGCCCACCAGTTCTTCTAGCGCCGCAGTGTCCAACACGCCGGGTCGCTTGTGCATTTGAAGGTAAGACTGCTTCTCACTGTAGTTGGCCGACGTGACGAACGCCGACCCTCCACCCCTGAAATGCTGCGCGACGGCCCACGTGTGCGGACTGCCTTGCCTGCTTATTGTTCATAACGCAGGCACTATGCAAAACGTTTCCCGTTCACTGTCCGCTGCTGGCGAACAGCTCTTCACCGTTCGATCAGGCCTGGGAAGGCTTGACGATGGGGAACAGGATCGTTTCACGGATCCCCAAGCCGGTCAGCGCCATCAGCAGGCGGTCGATGCCCATGCCGGTTCCGGTGGTCGGCGGCATGCCCTGTTCCATCGCGGCGAGGAAGTCCTCGTCGAGCACCATGGCCTCGTCGTCGCCTGCCGCGGCCTGACGCGCCTGATCCTCGAAACGCTCACGCTGGATGATCGGGTCGACCAGTTCGGAGTAGCCGGTGGCCAACTCGAATCCGCGAACGTAGAGATCCCACTTCTCGGTGACGCCGGGCTTGCTGCGATGCTGACGCGTCAGCGGGGACGTCTCGACCGGGAAGTCACGGACGAAGGTGGGCTCGGTCAACGCGTCGCCGACCTGGTGTTCCCACAGTTCCTCGACGAGTTTGCCGTGGCCGTAGATCGGGACGCCGTCCTTGCGCGGCACCTCCACCCCGACCTTGTCGGCGATCGCGAGCAGTTCGTCGACGGTGGTGTCGGGGGTGACGTCGAACCCGAGCGATTCGGACAACGACGGGTACATCTCGAGCGTCGTCCATTCGCCGCCGAGGTCGTAGGTGGTGCCGTCGGGCAACGTGACGACTGTGGACCCGAGTGCGGCCATGGCCACTTCCTGGACGAGTTCACGCGTCATTTTCGCCGAGTCGTCGTACGTCCCGTAGGCCTCGTATGTCTCGAGCATCGCGAACTCCGGCGAGTGCGAGGAGTCGGCGCCCTCGTTGCGGAAGTTCCGGTTGATCTCGAACACCTTCTCGATGCCGCCGACGACGCAGCGCTTGAGAAACAGTTCCGGCGCGATCCGGAGGTAGAGGTCGGTGTCCATGGCGTTGGAATGGGTGACGAACGGCCGAGCCGCCGCGCCGCCGTGCAAAGTCTGCAGCATCGGGGTCTCGACCTCGAGGAAGCCGCGACGCTCGAGTGCGTTGCGTAGTTCCCGGACGACGGCGATGCGCTTGCGGGCGGTTTCCCTGGCCTCCGGACGCGTGATCAGATCCAGATACCGCTGCCGAATGCGCGTCTCTTCGTTCAGTTCCTTGTGCGCGACGGGCAACGGCCGCAACGACTTCGATGCGATCTGCCACGCGTCGGCCATCACGGACAGCTCGCCGCGGCGGGAGCTGATCACCTCGCCGTGCACGAACACGAAGTCGCCGAGATCGACATCGGACTTCCACTGGGCGAGAGCGTCCTCGCCGACACCTGCCAGGCTGATCATGGCCTGCAGCTGGGTGCCGTCGCCCTCCTGCAGCGTGGCGAAACACAGCTTGCCGGTGTTGCGCACGAAGATGACCCGGCCGACGACGCCGACGATGAGGCCGGTCGTCGTGTCGGGTTCGAGTTCGGGAAATTCGGTCCTGATCTCGAGCAAGGAGTGCGTGCGTGGAACCGACACCGGATACGCCTCGACCCCACGCTCGAGCAGCGCGGCGCGCTTGGCACGACGAATCCGTAGTTGCTCCGGGGTGTCGTCGGCCTGCTGGGTGGAAGCTGTGTCAGTCACGCGCACACACTTTACAGTCCGATCCGGTGCGGACGATCAGTGCGCAGCGACGGCCTCGGCCTCACGGACGCAGTGCTTCGCCTGCGTGAGTACACCGAGCAGTCCTGCCGACTTCAGCGCCTGGTAACCGCCGACCAGATCGGTGGACCGGTGCAGACCCAGCAGCTTGAGCGACGCGGCGGCGAGAGACGAGGTGTAACCCTCGGAGCAGATGACGATCCATTCGACGTCGTGGTCGACGGCGATCGCCAGGCGCGCATCGCTCGTCGGGTCCAGACGCCATTCGAGGACGTTGCGTTCGATGGCGAGCGCACCGGGCAGCGTTCCCTCGACGGCGCGCTGCGCCTGGGGGCGGATGTCGACGACGACGGCTCCGCGGTCGACGGCGTCGCGCAGCTCGAAGACGGTCATTCGGTCGATGGTTTCGCGTGCGGATTCGAGCATGTCGACAATGGTCATGGCGGGGATGGTCACAGCGTGGCCTTCTCGGGTTCGTCGGTGAGCTCGCTACGGGTGCGACGCAGCGTGGACCGTTCGGTCACTTCGTAGTAGGACATCGCCGTCAGGGGCGGCGAGTAGGCGTGGACGCTGAGGGTGGGGCCGGTCGTGGTGGACGCCGGATCGTGCATCACGTCGTGAACCCAACCGAGCGGGAACGACGCCTGATCACCGGCGTCGAGGTGACGCTCCTTCAGTCCTGTTCCGGCCCAACGATATTCGAGAAGGGAACCGCTGAGAACGGTGAGCGCACCGAGCGATCCCGCGTGATCGTGCAGTTCGGTGGAACGATCGGGAACCCAGCTGATCAACCAGACGTCGAGGTCGTCGTCGGAATGCAGTCGGGCGGCCCAACGCTCGTCGGTCGGCCAGCGGCCGCCGCCGGGAAGCAGGTGGTCGAAGCGGCCCTCGAGGACGTCGGATGCGCCCTGGTCGGTGATGCGCAGCAGGTCGGGTGGGCGCAACCGGGTCGGAAGCGTCGAGACCGAGCGCGACGACAAAGGGGTGCGCGAAGGTACGGAAAGTACAGGTGTGGAAAGCATGAAGCTCTACTCCAGGGGTGTGTACGAACGAGGCAGGGTTCAGCCTCGACAACACTCCTGGGTGGCCATGCACGTCATCACGACGACGATTCTGGCACACCATCGCACGATGCGCCAGCCGTTCAGCGGGGGCGTCGTTTGGCCATGTTGCGTTCGTAGACCAGACGCAGCCCCTCGAGGGTCAGGTCGGGTTCGTGGTGCTCGATGGTCGTCGACTCGGGCAAGATCAACGCTGCGATGTCTCCGGTACCGATGATGGCGACGTCCGCGCCCGTCACCTCGGGAACCTCTCGTCGAATTCGCCCGACGAGGCCGTCGACCAGACCGGCGAACCCGAAGATGGTGCCCGACTGGATGCACTCCACGGTGTTCTTGCCCAGTACCGAACGGGGCCGGATCATCTCCACCTCACGCAGCGTGGCCGTGCGAGTGGACATGGCCGACGCGGACATCTCCAGCCCGGGAGCGATGGCACCGCCGAGAAATTCCCCCTTGGCCGAGACGACGTCGACGCAGGTGGTGGTTCCGAAATCCACCACGATGCACGCCGTTCCGTACAGGTCGTGTGCGGCAAGGGTATTGACGATGCGATCGGCACCGACCTCCTTGGGATTGTCGACCAGCAACGGCACGCCGGTCCGCACGCCGGGTTCGACCATCACGTGCACCACGTGATCCCAGTAGCGCGCGAGCATCGTCCGCATCTCCCGAAGCACCGACGGAACGGTCGACAGTGCGGTGATTCCGGTGATCTGTTCCGCGTCCTCACCAAGCAGGCCGCGCAGCATCAGTGCCAGTTCATCGGCCGTCACATGAGGGTCGGTGCGAATGCGCCAGTCTCGCAGTAGCTTCGAATGATCACCGGTGCCGGTGAACAGGCCGACCACGGTACTGGTGTTGCGTACATCGATCGCGAGGAGCATCGAATCAGACCAGCACGGAATCGGCCCGCAGATCGCGCGGTGTGATCAGACCCGAGCCCGCGGGCGCATGAGCCGGATCGCTTCCCAGCTCGACGGGCCGGTTCTTCTCGTCGACGAACACCACCCTCGGCGCGTAGTCGGCCACCTCCTGCTCGTTCATCACGCCGTAGGCGATCAGGATCACCAGGTCACCCGGATCGACCAGATGTGCTGCAGCGCCGTTGATCCCGATGACACCGCTGCCGCGCTCACCGGTGATCACGTACGTTTCGAGCCGCGCACCGTTGTCGATGTCGACGATGGTGACCTGTTCGCCTTCGAGCAGGTCGGCTGCCTCCATCAGATCCTGATCGACGGTCACCGAGCCCACGTAGTGCAGATCGGCGTGCGTGACGGTGGCGCGATGGATCTTGGACTTCATCATTGTTCGAAACATGTTGTGCCCTCAGCTCTTCGGATCGTCGGGACTAATTTTTTCTGGTCGTTCCGCAGGCTCCACTCCTGCCTCCAGAAAACCGGTGCCGACTGCGACACCGACATTGTCGATCAATCTCGTGGTGCCGACCTTGGCCGCCACGAGCAGTCTGCCGTCCCCACGTTCGGGAGCCGGACCGAGATGCGGGTCACGCACCTCCAGGTAGTCGACCTGAACCAGCGGAGCCTCGTCCAGAACGGCACGCGCAGTGGCGATGATGGCCTCGACTCCCCCGGCCGCGGCGTGCGCCCCGGCGACCAGCGCGGCCGACAGCGCCATCGCAGCGTCACGCTGCTCGGGGTCCAGGTAGCGATTACGCGAGGACAGCGCAAGACCGTCCTGCTCGCGAACCGTCGGGACCCCGATGACGGCGACGTCGAAGTTCAGATCGCGCACCATCTGCCGGATCAGTGTCAGTTGCTGGTAGTCCTTCTCGCCGAAGTACGCGCGATGCGGAGCCGCGATCTGCAGCAGCTTGGCCACCACGGTGAGCATTCCGGCGAAATGCGTTGGCCTGCTCGAGCCTTCGAGCTCTGCGCCGAGCGGTCCGGGATTGACGGTGGTGCGCGGACCCGACGGATACATGTCCGACGCCGACGGCGCGAAGACCAGTTCGACGCCCTCTTCACGCAGCAACGCGACATCGGCGTCGAGGGTGCGCGGGTAGGCATCGAGGTCCTCGCCCACACCGAACTGCAGCGGGTTGACGAAGATCGACACGATCACCACCGCACCGGTGAGCTTGGCCTGCCGCACCAACTGCACGTGCCCTGCGTGCAGCGCGCCCATGGTCGGAACCAGAGCGACCTGCTTCCCGACGCCCCGAAGTGCTTTGGACACCGACGTGATCACCGCAGGATCGTGGTGAACCGTCAACTGCCCCTTTGTGTAGCTGCCCGCGAGGGTCATCGATTGCCTTCCAGAAGTTCGATCAGGTCTGCCTTGGCACCGATCCGCTGCGCCGATCGCAAGGACAGCGCGCGGTATCCGGCTGCGATCCTCGAATCCACGGATTCGAGTACGTCGAGATGCTTGCCGACGGCCGCGGTATCGCCGCGGGCCACCGGCCCGGTGAGCGCCGACTGTCCGTTGCGCAGAGCATTGTCCAGCGCAGCTTCGAGCAGTGGAGCCAGAACACGCTCGGGCACACCGCGTTCGGAATCCGAACCGGGAAAACCCGGTCCGGCCAATGCAACTCGGAGGGCTTCGACCGCGTCGACCACAAGCGTGACGAGGTGATTGCTGCCGTGCGCGAGCGCGGCATGGTAGAGCGGCCGATTGTTCTCTGGCACGTGCACCGGCTCGCCGCCGATCTCGAGCACCAGGGCCTGCGCCACCGCGTAGCCGATCTCGTCGCCTGCGGTGATGCCGAAGCACGCCGCCGTCATCCGGTCGGTGTCCTCGACTCCGCCGCTGAACGTCATGGCCGGGTGGATCGCCAACGGCACGGCACCGAGAGCGGACAGCGGCTCGAGTACCGAGATCCCGTTCGCGCCGGAGGTATGCACCACCAACTTTCCCGGTGCCACCGCTCCGGTGGACGCCAGGCCCGCCACGATCGATGCCAACTCGCTGTCCGGTACCGCCAGGATCAGCAGTTCGGCGCGACGAGCAACCTCGTCGACGGGCAGCACCTGGGACTCGGGGAGCCGCTCACGCACCCGCGTGATGGACGCGTCCGACACGGCAGCGGCACCGACGACCACATGCCCGACGCGTTCGAGCGCCTCACCGAATGCGGTACCGACCCGTCCCGCCGAGACGACACCTACCGTCAAGCGAGCCGGAGACAGACCACCAGTGAACCCGGATGAGGTCACCGAAAATTTCCTCTCGTTCGTTCCAGTCCCGCTCTGCGGGTACCGGACGTCCTGCACGGAACAATAGCGACCGCGACCCCTCGCGGGCCATGGAAGAACTGTGTGATCTGGTTCTCAGTCTGCGCGACGGCGACGGCGGCGTGTGCCCGGGTCGGTCGTGGCCGCATCTCCGGACCCTCCGCCTTGCAGTCCGGCCATGATCTCGGCGACGGATCGACCGTTCGAGTGTGCGCCCGACGCATCCTCGTCGTCGGTCGACTCCGCGCGCCTTCGACCGCGTCGGGGCGAGACGGACGTGTCCTCAACCGATGTCCGGTAGTCGTGATCGGCCGCGAACAACGCGTCCGCCGATTCACGCAGCGAGGCGCGCGACGCAGAGAGGGCGTCGCCGTTCCGGTCCGCGGCGGGCTCGTTCTCGGATTGCACGTTCGGCTCCGCGGAGAACGGATCCGCAGCATAGGACTCCGTGGAATACGAGTCCGCGGAGAACGAACCCGTGGAGTACGAACCGACCGAGTCGACCTCAGTGTGTTCGGTCTCGGCTGTGGCCTGCGGCTCTGGCTCCGCCTCGGGTTCCGGCTCGGCCGCAGGTCGACGCGTCTGCTCGAAGTCGTATGCGGTGAAAGGGGAGCTGGGCGGCGTGACGCGCCCCGCCGGTCTCGGTGCGCCGTAGGGGCGGGCCTGTGCTGCAGGTCGCTCGTTCGGGTCCGCGTCCGTGTCGGAGGCGTCCGTGTCGTGACTCGTCTCCTCGAACGAATCCTCGGCGGACGAATCCTGGGCCGATTCGGCAGCCGACGATGCCGCTGCGGAAGCCGTGGCCTGCGGCATCTCGTCCGGATCCTCGGGGTACACCACCGACGTCTCGGCTGTGACCGGCTCGTCGTAGGGAGTTCCGACTCCGTTGAGGCCGGTTCCCGGTGCCATCGAACCGTTGCCGCGACCGGGGACGTACAGGCCGGACGGCGCAGGTTGGTAGCTGTCGTACCCGCGTCCGCCGAGTTCTTGCATCCTCATCGCTTCGGCACGCAGTGCGACACGTTCGGTGGGCAGATTGCCGTCGAAGAGCACCTGCAGGTTCTGGCGGAGGGCAGCGAGTTCGTTGCGCAGTGCTGCGACCTCGTCGATCTCGAGCTGCGATTCGCTGCGAACCCGGGCTTCGACGTTCATCTCGTACTCGCGTCGCGCCGAGATCTCCCGAGCCAACTGCAACTCGTAGACCGTCTGCAGATCCTTGGCCTTGATCTGATCGGCGGCCGCCTCGCGCCGGTATTTGGTCATCGCGAACGCACCGATCACCGCAGCCCACAGCGCCGAAAGGACACCGACTCTCATCCACTGCACGCTCTCGGTGAAGAGCAACAACACACTGGCGATGATGCCGAACACGACGAGCGCCGCGAGGAACAGCTGGCTCGCACTACGCCTCTTACGGCGTCCCTTCTTTGCGCGAGTCTGATCTGTCATGTTCACAAGGGTAACTGGCAAATCGTTCGCAAATAGTCATCCTCGACCGATCACTTACACAACCGAGGTAACAATCAAATGTTTCGAGCGTTACCGAGAACGCTCGTCGTCACGGTCTTCCGGGGTACGGCAGCACTGTTCGAGCCACACCGCGGCAGCGACGACGGCCAGTCCCGCCACGAGCGCGACGACGGCTCCGGCCCTGTCCGACGACGCTGCCCGCACCGTCGCCGCACGCGGTATCACGTACACCAGAAACCCGACGCACACTCCGACGACAGCGGTCCCCACCAGCATCGATGCCTTGGCCAACACCAACGCCCTGAACACCGTCAACGGGTGCAGATCGTGCAGGCCGCTGCCCACCCGATGCTCGGCGATGCGGTTGCGAACGATCACCGCGGTGACCATTTGCACCACCGCGACCAGATACAACGACGCCCCGGCGTACACCGGAATCGGAGGCAACGAGCCGTAGAAGACCCGAACCAGCAACCACGTGCCTATCGAGGCGACCAGGAAAAGACCCAGCACATCCCAGACCTTGGTGGGATTGGTCACCACGACCCATCACCGACGCCCTCTTGCTCTTCCGGTCGTTCCTGCAGGCTCCACTCCTGCTGGACAACTCCCGCACGCTCCTCCGGACTCAGTCGCGCGAGCAATTCGGTCACCGGCACATCGTCGTCGCCGACGCGCAGGGTGGCGTCCGGTTCGACGTCCAGCCACGGCAGCAGGACGAACGCCCGCTCGTGCGCGCGCGGGTGCGGAAGGATCAGACGAGGGTCCTCGCTGATCAGGTTCTCGCACACCACCACGTCGACGTCGAGGCTCCGCGGCCCCCACCGCTGCACTCGAACGCGGTCGGCCGCCTTCTCGAGGCGCTGCCCGAAGCGCAACCAATCCCAGGCGTCGAACGCTTCGTCCTCGGCCACCACGACGGCATTGAGGAAGTCCTGCTGCTCGACGCCGCCCCAGGGAGCGGAGCGATAGACCGGCGAACAGGCCACCAGCCGTGGACCCAATTCGGTTGTGACAGAACGCAAGTGGGCCAGCGAATCACCGACGTTGCTGCCGATGGACAGCACCGCCCGGGTCACGACCGCTCCCGGTACGCCACCACGGCAACGTCCCCGAACGTCAACGGGATGGGTGCCGACGGCTTGTGCAGCACCACTTCCACCGCGTCGACGCGTGAGTCGTACGCCAGCACGACCTCGGCGATCTCGGCCGAGACCGTCTCGATCAGATCCCTCGACGGGCCCGCGACGACAGCCGCGGCGTGCTCGGCCAGTTCTCCGTAGTGCAGGGTTCGCGTCAGGTCGTCGGTCTCGGCCGCGGGCCGCAGGTCCATCCAGACGGTGATGTCGACGACGAAGTCCTGCCCGTCTCGCTTCTCGAAGCCGAAGACGCCGTGATTGCCGCGCACCGTCAGGCCACGCAGTTCGATGCGGTCGCCGCGACGCGTCCCGGTGCCGACGCGGCTGCTGATCTCGCTCATGCCCGATCACCCTGCCATGCCCGTACGACCGCCACCGCGTCGAGTGACGCTCGAACGTCGTGCACGCGCACACCCCACGCTCCCCCGGCGACGGCGAGCGCCGACACCACGGCCGTGGCGACCTCTCGCCCGTCCGGCGGTCGCGGAGAACCGTCGTCGTCCGCCAGCAGTGATCCGAGGAATCGCTTCCTGGAGGCACCGACGAGAACCGGGAAGCCGGCCGACACCAGATCGGGGAGGCCACGGAGCAGTTGCCAGTTGTGCTCGGCGTTCTTGGCGAAGCCGAGGCCCGGGTCGAGCACGAGCATCGCGGTGTCCACTCCTGCGGCCACTGCGTGGTCGACCTGTTCGAGCAGTTCGCTGCGGACGTCGGCGACCACGTCGTGGTATCGATCGGCCGGACCGGCGTGCCGGTATTCGGATCCGGCGGCTCGCCAGTGCATCAGGATCCACGGCAATCCGCCGTCCGCAACCACCCGGGCCATGGCCGGATCCGCCCGACCGCCCGAGACGTCGTTGACGATCGATACCCCGGCCTCGATCGCGGCCTCGGCGACCGAGGCGCGCATCGTGTCGACGCTGGTGGCCACCCCTGCTTCGGCGAGCGCAGCGATGACCGGTACGACACGCTGCGCCTCGAGTGTCGGATCGATCCGGTCTGCTCCGGGCCGCGTCGACTCACCACCGACGTCGACTATGTCGACGCCGCGACGATGCATCGCCAACCCGTGTTCGACGGCAGCGTCGACGTCGAGGTATCGACCGCCGTCGGAGAACGAATCGGCAGTGACGTTGAGTACACCCATGACGACGGGTGCCGGGGGGATACTTCGCGCCGGGCTCATCGGGAATCGACCGGACGCGTCATTTCCGCAGAATCAGGTCCAGAGCTTCCGAACGCGACGCCGCGCTGGACTGCAACAGACCCCGCACCGCGGAGGTGGTGGTACTGGCACCCGGCTTGCGAATCCCGCGCATGGCCATGCACAGGTGCTCGGCCTCGATCACGACGATTGCACCGCGCGGGTCGAGCTTGCGCATCAACGCGTCGGCGATCTGGCTGGTCAGACGCTCCTGCACCTGCGGGCGCTTGGCGTACATGTCCACCACGCGCGCCAGCTTCGACAGGCCGGTGACCTTGCCGCTCTTGCCAGGGATGTAGCCGACGTGTGCAACGCCGTGGAACGAGACGAGGTGATGCTCGCACGTGGAGAACATGGGGATGTCGCGGACGAGAACCAGTTCCTGGTGCCCCTCGTCGAACGTCGTGTTCAGCGCAGTGTCCGGGTCGGTGTAGAGCCCGGCGAAAATTTCGCGGTAGGAACGCGCGACGCGGGCCGGGGTGTCGAGCAGACCTGGACGGTCGGGATCCTCGCCGACGGCGATCAACAGCTCACGCACGGCGGCCTCGGCGCGAGGCTGGTCGAAGACCGCGCCGGTGGCGTAGGCCACTGTCTCTTCCACTGCCCTCTGCTGCGCTGCTGGGACTTCTGCCGAGTCGATTGCCGACTCGTCGGTCCGGTTGACTGACACGAGAACGTACCTCCGGTTGGGCTCCGCGAATGTGACAGCTGGGCCGAACTGCACCTGTTCTTCACGAGCAGCTGCGTCGACCTTCAGCACGGTTCGAACGACGGACTGGGCCGACCGAAAGGGTCGACCCAGCCAGCCTAATGATGGACCTAGCGGTACGAACCGCCCGGCCCTTCCCAGCGTTGCGTCCTCGGACCTTCGTCGCCGTCGTCCTCGGCTCGCTCGTCTCGCCGCGAGTCCTCGGACGGGCTGCTCGCGGAACGATCGTCTCCGGGCAGCGGATAGCTCTGCGACGGAGTCGGAACCTCCCAGGTGGGAGGCGACGCCTCGGCCGGAGCAGCATCGTTCTGGTTCTGGCCGTACGGGGGCTCGTGCCGAGAGGTACGACCCTGGTCCCGAGCGTCCGGCCGGAACGGATCCGGCTGATACTGCGGCTGCTGATATTCCGGTGGTTGATTCGAAGGCGGTTGATTCGACGGTGCAGCGGTCGGCGGTTGATACGCCTGTGGCTGCTGATAGGTGGGGTGCTGTCGGTACGCCGGTGGCTGTCCCTGCGGCGGCTCGTACCGATTTTGGTCCGGTCGATCCGATTCCGACTGCTCGCGATTCGGCTGGTTCGCAGCAGGCGGCGTGGTCGGTCCCTGGTAACGGGGAACCGCGGACTGCTCACGCGGAGGCCATCCCGGAGCCGACCATCCGGCCGGGGCACCGTAATCGGGACGCGAGCCCTGGCTCGGGCCGCTCGGGCGCGGGTCCTGCCTGCGATAGCCCTCGGAGTATCCGCCCCCGTTGGGAGCCCCTCCGTTGACCGGGCCGCCGTAACCTCCGTTGGGCCCGCCGTTGTAGCCGCCGCCGTTGAAGCCGCCGGTTACCGGGGCGCTGCGTCGCCCACCGGTGTTCGGCGCATCGACGTCGCCGGTGTTCGGCGATCCGTTGACCGGGCCACCGTTGCTCGGAGCGCCGTTCGACGGGGCACCGTTTGTGGGTGCGCCGTTGGTCGGAGACCCGTTGTATCCGTTGCTTCCGTTCGGGTAGCCACCCTTGCTCAGCTGCGGCGAACCGGCGTAGCTGGGCTGCGGAAACTGTTGCGGCGGAAGCTGCTTCGGGGCCGGCGGCACCGGAGGCCACGGCTCGCCGCGCTCGGCGGCGAGTTCGCGAGGAGTCTTGACCGGCGGCTTGTCCGAGGGCTTGCGATCACCGAAGTCGTTGAACAGCGTGATGCGCGGACGCTTGGTGACGCTGTGGAAGATCTTCTCGAGGTCCTTGCGGGTGAGCGTCTCGCGTTCGAGCAGCTCCGAGGCAAGGGTGTCGAGCAGGTCGCGGTACTCGTTGAGGATGGCCCACGCCTCGGTGTGCGCCGCCTCGATGAGCTTGCGCACCTCCTCGTCGATCTCGCGGGCGACCTCGTGCGAGAAGTCGGACTGCTGGCCCATCGAACGACCGAGGAACGGGTCACCCTGTTCCTGTCCGTAGCGAACGGCTCCGAGCTTGCTGCTCATGCCGTACTCGGTGACCATCGCGCGAGCGATCTTGGTGGCCTGGTCGATGTCCGAGGACGCACCGGTGGTCGGCTCGTGGAAGACGAGCTCTTCGGCCGCGCGGCCACCCATGGCCATGACGAGGCGAGCGATCATCTCCGACCGCGTCATCAGGCCCTTGTCGTCCTCGGGCACCGTCATCGCGTGACCGCCGGTGCGACCGCGAGCGAGGATGGTGACCTTGTAGACGGGCTCGATATCGGGCATCGCCCACGCCGCGAGAGTGTGACCACCCTCGTGGTACGCGGTGATCTTGCGTTCGTGCTCGCTGATGATCCGACTCTTGCGGCGCGGGCCACCGACGACGCGGTCCACCGACTCCTCGAGGGATGCCTCGGTGATGACGGTGCCGTTCTCGCGGGCGGTGAGCAGTGCCGCTTCGTTGATGACGTTCGCCAGGTCGGCACCGGACATTCCGACGGTTCGCTTGGCGAGACCTTCGAGGTCGGCGTCCTGCGCAACGGGCTTGCCTGCCGAGTGCACCTTCAGGATCGCCCGACGGCCGGCCAGGTCGGGGGCACCGACCGGGATCTGCCGATCGAAGCGGCCCGGACGCAACAGTGCGGGGTCGAGGATGTCGGGGCGGTTGGTGGCGGCGATGAGGATGACGCCGGTGCGCTCACCGAAGCCGTCCATCTCGACGAGGAGCTGGTTGAGCGTCTGTTCGCGCTCGTCGTGACCGCCGCCCATGCCTGCGCCGCGCTGACGACCGACGGCGTCGATCTCGTCGACGAAGATGATGCAGGGGCTGTTCTGCTTGGCCTGCTCGAACAGGTCGCGCACGCGGGACGCGCCGACACCGACGAACATCTCGACGAAGTCCGAGCCGGAGATGGTGAAGAACGGCACGCCTGCCTCACCCGCGACGGCGCGCGCGAGCAGCGTCTTGCCGGTTCCGGGAGGGCCGTACAGCAGTACGCCGCGCGGAATCTTGGCACCGAGGGCCTGGTAGCGAGACGGGTTCTGCAGGAAGTCCTTGATCTCGTAGAGCTCTTCGACTGCCTCGTCCGCGCCCGCGACGTCGGCGAACGTGGTCTTGGGCATGTCCTTCGTCAGCTGCTTGGCCTTGGACTTGCCGAAGCCCATGACGCCACCGCGTCCGCCACCCTGCATGCGGCTCATCACGAAGATGATCACGCCGAGGATCAGCACCATCGGCAGGATCAGCAGCAGGAACGAGCTGAACCAGCTCTCCTGGGTGACGGTGGTGTTGTAGCTGGTCAACCCCTGGGAGTCGACCTTGTCGAAGATCTGCTCGGACGCCGAGTCCGGATACTTGGCAATGATCTGGGTCTGATTGTCCGTGGCGTCGGACGCCTCTTTGAGCGTCAGCCGAATCTGTTGCTCACGGTCGTCGATCTGCGCGGACTCGACATTGCGGTCGTCGAGCTGGGCGATCGCCACCGAGGTGTCGACCGTCTTCCAATCCCGCGTGTCGTTACCGAAGTAGCTGAAGGCATAGATCACCAACAGAATGCCGAAAACGATGGCAAGATTTCGTATTACTGTCTTCCGATTCATACAGCTTCAGCCGAGTCGGCCGTGTCCTTTCAGTCCGCTCCAGCGCGCTGGCTGCTCCCTGCCCGCCGGATACTCCAGGCTAGCGCGAGACTCGGACATCTGACTCGCTCTTACCTGGCGCTGTGCGTCCACGCACCTGTTTGCGTCGACGCTCCTTCCCCTCCAACGACTGCACTCCCCCGGCAGTTCCCCACCTGATGGGCACCTTATCCGCATCGATGGACCATTGCATGCGTCTCCGCGCGGCAATGGTCCATTCACGCGGGCGGGGTGGACCGAACGAACGAACTCAGCTGTAGACCTTGGGATCGAGTAGGCCGATGTACGGCAGGTCCCGGTAGCGCTCGTTGTAGTCGAGGCCGTAGCCGACGACGAATTCGTTGGGGATGTCGAAGCCAACGTTCGCGACCTCCACGTCGACCTTGATGGCGTCGGGCTTGCGCAGCAACGTCACCACCGACAGCGAGGCAGGCGAGCGGGTCGCGAGGTTGCGCTTGAGCCAGCTCAGCGTCAGACCGGAGTCGATGATGTCCTCCACGATCAGCACGTGGCGTCCGGTGATGTCGCGGTCGAGGTCCTTGAGGATCCGGACGACGCCCGACGACGAGGTGGACGACCCGTAGGAGCTGACCGCCATGAACTCGAGCTGCGCCGGGATGGGCAATGCGCGCGCGAAGTCGGTCATGAACATGATCGCGCCCTTGAGGACGCCGACCAGGAGCAGGTCACCTTCCGGCGAGCCTTCGGGATACCGCTGGGCGATCTCTTCTGCGAGTTCCGCAGTGCGTGCTTTGATCTGTTCCTCGGAAATGAGAACCGATTCGATGTCGCCCTCGTACACGGGGTTTCCCTTCATTCGTTCTCCAGGCCGACGCTCAGCCTGCCATGCCGACGCGAGCACACCAACCTGGCGTCGGGCGTTCCTCCTGGCAGCGCGACTCCGCCCTGGCCCGTCCACCGTCCGACGAGGGCATCGACGGCCCGGATCTGCCGGTCGGTCAGCGACGTCACACCTCGGCCGAGCAACCATCGACGCAGCACTCGCCTGCGAACGGCAGGAGCGAGCGGGTCGAGCACAGCGACCTCGAGGTCCGGCGCATCGGTATCGACGACGGACTCGGCAATCGCGTCGAGGACCCGGCCGTCCTCGCGCAACTGCTCGGCGGTCCGCGCGAGTGCAGCGGCGACACCACCGCCGAGCACATCCTCGAGCAGGGGCAGCACCTCGTGACGCAACCGCACCCGGGTGAAGTCGGTGTCGATGTTGTGCGGATCCTCGAACGGCTCGATCCCCAGCTCGACGCAGGCAGCCCGGGTCACGCTGCGCCTGACTCCGAGCAGCGGCCGGCCCCACGGCGCATCGAATGCCGCCATCCCGGCGATCGACCGCGGTCCCGATCCGCGCCCCAACCCGAGCAGCACCGTTTCGGCCTGATCGTCGAGGGTGTGCGCCACCAGCACCGACGCGTCGCCGCGGGCTTGGTTCAACGCGTCGTACCTGGCTCGGCGGGCGGCTGCTTCCATCCCTCCCGAACCGCTCACCTGCACCGTCAGAACACGCGCGTCGGCGACACCGAATTCGAGAGCGTGCGCCGCCGCAGTCGAGGCCACCT
Source organism: Rhodococcus sp. 05-339-2 (assembly GCF_002258965.1). NCBI lineage: Bacteria > Bacillati > Actinomycetota > Actinomycetes > Mycobacteriales > Nocardiaceae > Rhodococcus > Rhodococcus sp. 05-339-2. Next base: position 17,846 of record NZ_NOYW01000006.1, read on the forward strand.
GCGCCGAGCCGGCCTGCAGACCGTGATCGACGATCAACGCGAGCACACCCGGAGCCTCCGCCACGGTCGCTGCGGTCAACGCCAACGAATCCGCGCCGCCGGACAACGCGACGGCGACAGGACCGGGGTGGGCGGCGAGCCACGCGCGCACCGCATGCCTGACCTCGAGCAGCGCGGGGCCTTCGGGTAGCCGCGTGGGCATCAGCCCAGAACTCGGGCGATCCAGGCGTCGGGGTCCTCGATCTCCGACAGCAACGGCAGGGTGTCGGGCCCGGTCCACACGGTGTTGAAGCGTTCCATCCCCACCGTGGCGACGACGTGATCGACGAATGCCTTGCCGCGCACGTACTGCGCCATCTTCGCGTCCATGCCGAGCAGTGCCCGGACGACGCGTTGCAGCGGGTTCACCTTGCGTCGACGGCGCTGATCGAACGCACCACGGATCTGCGTCACGGTCGGCACGACGGCCGGTCCGACGGCGTCCATCACGTGGTCGGCGTGGCCTTCGAGCAGGGTGCCCAGCACCAGGAGTCGGTCGATGGCGTCGCGCTGGGGCTGCGGTTGGGTGGCGCGCAGGAGTCCGACGATGCCTGCGTCCTCGGACCTGGTGGACCCGCTCGGATTCTTGCGGGCCTTCAGCGCACCGGTCAGCCGGTTGGCGACATCTGTCAGCGGCTCGTCGGTGCCGTCGGAGAGCACCCCGACGTTCTCGCGCATGTAGCCGCCGAGCCACGGCGCGGAGGAGAACTGCACTCGGTGCGTCACCTCGTGTAGGCACACCCACAACCGGAAGTCGCTCGGCGACACACGAAGCGCCCGCTCGACGGCAATCACGTTGGGCGCGACCAGAAGCAGCGTTCCGTTCTCGCCGGTGAAGGGGTCGTACTGTCCGAGAATGGCGCTGGACAGGAAGGCCAGCATCGCTCCGGCCTGCAGTCCGGCCGGCTTTCCGCCGAGCAGACCGGACGGCGGCGTACCGTCGTCGTCTCCGGTCAGGTGCTTCATCGACGACGCGGCCGCGGCGATCCAGCCGGCGCGGTCGACCACCTGGGCGTCGGGCACGGGGAGGCCGTCGGCCAGGCCGGTGGTCTCGCGAACCGGCCCCTCGGCCCGAATCGATGCGGCGGCAAGCTCTTCCACGGCCGCATCGGCGGTGTAGCGAGACGTGGCCGGACCCGGGCGGGCCAGCTTCGCTCCGGTCTTCGCCGCCACCGACCAATCGACGGCACCGGCGAAACCGGACGTGGATTCGCCGTCTTCGGCCTTCGTTGCTGCGTCCGTGTTCACTGGCAACCACACAATCTCAGGGTCGATGCGACGGCATCGAGGGCGGGGCGACTGACGTCGGGCGGCCGGTCGTTGGACATCAGCGCGAAGGTCAGGATGCGGCCGTCGACGTCGACGACGTATCCCGCCAAAGCGCTTGCAGCAGAGAGCGTTCCGGTCTTGGCGCGAACCCAGCCCGCTCCGGTTCGATCCCCCGAGGCGTACCGATCCGTCAGGGTTCCGGTCGCGCCGGCGACCGGAAGATAATCGAGCATCGGACGCAGTGCAGGCTGCTCGGTTCCCGCTGCCGACGTCAACACCTGATCGAGCAGCCTGGCCGGAATCTTGCCGTCGACCGACAGTCCGCTGGCGTCCTCGAGCGTGAGTCCGGCCATGTCGAAGCCTGCCGAGTACAGGGTCTGCCCGATCGACGCCACAGCTCCGGAAAAGCTTGCCGCCGTGTTCATTTCGAGAGAGATTTCGCGTCCTACGGCCTCGGCGAGAACATTGTCGGAGCGATAGATCATCTGCTGCAATCGGTTCCGCAGCGGCGCGGATTCGACGGATGCGATCTGATCGGCCCCGTCGACGGCCTTGCCGATCGTCACCGCTGCCGGGTCGACGCCCAGCCCAGCGGCCAGTGCGCGGCCTGCATCCAGCGCCGGGGTTGTACTGCGCGGCGACTCGTCGACGAGTGGGTCCGATCGTCCGCCGTCGAGCATGATCGGTTCGATCGGTGTGATGGAACCGGCGGCGATATCGGCGGGGAACCAGCCCTGCGCCATCGTGTCACCGGAATAGACGGAGGTGTCGACGCCGATGCTGCGCACCACCGTTCCGCTGCGCCGAATCTGCTCCACCAGGTCGTCGATGCGCGCCGCTCCCGGATAGAACCCGTCCGTTCCGACCGGAAGCGCGGTGAGTGTGGGGTCGCCGCCCGCGATCAGCACGATGTTGCCCTCGCCGTTGCCCTGGACCACGCGGGTGGTGACGCGGTGATCGGCCGGGAGCGCGAGCATCGCCGCGGCAGCGGTGAGGACCTTGGTGGTCGAGGCAGGCGTCATCGGAGTGTCGGGGTTCTGGGACCAGAGCACCTGACCGGTCCGTGCGTCGGCGACGGTGCCGGTGAACGTGCCGAGGGCGGGATCGTCGACCACCTGGGCCAGCGCAGCTGCCAGAGCTGCCGAGTTCGGCACCGGTGCCGATTCCGGGAACGGGGTGATCGCAGGGTCGGGCAGCACCGTCTCGGGTGGGGGCTCGATCGCGGTCTCGGCTCCGTCGGACACCGACGGCAACACGAGGGCCGCGGTCGTCGCGGCGAGGATCACGACGAACAGCGCACACAGCGTCAGGATCACGCGCTTCTTCCTGCGCCGTCGGCCCGCTGTGGGGCCGAGGAACCGTCGTGTCAGCCCCGCCACTGTTCCTCCGTATCTGCCGTGGTCGTACCCACGATCGTTCAGTCAACAGTATCCTCGGGTCCGGTAGCCTTGCGCCGCCACCATCGACACATTCGCAACGGTTCGGGCCCGGTCGGGCCCGAACGAAGACAGTGAGGACTGCACGTGCCGTTCGACGTCACCATCGAGATCCCCAAGGGGCAGCGCAACAAGTACGAGGTCGACCACGTCACCGGACGTGTTCGACTCGATCGCTACCTCTACACCGCGATGGCGTATCCAGCCGATTACGGCTTCATCGAGAACACGCTCGGCGAGGACGGCGATCCGCTCGACGCACTGGTTCTGCTGCCCGAGTCGGTGTTCCCCGGCGTCATCGTCGAAGCCCGTCCCGTGGCGATGTTCAAGATGGTCGACGAGGCCGGCGGCGACGACAAGGTGCTGTGCGTTCCCGCAGGCGACACTCGTTGGGACCACATCCAGGATCTGAGCGACGTCTCGACGTTCGAGCTCGATGCGATCAAGCATTTCTTCGTCCATTACAAGGATCTCGAACCCAACAAGCACGTCACCGGGGCAGACTGGGTGGGCCGCGCAGAGGCAGAGGCCGAAATCGCTGCATCATTCAAGCGCTTGGCGGACAATCCGGAGCACTGATCGTTTCGGCATCACACACCTCGCCCTCGGCCGAACGCCGACGAAACTAGTTTGGGGAAACGCATGACCGACAGCACTTCCAACGGTGATCGGCGCAATCTGGATTCGCGACCGATCTCGGATCCGACGCAGTTTCCCGATCTGCCGGTCACGGTCGTCCTCGACCGAATTCCGGTGCCGATCCTTGCCGTCGATCCCACCGGTGCCATCGTGTTCGCGAACGAGGCCTTCGACGATCTGTTCGGCCTGGACCGCACCGAGCGGGAGGACTTCCACCTGCACGACATCTTCCCCGACCGGGCACCGGAGGGCGTCAATGTCGCGGACATGTTCCTCACCACGGTGGCCACCCGCGCGGATTCTCTGTGGCGGATGACCGACAAGACCGGCGATATCGTGCAGGTCCGCGCCAGTAAGTCGATTCTGCGCCGCACCGAGGACACCATCGTGCTCGTCGCGTTGGAGGACTTCACCGATCAGCTGTGGAACGACCCCAAGAGCGCCTTGCGCTGACGGAAGTCACACGTTCTTCCCCGAACGACGACGGTGTACGCCGGCGGATCATTCGCCGGCATACACCGTCGCTCTGTTTCCGCCCGCGTGCTTGGACTCGTACATCGCGGCGTCGGCGTCGAGCAGAACGTTGTGCAGCAGGTCCTCCCCGTCACCCGACTCTGCTGCGTCCGACCAGCGGCTGCCGTTGATCATCGCCACACCGACGCTGACCGTCACCGGTACGTCGTCGAGCGAATCGTGGACGGATTCGCGGATCTCGTCGGCAATCGAGTGCGCCGCGGCTTCCGTGACCGGCAGCGCGATGGTGAATTCCTCACCTCCGGTGCGGGCCACACACGGCCGCGCCCCCGTGGCGCTCTTCAATCTACGAGCCGTGCGACGCAGCACGCGGTCGCCCACTGCATGGCCGTAGGTGTCGTTGACCTGTTTGAACTGATCGAGATCGACCACCATCAACGCCACCGAACGATCCGCGTCGAGCGACGCCATCATGCGTTCGAACCGCAGTTCCAGGCCGCGCCTGTTGAGCAGACCGGTCAGCGAGTCGGTGTTGGCGAGATCGAGTTGATGCTGAATCACGGCGCGAAACACCAGCACCGAATTGACCACCAGCAGCGTCGCGAGGGTCCTGGCGGCGGTCGACGCCAGATCGTGAGTGTCCTCCGCCAGCGCCAGCGCCGCCAGAATCACGACCGTCACATTGACGAACAGCATGTGGAATCCGAGCACTCGCCGCCGGGCGAAGTAGACGATGTAGATGCCGATCACCGCGAACAGGGCCGCCCCGTTCAGAGCCAGATCGCGGCCGGCGAAGGTGAGCAACATCGCTGCGACGCCCACGTCGGCGTACACCACGAACCACCCGGGCATGTGCGACGCATCCAGCGAACGCCGAAGCCACCACGCTCCCACCGGGACGGTCGAGATCAGCACCAGCAGACAGACGACCTTCGCGGTCGTGCACGCGGGACCGTCGTCGGAGAACATCGCAATGGCCCCGATCAGACCGAACGAAGGAACCAAGGCGGCGATCCCGAGCGCGACGCGACGTTCGAGCCTCACCGAACCTACTCGCGGTCCGCTCGCCCGACCGTGCGGCGGTCGATCGCGATCCATTGGCACCGCGCCCCCTCCGTCCGAACCGGTTGTCCCGACTCGTCGCGCACCTCTACGAAACGATCCCTTGTCGACTGTCGGCGGCTCAGACGCTACCTGCGCGTCGGGCCGGAAGGTCCGGTCTCATTTCTTCGTAATCGGTCAAGAAACGATCCAGCAAAGCGACCAGTGACGCCCGGTCCTCGCGATCCCACCCCTCGATCACCCGACCGAGAGATTCGGTACGGCGTTGCTGAATTGCCGCGGCCACGTCCCGCCCGGACTGCGTCACGGCGAGAACGAAGGCCCTTCCGTCTCTCTCGTCGGGCACACGCTCGACGTGCCCCCGTTCGACCAGTTGAGCCACCTGCCTGCTCACTGTCGACGGATCCGAGTTCACCATCGTGGCCAGCTCACTGGATCTCATCGGCCCGTCGCGCAGCAGGCGGAACAAGCATACGTAAGCAGCCCCGTCGACACCGCCCGAAGACGAGATCTGGGCGATGTTCCGCTCGCGCAAGCGTTGCAGCCGAACCAGCTGCGTGCCCAGTTCCTCGGCGAACTCGACCACGTCAGTTACCGGTGAACTGCGCCGGTCGCTTCTCGAACACCGAGGTGATCGCCTCGGTGAGATCGTGCGAGGCGAGGAAGGCGGCGTTCCAGGCCGCGACGTAGCGAAGCGAGTCGTCGACGCTGGAAGATCGGGAATGGTCGAGCACGGTCTTGATGCCCTGCACCACCAGAGGCGGATTCGCAGCGATGGCGGCGGCGCAGTCACGAGCAGCGGCCAGGGTGGCGTCGTGGTCCTCGAACACGTCGTTGACCAGGCCGATCTTCTCGGCGCGCGCGGCATCGATGTCCTTGCCCGTCAGAGCGAGCTCACGCATGTGGCCATCGCCGATGATCGCGGGCAGTCGGGCCAACGACCCCATGTCCGCGACGATCGCGACCCGGACCTCGCGCACGCTGAACTTCGCGTCGGCGCTCGCGTACCGCACGTCCGCGGCGGTGATGAGGTCGACGCCGCCGCCGATGCACCAGCCCTGAACCGCCGCGACGACGGGTTTGCGGCAGTCGGCAACCGCGTTGATGGCCTTCTGCATCGTCTTGATGGTGTCGTGGAACGACGTTCGGGGACCGGCCAACGCCTTGTCGGCCATCAGCGGACCGAATGTTCCTGCCATCGCTGCGAGGTCGAGTCCGTAGGTGAAGTTCTTACCCGAGCCCGCGAGCACGACTGCCCGAACCTCGGGATCGGCGTCGAGCTGCGCGAACAGCTCGGGGCTTTCGCTCCAGAAGTCGGGGCCCATGGCGTTGCCCTTGCCCGGTCCGAGAAGTGTCACGTTCGCGATGTGGTCCGCGATCTCCACGGAGAAGGCGTTCCAGGTTCGTTCCGTCATGCCTGCGAGCCTAGCGGCAGCGTCGCACATTGCTGCACCGCATGTTACGGCGCGTAACGTCTGCGCTAAGTCCCTGCTCAGCTCTGGTACATGCATCGAATCCCGCCCATCATCGACTCATGTTGATGCATCAGGGTCTGGGCCTGGAGACGTTCAACGATCTGCCGCGCCGCAAGGCGGTCCATGCGCTGTACGAGTGCTGCTGCTCGGTGGCGTGGGCGTCCAGGGTGGCAGACGGCCGCAGGTACCGCTCACGGGCTGACCTGTTCGCCGCAGCCGACGCGGAACTGACCGAACTCTCGGACGGGGATGTGGATTCGCTCGCCGCGACGCTGCCGGAGCCGAGCAAGGTGTGCGCGGCCATGGACACCGACACTCGCGGGGCACTGGGAACTGCGGCCAGGGCGTACGAGGACCGGTTCGGTTACCCGTACGCGTCCAGCCGGTTGTTCGAGCCCGAGGGCTTCGAGCCGCGAGACATCCTGGTCGATCTGGGCCATCGCCTCGACAACGACGATCAGACCGAGCGCAAGATCATGCGCGACGAGCTGGCGAAGATCAACCACACCAGATTGGATCGCCTGCTGGGGCCCGAAGGCGGCTGGCCCCAGTACTGAGCTCGGTCGAGGATCAGCCGAACAGACCGACGACGCGACCGATCAGTCCACCGGCGATCAGGATCGCCAGCAATGCCACGACGCAGATGACGACGATGGGCATCACCCGGCTGCGCTGCGGCGGCTCGTGATTCGGACCGCCGATTCCGGTTTCGGCGGGCGGGGTGTCTCCTGGCGTGACGCCGCCTCCCGCTTCGAGTCCTGTGGTGACGTCGGGGTCTGGATTCTGGGCATTCATCTTCTGCGGTTACCCGGTGCGGTCTCGCTCAATCGAGATGTGTTCTGGCTATCGCTCCCGCGAACAACTCCGACACCGCGTCGGCGATGACTCCCTCGTCGATCTCCTCCGGATCCACCGAATGTTCGACGGCCAATCCGGAGATCAATGCCGCCAGTGACGTCGCGAGGCGTCGGGCATCGAAGTTCTTGCCGACTCCCCACCGCCCTGCGTGCTCGGCGATGAGGCGTTCGAGCTCCCCGCGCAGCGCGCGACGGTCGGTGCGGTAGCGCTCGGCGACGGCAGGGTCGCGTCCGGCGAGGATGCCGAATTCGACCGTCAGCAGGGGCCACCGGGGTTCGGCCACCACCCAGGACGCTATTTCACCGCCGCCCGCTCCTGCCGCTGCACCGGAGTCCAGATCGGATACGTGGGCCAGTACGCGGGCGGCGAGGTCGAGGGAACGGCGGGCGAGCAGTTCGGCGAACAGCGCTTGCTTGGACTCGAAATTGGAGTAGACGGCTCCCTTGGTGAAGCCGGCTCTGTCGGCGATATCGGTGAGTTTCGCTGCGGCATAGCCCCGTTCGGTGAATTCGTCGGCTGCCGCGGCGAGCAGTCGGTCCCGAACGTCGGTGCGTTGGGGTCGTCGCCGATCCTGTGTCGGCCCCCACTTTTCTTGCTCCTCCGCATTCACGATACCTAGAGTATTGAATACCTCGGGTATCGACAAGATTCAGGAGTCACCCATGCGCAAGATGTCACTGCTCGCTGCCGCGGTGCTGGTACTTCAGCTCGGCTTCATCCTCAGCTACGTCTCGGCCTTCCATCAGCCGACGCCGCACGCGATCCCCATCGCGGTGGTGACCGAGCCCGGCCTCCCCGAGGGGCTGGACCAGCAGACCGCCGACCGCCTCGACGCCATCGACGGCACTCCGCTCGCGGCACGCACCGCAGCCGATACCGCAGAGGTCCGTTCACTGCTCCGCGACCGAGACATTCTCGGGGCGTACGTCATCGGTGCCGACGGAACGGACACCCTCATCACCGCGAGCGCGGCGGGTAGTTCCGTGGCCACCGCGCTCGAATCGATCTTCACCGAGGTCGAGGCCTCGCAGGGTCGCCAGTTCGTGGTCCGCGACGAGATTCCGGTGGGCGTACACGACAACCGGGGGCTGTCCGGCTTCTACCTCTCGGTCGGCTGGGTCGTCGGCGGCTACCTGCTGGCGGCAGCATTCGGACTGCTGATCGGGGCACCACAGTCGCGTCGCGAAACCTGTTCGCACGTCGGAATTCTCGCTGCCTACGCCGTCACCTCGGGTGCACTCGGCGCCTTCCTCACCACCCATGTCCTGGAAACGTTTGCCGGCCATTGGTTTCCGCTCGCATTACTGGGCACCGGCGTGGTCTTCGCCACCGGTCTGTTCACCATGGGCCTGCGCGCACTGATCGGGGTCGCCGCGGTTCCGGCCGCGATCGTACTGTTCGTGATTCTCGGAAACCCGAGCGCAGGAGGCGCTTTCGGGGCAGACGTCCTTCCCTCGCTCTACGCTTCCATCGGTCGGTGGATCACTCCGGGCATCGGCACCGAGGGCGTGCGCAGCATCGTGTACTTCTCCGGCACCGGACTGGGGCAACCCGCACTCGCACTTGCTCTGTACATCGTGATCGGCACGCTGCTGATGGGCGCGGCAGCACTGCGTCGCCGGTCCGCACACAACCCGGTGGCTCCACGCGCGACCAGTAAAGTGTGATCCCATGACCGCCAACTTCCCCTTGCCACTGCCCGATCTCGCCGTCCGCACACTCGGAGGCGCAGTCGTGTGGGCGAACGACGAGACGTTCGCGGAGAAGGAGAATCTCGTCCGGCCAGGAAAAGCCGACTACTCGACGGCGACGTTCGGACACAAGGGCCAGATCTACGACGGGTGGGAGACACGACGCCGACGCGAGGCCGGCTACGACGAGGCCATCGTTCGTCTCGGAGCGCCGGGTGTCGTCTCGGCGGTCGTCGTCGACACCGCGTGGTTCACCGGAAACTATCCGCCGGAGATCTCGATCGAGGCCGCCGAGGTCGACGGCTTTCCGTCACCGGAGGAGCTTCACACCCAGACGGAATGGACCACGATCGTCCCGCGCAGCTCGGTCGACGGCGACAGCGAGAACAGGTTCACCGTCGCCTCCGATGCTCGGTGGACGCACGTGAAGCTGTCGATCTATCCCGACGGCGGAGTGGCGCGGTTGCGGGTGCTCGGCCGCGGCAAGCCCGACCCGAAATTTCTCGCTGCCGGGCCGGTGGACCTGGCTGCACTCGAGAACGGCGCGTACGTCTCGGCATGCTCGAACATGTTCTACAGCTCGCCCAACAACCTGCTCTTCCCCGGACCCCCACGGTCGATGGGTGAAGGCTGGGAGACCTCGCGTCGACGCAACGAGGCGAACGACTGGGTCCAGGTGCAGCTCGCCGGCACCGGGCTCATCTCTCTGGCCGAACTCGACACCACCTGCTTCCTCGGAAACGCGCCCGGTGCGGCATCTCTGCGTGGCCGGCTCGGCGACGGCGAGTGGATCGAACTGTTGCCACGTACGACGCTGCAGCCCGACACCCGGCATCGCTTCGTCCTCACCCACGACACCCCGGTCTCCGAGGTGCGCATGGACATCTTCCCCGACGGCGGGATGGCGCGATTGAGACTGTTCGGTGATCTCGCGGGAGTGGAGCCTGCGGGAACGACCCAGTAGGGCGGGAATGGAGCCTGCAGGAACGACCCAGTAGGGCGGGAGTGGAGCCTGCAGGAACGACCCAGTAGGGCGGGAGTGGAGCCTGCGGAATGACCGGATAAGCAAGCATCTGCGTAAACGGTCGCGGGGCAATAGGGTTGGCACATGACCCGGCTACTTCATCCGAATGCAGCCCATGTTGCCGATACTCTGATCTCTCGCGGCCATCACGGTGTGGTGGTCAACAGCCCCGAGGGCACGCACACCGCCGCCGATGCTGCCGCGGCGCTGGGCGTCGAAGTGGGTGCGATCGTGAAGTCGATGGTGTTTCTGCTCGACGACGAGCCGGTACTGCTACTGGTTTCCGGTGCCCACAACGTTCATCTCGAGCACACCGGTGAGCGTCTGGGCGGGACGTTGATGCGCGCGCCCCTGGACACGGCCAAGCACGCAACCGGGCAGCCGATCGGGGGGATCGCACCGGTCGGCCACCCCACCAATCTGGACACGTTCGTCGACCAGGATCTGGCCGGGTACGCCGAGGTGTGGGCGGCCGCCGGTCACACCAACACGATCTTTCGGTCCACGTTCACCGAGTTGGTGCGCATCACCGCAGGTCTGGCGATCGACGTCACCTGACCCTGCCCCACCATCGGGGCTCAGGACGCGAGTGTCGGGGCGATCGGTGCGCCGAGGACCGAGTCGACGACGTCGATGTCGAGTCGGGTGCCGCGCGATTCGAGCAGCGGCAACACTGCGTTGTTGATCAGTACCGACTGGCGAGCGACATCGCCTGGCACCGTCAACGTCACGCCGTCTGCCACATCGGCCGCGGTGACATCGGAGATCAAACTGGCCAGGCCCGCCGGTGTTCCGACGTAGCGGATGGACGCCGGGCTGGTCGGCGCGTCCAGTGCGGCGAATTCCCGACGTGCCGTCCGCGCGTCGGTTGCGATGTGGATCTCGAGGTCGAGAAACACTGCTGCGCTGTCGGCAGGTTCGCCGCGCTCGATTGCCTCGGCCCGCACCCGGGCCCGGTGTTGCTGGGATTCGCGCAGGTCGGAGGCCTGGATCCGGACTACGTCACCGTCCGACGGCAGGGTCAGTTCGGTCCAACCTGCAGAGAATTCGACGGCGACGCGGGTGAAGTTGTGCGACATGAGTGGTGATCCTGTTTCTGGAAGTCGGTGAACGCATTCGGTCGGAGCGGAGCCGAACTCGAACACGACCCGGACGCAGTGCGGCACAGATCCACGTATCTGTTGCTCCAGTGACGGTTGCCCGTCCACACGACACTCACGGTCATGACGCCATGCTAACGGCCTGCGGGGCTGCACGGGGATCCAACCCCGGCGGCCCCGTCGGCCAGCTCGGGGAAGGGTCGCGGGTCGGGTACCGGGTTCCACCAGCCGGCGTCCTCCGCGTAGTGCCAGTTCGGTCCCGACTCGACCAGGGCGGCGAGGGCGTCGACGAGTCGGTCCACATCGGCCGACGAGCTACCGAGTCCGATACTGGCGCGAACCGCTCCGGCCGCGTGCCCCAGCCGGCTCAGCAGGGGGTGTGCGCAGAACTTGCCGTCGCGCACGCCGATTCCGTGTTCGGCGGACAGGTACGCGGCCACCTCACCGGGATCGCGTCCGGCGACGGTGAAGGTGACGATGCCGACACTGTCGGGCGCGTCGGCCCAGACCCGGAGCTGCTCGACGCCGTCCAGATCCGCCAGGCCGCGCCGCAGTCGGGACGACAATTCCTGCTCGTGCGCCTGCAGCTCGGCATCGTCGAATCCGGCGATGGCCTCGCAGGCCGCAGCGAGAGCCACAACGCCGAGGACGTTGGGGGTGCCCGCCTCGTGCCGCTGCGGTGCCGGAGCCCAGTCGGTGTTGTCGATGCTCACGCTGCGCACCGCGCCGCCGCCGGCCAGGTGCGGCTCACCGGCGTCGAGCCAATCACGTCTGCCCACAAGCACTCCCGCGCCGAACGGGGCGTAGAGCTTGTGGCCGGAGAACGCGAGATAGTCCACGCCGAGTGCGGCGATGTCGACCCGCCGATGCGGAACCAGCTGGGCACCGTCCACCGCGATGCGTGCGCCGTGCCGATGCGCCAGTGCTGCGAGTTCCACGATGGGAAGCACCTCACCGGTGACGTTCGATGCGCCCGTGATCGCCAGTAGTGCAGCAGGTTTCGCGGCGAGCTCCACGTCGAGCCGGGTGATGGTCTCGGCGAGGGTCGACGCCGCCACCACCACTCGTCGATCGCGCCACGGGAGCAGGTTCGCGTGGTGTTCGATGTCGAGCACCACGGTATCGCCCGGCACGCAGGCGGCCAGCAGGTTCAGCGAGTCGGTGGTGTTCCGTGTGAACACCACCACCGAATCACTGTGCGCACCAACGAAATCAGCGACCGTCACCCGAGCCTTCTCGTACGCCGCCGTCGAGACCCGTGAGGCGTAGCCGGCACCCCGGTGCACGCTCGAGTAGAACGGCAGCAGTTCGGCGATCCGATCGGTCACCGCGTCCAGGGCGGGCGCGCTGGCGGCGTAATCGAAGTTCGCGTAAGTGCATGTGCCGCCGTGGACCAGCGGTACCTGTAGATCCGTGCCCGAAACAGGGGCAAAAGGAGCACAGGGGCGGGAGAGTACAGATGTCATGACAGATCAAGCCCTCACGTTCGAGGGACCCGCAACCGAAGGACGTGATGAACGAGTCCGCGCTTGCCGCGCCGGTTTTCCGGCATCAGCCTGGTCGTCACCCGGAGCACCCCACCGCGGAGGAGGGTTGCCGACCAGCTAGCCGGGGCTTGATGCTGGTACTCGTGACCGTGGGAAAGACACTCGCAAACTCGCTGCCGTTTTGTCAAGCCGGGACTCGCCCCTGCGCCGCAGTAGGATTCCCGCGGTGGGAAGGCGCGCTCGTTCACCTGCTGGCAAACAGAACGTGAGATAACCAACGGCGCTGCTGCTCGCCAGCACCACAGAATCACTTGCCAACGCAGAGTTACTTGCAACGAACGAGAAGGACGCCCGGTTGTCTGTGCATCGAGAGAACGATCTGCCGGGTTCGAGCGCGGACACAGCACCTGCCCCGGCGGCGTTTCTTCGCTCGCCGCAGGCTCCACCCGCCCGGACGCTCATCGACATCCTCCGCGACACGGCACATCGTTTCCCCGACGCCCCCGCGATCGACGACGGTGCCGTGTCGGTCAGCTACTCCGAGTTGTTGGACGACATCGCCGAAGGCGCTCAGTGGCTCGCCAACGCCGGTGTCAGGCGCGGCGATCGCGTCGGAATCCGCATGCCGTCGGGTTCGTTCTCCCTCTACGTCGCGATCCTGTCGATCCTCGCGGTCGGTGCTGCCTACGTGCCGGTGGACGCGGACGACCCCGAGGAGAGGGCCGAGTTGGTCTTCGGCGAGGCGCAGGTGACGGCCATCGTCACCGCGGGCGGCATCGCGGCCGGTACTGCCCCCAAGCAGGACGTTCCTCAGCACGACCTCACCGAACACAATGCCGGACCGCCCACCCCGCAGGACGACGCGTGGGTCATCTTCACCTCGGGTTCGACGGGCACTCCCAAGGGGGTTGCCGTCAGTCATCGCAACGCAGCGGCGTTCGTCGACGCCGAGGCCCGCATGTTCCTGCAGAAGGATCCGCTCGGTCCGGGCGACCGAGTGCTGGCCGGATTGTCGGTGGCGTTCGACGCGTCGTGCGAGGAGATGTGGCTGGCGTGGCGGCACGGAGCGTGTCTGGTTCCCGCGCCCAGGTCTCTGGTGCGGTCCGGCTTCGACCTCGGCCCGTGGCTCGTCTCCCGCGACATCAGTGTCGTCTCGACGGTCCCGACGCTGGCGTCGCTGTGGCCCGCGGTGGCGTTGGAAGCGGTGCGGCTGCTCATCTTCGGCGGCGAAGCCTGCCCGCCGGAGTTGGCCGAGCGGCTCGCCGTCGAGGGCCGTGAGGTCTGGAACACCTACGGCCCCACCGAGGCGACGGTCGTCGCGTGTGCGGCGATCATGGACGGCAAGGGTCCGGTCCGGATCGGGCTCCCCCTCGATGGATGGGACCTCGCTGTCGTCGACGGCTCCGGCACCCCGGTGCAGGTCGGCGAAGTCGGTGAGCTGGTCATCGGGGGCGTCGGACTCGCTCGGTATCTCGACCCGGCCAAGGACGCCGAGAAGTACGCGCCCATGCCGTCCCTCGGGTGGGAACGGGCGTATCGCAGCGGAGATCTGGTCAAGCTGGAGCTCGAAGGTCTGTTGTTCCAGGGTCGCGCCGACGACCAGGTCAAGCTCGGCGGTCGACGCATCGAGCTCGGCGAGATAGACAATGCGCTGCAAGCACTTCCGGGCGTCGGCGGTGCGGCGGCCGCCATCCGCAAGACGGCTGCCGGTAACTCGGTGCTCGTCGGGTATCTCGCGAGCACCAACCCCGATTTCGATCTCGAAGCCTCTCGCGAGTTGCTCGCCGAACAGTTGCCTGCGGCCCTGGTCCCACGCCTGGCGTTGGTCGACGAGATGCCAACGCGCACCTCGGGCAAGGTCGACCGCAATGCGCTGCCGTGGCCCCTGCCCGGCATGGCGGGTGCCTCCTCGCTCGGCGGCACGGCGGGGTGGGTGGCCGAACTGTGGACCAACATCCTCGGCGCGCAGATCGCGGACGAGAACGCCGATTTCTTCGCCAACGGTGGCGGTTCGCTGTCGGCCGCGCAATTGGTGACGGCGCTGCGCGAGCGGTTCCCCGAGATCACCGTCGCGCAGCTCTACGACCACCCGCGGCTGGGTTCGCTGGCGCAGTATCTCGACGACCTGAAGCCGGTCGTCGAGGCCGTTCCCCGTGAAGTCGCCCCGACCTCGCGCACCGCGCAATGGGCGCAGATCGCGGCAACCGTTCCGTTGACCACCCTGACCGGATTGCAGTGGGTCACCTGGCTCGGACTGCTGTTCAACGTCATGTCCTGGTTCGGCGACGTGCCCTGGGCTCCGACGCTGTCCTGGTGGTGGGTGCTCCTGGCATTCGTCCTGTTCATCACCCCGGTCGGCCGCATGGCGATCTCGGTGATCGGATCGCGCATCCTGTTGGCCGGGCTGAAACCGGGCGCGTACGAGCGCGGCGGGAGCATGCACATCAGGCTCTGGGCCGCAACGCGATTGACCGATGCCAGTGGTGCGTCGAACCTGTCGGGCGCACCGTGGATGGTCTACTACGCGCGCGCTCTCGGTGCCAAGATCGGCAAGGGCGTCGACCTGCACACCCTCCCGCCGGTCACCGGCTTGCTCGAGTTGGGTGACGGCTGCTCCATCGAGCCCGAGGTCGATCTGTCCGGTCACTGGATCGACGGCGATCTCGTCTACATCGGCGGCATCGAGATCGGTGCCGGTGCCACCGTCGGTGCCCGCTCGACGCTGCTGCCCGGCACCAAGGTCGGCAAGAACGCGGTCGTCACGGCAGGCTCCGCCGTCGTCGGACGCGTGAAGGCCGGCCAGATGTGGTCCGGTTCGCCGGCTCAGAAGGTCGGCAAGGCCGATCATCCGTGGCCCGCGGAAGCTCCACCACGCGCAACCCATTGGGTCTTCGCCTACGGCGTCGCATCTCTGTTCCTGTCCGGCATGGCGCTGTTCTCGATCGGCGTCAGCCTGGTGCTGATGGGCTGGTGGATTCACACCGCCGACTCCGTGCTCGACGCCTTCGAGCGTGGTCTGGTGATGTTGCCCGTGGCGACGCTGGTGTCGTTGGCGGTGTTCGCGCTGATCACCGTCGTTGCGGTGCGGGTGCTCAGCATCGGCCTCGTCGGCGGCTACCACCCGGTGCGCAGCCGCATCGGTTGGCAGGTGTGGGCCACCGAGCGCCTGATGGACTCGGCGCGCACGTTCCTGTTCCCGCTCTACGCGTCGCTGTTGACGCCCCATTGGCTCCGGCTGCTCGGCGCGAAGATCGGCAAGGACGTCGAGGCGTCGACGGTGCTGATGATCCCCAAGTTCACCACGGTCGCGGACGGCGCATTCCTCGCCGACGACACCATGGTCGCCAGTTACGAACTCGGCGGCGGCTGGATGCATCTGGGCGATGCGAAGGTGGGCAAGCGAGCTTTCCTCGGCAATTCCGGCATGACCGGTCCCGGCCGAACCGTCCCGAAGAACGGTCTGGTCGCCGTGCTGTCCGCCACTCCGGACAAGGCGAAGTCCGGCTCGTCGTGGCTCGGCAGCCCGCCGGTGCGACTGCGTCGAGCCGCCGGTAGCGCGGACTCGTCACGCACGTTCGATCCGGCGCGCAAGCTGAAGGTCGCCCGCTCGCTCGTCGAGACGTGTCGGTTGATTCCCGTCGTCGTGACGTTCGGCATCGGACTCGGAGTGTTATTCGGGCTGACCGCCGTCGCCGACGCCGTCGGATATTGGTTGGCGGCACTGGTCAGTGGCCTCGTGCTGCTCGTCGCCGGTTTCGTGGCCGCTGCGGTGTCGGCGTTGGCGAAGTGGCTGTGGGTGGGCCGGATCGGCAAGACCGACCATCCGTTGTGGAGTTCGTTCGTATGGCGCAACGAGGTGGCCGACACCTTCGTCGAGACCGTCGCCGCGCCGTGGTTCGCGCGCGCTGCCGAGGGCACAGCGGTGTTGAACATGTGGTTGCGATGGCTCGGTGCCGATATCGGCCGCGGAGTCTGGTGCGAGACGTACTGGCTTCCCGAGGCCGATCTGGTGACATTGGCCGACGGTGCGACCGTCAACCGAGGGTGCGTTGTGCAGACGCACCTGTTCCATGATCGGATCATGTCCATGGACACGGTCGATCTCGGTAGAGGCGCAACACTGGGACCACACTGTGTCGCGCTGCCGGCATCGGGAATCGGTGACGGCGCGACGGTGGGGCCTGCCTCCCTGGTGATGCGCGGTGATACGGTTCCCGCGCATACTCGTTGGCAGGGCAATCCGATCGCGCCCTGGGCCAAGGGGGATCCCTTCCCGCGCATCCGCGACGACCGAAACGAGGGGTGATCTTTCGTGCCAGACAGGCTGGTGGCACCGGTGTTCGACGTCGATGCCAGCGACAATCCGATCGATACATACCTTCCGCAGAACGGAAATCGGGGCTACCGCGTCTCGCGCTACGAACTCGATCTCGAATACAAGGTCGAGAGCAACCGGCTGACGGGCAAGGCGAAGATCACCGCGGTCACCACGGCGACGGTGTCGAAGTTCGCGTTCGATCTCGGCCCGGCGATGAACGTGTCGAAGGTGTCGGTCAACGGCTCGCGATCGGTGAAGTTCAGCCACCAGCGCGGCAAGCTGAAGATCACGCCCGCCAAGCCTATCGCGTCGGGCGCGGCACTGGTGGTGACGGTGTCGTACGGCGGAACCCCCAAGCCCATCAACGGTTTCTGGGGTGAGGTCGGCTGGGACGAGCTCACCGAAGGCTCGATCGTCGCCAGCCAGCCCAACGGGGCCGCGTCGTGGTTCCCGTGCGACGACCATCCGGTGTCCAAGGCCAGCTACGGCATCACCATCACCACCGATTCGCCGTACTACGCGGTGGCCAACGGAACGTTGGTGCGCAAGCAGACTCGCGCCAGCCGCACCACCTGGGTGTACGAGCAGCCCGAGCCGATGGCCAGTTACCTCGCGACCATTCAGATCGGTCCGTACGAGCATCGCATCGTCAGCCCGGGGCCGGTGCCGATGAAGGCCATCACTCCGCCGCGCCTGCGCGCGCAGTTCGATCACGACTTCGGTCGTCAACCGCAGATGATGGATACGTTCGTACGGCTGTACGGCCCTTACCCTTTCGCGTCGTACACCGTGGTGGTGACCGACGACGATCTCGAGATTCCGATCGAGGCGCAGGGGCTGTCGATCTTCGGAGCCAATCACTGTTCCGGTTCCCGGTACTACGAGCGTCTCGTCGCGCACGAGCTGGCGCACCAGTGGTTCGGCAACTCGCTGACCCTCGGCAAGTGGGCCGACATCTGGCTGCACGAGGGATTCGCCTGCTACTCCGAGTGGATCTGGGCCGAGAACTCCGGCGGCGCAACGGCTCACGACAAGGCCAAGCGCGCACACACCATTCAGCGCGGACTGGCCATGGACCTACAGCTCAGCGATCCCGGGCCCGCCCGCATATTCGACGACCGCGTGTACAAGCGCGGTGCACTGGCACTGCACGCCGTGCGGCGCACCATCGGCGACGAGCGCTTCTTCGGACTGATCCAGGAATGGACCTCCAAGTACCGCTACTCGACGGTCGCGACGGCGGACTTCACCGACCTCGCCTCCCGCTTCGGTTGCCCCCGAAGTCTGTGGGACGCATGGCTGGTGGACAAGCAGCTGCCGTCGTTGCCGTAGTTCCCGGCGCCTTCGAATCGGCTCCCGAGTTTCGGATTTCAGCCTGCTATCGGAGGCCTGGATCCAAGTCTGGGGAGCCGATCCCCGGTGACGTCAGCGATTACCCGAGCGACAGGGCGAGGCCTGCCACGGCGTAGCCGTACATCGCCGACGTCGCCAGTGCCTGCAGCCAGAAACCTCTCGGGAACGACGCCGCCCAGCGTCCCTTACCGTCCAGTTGCAGATCGCAGGGGAAGTCGCTGATGGCCACGGCAGACGACGGTTGCTTCGAGTGCGCGAGCACCACACCGGTGGTGAACGGCAGTCCCCGAACGAACAGGTGCCCGCGCGCTTCCCCGGCCCGGTACCGAACCGTGGATTGAGTGACAACCCCTGTGTACCAACGTCGTTGGACGTTCCATCCCGTGGCGTGCGCGAGGCGAAGGTTACGGTCGCCGCGCAGAGCGGTGTCCACGGTCTCGACGTCGGCGATCACTCCCCACCGCAGCATCGATACCCACCAGGCAACCCGTCGGCTGCGAAACGCCAGGGCCCCGAGCAGAACGATCGCGAAGACGTACGGCACCACCATCGGATATTCGGACCAGCAGGCGGCCGGCACGATCACCGCGATCAGGAACCAGTACGCCTCGCGCCGGTTCCATACGGTCGCACCCGCGAGCGCCACCGTCGGGGGTACCCGATGCGGCGGGACCGTGCGCGAGGACTGCAGCATGATGCCGCTGATCCTAGAGCCGAACGGGTCGGCTCGCACCCACTCGCGGAGACCTCCGTCTGTTCGGAAAACCGCACGATGCCTGCGTACCATCCGCTGATGGCGAAACGGTGGTGGGGACTTGTCATTGCAGCCGCGATCACGGTGGCTCTCGTGTCGCTCGCCTCGAACATCACGAGCGAAAGCCAGTTGTCCGCTGAGGCAAACACATTGCTGGCCGTGCGCTCGACCTTCAGCAAGTTGGTGAATTCGGGTGCCGTATGGGCCGGCCTGCCCATCCTGTCCGGCTGGCTGGTCCGCCGTCCGCTGCATGCATTCGCGGCGGGGATCGTCGCGAGTCTGCTGGCGTTGGTGGTGCACTACGGTGTCGGTCAGCTGTTCGGGATGTTCGACGAGACCGTGTGGGCGGGGAACCGAGTATGGTTCGCTCTCGCCCTTGTCATGGGCGGCCCGTTGGGTCTGGTCGGGGTCGCAGCACGAGGCGGCGGCCCGTCAGGTTCGATCGCGCGTCTGGTCGTCCCCGCTGGGGCGGTGATCGAGCCGTTCTTTCGGGGCATGTTCAGCGTGCCGACGATACTGCCGTGGCCGGAGCGCGTCGCCAGTATCACCGCGGGCGTAGTCCTCATCGCAGCGGGAACGGTCGGTGCCGCGGTGCTGATGCGCCGGCGACGAAAGCAGCTCGGATCGCAGAACAGTTCCAGACTCCGTCCTACGGCAAGTGAGCAGATGTCTTCGACCGGACCACCAGTCCGCACAGCGCCGCCATCACTGCGCCGAATCCGAAAATGATCGGATACGTGACCACCCCGGGCCAGGTCTCGGTGAGAGCCGACAGAACGGCAGGCACCGCGAAGCCCAGGTAGGTCAGCGAATAGAACACCGCGGTGAGGCCGGCGAGGTCATCAGGGCCCGCAATGCGTTGCACCTCTTGCAGACCCGAGACCAACGCCATGCCGTACCCACAGCCGAGGACCGCTGCCGCGATCAGCGCCGCAGCAATGGTGAGCACCGACGCCGCCCAGGCAGCAACGGCCATGCCGACCACCAGGAGAGTGAGTGCAACCAGTGCCCCCCGCGCGTTGGCCGGTGTGTCGATCCGACGTCCGACGGCCTGAATCGCGAAGCCGGAGCCGAGGGCGATCACCGCCATCGCAGCGGAGAGGGCGACGGGATAGCCGCCCCCGGGTTCGTCGGCCAGAGCATCCGCCATCAGTGACGGCAGCACCGCGTAGGCGACGCTCGCGGCACCGAACACCCATGGGGCCAAGGGCAATACGACGAACAGGAATCGGCGATGCGATGCGGACGGAATCCTCAGGTCGTCGAGCAGCCGCTTGTTCTTCGACGCTGTTGTGGCAGTGCGCGTTTCGGGGACCGAGAGCATGCCGATACCGGCGGCGATGCAGATCACCACGTGCACGCTGTAGGCGAGGTGCGTCGGCCAGGGTGCCCATTGTGCGAGCACGCCTGCGACTCCAGCACCGAGGGCGAAGCCGGCGGTCAGCGACATCGCGGCGCGGCGCGCTCCGGCACCGGGCTTGGCGGTGGAGTCGCGACTCGAGAGTTCCTTGACCCAGCTCCCGCCCACGGCCATACCGATTCCGAGCGCGATGCCGCTGAGCACACGGCCACCGAAGAGCATGTAGGCGTTGTCGGGTCCGAGCGCGATCAGAATGGACCCGGCCGCGGCAATTGCGGGGGCGGGCAACATGATCGGGCGTCGACCGAGCCGATCCGAGAGCGGACCGCAGATCAGCATCGCCGGAATGATGCCCAGGACGTAGGCGAACAGGAACGTATCGACCACAACGGCCGAGAAGCCATGATCGAGCCGATACATCACCAGCAACGGTGTGAACTCGTTGCCGCCCCATGCCACGGCGAACATGCCCGACGCGACCAGCAGCCAGCGTCGTGCAGTCAGCTCGAGGTCTCGATCGTTCGTGAGCGTTTCGCTCATCGTGTTCCCCCTCTGTCCGGTCGTAGGCCGTGCACCCCGAGCATGTGTCGTTCGACGGCCTGCTCGAATCCGTCTGCGTCGCCGGCCTCGATCAGGTCGGTGAGTCGGCGATGGTCGTCGACGATGCGCGAGATCTGACCCGGATCACGCGTCACCGAGGCTGCCGTCATCCGCCGCTGACGCTCGCGAAGTCCGTCGTAGAACGCGTCGAGCAACGGGTTGCCGCCGGCATGGACGACGGTGCGATGAAAGTCGGCGTCGACGGCACTGAATTGTGCGGCGGTGCCGTTCACGGCCAGCTGCTGTTGTAACTGCAGGTTCTCGCGCAGGGCGGCCACCACGGATTCGCGGGCTCTGGCGTCCGTGATGAACGCTCGGACGCTGCCCGATTCGACCAGCCTGCGCGCATCGACGACACTCTCGGCTTCACCCACCGCGATCGGCACCACCAGTGCCCCACGCTTGGGATACAGGCGCATCCATCCTTCGACCTGAAGGCGCAGAAATGCCTCGCGTACGGGAGTGCGACTGATCTCGAGGCGCGACGCGATCTCGCCCTCACTGACGAGCTCACCGCCGGGAAGCTCCCCCGAGACAATGAGCTCCTTGACCGTCGCATACGCCGTATCGGCGGCAGATCTCATCTCGGACACAACATAGATACTAGATGCACCTCATCTGTGCACCAATTTCGGCCACCCCAGAAGTCCACTCAACGTGACATCGACCGTCGAAAAGGCCACTGAATGTCACATTGACTCCCCAAAGGCGGCGGGGCGGCGGGGCGGGGTCGGTCAGGGCACCCAGTGCCGTGCGGCGATGTCGTCGATCACCGGATCCCCGTCCTGTGCCGCGTCGAGTGCGTCGAGGTCGTCGCGCAGGGCGTTCAACCGTGGGTCGTCTCCCTCGGCCTGTTCGGCGGCGGTGCCTCCGTCGTCGGCGAGTTGTGCGAGGAGTTTTGCGCGGACGCGATCCCGCAGAGAGTCGCTCATTCGTCGTCACCTTTCTTGAACACGCGGCGGGCCGTGGGGATGAGCGCGATGAGCACGCCCAGCAGCACGATGATCGAGAAAATTTCCAGCAGCACAGCTACTCCTAGTCGTGTCAGGTCGGGGCGATCGCGGTGCCCCATGGGGTGTTGCGCACCACGGTGAAGACGGTCAGCAGGGCGAGCACCACAGCCGCAGCCAGACGATTCGGGCCAGGCAACGCCAGAGGTATCTGCATCCAGCGAGCCCTGAGCCACAGGCCCCACAGTCCGACGGCCACGACGACGCACATCACCGCAACAACATTGCTCGACGCGGCCGCGGCGACGTCTCCGCGAGTGAGGTCACCGAGCGCCCTGGTCGTGCCGCATCCGGGGCACCACAGTCCGGTCAGAGCGTGGAACGGGCACGGCAGATACGTGGACGTGCGGGGGTCGCGGACGTGCAGCAGTACTGCCACACCGACAGCGGCAGCGGCCACGCCGAGGGGTGCGGCGATGCTGCGTCCTCGGGTCGGTGCCGTCATGCCCCTGAGCCTAGGAGTTTCAGGGCTCGACGACGATGGATGCCGTCATGTCCGGATGCGGAGTGCAGTGATACGTGAAGGTGCCCGCGGTGTCGAAGGTGTGCGTGAACTGTCCGGTTTCCATGATCTGACTGCGAAACGAGTTGTCGTCGGCGACGACGTTGTGGGCCATGCCGCGGTCGGCGAACACCCAGGTGACGGTGTCTCCCACCGAGATCGTCAGTGTCTTCGGCGAGTACATCCGATCGGCGACGGTCACCTGGTTCTCGGCAACGGGTTCGGTGGGTGCGGCGGGGGTGGTTGCGGTGGAGCACGCCGTCAACGTGATCGTCAGGACTGCGAGGAGTCCGAAAGCCTTCATACCGTCGACGGTACCCAAAGGGTCATTCCCGTCGGCCGAGGACGTATTCGGCCGTCAGCGCGATCGAGCGGTCGGTGTCTCGGGTCAGCTCCCGCAGGGCGCGCGAGGCTGCCTTCCCCGGAATACTCGCCAGTGCCTGGGTCACTCGCAGTCGCGTCGACGCATCACTCGGCCCGTCCATCAGTGCCGCCACGATCGAGTCTGCGGGTCCCAGCATGCCCAGGGCATCGGCGGCGTCCACGTCGTTGGTGCCCTCGAAGACCATCTCGATCAGCGTCGGGGTCGCGTCGGCCACCCCGCGCGCACCGAGTTCCAGCGCCGCGATCCGCCGGACCTGCTCGTCGTCGTGAGTGAGCGCCTCTCGCAGCACGTCGGTGGCGTCGGGGTGAGCGATCTCGACGACGGTGTCCACCGCGCGGCGTCGAATCTGGGGGTCCGGTGAACCGAGACCCTGCCGGAGCACCTCGAGAGAATCGCCGCCCGACTGCGCGAGTGCCCATCGAAGTGCCCCCGCGACGTTGGGCGCGGGCTCACGCAGCACAGCTTCGGCCAACGCGTCCGCAGGGATGGGCCGATCGCCGACCGAGGCCAGCGCCGCTGCCTGTCGGGTCCCAGCACTGACCGACTGCAGGTCACCGAGCAGCGCGACGGTTCCCAGTACGTCCTCCCAGTCCTCCGGCCGCGCGTCGCCGATTCGACGCAACCGTGTGAGCAACTCGGTATCGCGCGCGATGCGCTCCTCGGCTCGGGCGGCGAGCTCGTCGACGAGTCCGGAGGCCGCGAAACTCGGGTCGTCGAGGGCGCGACCGACGTCGTTCAGCGACAACCCGAGCGAACGCAGCGACTCGACGTGGAACAGGCGTCGAACATCCTCCGGCGCGTACTCGCGGTAACCGGTGCTGCTGCGCGAGGTGGGGCGCACGAGCCCCAGCCGGTCGTAGTGCCGGAGCATGCGCGCACTGACGCCCGACCGCTGCGCCACCTCACCGATCAACATCGCTCCATCTCACCCCGCCGTGTCGTCTACGCCAAGGGCATCGATGCGCTTGGCCTCGAACACGGCGAACCCCGCATCCGGGTCTCGGAGCAGCGCCTCGGTGGCCAGCGCGTGGGCACGAACCGAATCATTCGTGCTCGACGCGGCCCGGCGCACCATCGGTTCGATCACCGATCCGAGCGCAACCAGCGCACGGCTCAGGCTTCGCTGAACGTCGTACCCGCCTCGACCGAGTTGGGTGCCCAGCATCGCAGCCAACTGCCCTTCACTGCCGATCGGCACCAGGACCACCGCAGCTCGCCATGCGCTTCGTGCCACCTCGTCGTCGGGGTCGGAGATCAGATCCTCGGTGATCACCGGCCACGCCGACGGGTCCTCGATCTTGGACAACGTGTGCAGCGCCTGGCTGCGAGCCAGAGCTCCACCGGATCGCACCTGATCGATCAGCCGCGGAACCGTCAGCGCCGCGGGGTGGCGAATCAAGGCCCAGGTCAACATCTCCCGCACCTGAAAATCGGGTTCGACGGCGCACCGCTGCACCAGGGCGTCGAGATACCGGGGGTCCGGTGTCGTCCCGATATCGAGTGCAGCCCGCAGGCGCACCGAGGGAGTGCTGTGCTCGAGTGGCCAACTGACGAGATTCATCGAGTTCATGACGGTCAGCCAAGACCTTGTCACGGTGTGAAGGTCAAGCCCGAGTCAACACATCGGCCAGTGTTCGGTTCATCGTGTTCAGTGCCCGCACCGCACCCCGCAGCGGACCGGGCGCGTTGGTTGAGGTGAGCAGCACATCCAATACCGTTGTCTCGGTGATCTTCTCGGGCGGGTCGACATGCTCCCCGGCGACAACTGCCTCCACCTGGCGTGCGGTCTCGCGTACCAGGGCCGCGGCGTCGCGTAGAGCTCCGGCGGTCTCTGCCGAGGGTGCCGTGTCCGGGTCGGCACGCGAGGCCAGCACACCGGCCCGGGCCAGTGCGTGCGCTGACCGACCGCTGACGGCCAGCACCCGCAACAGTCGCTTCGCGCCGCGTCTGCTGCGGGTCGTCGGCCCGAGTACCAGCGGCTTACCTGACGTCAGAACGTCTTTGAGGGCGTTGTCGAGTGTGCGCGTCGACGCCACCAGGTCGGTTGCACCTCCCGGCGCAAGAACGGATTCGACACTGGACTCGATCAACGCATCCAATTGCTCGAGGTAGCTGTCGACGTTGCTCACCAGTGTCTTTCGGGTGCTGGTCGAGAAGATGAAGTAGGCCGACGCCATTCCGACGGCACCACCGACAGCAGTCTCGACGATGCGAAGCTCGAGCACCTCGATACTGAACGTGCCCAGCAACCCGTAGAGCATCGCGAGCAGGATGGTCACGAAGAACGACAGCAGCGCATACGCGACCGTCACCAGGTAGAACGCGAAGAAGACGCAGACCACGATCAGCACCAGTTGCAAGGGCTGGTTGCTGCCCACCAACGCGGCGATCACCACCCCGGCGAGCACGCCCGCAATCGTTCCGAGAACGCGTTGGCCTGCCCGCGTGAGGATTTCACCCCGAGTCGACGCCCCCGTGAACACCAGGAAGGCCGTCAGCACCGCCCAGTACCAGCGGTCGGGAGAGACGAGTTCGCCCAGTACCGTTGCGGCACTCGTGGCGACGGCTACCTGAACGGCAGCCTTGGTGCTGGGATGCAGACCACTCGGGGTGTCCTCGGCCGCGGGTTCGGACGGGCCGATATCGGGGGCCGTCGACGCCGAGACGGCATTGGTGGTGATGTGATGAATGGCTATGTGCGCCTGGACGGCTCGCTGCGCGGACACCGTCGCGATTCCGGCGGGGGTGGACGGGTCGGCCCGCTCGGCCGCTGCCGCCGCCAACCGTCGAGCGGCCCGCAGCTGCTCCGAGGACGGCGTGTTCTGCAGACACGATCCGAGCGCCGTGGTCGCCTGCCCCAGGGCCGTCGGCCACGGCTTGCTGGGATCGAGAGCCCACAGTGAGCTGACGAGTTGCTCGGTCGCGATCTGGGCGTCGAACACTCGGAGCGACAGATCGGCGCTGGTGACGCTGAGCAGCTGTCCGGCATCGTGTCGGTCGAGCCAGTCGTCGATCATCAGTGCGGTGTTGCCGAGCCGGTCGAGTCTGCGGCGCACCAGGTTCAGGTCGCGGCTCTGCCCTGCCGAGGCCGCCTCGAGCACCGAGGCCGATACCGCTCGCATCGCGAACAGCAACCGGCGCACCTCCACGACCGGCCGGTCCGGGAAGACGACTGCCCGCACGAACAGGGCGATCAGCAAGCCGCCGAGGATGGCCGCGATCAACATCGGCAGTTGCTCCGGTGTCGCGCGCAGGAACAGTGCGAAGAAGTACGAAATGAACGACACCATCCCCAACGCCGTACCGCGAGGGCCGAATCTGCGCACCCACACCGCCGTGAAGAGGACCGCGATGAATCCGACGTCGGCCACCTTGCCGAGTTCGGAGAGCAACGCCGCCAACGTCACTGCCGCCGACGCAGGCAGTGCCATCAGCGCGGTGGTGATCAGCCGACTGCGTTGATCTCTGTCCTTCACCGCCGCCGACGCCTGCATCGCCACGACGGTTCCGAGCATCGCGACCGTCACCGGTTGGCCGATGGCGCGTGTGGTCAGCACCAGCGTCACCATGGCCATCAGCACCGTCAGCGTCGTAGCCGACGCACTGCGCAGCCGTACCTGCCCCGGGTCCGAGGCGTCGAGGATCCGGGCGAGGCGCTTCATTCCCCGATTCTGCGCTACGGCTCAGCCCCGTGCCGCCCGGATCGCAGGAGCCGACGAATGCGGGAGCAACCGACTCATCTCCGACGGCGTGATCACCTCAACGGTCGCCGATTCGTCCAACCGATACGGCTGCGTGGAGATGATGCCGGCGAGGTGTTTGCGCAGCCGCGACATCTCGGCCCGTACCGTGATCGCGCGGCCGTCGTCGCCGAAGAGATCGGCCGCCATCTGTGAGGCGGTACGTCCTTGGCGATGGGTGGCGAGCAGGTACATGATTTCGGCGTGCCGGGGTGTCGGTTCGTGTGTCCACTCCCCCACCTCGCTGCGCACTTCGATGCGAGGCTTCTGCGAATTGCGCAGGTCGATACGGATTCTCGTGGATCCGATGTCGGCGACGCCGGAATCCATCGTGCTGGTGGGTCGGACGAGCCATCCACCGGGCAGGGGTTCGAAGTCGCACACGCCCAGGGTCGGCAGCCAGAACCGTCCGGTCGCGAGATCCTCGGGCAGCAGGATGCGATTGCGCAGCGCCACCGATTCGACGGCCGCCACCCAGCCGTTCGCATCGACGGCCAGGGCCGGGGATTGCAGTCGCGCGAGCATCGGTGCGGCCACCGACCGCAGTCGATCGAGTGTGCTCCGATGCAGTTCTCGCAGTTGGGATTCGGCCAATCGTGCGACGGCGTCGACCAGCGCGATGGTGGTGGGGTGCACCGTCTTGGCCGGCCCGCTGACGTCGATCGCGCCCAGCACCTGACCGGTTCGCGGATCACGGATCGGCGCGCCGGCGCAGGTCCACGAATGATGGCTGCGCACATAGTGTTCGGCCGAGAAGATCTGGACCGCGCGGCGTGAGACCAGAGCAGTTCCGATGGCGTTGGTACCCACCGAATCCTCGGCCCAGTTCGCGCCTTCCACGAAGCCGAGGTCGTCGGCCCGATCCAGCACCGAGGTCGATCCACTGCGCCACAGCACCCTGCCGTGCCGATCGGCGACCACGAGAATGTTGTCGCCGTCCTGCACCACCGACTCCAGTCCGCGCGCAAGGTCGTCGAGGATGTCGAACAATCCCGATTCTCGACGGCTGAGCTCGAGGTCGGAGACGTCCATCTGCGTCTCGGCGGGGTTACCCAACTCCGGATCGATACCCAGGGTCTGCAACCGCCGCCACGAGTCCCCGATGACCTCACGGGGCCGTGCGGGCGACTTGCCGCCGGTCATGGTCGCGTCGTACACGGCCGTGAGAATCTGCGCGTAGCGGCGCGGGTCTTCGCCGGCCGCCAGCGCAGGTTCGGGGCCTGTCGACTGCGTCATCACAGTCAATTGTGCTCCAGCTCACAAATCGGAATGAACGGGGGTCACCGATAGACCAGACCACCGTCGATCAACGGTGCCTGGCCCGTCATGTAGTCCGAGTCGGGCCCGGCGAGATACGAGACGAACGCTGCGACGTCCTCGGGCGTCTGCGCGCGACCGAGGGCGATACCGCCGACGAATTTGTCGTACGTCTCGCCTTCGGCGGCACCGGTCAACTCGGCGAATCGCTTGTCGATGGTGACCCACATGTCGGTTCCGACCACACCGGGGCAGTACGCGTTGACGGTGATTCCCTCGGCGGCATACTCCTTCGCCGCTGCCTGGGTCAGGGCACGAACCGCGAATTTCGTTGCGCTGTAGACCCCGAGCATCGCGAACCCGTCGTGACCAGCGATCGAGGACGCGTTGATGATCTTGCCCTTCTGGCCGAGAGCCTTGAATTTCGCTGCGGCAGCTTGGATTCCCCACAGCACGCCGTCGACGTTGACGGCCCAGATCTTCGCGACGTCCTCGGGGCGCACATCGTCGAGTGGGGCGACCTGCGCGATGCCCGCGTTGTTGACGATCACGTCGAAGCCGCCGAGTGCCTCGTTGGTGTGTTCGACGGCGGCGAACACCTGATCGCGATCGCTGACATCGGCCACGAATGTCGTTGCTTTCGAGCCTGTTCGACGCACCTCGTCGGCCACGCCTGCAATCTTGTCCTCGTTCAGGTCGGCCAGCGCGATGTCGTGGCCGTCGTTCGCCAACCGCAACGCGATGGCCCGGCCGATGCCCTGCCCGGCGCCCGTCACCAACACCGCGCTCATGACGCTGCTCCGGTGGAGGGGTCGACCAGGACCTTCATCTTGGTGCCCGCATGCAGCGCCTCGAATCCGTCGTCGATGACGCCGTCGAGCGTGATCTTGTCCACCCACCCCGTCGTGTCGTAGTGGCCCTGGCTCATCAGGTCGATGACGGCCTCGTAGTCGGCGGCGGTGTAGCAGAGCGAGCCCTGGATTCTCGATTCGTTCATCACCAGCTTCTGCAGCGGTGTGGTCAAAGGCTTTTCGTAGATCGCGACGCTGACCAGCGGCTTTCGCGCACCGATGCATCCGAGCGCGGTCTCGACGGCAGGTTGCACGCCTGCCGCGTCGTAGATGGCGTCGGCCCCGTTGCCGTCGGTGAGGTCGGCGATGAACGCAGGGACGTCGACGGCCGTCGGATCGAGTGTCTTCGCACCGAGTGCTTCGACCGATGCTCGACGCGTCGGCGAGGGCTCGACGACGTAGACGTTGTCGAGACCCTTACCGCGCAGGGCGAACCACAGTCCGATACCGATGGGGCCGGCTCCGAACACCATCGCGGTGTCCTCGGGCTTCGGATCTCCCAGTGTCGCAGCATGATAGGCGACCGACATCGGTTCGACGAGGGCTCCGAGTTCGAGCGAGACGTTGTCGGGCAAGGCGTGGATCATGTCGGTGGGCACGACGGTGTACTCGGCCATTCCGCCGTCGGACATCAGTCCGTGGAAACCGATCTGCGCGCAGATGTTGTAGTTGCCGGCCCGGCACGGTCCACAGTGGCCGCAGCGGTACAGCGGCTCGATGGCCACGCGGTCGCCCACCGCGATGCCGGTCACGCCCTTCCCGAGCTCGGTGACCGTTCCCGAGAACTCGTGGCCCAGCACCAGCGGCATCTCCTGTCCGGTCAGCGGATGCGGCGAGGTGGGGATGAAGATGGGGCCCGCGTAGTACTCGTGCAGGTCGGTTCCGCAGATTCCGTTGAACCCGACCTTGACCTTGACCTGGCCTTCACCGGGACTGGGCTCGGGAACGTCGGTGATCTCCACCTTGTTGGGTCCGTAATACACAGCTGCGCGCATCGGTTCTCACTCCTGACTGGATCGGATATGCACACAGGTCTATGTGACCCGGAGCACAAGCGCCAGGGTTGCAGCGCGTTGCAGTGCCGCGGCCGGGCTGCAACCTGCCGCAACCCTGACGCGCGATTGTGATCAAGCTCATAGTGACGGCGACACTGTCGCCTCACGGAAACGAGCACCACATGACCGCAACCGCAGATCGACCTGTGAGTAAGCCGAAAATCGATATCCCACAGGGCAACTGGCTCCTGTTCGGAATCGCCAACCTGGCCGTCGTACTCGTCGTTTCTCTGGCGACCTGGTATCTCCTGGCCGACCCCACCACCAGCCCGTGGAACTTCTATCCCCTCCCGTTCAACGCGGCGCTGTTCTGGGCAATTCTGTTCATCGTGTTCATCGGATTCGATTGCGAGTTCGCCGGTTTCGACTCCCTGAAGCAACCGATGCGCGGGCTCGCCATCCTCGTCTCCACGGGCGTCCTCGCCGTTGCGGTCACCTGGATCCTCGGCAACGGGCTCGGTGCGCTGTATCCGGATTTCGCCGGCTCTCGTGCGGGCGGACTGGGATATTTCGCTGGTGCTCTGTTCGTACTCTTCGGATTCGGTACCTGGGTGATGGTGGTCCTCAACTGGCAGCACTGGCCGTGGACCGTACTGCGTATGAAGCAACCGCTGATCGGGCTGTGCGAGATCGCCTTCGTCGCCGTCCCGACTCTCGCGTTGTACGTCGTGTTCGGATTGCCCTCGGTCTCGCTCTCGGCCACAGATCCTGTGATGTCCGTCGACACTGCCCTGGGTTGGTTCTATTCGATCGTCGTCTCGGTGATCCTCACCGGCCAGACCCTAGACAACTGGCCGTGGAAACTGGCAGGCGGCGGCGGACGTACCGCACTGGCGGCAACGGTCGGCAACGCCGTTCTCGGTACGGCGATCTACTTCCTGATGGTTCCACTGGCGACGCTGCTCGTCGGGTCCGATGCCACGGCCGAACTCGGCTCCGTGATCAACCAGTTCCCTGCGCAGATCGGCGTGTGCTGGGCGTTCTGGATGATTTTCTGGGCCAACGGCTTCGGTAACCGCTTCCCCGCGGCGGGACGCGCGATGCTGACATTCGCCCTGGCCATCGGCACGTTCCTGGCCTACTACTTCGTCCTTGCCGAGCACATCCTGCACGAGCCCGCGGTTGCCGCCGGTATCTCTGGGAACGCGCTGGGGTTCGTCGACTGGCTGGTGCTGTGGACGTTGATCTACGTCGTCGGATTCCAGTCGTTGGGGTTGAAAAAGCTGTCGGCCGGCTGAGTTCGATCGGGGTACTCCACCACCGAAGACCCGATCAGTCGTCGAGCGCTGGACACTGAAATGTCAGTGCGGCCCTGATGAACTCGACTCGATCCCGTTTGATCTGCAGAAGATGTTCATCGGTTTCCTTCTCCAGTCGCCCGAGGATGTCATGCAACTCGATCACATCATGTCGGGCACTGCGCCGATTCTCCGGAAGCTCACCCGGCTCCACGGGAGAGGCAAGGTAGTCGAGGCGGTCCTGCAGCGAGTTCCGGTGCATCGCTCTCATGAAGTCGACGGCACCGGCAGCGTTGTCCTCGGATTCGGCCAGCTCCTCATCGGCCCTGGCCAGGTAATCGACAGTATCGCCCGACATCTCGATGTCGGTGCAGAGTCGACGGCCCAGACTGCGCAAGAACCCCGGGGTCGAGACCACCGACTCGAACTCGCTGGACGACAGGCCTGCCTTCCACTCGAATTCGAGACCGCACGTGGCTGCGGCGAATTGCGCATCGCCGCCGGCAGGTGTGTTCGGGTACAGCAAGGCAGTCTTGCTTCCACCGGGTACGAACGCGCTCAGACGGCGCACGTCGAAAGGGTCGTCGGGCTGACCGTTACGCCAGTAGAACTCTTCCTCGAATTGCGTGCGCACTTTGCCCCGCACCCGCAGATACGGCGTGTGAAGAAGCGCGTCACCCATGACGGTCAACGTCGAGTTCTCGCCGACGGAGTCGATGCACGGGACCAACGGAGACCGTGTGCCGGAAGCGACGGCAGGCTTGTCCTGTGATGACGAGGAACAGCCTGTCAGAGCGACCAGAACAAGAGCTGCAGCCATACGACGAATCATTGTTCCCCCCGGAAATTTCTCGAACTCTAACGCCCCAGTCAGCGGGACGTGAAATACAACCCAGTGAGCCTGTCGCAAATCGGAAAAATCGGGTGCAACCAGCCGCGGTGAGCGCGGTCGTCTGCACCCGATTTCGCACTGCAACCCACTGCAACTCTCGACCCCTGCCCGCATCAGGAGTGTGCTGGGTCACATCGCTGGAACCACGAATCGCTAGGAGTTTTCATGACCCAGACCATCGAGCCGATCGAGATCACCCGCACGCACACCCCGCAGGAACGGGTCGACGCCTGGCTGTCGAAGTTCGAGCAAGCCCTGGTCGCACGTGACATCCCCCGCGTTGCCGGCATGTTCGCCGTCAGCAGCTTTTGGCGCGATCTCGTGACGTTCACCTGGAATCTCAAGACCGTCGAAGGCCGTGACGGTGTCAGCGACATGCTGTCCGAGCGCCTCGACGACACCGATCCGACGGGCTTTCACACCACCGAGGTTCCCGACGAGGCGGACGGCGTCGTCTCGGCGTGGATCGAGTTCGAGACCGCCACGAGCCGCGGCAAAGGACATCTGCGCCTAACGGTGGACGCGGACACGGGCGACGACGTGGCCTGGACGTTGCTGACCACGATGCAGGAGCTCAAGGGATACGAGGAACGGCAGGGCAGGACTCGCATCAAGGGTGCGGTGCACGGCTCGAATGCCGACACCCAGAACTGGGCGGAGAAGAAGGAGATCGAGGAGTCCGAGCTGGGCTACAGCGTGCAGCCGTACGCCCTCGTGATCGGCGGAGGCCAGGGCGGCATCGCTCTGGGCGCGCGGTTCCGGCAGCTCGGTGTGCCCGCGATCGTCGTCGACCGCGCCGACCGTCCCGGCGACCAGTGGCGCGGACGCTACAAGTCGCTGTGCCTGCACGATCCGGTCTGGTACGACCACCTCCCCTACCTGCCGTTCCCGCCGAATTGGCCGGTGTTCGCGCCGAAGGACAAGATCGGCGACTGGCTCGAGATGTACACCAAGGTCATGGAGGTGCCGTACTGGAGCAAGACCACCGCGAAGTCCGCCACCTACGACGAGGTGGCGAAGGAGTGGACGGTCGTCGTCGATCGCGACGGTGAGGAAGTGATTCTGCGGCCCAAGCAGTTGGTGATGGCTACCGGAATGTCCGGCAAGAAGAATGTTCCGAACTTCCCCGGCATGGACGAGTTCGAGGGCGAGCAGCATCATTCCAGCGAACACCCCGGTCCCGACGCGTATGTCGGCAAGCGCGTCGTGGTGGTCGGTTCCAACAATTCTGCGCACGACATCTGCAAGGCACTGTACGAGACGGGCGTCGACGTGACGATGCTGCAGCGCTCGTCGACGCACATCGTCAAGTCCGATTCACTGTGCGAGATCGCGCTGGGAGATCTGTACTCCGAGCGGGCCGTGGAGTCCGGAATGACCACGGGCAAGGCCGATCTGACGTTCGCCTCCTTGCCCTATCGGATCATGCACGAGTTCCAGATTCCGGTGTATCAGCAGATCGCGGAGCAGGACAAGGACTTCTACGACCGGCTGGAGAAGGCCGGGTTCCAACTCGACTTCGGTGACGACGGATCCGGGTTGTTCATGAAATACCTGCGCCGCGGCTCGGGCTACTACATCGACGTCGGCGCATCCGAGCTGGTCGCGGACGGGAAGATCAAACTCGTTGCCGGACAGGTGGAACGGATCAGCAAGACCGGCGTCGTACTCGACGACGGCACCGAGCTTCCGGCGGATCTCATCGTCTACGCCACCGGCTACGGCTCGATGAACGGCTGGGTCGCCGATCTGATCGACCAGGAGACCGCGGACAAGGTCGGCAAGTGCTGGGGACTCGGCTCGAACACCACCAAGGATCCCGGTCCGTGGGAGGGCGAGCAGCGCAACATGTGGAAGCCGACGCAGCAGGAGAACTTCTGGTTCCACGGCGGCAATCTGCATCAGTCCCGGCACTATTCGCTGTACCTGGCACTGCAGATCAAGGCGCGCTACGAGGGCATCGACACCCCGGTCTACGGGTTGCAGGAAGTGCATCACCTGCGGTGACTGATGTGAGAGGAAGTTCGTAGCCTGCTACGAACTTCCGCTCACGTGCGGCGCAGCCGCTCTAGTCGTACAGATCGATTGCCTGAGCCTTCTTGATCAGCGCATCCTCGGATCGCACCTGCGCGAGGTTGACGACCCGTGTCGGCAGCACCGAGGAATACAGCCAGTCCGTCGCCACCCGCACTCGGGCGGAGACCGTCGGCAACGCGTAGAGGTGATATCCGCGCGCGACAAACTTCGCCACAGGTCCGGTCAGCGGAATGCCGAGTGGTTTTGCGACACCGTCGAATCCGCCGAGGTCGGCGACCAACCCCAGATCCTTGTGCTTGTACGGACGTGCCTGCCCGACGCCCATCGACGCCGCGACATTGCGTGCAACGGCAACGCCCTGCCGCTGGGCGTGCTGAGCCGTCGGAGGTGTCGGCTTCGACGGGTCGGCGGCGAGGTCGGGGACTGCGGCCGCGTCGCCGATCGCCCAGACGTCCGATACGTCGGGGACGGTCATGTCCGCTCGGACGACGAGGCGTCCGCCCGCTGTCGGTAGACCCAGCTGCGCGATGAGAGGGCTCGGTGCGACGCCTGCTCCCCAGACCAGAGTTCGGGACGGAATGACCTCGTCGTCGGTGAGCGTCACCGACGTTGCGGTGGCCGAGGCGACCGACACACCGAGCCGCACGTCCACACCCCTGTCGGCGAGCACGGCGAGCGCTTCTCGACCGAGTCGCTCACCGAGCTCGGGAAGTACCGCGTCGGCCACGTCGACGAGCACCCAGCGCACCTCGTCGGGGTCGACGGTCGCCCATCGGGATGCGATACCGCGAACCCAATTCTGCATCTGGGCAACGAATTCGGTGCCGGTGTAGCCCGCACCTACGGCGACCACGGTCAACCGCTCGGCGCGTTCGCTCCGGCCTTCCGGGGTGTCGGGCAGGGCATCGGCCGCGTCGAGTTGCGCGAGCACATGGTTGCGGATGTAGACGGCCTCGCTCAACGTCTTGAGCCCGTACGCATGCTCGTCGACGCCGGGGATGTCGAACTGCTTGGTCACCGAACCGGGCGCGAGTATCAGCTTGTCCCACTCGAGCGTCGAGTCACCGTCGGGGCCGGTCACCGTCAGCTCGCGCGCCTCGAAATCGACGGTGGTGACGTGACCGAGCACCAACTTGACGCCCGGCAGTGCCTGACGAGTGGAGACGGCGATGTCCCGCGGATCGAGCACACCAGTGGCTACCTCGGGCAGCAGCGGACTGTAGAGCAGGTAGTCGGTGGGAGCCACCAACGTCAGCACGGCGCGGTCGGGCCCCAGCAGCTTCGTCAGCCGCTGAAGAGCGTTGAATCCGCCGAAGCCGCCTCCGACCACCACGACGCGAGCAGGCCGCGCGGGGGCCGGAGAACTCGAACCGAAACCGGGAAGGAATCTGCGCATATCCGAGATTAACCCGACGGCGGGAGGCCTCGCAGACGACGTTCGGAGGTTGTGGAGCGGAGGTCAGCGCACCCCGTCCCACACCGCGCGTGTCGCCGGCCTCGGGTCGAGGGCGACGCCGGGCTCGTTGCCGAACATCATCACGGCGCGGTCGGTGCCGTACGAGTCCCAGCCGGGAGTGCCGTCGCGCACGAAGTCGACCCAGGCGCGGTGCATCCGGTCGGCCACCTGCTGCGGCGGGTTCGGTCCCGTGATGCGCGAGGTCTCGGGCTTGTGCAACATGTCGAATACGAACGGGATCTCGAGTGCGTGGCAGGCACCGAGGGCTCCGTCGAACAGCGATGAGCGCCAGGTGAATTCGTAGACGAAGGCGTTACCCGAGCGGGCTTCGACCAGACGCGTCGCCGGGATACGGAAGAACCAGTCGGTCATGACTGCGATCATCAACTCGCCGGCAGAGGCGTCGGGCAACTGTTCGCGGTACTTCTCCAGCGCCGACGCATCGGCTCGGTACCCGGCGAGGACCATCTTCACGTAGTCCTCGGTGAGGTGCGGGACCAGCCCGGCCGGGACGATGAAGAAGGCGTGCTCTTCGCTGGTGGTCCCGATCAACACGTCCACCTGTGCGCTCGCGCCGTCGCCGATACGCGAAAAGGGCAGTGCTGGAACGATATCGCCGTCGATGTACGGTTCGAAGGCCATCACGTTCAGGGCCAGCTCACCCCACGCTCCGGTCGGGGCCTCGGCAGTGATCCGATCCGACAGTTCGCGTTGAGCGTCGACCAACGCGTCCACCGGTACCGAACCCAGGCCGTCGACCGTGGCCTCGACGCCGAGCGAGGCGGCCAACGCCGCGGAGACCTTTGCGGCTGTCTCGGCGGTGATGACGTGGTGCCCGGCTCCGCTCTGCAGAATCGCCCGGTGGAAAAGTCCCTCGGCACCGGGCATCGACATCAGGGTGCCGACGCTCATCGCACCGGCCGACTCCCCCGCGATGGTCACCTGCGCGGGGTCGCCACCGTAGGAGGCGATGTGGTCACGTACCCATTCGAGGGCTGCGACCTGATCGAGCATTCCGCGATTGGCCGGGGCACCGTCGATCAGCGCGAAACCGTCGACTCCGAGGCGGTAGTTGATCACCACGGCGACGACACCGTCCCGGGCGAATGCGGAACCGTCGTACGTGGGAATGGCATTGCTGCCGTTGACGAATGCGCCGCCGTGGATCCAGACGAAGACCGGTGCCGATCCCGCGACGTCGGGGGTGAAGACGTTGACGTTGAGGCACTCTTCGCCGGGTACCACCGGCTCGCTGAGGATCTCGCTGGTCGGCGGCCGGTAGCCCACCTTGGGGACGGTGGCCCCGAGCTCGAGGGCGTCGCGCACGCCGTTCCAGGTCGGCGGCGGCGAGGGTGCCTGGAATCGGCGGGGCCCGAACGGGGCCTCGGCGTACGGAACTCCGAGGAACGAGATGATGCCTGCGTCGGTCCGACCGCGAACCTGGCCCTGAGGTGTATCGACGGTGATCGTGTCCATACGTCCTTATTACAGGGCCTTCGGCAGTGGCGCGAGCGAGTGCCCTTTGCGGCACTCGACCGCACCACTGCCGTGGGCACTAGACCAGGCGCGCCTCGGGCGAGCCCGTCTTACCCGCGTCACGCTCGACGGAATCGCCCAGCGCATCGTCGATCTTCGCGAGCACGTCGGCGTCGAGAGTGACCTCGGAGGCCTTGATGTTCTCGGCGATCTGCTCGGGGCGGGAGGCCCCGACGAGTGCGGCGGCGATGTTGTCGTTGGCCAGTACCCACGCAACGGCCAACTGCGCCATGGTGATTCCGAGATCGTCGGCGATCGGCTTCAGCTGCTGCACTCGGGTGAGCGTCTGATCGTCGAGGTAGCGCGCGATCATCTTGTCGCCGCCCTTGTCGTCCTTGGCGCGAGAGCCGTCGGGCAAAGGCTGACCGGGGAGGTACTTTCCGGTGAGCACGCCCTGGGCGATGGGCGACCAGACGATCTGCGAGATGCCCAGTTCCTTCGACGTCGGGATCACCTGATCCTCGATGACGCGCCACAGCGCCGAGTACTGCGGCTGGTTCGAGATGATCGAGAAGCCGTTCTGCCGGGCGAGTTCCTGACCGGCCCGGAGCTGGTCGGCGGTCCATTCGGAGACGCCGATGTAGAGCGCCTTTCCCTGGCGGACGACGTCACCGAAGGCGGCGATGGTCTCTTCGAGCGGGGTCTCGACGTCGTAGCGATGCGCTTGGTAGAGGTCGACGTAGTCGGTGCCGAGCCGACGCAGCGAGGCGTCGATGCCTTCGAGGATGTGCTTGCGCGAGAGTCCGGTGTCGTTGGGACCCTTGGGCCCGACTGGGAAGTAGACCTTGGTGAAAATCTCCAGCGATTCCCGACGCTCGCCCTTCAGCGCGTCACCGAGGACGGTCTCTGCCGCCCCGTTGGCGTACACGTCGGCGGTATCGAAGGTGGTGATGCCCGCATCGAGCGCCGCGCGCACGCACTGGGTTGCGATGTCGTTCTCCACCTGCGATCCGTGCGTCAACCAGTTGCCGTAGGTAATCTCCGAAATCTTCAGTCCACTGTTTCCGAGGTATCTGTAAGCCATACAGAAAACGGTACTCCGGTGGTCAGTTCGATAGTGGCCGACGACCGAGAGCCCACATCCCGACGCCGCAGAGGACGACCGTCACGACGGCCGCACCGGTCGACAACCACAGCTCGGTGCTGGGCCAACTACTGTGCACGACAGACGTCAGCGGCGTATACGCCGTCCAGCCGTAGGTGACCACCATCGGCACGGTGATCGCGACCGGCACCGCGAGGCCGAGGGTCGCCGGTGCAGGGTCGGCGGGTGTGCACGCCACGTAGAGGTAGGCCGTAGCAGCCGGAAACACGATCAGAGACGCCACATAGTGAACGTTGTCCAGCGGCGGCTGCGCGAACAGTGCCGTCGCGCAGACCACCGCCAGAACTCCGACACCGACCATCGGACGCCCCCAACGCAATCCGAGTGCCGCGCCGGCCACAACCGACAGTGCGATGACGGCCACGAGTCCGAGTGTCCAGACCCAGTCCGAGGCACTGATCCCCACCCCCGACGTGGTGGTCGAGGCGAGCAACACGGCCGTTCCGGCGAGAACCGTCACGCCACCGCGACCCGGCAGCAAGCCGGCCGCCCCGAACAACACGGGTACGACGAAGAGACCGAAATACCACCGGCCACTGAACCCGTACTCACCATGGAACACGCTGTGCCCGAACAACATATCGAGCAATAGCCCACCGATCGCCACCAGCAGTATCGCCGAGACCGTGCGAACACCACGATCGGTGGCCGGGCTGCGGGCCTGGCTTTCGACGCGAGCCGCCCACGCCGCTGCCAACACCACGAGCACGCAGAGCACCGGCACGACCACCGGTGTACCCAGCTCGGATTCGGCGAGGTAGTCGGCGTAACGCCGTGGAATGCCTGAGTACTGCAACGCTTCGATCGCGCCTGTGCTGAGCAGTCCGAGAACGAACGACGCGGCCAGCAGCGCCTGACGAACTCGTTCGCGATTGGCATGTACTGCGCTGCATCCCAACAGAACTCCGCCTGCCACCACCTCGACGAAGTCGGACGAGAGCAGCAGCACCGAGCCGCCGATGGCGACAGCAGCGGCGATGGACAGGCCGGCCAGAATAGTGCGCCGACGAACGAACATCGCCAGACCCGACGCCAGAATCACTGCCACCGCGACTCCTCCGCCGCCACTGGAGAACAGCACCCCGCCGAAGCCGGTGTCGCCGAGGATATCGATCCCGTCCGGCTGCATCGACAATCCTGCCAGCAATCCGGTCAGCAGTACCCCGAGCGCAGCCATGCCCGAATTATGCACTGCCGCCGCGATAGTCCCGGGATGCCGCCAGGATCTTGCCGAGGGTGGCGGAGAAGGCACGCAGTTCACTCTCTCCCACAGCGGCTCCCACGGCATCGGACCATGCATGTTGCGCATCCCGCAGCTGTGCAACGGTGTCCCGCCCCTTGGGAGTGGGTTCCAACAGCTTTGCGCGCTTGTGGTTCGGGTTGTCGACGTAGACGGCCCAACCTTTGTCCACCAACAGGTTTGCCGTCCGCTGCACGCTCTGCCGCGCCAACCCGAGCCCGACGCGTCGCGCGATGTCGGCGACCGACAACGGCTCGTCCAGGGTGGCACCGAGAACCTGCCACCACGCCGGCGTCAGACCCGTCGGCTCGGTGATGTCGTGTGCGGCAGCGAGAAATTCGCCGTTGAGCTCGAAGACGGGCAACACCAACTCTGTCAGCGCATCGCCCTCGGGTGTGCGCCGCTTCATGCGTTCACGAGCTGGTCGTAGTACTTGCGATCCCCCGTCTTGTAGAGGCCGTACCAGGCATCGACGACGGGCTGCGGAAACACGTTCAACCGCTCGAATACCAGCTTCGCGAACTCGAGCGGGTTCACGCCTCCCGCGGTGATCACTGTGCCGTCGGACACCGCTCGGTCGTCCCGATAATGCTCGGCACCGCGGTATTCGATTGCTTGCGTGAGGAACTCGGCTGCATTCGAGGTGTGCGGCCTGTTGTCGAGCAGTCCGGTCCGGGCGAGCCCGTAGGTGGCACCGCAAATCGCCGCGATCGGTTTCCCCGCCGCAACCAGTTCGGCGGCCAGCGTCAGAACCGTGTCGTGCCCGGAGTTCCAAGTGTCCGCACCGGGCAGAATCAGGGCATCGAGGGTCGGAAGATCGGCGACCGAGACGTCGGGAACGATGCGGACACCTCCCATCGTTGTGACAGCCTCCCCGGCCTCGGAGGCGATGATCAGCCGGTTGGCTTCCGGGTCTTGTTCACGGGCCATGGCAAGTCCGGCGATGAGGTATCCGTACTCCCAGTCGGCCATGGTGTCGGTGGCATAGAGCGCAATGGTGGTCATCGGAACGTCCTCGCATCGATTGACAGTATGCTGTCAATCATCACCCCATTGACAGCAGGCTGTCAATACCCGGAAGCACCCGAGTAGCTCGCTCGCGTGGACCCACCTCGTCGAGATAGATCCGGCACGCCGCGTGATAACGCTGATCGAAGGCCCTACCTGCCGCTTCCGTGCCGCCGAGCGCATACGCATCCCTGGCGACACCTCGGGCTCGCGCGAGTTCCTTGGGGGTGTCGACGAAGACGGTGTAGTCCCAGTAGTCGGGCAGCGGCGGCCGATGGAGAAATGTTCCGTCCACCACGACGATCGCGTCGGTAGGCACCGGCTCAGGCGGATCTTCCACCGGCTCGTCCGTCACCAGATCGATGATCCGCCGCCGAATGGCATTGCTTCCGTTCGGCCCCAACGGAATCAGCACGTGTGTTCGGAGCGCGTCGAAGTCGTAGGCATCCCGGTAGTAGCCGAGGGCCGACGCCCGACCCTGTCGGTAACGGTGGGCGCGCCGGTGATGAAAACCGTCCATCGTCACATGTATGGACGGACGACCATGTGCTGCAACAGCATCCACAAGCCATCGTGCGCACGTGGACTTACCGGAAGCCGTCACTCCGTCGATGGCCACCCGTAGCGGATGGCCCGGAGCATGAGAACACGTCTCGCACCATGTCATCACCGACGCTCATAAGACCGGAGTAGGCGATCCCTTTATCAACCAATTGGTTGACTACGTTCGGCGGGCGGCCTATTCTCGGCGGCACCACACAGCGAGGACACCATGGACGATCGAACAGAGCAGCTCAACAGGACGTTCGCGGCCTTGGCCGACCCGACGCGACGCGACATCGTCGCTCGACTCGCCGGGGCGGATGCGAACGTCAGCGAGCTGGCCGAGTCGTACGACATCAGCCTGCAAGCGGTGTCGAAGCACGTGAAGGTGCTCGAAGCGGCCGGATTGGTCACCCGCAGCAAGGATGCCCAGCGTCGTCCGGTGCATCTCGACGCCGAGGTGTTCGGCCTGATGACGAAATGGATCGAGCGTTATCGCCAGGAAGCAGAGCAACGGTATCGACGCCTCGATGCCCTGCTGGAAACCATCGCAGACGACAAGACCACCGAGACGAAGGAAGTGTCATGACCGCGCACGAAACCGAGATCGTTGCGGACGAGAAAGTCCCCACGATCGAGATCATTCGAGAGTTCGATGCGGCACCGGAGCGGGTGTTTCGCGCTCACATCGACCCCGAGCTGTATCGCCAGTGGGTTGGTCCGCGATCGTTGACGACCCGAATCCTGAAGTGGCATGGCCACACCGGAGGCGCGTGGGCGTTCGCCAACGACCGTGACGGTGAGGAAATTGCCTCCTTCTTCGGCAGCTTCCACGAGGTGCGCCCGAACGAACGCATCGTGTGGACCTTCACCTACGAGGGCCAGCCAGATTCGGTCGCGCTCGAGACGCTCACGTTCGAGAACCGAGAGGGCGGGGGCACGCTGCTCAGAGTGCTCAGTGTGATGTCGGACTTCGCCTCTCGCGACGGCATGCTCTCCAGTGGAATGGACGTAGGCGTGAAGGAGGGCTACGACAAGCTCGACGAGCTGCTCGGGCACAGCTCAGGTCCGGCCCAGCAGCACATGCAGGACGCGGCAGCCTTCACCGCACTCGTCCTATCCGCGTCGCCCGAGGACTGGTCACGCCCGAGCCCGGTATCGGGCTGGGCCGCAATCGATGTCGTGAAGCACCTGATCGTGTGGTCTCGCGGTTTTCTCGCCGGCGGGGCCGGTATCGAACTGCAGACCCTGGACGTCGAAGCCGACCCGGCCGCGGCCTGGACCCAGCACGTCGCCGACATCCAAGCAATTCTCGACGACCCCGCCGGCCGGATTCTGAGCAACCCGCACACCGGAGACATGCCGGTGGACAAGGCGATCGAGATGTTCTATACCGCCGACGTCTGGATGCACTCCTGGGACCTGGCGAAAGCCCTTGGCCGAGAGCCTGATCTGGGTCAGGAGCGCTGCGCTGTAGCCCTGGAGGCCATGCGACCGATGGAGCAGATGTTGCGGGACAGTGGGCAGTACGGCCCCGCCGTCCCTGTCGCCGACGACGCATCCCCACAGGACAAGCTGATGGCGTTCATCGGCCGGGACCCGGCTTGGTCACCCCGGAGCTAAGTCGCCACCGCCTCGAGTTGTGGCCGAATCTTGTTCAGCGAGTGCTCGACCGACGCCTTCGACGGTGTATTGAAACCGACGACCGTAGCGTAGTCCACCACGGCTACTCCACCACCCGCCGCCGCAGGCAGAGTCGAGAATCCCGGAAGCTTCTCCAGGTCTTCCCGCGTTCCCCCGTTGGGAAGCATCACGACCAGATCGGCCGTCAACACGTCGAGACGCTCGGGGCTGAGCACGATGCGTCCGTGCGAGATGTCGGGTGAATCGACCAGACTCTGCGGCACACTGAGCCCGATGCTGCCGAACACTTGGGCAGCGCCGTCTTCGGGGTCTGCGACGACAGCAAGCTGCTGGGAGTCGAAGACGAACTGAGAGAGCACCGCTGTCTTTCCGTCGAGTCCCGGATAGTCCTTCTTGATGTCGTCGGTGACGGCGTGGCCCTCGTCGATGATTCGCCGAGCGTCGTCTTCCCGATCGAGCACAAGGCCAAGGGTCTCGATCTGCGATTCCCAGGTCTCGACCCTGTCCGACTTGGGCAAGATTGTCGGTGCGAAATCCGCCAGACCTTCATACGGTTCGATCGACGCGATCCCCGACACCAAGATCAGATCCGGCTGCAGCGCCGCGATCTGCTCGGTCGGCACCGCACCGTCCATCTGGCCGACTGCAGCCGGATCGAGCATCTCGGCATCGGAACTCACTGCCGACTGCCAGGGGTAGAGCCCACGTTCGTCGCCGTTCGATCCGGCAGAGACGTACCCGACGGGTTGCACATCGAATTCCAGCAGCGCGTCGACCCACTGCTGCCCGAAGGCGACTATGCGCTCCGGCGTCCCCGTGATCTGTGTCGGCCCGGCAAGTGTGTCGATCGTGACGGTGCGGGCATCGGTTCCGGCGTCGTCGGCTGCCCCGCTACTGCACGCGACCAGCGCCGACGCGGTTGTCAGAACGAGCACACACCCCAGGAATGTCCGTTTCATCCGCAGAAGTTAGCACAGGCTCACCTTGCTACGGTGGGCTACCTTCACAGGTACTTCTTCAGCTCCATCTTCGCGATAGACATCTTGTGCACCTCGTCCGGACCGTCGGCGAGCCGCAGCGTACGGATGTGCGCGTACATCATCGCGAGCGGGAAGTCGTTGGACACTCCGCCACCGCCGTGAACCTGGATGGCACGATCGATGATCTTCAGCGCCATCTCGGGTGCCGCAACCTTGATCGCTGCGATCTCCGTGCGCGCTTCCTTGTTCCCGACGGTGTCCATCAGGTACGCGGCCTTGAACGTGAGCAACCTGGTCTTCTCGATCTCGATGCGCGCCTCGGCGATCCAGTCCTGAATGTTCGAGCGCATCGCCACCGGCTTGCCGAACGTCACGCGCGATACCGCACGGCGACACAGCAATTCGAGCGCACGTTCTGCCACGCCGATGGTGCGCATGGCGTGGTGGATACGGCCCGGCCCCAAGCGGGCCTGGCTGATGGCGAAGCCCTCACCCGGTCCCTTCAGCACATCCTTCGCCGGCACCCGCACGTCCTCGAAGAGCACCTCGGCGTGGCCTTCGCGGTCGATGTACCCGAACACCGGCAGGTTGCGCAGCACCGTGACACCGGGTGCGTCGATGGGTACCACCAGCATCGACTGCTGGCGGTGCGTGGCCGCCTCGGGATCGGTCTTGCCCATCACGATGAGCACCTTGCAGTTCTTGTGCATCGCATTGGACGTCCACCACTTGCGCCCGTTGAGAATGAAATCGTCACCGTCGCGCTCCATCTTCATCGCGATGTTGGTGG
Organism: Rhodococcus sp. 05-339-2; assembly: GCF_002258965.1. Taxonomy (NCBI): domain Bacteria; kingdom Bacillati; phylum Actinomycetota; class Actinomycetes; order Mycobacteriales; family Nocardiaceae; genus Rhodococcus; species Rhodococcus sp. 05-339-2. Next base: position 62,054 of record NZ_NOYW01000006.1, read on the forward strand.
CATCGGAGCTGGCCACGTCGGGCTCGGTCATCGCGAAGGCAGAACGAATGGTGCCGTCCAGCAACGGCTTCAAGTACTTCTCTTTGTGCTCGTCGGTGCCGAAGAGCGTGAACACCTCCATGTTGCCGGTGTCCGGAGCGTTGCAGTTGCATGCCTCGGGAGCGAGCAGGCTGCGGCCCATGATCTCGGCCAGCGGTGCGTATTCGAGGTTGGTCAGGCCCGGGCCCCACTCGGGATGCGGGTGGAACAGATTCCACAGTCCACGCGAGCGCGCTTCCTTCTTCAGGTCCTCGATGATCGGCGGCTGAAAGTGTGGGTCACCCGACTCGAGCATCTGCTGCTCGTACACTGCCTCGGCCGGATAGATGTGAGAGTCCATGAACTGCAACAGATCCGACTCGTACTTCTTCGCGCGGTCGGAGGTCTCGAAAAATGCCACGGTGGGCCCCTATCGGTTGTTGTCGAGCAGGCTGTCCTGGTAGCGACGCATGCCGCGCAACCACCGGTCGTAATCGGCACCCTTGTTGCGGTACATGTCCAGTACGTTCTCGTGCGGCAGGATCAGGAACTGCTCGCGGTCCATTGCGTCGAGCACCACATCGGCGACGTCGAGCGGTTCGAGCACGGCACCGGCACTGAGAACCGCGGCAGTTGCCGCCGCTCCCAATGCATCTCCGGATTCACGTCCCTCGTAGAGCAGTTTGGTGTTGACACCCATCGGGCACAGGCAGCTGACGCGGATGCCACGGTTGCCGTAGGTGACGTTCATCCATTCGGCGAATCCGACCGCCGCGTGCTTGGTGGTCGCGTAGGTCGCCGAGCCGATCTGGGTGAGCAGACCGGCCGCGGACGCGGTGCTGACGAAGTAGCCCTCGCCGCGTTCGAGCCAACCCGGCACCAGCAACTGCGCGGCGCGAATGTGCGCGCGCACGTTGACGTCGAACGAGAGGTCCCAGTCCTGCTCGGCGGCGTCGAGTCCGGGTGCGCCGCTGATGCCTGCGTTGGCGAAGTAGAGATCGACGGGTCCGAACGAATCCTCGGCCACCGCGATCAGCCGTCGAATGTCCTCGCTGTTCGACGCGTCCGCCGCAGCGGCAACGGCCGTTCCCGGCCGATCGCGTTCGATGGCGTCGACCACGGACCGGGCCGTGGACTCGTCGAGGTCGGAGACGACGACGCGTGCCCCGTGTTCGGTGAGCCGGGCAGCGATGGCACCGCCGATTCCGCCACCACCCCCGGTGACGATGGCAACTCTGCCTTCAACCTTCATGCCCCAGGTATAGTTGAAGTCAGTTTCAAGTTCAACCCTGGTTGCATGAATTCGCTGCTCAGGGCACGTGTCTCACGCCCGTGGGCGCGCCGGATCGGTGATCCATCCCGACCACGACCCCGGGTACAACGCCGCATCGATGCCCGCCAACTCGAGCGCGAGAATTTGGTGTGCCGCAGTAACCCCCGATCCGCAGTAGACGGCGACGTCCTTCCCCTCGGGTACGAGTCCACCGAATGTGCCATCGAGTACCTCGGGAGGCAGGAAACGCCCATCCGCATCGACGTTCTCGGTCGTCGGACGATTGACCGCACCGGGGATGTGACCGGCGACGGGATCCACCGGCTCCACTTCTCCACGAAACCGTTCGGGTGCGCGGGCGTCGAGCAGGATGTTGTTCTGCGCGAAGTCGAGCACATCGTCGACATCGAGGACGCGTGCGAGCGATGGTCGGGCGGTGAACGATCCGGCCGCCACTATCGACGGCTCGGTCCCGATCGGAAATCCGGCTGCGACCCACTGGGCGAGGCCACCGTCGAGGACCCGAACGTCGCGGTGCCCGAAGTAGCGCAGCAGCCACCACGCGCGCGCCGCGGCGGTTGCTGGGCCTGCGTCGTAGACCACCACGGAGGAGTCGTCGTCGACCCCGGCGCCGCGCATCGCTGCGACGAACGTCTCGGCGTCGGGCAACGGGTGGCGTCCGCGACTGTCCGGCGGAGCCGCCAGCTCCGCGTCGAGGTCCACGAATTGCGCGTTCGGGATGTGGCCGGCTTCGTATCCGGCTCGGTCGCTGCCGGTGAGGAGCGTGAATCGGACGTCGAGGAGGACCGGGCCGCGCCCCATCTCGAAGAGGTCGTGCAGTTCGGCGGCAGAGATCAGCGGCGAAGGGCTCATAAGGCTTCGACGCTAACAGCCTCGCGTCGGGAATAGCTCGGTGTCGATGCAGGTTGCCCGCAGGCGTGACCGAAACTGCATCCACAACACAGCATCTGTCCACCGCCGGGCTTTTCGAGCCGTTCGAGGTCAAATCGCTGAAGCTGCGCAACCGCTTCGCCATGGCCCCGATGACGCGCGCTTTTTCCCCAGACGGCGTCCCCGGTCCCGATGTGGCCGAGTACTACCGCAAACGCGCTGCCGGTGGCACGAGCCTCATCATCACCGAGGGCACCTACATTCCCGATCCCGCAGCCGGCCCTCACACCCGCGTCCCGCGAATCTACGGTGACGCCAGCCTCGAGGGCTGGAAGGGCGTCGTCGACGCCGTGCACGCCGAGGGCAGCGCCATCATCCCGCAGCTGTGGCACCTCGGCGTCGAGCGCGGCACCGAACCCCGCCTGTTCCCGGACGTCACTACCGTCAGCCCGTCGGGGATTGCACTCGACGGTTCTTCGGTGGGTCGAGCATTCACCGACACCGACCTCGACGAACTCACCTCGCAGTGGGTACAGGCCGCGGTCAACGCGAAGAACACCGGTTTCGACGGCCTGGAGCTGCACGGCGCGCACGGGTATCTGCTCGACGAATTCCTTTGGGCCACAACCAACGTACGCGACGACGAGTTCGGCGGTTCCCTCGAAGCTCGGACGCGCTTCCCGGCGCAAGTCGTCGCCGCGATCCGCGCCGCGGTGGGCGAGGACTTCGCCATCGTGTACCGATTCTCGCAGTGGAAGAGCAATCACTTCGACGCCAGGATCGCACAGAACCCCGAGGAACTCGGACGAGTCCTGACTCCCCTGGTCGACGCCGGAGTGGACATCCTGCACGCCTCGACCCGTCGCCACTGGGATCCGGCATTCCCGGAGCTGGACGGCAACGACGGAAAGCTGGGCTTGGCCGGGTGGACCCGCAAGCTCACCGGCGTTCCGACGATCACTGTCGGTTCGGTCGGCCTCGACTCGGTGTTCACCTCGGCATGGTCGGAGGACGCCGCATCCGGTGTCACCGGACTCGACGCGCTGGTCGGTCAGTTCCAGGACAACGAATTCGATCTGGTGGCCGTCGGACGTGCGCTGCTGTCCGACCCCGAGTGGGTGAACAAGGTCGGAGACGGCCGCGTAGACGAGCGCATCGAATTCACCCGCGACCACATTCAGCACCTGATCTGACCCAGCGGGTTCTGGTATCCACGGCAGCATCGCCTAGAACGGCGGTGCTGCCGTGTCGTCTGTCTCGGGCTGTTGGTTGTCTGACGGGTCGGGGTAGGCGATGATGCCGGATCTTCTCGGTTGGGTGGGGATGTGTGGTCTGAGGTCGTTGCCGAGGATGGGAACGGCGGTGCTGTTGGCGGGCAGGGTGATTCGGGTGGTCTTCGAGGTCGATGTCCACAGGATCGCTCCGCCGGGGAGCATGACGGCTTTCCAGTAGCCGGCCGTCTTGACGCAGTGGTGGTACTCGCACAGGCACTGCAGATTGTTGACGGTGGTCCAGCCGCCGCCGAGGGGGTTGCTGTGGTCGAACGGGTTCACGTGGTCGAGTTGGCAGCGGGCGGCGGGGCGGTGGCAGCCGGGGAAGCGGCAGTGTTTGTCGCGGAACCGGACCGCTGCGGCGGTGAGGGCATCGGGTCGGTAGATCAGGGCCCGGTCGGTGAGTGGGTCGCGGGGTACCGACTTGCCGAGGGTGGGGTCGGCGGCGATGGCGGCTTCGAGTGCGGCGGCAAGGGAGGCGTTGCCGAGATAGAGGCCCCCGGGTGTGCGGGTGACCGATGTGTGGATCGTGCGGTTGTTGGGCCGGATTGCGAAGGGCAGGTCGAGGGCAGAGCTGTGCCGTGTGCCCCGGCCGACGGGAGTGTGGGTACAGAACAGCGCTGCGGCGGAGGCCAGCGATTGCGTCCGCCGTTGCCTGTCCGCGCCTGCCCCGGTCTCGGTCTCGGTCTCGGTCTCGGTCTCGGTCTCGGAAGGAGCTGAATGGGCAGAGGTGTCCCCCGCGGGATCCTCCGTCTGATGATTCTCCGTCTGGTCGTGCATCGAAGTCGGTGATGTCGCCGTCCCCGGTTCCGGCGCGAGAATTGTTCCTCGCGTGGGGCCCGTTGTCGGTGGTGGTGCTGATGTCGGCGGGACCGTCCCGGGTCGCTCTGGAGCAGAGCCTGTTTCGGTTCGGTCGGGTGCAGTGCCGGACTCCGGTGAGAGCATGGGCCCAGGAGCTTGCGCTGCGTCGGAGTCACTGCCGGAATCGGTTCCCGGGTCGGATGCAGATTGAGCTGCCGACACCGGTGCAGCTGGGGTGGTTGATTCGATGTCAGGCTCACCGCGCGCAGCGGATCCGTCCGACGGATCCGCCTCCGGGACAGTGGTCGCATCGGTGTCGACATCATCGGAAGTGCTTGTGGTCAAGCAGGACTCGGCCTCGGTCTCAGGTTCCGACTCGGCCTCGGTCTCGGGCTCCGGGTTGCTGTCGGTGCGGCTGTGGGTCTCGGTAGCGCGTCTTCCCGACGCAGTGTTCGTCCCTGAGTCCGCGTCCGTGTCCGTGTCCGCTGTCGCTGCCGACTCTGGGTCCTGTTCCCGAGCTCGGGTTTTCGGTGTTCGTTCCCATTCCCCGGTCTCCGGGTTCTGCACAGCCAGCCCGAGTTTCTCGGCGAGGGTGACCGCGTCGGTGAGCAGGATCTGCCACTGACTGCTGCGCGCCAACTCCCGAGCGAGATCAGGATCGATGGAACCGTGCCCGGCCAGATACGCCGGGTTCGCAAGCAACCCGATCAAGGTGGCTACATCGACGGTGACCATCGTCAACGGCACCCGCCGATCGGGCAACACCGCACCCGCCTTGGGGCAGTCCTCCCGTCGGCACAGGCACACCAAGCGGGGTTCACCGTGCATCCGGGCCATGAACGCATCACACAGGCGTTCCTTCTTCCCGCGCGGATCTTTCGGGCACAAGGTGTCGGCCATCTCCTCGAGCAACTGCCACGCAGCGGCAGCTTCCGGAGCGGTCAACTCCGCCCGGATCCGCGCCAGCTCCCCGGCCGGGGTGTAGGTGACGGTCCGGAACCTCTTCGCGAACTCCCGCAGCGCTGATGCTTCTTCCGGGGCGACCCGGACCAGGATGTCCCAGATCTCCTTCTCGAGTGGACCCGGCGACAACCGGCGGGCTGCTTCGACGACCTCGGCTTCGACGGAGGTGACTATGTCGTCGGAGAGGTTGTCGAGGATCCGGCACACCGTCCGCACCCGCGGAAGGTCGATCTCCCCGCCCTCGAATGCTTTCCGTAGCAGTGGGAGTCGGGTGTGCAAAGCGACACCGACGGAAACCCACGATTCGGCGACCGTCGCCGAGCACCCCAACGCGACGGCCATTTCGGTGCGCCCGTACCGGCTGTAATGCTTGTGTTCGGCGTCGAGGGTGATCCAGCTCCGATGGACCTCGTAACAGGCGGTGATCTTGCGGGCCGCCTGCCGATTCTCCGCACGCGCGGCAGCGGTCAACGCCTCCAGTGACACGGTCGGTACAGCACCCATCTTTCACCCCCCGGTGAGCCGAAACAAGAACGCCTGTTCGAACAAGAAGAACAGTAACCCGGGCCACCGACAAGAATGCTGGAGCCGAACAGCAGGCGACTGACCTGCCATTGTTCGCCGCGTCGTTCTACACTCCACCCCATGAGCGAGCCTGATTCCACGGCGTCCGAGATGGCCGAGTTGCGAGCTCGGGCACACGAGGGCGATCACGACGCCCTCGACCAGTTGGTCGAACTCGCAGGTTCTCGAAACGACCTCGACGAACTCCGCTCTCTCGCCGATGCGGGCAGCAGCGATGCCGTCGACATCATCGTCGAGCTCGCCGGTGAACGCGGCGACCGCGAGGAGTTGCAGAGGTTGGCCACAGCAGGCAGTCAGGACGCCGCGGACATTCTCGAAGAGATGGACAGTTAGCCGGGGCTGGGACGCTCCCCCAGTTGCACGGTGAGTCGATGGGCGGCGTCGAGCAGCAGCTTGCCCAGCTCACGTCGTCGATCATCACGGAATCGCGTCTCGACACCCGTCAGGCTCAGCGCCCACGCAGGACCTCCGGCACGGTCGAACACGGCAGCACCGAGACCCCAGCTGCCCTCCACCAGCAATCCAGGGTTCACGGCGAAGCCTGTTGTCCTGGTGAGTCCCACTCGATGTCGAATCGCGTTGTCCGAGTGCGTCTCTCCCCACTCGGGAACCAAGTCGACTCCACCCAGGTACTCGTCCACCTCCCGATCGGGAAGGTGAGCGAGAATGGCCAGACCTGCGGACGCCACCCCGAGCGGGAGCCGAATCCCCTCGTACAACACGTGCGAACGCAGCGGAAAGCTCCCCTCCACTCGAAGCAGGCACACGGTCTCCGCTCCGCGCCGGACCGACAGGAACGCACTCTCTCCGCTCTCGGCAGCCAACGCCTGCACTATCTTTCGAGCCTGGTCGGTGATGTCGTAGCGCAATGCCGCCATCGACCCGAGCAGGTAGATCTCCGGGCCCAGTGACCAGTGGCCGGTGGCGGCGTCGCGGTCGATGAACCCTTGGTCGGCCAGAGACGCCAAGAGGCGATGTGCAGTCGGTCGCGCGATACCGGTCGCCCGAGCGAGCGCGGTGGTCGAGGCACCCGACGGCTCCTCGCTTCCCGCCGCGCGCAGCAACGAACAGATCTTGCCGATCACACTTGCGTTGGCTTCCGCTGAGGTCACCTCCCCATAGTACGTCCACTCAGTGGACGCCGAGCCCGCATCCGTTCACCGAACGAGCAAAAGCCAGCATTCTCCGCATCCAAATGCACAGCTCAGGTTCACTGGGTGCAACGTTTGCTCAACGAACACATCAGGAGCTGCAAGTGACTGGAAAGACCTACGCGTCCGCCGCCGAGGCGGTCGCGGACATCGGCCGAGGAGCGACCATCGCGGTCGGTGGCTTCGGATTGTGCGGCATCCCCGACGCCCTCATCGAGGCCATCGCGAACACCGACGCCACCGAGCTCGAAGTGTTCTCCAACAACTGCGGCGTCGACGGCTACGGGCTCGGAATCCTGCTGGCAGCCGGACGCATTCGCCGTGTCACCGCGTCGTATGTCGGTGAGAACAAGGAGTTCGCCCGCCAGTACCTCGCCGGCGAACTGGAGGTCGAGCTCACACCGCAGGGCACGCTCGCCGAGCGACTTCGCGCCGGCGGCAACGGTGTTCCCGCGTTCTTCACTCCGGCCGGAGTGGGCAGCCCCATCGCCGACGGCGGAATGCCGTGGCGCTACGACGCCGATGGTTCCGTCTCGATCGCGTCGCCGCCCAAGGAAACCCGAGTGTTCGGCGACAAGCGTTACGTTCTCGAGGAGTCGATCAACGCCGACTTCGCGCTCGTGCACGCCGAGATCGGCGACACCGCAGGCAATCTCGTGTTCGACAAGACCGCGATGAATTTCAACCCGCTCGCCGCGATGGCCGGGAAGATCACCATCGCGCAGGTCGAGAATCTCGTCGAGCCGGGCGAGATCGATCCGGCCCACGTACATCTTCCCGGAGTATTCGTCCAACGTGTCGTGCACACCGGGCCACAGGACAGGCGCATCGAAAAGCGCACCGTCAGTTCAGGAGTTCGCGCATGAATACAGGGTGGACACGCGACCAGATGGCCGAACGCGCCGCAGCGGAAATGGTCGACGGGGAGTACGTCAATCTCGGCATCGGACTGCCGACGTTGATCCCGGGGTACCTCACCGACGCGGTCAAGGTCACCCTGCATTCGGAGAACGGCATCCTCGGCACCGGGCCGTACCCCACCGAGGACGAGGTCGATGCCAATCTCATCAACGCGGGCAAGGAGACGGTCACCGTCAATCCCGGTGCCGCGTACTTCGATTCGTCGTTGAGCTTCGGCATGATCCGCGGCGGCCACATCGACACCGCCGTGTTGGGCGGTATGCAGGTCTCACGCACCGGCGACCTCGCCAACTGGATGGTGCCCGGCAAGATGGTCAAGGGCATGGGCGGTGCGATGGACCTCGTGCACGGTGCCCGGCGCGTCATCGTCGTCATGGAACACACCGACCGCGACGGAAACCCGAAGATCCTCGACGCATGCACTCTGCCGTTGACCGGACAGGGCGTCGTGAATCGCATCATCACCAACCTCGCCGTCATCGACGTCGTCGGCGACGGTACCCTCGCACTGGCCGAGCTCGCACCCGGTGTCACTTCCGAAGAGGTCACCGCAGCAACGGGATCCGCACTCACGACCCCGTGATACAGATTCCGTGACTTAAATCCCGTGACGCGACTGTGGGCTCGAACGTATCGACAACGTTCGAGCCCACAGTTCGAGGTATCTAGTCCGGAATCATGTCGAAGGTGTCCGGGTTCGGGCCGTTACGACCCTGTTCGCCCTTGTCCAGGGCCGTGATGGCGTCGACGTCGGCGGAGCTGAGCTCGAAGTCGAAGATCTCGAAGTTGGCCTTGACACGCTCCGGCGTCACCGACTTCGGGAAGATGATGTTGCCCCGCTGAATGTGCCAGCGCAGCACCACCTGAGCGACGGATTTGCCTGTCGCGTCGGCGATTCGCTTCAGTTCGGGGTCGTCGAGAACGTTGCCCTGAGCGATCGGCGACCACGCCTCGGTGGGGATGGCGTGCTCACGGCCGTAGGCCCACACGTCTTTGTTGACGAAGTACGGGTGCACCTCGATCTGGTTCACCGCGGGGACAGTCTCGGTCTCCTCGGCCAACCGGTCGAGGTGGGCCGGCTGGAAGTTGGATACGCCGATGTTATGGGCGCGCCCGTCGGCGACGAACTCCTCCAACGTCTTCCAGGTGGAGACGAAGTCGCCGTCGTAGCGAGTCGGGAGCGGCCAGTGGATCAGAAAGAGGTCCACGTAGTCGGTTCCGAGGTCGCTGAGGGTCTTGTCGAATGCGGTTCGCGCATCGTCGGGCTTGTGGAAGCCGTTGTTGAGCTTGCTGGTGACGAAGACCGACTCGCGGTCGAGGCCGGAGTTGCGAATACCTTCGCCGACCTGCTTCTCGTTGCCGTACATCTCGGCCGTGTCGATGTGGCGGTAGCCGATTTCTAGCGCCGTTTCGACAGCCTTCGCTGTCTCGTCGGGATCGATCTGGAACACGCCGAAACCGAGCTGCGGGATCTGCTTGCCGTTTCTGAGCGTGACGTTGGGTACCTGAGTCATGACGCTCGGGTGCCCGCCCTCTCGGTGCTTCAAACCGGATGAAATGATGCGGTCGTGATAGTGCAGCGCATCCGGCGCGTCGTCGACCGTGTTTCCGAAAGCCTCGGCCGATCCTCCTCAGCCTTGATCTCTCCGGAGCGGCACTTCGACCCCGCTCATCCGTGGTTCCTCACTGCCACCGAACGCGGCAACGACGACACTCGAATCACGGCCTGGACCGAGGGCAACCGCGTCCAGAATCTCGTGCACGGCAAGACGTACTTCGCGGCGTTGGCGAAGGCGCTCGAGAAGACCGAGCGCGACGATCTGGTGCTCTTCACCGATTGGCGCGGCGACCCGGAGCAGATGCTCACCGACGACGGCGTGACCGTCGAGGATGCACTTGCCGACGTCGCGCACCGCGGTGGTGTCGTCAAAGGCATGGTGTGGCGCTCGCACATCGAGACGCTCGGTTTCACCGGACCGAAGAATCGCAAGCTCGCCCTTCGCCTCGAGGAGGCCGGTGGCGAGGTGATCCTCGACCAGCGCGTGCTGGTGACCGGAAGCCACCACCAGAAGTTCGTGGTCGTGCGGTACGGCAGGAAAGATCTGCCCGACATCGCGTTCGTCGGCGGAATCGATCTGGCCCGTGCCCGACGCGACGACGCCGATCATTTCGGTGATCCGATCTCACGCCCCTTCCCGCCCGAGTACGGGGAGATCCCGGCCTGGCACGACGTGCAGGTGCAGCTCGAGGGCCCGGCGGTGCGGGACGTCGAGGACGTCTTTCGCGAGCGGTGGGAGGATCCCGCAGCCCTGTCCCGACTGCCCTGGCACGCGATACCCGACATGATCCGAGGCGTGACGCGTGAGCCGTCGGAACTGCCGCCTGCGGCACCGGCTCCGGAACCTCGGGGCACGTGCTCGGTGCAGCTGTTGCGCACCTACCCCAGGCGGCGTCCCGCCTACCCGTTCGCGACCAAGGGCGAACGCAGTGCAGCCCGGGCGTACGCCAAGGCACTCGACCGCGCCACCGAATTGATCTACATCGAGGATCAGTACCTGTGGTCGGTCGACGTCGCCCGCGTGTTCGCGGTTGCGTTGCGTCGCAAGCCGAACCTGAAGCTGGTGGTGGTGGTTCCCAAGCACCTCGACGACGACAGCGCACTGACCATTCCCTCTGCGCTGCTGGGGCACTCGGCCGCGCTCGAGGTCATCCGCGCTGCCGGAGGTGATCGCGTACTGGTTCTCGACATCGAGAACGACCGCGGAATACCTGTGTACGTGCACTCGAAGGTCTGCATCATCGACGACGTGTGGACCGCGGTGGGCTCGGACAACTTCAATCGTCGTTCGTGGACCCATGATTCGGAGCTGACGGCGGCCATCGTCGACGAAGAACGCGACACCCGCGAGCCCCTCGACCCCGCAGGCCTGGGCGACGGTGCCCGTACCCATGCCCGCAACCTGCGCCTGGAGCTCATTCGCGAACACCTCGGCCGGGCCGATGGTGACGACGCCGACCTGGTGGATCCACAGCAGTTCTTCGATGCGATCTCGGCCTGTGCGACGGCACTCGACGAATGGCACCGCAACCCGTCCTCGGGCCCGCGCCCGACCGGCAGGCTGCGCCGACACGAGATCTCCGTGCCGCCCGTCTGGCAGCAGCGACTCGCTGCGTTCGCGTACCGGCTGTTCGTCGACCCCGACGGCCGCCCGATCGGAATGCGCCTGCGTCGTCGCTTCTGACGTGCTTGCCGTTTCGGACCTGACATATCGGGCATTCGCCCTCGATGCCTCCCTCCCCTCGCGAACTCAGTGCTCTCGTCTTCGCCCCATCCCCCCTGTTGACGGTGACCCTCGACCGAGCCCCGAACGGCAACACCGAACTGCACGTGCACGCAGGCGGCCAAGGCCATTGGATCGCCCGGATGGCCACGGTGCTCGGCCTCGACGTAACACTGACGGGAGTGTTCGGCGGCGAGATCGGGGGCATTCTTCGCGACATCGTCGAGCGGGAGGGCATCACCGTCGTCTCCGTCGACATCGGCCAGGAGAGCGGCTCGTACGTTCACGATCGCCGCAGCGGTGAGCGCGAGATCCTGGCCACCGTCGACCCGCCGCCGCTGGCTCGGCACGCCCTCGACGACCTGTTCAGCGCCGCCCTCGCAGCCGGTGCCCGCAGCGACGTCGCCATTCTCGGCGGACCGCACGAAGACGACATCGTTCCGTCCGAGGTGTACGAGCGGCTGTGCGCAGACCTCACCGCCTTGGGCAAGACGGTGGTGGCCGACCTCTCCGGACCGACCATGATCGCCGCGCTCGCCGGCGGCCTGACGGTGCTCAAGGTCAGCCACGAGGACCTCATCGCCGACGGCCGGGCCGAGTCCGAGGACCCGGCGCACCTGATCGACTCGATGCGGCAGATGCACGACGACGGCGCGGAGATCGTCGTGATCTCGCGGGCCGGAGATCCGGCCCTGGCGCTGGTCGACGGCGACGTGCTCGAGATCGTCACGCCGGGGCTGCGCATGGTCGATCACCACGGAGCAGGCGATTCGATGAGTGCAGGCATCGCCGCGGGGCTGGCTCAGGGACTGTCGGTCCCCGAGGCGTTGCGACTCGGCGGCGGAGCGGGCACGGCCAACGTCACGCGCCGTGGCCTTGGTAGCGGGCGACGTGACCTGGTTCTCGGCCTCACCGAAGCGGTGGAGGTTCGTCCGTACGAGAAGGCAGGCAAGAAATGAGAGCCCTGATCACCAACGACGACGGCGTGTCCAGTGAGGGCATCGCCCTGCTCGCACGCGTGGCAGTGGAAGCCGGTCTCGACGTCGTCGTCGCCGCGCCGCACGAGGAGCGCAGCGGGGCCAGCGCGTCCTTGACGGGCATGGGCGTCGACGATCACCTCGGTATCGGATCCGTCGCCATTGCCGGCCTTCCCGACGTCCCGGCCTACGCGGTGCAGGCGTCACCCGCTCTCATCGCGTTCGTGGCCACCCGCGGGGCGTTCGGCGACCCCCCGGATCTGGTGCTCTCCGGAATCAATCACGGACCGAACACCGGTGCCGCCGTACTGCATTCGGGCACGGTCGGAGCCGCGTTGACGGCACTCACTCATCGGGTCCCGGCAATGGCGCTGTCGTCGATCGCCACGGAGCCTACCCATTGGGCGACGGCCGAGCACGTGGCCCGCATCGCGGTGACGTGGATGATGTCCCACGGCCCGTCCGATGCCGTCGTCAACGTCAACGTCCCGGACGTTCCGCTCGCGGAGTTGGCGGGAATCGTGCCCGCATCTCTGGCCCGTTACGGCGCGGTCCAGGCCGAAATAGGCGATCGCGGGGAGGATTTCGTCACCGTTCGTTTCGACGAGATCCGAGCCGAGGACGACGATTCCGACGCGTCGCTGTTGGCCCGCAACTGGGCGACATTGACGGCGATCCGTCCGCCCAGCGAGGTGGAGGGAATCGACCTGTCGGCGATGCGCGGCTGACCTGTTTCGTTCGAGCTCACCGAGATGTGTCGGTGAGCTCGTGCACACTGGGGACCATCACCGCACATGCCACGGACCTAGGGGGTCACCGCGTATGACGTTTCATTCTGTAGTTCCACCGTTTCTGCTCGAGCGGCTGCAGGGGCCGGGTGCTCGCGCCACTCTGCTCGCCGATCGTGAGATGCGCGCAGGCCGCGAGGTGGTGCAGGCTCGCACCGCCATCGCCCCGCGCACCGGCGGCACGCTCGAGCGCACGATCTCCGACGCGCAGTCCACTCGTGATCTACCCGGCCGGCAGGTACGTGCCGAGGGCGAGGATCCCACGGGCGATGCCGCGACCGACGAGGCGTACGACGGCCTCGGTGCCACATACGCGTTCTTCGACGAGGTCTACGGCTACTCGAGTCTCGACGGAAGCGGCCTGCCCCTCGACGCGACCGTGCATTACGGCCAGGACTACGACAACGCGTTCTGGGACGGCTCGCGCATGGTGTTCGGCGACGGTGACGGTGAGGTGTTCGCTCGATTCACCGTCTCGCTGGGCGTCATCGCACACGAACTCGCGCACGGGTTCACGCAGTACACCACCCCGCTCGAGTACAAGGACCAGGCCGGCGCGCTGAACGAGTCGATCTCCGATGTGTTCGGCGCATTGGTCGAGCAGTACACAGCCGGGCAGAACGCCGAGGACGCCTCGTGGCTGATCGGCGAAGGCCTGTTCCTGCCTGCAGTGCAAGGTAAGGCGTTGCGCTCGCTGCTCGAGCCCGGAACCGCCTACGACGACGATGTGCTCGGCAAGGATCCGCAGCCGGCCAGCATGGACGATTTCGTCGTCACCACCGAGGACGACGGTGGCGTGCACATCAATTCGGGCATCCCGAACCGCGCGTTCGCCGTTGCGGCCACCACGCTCGGAGGTCCGGCCTGGGACCGCATCGGGCAGGTCTGGTTCGACACGATGACCGTCGGCGGACTGTCCCCGACAGTCGATTTCGCCGGGTTCTCGGCCGCGACGCTCGCCGCAGCAACCAAGCGATTCGGAGCCGGTTCCGACGTTGCCGAGGCCGTGGCCACGGGTTGGTCTACCGTGGGGGTGAAGACAACAGGGCTCGAGTCCCTACCGAAGCCGAGCGACGATCGGGTGTGATCGAGAGCAGATGAGCCTGCGCATCGAGGTACTGCGAACCGGTGGTGTCGCCGGGATGTCCAAGCGCGGCGTCGTCGAGACCGACGAGCCGGAATGGCAGTCGTTGGTCGAGGCCGCGCAGCCGTACATCGCCGATCAGCAGGCCGCCGATCCGGCCGAGTCCAACGCCCGCGACACCTTCGTGTGGAGTGTGTCGGTTGGTGAGCACTCGTGCCGGGTGGGCGATTCCAGCCTGACCGGCCCGCTACGCGACCTCGCGGAGCGCACACTCCGCGAGGGTCGCGTCCGGTAACGCGAGAACCTCGTTCAGGCCTTCCACTCCGCACTGCGTTCGTCGGTCGCCTGACCCAGCGCCTCGACGAGGGCGTCGATTCCGAAGTCCTTGCCGTACGACGGCGTTCCCGGCTGCTGACGCCACGACTGGGCGAGGGTTCCGCCGTCGACGGGGTCGAATCCGAGCTCGTCGATGACCGAGAACACAAGCTTCTTCGAATCGTCGTCGTCGCCTGCGATCGGTAGTGCGATTCGACCTCTGGTCCCGGCGGGCACACCCTTCTCGAGCAGGTGCTTGTACCAGATTCCGTTGAACGCCTTGATGACCGGCTCGCCGAGTTGCTGGGAGACCCACACGCTTTCGGGCGTCCCACCCTCGATGTCCTCGATCAACCCGTCCCGCTGCTGCGGGTAGTAGTTGTTGGTCTCGATGATCGGGGCCCCGGGCTTGCGGGTGGAAGCAATTCCCGGAGCGAGATCGGGAACGTTCTTCTGCGGAATGCTCAGCAGCACCAGGTCTGCGTCCTGCGCGGCCTCCGCGGCCCAGACGGCCGTCGCTCCGGTCTCCGCTGCCAGGTCCGCCAGCGTTTCCGGGTCACGTGAATTCGAGAATCTGATCTCGTGACCGAGCGCCGCCCAACGCCGAACGAGGGTGCCGCCGATCAGTCCACTTCCGATGATTCCAATTTTCATATCGAGAACCAACACACTCGACCCGAAACAATTCCCGTCAGGATCCGACCGAGACCTTCGCGCGCGGACGGCCGAACTTCATGGCCTTGTCCACCACCTTGCCGTAGCGCAGTACCGGAAGGTCGCGGAAGTAGTTCATGCGCAGCTTCCACGGGGTCTCGCTGCCCTGCCTGGGGAAGTTGTCCACCGCCCGCAGAACGTAGCCCGCGGCGAAGTCGAGGAACGGTTCTTCGTCGATGGACGGGTCGCGCTCGAGTTCGACGGTGCTGTATCCCTTCTCGTCCATGTGCGCGAGCAGTCGCATCACGTAGTTCGAGACCATGTCGGCTTTGAGCGTCCACGAGGCGTTGGTGTATCCGACGACGAAGGCGAAGTTGGGGATACCGGTGAGCATCATGCCCTTGTAGGCCATGGTGCTGGGCAGGTCGACGTCCTTGCCGTCGACGCGGAACGCCGCGCCGCCCAATGCAGACAGATTCAATCCCGTTGCGGTGACGACGATATCGGCATCGAGGTGCTGGCCGGACTTCAGCTTCAGTCCGGTCTCGGTGAACGTGTCGATGTGGTCGGTGACGATCGAGACCTCGTCTTTGCGAATCGAGCGAAACAGATCGTTGTCGGGCACCAGGCACAGCCGCTGATCCCACGGGTTGTAGGACGGGGTGAAGTGGGTGTCGAGGTCGTATCCCTTCGGCAGCCACCCTTCCTGCATCGTCCGGATCCGCTTCTTCATGAACTCCGGATACTTCTGGCTCAGGGTGTAGATCAGCATCGCCATGGACACGTTCTTGAGCCGAGTGGCGCTGTACGCCAATTTCTTCGGCAGGCGCTTGCGAAGGGTCAGCGCAATCGGATCCTGCGACGGAAGCGAGAGGACGTAGCTGGGCGAGCGCTGCAGCAGCGTGACGTGCTCGGCATCGCGAGCCAGATTGGGGGCCAACGTGATTGCCGTGGCACCACTGCCGATCACGACGATCTTCTTGCCCGACCAGTCCAAATCCTCGGGCCAGTGCTGCGGGTGGATCACCTGGCCGCCGAACTTGTCCTGTCCGGCGAACTCGGGACTGAAGCCCTTGTCGTAGTCGTAGTAGCCGCTGCAGGAGAACACGAACGACGCGGTGACCGTGACCGTCTCGTTCGTATCGCTTCGATGCGCGGTCACCGTCCAGAACTGCTGCTCGGACGACCATTCGAGAGCGACCACCTTGTGATGGAACCGGATGTGCTTCTCGACGCCTGCTTCTCGCGCGGTCTCGACGATGTAGTTGCGGATGTCGGTGCCGTCGGCGATGGATTTCTCCCCCATCCACGGCTTGAAGCTGTATCCGAGGGTGTACATGTCGGAGTCGGAGCGAATTCCGGGGTACCGGAACAGATCCCACGTTCCCCCGATAGCACCGCGGCTCTCGAGAATTGCGTAGGTCTTGCCGGGCAGATCGTGCCCGAGGTGGCGCGCGGCACCGATCCCGGACAGGCCGGCACCGATGATGAGGACGTCGACCTCGGGAGTGGGCAGTACGGCAGTCATGTCAACGATTCCTTCGATGTCTTTCGATCAGCTGGTCTTGTTGCGAGCGCTCTCGGACCTGCCGAGGCGGGCCACTTCCTCGTCCATCTTCGGCAGGATCGTCGGCACGTGTTCGAGCATGCTGCGATCGCCGACCCGCGAGGTGATGACGGCTTTGAACCACGACGCAGCTCCCACCCACCGCGGCACGTAGACGCGACGCTTGCGCTTGGCCAGGCCGTCGACGAAGGCATCGACGCACTGGTCGACGGTCATCGTCTTGCCCAGCGGGCCCGGGAGCACCGCGAGCAGATCCTGGAATGCGGTGAGGTCGGACTTGGCGTCCTGCACCATCGGCGTATCGATCCAGGCCATGTGTGCCGAGCCGACGTCGACGCCTCGATAGTTGACCTCGAGCCGGAGCGCATTCGCAAAGTGTTCTGCTGCAGCCTTACTGGCGTTGTACGCGGCCAGGCCGGGGCACGGGGTGAACGCCGCCAGCGAGGAGACGACGAGGACGTAGCCGTTGCGTTCGATGAGCGACGGCAGCGCGGCGCGGACGGTGTTGAACACGCCCATCACGTTGATGTCCATGACACGTTGGAACGTGGCGGGATCGACCCGCATGATCGATCCGTAGCTGGCGATTCCGGCGTTCGCGAGCACCAGGTCGATGCCGCCGTACGCCTCGATTCCGCCGTCGACGGCCCGCTGCATGTCGTCGAGGTTCCGGACGTCGGCGACGAACGCGGTTGCCTTCAACTGGGCCGCGACCTCACGGAGCGGGGCTTCGTCGACATCGACGAGGATCAGCTGGGCACCTCGGCCGGCGAGCGCCCGCGCCGTCGCGGCACCGATCCCCCGTGCCGCCCCGGTGATCAGAACGACCTTGTTCCGTAGCGTCGACGCCGCCATGTGCTCCCCCTCGATCGGAATGCCTGTCTGCGAACACTTTGCATCTGATACCGAGCGGTGTCAAGATCTGTCTGTGACCATCCCTCACAGTGAAGTCGGCCGCACCTACCGAGGTGCCGATCCTCGGCAGCGGCAGCAGGAGCGTCGGATTCGCCTGCTCGATGCAGCCGTCGAAGTCTTCGGCACCACCGGCTACCGGACCGCAACCGTGGAGAAGGTGTGCAGCGAGGCGGGCCTGACCAAGCGCTACTTCTACGAGTCCTTCACCAACAGCGAGGACCTGCTGATGGCGACCTACGCCCGCGCCACCGACGCCATGCGCGAGAACATCCTGGCCGGTGCCGCCGCCGAGGCCGACTCCACCGAACAGGTGCTCCGAGCCGCTCTCACCGGCTTCTTCACCTTCGTCGCCGAGAATCCGAAATCTGCGCGCATCGCCTTCGTCGAGATTCTCGGGGTCTCGTCCACCGTCGATGCGCTCTACCGCAAGACCACGACCTCGTTCTCGGAGACCGTGCTCCAGGTGGCCGAGGCGGTCGGTTCCGGCCACGGGCTCGCCGGGCCGAACCGTCGAACACTGGCCATGGGCCTGGTGGGCGCGGTCCTCACCATCGCCCAACAATGGCTGCTCTCTCCCGAGCGCGAACCGTTGGATTCGGTGATCGCCAGCGCCCACACCATCCTGGCCGCCGTGGTCTTCGGCCGCGTCGACGGTTGACCGTCAGGTCACGGCCTGCTCTGCAGCGGCTCCACCGGCTCCTCCGCCGTGGCTCGCTCGCCGGACTTGACGACGACCACGCCGAGCAGAACCAGTGCGCCACCGGCCAATTGGATCGGCGCCGGAGCCTGACCGAGCAGCAACCACGCGAACACAAGTGCGGCAACGACTTCCATCAATCCCATGAACGACGCCAACCGTGACCCGAGCCGTCGGCCCGCGGCGATCCCGAGGACGTAGGCCAGTGCGGCCGTCACGACGCCGAGGCCGATGATCGGGACCCACCACGGCACAACCGCATCGACGAAGGTGACGTCGGTGAGCGGGGCGGCGAACGGGACGATACCGATCAGCCCTGCGACCAACAGGATGAGACCACCGGTGAGCAGGCCGGCCCCGGCGAGCACGATCGGCGGGAGTCCGTTGCTCTCGTCCGCCGACAGCACCCAGTAGACGGCCGCACCGGCCATCGAGCCCAGCGCCCACAGCACACCGACGGTGTCGACGTCGGCACCGGAGATCAGGTCGAGCACCAGCACCAGACCCATCGCGGCCAGCAGTGCGCCCACCACAGTCAGCCGACCCGGTCGCTGCTGGTGACGGAACCACATCCAGCCGATCACGGCCACAGGCGAGGTGAACTCGATCAGCAGCGCCACCCCCACCTCCATCCGTCCGACGGCGTTGAAGAACGCGAGCTGGCAGCCTGCCACCGCAAAAGCTCCGTAGGCGAGCAGCAGCTTCCAGTTCTTCGCCAGCAGGCTCCATCGCCCACGCAACGCGAGAATCGACGGAATCAGCAGGACGGCCGCCGCCAGCAGGATTCGCGCGGTCACCGCAGCCCCGGCCGTCCAGCCGGCGTCGAGCAGTCCCGTGGCGAGCGACCCGGAGAGGCCGAAGGACGCCGCAGAAAGCAGCGCGAAACCGAGTCCCGAGAGTCGACGCGACCGCGCCGCAGCGTCGTGGGTGGCCGCGAGGTTCACCTGCGCGTCATGAGTGTAAGCCGTCATGACATGTGACAGTAGGGAGTGACTTGGTAAGGTGTCAACATGCTTTTTGCTCATGACGCGGAATTGTCGTTGCTGTCCGCCGTGGCCTTGGTCAATTCGGCCGAGGACCCGGACACGCTGACCACGCGGGAGCAGCTCGCCGAGTTCTTCACCGAACAGGGGTACTCCGGCCGGTTCGACGGCGACGACGCCGAGCTCGAGGCGGTGAGGGCGCTGCGGCCCACCCTGCGCGCACTGCTCACCAGCAGCCGCGACGACGCCGTGGTCGAGGTGAACCGTCTTCTCGCCGAGTCCTCGGCCCTGCCCCGACTGGTGAGGCACGGCGATCTCGACTGGCATATCCATGCCGTCGCCGACGACAGTCCCCTCGTGACCCGCATCGTTGTCGAGACCGCGATGGCCATGATCGACGTCATCCGGGCAGACGAGCTCTCGCGCTTCGACGTCTGCGCCGATCCGGACTGCAACGGGCTGGTGCTCGACCTCTCACGCAACCGGTCGCGTCGGTTCTGCAGCACCACGTGCGGCAACCGCGCAGCCGTTGCCGCGTATCGAGCACGCAAGGCCCAGTAGCACCACGGGGGCTTAGACGACGGGCTTTCGGGTATCCGCCGTCCGAGCTGATGGAAAGGAATTGCCCCTATGGTCGAGAACAGGCCTACCAAGACAAGCTGGGCCAGAGCAGTCGAGAACATGCTGGCCGTCGTACTGATCTTCGCCGGGATCGCCGCCGCAGGCGGTCTGATCGCCGCATTGGCAGGCGGATTCGAGGGATGGGCAATCGTCGCCGGAATCGCCGTGATCGTGTTGTTCGCAGGCGGATTCTTCGCTGTTCGAGACGGTGCCAAACGACGCGCCCTCGAAACGAACACCGTCGTCTACGCCCCCGACAACACCGACCAACTCTTCGACGTCGACCCCAACACCGGTGAGCGGACCCCACACCGCGAGTAGTTCTACGTGACGCCGTTTCGGTCGATCAGTCAGTCATGATGGAACCGATTCGAGACGCACCATCGAACCGGTTCCGAGGAAGAACACACCCGACCGGGTCTCGATTATCGAACCCGATTCCGTGAAGCCGTCGGACCTTTCGGGAAGTGGCCACCGCCATCGCACGTCACGCGAATTCGCGGTGGCCACGAGTGCGTTCTCCTCGAACGCGTAGACGGTGTTGCCGACGGCAGTCTCGGGCGCGTACGGATCTCGCAGTTGCCACACTTCGGTACCGTCCTCGTCGACCACGGTTGCGTCGGAGGTCAATTCGAGACCCTCGACCGCCGTACCGGTTCGTGGATCGAAGAACGTTCCCTCGCCGCCGAGGGTGACGAGGCCACGACCGTCGGACACGTGAACGAGCGGGCCCTCGACACCGTCCCACCCCGCGAAAGATGTGATCGGGCGCGACCACATCCGGTCGAGGGCATCGATGGAACCCCCGTGCAACACCGATTCGCCGTCCTCGGGATTGCCCTCCAGCAGAAAGACGGATGTCCCGTCACTCTCGATGGCGTACGGAAACCAGGCTTCGGGGATCGGCGTTCTGCGCGCCTGCCCGTCGTCCACGCCGACCCTCACGATCGACGGCACGTCGGAATACGAATCCAGACAGACGACGTCGTTGCCCACGGGCTCGCTCGCGCATTCGTCGACGGGGCCGGGTGACTCCTTCCAGCGGACGTCGCCGGTGTCGGCATCGATTGCGGCGAACTCGATTGCATCCACCGAGTACGAACGCGGGTTCGGTAGGCCGACGGCAGTGACGAGCACTTCACCGGCGTCGATCACTCCGGTCACACTGGAGTCGTATTGCAGATCTGCTGCGGGAGAACGAAATGCGGCGAAGTCACGTCCGTAGACGGTCTCGGCGTCGATCTGCCAGCCCGGTTCCAGGATGGGCCCGGACGGTGCCTGCGTGGTGGTCGTCTCCTCGGAGAAAGTCGGTGTCATCGACTGACTGTCCGACGCCTGTTCGGCAGGAACGTCCTGCATCGTCATCACGAGAACCGCAGCGACGACGGACAGGACCGCAACCGCCACCGCGACACCGGCTCTGATGTTCGGGCTCGAAATGGTCACGGCCACTGCTCGATCGGCGCCAGTGCCACGGCATCGAGAACCTCGAAGGGCAACGGGTCCGGCAACACCAGTGGTGCGTACTGGGTGCGGTCGAGAGCCACCGTCGATCGCACCGACACCCGAACTCCCGACGGCCGGGTCACGGTCACCGACCGAGTGAGCTGCGTGGTTCCGTCCTCGGACACGGGACTGTTCACGATATCGACGTCGTAGCGCTCGACCACCGAACCGTCGGGCAGAGTGCGGAAATCGATGACAGGTCCGTACGCGGACTCGGGATCGTAAGGGTCCAACGCCACCGGAAGTGCCGCTCCCCCGGACACGGAAATCGACAGTGCAATATCGGTGCCGACGACCTCGAGATCGGTGCACACTCCCGAACCGTACGAACCGGGAACGAGGGACCCGATCGGTCGGCTCAATGGTGGCGCACCCGGCAGCGACTCCCACGTGTTCGTCAACGCTGCGTTCGCCGCCTCGACGGACTCGGCCCGAATGTCGGCCACGGTGCCGGTTTCGCCCGACATGAGCTCGCTCGGAGAGACGTAGCAGTCCTGTCGAGGAGCGGAGGCTCCGGCCGGAGCCGGAACCGTGAGTCGCAGATCCGGCAGCGCCGCGACGGTGGCCAGTTCGGATGTCTCGAGCGGGAATTCGGCCGATGTGCCGGTGAGATTGGCGGTCACCTGAGTTCCGTCGGGGTGATAGGTGGTGGCCGTCCTGAAGTACGTTCGCTTACCGCCGTACTCGTACCAATTGTCGTTGGTATCGATGACGGTGCCGTCGGGTTCGGTGGTTCGCGCATCGAGAACGCCTGCAACACAGGCGGGGACACCGGTGTCGGACGGTCGGACGTCGATACTCGCGTAGGCGGACGAGTCGGCCCGAGCCAGCTCTCCCCGTGCGCTGGTGCTGGGCTCGAAGCCGTCCGGTGCTGCATCGCCGAGGTCGTCGACCGGCTGAAAGGTCACGGATTGGGAAGGAGCAGCCAACACGATGGTGACATCGGCCGGTAGCGCGGCGAGGACGGCGTCGGACATTGCACCCGCCTTGCCCGAAGTGAGCCATGGATAGGCGGGATCGTCGTACGACGGGGTGCTTTCCACGATCGACGACGACATGACCAGATCACCCTCATCGGACGGGGGCGGCTCGACCTCCGGGCAGCCCGGGATGTCCACCGGATATTCGACCGGCTCGAACAGAACCGGCTCGGAGTCGACCGAGGAACCGCCCTCGACAACGGCGGACTCCGGCGATCGCAGCAGGCCGGCCGCGACGACCCCGAGGGCCACGATCGTGACGATGACGGATGCGTCGATGATGGCGTCGTGTCTTCTACCTTCGGGCACGAGGAAACAATACAGACCCATCGGAAGGTTTTTCAGCTGTAGCGCTCACCGACATCAGCCGGTGATCAGCGCTGCCAACATACTCGTGTTCGGCGCATATCGGCTGATCCACGTCGCTTGGACGGCGTGGTAGAGATCGGGTTTGCCGCTCCACACCGTCGACGCTGGAACGTTGTGGGAGTCGAGTTCGTGATGCCAGGAGCCGTCGACGCGGTCGACGAAGTGGTCGGCCGCAACGTCCCACCACGTTCGATAGTCGTTGCCGTACCGGGCTTCTCCGGTGTGGCGCGCGAGTGTCGCCGCCGCTCCGATCGCCTCGCACAACACCCAGTGCAGACGACCGGTGACAACCGGCTGCCCTGCCCAGTCGGTCGTGTAGACGAACCCGGGGGTCGGTCCGGGTTGCCAGCCGTCGACCGCAGCGCGGTCGTAGAGGGACTCGGCCGCGTCGACGTAGTCTCGCCCGCCCGCAACGAGACTTGCCTGCACGAGGAGTCGCGCCCACTCGAATCCGTGGCCGACAGTGGCTCCGTAGGGCTTGAACTGGTTCGCTACGTCGTCGCGGTTGTACTCGAGCTGCGGGATCCACTCTGCCGTGAAGTGCTCCGGGATGCGCCACCCGTTGGCCGCGGACCATCGACATACGTTGTCGCAGAAACGCAGTGCGCGTTCGCGCCAGAGCTCGGGCGCACCGGCGTCGGCGGCGGCCAGCAGCGCCTCGACCATGTGCATGTTGGCGTTGATGCCGCGATACGGATCGAGCTCGGACCAGTCGACAGTCCAGGTGTCCGAACACATTCCGTACCGTTCGTCCCAGAACCGAGAGTCGACGATATCGAGTGCCTCGTCGAGAAGTTCCCGGCCACGTGCGTGACCCACCGCGGCGGCAGCCGACGCGGCGAGCACCACGAAGGCATGTGTGTACGCCGATTTCACTGCATCGGGCGAGGCCGCGTCGGCACTGGACTCGAACCAGCCGCCGTTCGTGCTGTCCCGCAACGTGGTCGACAGTCCGTCGAAGACGCGATCGGCTCTCCTGCGGGAACCCGGTCGGCCCTGCACGGACCCGAGAAAGTGCACATGCGCCATCCGAGCGGTGATGTACGTATGCGCCGGATGGTCGAGGTCGGGGTTACCGCGATCGTCCAGCCACGCCGCGCCTCCGGCGGGGTGGTCGAGTGTGGTTCCGAAATCGAGAAGTCGAGACGACTCGGTGTCGAGCCACGATCGATGAGAGGGCAGTGTCCACCAGTTGCCGGGGTCTGCTGGAGTCATTCGTTCATTGTGCGGTGCCCGCGATCGCCTGTTCGTCGGACGCGACCTTTTCCTCCGAATCGTCGAACAATTCGATCCGATCCTTGCCGCTCTGCTTGGCCCGGTACATCGCGGAATCCGCGTCCCGAAGCACATCCTGAGCTGTGGCCCCCCTGCGGGCCAGCACCATTCCGATGCTCGCCGACACCTCGTACTGCCGTCCCTCGAACTCGATGGCCGAGGCCAGCGCGGCCTTGATCCGCGCGGCCACGCTGCCTGCGAGTCCGTCCGCGTCCGAGGCCGGGTCGTCCATCTGGGCGTCGAGGACCAGGACGAATTCGTCACCGCCCACCCTGGCGATGAAGTCGTCGCTTCTCAGTATCGCGCGCAGACGCCGTGCCACCTCGACCAGCACCGCGTCGCCCGCAGCATGTCCGCCGCTGTCGTTCACGCTCTTGAAACCGTCCAGGTCGCAGAACAGCACCACCGCCGCGATACCGGTGCGCGCGCCCCGATCGATCGCAGAGCCGATCCGGTCCAAGAGCAGCATGCGATTGGGCAGTCCCGTCAACGGATCCTGCAGCGCCGCACGTTCGAGAGCACGCTCGGCCTCGACGACGTCGGTCACCTCTCGGAGGACCGAAAGCACCTGCAGCACCTCACCCGACGGCCCCCGTCGAAAGGGCGTGGTTCGACGCGACAACCACCGGGTCTCACCGCCGAGGCCACGCACTCGGTACTGAGTCGTGAGGCTTTCCCCGTCTGCCAACGATGCAGCGGCCCGGTCGGCCGCCGCAACGATGTCGAGGTCCTCCACAAGCACCTCGATGTCGGACGAATCCTCGGCACCGTCGACTGTCGAATCTCCGTCGGGCCGCCCCTCCGGATTACCGGCGGTCGCGGTACCGATCAACGAGCGGAGGCTGCGCGACGCCCACGTCAGGTGCCCGGTGTCGACGTCGACGACCGTCGCGATATCCGGCGACGCGGTCAACACGGCGTCCCGGAATGCTCGCGCACGATCCAGCTCCGCCCGCGCCTCACGCTCGGCCGTCACGTCCTCCGACAGCACCATGGCACCGACGATGGCATCGGCCTCGTCGCGCAGCGGCCGGGCTCGAACCTGGAAGACTCTTCCGGTCCCGGCGCTGACGGAATCGAAGGAGGATTCCTCCCCTGCGACAGCTGCCCGGTAGTACGGAGCGACGTGCGCGAAGACCTCCGTTGGCACCGTGTCCTCGAGCAACTTCCCTTCCATCCGGCGCGGGTCGTAGCCCTCCGCGACCAGATCGGCACCTTCGACCAGGACGAATCGAAGGTCACGGTCGACGATGAACACCGTCGTGTGGGGCAAATTCGCGGCGAGCTGACGGTACCGAGCCTCACTGGCATCGTCGAACATCGCCGGCGAGCGAAGCAGTGGACCGTAGGAGCGGCGCATTCCGAGATACACAACACCCGCCAACGCGGTCGACAGGGTCACTGCGACATCCAGATCGCCGCCCATGGACTCCCGCATGATCGCGATCGTTCCGCCGCCTGCATGTTCGCTGTGCCCGGCCCCCGCGAGCAGGTGAACCGCATGCAACACATGGTGAGCCGCGCAGGTGGTGAAGATGGCGGCGGTTGCCAGCGCCAATCGATTCTTCCGAAGCTGGGCGGTGCGACGCAGCCCACGAACGATGAACAGCACGATCCCGAGATACGCCGACGCAGTGATCGCGTTCAGGATCACGACCCAGAGCCAACCGCTCATACGACGGCCTCTCTGTCGGTCGCGTCCGGGTCCGCGTCGGAGTGGGAGTGCGGCATGTGCGGCATCGATGACCTCCGCGGGGTCTGAACTGCTGGGTGTGGGCCGGACCGACCAAAGCGGACGAACCACCCGCCGGTGTCGTGCCGCGAGGGTATCTCAATCCGGCCCGTACCTGCGAGATGTCAGCGAGACACGCTGTAACGCAGATACAGCCACCCCGACTCGGCGAACACCTTCTGCTCCGCGAGTGTCAGGTCGAGATGGTGACCGACCGGAAAGTACGGTTTGCCACCGCCCAGGATGGTCGGCAGAAGGATGACCTCGAACTGATCGATCTCGTCGACCAGCGACTCCGCCAATGCGGCACCGCCCACGGCCAATGTCCCCTCGGTCTCGCGTTTCAGCCGCTTGACCTCGGCGACAGCGTCGGCACTGCGCACCAACCGGCACCCGTCGGCCACCGAATCGAGAGTGTCGGAGAAGACGATCCGCGGGGTGTCCACATACAGTCGCGCGAACTCCGCCTCGACGTCGTCACCCTCCGCCCGTAGCGGATCCGTCCAGTAGTCCTCCATGGCCTCGTACAGTCGACGCCCGAAGAGAAAAGCAGCAGTGGCCTCCGTCTGCCGGTTCGAGAATCGATGAGACTCCTCGTCGGGCATGGAGAAGTCGAGATTGCCTGCCGAATTCTCGATGAAGCCGTCGAGAGAAACGTGCATGTTGTACGTCAGAATTGCCATGTCACTCCTGAAGTCCGATGGGATCATGGGTACTGACCTCTACGAGCCCGATTAATCACCGGGCACTCGGCAGGGGATAGATCGCCTGCTCGGGGGCCATACAGAGGGGGGCCCAGGGTTCGAGTGCAGACATACGGGGCACCCACTGGTTGAGCGCAGCAACTCTGCTGGTCGCGATTCGGAGGTTCTTATGTACCTGCACGTTCAATCACTCATTCACGATATCGCCACCGACGAGCCCGATCCCGCCGCCGCGAACGCCCTCCAGGAGGGCCTCGGAGGACAGTTCGGCGAGATGCGCACGATGATGCAGTACCTGTTTCAGGCCATGAACTTTCGCGGTGCCGCAGCCAAGCCGTATCGCGACCTCATCCAGGGCATCGGCACCGAGGAGATCAGCCACGTCGAGTTGATCGGCACCACCATCTCACGCCTGCTCGACGGCTCGCCGGAGTACCAGGGCAAGGTGAGCGATCCTCTCGACACTCCCGGTGCCGGCGGAGCTACTCCGCTGAATCTTGCACTGTCACAGGGAAATATCCACCATTACCTCGTCGGCGCACAGGGCGCACTGCCGGTCGATTCCGTCGGCAACCCGTGGAGCGGTAGCTACGTCTACAACTCCGGCAACCTGGTCCTCGACCTGATGTACAACCTCATGCTCGAGTCGACCGGCCGCCTGCAGAAGTGCCGCATGTACGAGATGACCGCCAACAAGGCTGCGCGCTCGACCATTTCGTACCTGATCGTGCGCGACCAGGCTCACGAGAACGGCTACGCGAAAGCACTGGAGACTCTGGGTGTCGACTGGAAGAAGACACTACCGATCCCCAAGACCAACGCCGAGAAGTTCCCCGAGGTCCAGAAGTTGGTCGAACTCGGTTTGCAGAGCAAGCAGTACAGCTTCGACCTGACCGGCGCATCCGAGGCCGGCCGCATCTTCCAGGGCATGTCCCCTTCGAAGGACGGCACGAATCTCGATGCGAGCGAGCAGGCTCCCGCCGGCGCTCCGATGGAAATCTCACCGGAACGGCTGGAGGAGTTCGCGCCCGGACTGGACACCGACCTCATGGAGCTGATTCAGCAGACCGCCGAGATGGAGATGGCAGACATCGACGCCACGTTCGGAAAGATGAAGTAATTCTTCCTCTTTCGCAGCCCGGCCTCCACCGCACGCAGGTGGAAGCCGGGCTTCTTCACGTCCAGTAGAGAAGCTGCGCGTCGGGGAGCACGGACTCGAGTTCTTCGACGAACCACGTACGCATCTCGGTCATCGTGTCCTTAGGGTAGACGTACTTCACACCGCCGAACTTGTTTCTCTTTGCCGTGCGGGCACTTTCGTCCATCTCGAGCTTCGTCCCCGGGTACCAACTCAACAGCACGTCCTTGCTGGACGGCGTGAATCGATGAGTGATGATCTCGGCGGTGAGGTCGAGATCAGGGATGCCGCGCACCGCGTCGGCGACGTTCGAGAGCAATCGGCCGTATTGTTCGCGCCACTGCGGAATCGGCATGATCGGAGCGATGGTCAGTCCCACTCGATACCCAGCGAGAGCCAACTGTCTCAGCGCCTCGATCCGAGCAGGCATCCTCGCGGTTCCACCCTCGAATCGATGGGCGATGTCATCGGCGTTGACCGACAGTCGAACTCGGGTTCGTCGCCCATGATCGAGCGTCACCAACTCGGTGACGTCGTCGAACTTGGTGGTCAAACGCAGCGACACATCGTCGCCGTAGGCGCCTGCACCCACCCTGCGCACGGCCTCGGCGAGGGATCCCGTCACGTGCTCGATCCCCAAAGGGTCGGTGTAGCAGGAGAGTTCGAACGTGGTGCCCTCGTGTCCGCGCTCCTCGGTCCCCGAAGTGATGGTGCCGCGGCCGGAATGGGTGCCGATACCGGCCAGGACGTCGTCGATGTTGGCGAACACCCTGGTGATCGGCGGCCCGGACAACGAGCCCGCCAGATAGCAGTACTGACAGTGCGCCGGGCACCCCTTCGCCAGATCGATACGCCAATCTGCACTCGGCGGAATCGGTTGTGGCTTCAGCACACTCGGTGGTGCCACCACCACCGCCATCGTCGTCTTGGCACGCGCATAGGTCTCCCGCTCGGACTCACCGCGCAGGCCGGTCAAACGGTCCCCCGGCAACACATCGATCTCGGTCACTCCGGCTGCTTCGCATCGACGGATGATCTCCGCGGTATGGGGAAGCTCGGACGCAGACCGGGTGACCAGGACACGCGAGGGCGTCCACAGTCGAGTAGGGGCAGAGAGAACGTTGTCCATTACCTCCGGTCAACGCTCGGGGACGGTCAAACCTTCCCGATAGCCGCAGCTCAGATCCTGTCCAATTCAGCTCCAAGAATTTCGCGGCTCATGGATCTCGGGTAAGAAGCTCTCATGCCCTTCGCCGACGAACTCATCGGCCCGGACGCGGCTCGCACGCTGCTTCGGACCATTCGCAACGCCGCACAGAGTGCTGATCTGTCGCTGCTGACAGGATCGGTCGATCAGTTGGGACCGCTCGCGCTTCGGGCGCGCGCCGATCTACTGCGCGATGCCCTTCTCGTGGGATTGCCCGGCGATTACGCGGAGTTCGCTCGCACCATCAGACAGGCTGCGGAGGATCCAGATTTTCAGGGCTGGTCGATCTGGCCGGTCACGAGCGCCATGGCCATGAAGGCCGTCGACGAACAGACATCCGCCGCGTTCGACGACGGAATGTCGCTGCTGGCCGAACTCACCGGCCGACTCAGCTCGGAGTTCGCCATCCGCACGTTCCTACGAGCCGATCTGGATCGGGCTCTCGGAACAGCGCTCGAATGGACGCGGTCATCGGACGAGCACGTGCGTCGTTTGGCATCGGAAGGCACCCGGCCCTACCTGCCGTGGTCGGTGCGGGTTTCCGAGATTCTTGCGCGGCCCGGCGTGACGGTACCGATTCTGGACAGGCTCTATCGGGACGACAGCGACTACGTTCGGCGGTCGGTAGCCAACCACCTCAACGACTTCAGCCGGGACGTCCCGGACTTGGTCGTCCGGACCGCGGCCCGGTGGCTCGACGACCCGGACGCGCACACCGACCGGCTCGTGCGACATGCGCTTCGGACGGTGATCAAGAACGGAAATGCCGATGCGCTTGCCCTGCTGGGGTTCGCTCCGGCCGACTTGGAGGTGACAGGCCCCACCCTCGATGTCGCCGAGCTACGGATCGGTGAGAGCGTGCGCTTCGATGCTTCGATCCGCAACGTCGGCACCGAACCGGCCAAGGTCGCGATCGACTACATCGTCCACCACACCAAAGCCAACGGTGGGGTGACGGGGAAGACGTTCAAGTTGACGACGAAAACGATCGCCCCCGACGAGAGCGTCGACGTTGCGCGGCAACACTCGTTCAAGACGTTGACCACACGGAAGTACTACCCAGGCCCGCACTCGATCGAGCTCCAGATCAACGGCGTGAGTTACGGTCTCGCGGAGTTCGTGCTCGTCCACTGAGGCAGGCTTTGTATCGCTCACCTGCAGCACAACGGGTACGTCCGTACGGTCGATGGAGTGCACAAAAAGTGGCGGTGGCTGGCGGTGGTACTCGGCATCGCCGTGCTCGTCGCCACGCCCTCGGTGATCGAGCGCTGGCCTGTCGACGCGTCGGACATCGATGCGGCCGAAGTGCTCTCCCGCGTCCAGTCCTCCACCGCGACCCCGTATTCGGGCTATGCCCAGGCGGTCGGCGGTGTCACCCTGCCGGTCACCGACGGACTCGGCGGACTTCCGGACCTGCTGGGCGACACCACGACCTTGCGCGCTTGGTATCGCGCCCCGGACAGCTGGCGCGTCGACACCGTGCGCCTCGCCGGAGAGCGCGGTCTCTACCGGAGCCCGGCTCGGCTGTGGAGCTGGGACTACGAACAGAACACGGCCGTGGTGACCCCCGTCCCCGAGCCGAGTCTGCGCCTGCCTCGCCAAGCCGATCTGCTACCCCCGGAGCTCGGGCAGCGGTTGCTCAGCGAGGCGACCGCCGACGAGGTCACTCGGCTGCCGACTCGTCGGATTGCCGGCCGCGACGCCCCCGGCCTGCGGCTGATCCCGAGTGAACCGCAGAGCACGATCACCGAGGTCGACGTGTGGGCCGACCCCGACAGCGGGCTTCCACTACAGGTCGACGTGCTGGGCGACGGGGTCGCTCGCCCCATCGTCAGCACCGCGTTCCTCGACTTCTCCTCCGCGACCCCCGACGCCGACACCGTCCGTTTCGTCCCGCCGCCGGGTACCGATGTGCAGCAGCAGGACGGTCTCGACATCGCCTCGTTCGCCGACGGGATCGACTCTGCTCGTCTCCCTTCGACTCTGTCGGGACTCGATCTGAGGGACCGCGGAGTCCAGGGTGCGGTGGGAATCTACGGCCGAGGCGTGACGGAGCTGATCGCCGCTCCGCTACCGCGTCGCGCCGCGCGCGGGCTCCTCGATCAGCTGCGGGCCGCGCCGGGCGCGGTCGTCAGCGGCAGGAGCGTCGCTCTGACGATCGGCCCGCTCAACGTCCTGATCACCGAGCCCACCGCCGACCGGCGTCGCTATCTGCTCTCCGGCACCGTCACCGCAGAAACCCTGGCCACCGCCGCCCAGCAGCTCGAAGGAGCAGCCACATGATCCGCACGACCGGCCTGACCAAGAGCTACGGATCGGTGCGGGCAGTCGACGGCGTCGACCTCGACGTGCGCGCCGGCGACATCTACGGCTTCGTCGGTGCCAACGGCTCCGGCAAGACGACGACCGTGCGGATGCTGCTCGGGCTGGTCCTGGCGACTTCCGGGCAGATGCAGGTGCTCGGCGAGGAGATGCCGCGGCGACGCAGAAGCGTGCTGCCACGGGTGGGGGCGCTGATCGAGAACCCGGCCGCCTACCCCAACCTCTCCGGACGCCGGAATCTCACGCTGCTCGACGCGGCCGGGCCGGGCGGGTCACGGCGCACGAGAAACGCCCGCGTCGGCGAAGCCCTCGAGCAGGTGGGCCTCGCCGGCGTGGGACGCAGACCGGTCAAGCAGTACTCGCTCGGCATGCGGCAGCGCCTCGGCTTGGCCGCGGCGCTCATGCGCACCCCCGAGCTGCTGATCCTCGACGAGCCGACCAACGGTCTCGACCCACAGGGAATCCTCGAGATTCGGGAGTTGCTCCTGGGCCTGCATGCGAAGGGCACCACCGTGTTTCTCTCGAGCCACCTGCTGGCCGAGGTGGAGCAGTTGTGCGACCGCGTGGGAGTGCTCGATCGAGGTCGCCTCGTTCTGCAGGATCAGCTCTCCGCGTTCCAGCAGCCGACCGGTCGGGTGCTCGTGACCACCCCGGACCCGGCCGAGGCCGTCACCGTGCTCTCCGGAATCCAGAACGCCACCGTGTTCCACCGTGAAGGGCAGCAGCTCGTGATCGAACACCCGGACTCGGCCCTGCTCAATCGGCTGCTCGTCGAAGGCGGCGTCCGGGTGAGCGAGCTGAGCCCGCAGCAGATGAGTCTGGAGCAGTCCGTGCTGGCCGTCACCGGTGCCAGTGCCGACCGCGTCGACGGTCCCGTCCGCTCCACCGAGATGGAGGTGACCGCATGATCGGCGTCGAGCTGCGCGCAATGCTGAGCCGACCCCGCACGTGGGTCGTCATTCTCCTGCTCAATCTGCTGCCCACCGTCGTCGCGGGTCTGTTGGCCCTCACCGACGTCGGTCCGCGGCCCGGCGAAGGCCCCGCCTTCCTGTCGGCGGTGCTCACCAACGGTCAGCTCTTCCCGCTCGCCGCGCTCGCCATCGTGCTTCCGTTGTTTCTTCCTGTCGCTGTATCGGTCATCGCAGGCGATGCCGTTGCCGGGGAGGCCCAGGCCGGCACCCTGCGCTACCTGCTCGCGCGCCCGGTGGGACGCACCAAGCTACTGGTGGCGAAGCTGATCTCGGTGGCCGCCTTCGTGCTGCTGGCGGTGGTCATCGTGGCTGCTGTCGCGTACTTCGTCGGCACGACGCTGTTCGACGTCTCGACCGTTGGTGGCGTCGCCAGCGTGTCCGGCACGGTGCTGACCGATCAACAGGTCGCCGTGCGGACCGTCATCGCCGTGCTCTATGTGACGCTCTCGATGCTCGGAGTGGCGGCCATGGGCCTGTTCCTCTCGACCCTGACCGACTCCCCGCTCGCCGCGACGCTCGGCGCACTGGCGTTCCTCATCGCCAGTTCGCTGCTGCTGACGCTGGACGCCGCCGATGCCATCGCGCCGTACCTCCCGACGCGATACTGGTTGGCTTTCGTAGACCTCTTCCGCGACCCGGTGCCCACACGGGACCTGGTGCGCGGCGTCGGGTTGCAGGGCGTCTACGTCGTCGTGCTTCTGGGTGCGGCGTGGGCGAACTTCACGACCAAGGACATCACGAGCTGAGACGGCTGCAATCGGCTGCGCCGAGCTGGGTGGTGGAATCGCCGTCCAACTGGGCGGACACGATTGCGCCGACGAGAGGATCGCGGGGCAGGTTCCCGTGATCGACGGTGGAGTCCGCACACACGCTCTGCACGGGGATGTCGATCGCTCCGTCGAGTCGGGCCGAGGACGGCGGGGTCACCACCTGGTCCAGTTCGGTCCACACCGACACCCACTGGGGCCCCTCCGGCGTCTCGTCGCCGGAGTTCAGGGCGGTGAGCACGGGACTGTCGGGGACGAGCTG
Organism: Rhodococcus sp. 05-339-2; assembly: GCF_002258965.1. Classification (NCBI taxonomy): domain Bacteria; kingdom Bacillati; phylum Actinomycetota; class Actinomycetes; order Mycobacteriales; family Nocardiaceae; genus Rhodococcus; species Rhodococcus sp. 05-339-2. The sequence continues at coordinate 95,043 of NZ_NOYW01000006.1, forward strand.
CTGACAGGCCGTCGGGCATTGGTCGGGCAGGACCTGGGACGCCAGAGCGGCCACCTGGGTGCCGTGATGTGGGGAGCCGAGGGTCACGATGCGTCGAGCCTGCTCGACGCCGCCCAGATCGGAAGCCCAAATCCGGGCCACCACCCCACCGGCGGAATATCCGACGACGTCGACCGACGTCGCTTCCGTGCGAGTAAGGGCTGCGTCGACGGCGTCGCGCAGGGTCTGCGCCTGCACGGTCAGGTCGCCGACGCCGCCGTCGGGCAGGGCCACGACGGTCGCGTCGCGGCCGTTCTCTCGTAGTTCCGCCGCAAGCACATCCAATGCATCGGTGGACCCGCCGAACCCGGGGACCAGCAGCACCGGGCCGGGAGCGGACTGGTCGACGCTCGCGACGGCGTCGCTCGTGGAGCGTGATGCGACGAAGGCCGCCACGGCCGCGAGAATTCCGACCAGCACGAGAGCGAGTACGAAAAACGCGAGACGACGGCGAGCGGGGGCGAGGGAGGCGAACACTTCATCCAGTGTGCCCTCGGGTCCGACGTCCGTCGCCGGCGCGACCGAGATCTCGACTCACCGAACTGGCGGTTGCTCGGTTTCGAAGCGATCGATGAGGCCGCGGGCTGCTTCCCGCGCAGCATGCGCCCAGGACGGCCCGGGTTCGGCGTAGGCACTGGCCATAGCGCCGTCGTACAGGGTCGTCAGCTGGAGGATCAGCATTTCGTCCGAGCTTGTGACACCGAGCGGCCGCAGAAGTTCTGCGAACAGATACCGCACCCATCCGCGATGCCCCAGATTGACTTGATGCCCCGGCGCATCCGGTGCCGACTCCGCCTCGGCGTTGATGAACGGACAGCCTCGAAAATCGTCCGTCCCGAACCATTCGCCGAGTAGATCGAAGACCGACAGAGCCTTGTCGGTCGAGCTTCCCCCGCGCACTTCCAACTGCTCGGCGACGTGCCGCTGCCAGCGGTCGCTGCGGCCCTGTAGGTATGCCGCGACCAGGTCGTCCTTGGTTCGGAAGTAGGTGTACATGGTGGTCTTCGAGACACCGGCCTCGTCGGCGATCAGATCGACCCCCGTTGCATGGATCCCGCGCTCGTAGAAGAGCCGATCGGCGGTCGCGAGGACGCGCTCGAGTCCCGGCCGACGGCGAGTCTTGACGGTGGTCATGATGCAAGCCTACCCGTCCTGAACAGATCTGTTCAGTTAGCGCTTGACAATATCTGAACCGACCTGTTCACTCAGCTATGCGAACAGACCTGTTCAGTTAGAGACGAAAGGCGCTCCATGACCACCCCGGCTTACTTCACCGAGTACGACAACTTCGCCATCACTCGTGACGAGGATGGCGTGCTGCTCGTGCGCCTCCACACAGGCGGCGAGGCACTGACCTTCACCGGCCGAACCCACGAAGACTTTCCGGCGCTGCTCGAGCAGATCGCGCTGGACGGCGACAACAGGGCGATGGTGCTGACCGGCACCGGCGACCACTTCGTGAAAGACATCGACGGCCCGAGCCTCGGGGAGATCTTCAAACCGGCCGCTTGGGAGAAGACCCGCGTCGAGGGTGCGAAGGTTCTCCAGCGCCTGGTCGAGCTTCCACTGCCGGTGATCGGTGTCGCCAATGGCCCGGCGACCATCCACTCCGAGTACCTGCTGCTGACCGATATCCACATCGCTTCCGAACAGGCCACCTACGGCGACTCGCCCCACCCGGCCTTCGGCATCACCGGCGGCGATGGCGTGCAGGTGGTGTGGGAGGAGATCGTCGGGACCGCTCGCGCCAAGTGGCTGCTGTGGACCGGCGAGTCGATCGACGCGAAGACAGCACTGCAGTGGGGCGTCGTCAGTGAGGTGCTGGCCCACGACAAGGCGCTCACACGGGGCCTCGAGATTGCGCGCGGCCTTGCCGCCAAGCCGGCACTCTATCGAACCCTGCAGAAGCAGACCCTGAACCGGAACCTCCGCAAGCGAATCGTGCAGGACGTGCCGTTCGGTATGGCACTCGAGGGCCTCACCGCCGCCGACATGCCGTACCAGGTCTGACGTATCAGGCCTACCCGAGTTCTGCACCCGCCATCACCGACCGAGGAGAACAATGCCCCAATTCGACCACACGACGCGCCCCTCACGAGATTGGCTACACGCCCTCCAGACCGCCTCGAACGATCTACGACACCTGGTCGACGGGCTGAGCACGGAAGATCTTTCGCTGGCGTCTCGTGATGGGGACTGGACTGTCGCGCAGGTTCTCTCGCATCTCGGCAGTGCCGCCGAGATCTGCACCGAACTGGTACGCCGCGGGCTGGCCGGTGACCACCGCGGCCCGCAACGAGACGAACTCACCCCGATCTGGGACCGCTGGAACGACCTGGGCCCTGCCGAGCAACGGCTGCAGTGGCAGCGAGCGGACGCCGCCCACCTCGAACTGCTCGCAGGCATCACCGTCGAGCAGGAGAAATCGCTACGGGTCCCCTACTTCGCCGGCCCGATGGACCTGACCACGTACCTGGGCTACCGGCTCTCGGAGCACGCTCTGCACGGTTGGGATGTCGCGGTGACATTCGACCCGTCGGCGACGGTCGGCCAACTCGACCTCGTGTGGCAGCGGATCGACATGATTGCCTCTCGCTTTCACGACGGTGCCGTCCGGCAACGACTCGCCGCGCGGCAGATCCTCCTGTTGCACAGCGACCACCGCGATCTCCTGGTTGTCGACGACGAGGTCCACATCGAGACCGGAACGGATCGCAGTGCACCGAGCACTGTCACCGCCACGTCCGACGTCATGACCCGGCTCGTCTACGGCCGCCTCCGTCCCGAGGACGACGTGGACATCAGCGGCCCGACGGGCCGCGACGATCTGGTACAGCTGTTCCCCGGATTCTGAACGCACCGGGGATTCGTTGTACAACAGTCTGTTCGAGATGGCTCCCGTCGATGTCGTCCCCTCTCACTACGATTCGATCCGGTCGACGATGACCGGCGGAACGAGCACGAACTTTCCGACGTGGTTCTTCTCCAGGAAGCGCTGCTGCGCTACAGCGATCTGCTCGAGGGGAAACGATTCGGCCAGCAACGGACGAATCTCACCGGCCTCGATGTACGACACGAGGTTCGGAAATACATCCTCGTCCCACGCCGTGCACCCGAGGAGCGTCAGATCGTTCAGGTACATCGTGCGTAGGTCCAGCTCGACGACGGGTCCTGCGATCGCACCCGAGGACACGTAGGTTCCCCCGCGAACGAGGAGGTCGAGCAACGGACCGAAACCGTCGCCTGCGACGTTGTCGATCACCACATCGACGCTGCGCTTGCCGAGGGCGGTCGCCAGGTCCTCATCGCGCCCGTGGACCTCGTCCACGCCGAGTTCGCGGAGCTGGTCGTGTTTGGCGCGGCTCGCGACGCCGATCACGCGCGCGCCGCGCCGAACGGCGAGTTGCACTGCGGCAGAACCTACTCCACCCGACGCGCCGGTGATCAGCACCGTCGACTCCGGGCGGACTCCCGCGCGAGCGATCATGTTCTCCGCTGTGCCGTACGCACACGGGATCGTCGCCAGCTCCGCGTCGGTCCACCCGCAATCGACCACGAAGACCTCGCTCGCGGGAACGACGACGAACTGGGCGAACGCGCCGTCCATGTCCGAACCCAACCAACGCGTCTCGCCCGACGAGAATCCGTCGACGCGCATGCACGATCGAACCAGGACCCGGCGGCCGACGATGGACTCGTCGATACCGGGACTCGCACACACGACCCCGCAGCAGTCGGTGCCCTGAATCAACGGAAACGGCGTCGCGTCGTTCCATCCGCCGTCGGGGTACCAGCCCACGCGTGTGTTGATCTCGGTGTTGTTCATCCCCGCCGCCAACACTCGAACGAGCACCTCACCCGGACCCGGCACGGGTCTCGGCACCTTTGACACGACGAGCTTGTCGTATCCCCCGGTGCCGGTGGTGACGATCGCTGCCATCAGGTCACCGCGGGCGCTGTCGGTATGCATGGACTGATCTTGCAGGACCGACTGGGCGAAGGGGTCGATCCGACGCTGAATCGAACAACCACAAAGGCCCCCGGCACGCTGATGCGTGTCAGGGGCCTGCTGGTGGAGCCGCCTAAGAGAATCGAACTCTTGACCTTTTCATTACGAGTGAAATGCTCTACCGACTGAGCTAAGGCGGCGTGCCTTTCGGCGTTGGTGAGTCTAACGGAGCATCACGTCGAAACGAAAATCGCCTCCTCGTGCGATCAGCCTGCAAGGCCGAGTCCTTCCGCCGGCCCGCTCAGGATCGACTTGACGTGCCTGGTCACGTCGTCGGCGAGCACTTCGGTCTCGCCGGCCTCGACGGCGTCGAGCACCTGGCGCACCACGTCGCGTGGGTCGTTCTTCGGGACGTCGAGATCGGCGATCATGTCGGTGTCGGTGTATCCGAGATGCACCCCGACGACGAGGGTTCCCTGCGGTGCGAGCTCGAGCCTCAGCGAGTTGGTGGCCGACCAGATCGCCGCTTTGGATGCACCGTAGGCACCCGCACCGCCGAGCCAGGACAGCACCGAGTGGATGTCGACGAGCGCGCCGCCTCCGTTGGCCTTCAGGATCGGGGCGAATTCCTGCGCGATTCGCAGGGCACCGAAGACGTTGGTCTCGAACACCGCTCGAATGTCGTCGATCGACGTCGTCAGCAGCGGAGTAGTACCCGGCGCACCGGCATTGTTGAAGACGATCGACACGTCGGACGCGATATCACCAAGCGCTGCAACGGAATCGGCGTCGGCGACATCGAGAGCAACCGGCACCACCCGAGGATCGGTGTCCTCTCGCGGATTTCTGGCTGTCGCGTAGACCTTCGCGGCTCCACGCTCGAGCAACGCGTCGACCGTCGCCTTGCCCAGACCGCGCTGACCGCCGGTCACCAACACTGTTGCTCCTTCAATCGACACCATGGTCGTCACCCTTCAAGACAGAGGTCAAATGCTTTTGATTCTGTCATTCATAGTTGACCGATACGACATAGTCAAATACAGTTCAATTATGTCACTGTCTCCGACGGAGCGCTTCCGACTCGCGCCGGCACCCGACGGCTTGCAGGTGGTTCAGGATCTGCTCAACACGCGAGCCATCGATGCCTACGACCTGCCCGACCTCATCGCAGACGGCAGGTCAGCATCCGCTACCTGGGGGACGTCCTTGTCGGACGCAGACGCAGCCGCTCTACGGATACTGAGATCCGATGTGGAAGCGGCCATTGCAGGCGATATGGCTGCGCAGCCGGCAGTGCGAGTCGAGCTCGTTCCGGGTACCGACGGCACCGTCCGGCTCTCCCCCACCGGCACCGGGTCCGACCGGATCGCGTCGCAGATCTGGTCGGAAGTGCTTCTCGCCCAACAGGCGGACACGTGGCGTCGACTCAAGCGTTGCAAGAACGAGGCGTGCGGATCCGCCTTCTTCGACCGCTCCCGCAACAACAGTGGCGTCTGGCACGACGTGAAGACCTGCGGCAACGTTGCCAATCTCCGGGCCTCGCGGGCCCGCAAGAAGACGCAGAACTAGCGCAGTACGTCGCCCAGAGTTGCGACCATCGCATAGATCGCGAACTTCGGTTTCGCGTTGACCGCCAACGACTCTCGGCATTCGAGGATCGCTTCGATGCTCTTCAGCAGCGCCTCGGGTGGGACGGCTTTTGCCATGCGTTCGACCTGCTCGGCCATGTCGGGGTGCGTCGCGGTCGCGGTCGATCCGTACGAGCGAGCGAGCGCATCTCGATACAGGCCCACCAGATCCATCAGCGCGCGATCGAGTGAATCGCGACCGGTTCGGGTGGCACGCGACTTCTGCCGCTTCTCCAGATCCTTGAGCACCCCGGCCGAGCCGCGCAGCGCACCCGCCGCACCCTTACCGGTACCGCCCGCACCCAGAGCCGTCCGCAGCTCCTCGGTTTCGGCCTCGTCGCGGGAGGCACTCATCTCCTTGGCCTCGTCCTCGGCGGCCTTCACCAACTCCTCGGCCGCGAGATACGCCTGATTGGGCCGAGCCGCAGCCGACGCCAGAGCCAGCGCACGTTTGCGACGCGCCCGCGCGTCCTCGTCGGTGGCGAGTCGACGCGCTCTGCCCACGTGGCCGCCGCTGATCGATGCGGCCCACTCCGCCGTCTCGGCGTCGAGCTTGTCGCGCGTCTGCAGCACCTGCGCGATCGCCGGCACCGTGGGCGTGACCAGCGAGACGTGCCGGCAGCGCGAGCGCAGGGTCACCGAGATGTCCTGCGGATCGACCGACGGCGCACACAGCAGGAACACCGTCCGCGCCGGCGGCTCCTCGACCACCTTCAGCAACACGTTTCCGGCACCTTCGGTGAGTCGGTCGGCGTCCTCCACGACGACCACCTGCCACAGACCTGTGCTCGGCCGACGCGAGGCGATGGAGACGATGTCTCGCATCTCCTTGGTGCTGATGCTCAAGCCCTCGGGCACGACGCGTCGCACATCGCCGTGGGTTCCGGCCATCGTCGTCGAACAGGCCTGGCAGTGCCCGCACCCCGGAACGCCCTCGGTGGTGCACTGCAATGCCGCGGCGAAGCACAGGGCGGCGATGGAACGACCGGACCCGGGCGGGCCGGTGAACAGCCAGGAATGCGTCATCGCCGACGAGTCGACACCGGTGCGAGCCGCCACCGCTGCCGCCGTCAGATCGGCCTCGACATCTTCCTGACCGACCAATCGATCGAACACACCCGCCATGCACGCAACCCTAACGGTTGGGACCGACTACCCCCCGCCGCACTGTTCCCGAGCAGCGCCGAACTCGAAGTTATGGACGCATTCGGCCGAAATCCCGTCCATAACTTCGAGCTCGCGGGCTATTCGCTGTCGGTCTTCTTGGCCGGAGCCTTCTTGACCGGTGCCTTCTTCGCAGCAGTGGTCTTGGTGGCCGTCTTCTTCGCAGCAGCTTTCTTGGCCGGAGCCTTCTTCGCAGCGGCCTTCTTCGCCGGTGCCTTCTTGGCCGCCGCCTTCTTCGCCGGTGCCTTCTTCTTCACCGGTCCGCGAGCGCGCCTGTCCGCCAACAACTCCGACGCGCGATCGTCGGTGATCGACTCCACGTCGTCGTCCTTGCGCAGGCTGGCGTTGGTCTCACCGTCGGTGACGTACGGCCCGAAGCGACCGTCCTTGATCACCATCGGCTTCTCACTGATCGGGTCGACGCCCATCTCGCGTAGCGGCGGCTTGGCTTCACCCTGACGACCGCGACGCTTGGGCTCGGCGTAGATCTTGAGCGCCTCTTCCAGCGTGACGGTGAACATCTGATCCTCGTCGGCGAGCGAGCGAGAGTCGGTGCCCTTCTTCAGATACGGGCCGTAGCGACCGTTCTGCGCGAGGATCTCTTCCTTGGACTCCGGATCGACTCCGACGACACGCGGCAGCGACAGCAGCTTGAGTGCATCGTCGAGCGTGATGGTCGCCAGATCCATGGACTTGAGCAGAGAGCCGGTGCGCGGCTTGGGGCCGGTCGCCTTCTTCGCAGCCGCCTTCTTGGCCGGCGCTTTCTTGGCCGCGGCCTTCTTCACCGCGGTCTTTACCCCGCCGCCGCCATCACTGTCGTTGCCGGACGGCACCGGGACGATGTCGGGCTCGGGGGGCGTCGGTTCGGGCTCCGGCTCGGGCAGGATCTCGGTGACGTAGGGCCCGAAACGGCCTTCCTTGGCCACGATGTCGTGACCGGTCAGCGGATCGACACCGAGCTTGCGGCCCTCTTGCGGTGTGGCGAACAGCTTTTCGGCGAAGTCGATCGTCAACTCGTCCGGCGGAAGATCGTCGGGCAGGTTGGCGCGCTGGCTGATCGGATCGCCGTCGGGATCGTCGTCGTTGCGCACCATGCGCTCGAGGTACGGGCCGTAACGGCCTACGCGCACATGGATTTCGCGACCCTCGGAGTCGTCGAACAGGCGAATGGAGTTGATGGTGCGCGCATCGATCTCTTCGAGATTCTGGCCCACCATCTTCTTCAGACCACCGGAGCGGGCCACCGAACCCTCGGCACCGGTGTCGCCGCCGAAGTAGAAGCTTTGCAGCCAATTGCCGCGTCGCTCACGGCCTCCCGCGATCGCGTCGAGGTCGTCCTCCATCCCTGCGGTGAAGTCGAAGTCCACCAGACGCCCGAAGTGCGCCTCCAGCAGGGCAACCACCGAGAACGCCACCCACGACGGCACGAGTGCACTGCCGCGCTTGTAGACGTACCCGCGGTCGAGGATGGTCTTGATGATCGACGAATACGTCGACGGCCGACCGATGCCCAGTTCCTCGAGCGTCTTGATGAGCGACGCCTCGGTGAATCGTGCGGGCGGGTTGGTGGTGTGGCCGTCGGGATCGAGCTGGGTGGCGGTGACGGCCTGGCCCTGAACCAGGGCAGGCAAACGGGATTCGGCGTCGTCGGACTGTCCGCCTGCCTGATCGTCGACGCTCTCCACGTAGGCCTTGAGGAAGCCGGCGAACGTGATGGTGCGACCGGACGCCGAGAACGTGCACTCCTCGCCGGTTCCGGCCGTTCCGGTGATGCGCAGGGTCAGCGTGGTGCCGCGAACATCGGCCATCTGCGACGCGACCGTGCGCTGCCAGATCAACTCGTAGAGTCGGAATTCGTCGGTCTGCAGGGCCGAGTGCAACTGACCGGGCGTCTGGAAGACGTCACCGGACGGGCGGATGGCCTCGTGGGCCTCCTGCGCGTTCTTGACCTTGCGGGTGTACTGCCGCGGCGAGGGATGGACGTACTCCGGCCCGTAGAGCTCGGTCGCCTGTGTGCGTGCCGCGGAGATCGCCGACGCCGACAGCGTCGTCGAGTCGGTACGCATGTAGGTGATGTAGCCGTTCTCGTACAGCCGCTGCGCGACCCGCATGGTGCGCTCGGAGCTGAAGCGCAACTTGCGGGCGGCTTCCTGCTGCAGCGTCGACGTCATGAACGGCGGGTACGGCTTGCGGGTGTAGGGCTTGTCCTCGGCGGACGCGACCGTCAGATCGACGCCCTCGAGAGCCTCGGCGAGGCGTCGGGCACGGGGTTCGTCGAGGACGGTCACTGCATCGGACTTGAGCTTGCCGTCGGCCCCGAAGTCGCGACCGGCGGCGACACGATTGCCGTCGACATTGACCAGACGGGCACCGAAACTGCGCGGCGTTGCCTCGGCTCCGGCGTCGAGCGTGGCGGAGATATCCCAGTACTCGGCGCTGCGGAAAGCCATCCGCTCGCGCTCACGCTGGACGACGATGCGGGTGGCGACGGACTGCACTCGGCCTGCCGAGAGCTTCGGCATGACCTTCTTCCACAGCACCGGGCTGACCTCGTAGCCGTAGAGACGGTCGAGGATACGACGCGTCTCCTGGGCGTCGACCAGGTCTTGGTCCAGGTCGCGGGTATCGGCCGCTGCGGCGAGGATGGCCGGCTTGGTGATCTCGTGGAACACCATGCGTCGAACGGGGATCTTGGGGTTCAGGGTCTCGAGGAGATGCCAGGCGATGGCCTCACCCTCGCGGTCGGGGTCAGTGGCGAGATAGAGCTCGTCGGCGTCCTTGAGCAGGCTCTTGAGCTCGGCGACCTTGCCCTTCTTCTCCGGCGAGACGACGTAGAGGGCCTCGAAGTCGTGGTCGACGTCCACACCGAGACGCGCCCAGGGCTCACCCTTGTACTTGGCGGGAACGTCCGCGGCACCGCGGGGAAGGTCGCGAATGTGGCCGACGGAGGCCTCGACGACGTAGTTGCTCCCGAGGTACGGGGCGATCTTCTTTGCCTTGGTCGGAGACTCGACGATGACCAGACGACGTGGCTCGGCGGAGCTGTCCCCCGTGCCGTTGTTACGTGCTGCCACCTTGCTGCCGAACCTTCCCTAGTGCGTTTTCACAGGCAGATTTGCCTGTCCCACTACTAACAGACTGACATACGTCGGCCAAATACTCGCAGATCAGTCACAGATCGTTCTACTCGGCGTGGGGCCAATTGGTACGTGCGTCCACGTTCTGTGGAGCCTCGCCGACGTTCTCGGTCAGTCGCAACAGCCGACGTCGACCGGTGATTCGGAGGCCAGGATTGGATCCGCGCGTGCCGATGAGCGTCGGCGCGATACCCGCGCGCATCAGTGACTGAGCCAGGACGGCGTGCGTCTCCGGCGCATGGGGATCGAGGCCGAGCACGTAGCGCTCCCCCTCGGCCTCGGGACGACCCGATGCGAGCACCCAGGCGCGCAGTTCACGGGAACCCGGTACCCAACCGGGCGGGACGGCCTTGACAGCGCCCTTGGTCCACAGAGACGCCAAGGCAGACAGTTCGGGCACCGACGCGGTACGCACCAGTGGTCTGTCCTCTTCCGACCGACCGAGCTCCGGCGTCAGACCGCATTGCTCGATGAGTTCGGCGATGGCATCCGCGCGCCACTGCGCGTCGACCACGACGGAGATACGGGCCGATCCCGAGGAGGTGACGACATGCCCGGTGGCAGCCAGCAGCCCGCTGAGATCGGTCACCGCGGGCGGTAACGACTCGGCAGAGAAGAAGGACAGCTGGTTCACAGCATGGACATTAGGACATAGGCGTCCGCGCTCACGGCTTTCGACGCTCCCCGGTGGTTCGCCCGAACGAAACATCCCCCTTTCCCATCGCCTGTAGTAGGCCGATGGGAAAGGGGGATGAGTATCTCGACTCCGAAGAGAAGAGAATCAGACTGCGCGAACGCCCGTGGCCTGAGGACCCTTGGTGCCCTGTCCGACCTCGAACTCGACGCGCTGGTTCTCCTCGAGGGTGCGGAAGCCGCTGCCCTGGATCTCGGAGTAGTGAACGAAAACGTCAGCGGAGCCGTCTTCTGGTGCGATGAATCCAAAGCCCTTTTCGGCGTTGAACCACTTCACAGTTCCCTGTGCCATGCTTTTCCTTCTCTTTCTAACACCGGATTCGATGGAGCGCACTTTCGATCCATCGGGCCGGTTCCGACCGCTGCACTTGTACGAATCCCCCTCAGGATTCCCCCTGATGGACGAGCTCTCCCAGTACCGCGCCCGCAACATAAGATCCTGCGAAGCGTAGAACGAACACAGAAGCTGCGACCGCGTCAAGTGAACCATGAACTCCGCGTTCGCAACAGTCGAAAACCGACCCTTTTCGAACAAATTGCCCGCGTCGGGGGAGCACACACCGCCGGACGGGCGAAATACCACTCTCACCAGGGCTCGAGCGGCCCGTTTCGCGTCCGCGATAGCATGAGGACCCCAGGTCGCATCGAGCTCGAACGGGTGGCCAGTAGATCGAACGAATGCATGGAGACCGGCAGTGAGCGACAAGCATCCGCTGGGCGGTGCGGATGTAGAGACTTACGGGCAGCGGTTGCTGGATCGGGTGCTGGCGGGCTCGCCCGCGAACAAGAGCCCGCTGACCCACGTCGCGGAGCTGCCGGCACGGGCCTCGCAGTTCGCCTCCTGGCCGTCGTGGGTCGGCCCGGAAGTGGTGCAGGTGATCACCTCTCGTGGGATCGCACAACCGTGGACGCATCAGGCACGTGCGGCGACACTCGCGGCCGAAGGCAGTCACGTGGTGCTCTCGACCAGCACGGCGTCGGGCAAATCGCTGGCATATCAACTCCCGATTCTGACGACACTGTCCGCCGATGCCCGGGCGACCGCGCTGTACCTCGCCCCCACCAAGGCCCTCGGTGCCGACCAGCTACGCACCACGATCTCGATCACCGACGAGTTACGTTCGTGCTCAGAAGAACTCGCCGAAGTGTTCCCCAGCGCGTACGACGGTGACACGCCGATCGAAATTCGCCAGTGGGCACGCGCCAATGCGCGGTGGATCTTCACCAATCCCGACATGTTGCATCTCGGCATCCTCGGCTCGCACGAGCGATGGTCGCGGTTCCTCCGCAATCTGCGCTACGTGGTGGTGGACGAATGCCATTACTACCGAGGCGTTTTCGGATCCAACGTCGCTTTGGTGCTACGCCGGCTACGACGCCTGTGCGCACGGTACGGCGCATCGCCTGTATTCGTTCTGGCCAGCGCGACGACGTCCGAACCGGGGCGAGCAGCCAGTCGCCTCATCGGCGCGCCGTGCGAGGAGGTCACCGAGGACGGATCCCCGCACGGAGCACGCACCGTCGCATTGTGGGAACCGCCGCTGCTCGAGGAGATCACCGGCGAGAACGGTGCGCCGGTTCGCAAGTCGGCCGGGGCCGAGGCGTCGCGCATCATGGCCGACCTGTTGGTGGAGGGCGCGCGAACCCTGGCATTCGTGCGGTCCAGACGCGGAGCCGAAGTGACCGCTCTGGGTACCCAGCGAATTCTCGCCGACGTCGATCCGCAGTTGGTACGACGCGTCGCCGCCTATCGCGCAGGGTATTTGGCCGAGGACCGGCGCAAGCTCGAATCCGACCTGTCCGACGGCACCCTGCTCGGCGTGGCCACCACCAATGCGCTCGAACTGGGCGTGGACATCGCCGGTTTGGACGCGGTGATCGTCGCCGGCTTTCCCGGCACCGTCGCGTCGTTCTGGCAGCAGGGCGGCCGGGCCGGACGACGCGGGGAAGGCTCGCTGCTGGTACTGGTGGCGCGTGACGATCCCCTCGACACGTATCTGGTGCATCACCCGGCGGCCCTGCTGGACAAGCCTGTCGAGGCCACCGTCACCGATCCCACCAACCCGTACATCCTGGCTCCGCAATTGCTCTGCGCTGCAGTCGAACTACCGATCACCCTCGTCGAGGCCGAGGAGCTGAACGCGGAATCGGTGCTCGAGGAACTCGAACTGAAAGGCTACGTACGCAAGCGTCCGCACGGGTGGTTCATCACCCCCGAGGGACAGCAACTCTCGCCGCACGGCTCGGTCAACATTCGCGGCGGCACCGGGGTGCAGGTGGCCATCGTCGACGGCGAGTCCGGCCGCATGCTCGGCACAGTCGACGGGGGAAGAGCGCCCGCCACCGCCCACCCCGGTGCCGTCCACATCCACCAGGGCGAGTCCTTCGTCGTCGACGAACTCGATCTCGATGCCGGCCTCGCACTGGTGCACGCCGAGCAGCCCGAATGGAACACCTCGGCGCGCGAGATCACCGACATCTCGATCACCGCGGTGCACGAATCCGTCGACTACGGCGAGGTACGCGTCGCGCTGGTTCAGGTGAACGTCACACATCAAGTCGTCGGATATCTGCGACGCCTGCTCTCCGGCGAGGTACTCGATTCCATCGAACTCGACATGCCCGCACAGACTCTCGACACCCGAGCCGTCATGTACACCATCACTCCGGAGTTTCTCGAGCACAGCGGAGTTCCGTACGAACGATTCCCCGGATCACTGCACGCCGCAGAACACGCCGCGATCGGATTGCTGCCACTGGTGGCGACCTGCGATCGCTGGGACATCGGCGGAGTGTCGACGGCACTGCACCCCGACACCGGCCTGCCGACGGTGTTCGTCTACGACGGATACGACGGCGGAGCAGGCTTCGCCGACCGAGGACACGTCGCCATCGCAGACTGGCTCACCGCCACGAAAGACGCCATCGTCTCGTGCGAATGCCAGACCGGATGTCCCTCGTGTGTGCAATCACCCAAATGCGGAAACGGCAACGATCCACTGGACAAAGACGGAGCTGTTCGAGTGTTGACGGCGGTGTTGTCGGCCATCACTCGGGAGGGGTGAGCCGGCCGCACCAGTTCGGCCGCAAACGCGCGCGCATTCGCTGAACGCGAGCAAAATTGTTGCCGCATCGGGGCGGATCTGCGCGCACCTGGCAAAAGCGCGCGCGTTTGCGAACCTGCGGCGAGGCGCGCCCTGGCGAATCTCCAGCACACCGCCGACTCCACTGTGATCGTTCGCAAATATGCGCAACCCTGACGACCTGTCAGTTCTGAGTCTGTTCCAATGTCGATGACTCGACAAAGCCGGAGGACTTGTGGAGGTCCGACATGCCTGTGACCGATCACGTGACGGGCCGGTATGCAGCGGCTGTTCCGGCCATCGTGGAAAAGGTGGGTTGTCACTATCTCCCGCCGCAGGACTACGAGATCGGGCGTGAACAGATTCGAGAGTTCGCTCGGTCCGTCCAGGACGACCATCCATCGCATCACCTCGAACGTGCCGCAGCCACTCTCGGCTACGACTCGTTGATCGCTCCCGTCACGTTCGTCAGCGTCATCGGCACGCGGCTGTTGCCCGAACTGTTCGAGCACCTATTGATCGGCTACTCCGTGAGCGACGTGCTGCACACCGATCAGCAGATCGTGCTCCGACGACCGTTGCAGGTGGGCGACCGGATCAACTCCGACCTGTGTCTGGAATCGTTTCGACAGTCCTCGGGCAGCGACGTGATGGTCACCAGCAACACCCTCACCGACGCGTCGGGAATCGAAGTGATCACCTGTCGAACCACATTCGTGGCCAGGACCGGTGGATACACCGAACCCGCGATGGCCACGGCGCTCCGCACTCTGATGCGGAGCTGACGGGGCACCACCCTGCGCGTCGCTGCCGGGACCTCGGGTGGTGTGGTGGGAGGAGATCCGCCCACAGAATCGAGACCATGACATGCCCATCACCCGGCAGATTCCCAGAGCTACCGACCTGCGCGAGGTCCTCTCGTTCAAGAAGCCCGATCTGAACCTGCGCCGCCGACGCCTGAGCGCGGCACTCACCATCGACGATCTCCGCACCATCGCCCGTCGACGCACCCCGCGCGCGGCGTTCGACTACACCGACGGTGCCGCCGACGCCGAGATCTCACTCTCGCGAGCTCGTCAGGCCTTCCGCGACGTCGAATTCCATCCCTCGATCCTGCGGGACGTCTCCCACGTCGACACCTCGACGACAGTGTTCGGTGGGCCGTCCGCGCTCCCGTTCGGCATCGCGCCGACGGGATTCACCCGCCTGATGCAGACCGAGGGTGAGTACGCCGGGTCTGCCGCAGCCGGAGCGGCTGGAATTCCGTTCTGCCTCTCGACCCTGGGCACCACGTCGATAGACGACGTCAAGGCCACCAACCCGAATGGGCGCAACTGGTTCCAGCTCTACGTCATGCGCGACCGCGACATCTCGTTCGGGCTGGTCGAACGCGCCGCGAAGGCAGGCTTCGACACACTGCTGTTCACGGTCGACACACCGGTTGCAGGAGCTCGCCTGCGCGGCAAGCGCAACGGGTTCTCCATCCCGCCGCAGTTGACCGCGTCGACCATCGCCAACGCCATTCCGCGTCCATGGTGGTGGTGGGACTTCCTCACCACGGCCAAGCTCGAGTTCGCGTCACTGTCTTCCACTGACGGCACGGTCGGCGAGCTGCTCAATTCGGCGATGGATCCGTCCATCTCGTTCGAGGACCTCGACGTCATCCGGGAGATCTGGCCCGGCAAGCTTGTCGTCAAAGGTGTTCAGTCGGTGGCCGATTCGGCCCGTCTCGCCGAACTGGGAGTCGACGGGATTATCCTGTCGAACCACGGAGGCCGACAACTCGATCGCGCTCCTGTCCCCTTCCACCTGCTGCCGCAGGTCGTGCGCGAAGTCGGCTCCGACTTCGAGGTCGCCGTCGACACGGGCATCATGCACGGTGCCGATATCGTCGCCTCCATCGCGATGGGGGCGTCGTTCACACTCGTCGGCCGGGCCTATCTCTACGGCCTGATGGCCGGAGGTCGCGCCGGCGTCGACCGCATGATCGAGATCCTGCGCGAAGACATCGTGCGCACCATGCAACTGCTGCAGGTCAATTCGATCGCCGAGCTCACCCCGGAGCACGTCACTCAACTCACTCGATTCGCCCCACTGCAGTCCGGGGCCCGCACCGTTACTCCACACTGACCGCTGAAGTCGGACCGTCGAGGCCCCGGTTCGCGGCCGGGTTGGAGGTCCCGGTTCGACGCAAACGCGCGCGCATTCGCTGAACGCGCGCGGAATAGCCGGCTCCAACGGGGCGATTCCGCTCGCACCTGACAAACGCGCGCGCGTGTGCGAATAAGGGCGGATCCAGACGGGTCCGGGGCGGACGTCCGGTCACCCCGGACCCGCCCGAGCCGAGGCGATGGCGTCGGACATTCCGAAGCGACCGAGGAACACCGGCTGGCCCACCGTGACGATTACGTTCCACTCGTCGATCGTGCACTCCCGCAACTGAGTCCCCATTCGTACCGCCAACCCCCGCGCCGTCTCGCACGCATCGGCCACCCCACGATCGAGAGCCCCCGCACCCGCCAGCGCCGCGAGATCGGCCGCCGACTGCGCCTGATGACGAGCACCCACCGCCGAGCCGACATGAATCACCATCACAACGACAGCGATCAACGCCGACATCGCCAACGCTGCCAACACCGTCGCCCCGCCCTCGTCGTCCTGCAGCGCCCTCCCGAAAGCGGGCCTCACTCCGCTGCAACCGGTTCCGCAGCAGCAACCGCCTCAGCCGACAATGTCAACCCCGGCAGCGGACTCTCCACCTCCACCCGCGCGACGAAGAACTCACCGTCCTCGGTCACCGTCACCCGAGCACCGTCCGGCCCGACCCGTTGCCCCACCGAGACAGCCTGCGCACCATCACCTCTGGCCGCCAACCGAGCAGCTTCTCTGGCGGCATCGACGCACCCGATGTGCATCGTCACCGACACGATCGCCCCGATACACACCACGATCACCGCGACGATGGACGCGATCGCGAACGCCGCCTCCACCGTCACGGCCCCGTCATCATCGCCCAAGATCAGACGGCAGTGTTCAACGCTCGATCGATGATCCCCGTCAACGCCGTCACGATGCTGTTGCCGGTCACCACCGTGTACAACACCGCCCCGAACGCCGCGGCCGCGATGGTGCCGATGGCGTATTCCGCGGTCGACATGCCGTCGTCCTCCACGCCGAACAGCATGATTCGAGTCTTCAACTCCTGCAGTGCATTCTCGATCATCTCGATTCCCCTCCCTGTTCTCCGATGCAGCATCTCCGCATCGGACACTCGAGTGCGCGGCGGTCACAGCAGACCGCCGCCCAGTACGTTGCCCGCCAGTCCGATCACCACGGGGATGATGCCGAGACAGATGAAGGCAGGCAGAAAGCACAGCCCCAGTGGCCCGCTGATCAGCACACCGGCACGCTCGGCGGCAGCAGCCGATGCGTCTTCGGCTCGGGTTCGTTGGGTCGCAGCGAGTTCCGTCATCGCCGACGCCATGGACGACCCGGCTCGGGCAGATCGCCGTGCCATCCTCGCCAGAGCCTCGGTCTCCGGATCCTGCGCGACGGCGTCCCACGCTGTGGTGGCGTCGGCTCCGAGTTCGAGCAGATCGGCGGCCTTGCGCAGCGCGACACCGAACGAGATCGGAGCGGAATGTGCCGCTGCCGCAGCGGCAGTCGCCACGGGAAGGCCCGAACGTAGGCACGCTGCGAGCAGATCGAAGGTCGTGGCCACCGCAAGCGGGTCGGGGGCCGGCGCATCGTCGGCGTCGGCATCCGCACGACCGTCGGGTGCCAGCCTGTGCAATCCGCTCGCGACCGTGGGCAGCGTGATCAGTGCCGATGCCAGACAGAGCACCGTCGCCCACATCAGGTCGTCACCTTGCCGGTGATCGCGTCGGTCCACAGCAGTCCCGCGCAGCCCAGGGCCGTGCCGATGACCAGCAGCATTCCGCCGAGCCCGCCGCCGAGCAGGATCTGCAGTGGATTGGCTCCCATCAGCTGACCGAGCGCGACTCCGAGGATCGGTAGACCGGCCAGGACCAGCGCGGTGGCGCGGGCTCCGGCGAGCGCTGCGTCCGTTCGTTCGCGAAACCGTCTACGCCCCAGCATGTCCTCACGGGTGGCGTCGAGCAGTTCGGCGAGCGCGAGTCCGTACTCATCCGCCACCCGCCACGCTGCGGCCAATCGGGCCAGCTCCGCGTCCAGCAACGAATCGGACGCAGCGATGCCGTCGGCAGCCCTGCCGCCCAGCCGGGCCCGCGACGCCGCGCCGCGCAGTGCCGTCGACGCGATGCCGCCGCACTCGTCGGCCGCAACCGCGCTGGCCGTGGCGGGATGGGATCCGACGCGGAGCTCGCCGATGACCACCTCGACTCCGGTTGCGAGCCAGTTCAATTCCTCGGCCCGCCGATCGCGTTCGAGTCTCCGACGATAACGGCGCCATCCGGTGCCACCCGCCACCGCCGCCGCGCTCACGGCCCAGAACCCGCCGAACCACCACACCGTCCCTGCCACGACGAGAGCGCAGCCGGTCGGCATCAACCATCGCGGCGCGCTCGACGCCGTTCGTGCCTCCCGCGGCAACCGACGAAAGCTGCTCGGCCACAGTACGACTGCTGCAGCAAGGACCACGAGCGCGGCCGTCACCGGTTGTCACCGCAGCGGCGATCGAGCAGTTCGAGGAGTCGACCCCGACCCGGCGTCGCGTCGGCAGCCACCGACCAGGCCGGAGCGATGTGGACACGCCCGGTGGGATCGACGTCGACCATTCCGATCTCACGCAGTCGTCGGGTACCGTCGGCGCTGCGGTGGACGTGCAACACCACCTGAACCGCCGCGGCGAGTTGGCTGTGCAGCGCGTCTCGACCCATTCCGCCCAGTGCAGCAAGGGCTTCGAGCCGGGCGGGCACCTCCGCCGGGGAGTTCGCGTGGATGGTTCCGGCTCCGCCGTCGTGACCTGTGTTGAGCGCCGTCATCAGGTCGATCACCTCGGCCCCGCGCACCTCACCGACCACGAGACGATCGGGTCGCATTCGCAAGGCCTGACGCACCAGCTGCCGCACCGACACCTCGCCGACGCCTTCGACGTTGGGTGCGCGGGCCACGAGACGAACAACGTGCGGATGGGCCGGTGCCAGCTCGGCCGCGTCCTCGACACAGACGATCCGTTCGGACGGATCCACTTCGCCCAGCAGCGCAGCAAGAAGGGTCGTCTTCCCTGCCCCGGTGCCGCCGACGACCAGGAAAGCCAAGCGACCGAACACGATTCGACGCAGCAGCTCGTACCCGTCCTCGGTCACGGCTCCCGATGCACGGAGAGCGGAGAGTCCCTGCGTCGCGGGTCGCAGCACCCGGAGCGACACGCACGTTCCTCCGCTCGCCACCGGTGCCAGCACAGCGTGCAAGCGGACGCCGAACGCTCCCTGCCCGACGCCGGGCAGTCGGCCGTCGACCCAGGGCTGCGCGTCGTCGAGACGACGGCCGGCCGAGAGGGCGAGCCGTTGCGCGAGCCTGCGAACGGCAGCCTCGTCGACGAAACGAACTCCGGTGCGCTCGAGTCCGCGCCCGCGATCGATCCACACCTGATCCGGTGCGGTGACCAGTACGTCGGTGACTCCCGGTTCGGACAGCAGCGGCTCCAACGGCCCCGCGCCGGTCAGCTCGGTTTGCAGAATCCTCAGGGCCGCAAGCATATCGGTGTCGCCGATGACCCCGCCTGCTTCCGCTCGGATGGCTGCGGCGACGGTGGCGGGAACCGGAGCGTCGGCCGATGCAGCCAAACGATCGCGGACGCGGTCGAGCAGATCCGCGGTGACGACGGCGCTCATGCCGCCCTCCGCTGCCCACCGGGCTTGTGCGCGAACGTACCGAGCACGGCGTCGGCTGCTGCGGCCAGCGGCGAACGACGGCCCAGCACCAGACCTCCTCGTTCGAGGCGCTCGGCCAGTGCAGGCTCGGCACGCATCGACGTCAACAGCGGAAGCCCGAGGGCGACGGCGATGTCGTCGGCCCTCAGCCCACCCGGAGCCGGCCCGCGAACGACCAGTCCGACATTGGCATTTCGATCCACCACGTGCGCGGCCACCGCCTCGGCCGACGTCACGGCGCGCAGCTCGGCCGGAAGTACCAGCGTGACGAGGTCCGCCGCGGCATACAGAGCGTCGGAGACGTCGCTGGGATGACGCGGGGCGTCGCACACCACGAGATCGCCCGCTGCGCGTCCTGCATCGAGTACAGCCGCCACTGCGACGGCAGAGAGTCCGATACCTCGGCCATCGGCTCGGCCCAGTGCCAGCACCGACATTCCGGAGCGGGAGGGCAGGGCCCCGTGCAGAGCGTCGGCGGAGACTCGGCCGCCCTCGACGACCAAGCCGGACCACCGCAGACCTGGAGCGTTCTCCCAACCGAGCAGCAGGTCCAGGCCGCTGCCGTACCGGTCGCCCTCGACCACGAGGGCACGTCGACCCGAACGGCTGCTGCACAGTCCGAGTGCGGCCGCGAAAGTGGATGCGCCCGCGCCACCGCGAGCGCCGACCACAGCGATCACGCCGCCGTCTCCGGATGGTGCCGACGCGGGTTCGCCGAGTATCCGCACGAGTGCGTCCTCGTCCCACGGCAAGGCGATCACATGCTCGGCACCGAGCGATGTGGCGATTCGCCAATCGTCGAGCGTCGGCGGTGCGGCCGTGACCAGAATGACGCCCGCGCGTCTCGGAAATCCCGTCGACAGTGCCGTCTCTGCGGACGCGAAGTCGACCAGAATAATTCCGCAACGGTCCCACATCGAACGTGTCGAGCCGATACCGACCAGTAAGTTCTGCTCTTCCACAACACAATCCGCGGCCGCGGCGATTCGGTAGACATCCTCGCGCAGTCCGCGAAGTTCGATCGACATCGTCACTGCCGGGTGCGTGGTCCGCTGCCGCGAGTCCGTTTCCATGCGCCAAGCGTGCGTGAGAATCTGCTCGAGATGCGCGCGACTTGGGGAAATGTGGATAGATTCGGGCCTGTGGATGAATACCGGTACTGCTGTACCAGTTTTTGCCCTACCCCGGAAAAGAGGACGACCCTCGCCAGGGGGGGGAGGAGGCGAGGGTCGTCTGGTTCAGCCCCGGGGGGTCGGGCTGAACACCGCCCGGAATGAACCGGGCTCGTAGAAAATACTACACCCGTGGACGTCCTTGTTTGCAAGTTCAACCGTCGGCTTTTCTCGACCGCGTCGAACCGAGTCCGCCAGTGGCACCGCGCAACATCCAACGGTCACCACCGGCCACTATGGTGACAAACGTGACCCAGAGCGCGAGCAACGACGACGTCCCGGCCGGCCGACGCACAGCGCGCGTCGCGGCATTCTTCGACCTCGACAAGACGATCATCGCCAAGTCCAGCACTTTGGCATTCAGCAAGCCGTTCTTCGACCAAGGACTCATCAACCGGCGCGCAGTCCTCAAGAGCAGCTACGCACAATTTCTGTTCCTGCTCTCCGGAGCCGATCACGACCAGATGGAGCGCATGCGCGCACACATCGCGAGCATGACCGCAGGCTGGGACGTCGAACAGGTGCGAGCAATCGTCGCCGAAACGCTGCACAACATCGTCGACCCCCTCGTGTTCGCCGAAGCCGCCGATCTCATCGCCGACCACAAGCTCCGTGGACACGACGTCGTGGTCGTCTCGGCGTCCGGTGACGAGATCGTGCGCCCCATCGCCGAGCTGCTGGGGGCCGATCACAGCATGGCGACGACGATGGTGACCGTGGAGGGCAAGTACATCGGCGAGGTCGACTTCTACTGCTACGGCGAGGGCAAGGTCGACGCCATGAACTCCCTGGCCGCGCAACATGATTACGACTTGGCGTCGAGCTACGCGTACTCGGATTCGATCACCGACGTGCCGATGCTGCGCGCAGTCGGGCATCCCACGGCCGTCAACCCCGATCGTGCACTGCGCAAGGAAGCGGCCTCCCGCGGATGGCCGATTCTCACCTTCTCCAACCCGGTCTCGCTGCGATCACGAATCCAGACCCCGTCGGGCAAGACCGTAGCAGCAAGCGCCGCAGCAGGTTTCAGCGCTCTCGCGGCCGGCGCGATCACCTACGGACTGCTCCGAAGAAAAAGATGACGTCCAACCCCTTGATGTGAGGAGCGTCACGGGGTACAAATGACGTACGGAAGAACGGAAGGCCAAGAACGAATCGGAAGAGAAGATTCGCTCTCCCGACCGGGATTCCCAGCACGGACACCGGCACCCACGCGGAGCTTGCCACCTAATGGCAGAAGCGCTGTGGGCCTGCGACATTCGTCAGTGATCAGCAAGAACCCTGCACCGGTTGCAGGGATGACCTCATCACCGTCGAATTCTCGCCGAGGCCACGTGGTAGTCCATCACAGCCCACCTGTGCACGCTTGGTAACCAGGCGCTCCGTGCTAACGGGCGGCGACGTCGACGCAAGTCGGCATCGCCGCCCTTTTATATGCTCACTACTGCAGGCTCCGCTCGCCGCCCTTTTATATGCTCACTACTGCAGGCTCCGCTCGCCGCCCTTTTACGTGCTCACAACTCCTACTGAGCAGCTTCGGCAATCGAAGTCGCTTCTGCCGCACCGGCTTCGAATGCCCCGCAGCACAGGATCACCCAACTCCCGACGCCGGTTGCCGTACCCTCCGCGAACCCCGTCGCGCCGTCTCGGTAGGCATTCGCCCGACGCATCCAGCTCACCTCCGGCACTCCCAGGTTGTGGGGGTCGAATCCCGACGACGCTGCCACCAGTCGCGATGCAGCCCGCGCAACGATGCCGTCGGCCGATCCGAAAGCTTTGAGCGTCAACAGTTCACCGTGGACCACCGCCGCGATCACCGGTGCCGGTGCAGAGGTTCCGCCGGTCACCAGTTGAGCGAGCAGGTCGAGTCGCTCGCCGACACCTGCATCGCTGCGGGGACGGCCGAGCTCGGAGGCGTCGTCGACGAGGTCGGCTGCGGCCAACAGGTGCAGTCGTGCGAGGGTCTGAAGCGGTGCGCGCTTCCACGTCGAGACCGTGTTCTGCAGCGCATCACCGTCGAGGGCGGCCGCGACTCGCAGGGCACCCGCCAGAATGGGGTCGCCTTCTTCGCCCTCGCGGGGGAAATCCATCGAACCGCCCTCGAGCGTCGACGACGAGCGAGCCGCACGGACCGCGGCCTCGGCGGCGGTGGCCGGCCATCCTCGACGGTTGGCCTTGTGCCGGTGCACCGCGCCCAGAGCGTCGCGCGCACGTTCGGCGGAGTCGAGAACTCCAGGTAGTTCCAGCAGCGGGGCGAGGGGGTCCGTCACGACAGACGACGGTACCCCCTCCCCCACTCGGCGTTGTCGCCTACTTCGCTCCTGCCGCCAACAGCTCGGCGCGCGCCTGACGACGCTTGGCCTGTTCGGCCGGGTCCGGCACTGGAACAGCCGCGAGCAACCGCTTGGTGTACTCGTTGGTCGGACGACGCAGAATCTGGTCCGTCGTACCGAACTCGGCCAGCTTGCCCTTGTTCAACACCGCGATGCGCTTGGCCAGCACCTCCACGACAGCGAGGTCGTGACTGATGAACAGGCATGCGAACCCGTACTCGTGCTGGAGTTCCTTGAACAGCTCGAGCACCTTGGCCTGCACTGACACGTCGAGCGCAGACGTCGGTTCGTCGGCCACCAGCAGCGTCGGCTCCAGGGCGAGTGCCCGCGCGATACCGACTCGCTGACGTTGACCGCCGGACAGCTGGTGCGGATAGCGGTTGCGCATGGTCCGCGACAGGTGGACCCGGTCGAGCAATTCCTCGACCTTGCGGTTCCGCTCTGCAGCACTGTGCTCGGTGTGCAACAGCATCGGCTCGGCAATCGACTGTCCGATCGGCCAGCGTGGGTTCAGCGACGAACCCGGATCCTGGAACACGATGCCGACCTTGCTGCGCACCGACCGCAGTTCGCGATTCGACAGGTTGGTGATGTCGACCCCTGCGATCGACAACGAGCCGCCGGTGAGCTTGTTCAGTCCCACCACGGCCTTGCCGATCGTGGACTTACCCGAGCCCGATTCACCGACGAGCCCGACGACCTCACCCATCTCGATGTCGAGGCTGACCCCGTCGACGGCCCGGAACACGGTGCGGCCCGGATACTCGATGACACCGTCGACGATGCTCAGTGCCCGGGTCTCCTCGACGGCACTCGGCTCGGCGATCCTCCCGGCGGTCACGGCCTCGATGCTGCTGCCCAGGTGCGGAACCGAGGCGAGCAACTGCTGCGTGTACGGATGCGACGCGTTCTTGAAAATAGTTTGCGCAGCATCGGTTTCGACGATGACGCCGTCCTTCATCACCACGATGCGATCGGCCATGTCGGCCACCACGCCCATGTCGTGGGTGATCAGCACGATCGACGCATCGATTCGGTTACGCAGGTCTCGCATCAGGTCGAGGATCTCGGCCTGCACCGTCACGTCCAGAGCCGTGGTCGGCTCGTCCGCGATCAGCAGGGACGGATCCGAGGACAGTGCCTGGGCGATCATGGCGCGCTGACGCTGACCACCGGAGAGCTGGTGCGGGTAGAAGTCGACCCGCGTCTCCGGATCCGGCATCTCGACGAGCTTCAGGAGTTCGACGGCCCGCGCCTTGGCTTCCTTCTTCGACAGCGAAGTGTGTGCCCGAATGGCCTCGGTGATCTGCCAGCCGATCGAGTACACCGGATTGAGCGCCGTCATCGGTTCCTGGAAGATCACCGCGACGTTCTTGCCGCGGATGGGTGCGAGCTGCTTCTCGGGTAGCCCGACCAGTTCCTTCTCACCCAGCTTGATGCTGCCCGACACCCGCGAATTATCGGCCAGCAGACCCGGGACGGCCATGGCGGTGGTCGACTTGCCGGAGCCGGATTCACCGACGATGGCCAGCACCTCGCCGGAGGCGACCGTGAACGAGACGGTATCGACCGCCTTGCGCCAGACCTTGTCGACCTCGAACTCGACCGTCAGATCGGTCACGCTCAGAACGGTGTCCTTCGCAATACTCATGTCAGTTCCGTTTCGGATCGAGTGCGTCACGGAGTGCGTCGCCGAGCATGATGAACGCCAACACCGTGACGGAGAGGAACGCGGCCGGGAACAGCACCAGGTGCGGTGCCGTCAGGAACACGTTCTGACCGAGGTTGATCTGCAGGCCCCAGGAGATCTCGGGAGCTTGCAATCCGATTCCGAGGAAGGTCAGCGTCGCCTCGGCCGCGATGAACGTACCGACCGAGATGGTCGCGTAGATGATCACCGGAGCCAGAGCGTTGGGCAGGATGTGTCGCACCAATATGCGGTAGGTCGACGCCCCCAATGCCTGTGCAGCCTGGACGTATTCACTGTTCTTGATCGAGATCACCGATGATCGAACCAATCGCATCGCCGTCATCCAGCCGAAGGCCACCAGGGCGAGCGAGACGGTGAAGATGGTGCGCTGGGCCGTGACGGTGAGCAGGATCAGGGCACCGAGCAGCAGCGGGATTCCGAAGAACACGTCGGTGAAGCGAGCCAGGATGCTGTCGGTGATTCCGCCGAAGTACCCGGCGAGAGCACCGATCAGGACGCCGATGATGAGCACACCGATGACCGAGAGCACACCGATCGACAGCGAGATCCGCGCACCGTAGATGACGTTGGCGTAGTAGTCGCAGCCCTGGACATCGGTGCCGAACCAGTGTGCAGCGCTGGGACTCTGACGGGAATCGGACAGCGAGCACACGCGCGGATCGATGCCGCGGGCGAACAGCTGCGGGAACACCGCCATCACCAACAGCACCAACAGCAGGAACGTGCCGATGATGAAGAACGGGCTCTTCCGCAGGAACTTCCACGCATTGCCCCACAGGCTGGCCTGACCGACCAACTCGACGGCCTCGCCGGTGATGACGTTGCCGGGCAGGCCCTCGTCTGCGGCGTGCTGAGCTGCGCTCGAATCTTCTTTATTCATAGCGAATCCTTGGATCGAGAACCGCGTAGAGAACGTCCACCACGAGGTTGAAGAAGATGTAGAAGAACACGAAGAGCGTGACGATGCCGACGACGACGGCACCTTCCTGACGGGCGAGACCGTCGTAGATCGCGCGGCCGAGACCTGGCAGGTTGAACACCGTCTCGGTCACGATGGCACCGCCCAGCAGGCCACCGACGTCGGCACCGATGAAGGTGACGACGGGAATCAGCGAGTTGCGCAGGGCGTGCCGAAAGATGATGCGCCGGTTGCTGATTCCCTTCGACTTCGCGGTGCGGATGTAATCCGCGGCCATCGACTCGGCGACCGACGTCCGGGTCAACCGGGCGACGTAGGCCATCGACAGCGATGCGAGCACGAGGCCGGGGAGCAGGAAGCTCGACCAGCCGTCGTTGATGCCCGAGATCGGGAAGAGGCCCAACTTCAGACCGAGGGTGAACTGGGCGATGAAGCCGAGAACGAACACCGGCACCGACACCAGCAGCGTCGTCGAGATGAGCACCAGGTTGTCGAAGAACGATCCGCGCTTGAGGGCGGCGAGCACACCCGCGGCGATACCGATGACGGTTTCGATGACGACGGCCACGATGGTCAATCGGACCGTGACCGGAAGTGCCCGCTCGATGGTGTCGAGGACGGGACGACCGGAGAAGTCGGTGCCGAAGTCGCCCTGGAAGAAGCCGCCGATGTACTTGAAGTACTGCACGAACAGGTTGTCGTCGAGGTTGAACTCGTCTCGCAGCTGGGCGACGACGCCGGGGGCGAGGGGACGATCTCCAGCGAGGGCGCGGATGGGATCACCCGGTAGCGCGTAGACCATCGCGAAGATCAAGAACGAGGAGCCGATCAGGACGGGAATCGTCAGCAGTAATCGGCGAGTGATGTAGCGACCCACTGTGTGTCTTCTCCTTGAACAAGGGACGAACCTGCGCCTCGGGTCTTGCCGGCGCAGGTCGGCGTGAGACGTATCCGACCCACGGTTGAACGAGACCCGGTGGGTGACAACCGATCACGCATGGTTGCCACCCACCGGAATTTATCGTCAGCTGACTACGACGTCCTCGAGAACGATGTTGCCTCGGTTGTCGATCTTGACGTCGGAGACGCGATCGGACCACACAGCCTGGTTCAGGCCGTAGAACAGCGGGGTAGCGGGCATCTGGTCGATCAGGATGTCCTCTGCCTTCTGGTAGTCCGCCGTTGCCGTGTCGATATCTGCAGCGTTGTTGCCTTCGGCCAACGCGGCGTCGAATGCCGGGTCGTTGAAGAAGACGTAGTTGCTACCTGCCGGCGGGGTTGCGGCTGCCGAGTACAACGGGGAGAGGAAGTTGTAGATCGACGGGTAGTCCATGATCCAACCCGAGCGGAACGGGCCGGTCATTCCCTTGGCGTCCTGCAGCGGCAGGTACTGCGCGAACTGGAGGTCGCCGCGCAGTGCGTAGTTCACGCCCAGGTTGTCACGCAACTGGTTGCCCACGGCGGTCATCCACGAATCGTGGCCCGCACCGGCGTTGAACCACAGGTCCACCGGCTGGCTGCGGTCGAACCCGGCCTCGTCGAGCAGACGGTTGGCCTCGTCCGGGTTGAGCTCACAGTTCGCACCGCAGGCGTCCTCGCGGTATCCGTCGACGACGGGCGAGGCGAAAGATCCTGCCGGGGTACGGGTATCGGTGAAGATCGCGGTGGCGATGGCCTGACGATCGATGGCCATCGAGAATGCCTTGCGCACCCTCGGATCCTGGAAGCGCGGGTCGTAGGTGGGGAAACCGAGGGACGTGATGTCGGGACGCGCACGCTCGCCGTAGCGGTCACCGAACTGGTCACGAGCCGTGGCCCACGCATCCTCGGGCAGATCGAGCATGACGTCGAGTCCGCCGCCCTGAACATCGTTGTAGCCGGTGTTCAGCTCGGTGTAGACCTTGAAGTTGACGCCTGCGGACTGAGCCGGGTTGTCGCCCTTGTAGTCGTCGTACTTGGTGACGGTGAAGCCCTGTCCCGGAACGAAGTCCGAGTCGGCCTTGAACGGGCCGTTACCGATCGGGCGGGCACCGTATGCATCGGGGTCGGCGTAGAACGCCTCGGGCAGCGGGTCGAATGCCGTGTATCCCAGCGTGAGCGGGAAGATGGCGAACGGTCCGGTGAGCTTGACGGTGAAGGTCGTCTCGTCGACGACGTTCAGACCGCTCAGTTCGGTTGCGACGGGCTCGGCGGTGTCGCTACCCTGCAGATCCGCGTAGCCTTCGATGTTCTCGAAGAAGTACGAGGCACCGAATGCGTTGGTGCTCAACGCGTTGTAGCTCCACGCCTTGGTGTAGGACTCGGCCGTGACGGGGGTGCCGTCGTGGAACGTCCAGCCGTCCTTGAGCTTGATGGTCCAGGTGGTGTTGTCCTCGGATTCGACGGACTCGGCAACGCCGTTGTACTCGACGCTGTTGTCCTCGTCGTTGAACGTGACCAGCGGAGTGAAGAGGGCCTCAAGGACCTGGCTGCCTTCGCTCTCGGTGGTGTTACCGGGAACCAGCGGATTCTCCGGCTCACCGATGTAGATGCTGTAGATCCCGTCGGCACTGCCACCGGAACTCGAGCCTCCACCGCCACAGGCGGCGAGCAGGCTCGCACTCATCAGCACAGCCGTGGTGACGACCGCGGCACGTTTGATACGCAAGAAAATCCTCCATCCAGATGTGAACACGGGGTCATCCGTGCTCAGTTCCTCGGGCGCGACGCCCGGGGATTCGTGGGCGACCGCATGGCACGGCAGGTGGGCCGTTCCAACGATCTGATGGGATGGACTTTAGACACATCCTGAAACGAACATGTGAACTCCCCCAACTTTTGCTGACCCGTGAGTAAGCCGGAAACATGATCGAAACGTTTCGGCAAGTCGATTTCTCACAGTTCGGACATCCTCGTCGCCACGGGTCAACGCCGACGGCCCCGATGACCGCCCAGCGTGCAGAAACTACCGATCACCGCAGATCAGGGGGTTGCAGGCGATTGCAACGGTGCGATCGCCATCACATGTGACTACCCTCACAAGGGGCTCGAGACAGGCACGGGAGTGCAGTTTCATGAGCGAAATGCACCGGACGAAAGTGAGCTATTCGAGATGACGACCAGTACCTCCGGAACCGACGAGACCGCGGTTGCCTCCTACGCGCCGTCGGCCGAGTTCACGGCTACGGCGAACGCCGGGGCCGAGCTCTACGCCGCCGCCGAGGAGGACCGACTCGGCTTCTGGGCCGAACAGGCTCGCCGACTCCACTGGCACACCCCGTTCACCGAAGTACTCGACTGGTCCGACGCCCCCGTAGCCAAGTGGTTCGCCGACGGCGAGCTCAACGTCGCCTACAACTGCGTCGACCGCCACGTCCTCGACGGACACGGCGACCAGGTGGCCATCCACTGGGAAGGCGAGCCAGGCGACAGCCGCGACGTCACCTACTCCGATCTGCTCGCAGACGTCAGCCAGGCCGCCAACACCCTGACCGAACTCGGCCTCGCCTCCGGCGACCGCGTCGCGATCTACATGCCCATGATCCCCGAGGCCATCGTCTCGATCCTCGCGTGCGCACGCCTGGGCCTGACCCACTCGGTCGTCTTCGCCGGCTTCTCGGCCACCGCACTGCGCTCACGCATCGACGACGCCGAAGCCAAGCTCGTCATCACCACCGACGGCCAGTGGCGACGCGGCAAGCCCGCCCCCATCAAGGACACCGTCGACGAGGCCGTCGACGGGGCGGCTTCGATCGAACACGTCCTCGTCGTCAAGCGCACCGACTCCGACGTCGCCTGGACCGACGGACGCGATCTGTGGTGGCACGAGACCGTCGCGAAGGCATCGAAAGAGCATGAGGCACAGCCTTTCCCCGCCGAGCATCCACTGTTCATCCTCTACACCTCGGGGACGACGGGTAAGCCCAAGGGCATCATTCACACCTCCGGCGGCTACCTGACGCAGACCTCGTACACCCACCACAACGTCTTCGACCACAAGGCAGGCAAGGACGTCTACTGGTGCACCGCCGACATCGGCTGGGTCACCGGACACTCCTACATCGTCTACGGCCCGCTCTCCAACCGCGCCACGCAGGTCGTCTACGAGGGAACGCCCAATTCGCCCGACGAGCACCGGCATTGGAACGTCATCGAGAAGTACAAGGTCTCGATCTACTACACCTCTCCCACCCTCGTGCGCACGTTCATGAAGTGGGGCAAGGAAATCCCCGAGGCCCACGATCTGTCCTCGATCCGTCTGCTCGGTTCCGTCGGCGAGCCGATCAACCCCGAGGCGTGGCGCTGGTTCCGCGACGTCGTCGGTGGCGGCAGCGCACCGATCGTCGATACCTGGTGGCAGACCGAGACCGGCGCGATCATGATCTCCCCGCTGCCCGGCGTCACCGCCACCAAGCCGGGCTCCGCGATGGCCCCGCTGCCCGGTATCTCCGCCAAGATCGTCGACGACGACGCCAAGCCACTGGGCAACGGCGGCAACGGTTATCTCGTCCTCGACGAGCCGTGGCCGTCGATGCTGCGCGGCATCTGGGGCGACATGGACCGCTACAAGGAAACGTACTGGTCGCGCTACGCCGAGGAGGGCTGGTACTTCGCCGGTGACGGCGCCAAGTACGACGAGGACGGTGCCCTGTGGGTCCTCGGCCGCGTCGACGACGTCATGAACGTCTCCGGCCACCGCATCTCCACCTCCGAGGTGGAGTCGGCCCTGGTCAGCCATCACAGTGTCGCCGAGGCCGCAGTGGTCGGTGCCGCCGACGAGACCACCGGGCAGGGTATCGTCGCGTTCGTCATCCTGCGCGGCGGCGAGGAGAACACCGGCGATGCGTTGATCGCCGAACTCAAAGCTCAGGTCTCCAAGGAGATTTCGCCGATCGCCAAGCCGCGGGAGATCTCCATCGTTCCCGAGCTGCCGAAGACCCGATCGGGCAAAATCATGCGTCGCCTGCTGCGCGACGTGGCCGAGGGTCGCGAACTCGGCGACGTGTCCACCCTCGTCGACCCGAAGGTGTTCGAGGCGATCACGAAGGGTCGCTAGCGCTCCCATGTGAGTGAAACTTCGTAGCCTGCTACGAAGTTTCACTCACATGCGGCGCAGCCGCTCAGATCGAACACCGTGTAGTCGCCGACGGTTTCGGGTGTGAAGGTCGCTGTCACCCAATCATCGATCGCCGACGGTCGGTTCTTGTCGTTGCCGGCGATGAAGTAGTGGATTTTCCCGGCTGCCACGTCGGCCCGGAACTGGTCGAGCGTGGGCGACGGGTCGGTTCCGGAGAACCCGCCCACCGGCATCACCGGGTCGTCGGTCGCGAGCTGTAGGCCCGCGGCGGCGTTGGATCCGATCGTCGCCGCCACCCAGGTGTAGTGCTGTGCACCGGATTCGAGCAGCCCGGTCAGTTCGTCGTCCGGTGCCTGGGCACTGAAGTGCGTCGAGTGCCCGGCACTGTCGTCGCGCACTCCGGTTCTGGACCCTGCCGCCTCGGACGGAATCGAGGGGCCCGCCGATGGACCTCCCCCACTGTGCGGGGTGACGACAGTGTCGGCGACATACGCGACCGGCCCCGCCAACGCGACAGCCAGAGCGACTGCTCCCAACGCCATCGATGCCTGCCGAGATCCCCGGAACAGCAGCGCGACGGCCACGATCACTCCCGCTGCCAACACGACCCAGCGAAGCCACGGCACGAAGTCGGGAGTGCGGGCGAGAAAGACGAACGACGTTGCCGTGGTAACAGCCGAAACGAGCGCGAGAATCACACGCCCCCAAACTCTCTCGCGTCGCACCCACAGTTCACGCAGGGCAGCGCCGACGATCGCGGCGATCGCCGGCGCGATCACGATCGTGTAGTACGAGTGGAAGGTGCCCGACATGAAGCTGAACACCAGCGAGCACCCGACGAGCCACAATCCCCACATCACGAACCAGGCGCGAGCGAAGTCCCGTCGAGGAGCTGTGCCGCGCATGATGATTCCCGCCACCACGAGCACCAGCGCAGCCGGAATCAGCCACGAGATCTGACCACCCTGGGCGGCCGCGAACAAGCGGGTGATGCCCGTCTGCGCGCCGTGCCCGGCCGGGCCTGCACTGCCCGAGAACGACTCCGCGACGCCGCCGTGTTCGTTTCCCGTCAGTCGGCCCAGGCCGTTGTAGCCGAACGTCAGGTCCAGAATGCTGTCGGTCTTCGACCCGCCGACCCACGGCCGGTCGGCAGCCGGAACCAACTGGACGATCGCGACCCACCACCCGGCCGTCACGAGCACCGCCGCACCGGCCGCCAGTAGCTGGAGAAGTCGAACGCCGAGCCTCGGTGGACCGAAGGCCGCGTACGTCCCGGCAAGAGCCGGCACGACGAGGAACGCCTGGAGTTGCTTCGTCAGAAACCCCAGGCCGACAACAGCTCCGGTGAGCACCAACCATCGAGTTCGCCCGTCCTCGAGCGCGTGAAGCATCGCCCACGCTGCCCCCAACAAGGTGAGGGTGAGAAGGGCGTCGGGATTGTCGTAGCGGAACATCAGGGCGAAGGTCGGCGTCGTCGCCAATACCGCACCCGCGATCGATGCGGCCCCGTAGCCGAATCGACGGGCGACGATCGCGTACATGATTCCCACGCTCAGCACAGCCATCAGCACCTGCGGTAGCAGCAGCGACCACGAGTTGAGGCCGAAGATCCGCACGGACAGTTCCATGATCCACAGCGACGCAGGCGGCTTGTCCACCGTGATGGAGTTCGCGGCGTCGGACGAACCGAAGAGGAAGGCCTTCCAGCTCACCGAGCCGGCTTGAACGGCGGCTGCGTAGAAGGAATTACCCCAGTGCTCGCGGTTCAGATCGAGGGCGTAGGCCCCTGCGGTCGCAACGAGAAGGGCGGCGAGAGTGGGCATTGCCCAGCGCGGGCGAGCGATGTCGCGTTCGAGGACGGTCACAGTCGATCACTGTTGCCCCCGATCCTGAGGATGTGCGATCAAGTTGCTGACAATCGCCCGTCAATCGTCGCAGCGGACGAAAACGAGCGGACCCACGTGAGCGGAAATTCGACCCCTGCTACGAATTTCCGCTCACGTGCGGCGCAGCCGCTCTACACGCTGTCGAGCGACTGATCTCGTGTTTCCTTCATGATGATCAGCGAGATCAGCGTCAACGCTGCGGCGATGGCGAGGTACACGCCCACCCAGCCGACGCCGTAGCTGCTCACCAGCCAGGTGGCGATGAACGGTGCCACTGCGGCACCGAGGATCGACGCGGTGTTGTACGAGATTCCCGAGCCCGTGTACCGAACGTTCGTCGGAAACAGCTCGGGCAGAACGGCACTCATCGGTCCGAAGGTCAGGCCCATCAGCCCGAGGCCGACGCACATGAACACCAGCATCTTGCCTGCCGAGGCGGACGCCGGATCTGCGAACCAGTGGAACGACAGACCGAACAGCACGATCGCCGACGTGATGACGATCAGCGTGGGGCGACGGCCGTACTTGTCGGCCAGCAGTCCGGCCACCGGAATCAGCGCCGCGAAGAACAGCACCGCGATCAGCTGGAGCTCGAGGAAGTCGGTGTACGGGATGGCCAGCTTGGGGCCGTTGACGTCGGCCACCTTGCCCGTTCCGTAGCTGACCACCCACGTGGTCATGATGTAGAACAGCGTGTAGGTGGCGAGCATGACGAACGTTCCGATGATCAGCTGACGCCAACTGGTCTTGAACACCTGCGCCAGCGGGGTCTTGACCTTCTGGCCCCGCTCGACGGCCAGCTTGAACACCGGCGTCTCCTCCAGCTTGAGCCGCACGTACAGGCCGATGATGACCATGACGGCGCTGAGCAGGAACGGGATTCGCCAACCCCATGTGAGGAACGCGTGATCGGTGCCCGAGTTCACGGAGTCGTAGCCCGTCGCGATGACGATGAGCAGGAAGATGCCGTTGGCGAAGAAGAAGCCGATCGGCGCGCCCAGCTGCGGGTACATCGCCGCCCACGCTCGCTTGCCCGGCTTGGCGGTTTCGGTGGCCAGCAACGCTGCACCGCTCCACTCGCCGCCGAGACCGACGCCCTGGGTGAAGCGCATGATCGCCAGCAGAGCCGGAGCCCACAGGCCGACCGCGGCGTACGTCGGCAACAGCCCGATCGCGAACGTCGCGACACCCATCGTCAGCAGGGAGCCGACGAGCGTCGCCTTGCGTCCGATGCGATCGCCGAAGTGGCCGAACAGAATCGACCCGACGGGCCGCGCGATGAACGCCAGGCCGAAGGTCGCGAACGACGCCAGCAGAGCGGTGGTGTCGTTGCCCGCGGGGAAGAACAGACGCGGGAAGACGAGCACTGCGGCGGTGGCGTAGATGTAGAAGTCGAAGAACTCGATGGACGTGCCGACCATCGAGGCGATCACGATGCGCGACCGCGGCACCTGGGGTGCGGGAATGGCACCGTCGGCGGTGACGGCGTGTGCTGAACTCACGAATGCTCCTGAAGGGGGAAGTTCCCTGCAAATTACCTGATGAACACCTGAGAATTTCACGCCCCGGGGCTGTTCGTTGCCGGTTCGTGCAACATTGTCGTGTTTGCCCTCGCGGACGCGGAGGTACCCGGCCACGACAGCCGAGCGTCGCTCGACTAGCGGGAAACAGTTAATCTGCTATCTAGGCACTACTGTCGATACGATCTTCCGCACAACACCGAGCAGAGCAATTACAAGGGGTCGAGAGTTGAGCGTCAGCAATGACAAGGGATACGGCAACGGCGTCCCGAACACGATTTCGTCGATACCTCTGACCGATGTCGATGCCCGCACCCCTGGTAGCGCCAGCATCGGAAACCTCGTCAAGGACGCCACCACTCAGGTCTCGACGCTCGTACGCGCCGAAGTCGCCCTCGCCAAGGCCGAGGTCACCGGCGAGGTCAAGAAGGGACTGCAGGGCAGCGTCTTCTTCATCATCGCGTTGACGGTGTTGCTGTTCAGCTCGTTCTTCTTCTTCTTCTTCGCCGCCGAACTGCTGGACGTGTGGCTCTACCGCTGGGCGGCATTCCTGATCGTGTTCGCCGTCATGGTGTTGGCGGCGGCGCTGTTCGGATTCCTCGGATACCGCAGGGTCAAGAAGTTGCGCAAGCCCGAGAAGACCATCGACTCGCTCAAGCAGGCGTCGACGGTGCTGCCGAACCAGCACGATTCCATCCCCGGAGTTCCCGGCTACAAGAAGTAGTAGCCCGGCGAGTCGAGCAGTATGAATCAGCCCGATCCGTCCACGGTCCGATATCCGGGACGGTGGATTCACCGCGACATCCACGCCAACGGAATTCGGTTCCATGTCGTCGAGGTCGGCGAACACGCACCGGACGCACCGTTGGTGGTTCTGCTGCACGGCTTCGCCGACTTCTGGTACTCCTGGCGACACCAACTCGAGGCACTGTCGCGGTCGGGTGTTCGCGCCATTGCCGTCGACCTGCGCGGATACGGTGACTCCGACAAACCTCCACGCGGCTACGACGGGTGGACCCTGGCGGGCGACATCGTCGGCCTGGTTCGAGCACTCGGTTACCCGAACGCCACCTTCGTCGGCCACGCCGACGGCGGTCTCGTCTGCTGGGCCAGTGCAGCGCTGCACCCCCGCCTGGTGAACTCGATGGTGCTCGTCAACGCGCCGCATCCCATCTCTCTGCGTCGCTCCGTGTTGAAGGACTCAGCCCAACGCGCCGCCCTGCTGCCCCACTTCGTTCGCTACCAGGTTCCGCTGCGCCCCGAGAGGCTGCTGACGCGTCGAGGCGGTGTCGCGGTGGAAGAACTGATGAGCAGCCGCGCCGGGAACGCGTGGCAGCGCACCGAGGATTTCGCGGACACCACGGCCAAGATGCGGTCGGCCATCCGTATTCCGGGGGCTGCGCACTGCGCACTGGAATATCAGCGCTGGGCGTTCCGCAGTCAGTTCCGTTCCGACGGCCGCCGCTTCATGGACGCCGTGGACGTCCGCACCTCGATTCGCGTCGCGCAGATCAGCGGCGACCTGGACCCGTACGTCCTGCCCACCACCCTCGACAGAGATCGGCACTGGGCTCCGGGGCTGACGCGTCGAACAGTGCGAGACGTGGGGCATTACGTGCACCAGGAATCCCCCGACGTGGTGTCGGAGGAGATCCTGCGGGTCGTGCGCGAGCGCTAGACGATGCAGTCGCCCGTGCCCACCGGCACCGGGGCATCGAAACTCTGCGCGAGCTCGTCCGCGATCTCCGACGCGGTCAGCACGAATCCGGTGTCGGGGTCGTCGACCGCCGCGCCGAACACCACACCGAGTACCTCACCGGACGAGTTGACCAGCGGTCCACCGGAATTGCCCTGCCGCACCGATCCGCGGACGGTGTAGACCTCGCGTTGGACGGTGCCGGTGCGGTAGATGTCCGGTCCGCTGAGGTTGATGATCTCGCGGATGCGCGCCGGGCTCGCCGTGTACGGCCCGCCCCCGGGGTAGCCGAGCACGATGGCGTCGGTTCCGGATTCGGCAGGTGCCGGCGCGAACGGCAAGACCGGGGCCTGAAGCTCCGAAACCCGAAGCACGGCAACGTCTTCTTCCGGATCGAACAACACGACGTCGGCGTCGAGCGGTCCGTTGGGCGAATCGACCGTCACCTCGGACGTGCCTGCGACGACGTGCGCGTTGGTCATCACCAGATCCGATCCGACGACGAAACCCGAACCTTCCAACGCCTTCTGGCAGCTCGGCGCGATGCCGTTGATCTTGATGACGCTCGATTGCAGTTGCACCGGAATCGGTCCAGCTGCGATCCCGGAATCGGGTGCGGCGACATTCGCGACCGGAGTGCGTCCGAACGGTCCGATGACGTCGGGAAGCCCGGACGTATCGAGCAGCGCCGAGAATTCCTTGGGCACCTGACGCAACCAGTCGGGCGCCACCTCGTCGACTTTGCCCAGAACCGTCGAGCCGCGCACAGCGCTGGCGACCTCGGGCTGCGAGGACGACGTCAGCGGAATGGCGAGCAGCCACGCGGCCGCGAGAACGGCTGCGGCCTGCAACCCGGCACCGATGGTGCTGTCGACCGATCGTGCTGCGCGCGAATGGATTCCGCTGCGCAATGCCCGACCGAGAACCATGCCGGCCACCTCACCGACGATCACCAACACCACGATCAGCGCGATTCCGACGAACACCCGCGTCCGCGAACCGTCGACGTGTTCGAGCACGTGCGGTGCCACCAGAATGCCGGCGACGGCCCCGAGCACGACACCGAGAAACGCCAGCGCCGACGCCACCGCCCCCTGCCGCCATCCCGACGTCGCCGCCAGCAGTGCGATGGCAACCACCGCGATATCGACCCACCCTGAACCTGTCACCGATCGAGCCTCGCTCCTACCGCAGTCAAGCTGGCCTCCAGATCGCGTATGTCCCCCGTGTCCCACTCGGGCTCCCAGCCCGATACAGCCAGCAGACCCGCCAGGATACCGCCCGTGAAGCCCCACACCAGCATGCCCTGCACAGCGAACGCGGGACCCTGGTATCCCGCAGGGTGGCGTACCTGGAATCTGTTGTTCGGATCGAGCAACTCGCGCAACGGAACTCGCACCACTCTCTCGGTCTCGCCGGGATCGACGACGCGAACCGGGGTCGGCCGCTCCCAGTACGAGAGCACAGGAACCACGTCGAAGCGCGAGGGCGGAACGTAGATTCCCGGCATCGTCGCCAACGGGACGACGCCTGCCGGGTCGAGCCCGGTCTCTTCCTGCGCCTCCCGCAGTGCCGTGCCGATCGGGCCGTCGTCGCCCGGGTCGGTGGCTCCGCCGGGAAAGGCGATCTGCCCGCTGTGATCTCGCAGTGTCGATGCACGCTGGGTCAGCAGGACGTCGGCGTCGGCAGGCAGTCCGCCGGGCGCACCGGGATCGGCGACGGGTGTGCCGCCGAACAGCACCAGCACGGCTGCGGACCGCGGCCGGTCGGACGGCGGCGCTTGACGCTGCAGCACGGGGTTGGTGCCGGTGGTGTCGGTGAGTCCGCCCGCCCTGCCTGCGACGTCGATCATGCGCCCGAGCCAGTCGGGTGCGGTCACGAGTCGACTCCGAGGTTGACGCGGACGGCGTCGGCGATGTCGTCGACGCTCCGGAAGGGTTGTGGCAGCACCTTGGCGACAGTGCCATCCGCAGATATCAAAACGGAAACGGGCAGCACGTTGGGCGCTCCGACGGCGGCGGCGACTCTGCCCGCGCCGTCCTGAACGCCGGGCAGAGTGACGCCGTAGTCGGTGAGCCGAGTCAGGCCGTTGGCTTCGTTGGCGTCGTTGTGCACCGTCAGGACCTCGATCTTCTCGCCCGCCCGTTCGGCGTACTGCTGCAGATAGGGCAGCTCTTCGGCGCAGGGCCCGCACCAGTACGCCCAGATGTTGAGCAGCGCCGGTCGGCCCGCCAGCACCTGGCCGAGATCGACGGACGAGCCGTCGCCGATGCATTCGAGGGTGACGCCGGTCAGCGGACCGGATGCAGCACCCGACGGCGTCGGACATGGGGTCAGACCTGCGTCGCGCCGCAGCGGGGCAAGGGCCTCGGCGGTGTCGGCTGCGCGACGCTCGTCCGTGCCCGGTGCCCGCTGCCCGAGGCCGGGAGAGTCCGTGGGTTGGGCGGTCGGCGCGTCGCTTCGGGGCCACAGCGCGTAGACCATCCCGACCACCAGGATCAGAGCGACCAGTGACCACCGCAGAGCAGATCTGTTCACGGCACGATTCCGGCAAGGGCGAGGAGGTGGTCGGTTTCCGGGCCCTTCACCAACGCGGCCGCAGCGGCGGGGTCGGTCGGACCGGTGCCGAAGGACGGGCAGTCCTTGGCGAGGACGCACACCCCACATGCGGGTGTACGAGCGTGGCAGACGCGTCGACCGTGAAAGATGACTCGATGCGAGAGCAGCGTCCACTCCTTGCGTTCGATGAGTGCGCCGACGGCGTGCTCGACCTTGACCGGGTCCTCCTCCTCGGTCCACTGCCACCGCCGCACGAGCCGTCCGAAATGGGTGTCGACGGTGATTCCCGGAACATCGAAGGCATTGCCGAGCACGACGTTGGCCGTCTTGCGGCCGATCCCGGGAAGGGTGACGAGATCCTTCAACGTCGCGGGCACCTCGCCGTCGAAGTTCTCCAGCAACTTCTGTCCGAGTCCGATCAGTGAGTTCGCCTTGTTTCGGTAGAACCCCGTGGTGCGGATGTACTCCTCGAGCTCGGTGCGGTCCGCCTCGGCGTAGTCGCGTGCTGTGCGGTATTTCACGAACAGTGCCGGGGTGACCATGTTGACGCGCTTGTCGGTGCACTGCGCGGACAGGATGGTCGCGACGGCGAGTTCGAGGGGCGTGGTGAAGTCCAGTTCGCAGTACACGTGTGGGAACGCAGTGTTCAACGTCCGGTTCATCCGCCGAGCTCGGCGCACGAGCCCGAGGTGCGTCTCTTCGCGTTTGCGCACGTCGGGGCGTTTCGGAGCTGTCGAATCCACTCCACAACTGTACGGACAAGAATGCGTAACGTTCCTCGCGGCAGGAGTGGGCTGTGTTTGTATCGAGACCTTTTCGGTGTTAACTGGCCGGTATGCAAGGACTCGCCGTGGTGCTCTTTCCGGTACTACTCATGCTCTTCGCACTCGCGATGGAACGCGTCGAGTTCCGGCTCAGCAAGCTCGGCGTCCGAGAGCAGGAAGTACAGGAGTTCCTCGATCAGGCGAGCACGTCCGAGGTCGCCACTCTGGCGAACGAGGGCTTCCCGCACGCACTGGCCCGATTCAACACCCGCAAACGCCGCCAGACCCCGCCGCGGACCGTCGACACGCGCGACGGCATGGTCGACCAACGAGCCAGCTGAGCGCACGTTTCGTCCCATTGGTCGTAATTTCGATGAATTTCAGGTGAACGGGAACACACACCCGAGACCTCTGGCAACCTGTGGTGGCGTCGATCACTCGGTTTCCACCGACTCGAAGTAGACTCCCCTGAGGTAATTGTTGTGTTTGATCATCTGGTCGGCGTCGACGCCTGAACTGCACCGCAGTTCGGTGCATGGCACGAACTGTGTACAAACGCTTTCGGTGGTGCGGGTTGCCGCGTCACCGACATCCCAAAAGGAGCGCAAGTGGACGACGTCCTGGCACGGGCCGGCATCTTCCAAGGAGTCGAACCCTCTGCGGTTGCGGCACTGACGAAGCAGCTGCAGCCTGTCGATTTCCCCCGCGGACACGTCGTGTTCAACGAGGGCGAGCCCGGAGACCGGCTCTACATCATCGTCTCCGGCAAGATCAAGCTCGGGCGACGCTCCCCCGACGGTCGCGAGAACCTGCTGACGATCATGGGACCGTCGGACATGTTCGGCGAGCTGTCGATCTTCGACCCCGGCCCCCGTACGTCCTCGGCCACCACGGTCACCGAGGTGCGCGCGGTCAGCATGGATCGAGCTGCGCTCAAGGACTGGATCGATCAGCGCCCGGAGATCGCCGAGCAGTTGCTGCGCGTGCTGGCCCGCCGGTTGCGTCGCACCAACAACAACCTGGCCGACCTCATCTTCACCGACGTTCCCGGACGCGTCGCGAAGGCGCTGCTGCAGCTGGCCCAGCGCTTCGGCACCCAGGAAGCGGGCTCGCTGCGCGTCACCCACGACCTGACGCAGGAAGAGATCGCTCAGCTCGTCGGCGCCTCTCGCGAGACCGTCAACAAGGCACTGGCCGACTTCGCACACCGCGGATGGCTGCGCCTCGAGGGCAAGTCCGTGCTGATCTCGGACTCCGAGCGTCTGGCACGCCGAGCTCGCTAGCTCTCGCGGAGGTAGGCCAGCTGCGTCTTGACCGACA
Organism: Rhodococcus sp. 05-339-2; assembly: GCF_002258965.1. NCBI lineage: Bacteria > Bacillati > Actinomycetota > Actinomycetes > Mycobacteriales > Nocardiaceae > Rhodococcus > Rhodococcus sp. 05-339-2. Next base: position 135,527 of record NZ_NOYW01000006.1, read on the forward strand.
TCCGCGCAGCAGGCCACAACTTCTTGTCCACGTCCGCATAGACGTGGCGTACCACCTGCATCGGTTTCGCGTTCTCGCCGAGTTCGGCGAGCGCCGAGCGAACCTGATCCAGCCGCTGCCGACGGTGAGCGCGATACGCCCGCGCCACCTCGGCGGTGTCCGGCAACTCCGGCCCGTGACCGGGAAGCACGGTCTTCCCCGCACCGGCCGCTTCGAGCCGGTCCAACGACTGCAGATAATCCGCGAGCGAGCCGTCCTTCGGGTCGAGCACCGTGGTGCCGCGGCCGAGGACGGTATCTCCCGTCAGGACCGCGTCGTCGAGCACGAAACTCACCGAATCCGCGGTGTGACCCGGCGTGTGCAGAACCTCGATCCGAAGACCCGCGGCCTCGATGACCTCGCCGTGGGCCAGAGCAGCGCCGTCCCCGTGCAGGAACTTCTCCCCGACCGCGCGCACCGGAGCCGCCGTCTTTCGGTGAAAACGCTTCAGCCCGCCGGTGTGATCGGCGTGGCGATGGGTCACCAGGGTCAGCACCACCGTGCCCGACGCGGCGACGGCGTCGAGGTGGGCTCGGTCCTTCGGCCCCGGATCGACGACGATGCATTCCTCGGAACCCGGTGCCTGGAGAATCCAGGTGTTGGTTCCGTCGAGGGTCATCTTGCCCGGGTTGTCGGCGAGCAGAACCGACGCGGTCGGCGTCACCTGCCGGCGTAGTCCGTACGCGGGATGCTGGGGATTCGAAACGGCCATTGAAACACTGTAGGTCGCCGACCCCAGCTCGTGTCCATGCGGACTACCGTCGACACCTATGAAGATCGGACTCGTCGGAGCGGGCCCCTGGGCCCGCAAGACTCAAGCCCCCTCGTTGCTCGCTCATCCCGCCGTCGACTTCGCCGGAGTGTGGGCCCGACGGCCCGAGGCGGCGGCCGAGATGGGGGCACCGGTCTTCGAATCGTTCGAAGCCCTGCTGAGCGCGGTCGACGCGGTGGCCTTCGCGGTACCACCGGCCGTGCAAGCCGGGTACGCGCTCCGCGCGGTCCAGGCAGGCAAACATGTGTTGCTGGACAAGCCGATTGCCGCAACAGTGGCCGAGGCCGAGGAACTGGCCTCGGCGGTGACGGCAGCGGGCGTGCGCTCGATGGTGACGCTGACCCTCCGATTCGCCCCGGAGACAAGGCGATTCCTCGACGCGGCCGCCGGTCGCGCGTGGGCCGCGGGCTCGGGAACCTGGTTTTCCGGTGCCGTCCTCGGCGGGGCGTACGCGAACTCCCAGTGGCGACACGACGACGGGGCGATCCTCGACATCGGACCACACGTGTTCGATCTGCTCGATGCAGCGCTGGGAACCATTGCGCGCGTTGCCTACTCGCACCGAGAGGTGGCGTCGGACAGTTGGACGGTGCTGCTCGAACACGAAGGCGGAGCCCGCAGCACAGTGCAGTTGTCCCTGCGGACGCCGATCATGCCGTCTCTGATGCGGATAGAACTCAGCGGCACCGACGGAGTCGAGACACTCACCGATCGATCGACCTCGTCGACCGACTGCTTCGCCGTCCTGCTGGACGAATTCCTCGAGTCGGTCGACAAGGGTGTCGATCACGAATGCTCGGTACACCGAGGCCTGCACCTACAGAAGGTGATCAGTGCGGCTACGCCGCAGTGACATGTGCGGCTACGCCCCAGTGGCGTGGTTGAGTGCCCCAGAGAGCACACAACCACACCACTGCGCGTCAGCGCAGTTCGACGATGAGCTCCACTTCCACCGAAGCACCGAGGGGCAGTTCGGCGACACCCACGGCCGAGCGTGCGTGCTTGCCAGCATCGCCGAAGATCTCACCGATGACGTTCGACGCCCCGTTGATCACCCCGGGCTGACCGGTGAATCCCGGTGCGGAGGCGACGAACCCGACCGCCTTGATCACCCGGGCCACCGAATCGATGCCAACGAGCGCGTGCACGGCGGCGAGCGCGTTCAGGGCACAGATGCGTGCCGCAGCGGTGGCGTCCTCAGCGGTGACGTCGGCACCGACCTTGCCCACGGACGTCAGGTTTCCGTCCACGATCGGCAACTGGCCGGAGGTGTGGACGAGCGAGCCCACCTGCACCGCCGGGACGTAGGCCGCCAGCGGCGGGACGACGTCGGGCAGCTCGATGCCCAGCTCGGACAGTCGTTCGCTCCAGTTCGCCACGCGCTCAGGCCTTCGGACGCTTGAAGTACGCGACCAACGTGTCGCCGCCGTTGGGCCCCGCCATGATCGTGACGAGCTCCCAGCCCTCGGAGCCGTAGTTGTCGAGAATCTGCTTGGTGGCATGAATCAGAACCGGTGCGGTGAAGTACTCCCAGATGATCTTTTCGCTCATGACTGTCGAGCCTATCGCCCACGCGGTGCCGGAACTACAGTCGTCGCATGGGTCGGCTCGATATCAAGGACGCCATCTATCACTTCGCGCGCAACCTCGGTGATTCTCGAGACCAGTTCTCCCTGACGGTGTTCGACTCGGTCGATCGCGCCGCGCCCTCGTTCGAGGAGGTCGTCGCGCACATGGAAACCCGTGTGCCCCTCGTTCCCGGCCTGGGGCTACGGCTTCGGGAGGCACCGCTGAACCTGGACTACCCGCGATGGGTACCCGACACGTCCCCGGTGTCCGAACGGATGTCCGACCACGATCTCGGCGGTGCTCCCTGGGCCGATTTCGAGGCCTTGATGGGCGACCTGCTCCGTACTCGTCTCGATCCGAGAGACCACTCCTGGCACGCGCACGTGGTGCGCGGAGTCGGTTCTGCTCCGCTGGTGCAGGGAGCGGTCACGGTGGTGATACTGCAGGTCGGACACGCCCTGACCGATGGCCTCGGCGTCTCGAAGATGGTTCGCGCACTGTTCGAGGCACAGTCCTCGGCAGGCGCGGCACCGTCTCCGCAGACCGAACCCGAGCGGGAGCACCCCGTTGCCGGCGTGTTGAGTGCGGTGGTCCGGGCACCGGTGGATCTCGCGCGATCGCGGTGGGAGGCCCGCCGCGCGATTCGCGCCTACCGGGGTACGACGCCCGGTCCGCCTGCGGTGCCCGCCACGTCGATCAACCGGGCCGTGGGGCCGTATCGAGTCGTCCGGATAGTGCCTATGCAGGCGACGGAGGTCCGCGTGGGTGCCGCGTCGTTGACGGTGTCCGCTCTCTGCGCCGTCGGCCCGTGCCTCGATCGGTATCTCGGCGACGGTCACGGGACACTGTCCGAGACCGGAGGCATCGTGTCGGCGTTCGTCCCGATGGTCCTGCCTCGCGATACGGAGTGGCCTGCAGCGAATCGCGCGGTGGTCGGAACGGTCGATCTCCACGTCGGCGAACCCGATCTCGAGAAGCGGGCCGAGCTGATCACTCGGTCGCTCGCAGTCGAACGAGCCAGAGTGACGGCCGCGCCACTGCTTCGCATCTCGCGAGCGGACGAGCGGGTGCCCGCGCCGATCGTCCGATTCGTCCAGGGACGTCGATTCCGAAAACGCGACCGCTCTCCGTCACGCGTCGGGGCTCAGACAACCGTGGTCAGTGTCGACCGTGGCCGCGCGAATCTCGAGCTGTGCGGTGCCGTTTCGCGCTTCTCGGCGGGCTTTCCGTTCCTCGAAGACGGCCGGTGTCTCAACCACGGGATCTTCGGCATCGGCTCTGTGGTGACGGTTGCCATGGTCGCCTGTCCCGACGCAGTTCCGGATCTCGACGGCTACACCCGGCAATTGGTCGACCGACTCCGCCGACACTCGGGGCAGAGTTAGAGACTTCGGTCGGACGCCCGGGGACGACCTCTATATGGTCGGGGTGTGGGTATAGCGAACGAAGAGGGATGGCCGGCGAAGGCAGATGCCGCGCGGCTGCATTTCGTGTCCGGTAAGGGTGGCACCGGCAAGACGACGGTCGCTGCCGCATTGGCGCTGGCGCTCGCGGCAGGCGGTCGACGGGTGTTGCTGGTCGAGGTCGAGGGCCGACAGGGCATCGCGCAGCTCTTCGACGTGCCCCAGCTTCCGCCGCAGGAGACGCGGGTCGCCTCGGCGGACGGCGGCGGTGAGGTCTACGCACTGGCGATCGACATCGAGACCGCGTTCCTCGAATACCTGGAGATGTTCTACAACCTCGGCTTCGCCGGCCGCGCGATGCGCAAGATCGGTGCCATCGAGTTCGCGACGACCATCGCACCCGGTCTGCGCGATGTACTGCTCACCGGCAAGGTCAAGGAATGTGTGGTGCGGACCGACAAGAAGGGCAACCGCATCTACGACGAGGTCGTCGTCGACTCGCCGCCGACCGGCCGCATCGGAAACTTTCTGGACGTCACCAAGGCCATGGCAGATCTCGCCAAGGGCGGACCGGTTCGTTCACAGAGCGAGGGCGTGGTGCGGTTGCTGCACTCGGCCGACACCGTCGTGCACCTGGTGACGCTGCTCGAGGCGCTGCCGGTCCAGGAGACCGCCGACGCTGTGCGCGAGCTGGAGGCGGCCGATCTTCGGCTCGGCACGGTGATCGTCAATCGCACCGAACCGACGTACCTGCCTGCCGAGTCCCTCGACGCCATCGCCGGGGGCGAGATCGATGCCGTCGCCATCCAGGACGGTCTCGCCAAGACCGGAATCACGTTGTCCGAAGCGGACTTCGCGGGGTTGCTCACCGAATCGATCGAGCATGCGGCGACGCTCTCGGCTCAGGTGGAGAGCGCAACCACGCTCGACGAACTCGACGTCGCGCGGATGTCGCTGCCGATGTTGGCCGACGGTGTCGATCTCGGCGGCTTGTACGAGATCGCCGCCAAGCTCGCAGAACAGGGTGTCCGATGACGCGACCAGTAGCAACCGAACTCGATGTCGACCGCATTCTGACCGATCCCACGTCGCGAATCGTCGTCGTCTGTGGGGCGGGCGGTGTCGGCAAGACGACCACCGCGGCAGCGATGGCGCTGCGCGCCGCCGAGCAGGGCAGGCGCGTGGTGGTGCTGACGATCGATCCGGCCCGCCGCCTGGCTCAGGCACTCGGTCTCGGCGATCTCGACAACAGCCCGCAGCCGGTGAAGTTGGGTGCCGGCGCCAAGGGTGAACTGCACGCGATGATGCTGAACATGCGACGCACCTTCGACGAGATGGTCATCGAGCACTCGACGCCGGAGAAGGCCGAGCAGGTGTTGGCCAATCCGTTCTATCAGACTGTGGCGTCGTCGTTTTCGGGCACGCAGGAGTACATGGCGATGGAGAAGTTAGGGCAGCTGTCCCTCGACTCGTCGTGGGATCTGATCGTGGTGGATACTCCGCCGTCGCGCAACGCACTGGACTTCCTCGATGCGCCGCAGCGACTCGGCTCGTTCCTAGACGGCCGTTTCATCCGACTGCTCACCGCTCCGGGTCGCGGCATCACCCGCGTGGTCACCAGCGCGATGAGCTTGGCCATGCGCGGCGTGTCCACCGTGATCGGTAGCCAAATGCTTTCCGACGCATCGGCTTTCGTTCAGTCGCTCGATTCGATGTTCGGTGGCTTCCGCGAGCGGGCGACGCGTACCTACCAGTTGCTACGCGAGGACGGCACCAGCTTCCTCGTCGTCGCTGCCGCAGAGCCGGATGCACTTCGCGAGGCAGCGTTCTTCGTGGAGCGGTTGTCCGCGGAGAAGATGCCGCTGGCCGGCTTGGTGGTGAACCGGACGCACCCGACGTTGTCGACGGTGCAGGCCGATCACGCAGCGACGGCGGCAGATCTGCTCGATCGAATCGAGGACCCCGGCGCGGACCTGACCGCTGCCGTCCTCCGAATCCACGCCCAGCGCGCGGTCACGGCAGCGCGGGAGGTGCGGTTGCTTCGACGCTTCACCGGTGCGCACCCCCGGGTGCCCATCGTCGGTGTGCCGTCGCTGCCGTTCGAGGTCTCCGACCTCGCTGCGCTGCGCGCAGTGGCCGATCAGCTGACCCGCAAGGGCTAGATCGGCTGACCCGCACGGGCCGGGTCAGCCGTGCCCGGCATTGGCTAGATAGCTGCTTGCTGCTGACGCTGGGTCTCGAAGAACTCGGACCAGGAGTCGACCTCGGGGTGCTGCTTGAGCAGCGCCCGGCGTTGGCGTTCGGTCATGCCACCCCACACACCGAACTCGACGCGGTTGTCCAGTGCATCCGCACCGCACTGCATCAGCACGGGGCAGTGCCGGCAGATGGTGGCGGCCTTGCGCTGCGCTGCACCCCGGACGAAGAGCTGGTCCGGGTCAGTGCCCTTGCAACGGGCGTGCGACACCCAGGCGATGCGTGCCTCTGCTTCTTCTACATCGAGTCGCGTCGGCGCTGTTGTCGTGTGCATGCGGATACCCCTTTGCGTTGCGGACGTCCTCACTGGACGTCCCGGAGGCTCGAAGCGGTTTGTACCTCGTCGGTCGAAGCACAAATTCTAGGAGCTGCCCCACATTCATTATCAAGTGTTATGCGAATCACACCGTGTTCATAATTTAGGTAACGCGAGCCCCGAATGCAAGACGGCGAGGTCACATTTCTGGTACGGCCGTCCCGAGCAGGGGCGCAGCACACAGCGCATGCAGGCCTCTGCCGGTCCGAGCGGTACCCACGTACGCTGTGCTCTGTGTCAGTTGGAAAAACCGTGGCGAAGCTCGCCGGATGTTCAGCACTCGCCGGTGCATTGCTCGCCGGCGTGATGTTCCCCTTGGCCGGCGGGTTCGGGTACGCCTCCAACCGCGCCGCCGATACCGTCGACAACGTCTCGGCCGAGTTGGTGGAAGGCGCAGTGCCTGCCGTCTCGACGATGACGGACGTCAACGGCACGCCCATCGCCTGGCTGTACGAGCAGCGTCGATTCGAGGTGCCGAGCGACCAGATCTCCAACGAGATGAAACTCGCCATCGTCTCGATCGAGGACCGCCGCTTCGCCGAGCACCAGGGTGTGGACTGGCAGGGCACGCTCCGAGCGTTCCTGACCAACACCACCAGTGGGCAGGTCGAGCAGGGCGCATCCACCATCGACCAGCAGTACGTGAAGAACTATCAGCTGCTCGTGGTGGCCAAGACCGACGCCGAGCGCCGCGCAGCCATCGAGACGACCCCCGCCCGCAAGATCCGCGAGATCCGCATGGCGTTGACGCTCGACAAGGAACTGACCAAGGACGAGATCCTCACCCGGTACCTCAACCTGGTGCCGTTCGGCAACGCGTCCTTCGGCATCCAGGACGCGGCCCAGACCTACTTCGGCATCGACGCAAGCCAGCTCAGCGCCGTCCAGGCCGCGATGCTCGCGGGCATGGTGCAGTCCAGCTCGGCGCTCAACCCGTACACCAACGAGGAGGGCGTGATCGAGCGCCGGAACACCGTGCTCGACACGATGATCCAGAACCTCCCCGAACGCGCCGACGAGCTCGCTGCCCTCAAGTCCGAGCCGCTCGGTGTACTACCGGTCCCCCAGACCCTGCCCCGCGGATGCATCGCAGCAGGTGACCGCGGATTCTTCTGCGACTACGCACTGCAGTACCTCGCCGACGCAGGCATCAGCCGGGAGCAGATCGACAAGGGCGGCTACCTCATCCGCACGACGCTCGATCCCTCGGTGCAGAACTCCACCAAGGCCGCCCTGGTCGGCAACACCAGCCCCTCGCTCGACGGTGTCGCCACGGTGATGAACGTCGTCGCACCGGGACAGGATCAACACCGCATCCTCGCGATGGGCAGCAGCCGCACCTACGGACTCGACGCCGATGCCGACGAAACCGTGCAGCCGCAGCCGTACTCGTTGATCGGCAACGGCGCGGGCTCGATCTTCAAGATCTTCACCACCGCCGCGGCGATGGAACGCGGACTCGGCACCAGCGCGACGCTGCAGGTTCCGCGTCGTGTCGAGGTCAAGGGCGTCGGTGACGGCGGAGCACGGAACTGCCCGGCAGCGACGTACTGCGTCGAGAACGCCGGCAACTACCCGCCCGCCCTCTCCATCACCGACGCCTTGGCCCAGTCCCCCAACACGGCGTTCGTCAAGCTGATCGAGTCGGTCGGGGTCACCCCGACGGTCGACATGGCCGTCCGCCTCGGCCTGCGCTCGTACACGAACCCCGGTTCCTCGGGAACCGACCAGTCCATGGCCGATTTCCAGAAGGACCAGAACCTCGGCTCGTTCACCCTCGGACCCACCTGGGTGAACCCCCTCGAGCTGTCCAACGTTGCCGCCACGCTGGCCTCCGGCGGCAAGTGGTGCCCGCCCACCCCGATCGACTCGGTCTTCGATCGCGAAGGCAAGCCCGTTCCCGTCACCCAGCAGGCCTGTGAGCAGGTCGTCGAGCCCGGACTGGCCAACACTCTCGCCAACGCGATGAGCAAGGACGACCAGGCAGGCGGCACGTCCGCATCCGCCGCAGGATCGGTCGGCTGGACGTTGCCGATGTCCGGCAAGACCGGCACCACCGAGTCGCACCGGTCGTCCGGCTTCCTCGGCTTCACCAACAACTACGCCGCGGCCGTCTACACCTACGGCGACTCTCCGACACCCAGCGAGATCTGCTCGTTCCCGCTGCGGCCCTGCGGGTCCGGAAACCTGTACGGCGGTAACGAACCGGCCAGGACGTGGTTCGACGCGATGAGCCCGATCGCCAACAATTTCGGACCCGTCTCGTTGCCACCCGTCGACCAGAAGTACGTCCGCGGCTCGGCCAACGGCCAGGTACCCGACGTCACCGGCCAGAGCCAGTCGTCTGCAACCGCGACCCTGCAGGGTGCGGGCTTCCAGGTGACGGTGGCCACCACGGCCGACCAGGCGGCCCGCGGCACCGTGGTGTCGACGTCGCCGTCGGGCTCGGCGGTCCCCGGGTCGAACATCACGATCTACGTCAGTGACGGTTCGGTTCGGCCTGCCCCCGCCCCGACGCCCTCGTTGCCGAACATTCAGATTCCGGACCTGCCGCCGGGAATCCAGATCCCGGCGATCCCCGGTATCACCGTTCCTCGGTAGTGCCTACGACAGTGGTGCGGTTATGTGCCCCAAGGGGCACGCAACCGCACCACTGCGCGGAGCGCACTACAAGCGGTCTTTGACAGCCTTCGACAGGCGCGATCCGTCGGCCTTGCCCGCGGCGAGTCCCGACGCGATCTTCATGACCTGACCCATCTGCTTCATCGCCGGTCGCTCCCCGAGATCCTCGGCGACCTGCGCGATGGCGGTGTCGACGATGTTCGCCAGTTCCTCGTCGGTCAACGGCGTGGGCAGGTACTCGTCGATGATCTGCGCCTCGGCGCGCTCGTTCGCAGCGAGTTCGCCGCGGCCGTTCTGCGTGTAGATCTCGGCCGACTCGCCGCGCTTCTTCGCTTCCTTGGCAAGCACTTTGAGAACGTCGTCGTCGGTCAGGTCGTGGGCCTCCTTGCCGGAGACCTCCTCGGTCTGGATGGCGGCGAGAATCATGCGCAGCGTTGCCAGGCGGAGTTTGTCCTTCGCCTTCATCGCTGCGGTGAGGTCGGTACGGAGGCGGGCCTTGAGTTCGGACATGGCGGAAACGCTACGCGGCGCAGTCGTCGGCCCGCACGTCCATATCCGGTTGCTGCCGTATCGTGGATGAGGTGTCCGCACAATTCAGTCCCTCGTTTCTCCGCACCTCGACGCAACTGCGCAGTGCCTCCACGCAACTGCGCTCTGCCGCAGAGCTGGCGCGAGATGCCGTCAGGGCGTCACCGCTGAAGAGTTCGGTGATCGGGACGGCAGGAGCCGCCGCGCTCGGGGTCGGATACGCCACACTCATCGAGCGCAATGCGTTCACGCTGCGCGAGACGTCCATGGCGGTGCTCGAGCCGGGTTCGGCGACGCTCCGCGTGCTGCACATCAGCGATCTGCACATGATGCCCGGCCAGCGGATGAAGCAGAACTGGCTGCGTGAGCTGGACCGACTCGACCCCGATCTGGTCGTCAACACCGGAGACAACCTCTCGCACCAGCGCGCAGTGCCCAGCGTCGTACAGGCGCTGGGGCCACTGCTGGCCAGGCCGGGTCTGTTCGTGTTCGGCAGCAACGACTACTTCGCGCCCAAGCCGAAGAACCCGTTCAAGTACTTCGACAAGAATCACAAGCGCACCACCGGCGACTCGTTGCCCTGGCGCGATCTGCGCGCCGCGTTCTCCGAGCGGGGTTGGCTGGACGTGACGCACGTACGCCGCGAACTGGAGGTTGCCGGGGTGCGAATCGCGTCGGCGGGCGTCGACGATCCGCATCTGAAGCGCGACCGCTACGACACCATCGCCGGCCAGCCGAACCCGCTGGCAGACCTGCGCCTGGGCATCACCCATTCGCCGGAGCCACGCGTGCTGGACAAGTTCGCCCAGGACGGCTACGACCTCGTCCTCGCCGGTCACACCCACGGGGGCCAGCTGTGCCTGCCGTTCTACGGTGCCCTGGTGACCAACTGCGAGATCGACCGTTCGCGCGTCAAGGGGCCGTCCAAGTGGGGCGCACACACCCAACTGCACGTCTCCGCGGGCATCGGCACGTCACCGTACGCGCCTGCACGGTTCTGCTGCAGGCCCGAGGCCACCCTCATCACGCTGACTCCGGCCCCGAGAATGGGTCCGAAAAACGTCTCCGACGAGGGCGTTTCGCGTTCCGAGGCAGTCGTGAGTTAGACTTCTGCAGCGGTACACGGGGTGTGGCGCAGCTTGGTAGCGCGCTTCGTTCGGGACGAAGAGGTCGTGGGTTCGAATCCCGCCACCCCGACAGTTGGACAGACCAGAAAGTGGCCCTGGCCGGAGAAATCCGACCAGGGCCACTTTTGTTTCACAGGCGCTGCCGTTTCGGAGCCCCTCTGCCGCTTCAGAGGTACTTCCGTCTCAGGGGAACGCCGTGTCAGGGGACCAGAATCAGCTTCCCCGGCGCATGTCCCGCCAGCCCGGCTTCGTGGGCGAGTGACGCCTGATCGAGGGGGTAAGTGGCGTCGACGATGACCCGCAGTTCTCCGCTCCTCACTTTCTCGATGAGCTCACCGCGTGCGGCAGCTCTGAACGCAGCACCCGAATCCTCCCCCGGCCCGTAACCCAACACCTTGATTCCCGCCTCCGCGCGACGGGCGGATCCGGTGATGGATGCGATGCGACGACGGTCCCCGACGAGTTCGAGTGACGAATCGAGGGCTTCGTCGGTGCCGACGAGATCCAGTGCCGCATCGATCTTCTTCGGAACGGCATTGCGGACCCGGTCGACCAGACCCGGACCGTAGGTTACCGGTGTTGCGCCCAGGCTCCGCAACAGGTCGTGGTTTCGCTCCGCTGCGGTGGCCACGACGGCCGCGCCGAGGGCCTGCGCCAATTGCACGGCCATGAGGCCGACGCCTCCCGCGCCGCCGTGCACGAGAACGGTCTCCCCCGAACCGACACCGGCGGCGTGGAGTGCATGAGCTGCTGTGGTGCCGGTCAACATGAGTCCCCCTGCCTCGGGCCACGGCATCGCGGACGGCTTGGCGAACAGGGAGTCCGACTGGACGACGACGTAGTCGGCGTAAGCGGCGGTGACCGGGTAGACAACGACCTCGTCGCCGACCCGCACATCGGTCACGTCCCGGCCGACGGCGCTCACCACGCCGGCACATTCGAGGCCCAGTTGCGGAAGGGGCTCGGATCCGACTCCGGCCGAATCGAGATGTTCGTCTTCGACTTCGTGGAACGCACCGCTGTACAGCTTCCAATCGATGGGGTTGACGCCGACTGCGCGCACCGTAACCACTACTGCGTCGTCGGAAGGTGCAGGAATCGGTGCCTCCACGACACCGAGGACGTCCGGGCTGCCGTAGGTGGTGGGTCGAATGATTCTGGCCATGTTCTTCTCTTTCGTGACGCTGAGGGGGCGCCGCTGAGGGCGCTGCAGTCGTAGAACGATTGAAGCCTCACGCTGGCATGATGTCTACTGCAAGTTATGCAGATTATTTTTGCGTGAGACGCAACTATTCGGAGGCCTGATGAGCGACGAGATCGATCTCAACCTGTTGCGGGTCTTCGCAGCAGTCATCGATACCGGCAGCGTGTCCGCTGCAGCGGCTCGTCTGCACCTGTCGATTCCCGCCACCAGCCGCGCGCTGACTCGGCTGCGAAATGCGATGAAAGATCCGATCGTCGTCCGCGCAGGCCGGGGCGTCGTACCTACGCCTTTTGCCCTCCGTGCAGCACCGAGAGTTCGGACGGTGCTGGATCTGGCCGCCGGCCTACGCGCAGACTCCGCGTCGGGCGAACCACACACGTGGGAAAGGACTTTCGTTGTTCGCATCAACGACGGTCTCACCCCAGTGGTTGCCCCCAGGCTGATCAGGCGCGTCGCTGCAGAGGCCCAGAACGTGACCGTGCGATTTGTGGCCCAAGACTCCAAAGCCCCCGAACCGCTCCGTGACGGCGCGATCGACCTCGACATCGGCGTTGCCGATCCGCCGCCACCGGACATGCGTTCGGAACAGCTCTTCGTCGACCACTTCGTCGCCCTGGTCTCCGCGAGTTCCGCACTGGCCACCGTCGACGAACTGACCCTCGACGACCTGTGCGCGTATCCCCACATATCCGCGTCCCGACGCGGCCTCTCGCGGGGACCACTCGACGACGCATTGCTGCGTCAGGGTAGGTCCCGACGCGTGGTCGCCGTCGTACCGACGTACGCGGTGGCCACCCTCCTCGCGTTGGAGGACGACCTGATCTGCTTGGTGCCGCGGGTGGTCGCACAACACCTCGCGGAGCGCCGGGTCCCGATCCGCTGGCACGAGATACCGGTCGAATTACCCTTGGCGACAGTCGAACTACGCTGGCATCGCCGCTCCGACGAGGATGCGCAGGCACAGTGGCTGAGAAACCATGTTCGGGCAGCGGTGAAGCCGCTGGAGATCGCACTCGGCGTACTGTGAGTCGACTCTGCCACCCCGAGCGAATGGATCTCACCACCATGCCGACCCCCACCCGCGTTCATGTCACCCATCGGTTCTCCTCACCGCCCGAGGTCGTCTTCGCGGCACTGTCCGAACACGAGAACCTCGGGCCGCTGTTCATGGCCAAGATCCGCCGGGTTCGGGACGGTGACACCTCACGCAATGGAGTCGGCTCAACCCGCAGTCTCAAACTCGGCCCGCTACCGGCGTTCGAGGAAACGACGATCACCTCCGAGCCGAATTCGCTGATCGAGTACCGCATCACCAAGGGCGGTCCGTTACGCGGCCACTGGGGCGTGCAGAAGTTGACGCCCACCACCGACGGCGGCACCGAGCTCGACTACACGATCGGATTCGACGCGCCCGTCCCCGGACTCGCTGCGATCGTCGGTAAGGCACTGACGTCGAGCATCTCGAAGAATTTGTCGCGCCTGGCGCCGTAGAGGTACGTGCGGCGTCATCCTCGAGTATGAGGATCTCGATACTCTCGTGCGACGACTCCCGATGATCGACGCGCCAGAGTCGAGGCATGGACATCGTCAGAACTCACGGCCTCGACAAGCGCTACGACACGCATACCGTCGTCGACGACGTGAACCTTCGCATTCCTGAGGGCTGCGTCTACGGCTTTCTCGGTCCGAACGGATCGGGCAAATCGACGACCATGAAAATGCTGCTGTCCCTGATTCGACCGACCTCGGGTGAGGTGGAGATCCTGGGTAGGCCGGTGAATCACGGCACCCGCCGCGAAGTGCTCTCGCACATCGGATCACTGATCGAAGCTCCGCCCGGGTACGGACATCTCACGGGTGCGGAGAACCTTCGTATCGTGCAGCGCTCTCTCGGATTGCGCGCCGAGCAGATCGAGCGGGCAGTAGCCACCGTCCGTCTGCAGGAACACCTCGACAAGAAGGTGAAGAACTACTCGCTGGGAATGAAACAGCGCCTGGGCATCGCGATGGCACTCGCGCGCGAACCACGACTTCTGATCCTGGACGAGCCCACCAACGGCTTGGACCCGGCCGGCATCGAAGAGATCCGAGGGTTGCTCCGTCATCTCGCCGAACACGGTGTGACAGTGATGGTCTCGAGCCATTTGCTCGGCGAGATCGACAAGACGGCGAACATGCTCGGAATCCTGAGCCAGGGCCGCCTGATTTTCCAAGGCACCCGCGACGAGCTGTTCGCCGCCTCCACTCCGGACGTGCTCATCGACGCGATCGATCCCAGCCGCGCGAGTTCGATTCTGCAACAGAAGATCCCGGTGCAGGTCGACGACCACACGTTGAGGCTCTCCGGCATCGACGATCGTGGTATCGCACAGGTGGTGGCGGAGCTCGTCGGCGCAAACGCAGGCGTCTACGGCGTTCGACGCGACGATCAGTCACTAGAGGACGTATTCATGAACCTGACGAAGGGCGGCCGATTGTGACGACCGTACGCAACGAATTCGCCAAACTCAGGCACCTGCACATCGGCGCGATCGCCGCACTGTTGGTCGCCGCGATCGTAGGGTTGACCTTCGTCGGCGCTCTCACCGCGGCGACGTCGAACGATTCGACCGCGGTCTCCTGGGCACTGCCACTGGCCGGGCTGTCCCTTGCCGTCCCCATCGCGTCGCCACTGCTGATCGCAGTGATGGCAAGCCGCACAGTGGAAGTCGAGCACCAGTCCAACGGCTGGTTACTGAACCAGACCACTGGAGCCGACCGCGGAGCCCTCGTGCGGGCGAAGCTCGTCTCGACGGGCCTCGTCGTCGGTGGCGCGACGGTGGCGGCCAGCGCTGCAGGTGTATTTCTGGGGACCGCCATCGGGGTGACGCAACCGTTGCCTGCCGGTCTGTGGTTGGGCTACACGGCGGCGGCGGTGACGGTGAACATCGTAATACTTGCACTCCACCTGCTGATTTCGGCGCGAGTGGACAACCAACTGGTCGCGCTGGGAATCGGCATCGTGGGTACCGTCATCGCGATCTGCGCCTCCGGATTCCCTTCCTGGGCAGCACACCTGACGCCGTGGGGGTACTACTCCTCGGCGTCCGCCGCCGACTACCGAGGCGAGCAGGTGGTGACACTGAACCCGTCCTACGTCAGCATCGTCGCTCTCGGAGTTGTCGGGGCAGTGTTGTTCTGGCTCATGACCGTTCGACTCGATCGACAGGAGGTACGAGCATGAATGCGTTTTCGGCAGAAATGATCAAGCTCAGGCGCTCGCAGGCATGGGCGGTCGTCGTTCTCCTCCCTCTGATCATCGCGGGGGTCGGAACGTTCAACACGATCGCGTCGGGCGCAGAGTTGGCAGAGGGATGGCGCACGTTGTGGTTGCGCACAGTCGTGTTCTACGGACTGTTCCCACTCGCACTCGGCGTTTCCGTACTGGCCTCGCTGGCGTGGAAATCCGAACACCGAGGAGGGAACTGGAATGCCCTGATGAGTGGGCCGGTGCCGTCGTTACGCATCGTGATCGCCAAGACGGCGGTGGTGGCAACACTGACTGCGGCCATGAACGTCGTCATGCTGGCAACCGTCGTCGTTGTCGGCAAGGTCGTCTTCTCGCTCGACGGCATGCTTCCTTCCGAGCTCTTCGTGACCAGTGCACTCGTCGTGGTGGGCTCGCTTCCGGTGGCGGCTCTGCAATCCGGTCTGTCGATGGCGATCAGGTCGTTCGCGGTGCCGATTGCCATCGCTCTCGTCGGGGCCGGTATATCGGTGTTCCTCCTCACCGCCGAGGTGACCGAGGCAATCTTCGTGTCGCCCTATGCACTGGCAACTCGCGCAACCCAACTGGCCTCCGGCACTTTCGGTGACTCGGGTTCGCTCACGACCGGCTCCGCACTGTCGGTGCTGACGGCCACGGCACTACTCACTGTCGTAGTCGTCGCAGTGACCGGCAGGGCACTCGACCGCAGAGACATCCACGTTCGGTGACAGCGCGAGACCCCGATCGACGGTCTCGATCGGGGTCTCGTCGCTTGTGCTCAGCTGGATGCAGCGCGCAGCTTCTCCAACAGTGGGCCTGCGGCCTCGGCGAGGAACCGTTCTTGGGTTTCGTCGCCCACCTGCACGAGGGCGATGTCGGTGTAACCGGCCTCCCAGTACGGCTTCACGGCCTCGACGATCGCGTCCAGGTCCGGTCCGCACGGAATCGTGTCGGCCACATCCTCTTTCCGCACGAACTTGGTCGCGCCGGCGAAACCGGCCGTCGTCGGAAGATCGGCGTTCACGGCCCAGCCACCGGCGAACCAGCGGAATCGATCGTGTGCGCGATCGATGGCCGCGTCCTTGTCCGGGTCCCAGGAGATGGGGATCTGGCCGATGGACCGCGCCGGGCCCTCGTGGTTGTCGGACCACGCCTTGACGAGACCGGCATCCGGCTCGGTGGCGATGAGGTGATCGCCGTACTCCGCGAACCGCGCCACCGCCTTCTCACCACCGGCGGCGATACCGATCGGCACGCCACCCTCGGGCAGGTCCCAGATCCGGGCGGAGTCGACGCGAAAGTGCTTGCCCTCGTACGTGACCAAGCCACCGGCGTGCAATGCGCGGATGATCTCGAGCGCCTCGACGAACATGTCCTGGCGCTTGTCGATGGACGGCCAACCCTCGCCGACGACGTGCTCGTTCAGGTTCTCACCACTGCCGAGCCCGAGGGTGAAGCGTCCGTCGGCCAGGATCTGCAACGTCGCAGCCTTCTGCGCGACGACGGCGGGGTGGTACCGGATGATCGGGCACGTCACGTACGTCATCAGCTCGACGCGTTCGGTGGCCTGAGCCACCGCGCCCAGAGTCGTCCAGGCGTACGGCGAGTGGCCCATGGACGAGAGCCACGGTGAGTAGTGATCGCTGCTGACCTCGAAGTCGAAGCCGACTTTCTCGGCACCGACGGCGTACTGCACCAACTCTTTCGGGCCGCTCTGCTCGGTCATCAAGGTGTATCCGAAATTGGTCATATGTGTCTCCTAGATAGTTGCGACGGAGCCGGCGTCGACTCGGTAGTTCGATCCGTTGACGAAGCTGGCGCGGTCCGAGCACAGGAAGGTGATCACCGAGGCGACTTCCTCGGGCTCGCCTCGACGTCCGAGTTCCATGTACGGACGCTCCTCGTCGAGGAAGCTCTCGACGGCACCGTCGCGGTCGGTGCCCTTCTCCTCGGCGCGTTTGTCCATCATCGCGTCGGTCATCGGGGTGTGGATGAACGCGGGAGAGACGGCGTTGACCAGTAGTCCCTCCGACGCGTAGCTGCGCGAGAGACCCTTGGCCAGAGCCAGAACCCCGGCTTTGGCCGAGCAATAAGGTAATTCGTCGTCGTAGGGCTGCACGGCATCCTCCGATGTCAACAGCACGATGCGTCCCCAACCGCCGCGGCGTAGCGCAGGCAGAAATGCCCGCAGCAGGCGGACCGGGCCCATCAGGTCGATGTCGAGGGTGGACCGCCACCCTTCCTCGTCGATCTCGTGGAACAGTCCCTGCGCTCCGGTCACGCCCGAGGACTGAACGAGAATGTCGATGTCGCCCACTGCCTTCTGCGTCTGTACTGCCAATTTCTCGACGGCCTCGGTGTCGGTCACATCCGCAGCGAACGCGAACAACCGGCCCTCCGCTGCCGCGAGTTCGGCCGCGGCGGCGTCGAGCGAGTCCTGATCCTTGTCGCTGATGACGACCCGAACGCCCTCGGCCAACAGCATTTTCGCCGTGTGCCAACCGATGCCGGAGTCGGCCCCGGTCACCAGCGCTGTTCTACCGTCGATTCCCAGATCCATACGATCCCACTTTGCGCTAGAGGTTGATGTCAGGCTGTGGCGTCGTGCGAGCGCGCGATGGTCAGCGCCGCATTCACCAGGGCCAGGTGGCTCAAGCCCTGCGGGAAGTTACCCAGAAACGATCCATCCGAAGCATCGATCATTTCGCTGTACAACCCCACGTCGTTCGAGAGCTCGACCAGCTGGTCCATCAGGGCTGTGGCTTCGTCGTCTCGACCGACGCAGGAGAGCGCCGACACCCGCCAGAAGGCGCAGGCCACGAAGGTCACCTCTTCCTCGGACACCCCGCTGTATCGATACATCAGCGGTCCGGCACCGAGTTCTTCGACGAGAGCATCGATGGTGGACGAAAGACGTTCTCCACGATCGAAATCCATCTCGGCTGCCAGCAGCACCGACGCGTCGAGCCCGTCCGCACCCGGGTACGCGAGATAGGCCTGGCGCTCGTCCGACCAGCATTCGGATTCGACGTAGTGGCGGATGCGTTCTCTCTCCGCCTTCCACCGATCGGGTATGCCCGGGATCTCCCCCGCTTCGGCCAAGTGCACCGCGCAGTCCAGCGCTTGCCAACAGCCCAGTTTGGAACTGGTGTAGTGCTGCTCGTCCTCGAGCTCCCAGATCCCGGCGTCCTTGCGCTGCCACGAATCGCACGCCTCGTCCGCGATGGTCGCGAGCAGCCGACCGGTCTGCGCATCGAGGATGTTTCCTGCGTCGACGTACTGCCGAATGATCGAGAACAGATCACCGAAGATCATCAACTGCAGCTGGTCCGCCGCGGCGTTTCCGTTGACCACCGGCCCGATGCTCCGCCAACCGGGAACGTCGGGTTGTTCGGTGCCACCCGGCAATTCACCGCCGAGGGTGTAGAACACGTTGACCAACGGATCGTTAACACGGATGACCCTCAGCAGCCACGCCACCGCGGCGTGGATCTCCTCACGAAGACCGAACCGTTGCAGAGCGCGAATGGTGTACGCGGCGTCGCGAACCCAGGCGTAGCGGTGGTCCCAGTTCTTGCCACCGGTCCGGTTCTCGGGTAGCGAGGTTGTCGCGGCGGCGGCGATGGCACCGGACGGACTGTGCAGCAACAGTTTCAGGGCCAGCGCGCTGCGAGCCACATGCTCTGCCCACGGACCCTCGTACGAGAACTCGTCGGACCACACACGCCAGTTGTCGATGGTCCGATCGATCCCCTCGTCGAGATGCTGCGGATCGGGCAACGGCAGCGGCTCGTTCTCCGTGCCCACCACACCCAGCACATGCCGAGAACCCGGTTGCGTGCAGACGACCCCACCGATGTCGCGGTCGGCCACGCGCACGTTCTCGATGCCCAGAGTCCGCACCGCCAAGGTCAATCCGTCGACCCGCAGGACGGTGCCGTGCTCGGTGTCGTACGCCCACGGCGACGCGATGCCGAGCATGGTGCCCGGCGCGACGGACCACCTCAGCTCGACGGTGCCGTCGAGACCCTCGACGCGACGGGCCAACTCCACCCACGGGAGCCGGCCGGCGACCCCGGTGTTCAACGAGTCGGTGATGCGCACGGAACCGGAGTCGGTGCGGAACGTGGTACTCAGCACGTTTGTCCCTGGGACGAATTCGCGTTGGACGGTGAACTCTTCCACGGGCGTCAGTTCGATGTAGCCGCCGTGTGGCGCGTCGAGCAATGCTGCGAACGGCGGCGGCGAGTCGAGGTTGGGCACCGGAAACCAGTCGATGCGGCCGTCGTCCGCGATCATCGCCACGGTTCGGCCGTCGCCGATGGCTCCGTAACTTTCGATGGCGACATAATCGTCCACCCGGGGGTACGGCTTTCGGAAGTCGTTCAAGCACGTGCCTTTCCAGCGAAGATCGGGCTGCTCTCGACGTGCTCGAGCAGATCGGCCGGGTCGTCGAACACCGCTGCCGCGCCCGCGTCGAGCAATTCGCTGCGCGAGATTCCGCCGCTCAACACGCCGATGGCGCGGACGCCCGCGCGCCCGGCCGACTCGATGTCCCACACACTGTCGCCGACCATCACCGCGTCGACAGCCTCGACGCCTGCCCGTTCCAGAGCCACCGCGATGATGTCGGGCTCCGGCTTGGCGACCTCTGCGTCCTCACCGGACGTGACGACAGCAACCGAATCTTCGACGTCCAACAGATCTCGCAACGTCGACAGTTCGCTCTCGGGAGCCGATGTTGCGAGCACTACGGTCACTCCACGGGTACTCAAGTCCGCCAACAGTTCCCGGGCACCCGGCAGCACTTCGAGATCGGACGAGGCCTCGGCGTAGTACTCGCCGTGCAGCTTCTTCGCTTCTTGCGCCAGTGCACTGTCGGACGAGCCGACGAGTGTCTCCAGCAACTTCGACCCGTCCATGCCGATGCTTCGATGAACGCGCCACGACGGCACTTCGTGGCCCGCCTCACGAAACGCACGCGACCAGGCGTCGACGTGTACGTAGTTGGAATCGACGAGGGTGCCGTCGATGTCGAGCAGAACTGCACCGACAGTCGGTGTGGGGACAGGCATGAGCGTCGGATACCCGGGGGTGGTGCGGGCAAACAATCGTCGGACGAGAGCAACAGGCCCCCCCCCCCCGCAGTACGCGAGGGGCCTGTCGTGGAGAAGAAACGTCAGCTGGCCTGGGCCTGCCACATCCAGTGCAGCTGCTCGAGCCGAGCTGTGATGCCGATGAGCAGGTCCTGGGTCACCGGATCGGCTTCGCCGGTGTCGGCGATGCGTCCGCGAAGACGCTCGACAACCGCGGCGATGTTGTCGACGACCGCGGGGACGACCTCGCTGTCCTGAGTCCACCCGGCACCGAAGCCCTTGGTGCCCGCCGTCGAGGAGACGGTGGCTGCACGGCCGTCGGGACTGACCCCGATGGCGGTGGCGCGCTCGGCGGCCTGATCGGTGAATTCACGTGCGGCCGTGACCAACTCGTCGAGTTCGAGGTGCACCGACCGGAAGTTCTTACCGATCACGTTCCAGTGCGCCTGCTTCGCGATCAGCGAGAGGTCGATGAGATCGACCACGGTTCCCTGGAGTGCGTCGCCGGCGATCTTCTGCTGACCTGCGTCGAGGGTACTGGTGATGGGGTTCGTCATGATGTGGCCTCCCTGCCGTTGGACGACGGTGTGCATCGCACGCCATTATTGTGCTTTCGTCTGTACTGCACAACGGCAGGTCGACGCGCATTGTTCCGGATCGGCGCCACCGTCGCTGTGACGCCGATCCCAGAACCGGTCGGATCAGACCTTGGCGGCCTCGTCGGCAGGATCGTCGACTGCGCCTGCACCGGTGGTCGGTGCGGTCTCGTTCTGCTGCGACCGAACGCCTTCCTCGACCTTCTTGCCGAGTTCGGCATCGACATTGGTCCAGTACTCGAACACCCGGCTCAGAACGGGCTCGCTCACGCCGTTGAGGACGTGTCCGACGATGTTTCCGACGAGACGCTCACGCTGCGCGTCGTCCATGACCTCGCGGACCAAGGCTCCGGCCTGCACGAAGTCGCCGTCTTCGGGGTGCTCGATGTACCCGGTACGCACGAAACGAGGCTCGAAGTCCCACGCTCCGTCGTCGCCGTACTTGTTCGTGTCCGCCGACGGGCCGCCGAACGAGTTCGGCGCGTAGACGGGCGTTTCCGCAGAGTTGAACGAGTACCGCATGTTGCCGTCCTTGGAGTACGAGTTGACCTCGGACTTCGGGGCGTTGACCGGCAGCTGCGCGTAGTTCGCTCCGATGCGGTACCGGTGCGCGTCGGCGTAGGAGAAGACGCGTCCGAGCAGCATCTTGTCGGGGCTGAAGCCGATGCCGGGCACGGTGTTGGACGGCTCGAACGAGCTCTGCTCGATCTGCGCGAAGAAGTTCTCCGGGTTGCGGTTCAAGGTCATCTTGCCGACCTCGATCAGCGGGTAGTCCTTCTGCGACCAGACCTTGGTGAGGTCGAACGGGTTGTACTTGTAGTTCTCGGCCTCGTCGTACGGCATGAGCTGCACCTTGAGGGTCCAGCTGGGGAAGTCGCCGTTCTTGATGGATCCGAACAGGTCCTGACGGTGATGGTCGGGCGACGTACCCGCGACCTCGTCCGCCTTGTCCTGTGTCAGGTAGTCGATCCCCTGGTCGGTCTTGAAGTGGAACTTCACCCAGGTCTTCGTGCCGTCCTCGGCGATGAGCTGGTAGGTGTGCGAGCCGAATCCGTCCATGTGGCGGAACGACTTGGGGATGCCGCGGTCACCCATGAGCCATGTCACCTGGTGTGCCGACTCGGGCGAAAGGGTCCAGAAGTCCCACTGCATGTTGTTGTCGCGCAGACCGGAGTCGGGCATGCGCTTCTGGCTGCGGATGAAGTCCTGGAACTTGATCGGGTCCTTGACGAAGAAGATCGGGGTGTTGTTGCCGACCAGGTCCCAGTTGCCTTCCTCTGTGTAGAACTTCAGCGAGAAGCCGCGCGGGTCGCGCCAGGTGTCGGGGCTGCCCTGCTCGCCGGCGACGGTGGAGAAGCGCGCCAGCATCTCGGTCTTGGCACCGGGCTGCAGCGCCTTCGCCTTGGTGTACTTGCTGATGTCTCCGGTGATCTCGAGTTCACCGAACGCGCCTGCGCCCTTGGCGTGCACGACGCGCTCCGGGACCCGCTCACGGTTGAACTGCGCCATCTTCTCGATGAGGTAGTGATCGTGCAGAAGAATCGGACCCTGCGTTCCGGCGGTCAGCGACTGATCGTCGCTGGGCACGGGGATTCCCGAGTTGCTGGTAGTCGGTTTGTTGGTGATCGGCTTGGTCATACGAAGCCTCCTGAAGGGCTGAATCGGGTTCGAGAAGGGGCTGCTTCTCGAAAATCGGTGAAACCGAGCGGCCGTACGCTGGACCGCAGTACTAGACGGAATGCCTCGTGCAGTCGCCGCACAAACCCCAGAAGACGATTTCGGCTTCGTCGACGACGAATCCGTGCGTGTCCTCGGGTACGAGACACGGCGCTGCTCCGACGACGCAGTCGACATCGGCCACCGCGTGGCATTCCCGGCACACGAGGTGGTGATGATTGTCCGCCGTCCGGCTCTCGTACAGCGCAGCCGAACTCGCAGGTTCGATGCGACGCAGCAAACCTGCGTCGACGCAGGCCCTGAGCACGTCGTAGACGGCCTGGGTCGACACCGAGCCGCCGCTCTCGCGAACGGCGGCAGCGATGTCGTCGGCGTCCGAATGCGGTCGGGCTGTGACCGCATCCAGAACTGCAACTCGGGGTCCGGTGACGCGTAGACCCACCGAGCGCAACTGCGCTGCGAGGTCGACGCGTTCGGTGAGCTGCATGTACTCCAGTATGCCCCTAATCTGGACTAAGTCAAGAAAAGCGGGGTCGTCGCTATCCGACCAGGCGCGCTTCACCGGTCCGCATCGACCCCGACACGATCTGCAACCCGAAATGCGTGCCCGACGGCATCCAGCGACTCAACGTAGGGCCCTTGGCATCCACCTCGACGCGGGCCACCCTGGCCTTGCCCCTCAGACTCGCGATGGCCACGGCCGATCCGCCGGGCACCGGCTGCGCGAAACCGATCGAGCCGAGCATCGGGAACTGCGGTCCGACGCCGCGGGACGTCGTCCGGACCGACCATTCGTCGCCGCTCGCCCCGGCCTCGCCCAGCACGTCGCCCTCGAATTCGGCCAGCACCTTGGGCAGGTGCCAGTTGGTCCGGCCGCCGTGCACCGACGTCGCGGAATCCACGGCGATGAACGGCACCGCCATCCGCGGAACGCGTCCGACGTCCCGGCGCAGGGCCGGGCTCGCCAGGATCTCGCGGTACGGGCCGACCGGCGAGGTGGTGTAGTCGACGATCATGCACATCGTGATCGGCAGCGTCTTCGCTCCGGCCGGCGCGAACTCCGACGACCGGGCCCGATGCCACCAGATCGTGGCGCGGACATTCGCCGGCCACGGCGCTGCCGGGCTGATCGGCCAATCGGTGCGCTCGGTCTCGGATTCGGTGACACTCCACATCATCGATCCCTCCCCACGACGGTCAGCGGGAGCCGCAGGGCACCCGGGGCCGACACCGGCACCACCGGGTGCACCGGCTGTGTGGGTGCGATCTCCTGATACCCCGATCCCACCGCGGGTCGCCGATCGGCTTCACCCTTGTTGGGCCACAACGCCATTGCGCGCTCGGCCTGGGCGGTGATCGTCAGGGACGGATTGACGCCGAGGTTGGCGCTGACGGCAGAACCGTCGAGCACGTGCAGTCCCTCGTAGCCGTAGACCCGCTGGTACCCGTCGATCACCCCGGTCTGCGGCGAGTCACCGATCGCGCAGCCACCGAGGAAGTGCGCGGTCATCGGAATGTTGACGATCTCGGCGATAGATCCGCCCGGATCGCCGCCGATCTTGTCCGCGAGCAGACGAATGGCCTCGTGCCCCTGCGGAATCCACTGCGGCGGTGGATCACCTGCACCAGGCCTGCTGGTGAGGCGACGTCCGAACGGCCCCTTCTTGGATCCGAGCTCGAGCGAGTTGTCGTCGGTCTGCATCACCAGTGCGATGACGGTGCGCTCCGACCACCGATGGACCGACAGGCTGCGCGCCGCAGCGCCGGGATGACGCAACGCGACGCCGAGGGTCTTGAGGATGCGTGGCATCTTGCCGCCGCCGTCGCTGAGTACGGTCTGCAACAGGCCGATGGCGTTGCTGCCCTTGCCGTATCGCACCGGCTCGATGTGGGTGTGATCGTCGGGATGGAACGAGGACGTGATCGCCACACCCTCGTGGTAGTCGACCTCGCGGCCCCTGGCGGTCGCGGCGAGCACGGCCTCGGAGTTGGTGCGCACGAGCGAGCCGATCCGCTCCGACAGCCGAGGCAACGAGCCCTTCTCCTTGGCCGCGAGCATCAGCTTCTGGGTGCCGTAGGTGCCGGCCGAGAAGATCACTTGATCGGCGGTGATCGTCTTCTCCTTGCGACGCAGCTTCCCGCCCGTCCGTCGCGTCACCACGTCGTAGCCTGCGCCGTTCGGGCGCACGTCCACGACCGTGGTCAACGGAAGAACATGCGCGCCTGCGTGTTCGGCGAGATACAGGTAGTTCTTGACGAGGGTGTTCTTCGCCCCGACGCGGCAGCCGGTCATGCACGCTCCGCACTCGGTGCACCCGGTGCGCTCGGGGCCTGCACCACCGAAGAACGGGTCGGGTGCAGTCTTGCCGCGGTCACCGAAGTAGACGCCCACCGGGGTCGAGGTGAACGTGTCCCCCACGCCCATGTCCTCCGCCACCTCCTTCATCACCTTGTCCGAGGCGGTGATGGTCGGGTTGGTCTCGACGCCGAGCATCCGGCGGGCCTGGTCGTAGTACGGGTTCAGCTCGCGCTGCCAGTCGGTGATCGAACCCCACTGCGGATCCTCGAAGAACTTCGCCGGCGGTTGGTACAGCGTGTTCGCGTAGTTCAGCGACCCTCCGCCGACGCCGGCCCCCGCCATCACCAGCACATCGGGCAGCAGGTGAATACGTTGCACCCCATAGCAACCCAGGGCCGGAGCCCACAGATACTTTCGTAGACGCCAGCTGGTCTTCGGCAGTTCGTCGTCCTCGAATCGGCGACCGGACTCGAGAACCGCCACCCGGTAGCCCTTCTCGACTGCACGCAATGCGGCGACACTACCGCCGAAACCGGAACCGATGATCAATACGTCGTAGTCGCTCATGCTGTTACCACCTCGTGGTCGGATTCGAGAGTGTCGGACGCGAGCCGATAGTTCGCGACGTCGAACTCGCGCGTCTTGTTGCGGAACTTGAACGTGTAGGTGGGCCACATCGTCGAGTTGCGGCCGTTGGCGTCGAGGTACCAGCTCGAGCAGCCACCGGCATTCCAGACGGTGCCGTCGAGCGCGGAGTCGACCCACGAATTGTGCTGGCGCTGAGCGGCTTCGTCGACCTCGACGGCCGCGACCCTCCGATTCTTCATCTCGTTCAGCGCGGACACCACGTAATTGGCCTGCGACTCGAGCATGTAGACGATGGAACTGTGCCCGAGGTTGGTGTTGGGGCCGTACATCAGGAACAGGTTCGGAAAGCCTGCGACGGTGGTCCCGAGATGTGCCTGCGGACTACCGCCCCAGTGCTCCGCCAGCGTCCGACCGTCGTTGCCGCGCAACAGATGGGACACCGGCGGCTCGGTGGGGGTGAACCCGGTCGCGAAGATGATCGTGTCCACCTCGTGATTGCGGCCCGAGGCGTCGACGACGCCGTTCTCGGTCACCGACGCCAGACCCGACGTCACGAGATCGACATCGGGACGATCCAACGTCCGCAGCCAATCATTGGACAGCAGAAGCCTTTTGCACCCGGGTGCGTAATCGGGGGTGAGAGCGGCCCGCGTCGCGGGATCCTTGACCTGCCGCTTCAAGTTGGCTTTGGCGAACACCTTCACCGCGGGCAGCATCCACGGATTGTCCGCCAGCACCGTGACGTAGGCCTCGCGGTAGCCGTAGATGACACCGCGCACCGCGCGATGGGCCGCGGGAATCTTTTCGTACACCGTTCTTTCGAGCCGGCCGATGGTGCGGTCCAGGCGCGGAATCACCCATGCGGGAGTGCGCTGGAAGACGGTGAGCCGTTCGGCGCGGTCGACGATCTCGGGTACGAACTGCACGGCCGAGGCTCCGGTGCCGATCACGGCGACCCGCTCACCGGTGAGGTCGTGCTCGTGATTCCAGGTGGCGGAGTGGAACACGGTGCCGGCGAACGTGTCGATGCCCGGGACGTCCGGGATCTTCGGAGTGGACAGTGCCCCGGTGGCAGCGACCAACACCCTGGCGCTCGCCGACCCGCGAGACGTCTGCACCGACCATCGCTTGGTCGCCTCGTCCCAGGTCGCGGACCGAAGTTCGCAGTTCGTGACGATGCGATCGTTGAGGTCCAGACGATCCACCACCGAACGCAGGTAGTCGAACAACTCCGGTTGCCGCGCGAAGGTGTGACTCCATTTGGGACTGGGTGCGAACGAGAACGAGTACAGCGAGGTCGGCACGTCGCATGCACACCCGGGGTAGGTGTTGTCGCGCCACGTCCCACCCACGTCGGACGCGCGTTCGATGACGGTCACGTCGGCGCTCGGGTCGGCGGCGAGGATCTTGGCCACCGCGGCCAAGCCCGCGAAACCGGCTCCGACCACCAACACGTCGAGTTGTTCGGGAAGTGTTGCGTTCACGCGTCCATCACCTTTTCGGACCAGATCGGAAGGAGCCGCCCGCGCAGTTGCGCGTCGGCTTCGGGAGTACGGAACAGCGCCGAGACGGCCAGTCCGCGGGCGAGTTCGACACTGAGCTCGATGGATTCGGGAGACATCCGACTACCCATGACGATCTGGGCACCGCCCTGAATGGCCTCGGCGACGCGCCGCTCCAGCGGAATCATCGCCTCGTGGAGGGCCGGATCGGTGCGGGCCGCCACCCACAGCTCGAGCGCGGCGTGGAAGAGGGGACCGGAGAATGCGTCGGCGAGGATCTCGGGCCCTCGCTCGGGGTCCGGTTCGGCTTCGAGGATCTCCGAGAGACGACGATCGACCAGGTGCTCGACGGCCGCGATCAGCAGGGATTCCTTGGTCGGGAAGTGGTGCAGCTGTGCACCGCGGGAGACACCGGCACGCCGGGCGATCTCCTGGGTGCTGGTCTTGGCGAAGCCCAGCTCGACCAGGCAGTCGATCGCGGCGTCGAGCAGCTTCGCCCGAGTGCCCGCGGTGCGTTCGGCCTGGGTCCGGCGCTCGGTAGGCGCTGCGCCGTCGAGCCCTGTGTCGGTAGTCACACTTTGTACAGTAGCGCTAAATCAACAAACAGTCCAGCCTGACTTTAAGTTGGTCGAGATCGGCGGGCGCAGCCGTGCCTGGACGCATCCACCCGCCGGTCCTGGCGCTACAGAGCAGTGTTTTCACGCCATGGGCGTCATCGCCGACGACGCCATCGACATCATCTCCGGCGAGCGGGACGGAAGGCTGGCACTGTGCGCATCGCCAACTTGCCGAGCGGCGTTCTTCGACACCAGCCAAAGCCGCAGCCGGAAATGGTGCGACATGAACACCTGCGGAAACCGTCAGAAGAAAGCCCGATTTGCCGCCAACCGACAAAGCATTCCCACTGACCGCCGAAGGATTCGCCCTTCTCGAGGCAACCCGGGCAGCATCGGTAGCCACCGCAATCTGGACGACGCCGAACCGGGGCAACGAACTCCGTCGCGGTTCGATCGTTGCGCTGGAATCACGTGCACCACTACGGGCGGCAACCGGACTGCCCGAGATGTCCATCCACCGAATTCGCAATCGACGCAGTTGGTTTGCAGGAAACGACCGTGGGCAATTCTGCGGCCATGCCCCTCGCCTCTCACGGACGCTTCGACTACTCCCCCATCGGCGATCGTCCACAGTTCGACTGGCCGGGCGGTGCGCGCCTCGCGGTGTACGTGGCCGTCAATTGCGAGCACTTTCCGTACGACGACGGCGAACCAGGCCTCGGATACACGCCCGCGATGGACCAGCCCAACACCTACAACTGGGGGTGGCGTGAGTACGGCAACCGAGTCGGTGGGTTTCGAATCGCAGAGACGGTGCAGCAGAGCGGCATTCGCCCGACCGTGCTCGTCAACACCGAGGTGTACGAGCATGCCCCGCAACTGATCGAGGCCTTCCGCGCCCTCGATGCCGAGGTCGTCGCGCACGGCCGAACCAACGCCGTACAGCCCAACGATCAGAACGAGGACGACGAACGGCGCTCTATAGACGAGGTCACCTCCGCGATCGAGCGTCACGAGGGTGCCCCGCCTCGGGGTTGGATGAGCCCCGGTGCCAACCCCAGCCGCGTGACCGAGGACCTTCTCGCCGAACGCGGCTACGAGTACACGCTGGACTGGCCCATCGACGATCAGCCGGTGTGGCTGAAGACCCGCGGCGGGCCGTTGCTCAGTGTCCCGTACCCGCACGAGGTGAACGACCTACCGGTGTTCGTCCACCATCACCAGACTGCAACGACGTTCGAGCGCAACATCATCGACAGTTTCGACGAATCGAAGGAGAACGCGGAGCGCCAACCATTGGTGCTCGCGATCTCGCTGCACACCTTCCTCACCGGCCAGCCCTATCGACTTCGACGGTTCCGCGCGGCGCTGCAGCACATGACCGACAACGGCGGCGGCGTCTGGTTCACAACACCGGGCGAGATCGCAGCGCACTACCGCAGCCTCGTACCCCCGCCGACGACCGCCGGGGACAAATAGTCGAGTCGAAGGGTCGCAGCTGACGCGTGGTCAGGCTGCGCGGCGTTGTCGTCGGTGGTAGCTGGGGATGGGTTGTCGTGTGGGGTCGATGGATTCGGGTGGGATGGCATAGGGGTGTCCGTCGTCGCCCATGAGCAGTTGCCAGTGGCCGTGGTGGACGAGGCGGTGGCATTCGCCGCAGACCAGCGCGAGGTTGTTCAGGTCGGTTCTGCCGCCGTGTTCCCAGAACCTCACGTGGTGGGCGTGGCACCACTGTGCGGGGCGGCCGCACATGACGCAGCATCGGTCGCGGATGGTCAGGGCGATGCGTTGGTCGTCGGTGGCGAGTCTGGTGGTGCGCCCGAGCGCGAGCGGGACGCCCTGGTGGTCGACGATCACCGGGGTGAGGTCTGCGTCGCAGGTGAGAAGTTCGGCGAGGGAGCGACTGATCGGGCCGGTCCAGTCGAGGTGGAACGGCCAGTCCGCATCGCCAGGCTCGGGAACGGACCTCTCCCTGGAATCACTACCACCGGCAGCGTCACTACCGTCGGTGCTGCGACCGACACGACTCTCGGGAGAGTCACCGGTGCATGAACGGTCGCCGGCACCAGAACTCGCTCTGGCGCGTTGACCGCGGCCGGTGGCTCGATCGGGACCGGCGTCGGTGTCATCGGTTCGTGAACCGTCGCCAACAGCACTCTCGCTGACGCGGCGACCGCCGTCAGCACCGGCGTCGTTATCACCGGATTGGGTAGCGCCGTCGGCGCTGTGTGTTGCCGAACCCGTTGCTGCGCCGTCGTTTTGCTTCTCTTCGCGGTCGCTGAGCAGGTCGCGCAGCGGAACGATCAGGTGCACCGACGCCCGCGACCCGCCCGCCGACCCGCGGGTGCCACCGCGTAGGTGCCGGTCGAGAATCCGATCGAGTGCGTCGGCCCGGCGTTTCGACGGACTGCGCGGGTCGCGTTCCCCGCCCGGGCCCGGCCGCGGAGCCGTCAACGGCGACAGGGCGGTGAGCAGTTTCTCGGCCAGCATCCGGTCGACGTCGCCGCCGACGCGAAAACGCCCGTTGGCCAGAGGATGGATATCGAATCGGTTCAGGTTCGGGTTCTCCGACACCGGTACCGGCGGCGGCCCCGACGAAACAGGTTCGGGCCCTGCATCACCCAAGCCGCCTGCATCACCCGGGCCACCTGCATCACCCGGGCCACCTGCGTCACCGGAGCCACCGGCATCATTCGAACCACTGGCATCGGTTCGGCTCGCCTGTTCCCGCTCCCGTTCTCGTCGCTGTTTCTCGGCCTGCGCACGTCGAGCTCGCGCGTCCTCCGCCGCAGAATGCGCCAAGGCCTGCGCTCGTGCGGTGACCTGCCCGGCGGTGCCGCGCATCGCGGTCTCGAGCAGTTCCGCGACGACGGCGTCGCGGCGCTGCTCGTCGAGGGTGGGGTCGGCGACCACGACGGTGGCGTAGCCGTCGGCGATCGCCGACGCGTGCGCAGCATGGATCTCACCACCTGCGAGGGCGTCGAGCACGATCGGCCACTGGGTGAGCCACTGCCCGAGTTCCATCTGACGCGCCGCGGATCCGTCGGTGATGCGCACCGACTTCGCGTACCAGCGGGTGACGGAGGACTGCCCGAGTTTCATCGCCAAGCCACGCCGGTCGATCTCGGCGAGCAGTATCAATCTCACTGCGGCCAAGGCGTTTTCGTGGCAAGACACGTCGGCGAGCTCGGAGACCAATTCCTGATCCCCGAGCTCGAACACACCCCCCCATGCCTTCACCCCACGAAAGCTATACCCACCCACCGACAGGTTTCTCGGTGTCTCCGCTACAACGCACGCATGCTGTTGTTCCGCGCGTTGTGGGTGAGCTCGGCCAGGCCGAGTTCTTCGAGGAGCGGCGGCAGGTACATCCCGAACCTGCCGCGGTATCCATTCCTGAGCCCGTACCAACCGCCGACCGGGTTGTCTTCTGAGCGCCCCCACGCTTCGACCGTGTCAGGAGCAGCCGTCTTCTTCTCGTCCGCGGCACCGAGCAACACCCAGTCGGCACGTTCGGTGAGCCACGCGTGCAGATCCTCGACCGCCTCGATGCGGTATCGCAGGGTCGTCGACCCCACCTGACATACGAGGGCGGGTGGCTCGTGGTCGGGATCGCGGTACATGGTGTATTCGGAAGTACCGGGGGCGGTGGTGAGTGCCCAGGGCTCGGATTTGGTTCCGCTGGTCATGGCCGAGGTCCGTTCCATTGTCGAGTGCGCGCGGCAGGGTCAGTGTGAGCCGCCCGGACGGTGAACGCAACCAACTCCCGGCCCCGGACAGGTTCGGAAAAACTACGTCACGGAGCGACGGTGCGGTACCGCAGCATCATTTCGTGGTCCTCGTGATCGAGCATGTGGCAGTGCCACATGTAGCCCTGAAGCTCGCTCGCCCCACCCATGTCATGACCGCTCATGTCGTGACCGCCGTGGTGCGCAGCCGGTCCCGCGAAGGTGGCGTCGGGGTCGAAGCCGAGTTCGTCGGCCGTCGGGAATCGGACCAGGATCTGCGTGACGGTGCCCGGGTAGGTGTTGACGGTGTCCTTCCACCCGGCTTCCCACGCCGCCGGCGGCACCGATGGACCGGTGAGGAACCTCTCCACCGGCGGAGCCCATCTCGTACCGAATGTCGGCCGGGGGAAGTCGCGTTGGTACGCGGCGAGGTCGATGGGGATGCGTCCCAATGTCCGAAAGTGCGCCAGGTGCAGGTGAATCGGGTGCGGCTCGACCGTCGTGTTGACGATGTTCCACATCTCCACGGTCCCCTGCTCGGGCATCTCGATGTCCGGGTCCGAGTACCGCAGGTTGTTCAGGTTCATCAGCGTCATGTCCAGGTTCAGCCCACCGGACGGCTGGTTGACCGTGACCGTTCGCGTGAACGTGGGGGTCGGCAACGGCGGCAACACATCCGGCTGTCCCTTCCCGCCGCGCAGCAATGACGGCATCCCGCCGCGGAACCCGGCTGCGGACGCGACGCGGAACTGGCAGAACAGTGGCATCGGCACCGCTCCGAGGGACGCGGCCTGCGCCGGTGGCGGCTCGTCGTTGAGCAGCTCGATCAGTGCGCCCGGTTCGACGGCACCGAAGTCGACGAGGATGTCGGCGCGCTCGGCAGGCGCGAGCCGGATGCTGGTGGCTTCCACCGGGGCGTCGAGCAATCCACCGTCGTTTCCGATGACCCAGAAGCGAAGCCTGTTGGTGAAGAACAGGTTCCACACGCTGTACGACCCGGCGTTGACGACTCGTAGACGGTACATACCCCGGGCGACTTCCATCGTCGGCCAGATCTTGCCGTTGACGACGCCGACGTCTCCGGTGCCGCCGCCTTCCCATTTGCCTTGCGGCACGGTGATATTGGAGCGGATGCTCATGCTGCCGTCGGGATTCATGATCTTTTCCTGCAGCACCAGCGGCAACTCGAACTCACCCGAGGGCAGACCGAGCGCATTGTCGGATGTGCCGGTGTCCCACCGATCACGGACGAGGTTCATGCCGAGCAAGCCTGCATAGACGTTGATGCGCGTCATCGACATGGCGTGGTCGTGGTACCACAGTCCCGCGGCGTCGTTGAGTCCCGGGAAGTTGTGCGTCATCGACTCGCCCGGGCGCACCAGCATCTCGGAGTGCCCGTCGCTCGCCGGCTCGGTGATGCTGCCGTGCAGGTGCAGCGACGTCGGCGTCATCGTGCGGTCCATCTCGCTCATCCCGTGCAGCGAGGTGTCGATGTCCGCGGCGAGCGGGTTACCTGCGGTGGTGTTGGAGTACTTCAGCGTCCAGGGCTGGCCGGTCTGCGACTCGATGGTGGGGCCGAGGTAGTCGCACTCGCCGTATCCGAAGGTGGGCGCGGGCCGTAGATCGGCGTGGAAGGCGTGGGTGGAGCTGTGCGCGTCGAGCGAGATCTCCGTGCCGCCGATCAGCGGCAACCGCGGCAGTTCGTCCCGGAACGGCGTCAGCAGCGGTGAATGGAACAGCAGGGGGCTCTGGCCCCGGAGGAAGTCGTCGGCCAGCGCGCGGCGCGTCGTCGACGCCACCGGGAGTGCGGCAGCACCGGCGGCCACTGCGGCCACGGCCAGCCCTCGCAGGGCGGTTCGTCTGGACACAGAGCCGCTCACCCGGCCACCTCTCTCCTCGTTGTGATTGGGGCCATACTATGTGCCCGTCGGCTCCCGCCGTCACCCCACACTCGGATCGTCCGGCACGTTCCTGCCGGTGGAGGGATCTAATTCGTCATGGCAACTATCACGTTCGAGCGTACGACCAGGCTGTTTCCCGGCTCCGACGCCCCCGCGGTGAACGAGCTCGACCTGCACATCGAGGACGGTGAATTCCTCGTTCTGGTCGGTCCGTCCGGCTGTGGCAAGTCGACGTCGCTCCGGATGCTCGCGGGGCTCGAAGAGGTCAACTCCGGCCGCATCCTCATCGGCGGCAAGGACGTCACCAACTCCGAACCCAAGGATCGCGACATCGCGATGGTGTTCCAGAACTACGCGCTGTACCCGCACATGACCGTCGCCGAGAACATGGGGTTCGCCCTCAAGCTGGCGAAGGCGAACAAGGAGGACATTCGTACTCGGGTCGAGGAGGCTGCGAAGCTGCTCGACCTGGAGCCGTACCTCGATCGCAAGCCCAAGGCACTCTCGGGCGGCCAACGTCAGCGGGTTGCCATGGGGCGCGCCATCGTTCGCCAACCCCAGGTGTTCCTGATGGACGAGCCGCTGTCCAACCTCGACGCCAAACTTCGGGTGCAGACGCGCACGCAGATCGCTCAGCTGCAGCGCCGGCTCGGGACGACGACGGTGTACGTCACTCACGATCAGGTCGAGGCCATGACGATGGGCGATCGGGTCGCGGTGCTCAAAGGTGGTGTGCTGCAACAGTGCGCCACCCCGCGTGAGCTGTACCGAACCCCGGTCAATGCGTTTGTCGCCGGGTTCATGGGCTCGCCGTCGATGAACCTGTTCCGCGCTCCGGTCACCGACGGCGGTGTCCGCCTGGCCGATCAGGTGGTTCCGGTTCCGCGGCAGACTCTCGGGTCGGCCACGGAGGTGATGTTCGGTATTCGGCCCGAGCACATCGAGATTGCCGACAGCGGAATCGCTCTTGAGATCGACGTGGTGGAGGAGCTCGGCTCCGAGGCGTTCGTGTTCGGCCGCGCAGACATCAACGGTAGGACCGAAACCATTGTGGCTCGGGCCGATTGGCGCAGCCCGCCCGAGAAGGGCGATCGCGTTCACGTCCGCATCGACGAGGCCCACGCCCACATCTTCGACGCCTCTGCCGAGGGCCGTCGCCTGAACTGACCACCCCGCCGTGCGCGTCGTGCGTAGCTCCGGCTGTGCACGACGCGCACGAGGTCAGACCAGCAGTTCGGCGATCTGGATGGTGTTCAGAGCGGCACCCTTGCGCAGATTGTCGCCCGAGACGAACAGTGCAAGTCCGCGGCCGTCGGGAACGCCCGGATCCTGGCGGATACGACCCACAAGAGAGTCGTCCTTGCCTGCGGCCTGAAGCGGCGTCGGCACGTCGACCAACGACACGCCCGGTGCCGACGCGAGCAGTTCGCGGGCACGCTCCACCGAAAGCGGGTTGGCGAACTCGGCGTTGATCGACAGCGAGTGTCCGGTGAACACGGGTACGCGGACGCAGGTGCCGCTGACGAGCAGGTCGGGCAGGCCGAGGATCTTGCGCGATTCGTTGCGCAGTTTCTGGTCCTCGTCGGTTTCGCCGGATCCGTCGTCGACCAGCGCACCGGCCAGCGGCAGGACGTTGAAGGCGATGGGCGCGACGTACTTGTTCGGGGCCGGGAAATCGACCGACGAGCCGTCGTGCACCAGCTTCTCGGCGTCGCCGATGACGGCGCGGGCCTGGGTGACGAGTTCCTCGACACCGGCGAGTCCGCTACCGGAGACGGCCTGGTAGCTCGAGACGATCAGACGCTGCAGGCCGGCTTCGTCGTGCAGCACCTTGAGCACCGGCATGGCGGCCATGGTGGTGCAGTTCGGGTTGGCGATGATGCCGCGGGGCGGGTTCTTCGCTGCCTCGGGGTTGACCTCGCTGACCACCAACGGGACATCGGAGTCCTTGCGGAATGCCGACGAGTTGTCGATGACGGTGGCACCAGCTGCGGCGAATCGCGGGGCCTGCTCGCGAGAGAGCGTGGCACCGGCCGAGAACAGCGCGATGTCGATTCCGGTGAGGTCGGCGGTGGACGCGTCCTCGACGATGATCTCCTCGCCCCGGAACGGCAGCTTCTTGCCGGCCGAGCGAGCGGAGGCGAAGAATCGAACGGTGTCGGCGGGGAAGTTGCGCTCCTCCAACAGGGTTCGCATGACGGCACCGACCTGGCCGGTGGCTCCTACGACTGCAACTGTGGTCATCTTCTATCGTCCTGTTCCTGCGTGTACGACCGCTTCTTCGTCGCCACCGAGATCGAAGGCGGCGTGCAGCGCGCGTACTGCTTCGTCGAGCTGAGTGTCGCTGCACAGCACCGAGATACGGATCTCCGAGGTGCTGATCAGGTCGATGTTGATGCCGGCGTCGGCGAGGGCCTCACAGAACGTCGCGGTGACGCCGGGGTGGCTCTTCATGCCGGCACCGACGAGGGAGACCTTGCCGATGTGATCGTCGTAGAGCACCTGCGCGAAGCCGATCTCGGCCTGCAGCTTGGTGAGCTTCTCCACTGCCGTCGGGCCGTCGGCCTTGGGGCAGGTGAAGGTGATGTCGGTCTTGCCGGTGTCGATCTTGGACACGTTCTGCAACACCATGTCGATGTTGATCTCCGAGTCCGCCACGGCGCGAAAGACCTTGGCGGCGTAACCGGGAGTGTCGGGCAAGCCGACGACGGTGACCTTCGCCTCGCTGCGATCGTGTGCGACGCCGGTGAGAATTGCTTCTTCCACTGGAATGTCCTCCATAGATCCGGAGACGATCGTTCCGGGTTTCGTGGTGTACGACGAGCGCACGTGAACGGGAACGTTGTAGCGACGGGCGTATTCGACGCAGCGCAGCATGAGCACCTTCGCGCCGCAGGCAGCCATCTCCAGCATCTCCTCGAACGAGACGGTGTCGAGGTGCCGGGCGTTGGGCACGATCCTCGGGTCTGCGGTGAAGATGCCGTCGACGTCGGTGTAGATCTCGCAGACGTCGGCGTTCAGGGCTGCGGCGAGCGCAACGGCGGTGGTGTCCGAACCTCCGCGACCGAGCGTGGTGACGTCCTTGCTGTCCTGGCTGACGCCCTGGAATCCGGCGACGAGCACGATCGAACCCTCGTCGAGTGCGCTGCGCACGCGTCCCGGGGTGACGTCGATGATCTTGGCATTGCCGTGCACGCTGGTGGTGACGACGCCCGCCTGCGAGCCGGTGAACGACCTGGCCTCGGCACCGAGCGAGTGGATGGCCATCGCGACCAACGCGTTGGAGATGCGTTCACCCGAGGTGAGCAGCATGTCCATCTCGCGGGCCGGCGGGGCCGGGCACACCTGCTGGGCCAGGTCGAGCAGTTCGTCGGTGGTGTCGCCCATGGCCGACACGACCACGACGACGTCGTTGCCTGCCTTCTTGGTCTCGACGATCCGTTCAGCGACGCGTCGGATGCGTTCGGCGGTCCCCACCGACGATCCACCGTACTTCTGGACGATGAGAGCCACGCGTGTTTACCTCCGCTGGATAGCCGACAATCGGGCGATTGTTCCGGGGTTACCCTACCGATCCGGCACCCCGAGCGGTGGCCCGGGTAGCTCCGAGCTGGGACTTTAGGGGGGCTCGCCTGCGGATACGCCTGTCCTAACATTGTCGGGTGACCCTTCCCGAGCATCGCCCGCCGCCACCCCCTCGAGGTCTGCGGGTGCTCTTCGGGCTCCCCGCCGTCGGGCGTCGCTGGCCGGGCGGACTGCGCTCGGCTCTGGCGTTCGGCGTCCCCGCGATCGCGGCGTGGGTTCTCGGGTTCCATACCGAGGCCCTACTGGTGGTCTCGGGCAGTTTCGCCGTCATCTACGGCGAGGGCCGTCCCTACCGGTCACGATGGTGGGTCGTCCTGACCGCGGGCGGCGCTCTGGTGGCCTCGGTGTGGCTCGGCGCGACGGCCGGGCAGATGGCGCTCGATCTCGGAAGCACCGGATGGGCGCGGATGATCCCGGTGACCCTGCTCTCGCTCCTCGCTCTCGTCGCGGTCTACGTCATCGCCGCGCTGCGACTGGGACCGCCGGGGGCGTTCTTCTTCGTCCTGGTGTGCGCGGTGTCGTCGTACATTCCCGGAGCCGGCGTCAGCGCCGCTCACGGAGCGGTATGTGCGGCTGTCGGTGTCGCGTCGGCGCTGGTGGTGTCGATGTCCGGAGTGCTGTGGGATCCACGAGGACCCGAGCGCGAGGCCGTCGGAGCCGCGGTGGGCGCGATCGAGAGATACACGAGTTCGCCGACGGCGTCTGCCGCCGATCGTCATGCGGCGGCGGCGCGTCTGCACGCGGCCTGGGCTGCCGTATACGACGCGGGTGCCGCACGGTTGTCGTCGAGGCCGGCGCTGGTTCAGAGATTGTTCGACGCGCACCGGGCCTTCGCTGCGACAACGGCCGTGCGGGCGGATCCGGATCGGGCGGTCGACTTCGTATCCGATCAGCTGCCGCTGGCTCGGCCCGGCCTCGGGTATCGATTGCGGCGCTCGCTGCATCGGGATTCTCATGCGGCGTCCACGGCCGTGCGCGTGTTCTGCGCGGCAGCGGCCGCGGGCGGGGTCAGCGTCGCACTGGGCCTGAGCCGACCGGACTGGGCGATCCTCGGTGCCGTCCTGGTGCTGCAGCAGGGTCCCGATCGGGTGCACGGCACCTACCGGGGACTGCAGCGGCTCGGCGGAACCCTTGCCGGCGTCGCCCTGTTCTCGGCCATCTATCTCTCCCCGCTGACCGGCTTGGCCGTCATCGTGGTGTTGATGGTGCTGCAGTTCGCGATCGAGGTGTCGGTGGCGCGGAACTACGGGTTGGCCGTCACGTTCATCACCCCGC
The DNA here is from genome assembly GCF_002258965.1 of Rhodococcus sp. 05-339-2. Classification (NCBI taxonomy): domain Bacteria; kingdom Bacillati; phylum Actinomycetota; class Actinomycetes; order Mycobacteriales; family Nocardiaceae; genus Rhodococcus; species Rhodococcus sp. 05-339-2. The sequence goes on from NZ_NOYW01000006.1 coordinate 173,414, forward strand.
TCGCTCTGCTGATGGGCACACTGACGCATCCCGGGGCTGTGCTGGAGGACATCGTCGTCGACCGGATCGTGGAGACGACGGTGGGCGTGGCCTTCGCATTCGCGGCGCTGTGGCTGCTGCTCCCCGGGGCATTCCGTCGCACATTGCTGTGGTCCGACGGCCGAGTTCTGACGCTCGGCACGCATCTGCTGACGGTGTTGCGGACCGAGGACGTGGCCGCGCCGGCAGCTCTCGCCATGCGGCGCGACGTCCAGTTCGAGCTCGTCGGGTCCGCTCTGGCCGGGGCCGAGGCCGCGCACAACGATCGAACCTGGACGCATGGGGTGTGGTCGCAACATGCCGAGGTCGATCGGCTCGGATACGAACTCCTCGCGCACTGCTGGACGATGACCGACGTCGGACGAACGGATGACATCGAACGTTGGCAACGTCGACTCGACACGGCGGTCACAGAATTCCACTCGTCAACCCTGGGGTAGGCCGTCGGCAGGCGGTAGTACACTCAGCCCATGCTGCGAGCTCTCCTTCTTAACAGCCGCGACGGGGTCTGAGACCAGACTGGCTTCCCGTCGCGGGGTTCGTTGCGCCGGTCGAACACATTGCTCTGATCTGTACGGAGAGACGAAGACCATGTCACCAGCCGACGCATTCACCTCGGGATCTCGCACCATCACCCCGCCCTCGCGGCCCGCTCCCAGCGACCAGCCCGCCTGGAACACCCAGAAGAACTCCTCGATGCCCACCTTCCGTTATCGGCCGTTCGCCGAGGAAGTGGAGCCCATCACCCTCCCCGACCGCACGTGGCCGGACAAGATCATCGACCGGACGCCGCAGTGGTGCGCAGTCGATCTGCGCGACGGCAACCAGGCGCTGATCGATCCGATGAGCCCGGCCCGCAAGCGCCGCATGTTCGACCTGCTGGTGCGCATGGGCTACAAGCAGATCGAGGTCGGCTTCCCGTCTGCCAGTCAGACCGACTTCGATTTCGTCCGCGAGATCATCGAGGACGGCGCGATCCCCGACGACGTCACCATCCAGGTACTCACGCAGTGCCGTCCCGAGCTGATCGAGCGCACGTTCGTCGCATGCGAGGGCGCTCGCAGCGTCATCGTTCACTTCTACAATTCGACGTCGATCCTGCAGCGCCGCGTGGTGTTCCGTGCCGAGCGTGACGTCATCAAGAAGATCGCCACCGACGGTGCCCGCAAGGTGCTCGAAGAAGCAGCCAAGTTCCCCGATACCGACTGGCGCTACGAGTACTCCCCCGAGTCCTACACCGGCACCGAACTCGCCTACGCCAAAGAGGTGTGCGACGCGGTCACCGCGATCATCGATCCCACCCCCGACAAGCCACTGATCCTGAATCTGCCTGCCACCGTCGAGATGGCGACACCCAACGTCTACGCCGACTCGATCGAGTGGATGAGCCGCAACCTCGACCGTCGCGACAGCATCGTGCTGTCGCTGCACCCGCACAACGACCGTGGAACCGGTGTTGCGGCAGCCGAACTCGGCTACCAGGCCGGTGCTGATCGCATCGAGGGTTGCCTGTTCGGCAACGGTGAGCGCACCGGCAACGTATGCCTGGTCACGCTCGGGTTGAACCTGTTCACCCGCGGTGTCGATCCGCAGATCGACTTCTCCAACATCGACGAGGTCCGTCGAACGGTGGAGTACTGCAACCAACTTCCCGTCGCCGAGCGCCACCCCTACGGCGGCGACCTGGTCTACACCGCCTTCTCCGGCAGCCACCAGGACGCCATCAACAAGGGCCTGGACGCGATGAAGGTCACTGCGGACGAACTGGGTTCGGACATCGGTGACGTCACCTGGCAGGTTCCGTACCTGCCCGTCGACCCGAAGGACGTCGGTCGCACCTACGAGGCCGTCATCCGTGTCAATTCGCAGTCCGGCAAGGGCGGCGTCGCGTACATCATGAAGTCCGATCACGGACTGAACCTGCCGCGTCGACTGCAGATCGAGTTCTCCCAGGCCGTCCAGCGCATCACCGACGGTGAGGGCGGCGAGGTCTCGCCCAAGGAGATGTGGGACGTCTTCGCCGAGGAGTACCTGACGCCGATCCGTCCGCTCGAGCGCATCAAGCAGTCGGTGCAGGCTGCCGAGGTCGACGGCGGAACCGACACGATCACCGCGACGGTCAAGGTCGACGGCGTCGAGCAGGAGATCTCCGGATCCGGCAACGGTCCACTCGCCTCGTTCGTCGATGCGCTGTCGACCATAGGCTACGACGTCAGCGTCCTCGACTACTCCGAGCACGCCATGTCCGCGGGCGACGACGCTCAGGCCGCGGCCTACGTCGAGGCCTCGGTCACCTCACCGTCCGGTGTGGCCACCACCGTGTGGGGCGTCGGCATCGCGACGTCGATCACCACCGCGTCACTGCGCGCCGTGGTCTCGGCCGTCAACCGCGCGCTGAAGTAAATCCCCGGCTCGACGAAAAGCCGCCCATTCCTTGCGAATGGGCGGCTTTTCGCTGCTTATCGGCATCGAGGCGACACTGCGCGTGGGACAATAACTCTGCTGTCGGGGCACCTTGAGGGAATGGAAGTTTCGCCATGGACTCTTTCTGGGATTTTCTTTGGCTTCTCATCGTCGGATTCGCGTTCGTCGCGTATCTGATGGTCATGTTCTCGATCATCGGAGACCTTTTCCGTGACCACAAGACATCCGGGGTCGTCAAGGCCCTGTGGGTGTTCTTTCTGATCGTTGCGCCGTTCCTGACCGCGCTGGTCTATCTCATCGTGAACGGCAGCAATATGGCCAAGCGGCAAGTTGCTGCCCTGCAGCACGCGAAGGACCAGCAGGAGGAGTACATCAAGGAAGTGGCCGGGAGGTCGGCGTCGGAAGAGATTGCCCACGCAAAGGTGTTGCTGGACAACGGAACCATCGACCAAGACGAGTTCAGGACGCTGAAGGCCAAAGCCCTGTCCTGAACGTCGCTTCGGCCCTGAACGCGTCGAGCACTGCCGCGATCGCCGGCAGCCGATGGGCGTCGGGTCGCGTCGCGAGCTCGTAGATGCGACCCGCCCGCACACCGGACAGTTCTCGGCGCACCAGTCCCGGATGGACGACGGCATAGCGCGGCATCAACGCGACGCCGTGCCCGGCCGCCACCAACGTCTCGGTGACGCGGAAGTCGTTCACTCGCTGCATCACTCGCGGTTCGACGCCGGTGGCGGCGGCCACCGAGAGCAGTACGTCGTCGACCGGGAATCCGCCGCGAACACTGATCCATCGTTCGTCGACCAGATCCCGAAGGTCTATCGATTCCTGTTGTGCCAGAACATGACCGGGTGGCAACACCAGATCGATGGGCTCACGCATCAGGGTCGTGACCTCGATGCGCGGGCCCGCGGTCGTCGGCGCTCGGTCGTCGCGGTGCGTGAGCACCACGTCGTAATCCGCCAACAGTTCCGGCACCGAGGACGCGGGCAGGTCCTCGTCTCGGGCGTCGATGTCGACGTCCGAGTTCGCCAACCGCGTCAGCAACCCGGGCAGCAGCAGCGCGGCACCGGACGGGAACAGCGCAACTCGGACCCGTCCCCGCGGGGACGCCCGGTATCGATCCATCTCGGCCGCGGCGCGGGCGAGGGCGGTGAACACATCATCGGTCCTGAGCACCAACGCGCGCCCGGCGTCGGTGAGCCGAAGTCGACGCCCGTCGGGTTCGAGGAGTGTCACCCCCGCCTCCTTGACCAACAGCTTGAGCTGCTGGGACACCGCCGACGGCGTCATGGACAGCGCCTGGGCGACGGCAGCGACGGTCCCCCGGTCTGCCAGTTCTCGGAGGATCCGGAGCCGCTCCACGTTCATGTAGTAAATCTTAACTATTACTGCGGATATATTCGATTGTGCTGATCATTTGCCGCCGTCACGATGGACGGCATGAGCACCCGCGACCGCCTCCTCGGACTGACCGTCGTCGTACTGTGGGGACTGAACTTTCTCGCCATTCGCGTCGGACTCGATCACTTCCCGCCGTTCTTCTTCGCCGCGCTGCGGTTCCTGGTCATCGCCGTCCCCGTTGTACTGTTCGTTCCCCGCCCCAAGGTGCCTCTGAAGTGGTTGCTGCTCTACGGGTTCGGGTTCGGGTTTCTCCAGTTCGCCTTCCTGTTCGCGGCGATGGCGGCCGGTATGCCCACCGGATTGGCGTCGCTCGTGCTGCAGTCGTCCGCGCCGTTCACGGTCGTTCTCGGCGCAATCCTGCTCCGCGAACACGTCACCCGCAGGCAAGCGATCGGTATCGGAATCGCCGTGCTCGGCATGGTGCTGATCGGGTGGGATCGCGCTCAGAACGCCACCTTGCTCCCGGTGATCCTCACCCTGCTCGCTGGACTCGGTTGGGCGTTCGGCAACCTGGGGAATCGGCTCGCGAAGTCCGAATCGCCGATGACGCTGATGCTGTGGATGACCGTCGTGCCGCCGGTGCCGATGCTGGCGCTGTCGGCGATGGTCGAGGGTCCGAGCATCGGCTGGCAGGCGTTGGCCGCTTCGTTCGGCCCGCAGGGTTGGCCCGGCCTGGTTGCGTTGGCCTACATCGTGATCCCTGCCACGATCGTCGGCAGCGGCCTGTGGAGCATTCTGATGAGCCGCAACCCTGCTGGACTGGTCGCGCCGTTCTCGCTGCTGGTTCCCGTCGTCGGCATCGCCGGTGCCTGGATCTTCCTGGGCGAGAACCCATCGGTGCTCGCGCTGATCGGTGGCGTGGTCGTCATCGGGGGATGTCTCTGGGGTATGGCCGTTCGGCGGCCTGTCGAGGTGCTGGAGAAAGTACCGGTGTGAGGGGCAGGAGTGGAGCCCGCGGAACGACCCGGGGGAGCCACCGCCGACGTGAAACTGCACGCTCTTCTGTGCCAGACTCGGCGGATGGTTGAAGTGGGTGAGCGCAGACGTATCAGCGCGCGTGGCCGCGTGGCACTGCGTGCGGCGGAGCTGGCGACCTGGGCGTCCCGCAAGGCAGGCCGGGGCAAGGGATCGATGATCGGCGGATTGATCGCACTCAAGATCGACCCGGACATCCTCGGCGGACTGGGCCGAGGTCGACGCACCGTCATCGTCACCGGAACCAACGGCAAGTCCACCACCACCCGAATGACGGCTGCGGCGCTGGCCACCCTCGGCGACGTCGCCACCCAAGCCGACGGCGCGAACATGGACGCCGGCATCGTCGCCGCACTGCACGCCAATTTCGATGCCGAGCTGGCCGCTCTCGAGGTCGACGAACTGCATGTCCCCCATGTGTCCGACGCCGTCGATCCTGCGGCCATCGTGTTGCTCAACCTCAGTCGCGATCAGCTCGACCGCGTGGGCGAGATCAACATGATCGAACGCAAGCTGCGCGCAGGCCTGGCCCGGCACCCCGAGACCGTCGTCATCGCCAACTGCGATGACGTCCTCGTCACCTCCGCCGCCTTCGACGCACCGAACGTCGTCTGGGTCGCGGCCGGTGGTGGATGGGCAGGCGACTCGGTCAGCTGCCCGCGTACCGGCGAACCCATCGTGTGGGACGGCGAGCATTGGTACAGCACCGGTAGTGACTTCAAGCGTCCGACGCCGGATTGGTGGCTCGACGACGAGAATCTCTACGGACCCGATGGACTCGTCCTACCGATGACGCTGTCTCTGCCCGGAAAAGCCAACCGCGGCAACGCAGCTCAGGCCGTCGCCGCCGCGGTGACCTTGGGCGCGAGCGCGGAAGATGCGGTCGCGGCCGCGTCGAGCGTCGACGAGGTGGCCGGGCGCTACTCCACCGTCCAGTACGGATCGCATTCCGTCCGAATGCTTCTCGCGAAGAACCCCGCCGGCTGGCAGGAAGCACTGTCGATGATCGATCCCACCTGCGACGGTCTCGTCATCGCCGTCAACGGTCAGGTACCCGACGGCGAAGACCTGTCGTGGCTGTGGGACGTCCGCTTCGAGCACTTCGAGAACGTCGCCGTCGTGGCCGCCGGTGAGCGCGCGACCGACCTCGGGGTGCGTCTGCTGTACGCCGGCTCACAGCACACCACCATCGCAGATCCGTTGCGGGCCATCGCGTCCTGCCCACCGGGACGCGTCGAAGTGCTGGCCAACTACACCGCGTTCCGCGATCTCGGGCGAGCGCTGGCACGTGAGGTGAAAGATGTCTGAGTCCACCGTTCGCATCGGCCTCGTCCTGCCCGACGTGATGGGCACCTACGGCGACAACGGCAACGCGCTCATTCTGCGACAGCGACTACGGATGCGAGACATCGACGCCGAGGTCGTACAGATCACGTTGAACGACCCGGTTCCCGATTCACTCGACGTGTACACCCTTGGCGGAGCCGAGGATTCGGCCCAACGCCTCGCGACCCGTCACCTCACCCGTTACCCGGGACTGCAGAACGCGGCTGCCCGTGGGGTGCCGGTGCTCGCCATCTGTGCCGCGATCCAAGTCCTCGGTCACTGGTACGAAACCTCCGCCGGTGAACGCGTGGACGGTATCTCCCTGTTCGACGTGACCACAGCACCGCAGGCAACTCGGTCCATCGGTGAGGTCGTCACAGAGCCTGCACTCGACGGCCTCACTCAGAAGCTCACCGGCTTCGAGAACCATCGCGGCGGAACGACTCTCGGCCTGGATGCATCCCCCTTGGCCAAGGTCACCCACGGTGTGGGCAACGGTGTCGGCGACGGACGTGAAGGCGTCGTGCAAGGGTCCGTGATCGGCACCTACATGCACGGACCGGTACTGGCCCGAAACCCGGAGTTGGCGGACTATCTACTGGAGCGCGCATTGGGTACGACTCTCGCTCCACTCGAGCTGCCCGAGGTTGCGCAACTCCGCAAGGAGCGGCTCCGGTAGTGCCTGCGGCAGTGGTGCGGTCAAGTGGCCTGGGCGGCACTCAACCGCACCACTGCGCAGCACTTCTCGCACGGGTACGACGCATCCGTCCAGCCCTCCCGCACCAAAACGTCACGGACCTCGCTGTATACCCCACACGGGTCGGTGGACACCTCCTGCCACCCATAGACCAGCCGAGGGCGATCACTGAGCTCGGCAGCGTTATCTCGCAGCCGGTCTCGAAATCTGACATTCCTTGCGGAGTGGAATTGCTGACCGTCGAGGCGAACGATAAGACCACCTTCCGAATATTCGACATCCTCGAACAGCACCCGATCACCAACGTGATGGGGTGCTTGACGGGCCCCGGAAGGCAGCCCGTGTGCCTGCTCGACATCGGTTGCGTACCGAAACTCTAGAACGGACTGGACGCCACCCGCCAGAAGTGTCAGGGCGTCGAGCAGGATCTTCTTGTACCGCCTTGGCCGCCGCAGTTCGATTTTTCGACGCATCGCCGAGACCGAGACTCGCCCGTTCGCCATTGCCGAGACGAAAGCAGCTGCCCCCTCGTGCGCCGTCGGAGCGGACACAGCCAAGTCCAAGACTGTGTCTTCTTTGCTCGTCCGACGCGGATCGGTGTCGACACCGATGTGTTCGATGGCCAACGAACGATGCACCACAACACCTGGATGGATACATGCGTTGCTCAGCGATGTCGGCCGTCTCAGCACGTGACGCATCGTCGGCGGTTGACTGATGGCAGAGCACGCGCGCGGCACAGTCAGATGGATTGGCCCGGCGGACTCTCGCAGCATCCCCCACTGGTGCGCGGCGGTGTTGTGACTCAGTATCGCGCGGCCGCCTCCATAGAGCAGTGCGGCATGCAACTCCATCTCCCGGTTGAGTGGACCATTCGTCACACAGATGACGTTCCGAAACACTCGCAGCCATTGGCCGGTCTCGACGCGGTGGCGGATGGCCTTCGGAGTGAACCCCCATGCGCTGAGCTGAACTGAGGTCACCAGCCCGTGCTGAGCATCGAGAACAGACTGCGGTATCCGGACACCGTCGTTTTCCATGGCGGGATGATGCATCAAGGGTCCGACAGGTGCGCTGCGCGCAGTGGTGCGAGTAGGTGCCACCCAGGGCACTTAACCGCACCACTGCCGCAGGCACTCACATTCGTCGACGTCCGGTCAGAGCGCGGCCCAGCGTCAGTTCATCGGCAAATTCGAGGTCTCCGCCCATCGGCAGGCCCGACGCGAGGCGGGTGATGGCCAGGCCGGGGAAATCACGCATCATGCGCACCAGGTACGTGGCCGTTGCTTCGCCCTCGGTGTTGGGGTCGGTGGCGATGATGACCTCGGTGACGTCGATACCGTCGTCCTGAGTTCCCACGCGAGTCAACAACTCTCGGATACGCAGCTGATCCGGTCCCACTCCGTTCAGTGGATCGAGCGCCCCACCGAGCACGTGGTAGCGGCCCTTGAACTCTCGCGTACGTTCCACGGCCTGAACATCTTTGGGCTCTTCGACGACGCAGATCATGGATCGGTCACGCCGCGAGTCCGAGCAGATTCGGCACAGTTCCTTGTCCGAGACCGTGCCGCACACGACGCAGAACTGCACACCGTCACGAATGCGTTGCAGCGCGCGCATCAACCGGTCCACCTCGGGAGGTTCGACGCCGAGGAGGTGAAAGGCTATGCGCTGAGCGCTTTTCGGACCGACCCCGGGGAACTTGCCGAGTTCGTCGATCAGATCCTGAACCGGACCTTCGTACACTCTTCTCGCCTAGAAGCCGGGTAGTCCGAGTGAGCCGCCGCCGAGACCACCGGCGAGAGGGCCGAGCTTCTCGCTCGCTACGTTCTGAGCTGCCTTCGACGCATCGGCGATCGCACCGATCACCAGATCCTGCAGAGTCTCGACGTCGTCGGGATCGACGACCTTCGGATCGATGGTCAGGCCGACCACCTCACCGGTTCCCTTGACGGTGGCAACGACGAGTCCGCCGCCCGCCTGGCCGGTCACTTCGGTTTCCGCGATCTCGGCCTGCGCCGCCATCAACTGCTGCTGCATCTGCTGGGCCTGCTGCAGGATCGATGCCATGTCGGGCTGTTCACCGGGTTGCACTGTGCCGTCCTCTCGCGTGGGTCGAACCCCAGCGTAGTCGCACGGCATTTCACGGGTGCCGCGCCACACAGCTGAGGATGCTTCACAACTGAGACGCCTACCATATTCGAATGCGTGCAGCGACGAGCCCCGAGGGAAGCCGTTCCCCTCGCGTGCGACGCGTGACACCGGCGAGCATGGCCGAGGCCGGTATTGCGCTGACGCTGCCGAAGGTGTCGGTGAAGTCGGTGGCCGAGAGCCTGGGCGTCTCGATCGTCGCGATCTACAACAACATCGACGATCTGTGCGCCCTCAAGGCCCTCGTGGCGGAGGAGATTCTGCGCCGCTGGTCCCCGCCACTCCCCGCCGACGACGAATCGATGCACGACGCGTTGCTTGCACTCGCATCCGCGATGCGAGAGTTGGTTCACTCCAACCCCGGGATCGCGGAGTATCTGATCGGCCTGACTCCCAGCTCGATCGATGCTCTTCGTATGGCCGACGCCGTCCAAACGCGCTACCGACTGCGCTACGACCTCACTCCGAAGCAGGCGACCTGGGCCGTCATCACCGTCGTCGAGCACGCTCTGGCCTTGGCGGAGATGGTCTACAACGATGCCCGACGCGATCGTGAGTACGACGACGCGATCGCGGCGCGCACCGACCTCGACACCCTGCCCGGGGCCTACGACACGGTCGACCGTGGGCCCGACGGGATGTTCCTGTGGTCGATGCGCACCGTCGTGGTCGGGACTCTGGCGCTCATCCAGGCTCCCGACTTCGAGCGGGTCTAGATCAACTCGCGACGCAGGTTCTCCAGCGTCGCGGCCTGGATCTTCTTCAGTCCGAGAGGTGCGAAGGTCTTCTCGAAGAATCCGCCGATTCCGCCTGCACCCTTCCATTCGGTCGTCGTGGTGACCGTGGTGCCTGCGCCTTCCGGGGCGACCGACCAGGTGGTGACCATGGAGGAATTGGCGTCGCGTTCGGTGATGGTCGACCCGGCGACGGTGACGGTCGCGGCGACGTTGCGCACTCGCTTCTCGGTGGCCTGCAAGGTCCACGTGGCCACGGTTCCGTCTCCTTGCCCGCCCTGGACCACCTCGTAGTCGCGGTACTGCTCGGGCAGGATGCGTGGGCGCACCGTCTCGTAGTCGGCGAGCGCGGCGAGCACCCGATCCGGTGTGGCAGCGATGGTGGCGGAACTGGATGCACTGACCTGAGCCACGAAGACGTACTCCTTCTCTAGCGGACGGGATGTGTATCCATCCTGCCTCTCTCCGGGACCACGTTCGACATCGCGCCGACTCATGTGTGATGCGCTTCACAGAACAATTCTGGAGGCGCAAACCACATGCATGACGCAACCATTTGTCCGATTTACTCCGATTCCTCACCCGGATTCGGCAACAGTTGCGTGAAGTTTCACCGGTCGGACGCCGATGCCGGTGGATACCGTGCGGTACGAGATATAGCGTCTGAATGTGGCTTCAGTGAATGCTCTCCTCGGACGACGGCCAGAACCGAGGGAGAGCGGTTACGCAGCGCACCGGTCGGGTGTCGAGCAGCTGCTTCGCAGCTACCGCGCCATTCCGACCGATGCGACGGTGCGTCTGGCGAAGAAGACGTCCAACCTGTTCCGGGCCAGGACGACCACCACCACCCCGGGGCTCGACGTGTCGGGCCTGAGCAAGGTCATCTCCGTCGATCCCGACTCGCGCACAGCCGATGTCGCCGGCATGTGCACGTACGAGGACCTGGTCGACGCGACGCTTCCCTACGGTCTCGCGCCCCTCGTCGTCCCGCAGCTCAAGACAATCACCCTCGGTGGAGCCGTCACCGGACTCGGTATCGAGTCGACGTCGTTTCGTAGTGGACTTCCCCACGAATCGGTGCTCGAGATCGACGTACTCACCGGCAGCGGCGAGATCGTCACCGCAACACCGGAGGGCGAACACTCGGATCTCTACTGGGGCTTTCCCAACTCGTACGGCACCTTGGGCTACTCCACTCGACTGCGGATTCAGCTCGAACCCGTGCTGCCGTATGTCGCGTTGCGCCACCTGAGATTTCACGATCTCGACACCCTCCAGTCCACGATGGACACCATCGTCGAACAGCGCGAGTACGACGGCATCGAGGTTCAGTACCTCGACGGTGTGGTGTTCAGCGCCGACGAAAGCTACCTCACCCTCGGCGTTCAGACCGACGAACCGGGACCGGTCAGCGACTACACCGGTGCCGACATCTTCTATCGCTCGATCCAGCACGCGTCGGACACACCGAAGACCGACCGCCTCACCGTTCACGACTACCTGTGGCGCTGGGACACCGATTGGTTCTGGTGCTCTCGGGCCTTCGGAACACAGAACCCGAGAATTCGACGCTTCTGGCCACGCAAGTACCGGCGCAGTAGTTTCTACTGGAAGCTCATCGGCTTCGATCGCAAGTACGACATCGCCGACCGACTCGAGAAGCGCAAGGGAAATCCGCCACGCGAACGCGTCGTGCAGGACGTCGAGGTTCCGATCGAACACACCGCCGGCTTCGTGGCGTGGTTCCTCGACAACATCCCGATCGAGCCGTTGTGGTTGTGCCCGTTGCGTCTTCGCGAGCCTGCCGCGCCAGGTGCGAATCCGGCCCGGCCGTGGCCGCTGTATCCACTCGAACCGAAACGCACCTACGTCAACATCGGCTTCTGGTCGTCGGTCCCGATCGTTGCAGGCGAACCCGAGGGTGCCGCGAACCGCGCCATCGAGAAGAAGGTGACCGAGTTCGACGGGCATAAATCGCTGTACTCGGATGCTTACTACACCCAGGATGAATTCGCCGTGCTGTACGGCGGCGAGAGATACACACAGCTCAAGAAGAAATACGATCCCGAATCCCGATTGTTGGATTTGTACTCGAAGGCGGTGCAACGCAGATGACGACGTTCAAGGACTCCGGCAATCGCACGGTGAGCGGTGCCCAGAAGCTCAAGATCTCCGAGATTCTGGAACTGATCTCCGACGGCAACATCCCACTGCGTTTCACCGCATACGACGGCAGCACCGCAGGACCCGAGGACGCGAGAATCGGCCTCAATCTCAAGAGCCCTCGCGGAACCACTTATCTCGCAACCGCTCCCGGCGATCTCGGCATGGCGCGCGCGTACGTCTCGGGTGATCTGGAAGCAACGGGCGTTCATCCGGGCGATCCCTACGAGTTGCTGGCACTGATGGGAGACGAACTGCACTTCCGTCGCCCCTCGGCGATGACACTGACGTCGATCGCCCGTTCGCTCGGCTGGGATGTGTTGCGGCCCATAGCTCCCCCGCCTCAGGAGGCGATTCCGCGGTGGCGTCGCATCGCGGAGGGTCTGCGCCACTCCAAGACTCGGGATGCAGAAGCGATCCACCACCACTACGACGTGTCCAATGCCTTCTACGAGATGGTGCTCGGCCCCTCGATGACCTACACCTGTGCGGCGTTCGAGAGCGCAGATCAATCGTTGGAAGCGGCGCAGGAGAACAAGTACCGTCTGGTGTTCGACAAGCTCGGACTGAAGCCGGGTGATCGTCTGCTCGACATCGGCTGCGGTTGGGGCTCGATGGTGCGCTACGCCGCGCGCAGGGGCGTCAAGGTCATCGGCGTGACGCTCTCTCAGGAGCAGGCGTCGTGGGCACAGAAGGCCATCGCCGACGAGGGTCTCTCCGACCTCGCCGAGGTGCGCTTCTCCGACTATCGCGACGTGCCCGAAACGAATTTCGATGCCGTCTCGTCCATCGGACTGACCGAGCACATCGGCGTGCACAACTACCCGTCGTACTTCGCGTTCATCCAGTCCAAGCTGCGGGACGGAGGCCGACTGCTCAATCACTCGATCACCCGGCCGGACAATCGCGCGCATGCCAAGGCAGGCAGTTTCATCGACCGCTACGTCTTCCCCGACGGCGAGCTCACCGGCTCGGGCCGCATCATCACCGAGATCCAGGACGTCGGACTCGAGGTGCGACACGAGGAGAACCTGCGCGAGCACTACGCGCTGACCCTCGCCGGATGGTGCCGGAACCTCGTCGAGAACTGGGATGCGTGCGTCGCCCAAGCCGGTGAGGGAACAGCCCGCGTCTGGGGCCTGTACATGGCCGGGTCCCGGTTGGGATTCGAGCGCAATGTGGTTCAGCTGCACCAGGTTCTGGCGGTCAAACTCGGGCCGAAGGGTCAGGCGAACGTCCCCCTGCGGCCGTGGTGGAACGGCTGAGCCCCGTGAGTGGAACTTCGTAGCAGGCTACGAAGTTCCACTCACATGGGAGCTAGCGACCGGTCGCCCGCAGGATGACCCGCGCGGTCTCGGTCGGCTGATCCCAGTGCGGGAAGTGTCCGCATTTCTCGAACCAGTGCAGGGTGGCGTCGGGGAATCGCTCCAGCGCCACCTTCGCCTGGCTGGGCAGCGTCACCTTGTCCTGGCGACCCCAGCCGATGAGCAGCGAACCCTGCAACGTCCCCTTCGGCGCACCGATCTGCTTGGGCCCGTTGATCAAGGCTTTACGTGCGGCGTCCAGCGAGGGTGAGGTCTTGGTGGAGAAGCCTTTGAGCTCCCGCTCGACCAATCCACTCGGCAGCTTCCACGGCGCAGCCGAGAACTGAGCCAGCGCAGCCGTTCTGGTCACCGGGTTGCCGGCCAGGAACGGCACCAGTGGCTGCACGTTCTTCATCAGGGCCAGCGACGCGGTGATCGTGGCTCCGAAGATCTTGACCTGGCGGTCGTTCCAGAACCCACCGGGATCGAGTGCCACCATCGAACCGCGATGGCCGCGGCGACCGAGCTCGACGACCATGCGCGCGCCCATCGAACTACCGACGAGGTCTGCGTCGGACAGTCCCTCGTCGTCGAGGTACGCACGCAACGCATCGGTGAGCGTCTCGATCGACACCTCCGACAGAGGCGGAGTCTGCCCGAATCCGGGCAGATCGAGGGCAATGACCTCTCGATGCGCGGCCAGGGCGGGGACGATGGGGTCCCAGTTGCGGTGCGAGGAACCGAGACCGTGCACGAGGACCAGCGGCTTACCGGATCCGGTTCTGGAGTTGTACATGAACTGCCATGTACCCACGGCCGGTGGTTCTACACATTCGGGCTGTAGTGCGAGGGGTCCGAACGACGTTCCACCGGCGGCAGATTCCGCGCCGGCGTGTGCACCAGCGGTGCCGTTCTCCCGATCCGACCCGTGACGCGGTCCCATCCGGCGCGGCCGCGCGGGTGCAGTCGTCGTCGCGGCGGCACCAACCCGAACACGAGGTTCACCGCCTTACCGAACAGCGCGAAACGCCTCTCGTCCCGAGCGGACCAGCCGTAGCCGAGCAGCTCACGCACCGGCCGGTCGTAGAGCCCGACGGTGATCCAGACGAACAGCCTCGCCACCGGTCGCCTGAGCGCCGCCCACACTCGTTCGGGCAGCCAGGCTGCGTAGGGCGGTGGTCCCAGCTTCGACAGGTCGAGCACACCTCGGGCAGCCATGTTGTCTTCCAGCACGTTTCGGCACATGTGATCCCAATACTTCTGGAACTCGGGCCAGGTTGCGGGTACCGGCCGCATGCTCATGCCGTAGAGCCGGTACCACTGCACATGCTCGTCGAACAGAGTGACCTTCTGCTCCTCGGTCAGGCCGCCCATGAAGTGGTCTGCAGTGAGCACGGTGCCCATGAAGAAGGTGGCGTGTGCCCAGTAGAACGTGTCGGGATCGAGCGCGTGGTACCTGCGGCCCTTGGCGTCGATTCCCTTGATGTTCGTGTGATATCCGCGGACCTGCAGTGCGGTCTCCTCGGCCCGATCCCCATCGAACACGACCCCGCCGATGGGATACAACGATCGATACAGGCGCTGCCAGCGCTCGTCGAAGAACGTCGAATGCTGCTCCACCCCGGCTCCGAGCCCTGGATGCATGTTCTGCATCGACCCTGCCCAGATGCCCTGCAGCATGCCCCGCCAGTCGCCGAAGTACTTCCAGGTGAGTGAGTCGGGACCGAGCGGAACGGGTCGATCGGACTGACTACGCATGTTGTCACACTAGAGTTGACAACATGCGTAGTCAACAGTTGGAGGAACGCAGATCCAAGCGGTACGACAAACTGCTCGCCGCAGGGGTCGAACTCCTCGGCGCGCCCGACGGACCGGCAGTGAACGTGCGAGCCGTCTGCCGTACCGCCGGGCTGACCGAGCGGTACTTCTACGAGAGCTTCTCCGATCGCGACGCGTTCGTCCGGGCCGTGTACGCCTGGGTGGGATCGAGAGCCCAGAAGACGTTGATCGACGCCGTCGCGACGGCCACCACCCCCGAGGACACCATCGCCGCGCCCGTGCGCGCATTCGTCGAACTGATCATCGACGAACCACGAACGGGACGGGTTCTGCTCATCGCACCGTTGGCCGAGCCTGCGCTCAGCCGACGCGGACTCGACCTGCTGCCGGGCTTCGTCGAACTGGTGCACGCCCAACTGCCCGACTCCGCCGACCGACAGCTGATCGCCGTCGGAACCGTCGGGGCGCTGACTGCCCTGTTCATCGGCTGTCTCGACGGCACGCTCGCCGTCACCGGCGAAGCCCTCGTGGCGCACTGCATTCGGCTTGTTTCCGATGCTGCCGTGCAAGGATGGCACCACCTCTAGCAGAAGGAGTTCTTCCATGTCCGATCTCGACCAGTCGTTCGCCGACGCGCAGGTGGACGTCAAGAAGCTCACGTCCAAGCCGAGCAACGACGACCTCCTGCGCCTGTACTCGCTCTACAAGCAGGGTTCGATCGGTGACGTCTCGGGTAAGCGGCCGGGACGACTGGACATGGTGAACCGTGCGAAGTTCGATGCCTGGGCGAAGCTCGAAGGCACGAGCCAGGATTCGGCGAAGCAGCAGTACGTGGATCTGGTGACCGAACTCCTCGCCGGCTGAGCCGAAGGCTATGGTCGAGTGCGGGGGTAACGCAACGAAGGGACCCGCATGAGACGCACCGACAGCGACGTCGACGAGGCCGAGCTCGATATCGAGAAGCCGAAGACCCATGCCGCAGGTGCCACCGCTGTCGCGGTGTCGATGAAGCGAGCACTCGGGCACATGGGGCCCAAGCGCACCGCGCAGACGCTCCTCAAGCTGAACCAGGCCGAGGGTTTCGACTGCATGAGCTGCGCGTGGCCGGACCCGGATCCGGGCCATCGGCACGCAGCGGAGTTCTGCGAGAACGGAGCCAAGGCCGTTGCCGAGGAGGCGACGACGACCCGGGCAACCCCGGAGTTCTTCGCGCAGCACAGCATTGCCGAGCTCGACGGTCACACCGAGCACTGGCTCGGCCAGCAGGGCCGGATCACGCATCCGATGATCAAGCGGCCCGGCGGCACGCACTACGAACCGATCGAGTGGGACGAGGCGTTCCGCCTGATCGGCGACGAGCTGAAGTCACTTGCCAGCCCGGACGAAGCCATCTTCTACACCTCGGGCCGCGCCTCCAACGAGTCCGCGTTCACCTACCAACTGTTCGCCAGGGCATTCGGCACCAACAACATGCCCGACTGCTCCAACATGTGTCACGAGTCGACGTCCATCGCGCTGCAGGAGTCCATCGGTATCGGCAAGGCCAGCGTCACGCTCGACGACGTCCACAACGCCGAACTGATCATCCTCGCCGGTCAGAATCCCGGCACCAACCACCCGCGCATGCTCTCCGCCCTCGAGCTGGCGAAGCAGAACGGCGCAAAGATTCTGTCCATCAACCCGCTTCGCGAAGCGGGTTTGCTGAACTTCAAGAACCCGCAGACTCCGCGCGGCATGGTGGGACCGGGAACGGACCTGTCGGATCTGCACCTTCCGATCAAGCTCAACGGCGATCTCGCCCTGTTCCAGGCCATCGGCTCGCTGCTGGTCGAGTGGGACGCACTCGATCACGAGTTCCTCGACAACTACACCGTCGGTTTCGACGCGTGGAAGGCACATGTCGCGGAGGTCGACTGGGATCTCGTCACCGAGGTGACCGGGTTGTCGGTAGCGCAGATCACCGCGGCCGCCGAGATGCTGCGCGACTCCAAGGGCACTGTCTTCTGCTGGGCCATGGGCCTGACGCAGCACCGCAATGCCGTCGCGACCATCAAGGAAGTCACCAATCTCGCGTTCGCCCAGGGCAACATCGGTAAGGCAGGCGCCGGACTGCTTCCGGTCCGCGGTCACTCCAATGTGCAGGGCGACCGCACGATGGGAATTTGGGAGCGCCCGCCGGTGGCCTTCCTCGACGCCATGGCGCAGGAGTTCGATTTCGAGCCACCTCGCGAACACGGTCTCGATACCGTCGATTCCATTCGAGCCATGCGTGACGGTAAGGCGCACTTCTTCCTCGGTCTCGGCGGCAACTTCGTCCAGGCCACCCCGGACAGCGACATCACCTTCCTGGCCCTTCGGTCGATGCGGATGACGGTGCAGATCTCCACCAAGATCAACCGCTCGCACCTGGTGTGCGGCGACACCGCACTGATCCTGCCGACCCTGGGCCGCACCGAGAAGGATGTGCAAGCCAGTGGCGAGCAGTGGATTTCGGTCGAGGACTCCACCTGCTCGGTGCACTCCTCTCGCGGACCGCTCAAGCCCGCGAGCGAGTTCCTTCGTTCCGAGGTCGCCATCGTCAGCGGTATCGCCGAGGCCACGCTCGGGGATCGGTACGGCCTGGACTGGAAGGGTTTCCGCGACGACTACCGCAACATCCGCAAGCACATCTCCCGCGTCGTCGCCGGGTGTGAGGGCTACGAGGTCAATGTTCGACGCCCCGGCGGTTTCGTCCTTCCGCACCCACCGCGCGACAGTCGGACCTTCGAGACCAAGAGCGGTCGAGGCGAATTCGCGGTCTCGCCGATCGACGTGCTGCAGGTTCCGCCGGGCCACCTGATACTGCAGACCCTGCGTAGCCACGATCAGTTCAACACCACCATCTACGGCCTGAGCGATCGGTACCGCGGTATCGAGAACGGCCGCCGCGTCATCTTCGTGCACCGCGAGGACATCTCGTCTCTCGGCTATCGCGACGGTGACATGGTCGATCTGATCACCAAGTGGGACGACGACGACGTGGAACGATGCGCGCCGTCGTTCCGCATCGTCGAGTACGACACCCCTCGGGGATCGGCTGCCGCGTACTACCCGGAGACCAATCCACTGATTCCCTTGGACTCGACTGCGCTGCAGAGCAATTGCCCCACCTCGAAGTCGGTGATCATCTCGATGGTTCCGGCGGGGACGGGCGTGCAGGGCACGGTGAACGGTCACCAGGACGACGAGGGATCGGACGAGGGGCACAAGTCGCACCCGCAGCCGCACCACCTCAGCTGAGGCCTCGAGCTAGACCAGCGCCCGGCCCGAGCGCATCCGTCGCCGGACGTCGTGCAGTAGAAGGTTGAACGGGAGTGCACGAACGGCGGGCGGCAACATCCGGTTGAGCAGGGACGCGCTGCGCAGAACAAGCGCAAACCGTCTCTGCTTGACCGGATCCCACGGCAGTTCCATCTCGTCTCGGAAACGCTGGGGCAAGAATCCGGTGGTCACGAAACGGAAGAACGGCCCGATCAACGGGTGCAGCACTGCGGGTCGGGCGAACGTTGCCGAGGCGATGCCGTGCAGGTAGCGCCGGATCGTCGGGTCGATGTGAATGTCGTCCAGTGCTGCTTCCCAGTACTTCTCGAACGCCGATCGATCGGTGGGCCACATCTCGGGCGGCATCTGCAGTGTCGATCCGAATACGTGACACGACCGGTACATCTCGTCCGCGTCGTCCGGATCGAGCGGCCCGTACAAGGCGACATACACATCCTCGAACCCTCGGTAGAGGCACGCCGCGACCCACAGCTGCAGGTTCGGGTCGAAGGCGTTGTACTTCACCGGGCTGTCCGCCGTCGAGCGCACGGCGGCATGAGATCTGTTGGTCGCCTTCCGGTACGCGGCCTTGGTCCGATCGTCTCCCATACCCGCGACCGCCAGGTAGGACAACGTCGTTCGGGTGCGCTTGATCGGGTGCCGGTTGATCTGCCCGGATTCCACGCGGCTTTCGAAAACCCCGTATCCGACGGCGGGATGCCCGAGTTGCATGATGACGTTCGCCGAACCGGCGAGCAGGCCGAAGCCGGTCATGGACTTGCGTAGAAGGTCGTTGTCGACAGTCATGACGCAGTCGAGCCCTCCTCTGGCGGCAATCTGAGTACGTGCGTGTTCAGATCAAGCTAGGCGCGGGTGCCGAGCGGTGTCAAGATGTGTTCATGCCCGATTCACCCCGTACCTACGGCGGCGTGGACGGTTCGGCCCGAGTCGCCGACCGTCGACGCATCCTCATCGAGACCGGACTCGATCTGCTCGGAACTGCCAAGCCCGACTTGACGGTTCGAGGGGTGTGCCGCCGGGCCGGCGTCGCGAGCCGCTACTTCTACGAGAGTTTCGCGGACCGGAGTGCGCTCATGGAGGCCGTGTACGACCACGTCGTCGAGGAGGTCGCAGCCATCGCACTCGACGCGGTCGCCGCAGCACCGAGGGACGCCCGAGAACGGGTCCACGCCGGAATTCGTGCGATCGTGCGCGCGGTCGCGGACGATCCCCGCCGTGGGTTCCTCCTGTTCTCCGCCACTGCGGTCGGCGACATCGTGGTGGCGAAACGGGCCGAGTCGACGAAGATGTTCGCCCGTCTGCTCGCCACTCAGGCCACCGAGTTCTACGGCACGACCGGAGACCACGATCTCGATTTGACAACCTATTTCGTCGTCGGCGGATTCGCTCAGGTGCTCACTGCGTGGCTCGGCGGCGAACTCGAGATGGACGAGGAGGCCGTGGTCGTCCGCTGCGCCGAGCTGTTACTGGCCGCATCACCCCGTTAGCCGGGTCACCAGCTCGGCTCCGGAGAGGAAGTGCCGGCACGTCAGGTCACCGACGAGCTCGACGTCGCGCCGCCGGAATGCCTCGATCAACTGTTCGTGATGGCGGACCGCGTGCTCACCCCATTGCCTGTTCGACGCATACAGCCGCGAGGGTGTGTATCTCACGGCACCGAGGAGAAACCATGCCAGCTTGGTTCCTCCGGCGAATCTGTTGATGTACCTGTGGAATTCGAACTCGCAGGACTCCACCGATTCGAAGTCGGATCGGGCCACGGCGTCACGCAATCGATCGTTCACGGCGCGAAGCGCCTCGATCTGTTCGTTCGTGATGTGCTGCGCGGCGCGGCGGGCCAACGCTGCCGCGATCGTGCCCTGCAACCAGAAGATGTCCTCGATGTCGCGTTCGGTCAACTCGTTGACCCGGTAGCCCCGACGCGGCACCAGTTCCACCAGACCTTCACCGCGCAACGCCACCAATGCTTCTCGCACGGGAGTGGCACTGACCCCGAGCTCGCCCGCCGTATCGTCGATGCGCACGAAGGTGCCCGGTGTCAGTACGCCCGTGACGATCTGCTGTCGAATACTTGCGGCGACGTCCTCCGAGAGCTGCGGGCGGCGATGCAGCACGACTGCCTAGAGTCCGTACGTCTTGCCGATGATGTCACGCTGAATCTCGTTGGTACCGCCGTAGATCGAGGACACGAGAGTCGTCCGCACGTGTTTTTCCATGTCGAATTCGGTGGCGTAACCGTAGCCGCCCATCATCTGCATGCCCTCGAGGGCCACCTTCTTCGCGGTCTCGGTGAGCTTGAGCTTGGCCATCGAGGCTTCTCGCGGGAACAGCTTCGTCGGGTTCTCGTCGACCAACCGAGCCACGTGGTAGACCAGCAGCCGTCCGCATTCGATCTCGGTCGCCAGATCGGCGATGCGATGTCGCAGTGCTTGGAACGTCCCGACGGGCCTGCCGAATTGCTTTCGCTGGGTGACGAAGTCGAGTGTGTCGTCGAACGCTCGTTGCGCAGTGCCGAGCATCATCGCCGCCAGGATCAGGCGCTCGATGTTCAGGCCGGTCATCAGCTGCGACCATCCTTGACCTTCCACTCCGACCACCGCGTCCTCGGGCAGTGCACAGTCGGTGAAGTAGAGGTCGTTGACTTCCTTGCCGCCCATCGTGTCGATGCCGACGATGTTCAGGCCCTCGATATCGGCCGGGACGTCGAACATTGTCAGACCCTCGTGCTTGCCACCTTCTCTGCCCGTACGTGCGACGAGCAGGATCCGATCGGCGAAATGCGCATTCGAGCACCAGGTCTTCTGGCCGTTGATCAGCCAGCCGGAGTCGGTCTTCTCGGCGCGGCAGGTCAGATTTCCCACATCAGAGCCGGCTTCGGGCTCGGACATGGAGATCGAGTAGCTTCGGCCGGCGACGATGCCACCGAGAACTGTGTCCTTCTGCGCCGGCGTGCCGAACTTCTCGTAGGCCGCACCGGTGATCAAGGTGGGGCCGATGCCGCCGATGGGAGCCATGGCCTTCGCGGACTCTTCGAGCAGAATGCACAGATCGACGGTGCTGCCGCCCGCTCCGCCGTGCTCCTCGGAGATGATCGCGCCCAACCAGCCCAGCTCGGCCATCTTGTCGTAGATCGCCTGGTTGTGACTGTGCGCGCCGTGCTCGGTGAGCGCGTCCCGCTGCGCCCTGGTGCCGGCCTCCTTCGCGCAGAACGACGCAACCGCCTGCGCGAAGGCGGTCTGTTCCCGAGTGAGATCGATGCTCATGAATTGCTCCTGCACGTCGAGGCAGCGGGGGTTGTCGCAACCGGACACGACGCATAGTGTGTCCTGGACAACATTGAATCACATCAAATATATGTGATGCGATCCGCTGGAGGATAGAGCCCATGACGGACCAGATCGAACGAACGACCGAGAGCAGCTTCGAAAGCCTCGATCCCCGAACGGGTGTCGCACTCGCCACGTATCCGATCGCGGGCCCCGCAGAGGTCGACATCGCCGTCGCTCGAGCCCGGTCGGCCGCACGCTGGTGGGACGTACAGGGCTTCGTCGGACGCAAACGATGGCTGCTGGAATTCAAGTCCGCCATCGCCAGGGACGCCCCGAGCCTCGCCGCCGTCATCGCCGCCGAAACCGGCAAGCCCGACGAGGACTCGCTGCTCGAGGTCATGCTCGGCGTCGAACACCTGGACTGGGCGGCCCGCAACGCCGAGAAGATTCTGCGGCAGCGCAAGGTCGGATCGGGCCTGCTCGCGGTGAACCAGAAGGCCTACGTCGGATACCGACCGTTCGGCGTCGTCGGAGTCATCGGCCCCTGGAACTACCCGCTCTACACACCGATGGGTTCCATCGCGTACGCCCTCGCCGCAGGCAACACCGTCGTGTTCAAACCGAGCGAACTGACGCCGGGCGTCGGCACCTGGTTGGCCGAGAAGTGGCAGTCACTGGCCGCTCCGCACCCGGTGTTCCAGACCATCACCGGCGACGGATCCACCGGTACCGCCCTCGTCGAATCCGGCGTGGACAAGATCGCGTTCACCGGCTCCACCGCCACCGCCAAGAAGGTCATGGCAACCTGCGCGAAGTCGCTGACCCCACTCGTCGCCGAGTGCGGCGGCAAGGACGCGATGCTCGTCGACGCAGACGCGGACATCGCTGCCGCAGTGGAATTCGCGACGTTCGGGGCGATGGGCAACGCCGGGCAGACCTGCGCAGGCGTCGAACGCATCTACGTCGCGGCTCCGGTGTACGACCGGTTCGTCGGTGAATTCACCGCCGCGGTGAAAGCGCTGAAGCCCGGCGGAACGAAGACCTCGTCCTACGGCCCGATGACACTGGGCAAACAGAGCGAGATCGTGCGAGGCCAGATCGAGGACGCTCTGGCCAAGGGCGGCAAGGCCGTCGTCGGCGGCCTCGAGTCGCTGCACGGGCCGTACATCGACCCGGTGGTTCTCACCGACGTACCCGAGGATTCGACGGCGATCACCGAGGAGACCTTCGGTCCGACCGTGGTGGTCAACAAGGTTCGCGATCTGGACGAGGCCATCGAGCGGGCCAACGCGTCCAAGTACGGACTCGGCGCATCGGTGTTCACCCAGGACGGAGCGGTGGGCAGGCGCGCCGCCGAGAAGCTCGATTGTGGTGTCGTGACGGTCAATTCGGTCCTCGGATTCGCCGGTGTTCCGGCGCTGCCGTTCGGCGGCACGGGCGACTCGGGATTCGGCCGCATCCATGGGGCCGACGGCCTGCGCGAGTTCAGCACCGTCAAATCGTTGACCGTGCAGAGTTTCGCAGCTCCGATCAATCTGCTGACGATGAAGCGCAAAGCGCGAAACATGAAGCTCTCCGTGCTGGCACTGAAGCTTCGGCACGGACGGGGCTGACCATGGACATCACGCCGAAGAAGGGGCGCTTCGGCTGGCTTCGACGCATCGAGGAACTCGACCCGGTGCGGGATTGTCACACCATCCACCGCATCACGGCCGGCTACGAGTTCCCGTGGGACTACCAGCGTTCACTCGAGTTCGCGCTGTTCCGTACCTACTGCGTGCCGACCATCTCGGCGCTGTTGGCCGAGACCGGCGAATTCGAGAACCGACCGCAGAAGCGATACGACGACACCTCGCTGTTGATGGCCGAACTTCTCGAGCACGGATACGACTCCGAGCGGGGGCGCGAGTCGCTTCGGATGGTCAACCGAATGCACGGGCAGTACGACATCTCCAACGACGACATGCTCTACGTGTTGACGACGTTCGTCTACGAGCCGATCGAGTGGATCGACACCTACGGATGGCGTCGCCTGCACCCCAAGGAAAGACTCGCGACGTTCCACTTCTACCGCGAAGTGGGAAAGCGAATGGGGATCAGGAACATTCCCGAGTCATACACCGAGTTCGCGCAGTTCAAGCTCGACTACGAGGAGCGGACGTTCCGCTTCACCGAGGACAATCGTCGGATCGGCACGTACACCCTGGATCTGTACTGCTCCTGGTACCCCGCTGCACTGACCCCCGCAGTGAAGCAGGGAGTGTTCGCACTGTTGGACGACCGGATGGCCGGTGCCTTCGGGTTCCCTGCAGGCTCACCGACGGTCGAGCGGGTGGCCGTGCGGGCTCTGCGCGCCAGGGCCCGCGTCGAGCGGTTCCTACCCAAGCGAACGCGATCTCGGGCCACCGCCGACGCGTCGAACAGGACCTACCCCGGCTATCCCGTCGGCTACCGCCCCCGAGATCTGGGCACCGAAGCATGCCCGTACTCCGCTGTGCCGAATCCGGCCTGAACGCGGAGGGTTCATCCCAGAAGTACCGCCGTCATCGTCTGCTGTACCCGCGCCATTGTTCGGTCGGACCGCTCGAACCGCACCGTCCGACCCACGTCGAAGACCAACCCGAGAGCGGCGTGGATCAGAAATCGTGAGACCACCACGCTCGTGTTCGGGCGGGCCTCACGCAGCAGTTGCGCCCAGCCGTCGACGTTGTGGCGCTGAATCCGGCGTAGTGTCGCGCGCCGATCGGCCGGTAGATTTCCGATCTCGGCGAAGTACACGGCCACCAGTTCGCCCTGCCGGAAGGTCAATTCGGTGTACAGCCTGGCGAAGGTCCGCACGGCGTCGACCGGGGAGTTCGAGTGCT
The DNA here is from genome assembly GCF_002258965.1 of Rhodococcus sp. 05-339-2. Lineage (NCBI taxonomy): Bacteria > Bacillati > Actinomycetota > Actinomycetes > Mycobacteriales > Nocardiaceae > Rhodococcus > Rhodococcus sp. 05-339-2. The sequence goes on from NZ_NOYW01000006.1 coordinate 197,864, forward strand.
CGAGCGCGCCGGCGAGGGTGTCGGTGAGCTGGGCGTTGGCACGATGCAACGCGGCCTCGAGCAGCTCGGCCTTGCTGGGGAAGTGGCGGTACACGCTCGAGGCGGTGATGGACGCTGCTGCGCCGATGTCGTCGAGGCCCACCTCGTGGTACCCGTGCAGATAGAACAGCCGAATCGAATGGTGCAGCAGCTCTTCCCGTTTCGATGCATGCTCGAGCACGCAGTCGCGGTGGGGCGATTCGCTGCCCTGCTGCGGAAGTTCGGTCCGCAGGACCGACCGTGCGGCAGCGAGCATCGACTCCTCGATCTGCTTGGCCGACAATGCCGATCGATGCGCGGTGATGCTGGCGACCACACTGATCGACGCCGTGGCCAGCAGAGCGGCGTCCGCCTCGGACAGATCGGGGCGAAGCTGTCGCAACGGCACCGTCACTCGCTCGTGCACCGTGCGCAACGCTCGCCGTAGGTGTTCGCGGTCCGAACCGACGAGATAGCGTCCCTCCCATCGATACAACCCACCGGTGCGGCGATTGTCGATGGTGGTGGCGATGATGGCACCGATGACCGCGTCGATCCGGGACTGTGGATCCTCCACATCGTCGACGACCGGATCGATGACGGCCGGATCCGTTGCCGCGACCAAGGAGTCGGTCATCCGCATGACGGTGTCGACGAACAGGGAGTATTTGGTCGGGAAGTGCCGGTACAGCGCGGGCCCGGAAATACCGACGGTGGCAGCGATGTCCTCGATTCCGACGGGGTGATAGCCGCTCTCGCTGAATGCCTCGGCCGCGGCCACCAGAATCTGCGACTTCCGATTCCGTGGCCGACGCCGCGGCTCCGTGGCACTCGTCTCGCTCATCGCCTCACCTCGCCGGTCGTCTCGAGTGCTCATAGTAGCGGGATCGATGCGAATGATCACAAACTTAATACGTCATTGACCTGCTGAAATGCAGTCAACAGAGTTCCGGACAAAGCGGCCCGCAGTCTGTAAGCTGCATCACATTCGATCCCCCGCTCATACGGCTGACGAGAGGAACCGGCGATGGCCGCTCACCCCAACGAACCCGGATTGTCCAACCGAAACAACTGGAACAACCACGTTCGACGGCACGCCCTCATGCAGCCCGAGGCAGTGGCGCTTCGGTTTCAGGGGCGATCGATCGGCTGGCGCGAACTCGACGACCGCGTCGCGCGGCTCGCGGGCGCGCTGCAGAGCCGCGGAATCGGATTCGGTGACCGGGTATTGATCGTGATGCTCAACCGCCCCGAATATCTCGAGGCGGTCCTGGCGATCAACGCGCTCGGCGCACTCGCCGTCCCGGTGAACTTCCGGATGACTCCGCCGGAGGTGACCTTTCTCGCGCAGAACAGCGGCTCGTCCCTGGTGATCTCCGACGAGACGCTCGCTCCACTGGCCGAAGCAGTTGTAGCGCAGAGTGATTCACTGACCGGAATCATCGTCGCCGGAGACGCGTACGAGACGTTGCTGTCCACCGCCGAACCGGCGGACCCCGTCGACGTGCCGGACGACGCCCCGGCACTGATCATGTACACCTCGGGCACCACCGGAAGGCCCAAGGGCGCGGTACTGACACACGCGAACATGCAGGCGCAGGCGTTCACCTGTGTCCGGGCACTGCAGATGAGCGCCACCGACGAGGTCGGCTTCTGCGCCTCACCGATGTTCCACATCGCCGCACTCGGCAGCCTCGCGCCGAGCCTGCTGCTCGGGATTCCCACCGTCGTCCACCCGGTCGGGGCATTCGATCCGGGCACCCTGCTCGACGTACTCGCCGCCGAACGTGTCACCAACCTCTTTCTCGTTCCCGTGCAGTGGCAGGCGATGTGCGCCGAGCAGGCCGCCAACCCGAGAGAACTTGCCCTGCGGGTCATTTCCTGGGGCGCCGCCCCGGCATCGGACACCGTTCTGCGCGCGATGTCGGACACGTTCCCGGGTGCGATGAACGTCGCGGTGTTCGGGCAGACCGAGATGTCGCCCATCACCTGTGTGCTCGACGGCGTCGACGCCCTTCGCAAACTCGGCTCGGTAGGACGCGTCGTCCCGACCGTCGCAGCACGCGTCGTCGACGACGAGATGAACGACGTGGCGCAGGGCGAGATCGGCGAAATCGTCTATCGAGGGCCCACATTGATGCGCGAATACTGGGAGAACCCCGACGCGACGGCGGACGCGTTCCACGGCGGCTGGTTCCACTCCGGCGACCTCGTACGCCAGGACGAGGAAGGCTTCGTGTTCGTCGTCGACCGCAAGAAGGACATGATCATCTCCGGCGGTGAGAACATCTACTGCGCCGAAGTCGAGAACGTCCTGTTCTCCCACCCCCGAATCCTCGAGGCCGCAGTGATCGGCCGACCCGACGACAGGTGGGGCGAGGTGCCCGTCGCGGTGGTCGCACTGCACGATTCCCCCGACACCCCCGACCTGACTCTCGACGAGCTTCTCGTGTGGCTCGGCGACCATCTCGCGCGGTTCAAGCACCCCAAGGAATTGGTCGTCGTCGACGCCCTCCCACGCAACGCGAGCGGCAAGGTGGTCAAGGTCGCACTCAGGAAGACCTACTCGCCTGCACCTGCCTGAGAGGCCGGCAGGGAGGCGTCGGACATGTCCGGTACACGACGCCCTTCGAGAGCCGACACGGGGCCGAAGTGCTGGTCGGGGCACACCCCGAATCGGATAGGACGTAGCCTGGCTGGGAAGGTTCGGTGGCTCGACCGGAATGACAGCCGTGTTGTTCGGTTAGATTGGAAGAGCCACCAGGCACGATGCAAGAGGGTCGAGACCTGTCAACGAGCGACGGGTCACCACAATCGAGGAGAACAGGCCATGGCTTTACCAGTATTGACACCGGAACAGCGCACCGCGGCGCTGGCCAAGGCGGCCGAGGCACGCACTGCGCGGTCGAAGCTGCTCGCATCCGTCAAGTCCGGCGAACTCAGCGTCGCTGACGTTCTCGCCAAGGCGGAGAACGACGAGATCGTCAAGAAGACCAAGGTGTCCGCCCTGATCAAGGCCCTGCCGGGTGTTGGTTCCGTGCGCGCCGCACAGCTGCTCGAGCAGCTGTCCATCGCCGATACCCGCCGTATCGGTGGCCTCGGCGCAAACCAGCGCGAAGCCCTCCTGGCTGCCGTCGCATCCTGATCGAGACGGGTCGGGCTGCACGCCCGATCCTTCGATAATGCGCTGCCTGCAGGGCTAGCATTTCGACCATGAACGTCGAAGTGACCCTGCTGCCGGGAATCGGAGTGCGAAAGGATTTCGCACTCGCTTCCGGGCGTCGCATAGGCGTCATCACCCGCAAGGACGGCGTGAACGAGTTGATCGTCTCGCGCAAGGACGACCCCGATGCGACGCAGGAATCCATCACGTTGAGCAATGAGGAAGCGGCGGCCCTGGGCAATCTGCTCGGGTCGCCGCAACTCATCGCTCAGCTCGGGGAAGAGCATCGTGACCTTCCCGGAATCAACACCCGTCGGCTTCCCATTCGCGCCGACTCTCGGTTCGTCAGCCGCACACTCGGCGACACCGCCATGCGCACCAAAACCGGGGTATCGGTCGTCGCTGTCATGCGCGCCGGTCAGGTTCAACCGTCCCCCACCCCCGACTTCACGCTGGCCGCAGGTGACCTACTGGTCGCCGTCGGTACCGCGGACGGACTGGACGCAGCGGCCAAGTTGCTCGGCAATGCCTGAGATCAGTCGGGGCTGAACAGTGGCCGAGAGCGCACTTGCCCTCACCGAGCTGGGTGCAGTGTTCTTCGTTCTCGGACTACTCGCTCGTCTGGCGGGTCGAATAGGTGTCTCCCCCATCCCGTTCTATCTGCTCGGCGGTCTCGCGTTCGGAAACGGCGGCATCGTCAATCTCAGCGGCATCGACGAGTTCAGCGAGATCGCGAGCGAGATCGGCGTCGTTCTGCTGCTGCTCCTGCTCGGACTCGAATACACCGCCGCCGAACTCGTCACCGGTCTGCGCCGATCCTGGATGGCCGGTCTGGTCGACATCGTGCTGAACTTCGCACCGGGTGCAGTGGTCGCGTTTCTGCTCGGCTGGGGCGGAGTCGGAGCGCTGGTGATGGGCGGTGTCACGTACATCTCGTCCTCGGGCATCATCGCCAAGGTCCTCACCGATCTGGGCCGACTGGGAAACCGCGAAACCCCCGTTGTGCTGTCGATTCTGGTGTTCGAAGACCTGGCGATGGCCATCTATCTGCCGATCCTGACCGCGGTCCTCAGCGGGGTGAGCTTCCTGGGCGGACTCGAAGCGCTCGGCATCTCACTGTTCGTCCTCACCGTCGTGCTGGTCGTCGCACTGCGCTACGGCAACCTCGTCTCCGCAGTACTCGACAGCCCCGACCGCGAAGTGGTGCTGCTCAAGGTCCTCGGATCCGCGTTGCTGGTGGCCGGCATCGCGTCGGAACTGCAGGTCTCGGCCGCCGTCGGCGCGTTCCTGCTCGGTATCGCCATCTCGGGGTCGACGGCCGACAACGCCACCCGCGTGCTCGAGCCACTGCGCGATCTCTTCGCCGCGATGTTCTTCGTGGTGTTCGGACTCGCCACCGACCCGGCGACCATCCCACCCGTGCTCGGCTGGGCCGTCGTGCTCGCGGTCACGACGACAGCCACGAAGGTCGCGACCGGCTGGTGGGCGGCGGGCCGTCAGGGAATCGGACGACCTGGCCGGTTGCGCACCGGTGCGGCACTGGTGGCGCGGGGCGAGTTCTCCATCGTCATCGCCGGACTGGCCGTGGCCGCAGGCGCGGTGGAGGGCGAACTCGCGGCTCTGGCGACGGCATACGTGCTGCTGATGGCAATCCTGGGGCCCATTGCGGCCCGAGTCGTCGAACCGGTCGCGCAGGTCCTCCTTCGCGCGAAGCCCGCCGTGTGATTGGCTTTCGGAATGGTGGACAAGCGTCGAGCATCGGTTCTGCGCCGACGGCCGCAGCTGTCGGAGGAGGTGGCCAGCCACGTCCGGCACCTCGTCATGTCCGGCGAAGTGAGTCCGGGCGACTTCATCCGACTCGACGAGACCGCCGCAGAACTCGGTGTCAGCGTCACTCCCGTCCGCGAGGCACTGCTGACGCTGCGGGGTGAGGGCATCGTCGAACTCGTCCCGCATCGCGGCTACAAGGTTTCGCCGCTGACGCCGAACGACATCGTCGACATCTTCTGGTTGCAGGGCCAGATCGCCGTCGAACTGGTGCGCCGCGCAGCACCGAAGATCACCGAGGCCGAACTCGACCGACTCGCCGAACTCACCGCACTGCTGTCCGTGGCCGTCGAGAACGGCAGGCCGGAGGATGTGGAGAACTGCGAGTTCGAGTTCCACCGCGTCCTCAACCGACTCGCCGACTCGGCGAAACTGGCGTGGTTTCTCAACAACGCCACCCGCTACACACCCACCCGCCTCTATGCCACCGATCGTGACTGGGGCCGAGCGGCCGTCCGCAACCACGAGGAACTCATCGAGGCACTCGTTCGAAACGACATCGACGCCGCCTGCGAATTGATGAAGCAACAATTCACAGACGGCGCCGAGAGGTTGATCGCGCATCGCGGGTAGATGCCTTCGGCAGTGGTGCGGTTATGTGCCACCGGGGGCACTCGATCGCACCACTGCCTCGGCACTAGCGCAGCGAGGCAGGAACCTGGAAGCGATCGCCGTACTTCTTCGCCAATTCGTCTGCACGAGTGACGAATCCGGCCTGACCTCCCGGGTAGCCGACGACGTACTGGTGCACGCCTCCGGTCCAGGCGGGGAAGCCGATGCCGAAGATCGAGCCGATGTTGGCGTCGGCGGTGGTGTTCAGCACACCCTCGTCGAAGCACTTCTGCGTCTCGATGGCCTCGATGAACAGCATGCGTTCCTTGAGGTCCTCGAACGGGATGTCCGCCGAACCCGACTTGAACGCATCACGCAGTCCGGGCCACAGTCCGGTGCGCTTGCCGTCCTCGTACTCGTAGAAGCCCGCACCCTTGGCCTTCGACGGACGCTCGAACTCGTCGACCATCTTGTCGATGACGGCACCGGCCGGATCCTCGGGAGGAGTCTGACCCGCGGCGATGAGGGCGTCGTAGGTTTCCTTGCGGATCTTCTGCATCAGGTTGAGCGTCAGTTCGTCCGAGAGCTGAAGCGGCGCAGCCGGGTAACCGGCCTGCAGACCGGCCTGCTCGATGGTCGACGGCTCGACGCCCTCGCCCAGCATCGCAATGGCCTCGTTGATGAACGTGCCGATCACACGCGAGGTGAAGAAGCCGCGACTGTCGTTGACGACGATCGGGGTCTTCTTGATGATCTGCACCAGGTCGAATGCCTTGGCCAAGGCCGCATCCGACGTCTTCTCGCCGCGAATGATCTCCACCAGCGGCATCTTGTCGACGGGTGAGAAGAAGTGGATTCCGATGAAGTCTTCCTGACGCTTGATGCCCTGAGCGAGGCTCGTGATGGGCAGCGTCGAGGTGTTGGAACCGAGCAACGCCGTCGGATCGACGAGGTCCTCGATCTCCTGGAACACCTTCTGCTTCAACTCTTCCGACTCGAAGACAGCCTCGATGACGAGGTCTGCGCCTTCGACGTCCTTGGCGTCGGCCGTCGGGTGGATCCGCGCGAGCAGAGCGTCGGACTTCTCCTGGGTGGTCTTGCCACGCGAGAGTGCCTTGGCTTCGATGGCCTCGGAGTACGCCTTGCCCTTCTGCGCCGCCTCGAGAGCAACGTCCTTGAGCACCACGTCGATTCCGGCCTTGGCACACACGTACGCGATGCCCGCGCCCATCATGCCTGCGCCGAGAACCGCAACCTTGGTGAAGGTGGTCTTCTCGATGCCGTCGGGACGGGACTTGCCGGCGTTGATCGCCTGCAGATCGAAGAAGAACGCCTGAATCATGTTCTTGGACACCAGGCCGGTGACCAACTCGGTGAAGTACCGCGACTCGATGGTGCACGCGTTGTCGAAGTCGACCTGCGCACCTTCGACCGCCGCCGCGAGAATCGCACGCGGTGCAGGCATCGGAGCGCCCTTGATCTGCTTGCGCAGGTTGGACGGGAATGCGGGCAGGATCTGTGCGAGCTTCGGATTGGACGGCGTGCCGCCGGGGATCTTGTAGCCCTTGACATCCCACGGTGCGACGCCACCCTCGGGGTTGGCCTTGATCCAGGCCTTGGCGGTGGGCACCAATTCGTCGATGCTGCCGACCAACTCGTGAATCAGACCGATCTCGAGTGCCTTCGCCGGACGGAACCGGGTGCCCTGCGCGAGCACGGTCATGAAGCCGGTCTGGATGCCGAGAAGTCGCGTGATGCGGGCGACGCCGCCGCCGCCGGGCAGCAGGCCGAGGGAAACCTCGGGAAGACCGATCTGGACGCCGGGAACATCGGCCGCGATGCGGTGATGAGTCGCGAGCGCGATCTCGAGTCCGCCGCCGAGTGCTGCGCCGTTGATGGCGGACACGACCGGCTTGCCGAGCTTCTCGATACGACGCAGCTGGCCCTTGACTTCCTGCACCTCGTCGAACACCTGCTGAGCGTCCTCGGGCTTGGCAGCGATGAGCGTGTGCAGATCGCCGCCGGCGAAGAACGTCTTCTTGGCGGAGGTGATCACGACGCCGGTGATGGAGTCGACCTCGGCCTCGAGGCGGTCGACGGTCGCTCCCATCGAATCCTTGTACAGCTGGTTCATCGTGTTGGCGCCCTGGTTGGGGTCGTCCATCGTCAGAACGACGATACCGTCGGCGTCCTGGTCCCACTGAATCATGTTGTCAGACATCGTAATACCTCAGACTCGCTCGATGATGGTGGCGACGCCCATGCCGCCGCCGATGCACAGGGTGATCAAGGCGTACCGGCCGCCGCGGCGCTCGAGCTCGTCGAGCACGGTGCCGGTGATCATCGCTCCGGTCGCTCCCAGCGGGTGGCCCATGGCGATGGCACCGCCGTTGACGTTGAGCTTCTCGTTCGGGATGTTGAGATCCTTCTGGAAGCGCAGCACCACGGAGGCGAACGCCTCGTTGAGCTCGAAGAGATCGATGTCGTCGACGGTCAGGCCCGCGGTCGCGAGAACCTTCTTCGACGCCGGGGTGGGTCCGGTCAGCATGATGGTCGTATCGGCACCACTGGTTGCGGTGGCGACGATGCGCGCCCTCGGAACCAGGTTCAGATCCTTACCGGCCTGCTCGCTGCCGACGAGGACGAGTGCTGCGCCGTCGACGATGCCGGAGCTGTTTCCGCCGGTGTGCACGTGATCGATCTTCTCGACCCAGTGGTACTTCTGCAGCGCCACATCGTCGAATCCGCCCATGGCCGCGATACCGGTGAAGGCCGGGTTCAGCTTGCCGAGCGATTCCACGGTGCTACCCGGACGCATGTGCTCGTCCTGGTCGAGGATGAGCAGGCCGTTCTGGTCGGTGACCGGAACGACGGACTTGGCGAAGTAGCCACCCGACCACGCTGCGGCGGCGCGCTCCTGCGACTGGACGGCATATGCGTCGACGTCCTCGCGGCTGAACCCCTCGATCGTCGCGATGAGGTCGGCACCGATGCCCTGCGGGGCGAAGTAGGTGTCGTAGTTGGTGACGGGGTCCATGGCCCACGCGCCGCCGTCACTGCCCATCGGCACACGCGACATCGACTCGACGCCACCGGCGATGACGAGCTCGTCCCAGCCCGAGCGCACCTTCTGTGCAGCCAGGTTGACGGCCTCGAGACCGGACGCGCAGAAGCGGTTGAGCTGGAAGCCGCCGACGGTGTCGGGCATCTTCGCTGCGAGCACCGCCGTGCGCGCTATATCGGCACCCTGATCTCCGACGGGTGAGACCACGCCGAGGATGAGGTCGGAGATCCGGTTCTCGTCCATGTCGGGGAACCGTCGACGAAGCTCGTCGATCAGACCGGTCACCAGGGAAATCGGCTTCACCGAATGCAGGGAGCCGTTCTTTCCCTTGCCTCGGGGAGTCCTGATGGCCTCGTAAATGAATGCCTCTGTAGTCACAGCGCGCAGTTCCTTCCAGATACTCGATCTTCTTGCGGTCGCCGTGCCGGCCGACCGCGTCGGTGCGAGGCCATGACAGACCTCAGCTCATGCCACAGTAGGGCGGGCGATGGATCCGGCGTAAGGACCGAAACGAGCGTTGTACATGACCGACGCGAAGGTTCAGGTTTGAACGACCTGAGCGTGGGACACTCCGATAGATCAGATCTACCGAGCGCGGAAGAAGACCTCCATGGAAACCAACAACGAATTGACCGTGGGCGCTCGCGTCAAAGTACGCATTCACACCACCGGCACCGACGACGAAGCTGCTCAGGACACGTGCGAGACCGGGGCGATCGTCGAGGACTTCGGTGTCCAGACACCCGAGACCACCTCACGGGACTGGGCGGTGGCACGGCGTTGGGCCGTGGCCCTCGACAGCGGACGCCTGGTGTTCGCCGACAACGAGGACCTCACCGTCGGCTGAATCACCCGTCGATCAGGTCTCCTTGAGCGGTACCGCTCCCAGTTCGCTGACCAGCAGCTCCATCGCGACGGTCTCCGGATCGCGTCGAACCGTCGGATCGGCAGGCTCGGCCGCGGCCTTGAGCAGCTCTTCCTCGTCCTCCGGGGTCTCCGGTGGCGGTGGCCCTACCGGCTCGGGCTCGTCGGGATAGTCCGGCGCTTCGGGCATCGGAATGTCGTCCGCCCCGATGCCGGCCGAGGATCCATCGCCCGCTGATCCGAACCCGTCCGACGTGGGACGGGAAGCCCCTGCCTGGCTCGGCCTCGAGAACTTCGGCAGCGACGCGGGTTTCGCTGCCGGTTCATCTTTTTTTGCTGATGACTGTTCCGGCGGTGCCGCCGCACCGACCAGGCACACCACCGACCATTCGACCCCGAATACGTCACGCAGAGCGTCGCGAATGACGTCGGCGTTGCGCGGTTCCTCCAGCCGCTTGGCCAGCGGTGCCGAGTCGTGACCGAGCGTGATGGTGCCGTTCTCGACGGTGCGCACCGAGGCACCGGAGAGCATCACCTCGACGGTCCGGCTGCGGTCTCGTACCTTCGTGCGCACCTCGGACCACACAGCTCGAACCGCGGCTGCGTCGGGCTCGCTCGACACGGCGGCGGGCGCCGCCACGGGTTCCGGTTCCGACTCGAACACCGGATCCGGCTCGGGGCCGTAATCGTCCTCGGGCTCCGGCGGAAAATCTTCGTGGGAAACCGAGGCAGCGGGGGCCGGTTCCTGTGATGCCGAAACCGGTTCCGGAGTCGGCTCGGGTGTGGGAGCGGGCTCGGGGTTCGGAGCGGGCTCGGGTGTGGGAGCGGGCTCGGGGTTCGGAGCGGGCTCGGGTGTGGGAGCGGGCTCGGGTGTCGGAGCGGGCTCGGGTATCGGGGCCGGCTCGGGTCGTGCAGGCTCCGGTGCCGGTGTGGGAATCGAGGCAGCGGGTGCGGGCGCCACTGGAGCAGGTGCCGGTGCGGGCGCTGCCGGCTCTGCGGCCGGTGGACGTTGCGACGGTCGTTCGAACTTGCTCACCGGTGCCGGACCCGAGGGCGCGGGTTCCTCGGTGGGTTGCAGTTGCGGTCGCGTCGGATCTGCGGCTGCCTGGGCGACGGCTGCTTGCTCCCCCGCCGGAAGGGTGACGTCCAGGCGGCGCTCGACGCGTTCGAGTCGTTGCAGCACCGCCGATTCCGCGTCGGACGCCGAGGGCAGCAGCATTCGGGCACACATCACTTCGAGCAGCAGACGCGGGGCCGTGGCACCGCGCATCTCGCCGAGGCCCGAGTGCACGATCTCGGCGTACCGAGTCAGTGTCGCCGAACCGAGCAGATCGGCCTCGTCACGCAGTCGCTCGAGGACGTCGCCGGGAACGTCGACCAGACCGCGTTCTCCGGCGTCAGGCACGGCCTTCATCAGGATCAGATCTCGCATGCGATCGAGGAGGTCGATGGCGAAGCGGCGTGGGTCATGGCCCGCGTCCATCACCTTGTCGACGGTGCCGAACAGTGCGCCGCCGTCGCCCGCGGCCAACGCGTCGACCGCTTCGTCGATCAGTGCGACGTCGGTGACGCCGAGAAGCGAGAGTGCGCGCGGGTACGTGACGCCCTCGGGTCCGGCTCCGGCCAGGAGCTGATCCATGACGCTGAGCGAGTCACGGGGCGAACCTCCGCCGGCGCGGATGACCAGCGGGTAGACCGCATCCTCGACCGGAACCTGTTCCTGGCCACAGATCTTCTCGAGCAGACCGCGCATCGTCGACGGCGCGAGCAGCCGGAACGGGTAGTGGTGGGTACGCGAGCGGATGGTGGGGAGCACCTTCTCGGGCTCGGTGGTGGCGAAGATGAAGACGAGGTGCTCTGGTGGCTCCTCGACGACCTTGAGCAGCGCGTTGAAGCCCGCCGGGGTCACCATGTGTGCCTCGTCGATGATGAAGATGACGTAGCGCGATTCGGCCGGGGCGTACACGGCCTTGTCTCGCAGATCTCGCGCATCGTCGACGCCACCGTGGCTGGCCGCGTCCATCTCGACGACGTCGAAGTTGCCGGGTCCGCCCGGTGCGAGGGCGACGCAGGAGTTGCACACCCCGCAGGGGGTCGACGTCGGACCCTCGGCGCAGTTCAGCGATCGAGCGAGGATGCGCGCCGAGGAGGTCTTTCCGCAGCCACGCGGCCCGGAGAACAGGTACGCGTGATTGATTCTGTTGCTGTCCAACGCCACGCTGATCGGCTCGGTGACGTGCTCCTGACCGACGACCTCGGCGAACGTCGCGGGACGGTACTTCCGGTAGAGGGCCACGCCCGAAAGGGTACCGGCGACCACGGACACAGTTGCATCGCCGGTCATTGTGGACCGGTGGACACCGCTCTGATGTTCATGATGGCGAAGCTCTCGCGGCTGCCGGTCGATTCCGAGAGCGCGTGCAGCCAGTGGCCGTCCTGCAGCGCATCCGAGATCGCGTGCCGAACGATGGCTCCTCTGGAGTTCTGGTAGTCGATAGAGACGGGTGTGCCGCGCGCTGCGGCGTCGGTCAACAGATCCAGCTCACGCGGCAGCAACCGGCTGTGTGAATCGAGTGCAGACCGCACTCGTGCCTCGTCGACGGCTCCGTCGCCGCCGGCCAGCAGGAGCCGCGCGAGCTCGCGTGGTTCGCGGCGGTGCCGTGCCGGGTGGACGGCACGATGGATCTCCCGAGTCTCCCCCGCGCGGATTCGAGGCGCGCAGTCGAGTTGGAGTTGCCCGGTGTCGGAGTGCCGGACCGGGGAGTATCCGTGCCTGCGAAGCACGGCGATGGTGTCGATGGGCGTGGCCGAACTGACCAGGACGGTGGGAGCGAGGCGCTGGAACTGCAGCACGGCCAGTGACTCGTCGGTCTCGATGTTCGTCAGCAGCACGACGTCCTCGGAGACGATCGCGCACGGGATCCGCCTCACGGCCAGTGCGCCGTAGCTGCGCCAGCAGTCTCGGATCGTGTAGTCCAGTGCCTGAGGCAACTCGGTGTCGGCCATCGCGGTCAACGCATCGATCAACTCCTCGCCGGTGCCGCCGGTGTCGAAGAAACCCCGGATGGTCGCCGGGGTGAAACGCCAGACCGATGCGACGTCCCTCGACTCGGGCTGCGCCGCCGAGCCGAGTATCGACGCCACCTCGGTACTGGGTGGTCCGGTCACCACCGCCGTGGAATCGGGCAACAGCCGAACGGAGAACGGAACCCACCCGGCCATGTCCTGCAACTGTGCTGTCAGAGCCGCGCGGATCTCGCGAGGGTCGCCGTCTCGACCCGCAGGGAACTCGGTGAGGGTGCGGCACAGATCGGTCGGCGCACCGTCGGCCAGTACCCCGAGTCGACCGGCCTCGAGCCACAGCGCGTGCACGTGACCGGCCCCGGCGCTGGTCGAGACGACCGGGATGTGCCAATCCAGATACCGGGCAAAATCCTCCGAACCATGCAGAACCGTCGCCGGCGCGTCGGCGTCCTCGTATCGCAGCAGAGCCGTCAGCGCCGTCGCACGCAGGTCCGCTGCCGCCGGGTCGTCGAGCATCTTCTTGAGAACGGGAACGGTCTTCTGGGACGCACGGGGCACTCGGTGGGTGGGCGTGAAGGGCGAACTCCACCATGCCGTCAGCAATGTGGCCGCCTGTTCGGCCCGCGTGCTCGTGGACCACGTCTCGTACGCCGAGGTCAACGCGATTCCGGTCTTCCCGCGTTCGGCCAGCAGTCCGGCTTCGCGGGCCAGCATCAGCATCAACGCGGTGTCGTGTTCGTCGGCGAATCCCAGCCTGCTCGTCAGCGACCGAATCCCCTTGGCACTGACGCCACCGGTCTTCATCGTCGTCAGGCCGTCGGCGTCGATGGCCGTCAGCAACGCCTGCGTGTGTTCGCAGAACTGCAGCAGGGCGATCGAACGTGAGCGCCGCACGTCGTCGTGCGAGAGCACTCGGGTGTCGAATGTCGGCGGCGTGAGTTCGATGGGCAGACGCCACCGCTCCCCTCGCAGGGCGATGCTCACCTCCAACGGCATCTCGACGCGATGCCCGTCGAGTCGATACAACAATCCCCGCTCGAATGCGGCCGCGCCTGCAGTCGGAGGAACATCGAAGATCAGTGACACCGGCTTGCCATCGACGAAGCGAGACAACATCGCTCGCATCTCCTCGGGCCCGCCGTCGAACAGTGCCCGAATACGTTCGGGTGTCATGGCAGTGGCAACGGAGTCCGCGCGCGCCGCTCGCTCGAGCGTCGGGTCGATACCGAGGAGCGCAAGCACAGCCACCCTGTCCTGCTCGACTGCGCAGTGCAGGAACAGCTTTCGCTGCCTGCGGGCCAGTCCGAACGGATGCGAGAACACCCCGGACAGGTCGACGGGTGAGTATTCGACAGTGCCTGCGCCGAGTGAGGAATTCGGCCAGATCAACCCGTGGGCCGTCAGTGTGGCCAGAGCTGCATCGATGTGTGGTGTCTCGTTGATCGACCCCTCACTCGCCCAGTGCCCGATCTCCGCGCGGCTCAGATCGCCCATCAGCGCGAACAATTCGAGGAGAGCGAGCGCACCGCTGTCGAGTCGACGCGGCAGCATCGACACCCGAGACGGGGCTTCGAGCAACTGCGCGAGCAAGCCGAACGAGCGCGGTGGTGGGTCGGTCGCCACGTCCGGCCGACGGTGCAGCAGATCGGTCAGTGCGTCCTCGTCGAGAGACGCCAGCCAGCCCTCGTACGTCCCGATACTGTCGGTCATCTCGCCCCCCGGTGAAAGTTCTGGTCACTGTAACGACCGGCACCGACAGACTTATTTGTTCTTGGCTGCCGCTTTCGCCGCCTTCTTGAACTCGCGCACCTCGAGCAACGACTTCTCGTCCACCACGTCGGCGATGGATCGACGCGCTCCGTCGTCGCCGTACGGTCCGGCGGCCTTGCGCCAGCCGTCGGGCGTGACGCCCATCTGCTTACCGAGCAGCGCGAGAAAGATGCGGGCCTTCTGATCGCCGTAGCCGGGGAGGGCCTTTAGTCGTTTCAGCACTTCGGCACCGTTGGGATCGTCGCGGGTCCAGATCTCCTGCGGCTTTCCGTCGTAGTTCTCGACCAGGAACGCCGCCAGCCCTTGGATGCGCTTGGCCATCGAACCCGGGAACCGATGGACGGCCGGGGTCTGCGCGCACAGGGCCGCGAATTCCTCGGGATCGGCGTCGGCGACGGTGTCGACTTTCAGGTCACCGAGACGGTCGACGAGCTTCTTGGGGCCTGCGAACGCCGACTCCATCGGTACCTGTTGATCGAGCAACATGCCGATCAACAGCGCGAACGGATCCTCGGCGAGCAGTGCATCGGCCTCGGGATCGCCGACGAGGTGCAGTGTGCGAGACATGGCCTCGATCCTGCCACGCGCGTGTACTCGTGCGATCAGGTGATCGAGACCAGCTGGGTGATGTCGTCGAAGGGCAGTGGTCCGTCGACGACGGCTCCGACGACGGCGCTGTTGAGGATGATCGATCCGCCGTGGTTGTCGAGGAAGGCGGTGTCGGATGCGTCGCGTCCGGTGGCGATGCGCACCAGGGTCGATCGAGGTGCGAGGCACGTCGCGTCCACCACTCGCCATTGGCCTTCGACGAATGCTTCGGCGACCGCGTGGAAGTCCATGGGATCGCAGCCCGGTGCGTACACCGCGACCAGGCGAGCGGGGACATTGACCGCACGCAGCAGGGCCACCACGAGGTGGGTGTAGTCGCGGCAGACTCCGGCTCCGGCGAGGAGGGTGTCGACCGCGCCGTCGATGGGGTCGCTGCTACCCGGGACGTAGCTCAGACGGGCACCGACCCAGGACGAGACCTCCGCGAGCAGCTTCTCCGACGGCGGGTAGGAACCGAATTCCGTTGCCGCGAAACCGAAGAACTTGTCCGCTTCGGAGTATCGACTCGGCCGCAGGTAGAGCGAGAGGTCGTAGTCGGAGACCGGAGCAGGCTCGGTGTTGCCGTAGATGGTTGCCGAATACGACGCCTCGAGCTTGCCGACGTCGGCGTGGATCTTGTGGATGCGGGTGCCGTGAGCGCCGCTGATCTCCTGCGCCTCGATCGGTTGACCGTCGAGTGTGAACGAGAGTGCTTCCCACACATCGGTTCCCGGATGAGGTGCGATTGCGATCTGGAACTCGAGGGTGCTGGCCTCGGTCACGTCGACATCGAGGTACGCAGAGACGTCACGTTTCATCGTGCCGATCCTGCCATCTTCGAGCCGTTCGCGCAGACTATGACTCGTCGGTGGGGCGATCGCCGGTCACCAGGAAGATGACGCGTTTGGCGACCTCGACAGTGTGGTCCGAGTATCGCTCGTAGAAGCGTCCGAGCAGCGTGATGTCCACTGCGGCCGGCACACCGTGCGGCCAATCGGGTGCGGAGGTCAGCATGAACAGGCTGCGGTGCAGCGCGTCCATCTCCTCGTCCTGAATCCGGAGGTCGGCTGCGAGTTCGGCGTCTCGGGTTTCCAGCACGCGTTGGGTGGCCGCTGCCTGGGCGACGGCAACCCGGCCCATCTCCTCGAACACTCCCTCGACCTCGGGCGGAAGTACGTGCGCGGGATGGCGGCGGCGAGCCAGCTCTGCGACGTGGACGGCGAGTCCGCCCATCCGCTGTAGGTCGGCGACGATGTTGATCCCGGAGACGACGCGTCGTAGATCGTGGGCGACCGGTGCCTGCAGGGCCAGGAAGCCGAATGCTCCGTGCTCCCACTCGGCGGCGAGGGTATCGATCTCCTCGCGGTATTCGATGGTCTGCTCGGCCATGACGATATCGGCGGTCAGCAGTGCACGGGTGGCGTCGACCATTGCCTTTTCGGCGATTCTCGACATTTCGGACAGGTTCGACGCCAAGGAATCGAGCGTCTCCGTGTAACTGTCCCGCATGTGAAACTCACCTCTACCGACTCGGCCCTCGACGCGGGGCCTATAGGCCTGTACCCCCAAAGGCATCTTTCTACACCAGGTCGGGGCTGTGGGAGCCTTTGTCGCATGAACATTGTGAAGTCGGTCATGCTGTTCGCGGTTGCGGCCGTGTTCGAGATCGGCGGGGCGTGGCTGGTGTGGCAGGGGGTCCGCGAACATCGCGGATGGCTCTGGGCGGGAGCGGGCGTGATCGCCCTCGGTGCCTACGGTTTCGTGGCGACGCTGCAGCCCGACGCCAATTTCGGTCGGATCCTGGCGGCATACGGCGGTGTGTTCGTTGCAGGGTCACTGCTGTGGGCAATGGTGGCCGACGGCTTCCGACCCGATCGCTGGGACATCGCCGGATCGTCGATCGCACTGATCGGCGTGGCGGTGATCATGTACGGCCCGCGCTGACCCGCGCGGGCCGTACTTCGGCAGATCAGCAGTTGGACGGCGCGGGCACTCCGTAGAACCGATCCTTGATCCAGTTCTGCGCCTCGCCGAGACCGAGGAGGTCCGGAATCAGGTGTCCGGCACCGGAACCCGGCACGATTGCCGGAACCTGCGCGGCACTCAGCTGCACGGTGGCACCCTTGCCGCACCAGTCGCCGGCCAGCCCGACGGCCTGTCCGTGAGGCACGATGTCGTCGGACGTACCGGACTGGATCAGCACCGGAGCGTTGGGCGTGCGTTCACCGATCTTGTTCTTGGCCAGGATGTCCGCGGCGATGGGCAGCCGGTCCAGTACAACCGAGAGCGGCTCGCCGGTCTTGGTGTACTCGTTGGTGCGGTGCAGCCCGACGTTCAGAATCGTTTCTCCCACACACTGATTCGCCACCAGGTTCAGCATGGCCTTGCCTGCGTCGTTGATGTTCTCGTCGACGATCGGCTGCAGACCGGGATCGGAATTGAGCAGACCGTTGAGGGTGTAGCCGATCACGCCGGTCAGGATGGTGCCGTCGACCTGCTCGAGGGTCGCCTTCAGATCCGCCGGGGGTGCGCCCGCATAGGTGCCGACGAGGTCGATCTCCGGTGCGTACTCTCCGGCGATCTCCGCAGCAGCAGCCGCTGCTCCGCCGCCCTGCGAGTAGCCGTACGCCGCGACCGGACCGTCCGCGGAGATCTTGGTGCCCTGCAGGTTCTGCGCTGCGCGGGCGGCGTCGAGCACAGCGTGCGCTTCCGAGGCGCGGTTGACGTAGGTGTGCGCACCGGGAGTGCCGAGGCCTTCGTAGTCGGTGATGACGACGCCGTATCCCTGCGACAGCAGGGAGTATGCGGCGAGTACCTCGTACTCGACCATGAAGCCGAGCGGCGGGGTGTAGGTGATGACGTTGTTGAGCATCTTCGATGGCGCGCACTGATCGCCCTGGCCCTGGGTTCCTGGAGCGAGGACGACGAGCGGACGCGGGCCCGGCCCGGTCCACGGTGCGGCAGGATCGATGTACGTGCCCGTGACGGCATTGGCCGCATCGTTGGAGTCGGTGCTGCGGTACATGATTCGCGTTGCCGCGCCGGGCAGAGGGCCACCGATTCCGGGGACCGACAGAGCGAGATGCGACGGCTCGGACCGGATCACATCACCCGGGGAGCCTGCGGGCAGCGGGCTCGGCGGTACGTAGAAGTCCGATTCGACGGTGGAACCCGTCGACGATCCGGAGCCCGGGGCTGCAGATGCAATCGGAGTGGTCATACCGATGAGCACCGCGGATACCGCTACTGCCGAAAAAATGACACGCGTCGAACGCAACTCGAATCCCCCAACGTCGATCCCCAGCCCCCGAGTAAGCGGTACATCGGGTAGCACTCAATTCCGTTAGGGACCCTACGTGATCGATCGCACAACGCAAAGGGTTTCGTGACGTGGACCCAGTTCACTCAGCGTCGACGACGATGCATCGCCGTCTTGGCCATGTCGACCTCGTCGCTGGTGAAGGGACGCCCTGGAAGCGCCGAGCGCGGGACACCGTCGCCCCGCAGACCGTCGAGCAGGACGGTGAAGTAGCGACGCCAGTTGGTCGCATCGACGGCGCTGGAGAATTCGACGCTCGCGCCGATCATGCCGAGCACCGGATAGAAGTCGTTGACCGCGATATCGGACCTGAGCTGCCCGGACGCGAGCGCTCGCTCGACGATCTTCTCGAAGAACGGATCGATACGCGAACGAACCCGAGCGATGCCGCGACAGCCTTCGTCCGAGCCGAGGACGACCTCACCGAGTCCCCTGTCGGAGGACATCCCCTCGCACACCTCGGCCAGGAACTGCACCAGCCCCTCCCACGGATCCTCGGCCTCGAGTGCGCGCTCCGCGGTCGCGAGCATGTCTTCGAGTCGCTGCTCGAAGACGCCGTCGATCAACTCTTCCTTGCAGGAGAACCGTCGGTAGACGGTTCCGACACCCACTTTGGCGTGGGCAGCGACGTCGTCGAGTGTGATGTCGATTCCGCGTGAGGCGAACAGTTCGCGCGCCGCGTCCACGATGCGTCGACGGTTGCGTTCGGCGTCCGCACGGAGGGGCTTCGCTGCCGATGTGTCGGCTCTCACACTCATTCGATGTCCGTTTCACCCGATAAGCGGAGGACAGTCCTCCACTTCGCTGCTACCTTGTTCTACAACCGGAGGATACACCTCCGCATAGTCGAACCGAGGACACCATGACCACCCTTTCATCGGAGAACGTGGGCGACGCGACGTCGACCACGACACCGGCGGACGAACGTGCGCATAGGAATCGATGGCTGATTCTCGCCACGCTCGGCCTGGCCCAGCTCATGGTCGTGCTCGACGCGACCATCGTGAACATCGCACTCCCCGCTGCCCAGCTCGACCTGGGGTTCGACAACGCCGATCGCTCCTGGGTCGTCACCGCATACGCCCTCGCGTTCGGCAGCCTGCTGCTGCTCGGCGGACGGCTCAGCGACCTCTTCGGTCGCCGCAACACCTTCCTCATCGGCCTCGTCGGCTTCGCGTTGATGTCGGCGGTGGGCGGCGCGGCCGTCAACTTCGGCATGCTCGTCGCGGCTCGCGCCGGTCAGGGTCTCTTCGGCGCACTACTGGCCCCCGCGGCCCTGTCGTTGTTGGCCACCACCTTCACCGACACCAAGGAACGCGCCAAGGCATTCGGCATCTTCGGTGCCATCGCAGGCGGCGGCGGCGCACTCGGCCTGCTGCTCGGCGGCATGCTCACCGAATGGGCCAACTGGCGCTGGAGCCTGTACGTCAACCTGATCTTCGCTGCACTCGCCTTCGTCGGCGGGTTCCTCTTCCTGGCCAAGCACAAGGTCGACGTCCGGCCGAAGCTCGACATCCCCGGCACCCTCGCGGTCTCGGCTGCACTGTTCTCGATCGTCTACGGCTTCGCACACGCCGAGTCCGACGGCTGGAGCAACTCGGTCACCCTCGGATTCCTCGCCGCTGGTGTCGTTCTGCTCGCGGTGTTCGTGACCATCCAGATGCGCGTCGAGCACCCCCTGTTGCCGCTGCGCATCGTCCTCGATCGCACCCGTGCGGGATCGTTCCTGGCCGTATTCGTCACCGGCGCAGGCATGTTCGCGGTATTCCTGTTCCTGACCTACTACCTGCAGAACACCCTGAAGTACACACCCATCACCACCGGGTTCGCGTTCATGCCGATGATCGCGTCGCTGATCCTCACCGCGACACTGTCGACGGCGCTGATACTCCCCCGCTTCGGGCCGCGCATCCTGATGACGACCGGCCTGATCGTGGCCTCGGTCGGAATGGGACTGCTGACGCAGATCGACATCGACAGCAGCTACGTCACGCACATCCTGCCCGGCCTGGTCATCATGGGCCTCGGACTCGGTGCCACCATGGCACCGGCCATGCAGGGCGCGATCTCGGGCGTCGACCCGGACGACTCCGGCGTCGCATCGGCAACGGTGAACACGATGCAGCAGGTGGGCGGCTCGATCGGCACGGCGCTCCTGAGCACAGTGGCTGCCAACGCCGCCACCAGCTACGTCAGCTCCAACATGGCGACGGCAACCGACGCGGCTCTGCTGCAGGCCAACGCCGAGATCGCCAGCTACACCACCACGTTCTGGTGGGCGTCGGGAATCTTCCTGCTCGGCGCAGTGCTGTCGGCCACGCTGCTGAAGAAGGGACCGCTACCGTCGGCTCCCGAAGGTGCGGTAGTCGTCGGGCACTAGTGCGCTACGCGCAGTGGTGTGGTTATGCGCCTCAGGGGGCGCATAACCACACCACTAGCTTTCGAGGAGCTTCTCGGTCGCGGCCAGCAGTACGCAGGTCGCGACTCCGTCCATCGACTTCTCCAGCTCACCGAGCGACGGGAAGCTCGGGGCGAGGCGAATGTTCTTGTCTTCCGGATCTTTACCGTACGGAAAGGCCGAGCCGGCGGCCGTCAGCGCGATTCCGGCGTCCTTGGCCAGCGCGATCGACCGAGCGGCCGTGCCCTCGAGCACGTCGAGGCTGATGAAGTAGCCGCCCTTGGGTTCGGTCCACGACGCGATCTTCGACGCACCGAGACGGTCTTCGAGGATCTGCTGCACCAGAGCGAACTTCGGGGCCAGGATCTCGCGATGCTTGGCCATGTGGGCCCGCACGCCGGCGGCGTCACCGAAGAAACGCAGGTGCCGCAGCTGGTTCAGCTTGTCCGGCCCGATGCTCTTCTTGCCGAGATGCTTCTGGTACCAGGCCAGGTTCTCCTCGGAACTGCCGAAGAAGCTGACGCCCGCACCGGCGAACGTGACCTTCGACGTCGACGCGAACACGAACGCGCGGTTGGGGAAGCCTGCCTCGGCCGCCATGCCGAGCACGTCGTACGACGGCGCGAACTCCTCGGTCAACGGATGGACCGCGTAGGCGTTGTCCCAGAACAGTCGGAAGTCCGGTGCAGCCGTGGGCATCGTGGCCAGCGCTCGCACAACTTCCTCGGAGTAGACCGCGCCGGTGGGGTTCGCGTAGTTCGGCACCACCCACATGCCCTTTATCTGCGGGTCCGACGCCACCAGGTTGGCGATCTCGTGCACATCGGGGCCGTCGGGTCCCATGGGAACAGAGATCATCTCGATGCCGAAGCTCTCGGTGATCGCGAAGTGCCGGTCGTAGCCGGGAGCCGGGCACAGAAAGCGCACGTTCGGCTCGGCCGACCAGGCTCGCGGCGAGTCGGGCAGACCGTGCAGCAGCGCCCAGACCACGAGGTCCTGCATGATCTCGAGGCTGGCATTGTTGCCGGCCAGCAGGTTCTTCACCGGGATGCCGAGCAGTTCACCGAAGATGGCGCGCAGTTCCGGCAGGCCCGCGAGCCCACCGTAGTTGCGGCAATCGGTGCCGTTGCCGTCCTTGTAGTCCGCGCCCGGGAGCGTCAACAGCTCGGCAGCGAGATCGAGCTGCTCGGGTGACGGCTTGCCGCGGGTGAGATCCAGCTTCAGATTCTCGGTCTTGAGCTGCGTGTACTTCGCGCTCTGCCGCTCGTGCTCGGAGGCAAGCTCCTCATGGTTCATCAGACCCAACTGGGTTTGCGCTGACATGCGGAGCGGCCTCTCGGTGACTGGGTTCCCCGGACAGTGTTGCTGCCACTGAATAAAGGGGACCCCGCGCACCCGGCAGAGCCCATTGACCCTTGCTGCCTTCCGGCCCTGGGGGAGTTCACAGGATGCGCGCCGCGCGGGATCCGTTAGGAAGTGTAGCCGCCTCCCGTCGGGCAACACATCACCACCCTTCGCGCCTCCCGATTTGGGAGATGGTGGGGGTAACCGGGTAAGCTTCCCCACGGAGGATTCGCCTAGTGGCCTATGGCGCTCGCCTGGAACGCGGGTTGGGTTAACGCCCTCAGGGGTTCAAATCCCCTATCCTCCGCCAGAGAAGCCCCCGTGACACGTCACGGGGGCTTCTTGCTGTTCGGGATGGGTCCGTTCACCCGCCCGCCCTGGTTCGCGTCAATGGACCCTTGCACCGGTCAGACGTGTGCAAGGGTCCATCCACCCAGTTCACGATTCCGCGTCGATGGCACATTGACACGCTCAGACGTGTGCAGTGGTCCATTGACGCGGGGCGCGGACTATCGAGCCGACCAACCACCGTCCATCGTGTACGACGCTCCGGTGACCATGCCTGCGTGCTCGGAGGTCAACCAGCCCACCAGTGAGGCGACTTCGGCGGGTTCGACGAGTCGCTTGATGGCAGCCTCGGTCAACAGGACCTTTTCGAGTACTTCGTCCTCGGGGATGTCGTGTGCCTTGGCCTGGTCGGCGATCTGCTTCTCGACCAGCGGCGTGCGCACGTATCCCGGGTTGACGCAGTTGCTCGTCACACCGTGGGCGGCACCTTCGAGGGCCGTCACTTTCGACATGCCTTCGAGTGCATGTTTGGCGGTGACGTAGGCGACCTTGAATTCCGATGCCCGTAGTCCGTGTACCGAAGACAGGTTGACCACTCGACCGAAGCCGCGAGAGTACATGTGCGGCAGGGCAGCTCGGATGAGCAGGAACGGAGCCTCGACCATCAGGGTCTGAATTCTGCGGAACGCGCCTGGGTCGAAGTCGACGATCGGTGCGACGGTTTGAATGCCCGCATTGTTGACCAGGATGTCGACGTCCAATCGGAGGTCGTCGAGAGCGGTGGTGTCGAGCAGATCCACCGACCAGACGTCACCGCCGATCTCCGACGCCAATTCCTTTGCGGCAACGTCGTTCACATCGGCGACGGTGACGCGTGCGCCCCGGCCGGCGAGCTCGCGTGCACACGCGGCCCCGATGCCGGACGCTCCCCCGGTGACGAGGGCGGAGCGTCCGGTCAGGTCGGTCACTGCTTCACATTCTGATCGAGCAGACCAGCCTTGGCCAGCTCGGCCTCGGTGGCCAGGTTCTTGGCGTCGGCGATGTCGATGCTTTCGAGCGCCAGTCCCTTTGTTTCCCTTGCGATGACGACGGCAACCACGGTGATCGCGCAGGCCACGGCGAGGTACACCGCGATCGGCACGGACGAGCCGTAGACGTCGAGCAGCTTCACCGCGATGATCGGGGCCAGCGAACCGGCGACGATCGAGGTGACCTGGTAGCCGAGGGACACACCGGAGTAGCGCATCCGCGTCGGGAACATCTCGGCCATGATGGCCGGCTGCGTGGCGTACATGAAGGCGTGGAACATCAGGCCGATGATGATGGCCAGCATGATGACGACGTTGTGTCCGCTGTTCATCATCGGGAAGGCGAAGAAGCCCCACGTCGCGGCGGTGATGGCACCGGCGAAGTAGACGGGGCGACGCCCGACGCGGTCGGCGAGCTTGCCCACCAACGGAATCGTGCAGAAGTGGATCGCGTGGGCGATGAGCATCCACCACAGAATCGTGGAGGTATCCGTTCCCACTTCCACCGAGAGGTACGTGATCGAGAAGGTGACCACGAGGTAGTACATGACGTTCTCACCGAAGCGCAGGCCCATCGCGGTGAACACGCCACGGGGGTAACGCTTGACGACCTCGAAGACGCCGTACGACGCGGCCTTGATGACCTCGGCCTGCTTGTGGGCCTCGAGGAAGATCGGAGCGTCGGAGACCTTGGTGCGGATGTAGTAGCCGACGAAAACGATGACGGCAGAGAGCCAGAACGCGACGCGCCAGCCCCAGCTGAGGAAGGCCTCGTCGGACAGGGTGGTCGTCAGGACGAGCAGAGCGACGGTGGCGAGCAGGTTGCCTGCGGGCACGCCTGCCTGCGGCCAGCTGGCCCAGAATCCGCGGGACTTGTTGGGGCTGTGTTCTGCGACAAGGAGAACCGCGCCGCCCCATTCGCCGCCGACGGCGAAGCCCTGGATGAATCGCAGGGTCACCAGCAGGGCCGGTGCCCAGTAGCCGATCGCCTCGAAGGTCGGCAGGCAGCCCATGAGGAACGTGGCTCCGCCGACGAGGACGAGGCTGAACTGCAGCAACTTCTTGCGGCCGTACTTGTCGCCGTAGTGGCCGAAGACGATGCCACCCAATGGTCGTGCGACGAAGCCGACGGCGTAGGTGACGAAGGCAGCGAGGATGGCGTCGAGCTCGCTGGTTCCGGCGGCGAAGAAGATCTTGCTGAACACCAGTGTCGCGGCGGTTCCGTAGAGGAAGAACTCGTACCACTCGACGATGGTGCCTGCCATCGATGCCCCGACGACCTTCTTGAGGCCTGCGGGGGTGGCATCGGGGTCCGGTTCGGACCGTTCTGCCAGCGGCTGATCGACGCTCATTGACTCTCCTGTGTTACTCGGCACTCGATGGTCACTGTTGTGACAGACCACACATTGGCGGGTTGCTCTGAGTATTGGTGCAGATGTTTCTCGGCGCAAGAGCCATGAACGCAGGTCGGATCTGCAAAACTGCAGACATGACGCTCGGTGGCGCGAAGATCCCCAGTGCAGACGACCTGCTGGTGCTGCTCGCTGTCAGTCGAACAGGTCGCTACAGTTCTGCGGCCGACGACCTGGGCATCAACCACACGACCATTTCCCGACGCATCGCCGCGCTCGAGGACACCCTCGGTGGCCGGGTCCTGACGCGGGGTGCCGGTGGCTGGGAGCTGACGCAGTTGGGCCGCGGCGCGCTGGCCGCTGCCGAGGCCGTCGAGGACGCGCTGCGCACCCTCGTCTCGAGCGACGCGGGTGCGTTGGAGGGCGTCGTACGCATCTCGGCCACCGACGGATTCAGTGCCTACATCGCGGCCCCGGCCGCGGCGCGGGTGCAGCGCGCTCACCCGCGGGTGAGCGTCGAGATCGTCGCGGTCACCCGACGGGCATCGCAGCAGCGATCGGGCCTGGACATCGAGATCGTCGTCGGCCAACCGCAGGTGCACCGCGCGGAGGCCATCCGGCTGGGGGACTATCTACTCGGCCTCTATGCCTCCGAGGCCTATCTGAAGGACCACGGAACTCCGCAGGTGCCGGCCGACCTCTCCGCGCACCCGTTCATCTACTTCATCGACTCCATGTTGCACGTCGACGATCTCGATCTGGCCCCCAACTTCACCCCGACGATGCGCGAATCGGTCACCTCCACCAACGTCTTCGTCCACGTCGAGGCGACCCGCGCCTCGGCCGGCATCGGACTGCTGCCGTGCTTCATGGCCGACCGCCACTCCGACCTACAACGAATCCTGCCCGACGCCATCGCGGTGAAACTGACCTACTGGCTCGTCACCCGAAGCGAAACATTGCGACGGCCGGAGGTGTCGGCGGTGGTCGACGCCATCCGCGCGGTGGTGAACGAGCAGCGCGCGGCTCTGTTGGGCGAGAACTGACAGCGTCGGCGCGGGTATACCGTCGACCACACGGAACTTCCGTCCCAGAAGGAGCGTCCCCTCGATGGCCGATATCGACTTCTACTTCGATCCGGTGTGCCCGTTCGCCTGGATGACCAGCAAATGGGTCCGCAAGGTCCAAGCCCAACGCGACTACACCGTCGACTGGCGGTTCATCTCGCTGCGGCTGCTCAATTCGCACATCGATTACGACGCGCACTTTCCACCCGAGTACGAGGCCGGTCACACCGCAGGTCTGCGACTGTTGCGGGCTGCCGCCGACATTCGTCGCGAGCACGGGTCGGACGCGATCGGGCCACTGTACGAGGCCCTCGGCACGCACATCTTCGACACCGAGGTGGTGCCCGACGACGCTGCGAGCCACGGACATCGCGGCACCGCGGAATTCCTCGGGCCGATCCTCGAAGAACTCGGGCTACCCACCCGTCACACCGCAGCACTGGATGACTCGTCTCTGGACGAGGAGATCCGAGCCGAAACCGATCATGCACTGTCACTGACCGGCAAGGACGTCGGCACACCCATCATCGCCTTCGAGCCGCCGGACGGAGTTGCCTTCTTCGGCCCGGTGATCAGCCGACTCCCCAGCGACGAAGAGGCAGTAGCACTGTGGGACAACGTGATCGGCCTCGCTCGGTTCCCCGGCTTCGCCGAGATGAAGCGCAGTCTGCGTGAGCTTCCTCAGTTGAAGGCCCTCGGGGTGCAGGACGACGAAGCGGGCGTGGTCCAGGACTGGCACGGCGGGAGCCGACGCCAGAAGAAGTGATGGTGCGGCCGGCTTGCTCGTTGTTTGTTTTCACCCCAACGCTTTTCGCAGACTCTCGGCGAATCGGCTCCGATCAGGTGACCGCAACGCCCGTGCCGTCGTGATCGGGTGAACCTCGGCCCGGGCGAAAAATCACCGGAGAGTGTCGCCTAGTCGTAGAGAACGGCAGTTCCCGTTCGCCGCAACGCCTCCAGACCGTCTCGGAAACGCTGCAGGTATTCGGGCGAATGACCGACCCAGTCGGTCATCTCCGCGACGATGCGTACCGGTTCTGCACTGCGATAGGAGTGGGTCGGGTTGCCGGGAAACTTCTTGTCCGTGACGTTCGGGTCGTCCTCGACACTGCCGGTCGGCTGCACGATGTAGACCCGCGGATTCCCCTCGCCGACGGCCATCTCCGCCGCGAGCACAGCGCCGTCCAGCACCTTGGTCATGTAGACGTAGTTCGAGATGTGCTCGGGACGGTAATTCGAGCGATAGCCGGGGACCAAGAAGTCACCGGCCTCGAGATCGGCCTTCGTGCCATGAAAGTAGGCACCGGACTCGTGTACGCGAAATCGCTCCGGTGTATCGGCCATGTCTGCCATCACAACTCCTCCGTGTCGGTAGCCGGAAGAGTGTGCACCGCCGACGGGGTCTTGCCGCAAGCCCCCTACCCGGCGATACACTGAAGGCAACGACAGTTGTGCGACCTTCAGTAATTCGGCTCTGCGAGACGGGAGCCGACAGTCCCGACGCGAATCTGGATGTGGCCTCCGCGGACAGCGCGGGCCGAAAGATCCTGCAGCAGTGGCGTCATCGCCGTCCACGGATGAGCCTCGATGTCCGACCCACCGAGTCGACACGCGAGTTTCGCCAGCGGGGTCCACCCCGCCGACCATCCGACGGGACGCTGCATGTCGACGACAGCCACGACGCCGCCCACTCTCGTCGCCGCGATCATCGCCTCGAGGGCCGCCTGCCATGGCGTCATCAGCGACAGCGCGTAGGTGCTCAGGGCCGCATCGAACGGGGCCTGTTCCCCCAGATCCGCGGACGTCAGGGCGGTGGCGTCGGCTGCGACGAGCGTGACGTTGCCCCAACCGAACCGGTCGGCTCGCCGTCGGGCCTGTTCGAGCATCTGCGGGCTGGCGTCGACTCCGGTGATCGAGCCGGTCGGGCCGACCATTCGCTGCAGCCCCGCGAAATTCAGCCCCGTCCCGCAGCCGAGGTCCAGAACATGGCTCCCCGCAGGCAGATTCAGCAACTCGAGCGCCGCCTCCCGCCCGGCGCGATACACCGGCCATTCGAAGGAGATCACGTCGTACAGGCGCGCCGAGACGGTGTACTTGGTCGGTCGTCTCATCTCGGGTCTCTCCAAGGCGCAGGCATAGTGGGAGGTATGGGAATCCGTCGTTCGTCTTCGAGTGTGCCCGAGAACCGTGCCGACGTGGTTGTCGTGGGCGGCGGTACCGCCGGCATCGTGGCAGCGAAGACCGCGGCGGGCTTCGGTGTACGTGTCGTACTGATCGAGCGTGACCGCACCGGCGGCGACTGCCTGTGGACCGGATGCGTTCCGTCCAAAGCATTGCTCGCGGCGGCCTCGGTGGCCGCGACGGTTCGATCCGCGCCTCGCTTCGGCATCGACACCGAACCGCCGCGCGTCGATTTCGCGCGCGTGATGCGGCACGTGCACGGTGCGATCGCCGAGATCGCGCCGATCGATTCACCGGCGGCCCTCACCGAGGCCGGAGTACACGTGATCAGCGGCGACGCGGTCTTCACCGGTCCGAACACTGTGAGAGTCGGAACGCGGATACTGCATTTCGGTCAGGCGATCGTGACCACCGGCGCGCATCCCACGGTGCCGGCAATCGACGACATCGAGCACGTGGACTACCTGACCAGCGACACCCTCTGGGATCTGACGGACTTACCGCAGAGACTCCTGATCGTGGGAGCCGGATCGGTGGGTTGCGAAATGGCGCAGGCATTCTCGCGTCTCGGGTCGGACGTGACCCTCGTCGGGCGGTCGGCCACGATCCTTCCCCGCGAGGACCGGTCGGCCTCGTCCGTACTGACTCAGACCCTCACGGACGAGGGCGTGCGGGTCCTGACCTCCACCGCCGTCGTCCGCATCGACGACGGCTCGGCCACCACCGACACGGGCGTCGAACTCGGATTCGACCGGGTTCTGATCGCCACCGGACGAACGCCGCGCACCGCGGCACTCGGCTTGGACACGGCCGGAGTGGCTCTGAGCGACAACGGATTCGTACAGGTCGACGAGAATCTGCGGACCACCAATCCTCGCATCTGGGCGGCCGGGGATCTCACCGGTCATCCGCAGTTCACGCACACCGCAGGCGTGCACGGCAGTCTGGCCGCGAGCAATGCAGTCCTCGGCCTTCGGCGAAAGGTGAGTACCACGGGAACTCCACGAGTGACGTTCACCGATCCCGAGATCGCCTCGGCCGGAATCGATGTGCGCACCGCCAGGCAGTGCGGGTTGCGACTGCAGACCCTCGACCACCACCACGTCGACCGCGCCGTCACCGAGGGGGCAACGAACGGATCGACGACGCTGGTGCTCGACGCCAAGCGTCGTATCGTCGGGGCCTGCGTGGTCGGACCGCGAGCGGGCGAGACCATCGGGGAGCTGATCATCGCCATCGAGCAGGGGCTGAGGACCCGAGACCTCGCCGGAGCCACCCACCCGTATCCGACGTACAACGACGGTCCGTGGAACGCGGCGATCGCAGACGTGAAGGCGCAGTTGAGTTCTCCCGTCATCTCGCGGGCAACGGCCGTGCTGGCGAAAGGGCGGAGCAGATGGATCAGGAGAGGGCGCGATAGCCGGCGAGGATTCGCTGGCCGGAACTGACTGCAACCACTGCCGCCCAGACTACCGCGATCTGCCATGAGATACCGGGCAGCAGCAGCCAGAGGCAATGCACCGCAATCGTTTCCGC
The DNA here is from genome assembly GCF_002258965.1 of Rhodococcus sp. 05-339-2. NCBI lineage: Bacteria > Bacillati > Actinomycetota > Actinomycetes > Mycobacteriales > Nocardiaceae > Rhodococcus > Rhodococcus sp. 05-339-2. Next base: position 227,247 of record NZ_NOYW01000006.1, read on the forward strand.
ACCCTCGGCCAGGCCTCCGAGGAACGACAGCGAGCGGCCGTCGTCGATGGTGCGGCCGTTGCGTTCGGCGATCGAGGAGAACGCGAGAAACGCGGTGCCGTTGATGTAGTACGCCAACAGCACCAGCAGGAACGGCCACCACGGGGCGTCGTATGCGGCCGAGGCACCGACCGCGACGCCCACCACGGTGGTTCCGTAGACCACGAAATCGGCGGTGATGTCGAAGAATCCGCCTGCACCTGAGCCCGTCGCGCGCCTACGGGCCAAGGGTCCGTCAAGACCGTCGGCGATGCGGGAGACGATCCACAATGCCAACGCGAGCAACCAGAACTGCAGGCCGGCCGCCAGTGCACTACCGAGGCCGAGCACCAGTCCGGCGGCGGTGATGCGGTCGGGCGTGATCGACGGGCGGTCGAGCGTGCGGGCACAGCGATCGAGCGGGCCTTCGAGATGGCGGCGCAGAAAGCTGTCGATCATTCGGCAGCTCCGGTGAGTCCCAGACGTCGCGCCAACAGGGCCGAACCGGCCGCGATCGCCAGTACCGCGAGCAGTGCGATGGCGAACGGCCACGACAGCGGAGACGTTCCGTAGGCCCCGAGTGCCGTGTAGGCGACGGTCGCGGGCACGATGCCGATCATGGTGCCCACCACGTAGTCGCGCTGACCCACCGCACTGACTCCGGCCGCGTAGTTGACCAGCGAGAACGGCAGCGGCACCAGACGCACGAGCAGAACCGACAGCAATCCCCGACGGCCGAGCATGGCGTCGAGCCGGCGGAGCCTGTCCCATTCGGTGCGGGCCACCTGCCCTCGGCCCAGCGCCCGCGCTCCCCAATACCCGAGATACGCCCCCATCGTGGCGGCGAACACCACAACGGTTGCACCCACCGCCAATCCGAACAGCAGTCCCGACGCGATGGTCAACGTGCTGGCAGGGAACGGAGTAGCAGACAGGACGGCGTAGAGCACGACGAACAACGCGATGCCCCAGGGCCCGGCCGACGCCACTCGGTCTCGGATGTACGACGGATCGGGCAGGTCGACGGTGCCGAGCACGATCACCAGAGCGACGACGACCACGGCGGCCCCGAGCAACTTCAGGGTCGTGCCTCGCCGGCGACGCGTCGGGCGGTCCTGCGTCACGGTGTGTGCCTCTCGTCCGACGGTTCACGCTCCATTGTGCACACGGCCGGTCTGCCCGCGTGTTCAGCGGTTGTCTCATTCGACCGATTACGGTGGTGAGGGCAGCGTCGTCGACGGCTGCTTCGGTTGATCTGGAGGCCCACGGTGATTCGTTCGGTACGGTGCGCAGTGACGATTGCCGCGAGCGCAGGGCTGCTGCTCACGGCCTGCGCTGCGCCGGATTCGGAAGCTCCGATCGCCGAGGCGCAGTCGTGGAGCGAGATCGAACAGCAGGCGCAGGGGCAGACCGTCTCGCTGTGGATGTACGGCGGCGACGAGCAGGGCAACGCCTACGTCGACGATGTGCTCACCCCCGCGGCGGCCGAGGAAGGCGTCACACTGCGGCGCGTACCGGTGGAATCGACCACCGACGCCGTCAACCGCATCCTGTCCGAGCGGCAGGCCGGGGTCACCGACGGCGAAGTGGACCTGGTGTGGGTCAACGGCGCGAACTTCGGCACCGGCAAGCAGGCGGGCGCGTGGCTGTGCGGGTGGACGCAGAACCTGCCGAACATGGAACTGACCGATCCCGAGGATCCACTGTTGCTCGACGACTTCGGCACACCGGCCGAGAACTGCGAATCACCCTGGCACAAGGCGCAATTCACATTGGTCTACAACGCGGCGGCCATCCCCGATCCGCCGACCACATTCGACGGCGTGCTCGACTGGGCTCGCGCGAACCCGGGCCGCTTCACTTACCCCGCTCCCCCGGACTTCACCGGATCGGTGTTTCTGCGTGAGGCGTTGATCAATGCCTCGGGCGGCGTCGACGAGGTACCCGCTCGGTTCGATCAGGACTCCTACGACCGCTTGGCCCCGGCATTGTTCGATCGACTGAACGAGCTCGCCCCGTCACTCTGGCGCGAAGGCACGACGTATCCACAGTCCTCCTCCGAGCTCGACGCCCTCTACGCCGGCGGTCAGGTCGACATGACCATGACGTACGGCCCCGCGACCCTCCCCAAGCTCGTCGCCGACGGCACCTTCCCGCCGGAGACTCGCGTCCTGACTCTCGACGAGGGAACCGTCGGGAATGCGAGTTTCCTTGCCATCCCATCGACATCGGGGAAGTCGGCCGCGGCACAGGTGGTTGCCAATCTCGCGTTGTCGCCCGAGCAGCAACTCGCGAAGGCGACGCCGGACGTGTGGGGTCAGTTCACCGTTCTCGATCTGGATCGGTTGACGCCGGAGTCTCGCGCGCAGTTCGAGGCGTTGCCGAGTTCGACGGTGCTGCCCTCCTACGAGGAGTTGTCGGCCGATGCGCATCCCGAACTCTCGGCGGACTGGGTCTCGCCGCTCGACGAGGGTTGGCGTCGAAGCATGCTCGCCGGTCAGTGAGCGCGTCCACGAAGAGCTTTCGCGGCACGGCGGCGGTGCTGCCTGCCGTCGTATTGGTCGTTCTCGTCGTCGGCGGCGGTCTCGGGACGGTGGTGCTGCAGAGCCTGGGTCTGATGCCGTTGGTCGGCACCCCCGAATTGTCGGTCGACGCGTATTCGGCGCTCGGCGGTGACCTGTGGCGCTCAGTGGGGCTGACGCTGTCGATTGCCATCGTCTCGACGGCGTTGGCCACGGTGATCGGGTTGGCCGCGGCACTGACGGCTCTGTCGGGTGGACGCGCCGCGTTGGTCGCGGCCGGCGTGACGGTCACGGTGCCGCACCTGATCGGTGCCGCCGCGATGGCATTGTTGCTGGCCGATTCGGGAATGCTTCCCCGCATTCTCGGCATGACCGACGGTGGTTGGCCGGAATTGGTCGGTGGGAAGTGGTGGATCGCCGTGGTCCTCGAATACGCCTGGAAGGAATCGGCTTTCGTGGCCGTCGTCGTGGCGGGCACGCTCGCCACCCGAGTAGCTGCATTCGACGAGACGGCCGCAACCCTCGGTGCAGGCCGGTGGGCTCGGCTGCGATTGGTCACGCTGCCGTTGGCTCGGCCCGCACTGATCGCGTCGGCGGCCATCGCGTTCGCCTACACGGTCGGCTCGTACGAGGTGGCCCGTATTCTGGGTCGCCCGTATCCGGAGCCGTTGTCGGTGATGGCGATTCGCCTGTTCACCTCGATCGATCTCGAGACGCGTCCGCAGGCAGCCGCTGCGGCGACCGTTGCCACCGCTCTGACAGTGGTCGTGGCCGCGGTGGCACTGCATTATCTGCGCAGATCGGCAGCGTGGAAATGAATCGCGTTCCTCCTTTCGCCGGCCGGGCCGTGCTGGTCCTGTGGTTCCTGCTGCCGCTGATTCCGGTTGTCCTGTGGGCCATCAGCAATCGCTGGTCGTTTCCCGGTTCGGTTCCCCAGGTATGGGGATTCGACGGCGTTCGCAGCGCCCTCGATGCCGGGGGTACCGATGCTTTCGTGCGATCGACGCTTCTCGCTCTCGCCGTCGCCGCCATCGCAACGCCATTGGGCGCGTTGGCCGCTCGCGCCCTGGTGAACGGTACCGTGCGCTTTCCTGCTGTCGTGGCCGGTGTTCTGTTCGCGCCTGTGGCTCTACCCCCGTTCGCCGTGGCGTTGGGGCTCGACGTTCTGGTGCTGCGCTCGCGCGTTCCGAGCACGGTGGCGGTGATCGCTTTGCTGACCGTCGCGGCCATTCCGTACACGACGTATCTGATGCGAGTGGCATTCGGCGCGTACGACATCGGCTACGAGGAAGAAGCTCGCACACTCGGTGCGTCGAATGCCATGCTGCTGAGACGGATTCGCATTCCGCTGTTGGCTCCGGCGTTGGCGGGTTCGGCACTGCTCGCGTTCCTCGTGGCGTGGAGCGACTACGTGATCACCCTGCTGATCGGTGGAGGCAGACTGGTCACCGTGCCCATTCTCGTCGCGTCGTTCGCTGCCGGGACCGGCAACGATTCGGTGGTGGCTGCACTGTCGGTCGCCGCTGTGGTGCCGCCGCTGTTGCTGGTGCTCATGCTGGCCCGGTTGCGTCGTAGGAGTGCACGATGAGCGTCGAACTGTCCGTTCACGGACTCACCAAAGTCCATGCCGGTCAATCGGTTGCGGCGTTGGATTCGTTGGATCTCACCGTGTTACCGGGTTCGTGCACGGCGATTCTCGGGCCGTCGGGATCGGGCAAGAGCACTGCACTACGACTCATTGCGGGACTCGATTCACCCACTGCCGGCACGGTGCGCATCGACGGACACGAGGTGAACGACGTCGCAGCCGAGAACCGCGGAGTCGGGATGGTGTTCCAGCGTCCGATGTTGTTCCCGCACATGTCGGTACTCGACAACATCGGCTTCGCCTACCGCTCCGCCGGGGACAGTCGCAAGCGGTCACGCGAACGTGCCCGGGAGTACCTGGACCTGGTCCACCTCGGCGATATCGGAGGTCGTGCGGTGTCCGAGGTATCGGGCGGGCAGGCTCAGCGGGTGGCGTTGGCGCGTTCGCTCGCCGGCTCACCGCGCGTGTTGTTGTTGGACGAGCCCTTCAGTGCACTGGATCCGTTGTTGCGCACCGAGATGCACGACCTGGTTCGCGAACTGCGTTCGACGTTGGATCAGACTCTGCTGCTCGTCACTCACGATCAGCAGGAGGCGGCGGTGCTGGCCGATTCGGTCGCGGTGCTCATCGACGGCCGATTGGAGCATCACTCCGATATCGCGACGGCCTACACCCGGCCGAGCACCCTGGCGGTCTCGCGACTGATGGGCGGGATGAACGAAATCGAAGGCGAGTGGGACGGAGTTGGAGTCCATCGCTCCGAGCTCGGGGACTTGGAGGTCGAGGGAGTTTCCCTGCCGGCCGGGCCTGCCGTGTTACTGGTGCGGCACGAGCTGATCACTCTGGATGGCAACGGGATTCGTGGGGTTGTTTCCAACCTGCGGCCTACCGGGTTTCGCAGCATCGCGGACGTGACCGTGGGGTCACTGACTGTGAAAGTGGAGTTGGCGGCGGGGTCTGCGTTGCGGGTCGGGGATGCGGCGGGGTTGCAGATTCCGCGTGGGGCGAGGTTCGTTGTCACGGATTGAGTTCGTGAGTGGGGCGATTCGCAGAGAACGTGGCCGAACTCGATGAGCGCTCGGTATGCGGTCGATGCTGTTGTTCTGTACCAGGCCGGCGAGCGCATCTCACAGTTCGAAGGGGTTGAGGGTCTTTCCGAGGCCTGTCCGGTGACGCGGCCGACGCCATGCTCCGCATCAGCACGTTCGTCGTCGAGGGGTTGCTGACGCACGCGGCATCACCGGCAGGCTTGCGAGCGGTCATCGAACAACTCGTCGCATCCATCGCATCGGGTCACCCAGGACACAACCCGCCCTGAGTGACCCGATGCCGAGTGATGGAGCTACGAGCCGCTCGTCCTGCTCACCGCGACAATGCCGTTGCGACGGTGACCACGCGGGTAGCCATGTGCTCGAGGGCCGCAAGCGTGGCATCCTCCAGTTCGTTCTGGTTGTCGCCCCCGGTCACATGGCTGACGCCATAGGGGTTGCCGTCGGCGAACTTCAGACCGTCGGTGTATCCGGGCGGGACCAGGACGCCGCCGAAGTGCATCAGCGAGGTGTACAAACCGGTGAGCGTCGTCTCCTGGCCGCCATGCAAAGTCTGGCTGGAGGTGAACGCGGCGTACGCCTTGTCCGCAAGTTGTCCCTTGGCCCAGTAGCCACCGAGCGAGTCCATGAAGGTCTGGAACTGTCCCGCGGTGCTACCGAAACGCGTCGGCGATCCGAAGATGACGCCGTCGGCCCAGACGATGTCGTCGCCGCTGGCAGCCGGAAGATCCTTTGTTGCTTCGTACTGCGCCGTCCAGGCGGGGTTCTCGGCAAAGGTGCTCGGGTCACGTGTCTCTGCGATGTGCCGCACGCGGACCTCCGCTCCCGCTGCTGTGGCTGCGTCGGCGAGCTTGTTCGCCATGGTGGCCCCGTGACCGGTTGCCGAGTAGTAGATGATCGCGATCTTGGTCATGTGATGACGCCTTTCGGTATGCGGAGCAGGTCGGCCCTCGGCGGACGTGACTTCTTGACGTCTCACCGGGCGCTTCGGCACGTGCGCCGTCGGCCTGCAAGTCGTTGCGATGTCAACAACTTCGACCGTACCCGAAGTAGTTGCTTTGTCAACCATCTACCTGCCGGAGCGTGCTGCGATACTGGCGCGATGGACGAGCTCGGAAGCGACGCCGATCGACGCTTCCGGGAATGCGTCGTCGTCGTTGCCCAGGAAAAAGAGAACCACCACAAGGAGCTCAGTTCGTGACCGATCCCCACGACCCGAACATCTCGCCTGCGCTGCGTCGACCACGCGTGATCGTCTTCGACGTCAACGAAACGCTGTCCGACATGTCGCCGTTGTCGGAGCGCTTCGCCGACGTGGGAGCCCCCGCCGAACTCGCGTCGCTGTGGTTCGCGAGTGTCCTGCGTGACGGCTTCGCCCTCACCGCAGCCGGCTCGGCGCAGCCCTTCGCGGACGTCGCATCCGGGCTACTTGCAGTGATGCTGCAACCTGAGGCGCTGAATCGGGAGATCGACGACGCCGTCGAGCACATCATGGGCGGTTTCATGAGCCTGGACGTGCATCCCGACGTAGCAGACGGCATCAGAGCACTGGCTGCGCTCGAGATTCGGCTGATCACCCTGAGCAACGGCGCGGTCGGCGTTGCTCGAAAACTGCTCGACGGTGCCGGAGTTTTGGAACACGCAGAGATGCTGCTGTCCGTCGACCAAGCCGGGGCATGGAAGCCCGCCGGACAGTCGTACCGATACGCACTCGATCGGTGCGGCGGTGAACCCCACGAGGCCATGCTCGTCGCCGTCCACCCCTGGGACATCGACGGTGCCCACCGTGCCGGACTGTCCACGGCCTGGATCAACCGCACCGGCACCACCTACCCACAGCACTTCACCGCGCCGGACCTCGAAGCGACCTCACTGCTCCACCTCGAGCAACTTCTGCGGCACTCGACCTAAGGTTGTCCCCGTGCCCGCCGGACGCTTCGCCCCCAGTTCTTCGGGCGATCTGCATCTCGGCAATCTCCGAACCGCGCTTCTGGCTTGGCTCTTCGCCCGCTCCACCGAACGTCGGTTCGTGATGCGCGTCGAAGACCTCGATCGCGTCAAACCCGGCTCGGAGCAGCGGCAACTCGACGACCTCGCCGCCATCGGAATCGACTGGGACGGGCCGATCATGCGGCAATCCGAGCGTCGGGAAATCTACGACGCCACGATTCGCACGCTGACCGCCGCCGGGCTGACGTACGAATGTTTCTGTACGCGTCGGGAAATCCTGCAGGCCGCATCGGCCCCACATGCACCCGACGGCGCCTATCCCGGCACATGTCGAAATCTGACCGCAGACCAGAGAGCAGCGAGGGACCGCCCACCGGCCATTCGATTGCGTTCGCAGGTAACCGAATTCACCATCGTCGACCAGCTGCACGGCCTGTTTCGTGGTCAGGTGGACGACTTCGTTCTCCGTCGATCCGACGGCGTCCCCGCCTACAACCTCGCCGTCGTCGTCGACGATGGCGCGCAAGGCGTCGACCAGATCGTGCGCGGCGACGACCTCCTCACCTCCGCGCCGCGGCAGGGGTATCTGGCTCAACTCCTGGGCCTGACCCCCGCCACCTACGTCCACGTTCCCCTCGCACTCAATGTCGAGGGCAAGCGTCTGGCCAAACGGGACGGCGCTGTGACGCTGCGCGAGCGGCCCGATGCGTGGGCGCTCATCACCACTTCTCTCGGCGTGCCCGACGCGAAGAACGCCGAGGAACTGCTCGAGCAGTGGAAGCCGACGCAGGTACCCCGCGAACCGTGGATGTTCGACCCCGCGAATACCTGAACGCCCTGAAAATCGAGATCACGTCGCAACGCGGCAGAACCCAACTCGGGACGGATCGGACGTACAGTGACCGCGACAACTCTTCCCGAGGGAGAAGGACACGATGACCTCAGGCGGTTACGACCCCGACAAGGATCCACAGAACCCCGGTGGCTATCCGCCGCCGCAGGGCGGTTACCCACCACCTCCCCAGGGCAACTACCCACCTCCCCAGCAGGGCGGCTACCCACCACCCGGCAACTACCCACCACCCCCGCAGGGCAACTTCCCACCACCCGGGAACTACCCGCCGCCTCCACAGGGCAACTACCCGCCGCCTCCGTCGTTCGGTGAGTCGCCGACGCCGACGCAGTTGTCGGTCGGTTCCGCCATCGGATACGGCTTCGAGAAGTTCAAGCAGAACGCCCTCGTCTGGATCGGCATCGTCCTGATCGCCGCGATCATCCAGGGCGTCCTGAACTTCGTGCTGACCTCCGACAACTTCGTCCTCAGCTTGATCTTCAGCGTGATCGTCGGAGTCGTCGCCCTCCTCATTCAGGCAGCACTCGTCCGCGGCGCTCTGCACGAGGTGGACGGGATCAAGCCCGCTTTCGGGTCCTTCTTCCAGTTCAACAACGTCTTCGCCATCGTCATCGCCGGCGTCCTCGTGGGCATCGCAACCGGCATCGGCTACATCCTGTTGGTCATCCCAGGACTCGTCGTCACGTTCTTCACCTGGTGGACCTTCCAGTTCGTCATCGACCGCGGCGACGAGCCGATCCCCGCCATCAAGGCCAGCGCCAAGGCGATCGCCTCGAACGGCGGGACCATCTTCGTCCTCGCGCTCGCCCTGTTCGGCCTCAACATCGTCGGCGCAATCCTGATCGGCATCGGTCTTCTGGTGACCATTCCGATCACGATCATCGCCGGCACCTACGCCTACCGCGTCACCGTGGGCGGCCGCGTCGCCTGACCGGTGATACGCCTCGATGGGCGCGCATCCCTCACCCGGGATTCGCGCCCATCGTCGTCTCGGTGCTTGGATCGAGCGGTGACTACTACCGAACACACCGCCCCCGACGGCGGCACCGAGTCTGGGCAGGCCACATTCGCTCACATCAGCCGGGGCTACTACCCCACCATCGTCGCGCTCTTCGTCGCGACGCTGCTGATCTCGAATGTGGCCGCCAGCAAAGGTGTCGCCTTCTTCGCCTCGTCCGACGTCATGCTCGGACCCTTCCAAATCCTGCCGATCAACACCGACGGCGCATTCTTTCTGTTCCCCCTCGCCTACATCCTCGGCGACGTCCTCAGCGAGGTGTACGGCTTCAAGGCCGCACGCCGCGCGATCTACCTCGGCTTCGGATCGTTGCTGCTCACCTCGGTGTGCTTCTGGATCGCCATCGAACTTCCCGCCGCGTCCTTCTACGAGAACCAAGAGGCCCTCGAAACCGTCGTCGGTGTCGTCCCCCGCCTCGTGCTCGCCGGTCTCGCCGGCTATACCGTCGGGCAGCTCCTCAACTCGGTCGTCCTGGTCAAGATCAAGGAACGCACCAAGGAAAAGCACCTGTGGGCGCGACTGATCGGGTCGACCATCGTCGGCGAATTCTTCGACACCCTGATCTTCTGCTCCATCGCCGCCGGAGTCATCGGCATCAGCACCTGGACCGACTTCATCAACTACGTCATCGTCGGATTCCTGTGGAAGACCCTGGCCGAGGTCATCGTCATGCCGATCACGTATCGCGTCATCTCGTACATCAAGAAACGCGAACCGTCGTATCGACCCATGCCCGACTGATCTCCAGGTAGCGCTCACGCGCCGCATCGAAAGTCGCGACGGCCCGGGTCCCCGGCCAGTCCTCCGGCGTCATGCACGGAGGCAGGCCCGGGTCGACGTAGGGAATGACGCGCCACTCGTCGAGCAACGGCACGAACGTGACGAACGCGTCGCGGGGGTTCCGGGCCGGCGACCCGCCGTCGTGAGCGGCAAGGAATGCCCGATGCCGATCGGCGATGCCCGCCAGGGGCCACCACTGGGCGGCGCTCTCACGCAGTGTGGCGGGTGGCGCTACCTCGGAGGCCACGAAGCTCGTCACGTATTCCGACAACTCCAATGCGTCGATGATGTCGCCGGCCTCACCCGCGAGGTATTCGGGCGCGATCCACAAACCGGGTGAGACCGTTCCGCATCCGATTGCGGTGAGTCGACGCCTCAGTTGGTGGCGCGCGGCACGTTGCGTCTCCGGAATGGTGAACGAGATGAGCCGGAACGGATCGCCGTCGGCCATCCGACGGAACCCGAAGATCCGACCGTCACCGCGCGCGAACATGGTGTCGGCCTGCTCGGTGATGCGATAGCCGGTGCGGCCCTCACGATTATCGGATTCGACGACGCCCTTCTTCTTCAGCCTGGTCATCGCGATGCGCGTACTCTCCGGTGCCACTCCGAGCGCATCCATCCACACGACGAAGTCGGCGATGGCAAACCACCCTCCGAGGGGCCGAACGTACGCCCCGAGCACCGTGCGAACCAGTGAGGTGGCGCTTCCCGGACGAGAGTCGAAATCGTCGAGAATTGCCCCGGCGGTGCTAGGCGCGGAGTTCGTCACGGATCGCCACGATTCCCAGGTACACCTCGCGATACGAGGTGCTCAGTGGACTCAGGCCCAATCGAATACCCTGTGGCGCGCGGTAATCCGGGATGACACCTCGCTTCCACAGACGAGCGGTGATGGCCTTGAACTCGGGATGGTCGATGGTGACGTGCCCGCCGCGTCGCGTCGAATCCTCGGGTGAGGCGATCTCCACTCCCAACGGCACCAACATCTCACGCACCAGTTCGAGGGCATACTCGGTGAGCGCAACGGACTTCGTGCGTATCGCGTCCATCCCCACCTCGGCGATCATCTCGATGGTGTCCTGCATCGCGATCATGCCGAACACCGACGGCGTTCCACTGATGACCCGTCGAATACCCTGTGCCGGAACGTAACCCTGCGCCATCTCGAACGGATCGGCCCGACCCATCCAGCCCCAGATCGGCTGGACGAACTCGCCCTGAAGATCACTGCGCACGTACGCGAACGCGGGCGATCCGGGACCGCCGTTGAGGTACTTGTAGGTGCACCCGACGGCCAGATCCACTCCCCAGGAATCGAACTCGAGCGGCACCGAACCGACGGAATGGCACACGTCCAGCAGCATCAGTGCGCCTGCCTCGTGCGTGATACGCGTCGCCTCGGCCACGTCGACGAGGAAGCCGGAACGGTAGGCAACGTGGGTGATCACCACCAGCGCGGTGTTCTCCCCCACCACCTCGGCGAGTTGTTCCGGTTCGATACCACCGCGGCGGTCCGTCTCGATCCATCGCAGCCTCATGTTCGATTCCGCCGCAATGCCTTCGAGAAGATAGCGATCGGTCGGGAAGTTGTCGCGGTCGATGACGATCTCGGTGCGACCCGGCCGCATGGCGATCGCCGCCCGTGCCAGCTTGTACAGCAGCACCGTCGTCGAATCGCCGATCGTGGTCTGCCCGGGCGCGGCTCCCAGGGTGGCGTCGGCCAGGGCGTCGCCGATGGTGACGGGCAGGTCGAACCACTGCTCGTCCCAGCCGCGGATCAGGCGTCCACCCCAAGCGTCGGTCATGAAGGTGTTGATCCGTTCGACGCTGGCCTTGGTAGGCCGGCCCAACGAGTTTCCATCGAGATACGCGCTGATCGACGGGTCGTCGCTACCGAGGAATCTGTCGCGGTAGCTACGGAGTGGATCCTGGGCGTCCAGTTCGTCTACGCGTTGCGTCATCGTCCGATATCCGTTCTCACAGCGAGTAATTCGGGAAAGAAGGTGAGCTCGAGCGCCTTCTGCAGAAATCCGACTCCACTCGATCCACCGGTTCCGCTCTTCATTCCGATGGTACGGAGCACCGTCCGCATGTGACGGAAGCGCCAGAGCTGGAAGTTCTCCTCCAGATCGACGAACTCCTCGAAGGCCTCGTACACCGCCCAGTGCTCGGTGTGGTTCTCGTAGACGAATGTGATCAGCGGCATCAGGTCCTCGTTGAACGTGTATGCCGCAGTGACGTCGCGATCGAGGGCTGATGCCGGTACGTCGTACCCCTGCCGCGCCAACGACCGCCACAATGCGTCGTACAGGCTCGGCTGATGCAACAGCGTCGACAGCAGCTCATGCGCAGCCGGATCCGACTCGAAGACCTTCAGCATGCCCGCATTCTTGTTGCCGAGCACGAATTCCACCGCCCGGTACTGGTACGACTGGAAACCCGAGGAGTTACCGAGGAAGTCGCGGAACTGCGAGTACTCCGTCGGGGTCAATGTCGCCAGCACCGACCACTGCTCGGTCAGTGTCTTCTGGATGTGTTTGACCCGGGCGACACATTTGAGTGCGGTGCCGATGTCGTCGACGTCCAGAGCCGCTCTGGCGGCCAGCGTCTCGTGAATGACCAGCTTGAGCCACAGCTCGGTGGTCTGGTGCTGAATGATGAACAGCAGTTCGTCGTGATGCTCCGGTCTACTCACCGGCTTCTGGGCGCTGAGCAGAGTGTCGAGGTCCAGGTACGCGCTGTAGCTCATGCGGTCACTGAAGTCGGTGACGACGTTCTTCTCTATCGCGCGAGTATTGGCTTCGACGCCCATGACTAGTCCTCGAGGTGGTGGTCCGACAGGGCCAAGAGTATTACACGATCACGCCGCCCGCTAGATCAGTGACATATCCACGCCTCGAAGACGGGCGTGAACGTGGCCTATCCTCGAAGTAATCGACTCGAGTGAGGAAGTGCAGTGCGTAGAGCGTCCGGACAGTTGGAGGAATCGATCCTCGAGTTGCTCGGCGCGCACACGGAACTGTCGGTGGCCCAGGCTCGCGAGCATCTCGGGTCCGACCTGGCCCACACCACCGTCATGACCGCACTGGTGCGTTTGCACGGCAAAGGCCTCGTCGATCGCGAGCGCCGTGGGCGGTCCTTCGTCTACACCCTCAACGCTCCGGTCGACGAGATCCCCGCGCTTCGGGCTGCAATGCGCATGCGCACCGAGCTCGGAGCCAGACCAGAACGCGCCGACGTGCTGGCCAGCTTCGTCGCCTCACTCGACCCCGAGGACGAGGCAACGCTGCGCAGCCTGTTGGCGAAGGCCGACGAGACTCGGCCATGACCCTCCTGCTGGTCGTTGCAGCCCTCCCGTGGCTGCTGTCGATCGGTCTCCGATTCGGATCCGAGCACATCGACCGGCGACTGAACCCACAGACCGCCGTCGTCCTGTTTCCACTGCTGTCCGTGGTCACCGCCTTCGCGGTCCTGTCGTCGATGGCGGCACTCGCGGCGGTGCTGCTGGCGTCGGGCGAGATCGCATCGGTAGCGCTGGGTGCCGGTATCGCCGTATGGATTCTGTGGCGCATTCTCGAAGTGACACAACATGTTCGACGCGTCGCCGTGGGGTCGTCCATCGCATCCGAGTTCGGGGCGCAGGCACGGGAATCGGGCGGCGTCGTGCTCGTCGAGACCGACATGCCCGACGCGTTCGCCGTTCCTTCCGGCGGCGGTGCCGTCGTGATCACGACGGGACTTGCACAGGCGCTGTCGGACAACGAGTTACGCGCAGTGATCGAGCACGAACATGCGCATCTTCGACACCGCCACAGCTTCTGGATCCAGATGTGCGAGATCGCAACGCAATTCGACCCGATCCTGCAACCGATCGCCGCCAGGGTGCGCCACGCTGCGGAGCGTCATGCGGACGAGAGCGCAGCCGCACACAGTCGTCCGGACACGTTGTCCGCCATCGCCAGAATCGCTCTGCTGCGTGCCCACGTCGAGCGGGGTCCGCGCACCCTCGCCGGCACGGGCGGAGATGTCGTACGCCGGGTGCAGGCCCTGAGCGAACCACCGCCGTCGCGTCAGGATCGCCGAGTCTTCGCCGCCGGAGTGATCTTGATTCTGACGTTCGCAGTCATCTCGGTATCACTGTTCGACGTCGTCCAGGACGTCATCGCACCGGAAACCGGCGAAGCGGCGACAGCGATCTTTCGCTGATCTCAGATACCCGCGACGCCCGCCAGTTGGCCGATCGCATACGTGACGGCCATCGCGATCGCGCCACCGATCACGATTCGAGTCACCGCCGGGCGACTCGGCGCTCCACCGAGGCGTGCGCTGATGGTTCCGGTCAACGCCAGAGCCAGCAACACGACGACGAATGTGACCGGAATGCGTTGCGAAGCAGGCAGAAGCAGGATCGAGAGCAACGGCAGAAGGGCACCGCTGATGAACGACACCGCCGACGACGCAGCCGCTTGCCACGGATTGGTCAACGCATCCGGGTCGATTCCCAATTCGATGTCGACGTGTGCAGCAAACGGATCGTGGTCGGTCAGCTCCTGCGCAACCTTCTGCGCGGTCTCGGTAGAGAGCCCCTTGGCCTCGTAGAGCGCAGCCAGTTCCGCCAACTCCTCCTCGGGCTCTTCTGCCAGTTCCCGCCGCTCCTTGATCAGCAGAGAACGTTCGGCGTCACGTTGCGTGCTCACCGACACGTACTCCCCGAGCGCCATGGATACGGCCCCCGCGACAAGGCCAGCAACGCCCGCGGTCAGCAGCGACCCGCGGTCGGTGGTGGCAGCAGCGACACCGACGACCAGACCGGCGGTGGAGACGATGCCATCGTTGGCACCCAGCACCCCGGCCCGCAGCCAGTTCAACCGACCGGACAGATCTCCGTGTGGTTCGTGCTCGTGCAGGCTCGGCTCGGGCTCACTCATCGCCGGCGGTCACCGATACGTCGTCCCACGCGGCGCGCGCGCCGGACTCTCCGATTCTGTACACCTGGACGATTGTGGTCGCTCCGATCACCACTGCCAACACCACCACTGCAATCGACTGCCACCGCACAGGCGCGTTGCCGCGACGCTCACGAAGGTGCAGGAACACGAGCAACGCAGCGACGATCACCAAGCCGACCGAGAAGTAGATCATCCAGTCACCGATCTCGGTGTGCTGTTCGACGGCCGCGGTCTCGGGGACACGCTTCTCGAGCCACTCGCCTGCCTCCGTCGTCAGTGGAGTGAGCACCAGGGTGATCACCGCCAGGGCTGCGATGAGCCACACGAGCCGGCTGCGCACGCCGGACCAGATGCTGGCGGCGACGGCGAGGATCGCGGTCAGCGGTGCCAGCACCACGATGAAGTGAACGAGCAGAATGTGGGCCGGAAGGCCGTTGAAGGTGGACATACGTTCTCCCGCTGGCTTCGAAGTCGCGTGCACCTCACGCACCGCACATGCTACACACCGTGTAGTAACTACGTCGGCGGTTCGATCGCGAGCAGATCCCGCCACGCCGAGTCCGGAGCTGCGATCATCGCGTGCACGATCCGCTCGAAACACCGGCTCAACTCCAGCGCGGTATCAGCGTCGAACAGTGTTGTGGGATAGACGATATCGACCGAACTCTCGATAGCCTCACCTTCACTGTCTCGATGTTCGGTGACGTGGAAGTGAAGGTCGCACTTGGCGATGTCGAGGGGCCGCGGCGTGATCTCGAATCGCACGTCCCCGACGTCGAAGGCTGCGGCGGTGAAGACATCCAACGACAGTGCCACCTGGAAGATCGGATGCCGCGCCTCCGTCGACTGGGCACCGAGGTGGGCGACGACGTCCTCGAACGGTACCGATGCGTGGTCGAAGGCACGCAGTTCACTGACCCGAGCCGACTGCACGACGTCCTCGACGCTCGTTGCGGACCCGATGTCCGTACGTATCGCAACGGTATTGGTGAAGGTACCGACCAGCTGCTCGAGTCTCGGGTCGTCGCGACCGGCCACCGGGGTTCCGACGACGAGGTCGGTCGATTTCGTCGTCTCTGCGAGCAAGATCAACAGCGCCGCACGAAGCACGGTGAATCGGCCTGTCCCGCAACGTTGCGCCAGATCCGACATTCTCTCGGTGGCGTCTGCATCGAAACGAAGCGACGTGCGGGAGCCGGTGAAGTCCCATTCCTGCCTGCGCGGTCGGTCCAACGGCAAGCCTCTCGAGCTGGGCATGTCTGCCAGTTCCGTGCGCCAGAAGTCGAGATCGGCCGACACGTCGCGGTCGGCGGCCCAGACGCTGTAATCGGCGTACTGCAGCGGTAGTTCGGGCCACGACGGTGCGGTGCCCGCGATCCTGGCGTGATACGCCAGGACGAAATCCGACGCCAACAGCCCCAGCGACCAACCGTCCGCCGCACTGTGGTGAACGGCGCACGCGAGTACATGGCGGTCGGACGCAACCGCGAACAGGCGAGCCCGGATCGGGAACTCGGTGCGCACATCGAACGGTCTCTCGAGGGTGTCCCACACTGCGGCGTCGTCGAAGTCGACAACGTCGAGGTTCATCTCCGCCACAGCGCAATTGGGCTCGACCACCTGAGCCGGGGCCCCATCGACATCCGGATAGCGCGTACGCAGCGTGCTGTGCCGATCGATCAGGTCGGTCAACGCTTCCAAGGCCACCTCGGCGTGGAACCGACCGGAGATCGTGACCGAGAATGGCAGGTTGTACAGCGGTAGCGGCGCGCTCCGATCGATATGCCGCTGCTGCGGCGCGAGCGGGATGGCGGCGACGCCGTCGGACGTTCCCGCCTC
Source organism: Rhodococcus sp. 05-339-2 (assembly GCF_002258965.1). Taxonomy (NCBI): domain Bacteria; kingdom Bacillati; phylum Actinomycetota; class Actinomycetes; order Mycobacteriales; family Nocardiaceae; genus Rhodococcus; species Rhodococcus sp. 05-339-2. Next base: position 243,816 of record NZ_NOYW01000006.1, read on the forward strand.
CGGTCGCGAATCCTGCTGCAGCCCATGGAGTCGACGAGTATCGATCCGAGCCGCCAGCGCCCGAACGGACGGGGCCTCGGCGAGGTCTCGCACACCGATCTCGACCGAAGCCTCGGCCCGCACCGATCCGACGACTCTGGTCGCCGCCAACGAGTCACCTCCGAGATCGAAGAACGATGCCGCACAATCGATACCGTCGCGGCCGAGGATCCGTGCGAACGCTGCCGCCACCATTTCCTCGGTGGCACCGGACGGCTCGATCGGAGTACCGGTCGACCGAGCGGTCGGGCTGGGAACAGGAAGTGCGCCGCGAATGACCTTGCGATTGAGCGTCAGCGGAATCTCGTCGAGGATCGAGATGGTCGCCGGCACCATGTGGGCAGGCAATCGCCCCGCGAGATCCCGACGAATGCGTTCGGTGTCGAGCACCTGTTCGCTGCGGCCGGCCACGACGTAACCGTCGATACGGGCGTCCCCGGTACGGCTGCGTCGCAGAGCCGACGATGCTGCAGCAACCTCGGGAAGCGATCGTAGCGCTGCGTCGATCTCCCCCAGTTCGACGCGATTTCCTCGAATCTTGATCTGATCGTCGGAGCGGCCGAGGAATTCCAGCGTCCCGTCGCCGCGCAGACGCGCCCGATCTCCGCTGCGGAACATCCGCAGTCCTGAACTCCCGAACGGGTTCGCGACGAAGCGCGCCGCTGTATCCGGCGTGCGACCGAGATATCCGCGCGCGACGCCGAGGGTCTCGATGTAGATTTCGCCGACCGCACCCGACGGAACGGGCCGCAGAGTTCGATCGAGGAGGTGAATCACCGCCCCCACCATGGCTCGACCGATCCCGTCTGCGCTGCCCGGGTTCAGTGGCGCCGTCATGGTGACACTGCAGGTCGTCTCGGTGGGGCCGTACGCATTGAGCAGTCGTCGATCCACCGACCAGCGGTCGACCGTATCCTGCGGGGCCGCTTCACCGCCGATGACGATGGTCCCGACGCCCGCCAGTGCTGCGGGATCCAACGTCGCCAGCGCGGAGGGTGTGATCAACAGATGTGTAATTGTGTGCCGGGCAATCAGTTCCGACAGTTCTGCGCCGCCGTAGCTGTCCGGCGGCGCGATCACCACTGCCGCGCCTGCGGTCGCTGCGGCCAACACTTCGACGATGGCCGTGTCGAATACGGGCGAGGCCAGATGACAAACTCGCGACTCGACGTCGAGGTCGTAGCTGCTCCGAATCTGTTGCACCAGAGCGGCGATGCCATCGTGGGTGACGACGACGCCCTTGGGGGTGCCGGTGGAGCCGGAGGTGTAGATGACGTATGCCGCTCGGTGCGGTGCAGTCGGCGTGGATTCATCGCCCGGGCCACCCTCCGCGAGAACATCATCGAGGTCCAACCACTCCACCTCACCGAACTGGCCGCCTCCGCTGCACAGGCCCACCACCGCTCCGCTGTCTCGCATCACGAACTCCGCTCGCTCGCGGGGGTGGCTGGGGTCTACCGGGACGTACACCGCACCCACTCGTGCGATCGCCCAGAACGCGACGACTCCCTCGACGGATCGGCCGATGCGCACGGCGACCCGGTCCTCGGTGCCGATTCCTCGGGCAGTCAATGCGGATGCGAGTGCGGCGACTCTCGTGTCCAACTCTGCGTAGGTGACCGACACCTCCCCATCCTGGATCGCAATTCGGTTGCCGTGCTGCGTGATTACCGTCGAGAACACGTCGTTCAGCGATCCCGGCTCCGTCACGGCCACGCCCACCGACGCGGGGTTCGTACGCGGCTCCTCCGGCAAGAACAGGTCGAGGTCTGCTACCGCGGAGTCCCCGCAACCGGACTCGGCAAAACGGTCGAGAAAGTGCAGGAACCGTCGGTGGTGGCGAGCGAGGTCGCTCGGCGTGTACGCGGCGGGGTTGGCCTCGAAGTCGATGCGCGGCCGCTCTCCACCTCGACCGGGATAGATGTTGACGGCGAGGTCCGACACCGGGCCCGTGGTCAGAATGTCGATCTCACCGTCGAAGTCGCCGACGGCCACAGTGTTCGCGAACATCATCACGTTGATCGTCGGCCCGAAACGCCCTGCGCGCACTGCATGTCCACTCTCGGACACCGGTGGTCGGCTGCGCTGATGCCGAAGTACGGCTCCGATCGCCACCTCGACCGACTTGACCACGTTGTTCACCGTCGCCGATCCGACGCCCGGCAACCGCAACGGCAACACATGCGACAACGACGACCCGGCCCGGCGCAGCAGTGCTGTCGGCCGCGCAGAGACAGGCAACGACAGATCCACGTCGTCGGCGTCGTCCATACGCGCCAGGTACGCGGCGAACGCGGCGATCACCACCGTCGACGTCGCACGACCCGAAGCGGTCCGAGAGATCGATCGATCCTCGCCGACGACGATCGGCGCCGATGCAGGCTGGGCACTTCGCCCCCATGGCGCGCCACAGCCCAGATCGGCGAAGGCCCAATGCGCCCGATCGCGTCGCGCGCGGGTGGACGTTCGGTAGCGCTCGTCCTCGGCCAGGAGCTCGGCCGGTGAAGTGGCATCGATCGGCTCGGGCTGGACGCCACCGAGCATTGCCGAGTACAGCGTCGCCGCCCGCTCGAGCACCTTCATCGACGCATAACCGTCGAGCGCGATGTGGTGGGCTCGGGTGTACCAGAACACACGGTCGTCCCCGACGCGCAGAACCCGCAAGCGCACCAGCTGTCCGTCCATCGAGAAGGGCGTTCGGCAGTCGTCGTTCATCCACTGTCGGGCTGTTTCTTCCGGACGTACGTGTTCACGGAAGTCGAGAATCTCCACCGCCTCGGTATCCGCGTCCACGAATCGTTGCATCGGAATGCCGTCGACCTCGGCGATTCGCATCGTCGACGAGGAGAATTCTCGATGCGCCGTGCTGCCGCTGGCAGCCAGGGTGTCGACGTTCACGGTGCCGACGATGTCGACGTAGTACGCAATCGCGAACGAAACGTCGGGCATGAACTGCTGGGCCAGCCAGATGTCGGCCTGCGACGAAGTCAGCGGCAGGGCGTCGAACATGGTGGTCCCCCCAAGCATCACGAAGTACTACACATTCAGTAGTACCACGTTCAGCGAGTCTTGCGTTCGATCCCGTTCTCGTCGGGGTTGCGGAGGGCTGCATCCAGTGCAACGAACATGTCCAGAAACGTCGCCGGACGAGCGCTTTCCCGATCCTCATCCTGTTCGTCGCCACCCGACGCCGTCATGCTGCGACATCCTCGTGCGCGTCGCTCCGCGGAACCGACTGCGCTGGTCGGTTCGGAATCAGAGCGGTGGCAAGCAGTCCGAACGCGACGAAGCCGGCTGCGATGAACCCTCCCAGGTTGACCCCGTGCGTCATAGCGTCACGCGCGGCGTCGGCGACAAACTCCGTTTCGGGGAGGCTCGCGAATCCGGCGATAGCTCCGCCTGCACTGTCGGTGATCGACCGCGCCAGCATCTCGGCATCCGGAACTCCCGTGAGCGAGTCACGTACCTGCGAGCCGAGAGTGGTGAAGAAGGTCGTCGTCAGCACCGCGATACCCAGGGCGGAACCCAGTTGCCGGAAGGCACTCTGAATTCCGGATCCCTGACCGGCACTGGCGGTGGGCACGTCGTCGAGAACGACGTTCGTAACCTGAGCAGTTGCGAATCCGACACCGATTCCATAGAAGAACAACACGATCGCGATGTGCCACCACGGACTGTCCACCGCCGCGACAAACCCCAGCCCGGCAAGCCCGACCACCTCGAGGCCCAGCCCGATCCGAACCAGGTTCAACGGCGAAAGCGAGGCTGCGAGACCGAAACTCGCCCCGCTGGCGACGAAGCTGCCGATCGCGATGGGAACGAGCATGGCACCGGCCTGGACTGCGCTGTATCCCAACGTGAATTGCAGCCACAACGGTAGTACGGCGATGATTCCGAACTCACCCAGCCCGATCAGCAGTGTCGCAATATTGCCACCGCGGAACGAAGCGATGGAGAACAGGCGGGTGTCCATCAAGGCCTTGTTCGTATCGGCACCGCGGCTGAGGGCTCGTTGTCGAACAACGAAGGTCGCCAACGACAATGCGGACAGCGCCAACGACACGAACACCACGGAGACGCCCACGCCCCAGGTCGCCCCGAACAACTCGAATGGCTCCGTGGACGCAACCCAGCCGTATGTGCGCCCTTCGATGAGCCCGAACGCCAACAGTCCGAGCCCGGCGATCGACAGCACCGCACCGAGTGAGTCGATTCGTCCGGATACACGCGGTGACCGATCGATGAACAACAGCGAAGCGACGAGAATGAGGGCGACGAGGGGGATGTTGATGCCGAATGCCCAACGCCACGATGCGTGTTCCGCAAGCCATCCACCGAGGAGTGGGCCGAGGGCCGACGCAGCTCCGATTGTCGAGCCCCACACCGCAAACGCCTGCCCACGGGCCTTCCCGGTGAACGTCGCATTCAGTAGCGCCAACGACGTCGGCAGGATCAGCGCGCCACCCACACCTTGGAGAAACCTGGCTCCGATCAACAACTCGCCACTGGTGGCGACACCGGCCAACAGACTCGAGATTCCGAAGACAACGACGCCTGTCACAAAGACTCTTCGTGCACCCACGATGTCGGAGATGCGGCCGACCAGCAGGAGCAGCGCGGCGAAAACGATGGCGTAGGACTCCTGAATCCATTGCGCCTGAGCGGAATCGATACCGAGATCGTCGATGATCGAGGGCACGATCACGTTGACGATCGTGGTGTCGACGACGATGAGCGCGACACCGAGCGCGATGGCGATCAGACCGAGCCAACGGCGCAACGAAGGGGACATCGTCATCGAACTACCTCCACGGTAAAGTTACTTTATGGTGAAGTTATATCGAGGCTCGGTAGATTGTCAACGCAGCTCCGTGCACGCGGGGCACCATGCAGCAGAAGCGAGGCGATTCGATGAGCGACGATCGGTCCGACATTGCCGAACAACGAACCCGCCTGATGGAGGCGCTGCGAACGTACGGATCCGCCTTCAATCAATTCAGCCGACGGTTCGCCCAGTGGTCCGGACTGCATCCCACCGACGGAGAAGCGCTGATGGAGATCGTCTACGCCGAAGAACGCGGCGTCCCGTTGTCCCCGTCTCGACTGGCAGAGCGGGTACAACTCACCTCAGGGGCCACCTCGACACTGATAGACCGACTCGAACGGGCCGGACACGTTCGGCGCACAAGAGAGGGCACCGATCGACGTACCGTGACACTACGAAGTGGGTCCAGCGTGCACGAGATGGCCGACGAGTTCTTCGGCCCCCTGGGTAACCGTCTCGACACGATGATGGCCCGGTACCCACCCGACATGCTCGCGGAGTTCGAGAGCTTCGTCGGCGAGCTCGTCGACACCATGCAGACCGAACTGACCGATCCCAGGACACCGTGAGATGCCGCAGAACAACCACTATCACCACTTGATGTTCGGCCCTGCCGCGATTGCGCGGCAGAAGGTCGACGGCAGCTACACCGCCTATGGCTCGCAGACCGAGCGTCCCGACGACGGCCCGACGCCTCTCGACACTCGCGAGAAGGCCATGATTCGCGCGTTGGATCAGTTCCAGATCGCCACCGTCGCCGAGACCGGGTGGCCCTACATCCAGTATCGAAGTGGACCGAAGGGCTTTCTGCAGGTCCTCGACGATCACACTCTCGGCTTCGCCGACTTCGCCGGCAACCATCAGTACGTCACGGCGGCCAATCTCGACCACGATGACCGCGTCGCACTGTTTCTGGTGAATTATCCTCTGCGGCAACGTCTCAAGCTCTACGGGCGGGCCCGTACCGTCGAAGCGGCGGACGATCCCGAGCTGTTGGCCCGACTGAGAAGGATCGGCGACACGACCGTCGCCGCCACATGCGAACGCAGCGTCGTCATCGACGTCGAGGCCTTCGACTGGAACTGCACCCGCAGCATCATTCCCCGCTATGACGCGAATTACCTCGCGGAGCTGTCCGAGGTCTACCAGCGCAAGGCGGCTGAGCGGGAACAGGAACTGCTACAGCGTATTTCGGAGCTGGAAGATCAGCTCACGCAGTCTTCGCAGCATAGAACCGACCCAGGAACTCGGTCTTGAACTCTGGGAAGCGTCCCTGCTCGATCGAGGCGCGGATGTCGTCGACGAGCTTGACCGTGAAGCGCTCGTTGTGGATGGTGCACAGCGTCGAGGCAAGCATCTCCTTGGCCTTGAACAGGTGATGGATGTACGCCTTGGTGTAGTGCGCGCAGGTGTAGCAGTCGCAGCTGTCGTCGATCGGGGTGAAGTCGCGTCGATGCTTGGCGGTGTTGATGTTGAAACGGCCCGTCGGCACGTAGATCGCCGCATTGCGCGCCACCCGTGAGGGATTGACGCAATCGAAGGTGTCGGCACCGTTCTCGATGGCGGTGAAGAAGTCGTCCGGCTCGCTGATGCCGAGCATGTGCCGCGGCTTGTGCTCGGGCAGTTCCTCGTTCACCCACCGGGTGATGGTGCCGAGGTTCTGCTTCTCGAGTGCGCCGCCGATGCCGTAGCCGTCGAATCCTCTGCCGGTCTCTCCGGTGATGGTCTCGAGATCGTGTGCAGCCTTGCGTCGCAGATCCTCGTACTGCGCGCCCTGGACCACCCCGAACAGGGCCTGGTACGGCTTGTCGGCGCGCTCGACCGTGAGCCGTTCGTGTTCGAGGACGCATCGCTTGGCCCACGCCTGCGTCCGATCGACCGACTTCTCCTGGTAGCCGCGGGTATTCATCAGCGTCGTCAGTTCGTCGAACGCAAACATGATGTCGGCACCGAGGCGATGCTGAATCTGCATCGAGACCTCGGGGGTGAATCGATGCTTGGAGCCGTCGAGGTGGGACTTGAACGTCACCCCGTCGTCGTCGACATGCGCGAGGCGTTCCTTGCCCTCGGCGATGACGTCGTCGGACTCCACCCGCGAGGCGTCCATCGAGATGACCTTCTTGAATCCCACGCCAAGGGACATCACCTGGAATCCGCCGCTGTCGGTGAACGTCGGCCCGTCCCAGTTCATGAACTTGCCCAGCCCACCCGCCTCGTCGACGATGTCCGAGCCCGGCTGCAGATACAGGTGGTACGCATTGGCGAGCACCGCCTGCGCGCCGAGTTCCTTCATCGCCTCCGGCAGCACTGCTTTGACGGTCGCCTTGGTACCCACCGCGATGAACGCGGGGGTGGCGATGTCACCGTGCGGAGTGTGGATGGTGCCGGTACGACCGAGCTCACCGTCGAGCCGGGTGCCGATATCGAAGCCGAAACTGGAGGAACTCACCGCGTCAGTATGCCGCTCCGCGGCTTGTGAGTGGAAATTCGTAGCCTGCTACGAATTTCCGTGCACCTGCGGCGCAGCCGCTCCAGCCGCATTCAGCCGGAAGTAGGCACCCCTGGCCGCGAGCAGTTCCTCGTGATTGCCCTGCTCGACGATGCTGCCGTTCTCCATCACCACGATGGTGTCCGCGTCGCGGATTGTGGAAAGCCGATGCGCGATAACGAAACTGGTGCGATCGGTGCGCAGCTTCGCGGTGGCCTTCTGCACCAGCAGTTCGGTGCGGGTGTCGACGGAGCTCGTGGCCTCGTCGAGGATGAGGATCAGCGGCTTGGCCAGGAAGGCGCGGGCAATGGTGATGAGCTGCTTCTCACCGGCGCTGACGTTGTTGCCTTCCTCGTCGATGATCGTGTCGTAGCCGTCGGGCAACGAGTGCACGAATCGGTCGACGTAGCTCACCCGCGCGGCCTCGAGGATTTCCTCCTCGCTGGCACTCGGGTCACCGTAGGCGATGTTGTCGCGAATGGTTCCGCCGAACAGCCAGGTGTCCTGCAGCACCATTCCGGTACGGGCTCGCAATTCTTCGCGGGTCATCTTCATGGTGTCGACGCCGTCGAGGGTGATACGGCCGGAATCGATCTCGTAGAACCGCATGATCAGGTTCACCAGGGTGGTCTTGCCAGCACCGGTCGGTCCGACGATCGCGACCAGATGCCCGGGATCGGCAACCAGCGACAGGTTCTCGATCAGCGGGCGGGCGGGCGAGTAGCCGAACGAGACGTTCTCGAATTCGACGCGTCCTCGGCGCTGAGTGGGTCGCACGGCATCGGCCGGGTCCGCGTCCTCTTCCTCGGCGTCGAGCACCTCGAAGATGCGCTCGGCGGACGCCACACCCGACTGCACCAGGTTGACCATCGAACCCACCTGGGTGAGCGGTTGCGTGAACTGACGCGAGTACTGGATGAACGCCTGCACCTCACCGAGCGTGAGCGTGCCCGACGCGACCCGCAGCCCGCCGACGACGGCGATGACCACGTAGTTGATGTTCCCGAGGAACATGATGACGGGCATGATCATGCCGGAGATGAACTGCGCCCGGAAGCTCGATTGGAACAGCTTCTCGTTGCGGTCGCCGAATTCGCGTTCCACGTCGGCCTGACGGCCGAAGGCCTTGACGATCTCGTGGCCCGTGTAGGTCTCTTCGATCTGCGCGTTGAGCTTGCCGGTGTGCTTCCACTGCGCGACGAAGTGCGGCTGTGAACGCTTGGCGATGACGGCGGTGACCGCGAACGACGCCGGAATGGTCAGCACCGCAACGAGAGCGAGCAACGGCGAGATCCAGATCATGACGCCGAGGATGCCCAGGACGGTGAGGATGCCGGTGATCAATTGGCTCAGCGTCTGCTGCAGGCTGGTCGAGACGTTGTCGATGTCGTTGGTGACGCGGCTCAGCGTCTCGCCGCGAGCATTGTTGTCGAAGTACTTCAGCGGCAGTCGATGCACCTTGGCTTCGACGCTGCCGCGCAGCAACAGGATTCGACGCTGCAGCGCGATGTTGAGGATGTATCCCTGCGCCCAGGCCAGCACCGCAGAGAGCACATACAGAACCAGGACCCACATCAGTACGGTTCCGACTGCACCGAAGTCGATTCCGGCTCCGGGAGTCAGGTTCGTGCCGGACACCAGATCCGCGATGGAGTCGTTGCCTTGGGCGCGCAGCTGGTCGATGGCCTGGTCTCTGGTCTGACCCGGATCGAGCTCGCGGCCGACCACACCGTTGAAGATGAGGTCCGTCGCGTGTCCGAGGACGCTGGGCGCGGCGACGGTGAGCACGGTGCTGGCGATACCGAACGCCAGCATGATCGACAGGAGCACTCGCTCGGGAGCGAGCAGGCCGATCAGTCGTTTGAACGAGCCCTTGAAGTTGCGGGCCTTGGTTCCCGGCTTCACAGTCTTGGAGACGGGAGCGATGTCCTCCTCTTCCGCCTTCTCCACCTGCGCGGTCACAGTGCACCCACGGCGTGCTGCGAGTCGACGATCTCGGCGTAGGTGGGGCAATCGGCCATCAATTGGTCGTGGGTACCCACACCTACCGGCTTTCCGTCGTCGAGTACGAGTATCTGATCGGCGTCGATGATGGTCGAGACGCGTTGAGCGACAACGATCATGCACGCATCTCGCGTCACTGCCTTCAGCGCCGCACGCAGATTGGCGTCGGTGGTGAGGTCCAGCGCGGAGAACGAGTCGTCGAACAGATAGATGCTGGGTTTGCGGACCAACGCGCGGGCGATGGCGAGGCGTTGCCGCTGACCGCCGGAGACCGTCGTACCGCCCTGGGCGACGGGTGTTTCCAGTCCCTCGGGCATGGCCCGAACGAAGTCGGCACCCTGGGCGATCTCGAGTGCTTCCCACAGTTCGGCGTCGGTGGCGTCGGATTTGCCGTAACGCAGGTTGCTCGCGATGGTGCCCGAGAACAGGTACGGCTTCTGCGGAATCAGACCGATCTCCGAGCGCAGCAGGTCCAAATCGAGTTCACGAATGTCGACTCCGCCGACGCGTACCTCACCGCCGGTGACGTCGATCAGTCGCGGAATCAGGTTGACGAGAGTGGACTTTCCCGAGCCGGTACCGCCGATGATGGCGGTGACCTTGCCTGCCTCGGCCCGCAGGTTCACCCCGCACAGCACCGGATACTCGGCTCCGGGGAAGGAGAATTCGGCGTTGACGAGCTCGACCGTTCCCGGCGAGGACGTGAACGTCTTCGGCTTGTCGGGCAACACGACCGAGGATTCGGTGGCGAGGACCTCGCTGATGCGGTCGGCGCACACCGACGCACGGGGCACCATCATCGCGATGAACGACGCCATCATCACCGACATGAGGATCAGCATGATGTAGCTCAGAAGTGCTGTGAGAGAGCCGATCTGCATCGTGCCGTCGTCGATCGCGTGGCCGCCGAACCAGATGACGGCGACGCTGGTGACGTTGCTGATGAGCATGACCGTCGGGAACATCAGGGCCATGAGCCGTCCGACGCGAAGGGCGGTATCGGTGAGCGCGCTGTTGGCCGCCCCGAAACGGTCGACCTCGAAGTCCTCGCGAACGAACGCCCGTACCACGCGGATGCCGGTGATCTGTTCACGCAGAACACGATTGACGGCATCGATGCGCTTCTGCATGGAGCGGAACGCCGGCACCATCTTGACGATGATCAGACCCATCGAGATGGCCAGACCCGGCACGGCGATGAGCAGGATCCAGGACAGCCCGAGATCCTCGCGCAGCGACATCACGATGCCGCCGACGCACATGATCGGGGCCATCACCACGATGGTGAACCCCATGACGATCACCAACTGCACCTGCTGAACGTCGTTGGTGTTGCGGGTGATCAGCGACGGCGCACCGAACTGGCCGACCTCACGGGCGGAGAACGTACCGACGCGATGCAGGATGGCACCGCGCAGGTCGCGTCCGACACCCATGGCTGCGCGCGCACCGATGAACACCGCCGCGACCGAGCTGATGATCTGCACCGCCGACACCAGCAACATGACGCCACCGGCCGAGAGGATGTAGCCGGTGTCGCCGGTGGTCACACCCTTGTCGATGATGTCGGCGTTGAGACTGGGCAGGAACAGGGCCGCCAGCGTGGCGACCAATTGCAGCAGAACCAGCGCGACGATCGGCATCTTGTACGGGGCCAGATACGTGCGCAGCAGGGGAATCAGCATGATGGCCGAAGATTACTCGTACACATGGATAACAGTCTCTCCGTTTTTCGAGTGTTGCGGGTAATCTTCGGCCGACCGGCTCAGACCGTTACTCGGTCGTCTTCTCCGGTGCCGTCTTCAGCTTGGCACCTTCGATGTCGACGTTGGGCAGGATCTTGTCCAGCCACTTCGGCAGCCACCAGGCCTTGTCGCCCATCAATGCCATCACCGAGGGAATCAGCACCATCCGCACGACGAACGCGTCGAAGAACACGGCCGCGGCGAGCGCGAATCCGATGGACTTGATGAACGAGTCCGGCTCGGCGATGAACGCGGCGAACACCGAGATCATGATGACCGCAGCCGAGGTGACCACGCGTGCGCCGTACTTGAACCCGTTGACGACGGCATCCTTGGCGGCGGCTCCGTGAACGAATTCCTCACGCATACGCGAGACGAGGAACACCTGGTAGTCCATCGCGAGACCGAACACCACACCGATGAGGAAGATCGGCATGAAGCTGACGATCGGCTGCGGGTTGGAGATCAGGCCGAGGCCGCCCTCTTGGAAGATGAACACCGTGGCACCGAAGGTCGCGAGCACGCTGAGCAGGAACCCGAGCGTTGCGGTCAGCGGCACCAGGATGGAGCGGAACACGAGCATCAGCAGAACGAAGGCCAGACCGACGACCACTGCCAGGTACGGGATCAACGCGTCCTGCAGTCGTTCGGAGACGTCGAGCTCGAGTGCCGTCTGACCGGTGACTCCGTAGGAGACGCCGTCACTGGCCACCACGCCCGGTTCGGCGTCGCGCAGATTCGCCACGAGGTTCTTCGTCTGCTCACTGTTCGGTGAGGACGACGGAGTGACCAGGATCTGTGCGGTGTCCCCGGCCTGGTTGACGGCGATGATCTGGGCGTTGGTGACGTCGGACTGCCCGGTGATGGTCTCGACGACCTTGCCGAACGACGCCGTGCGATCGGCCTCGGCCACGCCGGAAGCGTCGGCGATGACCAGCAGCGGGCCGTTGCGTCCGGGACCGAAGCCCTCGTCGACGACGTCGTAGGCCTGACGTGCAGGCGTCGACGGGTCGGCGGTGGCGGTCGACGGCAGTGCCAGCGACAGACCGGTGGTGGGTCCTGCGATGACACCGAGCAGGACGATGCCGCCGATGAGTCCCAGCGCGGGCCTCTTGACCAGGAATCGGGCCCAGCGAAGTCCGTTGGTCGGCGTGGCGTTCGGGTCTTCCGGGTCGGTGGTGTTGACGAACTTGATCTTGCCCGCGAAGGCCTTGCCCTTGTAGAGGCCGAGCATCGCCGGCAGGAACGTCAGTGCGATCAGTACCGCGATGAACACCGCGAAACCTGCGGCGAGGCCCATCTGGGAGAGGAACGGAATCCCGACGACGCGCAGGGCGACGAGGGCGATGAGCACGGTGGCACCGGCGAACACCACAGCCGAGCCCGCGGTTCCCACGGACCGTCCGACGGCTTCCTCTCGGTCGTCCGTCAACGTCAGTTCGTGGCGATAACGGGCGAGGATGAACAGCGAGTAGTCGATCGCGACGGCCAGACCGATCATGATCGCGAGGACCGGCGTGAACGACGACAGGCTCGCGAAGCCGGACGCCGTGGTGATCGCCAGGCTCGAGATACCGATTCCGACGATGGCGGTGATGAGCGGCAGGCTGGCGGCCGCGGCGGATCCGAACATGATGAGCAGCACGACGGCGGCGACGGCCAGACCGACGATTTCCGACGTACCGCCGGGCGCGACGTTCTCCTGCGCGACGGTGCCGCCGAGGAGGACGGTCAGTCCGGCGTCACGAGCGGGCTGCGCGGCCTCGTCGAGTTCGGTGCGGATCTGGTCGGTGACGTCGGCGAGTTCGACGTTGATCGGCACGGTCACGGTGCCGACGTTGCCGTTGGGGCTCAGCGGTGACGTGGCTGCCGCGTCGGCGGCCACCTGGTCGGCCGGGGTGCCCGCTTCGGTTGCCGCCTCGGTGTATCGCTCGATGATCGACTGATTGGCCGCAACCGGATTCGCCAGCGGCTGCGCACCTTCGGCGGGTTTGGCGGCGTCGATCTTCTCGATCTCGGCGATGGTTGCGTCGATCGCCGAGGTGTATTGCGGAGTGTCCAGCGTCTGCCCGTCGGGTGCCTGGAACACGTACTCGGCGCTGACGGCGGTGAGCGGGTCCTCGGCGGAGCCGAACCGCTCCGACTGCAGATCCAGCGCAGCCTGCGCGGGCGTTCCCGGGATGCTGAACGAGTTCGCGGTGGGGCCGGACAGCGTCGCTGCGCCCACTCCGGCGAGCACCAGAATTGCCAGCCACAGTCCGAGGACGATGCCCTTGCGTCGGTACGCGAATCTTCCGATTCGGTAGAGATAGGTGGCCACTGTCAAGCTCCTCGGTTGGGTTCGGACGGTTGCGGCTCGGGAAGTCCAGCGCGCAGTTGGTCGAAGGCGTCCTCGATGAGGGCCCTCGGCGTCGATGCGCCTGCAGAATCGGTGACCCAGATGTTCAGTGCTGCCGTGACGGCACCACCGACGGCCATCTGGAGCAGGTTGGGGTAGAGGTCGGTGTCGATGTCGGTACCGGTTCGCTCGGCGATGGCTTCGCCGAGTTTGCGGGTCAGCGATTGGTGCATCTCGAGCTTGCGGGCCATCAGGGCGGGGTTGGCTTCGATCAGCCGCGCTGCCGCGAAGGTGTCGTCCAGATCCCGGCCCGGGTCCGCGACGAGGTCGATTGCGATGTGCCGCAACGAGTCCCAGATCGGTTCGGTCGACGGCCTGGCGCGCAGGAGCTCGAACCATTCGAGGGCAGACACTTCGATGTGGTGAAGAACTGCTTCTTCCTTGTTGGAGAAGTAGTTGTGGAACGTGCGGGTGGAGACTCCCGCTTCGTGCGCGATGGCGTCGGCGGTGACCGCGTCGATGCCGTGCTCCTTGCCCAGACGCACGGCAGCCATGCCGAGCGCGTCGCGGGTGGCCGCCTTCTTCAGATCGCGAAGGCCAGTCGGAGAAGTCACGATTACCAACCTACGGAACTTGCACTGTTCTGCAAGTTTGCAGTGCTGTGCAATTTTGTCGATCCCGACACAGCCGGCGCCGGATGTGACTCAGGTCATCGACGCGCCCACGCGGTCGGCTCGCTGATCAGCTCTCCGACGAAGTCCGGCAGCTCGTTGTCGACGATGTCCGCCAGCGACACCGCCTCGAGCACCGCACGCAGATTGACGCGTACCGCCAGCCACACCCGGGTGAGCGGCTCGGCCGGACCGGAATACTCCGCATCCTCGGGCCGCTGACCGCGCACCGACGCCAACGGGCCTTCGACGGCCCTCATCACATCGGCAACCGAAATGTCCGACGCCTCCCGCGCCAACCAGTAGCCGCCGTCGGGTCCCCTCCTACTGCACACGAGATCTGCGCGACGCAGATCCGAGAGCACCGATTCGAGAAACTTGTGCGGGATTCCCTGCGCCATGGCCAGCGCCTCGGCCTTCGCGGGCCGCTGCCCACCGACGGCAGCGAGTTCGACGAGCGTGCGAACCGCATAGTCCGCCTTGGCCGTGATGTGCACGTTCAATTCCTACCATCGCAGTAGGGAATTAGCGAGCACGTGCGGGACACCCCGACGCGTCAGGAACCGTCCGGTACCGCCACGACCACCTCGTTACGACGCAACGGCGCCAAGGTCCACGGCGGATCGTAGAACCAGGTCATCGGCTCACCCAGCATCTCGATGCCCTCGGCGCGCAACGCTTCGGTCAACGCCGCGATCTGCGGTCGGACGTCGTCTCGGCTGCGGCCACCGCTGAAGCGCAGTACAGCGACCGTCTCCGCCGGAACCTCGGTCAACGTCACGCGGTCGTCGTCGGGCTCGGGCAGCGTGTCCATCGTCCACTCGGCCGGCATGAAGAACCGGACAACCCACCCGTCGCTGCCGGATGTACTCGATACCGGCGCAGTCATGGCGATCTTCTGCGACCCTGCCGGGGATTGGCTGACGGGAGCGGTCATCGCGAACCGTTTCTTGCCCCCGTTCCCGCCGAAGATGTAGCGAGCCAGGCGGCGGAAACCCTCCTGCCGTGCCTCTTCCTCATCGGCGTCGACGACTGTCTGCGCCGCGATGCGTGGTCGGTAACGACGGATCTCCACAGCATCGGTCAGTCGACGGCTCGTATGCGGCGGTTCCTCAGTACCGACCCGGATACCGACGACACCCAACGCCGACCCGACCACCTGTCCGATCGTGGACGCGATTTTCTGCAACAAGTCCGACTCCGCTCTCTCGGCCGATTGGTGCGCCGTCCTCCACGGTACGAGCCCTGGGGAAACCGAACAGAAAAGCGTTACACTCAACCTCTAACTGTCACGCAGGAGGTTTCGATGAGCGAGTGGATCGGTTCGGCGTGGAATGCACTCCCCGAACCGCTGCGCGATCCCGTGGCACTGGCCATTCCCGCGTTCGCACTGTTGTTGGCGATCGAGTGGATCGCGGCCGCGAAGCTCGAGGACGGTGAACGCGGTAGCTATTCCGCCAGGGATGCGCGCTCGAGCCTGAGCATGGGACTGGTATCCATCGCGACCACCACGGCATGGAAGGCGCTCGCCCTCGTCGCCTACACGGCGATCTACGTCTACGTCGCGCCGTGGCATCTTCCGGCCGACGCCTGGTACACGTGGGTGATCCTGATCCTGGGCGTCGACCTGCTGTTCTACGGATATCACCGCATCGCGCATCGGACCCGAATCATCTGGGCGACGCATCAGTCCCACCATTCGAGCGAGTACTTCAACTTCGCCGCGGCGCTGCGACAGAAGTGGAACAACAGCGGCGAGGTCATCATGTGGCTACCGCTGCCCCTGTTGGGCATGCCGCCGTGGATGGTGTTCGTCGGATTCTCGATCAACCTCGTCTACCAGTTCTGGGTGCACACCGAGCGCATCGACCGGCTGCCGCGTCCGTTCGAGTACGTCTTCAACACGCCCTCGCATCACCGCGTCCATCACGGCCGCGATCCGCAGTATCTCGACAAGAACTACGGCGGCATCCTCATCATCTGGGACCGCCTGTTCGGCACCTACGCCGAGGAGGTCGAGCGCCCCAACTACGGACTCACCAAGCCCGTCGACACATTCAACATCTGGACCCTCCAGACACACGAATACCGCAACATCGCGCGGGATGTTGCGGCATCGCGGTCATGGAAGGAGCGCGTCGGATATCTCGTCGGACCGCCGGGATGGACGCCCGAGCGTGCGCGAGAACCCGCTACTGCTGATTCAGATTGATCAGGAAATCGATGGTCCCGGACGGATCGACGGTGACGAAGCCGAGTGACGGCGGCTCGATCTGGTAGTCGGTCCACGTCGTCGGAATGGCACCCGACGCGATGAGCGTGTCGCCGGACTGCAGCACTTCCATCTCCACCGAGACCGGACGTGTCTGATCCTTGAGCGTCAACGTGCCCTCGGCGGTGACCGTCATGGTGGTGCCGTCCTTGGGCAGTGCGGACAGATCGATCGGCGAGTCGATGTTGAACGTCGCCGTCGGATAGGTCGCGGTGTCGAAGATGTTGCCGCGGAACTGACTGTCGCGACGGTCGCTGTCGGTGCTGATCGAGTTGGTCATGACGACCACCTGCCCCTCGGTGAGCGTGTTGTCGGCTATGACGACGTTGCCCGCGACCTCGGTCGTCGACCCGACGACCGTGACATCTGACCCGTTCAACAGCTCGTCGACGGTGTAGCCCGCGGCAGTCGTGTTGGCGGCGTCACCCGGAGTGACGATCCACCGTCCGTCGATGTCCTGTGTGGTCGCGGCCTGCGCGCCGGAGGTCGACACGGTTGCCGCCGGTGCGTCGTCGCCCTCGAACGAGGCATAGATCTTGGGGCCGAAATACAATCCGAGCGCCACTACGACAACGACGATCGCGCCGACAATCCACCATTTCTTGGTCATGACTGCCGATGGTAGTTGCAGCTTCAAGCCTATGGGGAGTGAGCGACCTGGTAAGTCCCTGAGAGTTTTGTCCGTTTACCCCGTGAACACGTGTCGGTACCGCCAGGCACAATGGACCGCATGGATCCGGTGGACGCACTTCGAGAGATCGGCTTCTGGCTCGAACGCTCCCGCTCGGACACCCATCGAGTCAAGGCCTACCGTCGGGCTGCAGATGTAGTCGAATCCCTCACGCCCGCACAACGATCCGAGCACGAGAAGGCGGACAGCTGGTCCTCGCTGACCGGTATCGGAGCCAAGACCTCGCTGATCGTTCGCCAAGCACTGACTCAGGACGTCCCGGACTATCTCCGCGAGCAACGAGACGCGGCAGAACCCATCGGAGACAACGAACTTCGCGGTGCATTGAAGGGCGATCTGCATACCCATTCCAACTGGTCCGACGGCGGCAGCCCCATCGAGGAGATGATGCGCACCGCCGCGAGGCTCGGTCACCAGTACTGCGCTCTCACCGACCATTCCCCACGCCTCAAGGTCGCCAACGGCCTTACCGCCGAGCGTCTGCGCGCACAACTCGACGTCATCGCCGAACTCAACGAGCGGCTCGCACCGTTCCGCATCCTCACCGGAATCGAAGTCGACATTCTCGACGACGGATCGCTCGACCAGGACGAGGGTCTGCTCGCAGAGCTGGACGTAGTGGTGGCGAGCGTGCATTCGAACCTGCGAGCCGACTCCAAGACCATGACCAAACGTATGGTCACCGCCATCGCCAACCCGCATGTCGACGTACTCGGTCACTGCACCGGACGGCTCGTCGAGGGTGGCCGCGGAACCCGACCCGAATCGACGTTCGACGCCCCCGTGGTGTTCGAGGGATGCCGCCAGTTCGGCACCGCAGTGGAGATCAACGCCAGACCCGAGCGCCAGGATCCCCCGGAGCGACTGATCGACATCGCCCTCGAGCGCGACTGCCTGTTCTCCATCGACACCGACGCGCACGCACCCGGACAGCTCGACTGGCAGGGCTACGGCTGCATCCGAGCCGAAGAGCGCGGCGTCCCCGCGGAGCGCGTGATCAACACCTGGCCGCTCACCGAACTGCTCGACTGGACGGATCGGCACGCGTGAATCGTCGCCACTTCCTCTCCGGCCTGCTGGCGGTCGCGCTGGTCGGCTGCAGCTCGGCCGACACCGACTCCTCACCGAGTACCGCAGAGACGTATTCGGCTGCGCTGCAACCGGTATCGGGCCCGGCCGGGGATCCCATTCGACTGAACTACGGATACGAACCGGACAACATCGGCGACCTGTACCTCCCCGACAACAACGCCACCTCGCTCCCGGTGGTGGTGATGATTCACGGCGGCGGATGGCAGGAAGACCTCGACCTGTCGTACTTCCAGCAGATGTCGACGGCCATCGCCGACGAAGGCATCGCCGTGTGGAACGTCGAATACCGACGCGGGCCGAACAATTGGGCCAACACCCTCTCCGACGTCGACGACGCCACCGAGGCACTGGCAACCGTCGTCCAGAATGCTGCCGATGGTCGGCTCGATCTCGATCGCGTCCACGTCGCCGGACACTCGGCAGGCGGCCAACTCGCCGCATGGGTCGCGGCTCGACACCTCATGCCCGTCGACGCGCCGGGCGCAGAACCGAAGATCCGACCACGCAGCGCCACCATCATGGCCGGCGTCTTCGACATGAAGCGGGCAGCCGACATCGGCGGCGACAAGTTCGTGCCTGCCTTCCTCGGCGGCATGCCGAACGAGGTGCCCGGACGCTACGAGATCGCCTCCCCCATCGAATACCTCCCCCTCGACGTTCCGCTCACTGCGCTGCACGGTGACGCCGATCAGACCGTCTCGGTGAACCAGAGCCGCGTCTACATCGACGCATCGACGAAGGCGGGCAGCACCGACCCCGAGCTCGTCGTCCTGCCGGGAGCGGGGCACGGAGCATTCCTCGACCCGAAGAACCTCGCCTGGTCGACGGCGCTGAGCACCATCACCGGACGTGCGCAGACCCTGCTCTGACGTCGGTGGTTCCGCCGGGGTGGTACACAGTTGCGATGAACGGAAAAATCGCGACCGGATTGCTCGGGCTGATCGTGGCCGTCTCGATTGCCGGATGCAGCAACGACCCGACGAGCGAGGAAGCGTCGAGCACCACCGTCGCCGCAGCGACGACGACCACTGCGACTTCCACGACTGTCCCCGCGACCACCACGGTCGACGCGCCCTCACCCGAGCCCGCTCCTGCGTCCGAGTTACCGCCCGCTGCCGAGCCTGCAGCTCCGACCGACGCGACCTCCGGCGTCACCGGTGAAGCGCTCTACCAGCAGACCTGTACACAGTTTCTGCCGTCGATCGATGCGCTCGAGCAAACCGGAATCTCCGATCGCGCCAAGTCGGTCGAGGGTCTGCGCAGCGAAATGACCACCGCGCCGAGCTGGAACGACGTGCCACCCGGCGATCAGAACGAAATTCTGCGGGGACTCGACGCCGCGGGTGCGGGGCAATGCTGAGTTCCTGAGTTGCCGCGGAGTTGGGGCCGGGGCTCTGCGATCCCGCAAACGCGCGCGCACTTGCCAGGTGCGCGCGAAATAGACCCCGAATCGATAGCGAATCCGAACGCAACCGACGAATGCGCGCGCGTTTGCAACGGACACAGCCCACAGGACCGAAACCCGCACCAGTGAACCCAGCACCTGTGAACTCCTGAGTGCGCCCCCTTCCGCCCCGCGATCCCACCCCGCCAAGCCCGCAAACGCGCGAGCACTTGCCAGGTGCGCGCGCAATAGACCCCGAATCGATAGCGAATCCGAACGCGTCTGACAAATGCGCGCGCGTTTGCGGCTGAACCCGACCCCGCGACACCCCGACCCGGCGACGCCGAGACCCCGCGACACCCCGACCCGGCGACACCC
>NZ_NOYW01000011.1:0-257536 GCF_002258965.1 Rhodococcus sp. 05-339-2
GGAAACGCCCGGTCCCATTCCGAACCCGGAAGCTAAGCCCTCCAGCGCCGATGGTACTGCACTCGACAGGGTGTGGGAGAGTAGGACACCGCCGAACACAATTTCCCAGAACACCCCCAGACCACCCGGTCCGGGGGTGTTCTGCATTTCGAAACCACCCACATCACACCAGACCCGAGCAGCCCACACCCACAGGGCAAACGCGCGCGCAGTCGCCATACGCGCGCACAATCGCACCCCGACCGCTCCCCAATCCCCGCGCACCTGACAAACGCGCGCGCATTCGCGGTCCGCCGGGTCCGCAACCCGGATGCCGCCGTCCGCACAGCTACCCGTCACTCCGACGAACGCGTGCGCATTCGCCATCCGCGCGCACAATCGCACCCCGATCACCCACCATTTCCCGCGCACCTGACGAACGCGCGCGCATTTGCGGAATGCCGACCACCATCGCAGCCGGCATCAGCCTCACCCGACCCGAGCAGCCCACACCAACAGGGGGCAAACGCGCGCGCATTCGTCATCCGCGCGCAGAATCGCACCCCGATCACTGACCATTTCCCGCGCACCTGACGAACGCGCGCATTTGCGGACACCGAGGCCGTACCCCGTACCCCGCATCGTGCCCCGGCCAGTCTTTGTGGGCTCCCACAGGATTGTGTGGCACAGTCGATGGCGATGAAACTCGCCGTCGATCAGAAGCGTGTCAGCAGAATCCTGCTCGATTTCGATCTGAGCATCGAATTCGACAACGGTGCCAGCATTGCCTTCAGCGAGGTGATGATCGACGGACTCACTGTCGACGAGGACAATCAGTTCGAGGGTCTACGAGCGCTCGCGACACTGCACGGTCTCGTATGCGACGACGCAGACTACGACGAATCCGGTGTTCTCCGTCTGACGTTCGAGGGCCGGCAGACAGTGGTGGCCAGTCCGCGAGACGAGGTCGAATCCTGGGAGTACACGGCTGCGGACGGCTCGACAGTGGTGTGTGGACCGGGCGGGGCTGTCGAGTCGTGGCCCGCACCCGAGCATCCGACGTCGGTGGCCCCGACCGTCGAGAGGCTTCCTTCCATCGGTGCGACCGTGGTTCGGCTCTCGACCGGCGACGACCCTGCCGTCGAATTCTCGGATGGGACCAAGCTGTTGTTCGACCTCTCCCTCGACGCCGGGTACCTCGTGTTGCGGGAAAGTGTGACGTCGAGTTCTCTCGCCGACAGCGTCGCTGCTGCACAAGGAGATTGGGTCGTCGAACTGTCCTCGGGGCACGTGATCTTCTACCGACCGCGCACTACGTAGGGTCTACCGAACTGGGTCTCGACACCGGGTGAGTACAGGATTGAGTCCGGTCGCCGGGTACTGACACCGGGTAGGCCTGCCGCTGCCACGAGCTCGTCCGAGCAGTGGGTGAGTTCTGCGTCGACCAAGGGCCAGTGCCGGTGCACGTTCGGGACGTACAGCAGGCGACCGGCCAGTGAGGTGTGCAATCCCCAACGCGCGGTGAGGAACACAGCGAGCGGATCCTCGGACAGGTCGCGTGATCCTCTGACGACGCCGAAGTCGGTGGTTGCGCCGCGGTGCGGGGGAGCGAGCCGTTTGCTGCGGTAGCCGATCGTGGTGCTGTCGTCGGCGATATCGATCGATGACCAGCGGTACGGAATGCGAGCAGCGTTGGTGCCCAGCACGACTGCGAGTCTGGTTGCTTCCAGGGATCGGAACACGACGCCGCGTCGCCCCTCCGCGTCGACCGAGTACAGCCGAACGTTGATCTCACCGAAGGTGCCGAAGTACGGGACGGGGTGACGGTAACCGAGGCCGGCACCGACCATGTGGAAGCCGATCAGCCCAACCCACGACGAGCCGTCGTATTCGTCGGGTACGCACCCTCGGGGCAACAGCGGGGCGACGTCGGAACTCGGAACCCGCCAGTGTAGA
This sequence comes from Rhodococcus sp. 05-339-2, assembly GCF_002258965.1. Lineage (NCBI taxonomy): Bacteria > Bacillati > Actinomycetota > Actinomycetes > Mycobacteriales > Nocardiaceae > Rhodococcus > Rhodococcus sp. 05-339-2. The sequence goes on from NZ_NOYW01000011.1 coordinate 1,936, forward strand.
AAGACCAGCCGTTCCCATCGCTGATCCATCACGATCGGACGAGGCAGTAGCGGTGGCCGCGGCCAGAGGCGTCGGGCATCGTCTCGGTTCATGATTCGAGCCTAGGCGCGAGGCGTCAGGAGGCGGTGAATCGGGCGTGCACGCTCGCCGAGATGGTGATTTTCTCCGGCTTGAGTGCAAATCCGGCAGGCGCTGATTTCGCGGCGAACATACGTGCCGAGGATTCCGGTCCACCGCTCTCCGCGAACCCTGGAAGCAGACCGGGATCGGCCACCGCGACAGCGTGCACGCCCGATCGTCCCAGGCTCGACGCGTAGGCCTCGGCCTTCGAGACGGCGTCGCGCACAGCGAGTTCCCGGACCGCCAAGGTGTGAGCGGTTCTGCTGGATTCGGTGAGGTCCCAATCGAAGTGGTCGATCGACACTCCCTCGAGTGCCGAGGCTGCGTAGACGAACGCGTCCACCAGATCGAGCTGGCTGAACTGCACTTCCACTGACGCCTCGGCTTGATAGACGTACGGCAGTTGCTCTCCGTCGTGGTTGAACGGGCGGTGGCGCGAGTGGCGCACCTGGTCCACCGACCATCGATCGATGGGTCCCCCGTCACTGTTGTAGAGCGGCTCGACCAGTCTGGTGAGCTCCCGGACGAGTTGCTGAGCAGGCTCGGATGCGGACTCTGCAGTGCGACCGTCGGTGCGGACGGTCAGCGCGAGTGTGCACTGTTCGGGTGGGTAGGTGGCTGCGCCGTGACCGACGACGGTGATGTCGAGTGCTTCGGGGCTCATGACACTCAGTGTTGCATCCGGGTCGGGCGGTTTTACCGAACCTGAACACTGCTGGCCGACGCGTCGAGGGAGGAGGACAATCACGAACATGCTTCCCGTTCTCGATCTAGGTCTGGCCGACCACGACCCCCGCGCGTTCCAGTTGTCGCTGCGCGAAGCAGCTCACGGGTCCGGCTTCTTCTATCTCGTCGGACACGGGATCGAGATCGAACGAATGCACGAGGTACTGCGCCTCGCGCGAGAGTTCTTCGCCGTGCCGGACGATGTGAAGGACGAAATCAGTCAGCTGAAGAGCCCGCATTTCCGCGGCTACTCCCGGGTGGGTGGCGAGCTGACCAACGGCCGGGTGGATTGGCGAGAGCAGATCGACATAGGTCCCGAACGCCCGGCGATCGAGGGAGCCGAAGGCTACTGGAACCTGCAGGGCCCCAACCTGTGGCCGTCGCAGCCGGCCGGGTTCCGAGAGACGTTCGAGCAGTGGGAGCAGTCCGTGTCGGGTCTCGGGCTCCGGTTGCTCCGGCACTGGGCGCAGTCATTGGGTGCGCCCGAGAACGTGTTCGACGACGCTTTTGCCACTGCGCCCGCGACGCTGATGAAAGTCGTGCGTTACCCGGGCACTGCTGATCACTCGCAGGGCGTCGGAGCGCACAAGGACTCCGGGGTGTTGACGTTGCTGCTCGTCGAACCGGACTCGGCCGGTCTGCAAGTGGAGACGACCGCCGATACGTGGATCGACGTACCGCCGCTGGACGGCGCGTTCATCGTCAACATCGGCGAGTTGTTGGAGGTTGCGACCGGCGGCTATCTACGTGCGACGCGTCATCGGGTGGTCGCGCCGGGACCCGACACCGACCGGATATCGGTGCCACACTTTCTGAGCCCGGCCCTCGATGCCGTCGTCCCGGTGATCGAACTGCCGCCCGAATTGGCGCGGCAGTCACGAGGAGTCGAGGACGATCCTGCCAACCCCATCTACAGCACCTACGGCGAAAACGCGTGGAAGTCCCGTACGCGAGCACACCCCGACGTGGCGCAGTTGCACCACGGCATCGTTCCGGCCGGTCGGCAGTCTGCCTACTGATTTCTACTGTGTCCCTGACGTGATGCGCGAAACTGCGCCCATGCGCCGGTGCACCACAAGGCCCATACGATCAGCAGTGGCTGGAACAGCAAACGGATCCCTCGGGCCGTATCTGAGTCGAGGCCGAACGCGTCGGTGTGCGTGACGAACTGCGAAATGTTGCCGGGAAAGACCGCGACGAAGAACGCCGCGACCACCCAACCGATGACCGGTGTGCGAGCGGTCCAGAACAGCAGCGCCAGGCCGAGCGCGATCTCGACGACACCCGACGCCAGCACGACGAAGTCGGTACTGATCGGAACCCAGGTCGGCACCTGGGCGGCGAAGGTGCTCCTCGCCCAGAAGAGATGACTGAGTCCGGCGAAGACGAGGAACGCTCCCAGTACTACTCGTCCGATGGTGCGAGAAATCGATTTCGTCATGGCGTCATGAGACACCACGGGCACACTGAGCACTATGACCGGGAGTACACCGACCGACCCAGCGCGGCGCCGATGGGTACTGCACGTCGACCTCGATCAGTTCATCGCTGCCGTCGAAGTGCTCCGCAACCCGGACCTGGCGGGTAAAGCCGTCGTGGTCGGCGGTAGAGGAGACCCGACCGAGCGTGGGGTGGTGTCGACGGCCTCGTACGAGGCGCGTGCGAAGGGCGTCGGATCCGGAATGCCACTACGCGTCGCCGCGAAGAAGATCCCGGACGCAGTCTTCCTCCCCGTGGACAAGCCGGCGTACGACGAGGCCTCGGCACTGGTGATGGACACTCTGCGGTCGTTGGGATTCGTGGTCGAGGTGATCGGATGGGACGAGGCGTTTCTCGGTGTGGAGACCGACGACCCCGAGGGCGTGGCAAAGACCGTCCACGACGCGGTGTTCGACGCGACGGGGCTGCATTGCTCGGTCGGCATCGGGGACAACAAGTTACGAGCCAAGATCGCCACCGATTTCGACAAGCCTCAGGGCATCTACCGGCTTACGCAGGACAACTGGTTCGAGGTGATGGGCGATCGCGGTACCGATGCGTTGTGGGGGATCGGCAAGAAGATCTCGAAGAGGCTGACCGCCCTCGGCATCTCGACAGTCCGAGAACTGGCCGATGCCGAGGACGCGGACCTCGCCGCAGCGTTCGGACCGAAGATCGGTCCGTGGCTCGGTACCAAAGGGCGAGGTATCGACCTCGCACCGGTGACGTCCGAGCCGTGGGTCGCACGGTCACACAGCCGTGAGGTCACGTTCCAGACCAACGTCGCCGATTGGGCGATCATCCGAGACGAGGTCGCCGCGTTGACGTCGAAGGTGCTGGCAGACATCGAAGCCGAGAACCGGCCGGCCGTGCGAGCGGCATTGAAGATCCGCTACGCGCCGTTCGAGACCCATACCGTCAGTGCACCTATCATCGGAGCGCCCACCTTCGATCCGGAGATCCTGACCTCGGCCGCGGTGGCGCTCGTCGACCGCCTCGACCATACGAGAGAGGTTCGACTGATCGGCGTCCGGCTGGAAATGACTCCGCCGCAACCTCTCTGACTACTTGCGGCCCGCCGCCCAGCGCAGTCCCCAACCGTACTTCTTGTCGAGGTCGGCTTGGCTGCCCTGTATGTACTCGACTTCGCGGGTGACCGTGATACCGGCAGACGTGTTCTCCAACAATGCGATCGAGCAGATGCGCGCAGAGTTCTCGGCCGAGTCGAGGCGTACCTCGACCTGTGGTCCGCTGGTCGGGTACAGCGTCACCACTCCGTCGACTGCGGCCCAGTTCGGTGCGCCGTCGTAGATCATCGCGAAGATCAGGATGCGGGCGAACTTCTCGGGGTGGGCAAGATTGATGTGCATGTTCTCGCCGCCGCTGACCGAGCCGGAGCGGTCGTCGCCGTCGAGCGCGATGAACGGGGCATCCTGCAGCGAACCGAAGCTGTTGCCGAGCGCTTGGACCACGCCCTTGGAGCCGTCGCGTAGTTCGTAGAGGCACCCGAGGTCGAGATCCACACCGCCGGAGCCGTAGGACGCGGCAGCCAGCTTGGCCAGGAAGCCCTTCTTCTTCGGCTGCGCTGCGGGTGCCCCGGACGACCAATTGAGGTTCACCCGCATGGAGCCCTGCTTTTCGCCGGACTTGGTGAGGCTGATGGTCGGCGATGCCTTGGACAGCGTGACTTTGCTCAGACTGACGGGTGCTCCGGCTTGCTGCGCGGGGTTCTGCCCCGTAGAGGGCTTGCGGGTGTAGTCGATGGCCATGGTGGAGCCTTCCGGGCGGGGAGGTGCCGGATCGCGATGTCCGGTTTGGGCGGTGTGTCGACAATAACCGCACGCCCGACGAGCTCGGTGCCCGCACCGACCTCGGGTTCCCTCGCGATGGCGATCTACGGGCGCGGCACGTTACGCAGATTCGACTTGGCCATCCGAACGGCCTCGCCGACACCGCCGTTGAGCACGACCTTGCTCATCGCGAGTGCGAATCCCTTGATCTGCTCGCCGGTGATGGTCGGCGGGACCGAGAGCGCGAGCGGATCGGTGATCAGCTGTACCAGTGCCGGGCCGTCGACGGCGAACGCGGTCTCGAGTGCGCCGCGAATGTCCTCGGGCTTCTCGACGCGTTGTGCATGGATACCCGCAGCCGCTGCGATGCCGGTGTAGTCGACCTGCGGGACGTCGACCCCGAAGTCGGGCAGACCGTCGACGAGCATCTCGGCTTTGACCATGCCCAGTGTCGAGTTGTCGAACAGCACGATCTTGACCGGCAGCTTGTACATCGCGACGGTCAAGAGTTCGGAGAGCAGCATCGAGAAGCCGCCGTCGCCCGAAATCGACACGACCTGGCGGCCCGGATTGGCGAACTGCGCACCGATGGCGTGCGGCAGGGCATTGGCCATCGACCCGTGCAGCATCGACGCAACGAACGCCCTTCTACCCGTGGGGTTGATGTAGCGCGCGGTCCACACGTTGCACATGCCGGTGTCGGTGGTGAACACGGCGTCGTCGGCGGCGAGGTCGTCGAGTACCGACGCGGCGTACTCGGGGTGGATGGGCACGAGCTTCTCGGCGTTGCGGGTGTACGCACCGACGGTCTTGCCCATCAGGTCGTTGTGCTTGTCCACCCACTTCTCGACATAGCGGCGATCGGCCTTACGAGTGACCAACGGCTGCAACGCATTCAGGGTCGCCCGAACATCACCGTGAATCGGGTACCGGACCGAGGTCCGACGTCCCAGCTTCGTGGGGTCGATGTCGATCTGCGCGGTGGTGACGTCTTCGGGGAGGAACTGCTGATACGGAAAGTCGGTGCCGAGCAGGATGAGTAGGTCTGCGTCGTGGATCCCGGCGTGCGCAGCTCCGTAGCCCAGCAATCCCGTCATGCCGACGTCGTACGGATTGTCGTACTGAATGAACTCCTTGCCACGCAACGAATGTCCGATGGGAGCGCCGATGGTGTCGGCGAACGCGACCACCTCGTCGTGAGCGCCCTTGACCCCGTAGCCGGCGAAGATTGCCACCTTCTCGGCGTCGTTGATGGCGTCGGCCAGCTTCTGGATGTCCGCCGCGGGTGGTGTGACGACCGGTGTCGAGGGGATGGCGATCGGGTCCATTGTGCCTGCGGCCGACAACTCGGCGATGTCGCCGGGAATCGTCAGAACCGACACTCCGCCGCCGGTGACAGCAGCGTTGATCGCCGCACGGAACACCCGGGGTGCCTGCTCGGCATTGGAGACGAACTCGTTGTAGAGCGAGCATTCGCCGAAGAGACGGTCGGGGTGCGTCTCCTGGAAGTAGCCCGATCCGATTTCGCTGCTGGGAATGTGCGACGCGATCGCCAGAACCGGTGCGCCCGAACGATGTGCGTCGTACAGGCCGTTGATCAGATGTAGGTTTCCCGGTCCGCACGAACCAGCGCAGACGGCGAGTGTGCCGGTGGTCTGCGCATCGGCCGACGCAGCGAACGCCGCGGCTTCCTCGTGGCGTACGTGAATCCAGTCGATGCCGCCCTTGGCCGATCCTCCGGTGCGACGCACTGCGTCGACCACCGGATTGAGACTGTCGCCGACGATGCCGTAGATGCGTTGTACGCCGGCGTCGACGAGTCCTCGAACGAGCTGATCGGCCACTGTGGTGGGCATTGATTCTCCTCAACCATGCGACGCGATGTTCTCCGATGTTCTTCGGCCGCGTCTCGTCGACGGCTTCCCTGTGCAGAGGGCCTACCAAACATCCTGGGAGCGCACACGGGAGCCGTCAAGCGAAAAGTGCTGGTAGATGCTGTGGCGATCTCCGTCACGTCGGGATATTTCAGGCAACACCCATAGATGACGGCGGTTATCCGCCTACCGACGAGCTTCGAGTGAACGCAGCCCGGGCGATGGTGGAGATCTAGCTGCGTACCGCGTTCGAGATTCTGTCGACGACCATCGCAACGGCACTCGGAACCGGCTCGATGACGTCCACGTCGGTGCGCAGCGAACGTTCGAGACTCTGGCGCAAGTTCCGGGCTACGACCCACAGCACTGAGCCGAGCGAGCCGTACTCATCGCGATGCGGTCAGTCCGGACACCCGTACGGCCCCGGCGGTCCCGAGGATCAGCACGCCGGTTGCGACTGCGAAGGCGATCGAATAGGAGTCGCCGATCGCAGGTGCGACGATCAGCGGGCCGAGAACCTGTCCGACGCCGTAGAACGCGGTCAGTGTTGCCGCAGTACGTCCGATGGGCAGTGTCTGTGCGGTGCTCATCGTCAGCATCGTGATGCCCATGAACGTTCCGCCGAACAGCAGAGCCGAGAACACGGCAGCAACGGTGTTTCCGGTCAGGGCGGGGAGTACCGCTGCGATCGATTGCAACGCGAACGCTGCCACCAGGGCGTTGCGCGTGCTGCTTCGGCGGGCGACTGCCTGCCACAACACAGTCGCCGGTACCGCGGCGAATCCGACGACGATCCACACCACCGGACCCACCGATGTGCTGCCGTGGCCACCGACCGCCGCCACGAGGAACGTACCGACGATAATGTAGCCGAGACCTTCGAGGAAGTACGCGAACAGCAACGTCCGCCAGACGGTCCGGGTCCTGCGGTCGATGTCGCCGGGTTCAGCCCGCGCTGCGGGCTCGGGATGCACCCGTAGCGTCCACGCCGGGGCGATGAGGACCGTTGTCAGGAGCGCCGAGCACACCCACAGCGCCTCCCATGACAGGTGCGGTCCGACGAGCAGGGTCAGAATTCCCGACGCCGCGATGCCTGCGCCGACGCCGCCGAACGCGATACCCGGGGAAGCGCCGTCGGCGCGATGCTTCGTGACGGTGCTCGCGCACGCGATGAAAACCGCTGCGCTCGCCAGGCCCGCCAGGAACCTCAGTGCGGAGAACGCGGCGGTGGAATGGGCAGCGGCCATGGCCAACTCGCTGGCGACGAGTATCACTGTCCACAGACGGAACGATGTCGTCGTGTTGATCGACGGGCGCACGGACAACACGATTGCGCCGACGAGGTAGCCGGCGTAGTTCGCGGTCGCGATGACGGCACCGCTGCTCGGCGTGACCTCCGATGCATCGACCATGATCGGCAGCAGCGGCGTGAACACGAATCGTCCGACACCCATCGCGGCCGCGAGTCCGGCCGCGGCAGCGAACGACAGTCGACGGCCGTTCATGGCGAGCACCCCCTATATCGTTAGCCGGGCCAACGGTACCCGCCGCATTCACGACCCCGGAATCGGACCGGACGGAACCGATCCGAGCCCACAGGCGTCAAACCCCATGACGCCGAAACACCGGGCGTCGATACGGTGCGACTCGGGGGAGCGTCATGACAGTGAATGTGGATCCAGTGATCCTGCGGCAGTTCTCGAATATGTTGTCGGCGACCGGCGGGGTGATCCGTGAGTTGGATGCTCTTGCTCCGTTCCGTGAATCGGAGAATGCGTTGCAGGGTAGCGACTTCCACGCAGCTTGCGCGGCGGCGGCGGCTGCAGCGGCCGGAGCTGTTGCAGCTCTGGCCGGGCGCGCGGAATGCGTCGCAGACATCGCCCGCGGCGTCGCGCAGAACTACGAGATCGCCGACGACGAACTCGCCCGCCGGCTCGATGCGATGGACCGGCCGAAATGACCCCGACAATCCCGCACGTCGCGGGGTGGGAGCCGGAGTCCATGCGCAAGACGATGATCGAACTGTCGGAGATCGTCGAGCGCGTCAACGGCCAGCGCACCGGAGTGCTCGAGGAGCAGGACGCGTTGGCCGAGACCTGGACCGGCGAAGCAGCCGACGCCGCAGCCGAACGCGTGGTGGCCGAGTGCTCCCGGATGGGCTCGGTGTGCAGTGAGATCGATTCGCTCGGAAAGGCATTCGAGAGCGCGGCCGGAATCGTGGAAGCCGCAAAGGCGCACCTGCAGGCGCAGGTGTCCGCGGCGACGGCCAGCGGGTTCGCCGTACGAGCCGACGGTGTGGTGGATCCCGAGGGAATGATCGCGCTGATTCCCGACGGTCTGGGCGAGGAGAAGGCGCGCCAGGCCGACGAACTACGCTCTGCTGCAGCACAATTGACACGAGACATCCAGGGGGCGCTGTCGCAGGCCGAGCGCGCTGCGATCGACGCTGCGCAGCAGTTGGCCGAACCCACGAAGCACTTGACCGAGCTCGCGCTCGGCAGCGCGACCGGGAACGTCGTGGAGAATCCGGACGGATCGTTCTCCTGGATGCCGGACTGGCCCAGCACCGTGGCCTCGTCGGTGATCTCGGGTATGAGCGACGTGACGAGAAGGGTGCTCGAATTGCCCGGTGTCGATTCCGTCGACGATGTTGCCAAGAACATCGGACGCGGTCTGGGAGTGTTCGGTTCCGTGGCCGGAGCGATCCCCGGAATCGCCGACAAAATCGACGACGGCATGGACCCGACCGAAGCCGTCATCGTCGAGGCCACACCGATTGCCGCGGGAGCAGTTACGACCTGGGCGTTCGGTGTCCTGGGTGGCATGGCGGGTTCCGTCGTTCCGGGACCTGGGACCGTGGTCGGCGCTGCTGCCGGAATCGCACTGGGTGGACTCGTCAGCTATGGAGTAGACAAGCTGCTCGAGGCGGCGGGAAAATGAGCGAATACAGGGACGGTCGGACGCCACAGCGTAAGGACGTGCTGATCAATAGCGTGGTAGGACAGAAGTATCCACTGTGGGTGAGAACGTGGCGCAGTGTTCACCTGGGGTGGCTCGTAGCTCTCGGCGTTCTGTCTGCCGTCCTTGCGGCGACAATCGTGACTTCCGGGCTGCTGAGAACAATCGACGCGGACACACTCCTCTTCATGTCGTGGCTGACATTGCTGATGCTCTTGCCGCTCTCCCTCGCAGTATTGTTGTCCGGCATCGGATCTGCCCGGCTTTCACGTTTCGTGCGACCGGTGAACGTCGCCGGAGTCGGCCGAGGCGTGGCAGTGCCGGGGCGGGGAAATGTGTTGTATCGCGGCGGAATACTTGCATTCGCGTTGGTGGCCGGCGTGTCTTACGTCCAATGGGGAGCAGACGAACCCGTAGGTGCTGCGCGTCACCAGCTGAAGATCGTAGTCATGTCGCACTTCGGCGCTCCGATATTGCTGCTGTTCTTCGCCCTCAGTGTGTTGATCGTCAACCGGACCAGAATTTCACTGCATCCCGATGGCATTGTGGAAGAGATCCATCGTCGCCGCGGGTGGAAGGTCACCACAGCCGTCACGGTCGTGCCGTGGGACGGGATCGTCGAGCTGCAACCGCAGACGCATCCGAATCCGGCCCTGTCACATCCGCACTGGTACCCCACTATCCGAGTCGCGTACCGTGCAGCCGACAGCGAATCGGATCAGGAACTGACGCTGATGGTGTGCGAGAAGAAAGTGGAGCCCAACTCGTTGTATGCCCTGTTGCAATGGTGTCGCGACAATCCCTGGGCTCGTGCGCAACTGGGCCACGACGACGCGCGTGAATTGCTGCGTCCACCCAGTCTGCGCGAGCGCATCCGAGCCGACCGCGCCGCGTCGATCTCCGCTGGAAGGAATGCTGTCCAGTGACGGTTGCAGAAAGGACGATACAAACCTTTCTCCAGCAGGAGGGTGTCGAACTGGTGCCGGTGCACCGCGACGAGTGCGACCGGTTCGGGCTCGAGCTCTCGACGCAACCAGACTGGGAGGTCGTTGCCGAGCACCTGTTCCCGCACGCCACCGCGGTGCTGTGGTCGCCGGCCAACACAATCGACGGATTCGTTCCGAACGTGGTGGTCCTGGTCGGCAAGCTCAGTCGATCGGTTCATCCGGAATCGTTGCTGGACTGCGGCTTCGGTGACTCCCGGGCGCTGCCCGGATGGGTCGAGATCGGTCACGACCGAGACCCGTTCCGTGCTCTACCGGCAGTCTCGATCGCAGGTCGCTACGACTGCGACGGCCGGTTGCTCTTCGCCCGGACCCGCTACGTCGTGGTCCACCACATCGTCGATCAGTATCTGATTCAGGTGACGGTCACCGTGCCGGATTCGCTACGGCAGAAACTGTCCTGCGCCGCGGACGAATTGATCGAGGACATGCGTATCGGGCGACGCTAGTGCCTGGGCAGCTGGAGCAACAGTGCCGCCACGTCCTCCGTCGCACCGAGGGCATCGACGATGTGTTCGAGAACGGTGGTATCGGATTCGCCGACCAAGCGAGAGATCTTGGCTCGCAGCGCGGCGTAGTCCATCGGAAAATGGTCGATGTCGCCGACCGGATTAGGGGTGGTCGCGGAGACCGAACTTCCGTCCTCGAATTCGATCGTCACCTCGGCGGCTCGACGCTCGGGCAGTAGAGCATCCAGTTCGGGGGACGACGCGACGTCGACTCGAGCGCTGAACAACTCGGCCGACGCGAAAGTCGCACTTCGGGGATCGAGCGATTCGACGTCTATCGCGTCGGACACGAATGCGGCGGACACGACGAACGGCAGCGAGAACATAGCGCCCAGCCTGCTGGAAGGATGTCGGCGAAACAGTGGTTCTGCCAACGAATGCGTGCGCACCCGCACACGTTCGATGTCGTCTGCGAACCATTCGGCATTCGAGCGCAGGCTCTGCACGGCGTCGACGGCGGCGTGCGTGTACGAGCAGCTCGCGTGCTGCTTCGTGTAGCCCTCGAGCGTGAGCCATCGATCGCCGAGGTCCTCGGTCAGTCGGGCGATGTTCAAGGTCCCGACGATCGCACCCAAGGTGTGCTCGATGGCACCCGAGTTGTGCACCACCCCCGATCGGGCCAGCCTGGCCGCGTTCAAGCCTGCCCGCGCTGCACCGCCGATCCACAGGTTGCGGGAGAAGTTTCCGTCGAGGACCACTGCCCACGGTGCCACCTGCACCAGAGCCGACGAAGAGTCGATCGCCGCGGCAACCTCGCTGGCTCCGGCACCGTGGATGAATGCCGCCGCCGTGGCTGCACCGGTGGCACCCCAGTGGCCATGGGTGTGCCAGGAGCTGTTGCGGCTCAGTGCCCAGCCGAATCGAGCGGCGACTTCGTATCCCGCCACGATGGCCGTCAGAAAGGTCGAACCCGAAATCGGCGTCGGTGCCAGTCTGGTGGCAGCGATGGCCGCGGGGAGCACGTGCGCAGCAGGATGACCGGCGGCGTACTTGTTGCCCTCGTCCAGTTCGAGGCAACACGATGCGATCGCGTCGAGCTCGGACGCAGTGTCGACCGTAGTGCCTACGCTCCCGCCGATCGGGTGCGTCGATCCAGTTTCTGCAGTCCAGTTCCTTCGCAATTCGACCATCTCGGCGGAGCGGGCACCGGCGAGCGTGACACCCAGCAGATCGAACAGGACCAACCGGGCCCGGTCGTTCAGCGGTGCGGGCAACGGTGCGCCCCTGAGATCGACCATCACGGCAGCCAGGCGGCCTACCGCGGCAATATGTTCCGTTGAGCGAAACGAATTGGAGCCATTCATTCGTGGACTGTAGAAGGCTGCAAATCGAAGAGTCAATGATCGAGACGGGTAGGCGGAGGACTGCTACGCTCATCCTGCCGCCGGTGCACTTCTCGGAAGCCTCAAAGCGTTCCGGCTAGCGAAACGACATTACGCTGGTGTGAGGTGACTGCTCAGCGTCGAACGAGGAGATGAAGCAATGTCCGATCAACTTCTTCGTGCCGTCCAGGGGGGCGTGCACGCAGTCGATCTCGGTAGGCAACTGAGGGTCGGCATGCCGCAGTCACCCAATCATCCGCAGTTCTGGCACACGTTGCCGCGCAGGCACGGTGACATGACCCGAGCGGATGGCGGCAGTGCCGCGAACGACATGATCACCACCGGAACGCATGTGGGTACCCATATCGACGCTCTTGCTCACGTCAGCCAGGACGGGAAACTGCACGGCGGGGCCGACGCAGGTCAGTCCTGCCTCGGTGGGAAATACGTCGAACACGGAGTACACACCATCGAGCCCATGATCCGCCGCGGTGTGCTGCTGGACATTCCGAGGCTCCTCGGTGTCGTCCGCTGCGAGGGTGGATACGAGATCACCGTCGACGATCTCGAATCGGCATGTGCAGCAGAGGGTGTCGAGATCGTGGCCGGCGATGTCGTCTTGATTCGCAGCGGCTGGGGGCAGTTGTTCGCCGAAGGGCTGCCCTACGTCGGCGGACCGTCCGGTGTTCCCGGAGTCGGAGAAGCAGGCGCGCAGTGGCTGGCGGACAGAGGCGTACACGCTGCAGGTGCCGACACGATCGCGTTCGAGCGGCTCGCTCCCGGCAGTGGCCACGGTCTGCTACCTGCGCATCGAGTTCTCCTGGTGGAGAGCGGAATTTACATCATCGAGGCGCTCGACCTCGAAGAGCTCTCGCAGCAGGAACTCTTCGAGTTCACGTTCCTCCTCGTGCCGCTGAACATCTTCGGCGCAACGGGTTCGCCGGTCCGGCCGTTGGCGGTGAGGTCCGCATGACCGAACGCACACTCGCGCAGCACATAGCGCATTTCGCCGCGACCACCCGCTATAACGATCTCCCCGAAGCAGTCGTCGCCTCGGTGGGGATGCGAGTACTGGACACACTCGGAATTGCAGTGGCTGCCACCGACCTCGATACCAGTCGGGCCGCGACCGCGTGGGCACGAGAACAAGGTGGGTCGGCAACGGCGTCCGCCGTCGGACTCGATGTTGCACTCCCGCCTGCCATGGCCGCCTTCGTCAACGGCGTGCTCGCGCACTCGCTCGATTTCGACGACACCCATCTCCCGTCGATCCTGCACCCGAGTGCCAGCGTGGTGCCTGCGGCACTCGCGGCCGCTCAAGAGCACGGAGCAGACGGCCGAGAACTCGTGCGTGGCATCGCGATCGGGCTGGAAGTGTGCGTGCGAATCGGGATGGCGGGGTTCGATCCGGAGACCAAGAATTCGGTGTTCTTCGAGCACGGTCAACACGCCACCTCGATCTGCGGTGCCATGGGCAGCGCCGTGGCTGCAGCCGTCATCGGTGGTGCATCCGAGGAACAGATCGTGGACACGATGGGTATCGCGGCCTCGATGGCGTCGGGCATCATCGAGGCCAACCGCACCGGCGGTACGGTCAAGCGTATGCACTGCGGATGGGCAGCGCACTCCGCTCTGTCTGCAGCCGGGCTTGCGCGACACGGGATCACGGGACCGCCGACCGTCCTGGAAGGACGGTTCGGCTTCTTCCAGGCCTGGTTGCACGAACCGGGCCGAGCCGACGAAATCCTGAACGGCCTCGGCTCCGAGTGGGCTGTTCCGGGAATCTTCTTCAAGCCGTACCCGGCCAATCACTTCACCCATGCTGCGATCGACGCGGGAGGAGCCCTTCGCGCGCGTGGAATCGGTCCGGAGCAGATCGAGAAGCTGGAGCTGGGGGTACCTGCGGCGAACCTGCGGACGATCGGCGAACCCATCGACGTCAAGCGCACGCCCGAGACCGGATACATGGCTCAGTTCAGCGGCCCCTACGCGGTTGTGGTCGGGCTGCTGGGCGGGGGAGGACTCGGTGCCGCGCTCGAGGACTACACGGACGAGTTGGCGAAGTCGGCGGATCGACGTGCGCTGATGGCCAAGGTCGACGTGGTGCCGGATGCCCGGTGTGATGCCGTTTTCCCCCATCAGTTCCCGGCGGTGCTGACCGCAACACTGACCGACGGAACGGTCGTGGTCGAAGAGGTGTTGACCACGCGCGGAGGACCCGAACGGCCGCTGTCGTTCGGTGAGGTCTCGACCAAGTTCACCAGCAATGCCGGGCCGTTCCTCTCCGACGTCGAACTGAAAGAATTGGCCGGTCGATGCGATCGGCTCGGGGACCTGACCGACATCGGAACACTGCTCGCTCCGTTGACCGATCTGAAATCGACCACGCAGCAATAGGACAGTCCTCGGGCACCGTCCACTCGTATGGCGGTGCCCGAGCTGCAGTGCGACCGGCTCAGGCCCGGGCGAGGATTTCCCGCGCGCCCCGTACCACTGCTTCGTCGACGAATCTGCCGTTGTCGTCGACGGTCGGACCACCCTGGGCCACGTCGTACAGTTCCACCAGTCGACGGGCTGCAGCCACGTCGTCCGTCGACGGCGTGAGTGCGGCATTGATGATCGGAACCTGGCTCGGGTGCAATGCCGTCCGGCCGCGGAAACCCATCTGCACGAAACGCGCTGTGGTGGTGACGAATCCGTCCAGATCACGGAAGTCGGTCGACGTCGGAGCGATCGGTGCGGCCAATCCCGCTGCAGCGCAGTCGATCACGACGTTCAACCGAATGGCGTCGATCATCGATTCGGTGTGCTCCGATCGTGTGATCCGCAGGTCGGCGAGTAGGTCGACCTCGCCGACCCCGAAGGTTCGAACCCTGTTGCATCGAGCCATCTCCGGCACAGCGCGCAAGGAGTGAGCTGTTTCGATGAGGCCGATCAGCTCGATGTCGGGGAGATTGCGCATGTCGAGGAATCGGTCCGCACGTGTCAGGGACTCGGTCGAACACTTCGCCACCATGATGCCGGTGACTCCGGTCCCGGCGACGGCCTCGAGATCCTGCGTCATGAACTCAGGGGTGACCCGAATCCAGATCTGGGTGTCGGTGGATGACCTCGACGCCAACCACTGTGCGACCTCGTTGCGCGCTCGGTCCTTGTCCGGCAGCGGAACTGCGTCCTCCAGGTCGATGATCACCGCGTCGGTCTCTCCGCGCACCGCCTTGTCGAACAGCTGCGGCTTGTTCGCGGGGACGTAGAGGAACGATCGGGCGGATGTAGGGATCATCGGGCTGCTCGCGCTTCCAGGATGGTGGTGATCGATCGAGCCGCGGCGACGACCTGGCCGGCGTGGACGATGTGCTCGTCGTCCGCTGAGGAGGAATAGCGAAAGGCTGGACCGGACGAGCTGACCGAACCGAGGACGTGGCCCGCGGCGTCGAAGAAGGGAGCGGCGATCGATGCTGCACCGGTATTGCGCTCGTTCGTCGAGGTCGCGTACCCGTTGGTGCGGATGTCGTCGAGGCGAGCGCGGAAGCGGGTCTCGTCGGCGTCATGGGTGGTGCTGCGGAGTTCCTGGAAGGCTTCCTCTGCGAATCGGTCGGGGAGGAACGCCAGGATCGCTCGGCTCGACGCTCCCGAGTGCAATGCGTACTGCGGGCCGATTTCGACGACCATCTTCACTTCCTGCGGGCTCTCGTACTGATCGAGATAGACGCGGCGGTGCCCGACGAGTACCGACAGCGTGGCAGTTTCACGTGTGTTCGCACGGAGCGCACGCAATACCGGAGCGGCGATGGACCGCACGTCGAGTTGGCTCCAGGCCTTGGTTCCGAGTCCGATCGCGGCGGGACCGAGGGAATACGTCGACTCGCCCGCGACGGGCTGCACGATCGACCGCGATGCGAGCGATTGCAGAATGCGGTGCACCACAGCCTTGCTCAGCCCAAGCGTTCGAGCGATTTCCGATACGCCGAGTGCGCGATCGGATTGGGCGAAGGCGATGAGCACGTCGGCGACACGATCGGCCGACTCGGTGCCGGTCGATGTCTCCAGTACTGGCCTGCTGACCATAAGTGCCACCTTTCGGATGTGCATGCGTTCCGCTGAGCGAACCATACCCGTAACAAGAATTTGACGGAAGAGCCTGTTCTGAGCCCGTGATGCGTGCCATACTCGATTCCAGCGAGATCAATCATCATTCTGATGGTGCGCTCAGCGGAACGGTTGGTTCCGCCCAGTGGTTCGACTCGGCGCCGGTAGGCGCGGAAGGCAGATTCGACAATGAAGAAGCTCGTAGGTGTGCTGACGGCCGTTGCCGTCGTGGGTGCTGCAGCGTGTGGTTCGTCCACCGGTTCGGACGACTCCGGCCCCATCAAGATCGGATCGGTTCATCCCACCACCGGAGCGCTGGCAGGTGTGGGCGGTCTGATGAACGACGGTGCTGCACTGGCGGTGGCCGATATCAATGCAGCAGGCGGCATTTCGTCCCTCGACGGTCGGCAACTGGAGTTGGTATCGGGTGACAGCCAGGGCAAAGCAGAGGTCGGACAGAGCGAGGCGCAGCGACTGATCGACGACGGCGCGGTGTCGCTCATCGGCACGTACCAGAGCGATGTCACGCAGAATGTCGCCTCTGTCGCCGAACGATCGCGGGTACCGCTTGTGATCGACGTGGCGGTGGACGACAAGATCCTGGACCAGGGGTACCAGTACTCCTTCCGCATGCAGCCGAACGCCTCCAGCATGGGAACCGACGGTGCAAAGGCGCTCGCCGCGATCGAAGAGCAGACCGGTCAGGCCATCGATCGAGTCTCCTACCTGCACATCGAAGGATCGTTCGGCGACAGTGTCTTCAACGCATTCGAGGCCGAGGCTGCGAACCAGGGAATCTCGTCGGTGCAGGAAATCACCTATCCCGCAACGAATTTCTCCGACGCCACCACACAGGTGCGTGAGGCTGCAGTATCCAACCCCGACGTCATAGTCGCCACCGGCTACTACCCGGACGGTCTGTTGATCGCCCGCGCCGTCGAGCAGCTGAATCTGAACGTCAAGGGTGTCTACGGAATTGCCAACGGCGCTTTCGACGACAGCTCTTTTCCCGGCGACGCAGGCGCGGCCGGCGACGGTGTGTTGAGCGCCAACTACCACTTCGACGCCACCAGCGACCGCGTCACCGACATTCGTACGCGGTTCGAGGCCCAGTACGGACGCCCGATGGAGACGGCAGCGATGCTGTCCTACCAGGCGGTCGAGGTCATCGCGGCGGGTCTGAACGACGGAGCCTCCAGTGACCCGGAAGATCTGCGCGAGGCGATTTCCGGCGTCTCGATCGACGACCCGCTCCTCGCGTTCAGCGGACCGATCGAATTCGACGAGACCGGGCAGAACAAGAACGCAACCGTCATTGTCATGCAGGTCCGCGACGGTGCAATCGCACAGGTCTTTCCCGAGGAGTTCGCGACGGACGCAATCGAATTCCCCGTGGGATCCGGCCAGTGACGGCGGCTACCTCGACTGCGGAGAAGACGGGTAAGCGAGGTCTGGCCGGGATCGACCCCGGCATCCCGGTCGCAGCAGCGATCGTCGTCATCATGGCGGTGATCTACCTCGTCGGTGGAAAAGATCAGGGCTTGGTCACGCAGTCGGTCGTCTCCGGGCTTCTGCTCGGCGGCGTGTACGCACTGATCTCGGTCGGACTGACGCTCATCTTCGGCGTTCTCGGCATCGTGAACTTCGCTCAGGGCGCGATGCTGACGATGGCGATGTACATCGTGTACGCGCTGTCCACTGCCGGGTTGCCGGTCTACGTCGCGACGCTGCTGGCAGTTCCGGTGATGTTCCTGTTCGGCATGGTCGTTCAGGCAACTCTGCTGACGAAGCTGACCATCAGTGGCAGCCACGACGGACCTTTGCTCGTCACCCTCGGCCTGTCTCTGCTCATCATCAACGTGCTGCTGATGATCTTCGGCGGGCGACCACAATCGGTCCAGGCACCGATCGACGGTTCCCTCGACGTTCTCGGTGCGGTGGCGTCGTGGCCGCGCGTGGTGGCGTTCATCGGTGCCGCTCTGGTCGCCGTCGCGCTCAGCGCGGTGCTGAAGCGGACGCCGCTCGGATTGTCCATTCGCGCAGTCGCATCCAACTCCGAAGGCGCGAAACTCGTGGGCGTCGACATCGGCAGGGTCTATGCGCTCACCTTCGGTATCGGTGCCGCGTGCGTCGCCGTCGCCGGCGGGTTGATGACACCGTTCACCAGTCTCACGCCGTCGGTCGGAGAACAGTTCACCATCCTGGCGTTCGTCATCGTGGTTCTCGGTGGACTCGGAAGTGTCGTGGGAGCGATGGTCGGTGGTCTCGTCATCGGCCTCGTGCAGACCGTCGGTGCGCTGTATCTACCGGGAACAGGCTCGCTGATCCTCGTCTTCGCGGTGTTCGTCCTCGTCCTGTTTCTCAAGCCCGAAGGATTGTACGGAGCTCGCCGATGACAACGACAACAAGCGCACCCACTCCGGTGCAGCACGATCCACGGTTGAAGGACACCTGGCTCCGACGCCAACTGATCACGCTCGCCATCGGTTTCGTCGTGGTTGCGGCATTGCCGCTGATGCTCGGTGAGCAGGCACAGACCGTTGCCGTTCGCACGCTGATCTTCGCCGTGATGGCCGTGGCGTGGAACATCATGAGCGGGTTCGGTGGCATGTTCAGTTTCGGCCACGCCGCCTTCTTCGGAATCGGTGCCTATACCGGTGCGTATCTCTTGGTCGAACGCGGCGTCTCGCCGTGGATCTCGATGATCCTCGCGGCGATCATCTCGGCGGTGGTGGGAACGCTCATCGCCTACCTGTGTCTGCGCTACCGACTGGCCGGGTCCTACTTCGCATTGGCCACATTCGCCTTCGCGCAGATGTTCCTGCTGCTGGTGCAGAACCTCGAAGTCTTCAACAAGACCGAGGGATTCAACGTGCCGATCCTGCCACGGGATTCGTGGTGGATGCTGCAGTTCGAGAAGGGCAGCCCCAACTACGTCTGGATTCCACTGGTCATTCTGGCCCTCGCCGTTCTCGGCACGATCTTCTACACCCGTTCGCGGGCCGGGCAGTTCGTCCAAGCCACCCGCGACGACGAAACCGCCGCAGCCTCACTCGGTATCGACACGATGAAGTACCGGTTGATCGCCGTAGCGGCGAGTTGTGCGCTGACCGCCGTCGCAGGTGTCTATTACACGCAGTACTACTTCTTCGTCGGACCGGAGCAGGCCTTCGGTTCGGCGGTCTCCGTCGAAGCGATCGTTCCGGCCGTCATCGGTGGCATCGGCACGATCTGGGGACCGGTCATCGGTGCTGCGGTGATCGGGCCGCTGTCCGAGTTGATCAACGAACTGCTACGAAACCCACCCGCCTTCCTCGAATTCCTGCAGGGAACAATCGGATTGGACGTTGCCGCGTACTCGGTGATTCTGATCGCGATCGTGATCTTCCTACCCAAGGGAATCTTCGGCACGATCCGTGAGAGGTGGAACCGATGAGCCTGTTGAGCATCGAGAACCTGAGCAAGTCGTTCTCGGGTATCCATGCGGTGCGCGATGTCAGCCTCGATGTGCCCGAGCACGAATTCCTCGGGATCATCGGCCCCAACGGGGCAGGTAAGACGACCTTGTTCTCCTTGTTGTCGGGTGAACAGCCACCGACCACGGGCCGAGTGATCTTCGACGGTACCGACATCACGGGTTGGCCGGCCAGCAAGATAGCGCGCGCCGGACTGGTCCGCACGTTCCAACTGATGCGCCCGTTCGAGTCGATGTCGGTGTTGGAGAACGTCACCATCGCCGCGTTGTCGAAGCGCAAGTCACGCAGGGATGCGCGGCGTCATGCCCTCGATGTTCTCGATCGTGTGCAGTTGTCCGATCAGGTCGGCGGCAAGGTCTCGGCCATGTCGACCGCGGGATTGAAGAGACTCGAGCTCGCGCGCGCACTGGCCATGGAGCCGCGCGTCGTGCTCCTCGACGAGGTTCTCGCCGGGCTGGTCCCAGCCGAGCGTGCACCGATGATCGAACTGCTGCGCACAGTGCACCAGGAGGGCCAGACGGTGCTGTTCGTCGAGCACATCATGGCCGCGGTGATGGCCCTGTCCGAGCGCCTGGTGGTCATGCACGAAGGTGCCGTGCTCACCTCGGGTGACCCACGCACGGTGGTTGCCGACGACCGTGTCGTCGAGGCGTACCTCGGTGAGGAGAAAACAGCATGATGCTCGAGATCGACAACCTGCACGCCGGATACCGTCGTCTGGAAATCCTGCACGGGCTGAACCTCGCGGTCGACCGACACGAGATAGTCTCTTTGATCGGTGCCAACGGGGCAGGCAAGACGACGACGCTGCGCGCACTGTCCGGTATGGTGTCCACCTCCGGCGGTACGATCATGCTGGACGGCAACGCTATTCACGGAATGCGGGCGGATCGAATCGTCCGGGCAGGACTCGTGCACGTCGCACAGGACCGAGCTCTGTTCGGCAGTCTCACCGTCGCCGACAACCTGGAGATGGGTGCGTACACCCAGAAGCGCAGCGGCGTCAAGGAATCCCTCGACCAGGTCTACGCACTGTTCCCGATTCTCGCCGAACGACGAGAACAGCGGGCCGACACCATGTCCGGCGGTCAGCAGCAGATGCTCGCCATCGGTCGCGCGATGATGTCGAAGCCGCGAGTTCTGACGCTGGACGAACCGTCGGTCGGGCTCGCTCCCAAGCTCGCTGCTCAAGTGCTCGACGCTATCGTGCGAATCCGTGATTCGGGCGTGACCGTGCTGATCGTCGAACAGAACGCCGCACAGGCACTCGCGATCTCCGATCGCGCTTACGTCATCGAGAGCGGATCGATCGTGTTGACCGGCACCGGATCCGAATTGGCACACGACGAGCGGGTCAAAGCTGCCTACCTCGGTATTTAGGAGTTCACTTCACATGCATCTCTTGGCCTTCACCCCGATCGACGTCGATGCGGCAGAATTGCAGCGGCGCCAGGGTCGGTACGACCACCTTTCTCCCGCAGGGATCACCGTCGAGCTCCGCAACATCGGGTCCGACGCGCCGAGCGCACTGGACACCGAACGTGACGTCAGACGGTCGGAGGAGGTGCTGTCTGCTGCATTTCGGTCCGTGCACGACACGGAAGCGGATGGGTTTCTGCCCGACTGCGTGCTCGATCCCTGTGCCGAAGAGGCGGACTCGTTCATCCGGCCCCTCTACGGCCTGACCCGGCTGACGGCATCGTTCTACGCGTCCCAGGGGCATCGGATCGGCGCGCTCGCCCGCAACGACGTGATCGCTGCGGAGATGGATCGCCGACTCGCGTTCTACGGGGTCGTCGCCGAGGCAACCCAGGTGCTCGGGCTCGGTGTACACGATATCGCCGACACCGGAGCCTGGGGGAGAGCGGTCTCGGAGCACGCGAGGAAGCTCCGGTGCACCATCGCAATCAATGCGTGCTCGGCCGTCGATCTCGTCGATCCACCCGCGTCGCCGCAAGTGGTGGACCCGACCGCCACTGCGCTACGGCTACTGGGTCTGCGATCCGAACTGCAGGTGTCCGCATGAGCGAGGACGGCCCGGACCTGATCGTGGCCGGCGCGGGCGGCGGCCTCGTTGCTGCGCTCCGCGCCGCCGAGCTCGGCCTCGACGTGCTGGTCGTCGAGGCCAGTGCGCACTTCAAGCGAGGCAACAACACCGCGATGTCGACCGCGATGATTCCCGGCGCGGGATCACGATGGCAGCGGGAGGCCGGAATCGAGGACTCGCCGCAGCAGTTCCTCGACGACGTGATGCGCAAGACGAAAGGCAGTGCAGACCATCGGCTGGCGTCGGCGCTCGCCGAAGTCAGTGCCACTTTGGTCGAGTGGCTCGCCGATCACGTCCGACTGCCGCTCTCTCTCGTGACCGACTTCTCGTACCCGGGGCACTCGCAATTGCGATGTCACACAGTCGAAGGCCGCCACGGTAGTGGGATGCTCGAGCACCTCGCGCGAGCGGTCGCCGACGAGCCGCGCATCGATATGTTGACACCCGCGCGACTGACCGACGTGTCAGTCGATTCCGACGGGGTTGTCGACGGAGTGACGATCACGATGCCCGACGGCAGCGTCGACGTCGTTCCTACCCGTGCAGTTCTGTTGGCCACCAACGGCTACGGTGCCAACGCGGCCATGGTGGCGGAGCACGTACCGGAGATCGCCGCGGCGAGGTATCACGGCAGCGAGCACTCCGCGGGCGATGCGCTCACCATCGGCCGTCGTCTCGGTGCCGAGTCGGCGTATCTCGATGCCTACCAGGGGCATGCTGCACTGTCGAAGCAGGCCACGACGCTCGTCGGATGGGCGACGGTGATGCACGGCGGCATCGTGCTCGACACCTCCGGACGCCGGTTCGGTGACGAGACGACAGGTTACTCGGAGTATGCGGCCATTCTGGCCGCCAGACCCGGATCCGAGGGCTGGGTCGTCATCGACCGGTCGATCTACGACAAGTGCATGTCGTTCAAAGACTTCCAACAGACCGTCGACTCGGGTGCGGCAGTATGGGCCGACGATATGGACGGCCTGGCGGCCGCAACGGGGCTCCCACCTGCGGCGGTGGTGGAGGAACTCACCGCTGTGCAAAGGTATGCCTCGGGAGAGGCCTCGGATCCGTTCGGCCGCAGCTCATTCGAGCACACGCTCACCGGTCCGTATGCAGCCATCAAGATCGTGCCCGCCTTGTTCCATACGCAGGGCGGGCTCGTCGTGGACGAGAACGCACGTGTTCTACGAACCGACGGCTCGGCGATCACCGGCCTGTTCGCCTCGGGCGGTGCCGCGATGGGCATCTCCGGCCACGGTGCTGCCGGGTACCTCGCCGGTAACGGATTGCTCCCGGCACTCGGACTGGCCTACCTCGCGGCAAGCTCACTCAGAATCAACGAACTCTAGTGAAGAAATTCGAAAGGACCATCATGTCAACGCTTTTGATCACCAATGCGCGCGTAGTTCGGCCAGGATCCGACGCTCCCGACGAGGGTGAGTTTGTGGATCTGCTGATCGAAGACGGCAAGTTCACCCGTATCGAGGCGAACATCGATGCAGGATCCGCAGAGACGGTCATCGACGCTGCCGGCAAGGTCGCATTCCCCGGTGTGGTGGACGCACACCAGCACTGGGGTATCTACAACTCGCTCGGCGACGATGCCGAGACCGAGTCGCGGGCGTGTGTCCAGGGCGGCGTGACCACCTCACTGTCCTACATGCGGACTGGCCAGTACTACATGAACACGGGTGGTTCCTACGCCGACGTGTTCCCGAAGGTTCTCGACGCCACCGAGGGGCGCCCGTACGTGGACTACGCGTACCACCTCGCGCCGATGTCCAAAGAACACATCGACGAAATCCCCTCGCTGATTGCCGATCACGGCGTCACCTCGTTCAAGATCTTCATGTTCTACGGCAGCCACGGGCTCCACGGCCGGTCGACCGATCAGAGCGAATTCCTGATGACTCCCGAGGGGGAGCGCTACGACCTGGCGCACTTCGAGTTCGTCATGCGCGGTATCCAGGCTGCCCGAGAGCAGATGGGCGACAAGGCCGATCACATCTCGCTGTCGCTGCACTGTGAGACCGCCGAGATCATGAGCGCGTACACCAAGATCGTCGAAGAAGAAGGCACCCTCGAGGGCCTGGCTGCGTACAGCGCGTCACGGCCACCGCACTCGGAGGGCCTCGCCGTCACCATCGCGTCGTTCCTGGCCGACGAGACGCAGCTGCCCAACATCAACCTGCTGCACCTGTCCTCGCGCAAGGCGTTGACTGCGGCGATGCGGATGGCAAAGGCGTTCCCGCACGTCAACTTCCGCCGTGAGGTCACCATCGGGCACCTGTTGGCCGATATCGACACCGCGTACGGTCTCGGCGGCAAGGTCAATCCGCCGCTGCGTCCGCGCGACGACGTCGAAGCGCTGTGGGAGCACCTGCTCGCAGGTGACATCGACTGGGTCGTCAGCGATCATGCGTGCTGCAAGGACGAGAAGAAGTTCGCCGAGGACCGCGGCGACATCTTCGCCGCGAAGTCCGGCTTCGGGGGTGCCGAGTATCTGCTTCCAGGGCTGGTCAGCGAGGGACGCAAGCGGGGCCTGAGCTGGCGGCGTATCGCCGAGCTCACTTCGCTCAACCCGGCCCGACGCTACGGCCTACCGGGTAAGGGCGACATCGCCGTCGGGATGGACGCAGATATCGCCCTGATCGACCCGGACCACACCTGGACCGTCCGTCCGGAGGATTCCGAGTCGGCGCAGGAGTACACACCATTCGAGGGATTCGAGCTAGGTGCCAAGGTGACCGACACGTTCGTCCGTGGTCAGCGGGTACTCGCCGACGGTGCCGTCGCCGGTGCGCCCGCCGGCCGCTACCTG
Organism: Rhodococcus sp. 05-339-2; assembly: GCF_002258965.1. NCBI lineage: Bacteria > Bacillati > Actinomycetota > Actinomycetes > Mycobacteriales > Nocardiaceae > Rhodococcus > Rhodococcus sp. 05-339-2. The sequence goes on from NZ_NOYW01000011.1 coordinate 26,148, forward strand.
CACCGCCCGTACCTGTGACGGGGCCACTGGAGGGCATCAAGGTACTCGACATCTCGACGATTCTCGCAGGCCCCCTCGTCGCGCAGATCCTCGGCGACTTCGGGGCAGAGGTCATCAAGATCGAGCACCCCACCAAGCCCGACGGTATGCGCGGGCACGGCTTGGACAAGGACGGTCACCCGCTGTGGTGGACGATGATCGGGCGGAACAAGCGCACGGTCACCCTCGATCTCGGAAACTCCCGAGGCGGAGCCATATTCCGACGCCTGGCCGCAGAAGCCGACGTGGTGGTCGAGAACTTTCGGCCGGGTACCCTCGAACGCTGGGGGCTGGGGTACGACGTTCTCTCCGAGCTCAACCCTGGTCTGATCCTGTTGCGTGTCACCGGCTTCGGCCAGACCGGACCGTACGCGACCAGGCCGGCCTTCGGAACGCTCGTCGAATCGATGAGTGGTTTCGCGCACCTGACCGGCGAAGCCGATGGGCCGCCGACGCTTCCGGCGTTCGGCTTGGCCGATTCCCTTGCCGGGATCGCGGGCTCGTCGGCCGTGTCGATGGCTCTACTGCACCGCACCAACAACGGCGGCAAGGGGCAGCAGATCGACCTGGATCTGTTGAGCCCCATCATGGCTGCGGTCGGGCCGGGCGTCATCTATGCCGATCAACTGGGCATCGATCAGGAGCGAACAGGGAACCGGTCGAGCAACAACGCGCCCCGCAATCTGTACAAGACCGCAGACGGGCATTGGTTGGCGATCTCCACGAGCGCCAACTCGATAGCCGAACGTGTGCTGGTGCTGGTGGGTCACCCCGAGGTGCTGGACGAACCGTGGTTCGCCACCGGGCGTCAGCGCGCCGCCCACGCCGACCTTCTGGACGAATACGTCGGCGGCTGGATTGCCGAGCGGACCAAGGACGTGGTGATCGACGAGTTCGAAAAGGCAGGAGCGGCAGTCGCTCCCGTCTACAAGCCGAGTGACCTGTTGTCCGATCCGCAGGTGAACGCCATCGAGATGGTGACGACCGTCGAGGACGACGACCTCGGCCCCGTGCGCATGCAGAACGTCATGTGGCGGATGGGTGGCAGTCCCGGCCGGATCAGATACACCGGCCGCAAGCACGGTGCCGACACCGACCAAGTGCTCACCGAAATAGGGTGCAGCGCCGACGAGATCGAGGCCATGCACCGCGACAGCATCGTGTAGAGCGCGGCGGGTGGTCGCGGTGTCCGGTCACCCGCCGAGTTCACTCGGGAATCTGCTGCACCACGGCGGCGACGGCTTCCACCTGGTCCGCGATCCGTGGCCCCCATCTACTCGACAGGTCCTCGTCCATCGGGAAAATCCTGCCGTCTCGGACGGCGGTCATCGAACCCCACCCCGGTCGAGCCGCGACCGATTCGGCTGTGACGCCACAGCACTGGGCGTCGGCGAGGAACACGATATCGGGATCCGCGGTGATCACCGACTCGGCGGACAGCTGCGGGTAATCGCCAGCCCCGGATCCGTCGGCGATGCTCTGCAGACCGAACAATCCGTAGATCTGGCCGACGAAGCTCTGGCTGCTCACGGTGTACAGGGTGTCGTCGAGTTCGTGGAAGTACGTCAACGGCTGATCGCGTGTCGGCACGCTCGCGACGGCAGCATCGATGCGGTCACGCATCTGCGCGACCACCGCATCACCTTCGGCGTCGTGCCCGGTCGCGTCTGCCACTTGTTCGATCTGCGAGTACGCGTCGTCGAGGCTCGTCGCGGCCGGGACCAGCAGCGTCGGAATGCCTGCCTCGGCCAGGGTGGACGTCACCAGGCCGAGGTCGGTGGAGGTGATCACCAGATCGGGGTCGTACGCGACGATCGCCTCGAGGCTCGGCGTGAACGCAGACAGCCCGGTCTTCGGGGCTTCGGCGGGATAGTCCGACTGATCGTCGACGGCCGCCACCTGCTCACCCGCTCCGACGGCGTACAGGGTCTCTGTTGCCGTCGGGCTCAGAGAAACGATCGAACGGGGCATCGCGTCGATGGTGACGGTCTCGCCGTCCGAGCCCGATGCGATCGTCCTCGGGAACTCCCCGCTCGACGCCGTGGTGGAGGAAGCGGTCGGCGGGGAGTCCGTGGTCGTGCTGCCGCATCCGGTCGCGACCAGCGCGATGACCGCGAACCCGGCTGAGATCATTCGTGCCGATCGACGCTGCACTGCCACTCCTGTGTTTCCGGTGCCTCTTGGAGCGCCAACACTATCGGGTCGCGGTCAGCGACCCAGGCTCCGTGCCAGGTACGTGCCGGTGTGGGTGTCGGAGACCACCAACTCGTCGACGGTTCCGGTGAAGGTGATCAGTCCGCCGTTGTGTCCACCGTCGGGGCCGAGGTCGATGACCCAGTCGGCCGCGGCGATGACGTCGAGGTTGTGTTCGATGACGATCACCGACCTGCCCTCGTCCACCATTCCGGACAGCAACGCAATCAGGTTCGACACGTCCGACGGGTGCAGACCGGTCGTCGGCTCGTCGAGTACCAGCACCGGCGACGACCCGACCAGTTCGGTGGCGAGCTTGAGCCGTTGCCGCTCCCCGCCGGAGAGCGACGACAGGTTCTGGCCGAGCGAGAGGTAGCCGAGCCCGACATCCCGGCACCGGCGGAGGATGTCACGGATCTTCTTGACCTCGAAGAAGTCCTGCGCGTCCTCGACGGACATCTCGAAGATGTCGGCGATGCTGACGCCGTCGACGGTATGCCGGATCGCACCCGACCGAAAACGCCTGCCCTGGCACGTCTCGCAGGTGCTCGTCACCGGGTCGGTGAACCCGAGATCGGTGAAGATGACGCCGCTGCCCTGGCAGTCGGGGCACGCGCCGTCGGAGTTGGGCGAGAACAGAGACGGCGGCTGGCCGGTCTTCTTGGCGAAGTATGCGCGGATCGGGTCGAGCAGACCGGTGTACGTCGCGGGGGAGGAGCGGCGCGAACCGCGGATGGGTGCCTGGTCGATGATGACGGCGTCCGGCGCTGCCTCTCGGAGATGGCCGTGGATGAGGCTGGATTTGCCGGAACCGGCGACCCCGGTGACGGCGGTCAGGACTCCGAGCGGGACGTCGACGCTGACGTCGCGCAGATTGTGGGTGTTTGCTCCGGTGATGCTGAGCCAACCCGAAGGGGAACGGGGATTGCGCAATTCGACGCCCTCGCGCCGCAACGCGGCACCGGTCCTGGTGTCGGCGTTGCGGAGTTCGTCGTAGGTGCCCTCGAACACAACTGTGCCACCGGCTTTTCCGGCGCCCGGGCCGATCTCGACGATCCGATCGGCGATCGCCATGACCTCGGGGTCGTGCTCGACGACGAGGACGGTGTTGCCCTTGTCGCGCAGCGCGAGCAACATGTCGTCGAGGCGGTGGACGTCGCGGGGGTGGAGGCCTGTGGTCGGCTCGTCGAACACGTAGAGCATGTCGTTGAGGGTGGCGCCGAGGTGTCGCACCATCTTGATGCGCTGGGATTCACCGCCCGACAGCGACGACGTCGCCCGGTCCAGGCTGAGGTAGCCGAGACCGAGATCGACGAGTCTTCGCAGTTGCGTGACGATTTCGGCGGTGACAGTGCCCAAGCCGCTGATCTGCCACCCGTCGATGCGGTCGGCGAGTTCGGACACCTGCATCGCGAACGCGTCGGGCAGAGACAGGCCTTCGAGTGTGGCATCGCGGATGATCTCGTTGTAGCGGGAGCCGCCGCAGGACTCGCAGACACCGCGCGTGACGATGCGTTCGAACGCGAGCTTGGCCTTGCCTTTGAGGGCATCGGCGTCCTTGGTCAGGTAGCTGCGCCGGAACCGGGACACGATTCCCTCGTAGCTCTTCATCACGGCGTCGGGGTTCAGCACCTCGACCTCGCCGGGCTTGGCGTCGAAGAAGATGTGGCGCTCGCGGGCGGAGTACTGCTCGATCGGGACGTCGAGATCGAACAGGCCCGAGTCGGCGAACACCCGATACGGCCATTTGCCGACCTCGAAGTCCGGGTGCCGGAACGGCCCCTCGCGCAGGGACTTCGACTCGTCTACCAGTTCGCCGATGTCCACGACCTTCGCCTCCCCGAGCCCTTCGCACTCGAGGCACATGCCGGCCGGGTCGTTGAACGAGAACGCGTTCGCGAACCCGATCGTCGGGGTGACGCCGCGGGACCAGAGCATGCGCAGCCAGTCGCCGATGTCGGTGATGGTGCCGACCGTCGACCGCGGGCCACCGAACAGTCGCTTCTGGTCGACGATCACGACGGCCGACAGGTTCGCGATCAGATCGGCGTCGGGGCGACCGTAGGACGGCAGGAAAGTCTGGGCGAACGCGGTGAACGTGGAATTGATCTGCCGTTGAGCTTCGGCAGCGATGGTGTCGAACACGAGTGACGACTTCCCCGACCCGGAGACGCCCGCGAAGACGACGAGCGAGCGCTTGGGCAGGTCGAGGTCCACGTCGCGGAGATTGTTCTCGCGTGCTCCGCGAACGATGATCGTGGACAGTTCGTTGCTGGATGGCTGGGCTGGGGTGGTCGGCTGGGCCTGGGTCATGTGCGCTGAGGTCGCCTTTCGCCGCCCCCGACGCTGGTTCGTCCGGGGCCGACGCAGTCTACCGTACGCCGTACGGAAATGCCGTTCATGCTTCCGCAGTAACAGACTTACCGGTCTGGCGATCTCACATGGGCGCCGATTGCATCAGGCCATCGGTCGTGTCGAAAGGTATTCATGACCAGTAGTAGTCGTTTCCGCGTGCGGTCGGCCATCGTGCTCGCCCTCCCGGCGATCGTCCTCGCGGGCTGCGGATCGCAGGACTCCACCGAGCCCGAAGTCCGCACCGAAGTCCGGACTGTGACCGTCGAGGCAACGGCAACCCCACCGACGATCGCGCCGACGTCGATCGACAGGATCGTCCTTCCGGACACCACTGCGCCCGAGCCGTCCACATCGGAACCGGCCGCGCCGGTCCTCGTTGCCATGCCTCCGGTCGTATGCATGAATTTGCAGTCCGCGCAGAATGCGATCCAGGCAGCCGGGGTCTTCTACTCCCGCAGCGCCGATGCCTCCGGCGAAGGTCGGATGCAGGTCAACGACTCGAACTGGATTGTCGTGGCGCAGGATCCGCCCGCAGGGACGCTGATCGGTGAGGGAGATGCTCTGCTGTCCGCGGTGAAAATCGGTGAGCCGAACAACTGCTGATCTAGCTGCGAAGGCTGTGCTTGCCCGCTGGAGCCGGTTTCTGCTCGGTCGAGCTGTACGCGAGGTGGCCGCCGATGAGGCCGCCGACGCTCGCTGTGGCGAGACCGGCTGCAGCCAGGGCCTTGGCGATGCCATCGGTCTGTTTCCGGCGACGTAGGTAGGAGCCGAGAAAGAGGAAGACGCCGGTCGCGTTGGAGGCCGCGTGGATGATCCCGACTCGTCGCTGGCGGGTGTTCATCGTCGACCAGTCGGCCCATCCGGTGGCGATGGCGGCCGGCGCGGACACGAGCCCGATAGAGATCACAAGCTTGCTTGCTCTCGACTGGTGATTCAGCAGGTCCAGAGCAACGGCGCTGGTCCAGCTGCCGATGGTGACGTTGACCAGAGCCGGGTGGATGGGGTGGCCGATCCATTGTCCGCGGAGCGCGCCGCCGACGGTGCTGTCGTCGAGTGCGGGCTCGAGGACGTCGTTGATCGCGTTGCTCGCTCCGTCGAGGAACGATGCCGATTCGAGGCTGTCGAGTGCTTGCTTGAGTGTCATACGTTGCCGCATGCCCCGCTGACGCTGCGCGAACCGTAAGGGCAGCCAAACACGGGACGAGATGCTTGGACGTCCTATAACGTCGGGTGATGAGCAGCGGAACACGAGTGAACACCGTCGACGGCGTCCTGCGGCGGTCGGCCGCCAAATTCCCCGACCGTCTCGCCGTGACATTCGAGGGACGCAGCCACACCTACGGAGAACTCGATACCGCCGTCACCCGCGCCGCCCGACGACTGATCGCGTTGGGGTTGAACAAAGGTGACCGCGTCGCGGCGTACGGCGTCAACTCGGATGCGTACGTTGTTGCGTTTCTCGCCTGCGCGCGAGCCGGATTGGTGCACGTTCCGATCAACTACGCGCTGGTGGGCGACGAATTGCAGTACTTGCTCGATCAGTCGGGCTCCCGCGTGGTTCTCGTGGACCCGGCTTTGACGGCCACCCTCGACTCCGTTCGTGCAGACCTGACGATCGAGCACGTGGTTTCCCTTCCCGATGTACTGGGCACGGACGGCGGCGGCTCCGAACTCGAACCCGCCGCCGATTCGACCGACCTCGCTCAGCTGCTCTACACCTCGGGAACGACGTCGAAACCCAAGGGCGCGATGATGTCTCACGGCGCACTCGTCGCGGAGTACGTCTCGTGCGTGATCGCGCTCGGGTTCACCCAGGACGACGATCCGCTGCTCGTGATGCCGATGTACCACTCGGCGGGAATGCACGTGTTCATGCTGCCGTATCTGTCGGTGGGTGCCACGGTCCGCTTGATGCGCAGGCCCGACGTCCCGGAGATCCTGCGCCGCATCGAAGAGGAGAAGATCAAGTCTCTGTTCCTGGCCCCGACGGTGTGGGTTCCGCTCGCCAATCACCCCGACCTGGCCACGCGCGACCTGTCGTCGCTGAAGAAGGCGCAGTACGGTTCGTCGATCATGCCTGTCACCGTTCTCACTCGGCTACGTGAGCGGTACCCGGACATCGAGTTCTACAACTGCTTCGGGCAGTCCGAAATCGGCCCACTGGCAACGGTATTGCAGCCCGAGGAGCACAAGGCGCGGCCGGCGTCGTGCGGACGTGCGGTGTTCTTCGTCGAGACCCGCGTCGTCGACGCCGACGGCAACGACGTGCCGGACGGCGAACCCGGAGAGATCCTCTACCGTTCTCCTCAGCTGTGCGACGGCTACTGGGACAAGCCGGAGGCGACGGCAGATGCGTTCTCGGATGGGTGGTTTCATTCAGGCGACCTGGTTACACGCGACGCCGAGGGTTTCATCACCGTGGTCGACCGGATCAAGGACGTCATCAACACCGGCGGCATTCTCGTCGCGTCACGCGAGGTAGAGGATGCGATCTACACCCATTCGGCGGTCGCCGAGGTCGCGGTGATCGGGACGCCCGACGACAAGTGGATCGAAGCGGTGACGGCAGTCGTCGTGCTCAAGGACGGCAGTGAGCTGTCGTCGCAGGCGTTGATCGATTATGTGAAAGGTCGTATAGCGCCGTTCAAGGTGCCCAAGACCGTCACCTTCGTCGACGAATTGCCACGTAATCAGAGCGGAAAACTGCTCAAGCGTGAGCTGCGCGGTTGACCTGTCGTCAGGCTGCTCGCTGTTTTCGTCGGTGGTAGCTGGGGATGGGTTGTCGTGTGGGGTCGATGGATTCGGGCGAGATGGCATAGGGGTGTCCGTCGTCGCCCATGAGCAGTTGCCAGTGGCCGTGGTGGACGAGGCGGTGGCATTCGCCGCAGACCAGCGCGAGGTTGTTCAGGTCGGTTCTGCCGCCGTGTTCCCAGAACCTCACGTGGTGGGCGTGGCACCACCGTGCGGGGCGGCCGCACATGACGCAGCATCGGTCGCGGATGGTCAGGGCGATGCGCTGGTCGTCGGTGGCGAGTCTGGTGGTGCGCCCGAGCGCGAGCGGGACACCGTGGTGGTCGACGATCACCGGGGTGAGGTCTGCGTCGCAGGTGAGAAGTTCGGCGAGGGAGCGACTGATCGGGCCGGTCCAGTCGAGGTGGAACGGCCAGTCCGCATCGCCAGGCTCGGGAACGGACCTCTCCCTGGGATCACCACTAGCAGCGTCACTACCGGCGGTGCTGCGACCGACACGATCGTCGGGAGACTCACCAGTTCGTGAACCGCCGTCGATACCAACACTCTCGCTGACGCGGTGACCGCCGTCAGCACCACCATCGGGACCGGCGTCGGCATTACTGGTTCGTGAGTTGCCGTGGGCACCAGCACTCTCGCTGGCGCGGTGACCGCCGTCAGCACCGGTAGCGTGTGTTGTCGAACCCGTTGGTGCGCTGGCAGTTTCCTTGTTTGTGCGGTCGCTGAGCAGGTCGCGCAGCGGAACGATCAGGTGCACCGACGCCCGCGACCCACCCGACGCCCCGCGGCTGCCACCGCGTAGGTGCCGGTCGAGAATCCGATCGAGTGCATCGGCCCGCCGCTTCGACGGACTCCGCGGGTCACGTTCCCCACCCGGGCCCGGCCGCGGAGCCGTCAACGGCGACAACACGGTGAGCAGTTTCTCGGCCAGCAGCCGGTCGACGTCGCCACCGAGCTGGAAGCGGCCACTGGCCAGCCGGTGAACATCGAACCGGTTCAGGTTCGGATTCTCCGACATCGGCACCGGCGGCGGCCCCGACGGAACAGGCTCGGGCCCAGCAGGTTCGGGCCCACCCGAACCACCGGCATCACCGGAGCCACCGGCATCATTCGAACCACCGGCATCGGCTCGGCCCGCCTGCTCTTGCTCGCGCTCTCGTTCCTGCTCTAGTCGTTTCTTCTCGGCCTGCTCGTGCCGAGCTCGCGCGTCCTCTGCCGCAGAATGCGCGAGTGCCTGAGCACGGGAGCTGACCTGCCCGGCGGTGCCGCGCATCGCGTGCGCGAGCAGTTCCGCGACGACGGCGTCGCGGCGCTGCTCGTCGAGGGTGGGGTCGGCGACCACCACGGTGGCGTAGCCGTCGGCGATCGCCGAGGCGTGCGCAGCATGGATCTCACCACCTGCGAGGGCGTCGAGCACGATCGGCCACTGGGTAAGCCACTGCCCGAGTTCCATCTGACGCGCCGCGGATCCGTCGGTGATGCGCACCGACCTCGCGTACCAGCGGGTGACCGTCGAATGCCCGAGTTTTATCGCCAGGCCACGCCGGTCGATCTCGGCGAGCAGTGTCAATCTCGCTGCAGCCAGGGCGTTTTCGTGGGAACACACGTCGGCGAGCTCGGAGACCAATTCCTGATCCGCGAGCTCGAACACATCCCCCCATGTCTTCACCCCACGAAAGCTATACCCACCCACCGACACGTTTCTGCGACGCCGGTCAACGCTTCCAACGAATACGGATTGGGCCCTTCGCAGTCGAGGGATCGACCACGGATCCCTTCTGGGTGATCTCGACTTCTCCCGCGTCGACCATCCGACGGGCGGCGCGGCGGACCGGTTCCATCAACTCCCGCCAACCGTCGTCGGACAGGGCTCGTGCGACGTCGGACGGGCAGATCGTGGAGTCGCGGGACCGGGCGTCGAGCAGGGTCCTGATCTTGTCTTCGAGTTCTTTGTCGGTGGTGCTCACCTTGTGCCGCCGGCAAGAGTCGCTGCAGTACTTGATGTCATCCCAGTTCTTCTCCCACTTCTTACGCCATTCGATTCGCCGCCCGCACGATGCGCAGACCTTGTCGGCGGGCTGCGCAGTGGAGGAGCGACGAGAATGAGCCATGCTTCGACAGTAACCTCGTTGCATCGCGATTCGACCCATTCTCGTTGCCGGTGACCCGCGGCTGACGACGGTCGCCGAACCCGTCACCGTGTTCGACGCCGAGTTGGCGGCGTTCGTGGGGACCTGTTCGAGACCAACACCGCGGCGCACGGGGCCGGACTCGCTGCCAACCAGGTCGGCGACCCGCGTGCAGTGTTCGTCTACGACCTCAGGGACGGCGGGGTCCGTCACCGCGGGCACGTGGTCAACCCAGTGCTCGAGACGTCGGCGATCCCGGAGACGATGCCGGACCCCGGAGACGGTGAAGGGTGTCTGTCGGTACCGGGGGAGCAGTACCCGACCGGCCGCGCGGACTGGGCCCGCGTGACCGGTGTCGATGTGGAGAACGCTCCCGTGTCGGTCGAGGGCCACGGTTACCTGGCTCGGTGTCTGCAGCACGAGTCCGACCATCTGGCCGGTCACCTGTACCTCGACCGCCTGATCGGCCGCGATCAGCGTGCTGCGAAGAAGATGATCAAGGCACGAGGATGGGTCGGCCCCGGCAACAGTTGGCTGCCCGGGTCCGATGCGGACCCGTTCGGCTGGTGAATCGAACCGGCGATCAACACGCGCCGGTGAGTGCGCATGCCGCTGCGCGTTCCAGTGTCCAACGGCCCTCGGAGACAACGAAACCGATCGAGGACACTCGCCCGACGGAAGTGCCGCTCGCCTCCACCCGTCCGGGTGCTACGGCGTCGACGCGGTCGAACGTCACGTCCGACATGACCCCGCCGCTGTCGAACAACGCTGCGTTCTTCTCGAGTGTGCCTTCGAGCGCGTCGGCGCAGTCGGACCGTTCGGCGGTCCAGTCGAAAACGGTACGGAAGATGGCGGTCGCTTCCTCCTGGGTAGGGATGGCTGTGGGCGCGACGGAGGGAGGAGGGGGCGGGAACGACGACGGCGCAACGTTTACCGCGGCGTCGATGCCCGGCTCGGGTTTCGTTGCGGCACAACCGGTGAGCACGACCAGAGCCAGTCAGCAGAGCACACGGCCGACGATCATCAGAACGGGTTGTAGACGTAGAGCATCCGGTAGTCCCACTCCGAGGATCCGGCCGGGATTCGGATCTCCGTCAGGACCCGGCCGTTCTGGGAGCACGAACCGCGGGCGTGAAACGACCAACAATCGATCTGCCGACTCGTGCCGAACGGGCTGACGATCAACGATTCTGTGCTCGCCGCACCGTATGCCGCAGGGTCGAAGGCGCTGACGAAACTCGAGGTGGAGTCCTTGGGCCCGAACGGGTTGTCGTCGGGAGCGGCGGAGGCTGTCGGCGCGACGAGCACTGCGCCGCCGATCGCCAGCGCGACTCCGGCGAGGATCTTTTTCGGCATGGTGGCTCCGTTCGTTTCGAGCACGACTACTCAGTGCTCATGGGATCGGCCGCAACCGACCGCGCGTTACGAACCGGCTCCTTCCTCGAACGCGGCACACTGGAGTCCATGACAGCACTCGAAGCGCCCATCGTTGCCCAGCGGCTCGGCCGTCGTCTCGCGATGTGGGGCGGTGGAAGTGTGCTCGTCGGAACGGTGTTGGCGTTGCGCGGGTCGTCGCCTGCCCGGCGGGCGTTCGGTCAGCAGACTGCGGGGTGGGGTGCGATCGATCTGGCGATCGCGGGTGTAGGCGCGCTGAGCTCGAAGCCTCCGACTGCCGCGAGTTTGAGCCGGCTGCTGTGGATCAATGCCGGTCTCGATGTCCTCTACGTCGCGACCGGCGCGCACATCGCCGTCAGAAAGCCTCGGTTCGGCGGCCGGATCACCGCTGACCAGGCGCTGGGCCACGGCTCTGCCGTCGTCGTGCAGGGCGCTGCGCTTCTCGCATTGGACACGACACACGCCCGCATGATTGCCGGCTAATCACACGAGTGTCATTCTCGCCGTAGGCAATTTGTCAAGCACCAACACGCCTCATTTGTTGCGCGATCAGTAGATTTGCGTAACACTCGTCCCATCAGTCACATCAGTATCGTGGGTCACACGGGAAACGGTGGGTTCGTCCATGCGTGTACGTAGTCGGCAGATTGCTGTCGGGGCTGTCCTGGCACTGGCAGTGAGCGGACTCAGCGCTCTGACCGCGCCCACCGTGTCGGCCGAACCGTGCGGTGGGCTCGGTGGGCCGGGCTCGTCTCCGCTGTTCGGGTCGTCGGGTAGCGCCGGGATGTCGGGCAAGAACCCGCAAGGCCCTCAGGGGCCGCTTCCTCGGATCACCGGCAACACCCAAAGCATCGCCTGGGTCACCGGTCCGCAGAGCGTGAACAACACCTACAAAGACCTCGCGATGTCCGGCACCGACCTCGGAATCAGTTGGGACAACGGGGCCGGCCAGATCCTGATGGCGTTCGGTGACACCTTCGGAGACTGCTCCTCCGGCAATGCGCAGTGGCGCAGCAACGCGCTCTTCCGGTCGGACAAGGCGTCGACGAATCTGGCGCAGGGAGTCGAGATCGGTCCAGCCGACCCCGCGGACAACACCTCCGGTGCCGTCGTGCGGGCCGGTAGTCCCAACTATGCAGCCGAGATCATCTCCAGCGCAAAGCTGCCCAGCGTCGAGGACACGACGATTCCCACGGCGGCCATAGCGATCGGCAACACCCAGTACATCAACTACATGTCGGTGCAGAGCTGGGGCAGCCCCGGGCGCTGGATCACGAACTACTCGGCGACGGCGAAATCCACTGACAACGGTCAGAATTGGTCGACCGACCCCAAGACGATCCGCGTCAACAAGGGTGTCACCATTCCGGGCTTCACCAACGTCCACGAAAGCCAGGGCAAGTTCCAGCAGAGCGCCTACGTGCTGGGTCGAGACGGCAAGTACCTGTATCAGTTCGGCACACCCAACGGACGATTCGGCGATGCCTTCGTCTCACGGGTGGCACCGAGCGAGATCGAGAAGCTCGACGCGTACGAGTACTCGACGCAGGATCCGGATCCGACGAAGCAGTGGTCGAAGAACATCGGCGACACCGTTGCGATCGTCAAGGGCCCGGTCAGTGAGATGTCGGTTGCATGGAACGACTACCTCGGCCGCTACGTGATGATGTACGGGGACGAGAACACTCGCACATTGGTCGCTCGCACTGCCGAAAATCCCGAGGGGCCCTGGAGTGCGCCGAGGACCATCCTCGATGCCAATCAGACCGCCGGCGGAATCTACGCGCCGTTCATTCACCCGATGTCGAGCGGAAAAGACCTGTACTTCACTGCTTCTCGGTGGTCGGACTACAACGTGCTGCTGTTGAAGACGAATCTCGACGCGCTGAAGTGATCTCCGCGGAGCGTTCGATCGCCGCCTGCAGGTAGGCATCCACCTCGAGATCTTCCGGGGCGGAAAGTAATCCGCGCCGGATCGTCGAGAGATATCTGCTCGACGGTTCGCCGGGCTCTCGGGCGATCGAACTTGTCAGCGTGAACGCAGGTCGTCCGTCGATGTCCGGAAGTCGGAGTAGTGCATCGTATTTCCCACGGAAGCTCTCACCTTCGCGATCCACTGCCAGCTGCGACCATTGTCCGATGGCAAGTGTCTCCGTCCCCCCGACATCGATGGATGCGACGACGTTCTCGACGGCAGCCAGGTGAGCGAACTGGACGCCGTCGAGTAGATAGCCATGTGCTACAGACCGATTCGCGGCATCTGCCGTCGTCGAGACGAACGCGGACGCTCCGGTCCAGCGCCGCGAGACTCCGGCGAAGTACAGCGGATAGTCGATCCACAGCCATCTTTCCCCGGCAGGCAACGCTGTCGAGGGTGCCGGTGGGTGCGCACCGAATTCGGAGCTTTCGTCGGATCCCGTCAGGTAGCTGAAAAACCTCTCGCGCAGGAGATTCGACCCGTACGAGACGTACCAGAGCCGGCTGTTCACTCGGTCTCGAACAGCTGCCGGTATGCCTCGGCGAGCAGGTCGGCCGCGAGGTCGTGGTTGTGTGACGCTGCGCCCGTCGAGTTGCCGGATCGCATCAGCCTGGCGTTGAGGCCGTAGGCGAGGTCGTCGAACGTGTCGTCGTCGATCCCGAGGTCGACGTCCACGTCTTCTTCCAGCAAGGCACCGAGGTCGATCGACCACGACCACACACGTTCGTCCCGGTAGGGGCCGCGCCCGGCGCTGACGGTCTCGTTGGAGACCTCGAGTTGCTCGTCGGTCCGGTCGCGCGGAACGTTGGTGTTGATGCGCAGGTCGAGTTCGATCGTGTCGTCGTCGTGCACGATCTCGTCGACGCGCAGCGTCTCGAAGCCGCCGCACGTCAGCGTCAGCAAGCGCCGAGGCCCGGTGTCGACGTGTTCGTCGGACAGGGCGGCGATCTGCCACAGGTACTTCGCGGTGTTCGCCGGGTCGGGGATCGAAGAGTTGATGTAGTCGGCCACGATGCTGCGGATGGCCGGGTATGCGATGTGGTCGGACAGTTCCCAGAACTGCTTGCGCGCCTTGCCGACAGACGTGTCGAGCAATGTCGCCCGCTTGGCCCTTTCCTTCGGCAGCGCAGATTTCGCGCTCGGAACGTCGCCCAGGGAGGCCGGCTCCGAGGGGCGTTCACGTAGACGGGTCAGGTGCGACACGAGATCTCGCAACTGCTCGAGCTGATCGGCAGTCCCGGCTGCGAAGTCGAGTGCTTCGATGTCGGTCCACGCGTCGAGGTCGGCGATGAACTGTGCCGCGACCGAGTCGGAGTACCCGACGTAAGCCTCGTTGTCGGCGAAGTGCAGAACGTAGAGCCCGGCTCGGTGTTCCTTGGCCGCGAAGACCGTGGCGATGGATCCGGCGTCGGTGACGTCGTATCGCTCGAAGGTGAATCCGTCGGATGTGGAAGCTGTCGGCATGGCTGTGAATCTACCGATGTGAGTCGAATGCGCCTATTTTCGGCCGTGTCCGCAATGTCGGGAATTCGTTCCAGAAACCAATGATTTAGGTGAACCTTCGTAAACTGGATGTTCAGACTTGTTCTGGCACCGCGTGTTCCGCATTGTCCGATGTACCGGAAGTACTTCCGCTACCGTGAACGAAAGTTGAATTCGTGGTGCTATCTTGTGGAATGTCTGTTTCCATCGCTAACGAAACAAGCAGGTAACACGCGGTGTGAACAATGCCGAGAGCAGTGCCATCGGGCACGGCCGTTGTGCTCGATGGAAGGTGGTTGCGCGTGGGCGGTTATCTTGCGCGGAGGTTGCTGAACTACGTCGTCCTGCTGCTCATCGCGACGTTTCTGACCTACCTTCTGGCGTCGCTCACGTTCGATCCGCTGTCCAATCTCCTCAGCCGCAACCCGCCGCCGTCGAGCGCTGTACTCGACGCGAAACGCGCGGCGCTGCATCTCGACGACAACCCCGTGTTGCGCTACCTGAAGTGGCTGTGGGCTGTGCTTCATGGTGACTTCGGTCAGACCATCGCGGCCGGCTCCGTCAACGACGAGTTGTGGCGACGCATTCTCGTCTCGCTGCGTTTGGTGGTGCTCGGCACCGTCCTCGGCGCGGTACTGGGAACACTCGTAGGTGCGTACGGTGCCGTCCGGCAGTACAAGATCTTCGATCACGTCGCCACTGTCGTGACGTTCATCCTCATCAGCACCCCGATCCTGGTTCTGGCGCCGGTACTCAAATACCTTGCTGTGCAGGTCAATCAGAGCACCGGTAGCCAGTTCTTCCAATACACCGGTGAGACGTCGACAACACTCGCTCCCGGTCTGATGAACGAAATCATCGACCGTGCTCAGCATTTGCTGTTGCCGACCGTTGTCCTGATGTTGTTCACCATCGGTGGTTACAGCCGCTACATGCGTAGTTCCATGCTCGACGAACTGAACATGGACTACATCCGTACGGCCCGCGGCAAGGGCCTCACCCGCGGCCGCGCGATATTCAAGCATGGCTTCCGAACTGCATTGATCCCGATGGCGACGCTCTTCGCGTTCGGGATGGGCGCGGTGATCACCGGCGCGACCTTCACCGAGCGAGTTTTCGGGTGGTACGGCATGGGGGACTGGCTGATCTACGGCATCACCAGTCAGGACATCAACATCACGCTCGCGGTCTCGCTGTTCACCGCGCTGTCGGTCCTCGTCTCCGGAATGTTGACCGACATCTTTACGGCCGCATTGGATCCGCGCGTTCGCTACGCGGACTGACCCACCACTTCGAGTAAGGAAAGGATCGGCGATGGCGACACCTGTGGTTCCCGAGATCGCTGCGGTCGAGGGCCCGAGCGACTCGACGGCTCCGATCACACGCAGGCGCTTGGTGCTGCGCCGGTTCCTGCGCAACCGGCCTGCGTTGGTGGGCGTCGTGGTGCTGCTCGCGATGTTCGTCGGCGCATTCGTACTCCCGCACTTCATTCCCTTCACCTACGAGGAACTCGACGCGTACGCGCTCAACTCGCCGCCGACCACACGACACTGGTTCGGCACCAACCAGATCGGGCAGGATGTTCTGGCTCAGACGCTGCGTGGACTGCAGAAGTCGCTGATCATCGGCATGCTCGTCGCGCTCATTTCCACGGTGCTTGCCGGCGTCGTCGGCGCGGTGGCGGGATACTTCGGCGGTTGGACCGACCGCGCGCTGATGTGGGTCGCCGATGTTCTGCTCGTCGTCCCGAGCTTCCTGGTCATCGCTATCTGCTCGCCGCTGTTCCGCGACAAGAGCTTCTTCATCCTGGTGTTGCTGCTCGCGGCGTTCGCGTGGATGATCACGTCCCGCATCATCCGTGCGATGACGCGGTCGTTGCGTGAGCGCGAATTCATCCGTGCCGCCAAGTACATGGGTGCGACGCCGACGAGTGTCATCGGGAAGCACGTGCTGCCGTCGATGGCGTCGATCCTCATCGTCGACGTCACGCTCAACGTGGGTATCGCCATCATCGGTGAGGCGTCGCTGAGCTATTTCGGTTTCGGTGTCCAGCGGCCCGACGTCTCGCTCGGCACACTAATCGCGGACGGTACGTCGTCCGCGTTGACGTATCCGTGGCTGTTCGCGTTCTGCTGTGGCGCACTGGTATTGATCGTGCTGGCAACGAACTTCGTCGGCGACGGCCTGCGCGACGCATTCGATCCGAACTCGACGAGGGGACAGGCACGTGGCTGAGACTGTGCCGGTGTTGAAGGTCAGCGGACTCGAAGTCAGCTTCCCGAGTGAGGAAGGCCGCGTCACCGCGGTCCGCGGACTGGACTATCAGGTCGACAAGGGCGAGGTCATGGCCATCGTCGGCGAATCCGGCTCCGGTAAGTCGGTGTCGTCCCTGGCCGTTATGGGGTTGCTTCCGCAGAGCGCACGGGTCACCGGGTCCATCGAGCTGAACGGCCGTCAGCTACTCGGACTGTCCGACCGTGAGATGTCCCGTGAGCGTGGGCGTTCGGTGGCGATGATCTCGCAGGACCCGTTGACTGCGCTGACGCCCATCTACCGGATCGGTGATCAGATAGCCGAGGCGATCTCGGTACACAATCCGTCACTGAGCAAGGTGAAGGTCCAGGAGCGGACCCTGGAATTGCTCGATCTGGTCGGCATCGCCGATCCGAGAACACGGGCGAAATCGTATCCGCACGAGTTCTCCGGCGGTATGCGGCAACGCGTCGTCATCGCGATGGCCATCGCCAACGATCCTGACCTCATCATCGCCGACGAGCCCACCACTGCCCTCGACGTGACGATCCAGGCGCAGATCCTCGATCTGCTTCGGACCGCACGGGACGTGACCGGAGCCGGCGTCGTGTTCATCACCCACGACCTGGGAGTCGTTGCCGGCGTTGCCGATCGGGCCATGGTCATGTACGCCGGGCGAGCCGTCGAAAGTGCTCCAGTGGACGAGCTGTACGCGCACCCGTCCATGCCCTACACCGTCGGATTGCTCGGCTCCGTCCCTCGCCCGGATCGTCCCGCACAGGACCGTCTGGTGCCGATCGAGGGCACGCCGCCCGCTCTGGTGAATCTCCCGACCGGCTGCCCGTTCGGGCCTCGATGCCCGTTGCACACGGAGGCCTGCGACGAAGGCGAACCGCCGCTGATTCAGGTTGCCCCGAATCACAGTGCGGCGTGTGTCCGCATCGATGCGGCGACGGCCGAGTCGGTGGAGGCGGAGTTCGAGGGTGCCCCGAGGTCGGAGGCACCGGCCGAATTGGTGGTGACCGTACCGAAGGATGCTCCGGTGTTGTCGGTGACCGATCTGCACAAGAGCTACCCCATGTTCAAGGGTTCGGTACTGCGTCGACGCGCGGGCGAAGTGCCTGCGGTGCAGGGCATCAGCTTCGATGTCCACGCAGGGTCCACCTTGGCGATCGTCGGCGAATCGGGCTGCGGCAAGTCGACGACCCTGCTCGAGATCATGGAGTTCGTGAAGCCGCAGCAGGGCTCGATCAGAATCAACGGAGTCGAGCCTTACGGCCTGAGCCGAGCCGAGCAACGAAAGCTGCGCGCGCACATCCAGATCGTGTTCCAGGACCCGATGGGCTCGCTCGATCCGCGAATGCCGGTGGGGGAGATCATCGCCGAGCCGTTGAAGATCAACGGCGTGCCGGTCGACGAGCGCACCCGCCGGGTTCGGGAACTGATGGACACGGTCGGAATGCGTCCCGAGCTCGCTGATCGGTATCCCACCCAGTTCTCCGGCGGGCAGCGTCAACGTGTCGGCATTGCAAGGGCTTTGGCGCTCAAACCGTCGATCCTGGTGCTCGACGAGCCGGTGTCCGCGCTCGACGTGTCGATCCAGGCGGGTGTGCTGAACCTGCTCCAGGATCTGCAGGAGGAGCTCGGTCTGGCGTATCTGTTCGTCTCGCACGACCTGTCGGTGGTGCGTCATCTTGCCGACGAAGTAGCGGTGATGCGCAACGGGGTGTTCGTGGAGAAGGGCCCGACGGCGCAGATCTTCGACGCACCCGAGGACCCGTACACACGGGCACTCCTGAAAGCCATCCCCATCCCCGATCCGATGCTCCAACGAGCCCGAATCGCCGAGGCCGCACAGCTGGCCGACGCCATCTGACCTTGCAGGTTACGTGCACACTGAGAAAGGTGAATTGATGAGAGCCAAGCTATTTCGGGCACTGGTCCCGATCGCGGTGGCCGTGACCACCGTCGGACTGGTGGCGGGGTGCAGCTCCGGCGACACCGGGCCCAACGCCGATGCGCCTGCATCGTTCGAGAGCGGAGCGCAGATAAACCCGCATCCGATCACCGATTTGCAGCAGGGCGGGAACATGAACTTCCCGCTTTCGCAGGTACGTCCCAATTACAACTACTACCAAATTGACGGCACAAGCGTTGATTTGGCACGGATGTACTTGGCGCTGATGCCAACTGCATTCAAGGCCGCCGCCGATGCGAGCTTGACGACGGCAACCGACTTCTTCACCGACATCACCGAGTCGGAGACCGACGGCAAGCAGGTCATCACCTACAACATCAACCCGAAGGCCAAGTGGAGCACCGGCCGACCACTCGACTACACCGACCTTGTTGCGACGTGGACCGCCAACAGTGGGAAAGACCCGGCCTACGAGGCTTCATCCACGGCCGGGTACGACAAGGTCGAATCCGTCGTGCGCGGCGAGAACGATCAGCAGGTAGTCCTGACGTTCACAGAAAAATTCGCCGACTGGCGATCCCTGTTCGTGCCGCTGATGCCGGCGGAATCGGTCAATACGGTGGAGGCATTCAACACCGGCTCGGTCAGCGCAATGCCGGCCACCGCAGGACCGTTCCGCATCAGGACCATCGAGCCGGGTGGCAAGCGGATCGTCGCCGAGCGCAATCCCGATTGGTGGGGTGAGAATCCAGCGGTACTCGACTCCATCACCTATCTGCCACTCGATTCGACGGCCTCCGTCGGGGCACTGCAGAGCGGTGAGATCGATTACTACGAACTCGGCAGCAGCGCTGATGCATTCAAGGTCGCGCAGGGAACTCCGAACATCGACCTGCGCCAGAGCCTCGGTCCGCAGTACCGCCATTTCGATTTCAACGGCGCGCCCGGACGCATCACGTCGGACAAGGCTGTCCGGTTGGCTCTGATGAAGGCGATCGACCGTGATTACCTGGCCACCTCGCAGCTCGGCCAGATCACCTCGAACCCGACGGTGCTGAACAACCACATTTTCGTCGACGGCCAGAAGGGTTACCAGGCGAACAACGGCGACGTCACGTTCGACCCGGAGAAGGCGAAGTCCGAACTCGAGGCCGCCGGATGGACGATGAACGGCGAGTTCCGCTCCAAGGACGGACAGCAACTCGATCTGCACGACATCATTCCGGCGGACACCCCGAACGCGACGCAGGAAGCGCAGATCATCCAGCAGAACCTCAAGGCTGTCGGCGCCAACCTCATCATCGACGCAGTGCCGTCCGACGACTTCTTCGAGAAGTACATCCTGGTCGGCGCATTCGATGTCACCCACTTCACCTGGGAGGGAACGCCGTACACCTCCAGCAGTGACGGCATCTTCCGCCTGACGCCCGGCAGTACGCTGCAGAACTACGGTCAGGTCGGGTCCGAGGAGATCAACGGACTGCTCGACACGGCGGCCGGCGAGCTCGACGACGACGCACGTATTGCCGACTACAACGAGGCAGACAAGGCGATCTGGGCGGAGGGGCACAGCCTCACGATGTTCCAGCGTCCGTCGACGTACGCGACCAAGTCGAATCTCGCGAACTTCGGCGCTCCGGGATTCGGAGACCTCGATATGTCGAAGGTCGGGTTCCTGAAATAGCTCACGGTCTCGGATATCCGGTCGGTGCCGCGGCAGCCACGTTGGTTGTCGCGGCATCGACCGTTGTCGTGATCGCACCGCTGAGTTTCTTCGTTGCGCTCGTCGTCCTCGTCTGGACGGGTTGGTCGGTGGCGTGCGCTCTCCTGTCCGGGCGATCAGCACAGACATCGACCGCCCGAACCACAGTGCGGCGAGTTCGGTTTCAGCACCGCATGCGGTCGCGCGGTTACCTGGAGGTCCACGAGAAAACAGGGCGGGCCTGGTACCCCGTCTACTTCCACACCGGGCTGCTGGCGATCGTCCCCGATGCCGATGCCCGCATGAGTAGATCGATCCTCGGCCGCCGAGCCTTGGTTGTGGAACCGGGAATTCTCGCCGTGCCGTCGGGGCGTCGTCGTACGTCGTTACCTCCCGGCATACCCCTCGATGCCCCTCGCCTTAACGACGTCGATCTGCAGACGCGCAGTGAAAGATTCGGATCGCTACGCCGCCGAATCATGCTCGACGCCCCTGCTGCAGTGGCCGGCCCGTTCATCGGTCTGCTGTGGCTGGTCGTCGACGGCGGGGGATTCGCCGAGTTCGTAGCCGTCACCGTTCTGGCTGCGGTCACTGCGCTCTGGTGGTCGGCGATCGGTGGAAGCGATCCCAGCTGAGCCGTCCTGCCGGGTACTTCGTCCGACGCATGTTCGTAACTGCCGAGAAACACCCCCGGTCTACGTTCGAGATTCGGACAATTCAGGAGGCATCATGGCGCGGTCGATGGCGGAGCAGGCAGCGGAGACGATCACCAAGGGAATCGGTCGACATGGATTCATCCAGGCGGTGGCGGCATTGGGCGCAGGCGTCGGAATTGCCGGAACGGCAGCGTGTTCGTCGTCGTCGTCGTCCACCGCCGCCGCGAGTTCGTCGGCACCTGCACCGGTCGGCATTCTTCAGCCCGGATCAGGCGACATCTCCGGCGATCACTATCTGAGTTCCGAAGTCGACAAGGTCCTGTGGGGGTACGTCCCGACGGTCGAGTCCGAGTCGGTGCTGCAGATGAAGTCCGGCGAGACGGTGACCATCGACGCGCTCAGCCACGAAGGAATTCTCGAAGATCAGGGTCGCGATCCCGTCGAATTCTTCGGCAGCAAGGGGGTATCGGAATCCGACGTGCTGCAGGACGCCATCGACATCGCCGGCGGATACGACCGCACGGTCCGCAACTTCGACGTCGACGGCCCTCATGTGGTGACGGGTCCGGTGTTCGTCGAAGGAGCGCAGCGCGGGGATGTACTCAAGATCGAGACGCTCGAGGCGATCCCACGCGTTCCGTACGGTGTGGTGTCGAGCAGGCACGGCAAGGGCTCCCTGGCGGTCACTGCGTCCGGTGAGGCTCCTGCGGGCATCAGCCTGGACGAGGTGATGCCTCCGATCGCGAGCGACGGCAGAACCTCGGGTGACCCGACGCAATACGGCAACATCTCCACGTTCACCGCCGTCGAGGACGGGCAGGGTGTGATGCGGTACGGCGATGCGGCCGTGCGCTTTCCGCTGCGTCCCTTCATGGGCATGATGGGTGTTGCCTTCGCCAGCGACCCGGGCCTGACATCACCGAATGCGAATTCGATTCCCCCGACGCTCGGCGGCGGCAACATCGATGTCGGCCTGCTCGGCGTCGGGTCGACGTTCTACCTCCCGGTGTTCGCAGAGGGTGCGTTGTTCTACGTCGGCGATCCGCACATGGCGATGGGCGACGGGGAGGTCGCGCTGACGGCGATGGAAGGTTCCCTGCGCGGCACCTTCCGCCTGACGGTGTGCAAGGCGGGCAGCGGTGATGCGCCGTCCGTCGCGTACTCGTATCCCTTTGCCGAGAACGAGGATTCATGGATTCCGATCGGCCTGTCCGATCCGGACGGTGCCGTCGGCGGTCAGAGTTCGGACCTGAACGCAGCCATGCGTCGCGCAGTGGTCAACGCGCTCGACTTCCTCGAGAGCGACCTCGGCATGGACCGGGCGACGGCCTATGCCTACCTTTCCGCGGCCGCCAACTTCACCGTTTCGCAGGTGGTCGACAAGACGGTAGGCGTGCACGGCCAGATCTCGAAGGCGCACTTCGATCGGTAGGAGTGCGCCTTCGGCGCAGTGGTGCGAAGAAGTGCCCTCCGCGGCACCTGAGCACGCCACTGCCGAAGGCGCCTCAGCGGTGCGCGGTAGCGATGAAATGACGTGTTGCGGCGTCGACGATGTCGGCAGGGGCGATGTCGATTTCGTCGTTCAACCACGCGATGACCAGTTCGGCGAGTCCGCCGATGAACAGCAGGCCGTTGATCTCGGATTGTGGTTGCGGCCAGGCCTGTTCGCCGAACAGTTCGCGTGACTGCTCGGCCACCAGATGGGCGAACGCGCGCATGGACTTTCGTCGATAATCCCGCAGTGAGTCGACGGCCAGTGACTCGATCATCGCGACGCGTCCCTTGCGGCGGTCGTCGGTGAGCACGCCGACGAACGCTGCGATGGCGTTGCGAACCTGTTCCTCGACGGTGGGGGCCGGGGAGTGCAACGCGTCCATAGCCGCTGCCCGGATCTCGTCGGATACCGACTCGACCACCTTCTCGAGCAAATCCTCTTTGCCGGAGAAGCTTTGGTAGAAGTAGCGCTCGGTCAGTTTCGCCTCCGCGCAGATCGCGGTCATGGTCGTGTTCTGGGCACCGGCCGTGGAGAACACTTCGAGTCCGGCTTCGAGCAACCGCGCGCGACGGTCGGCGGTGCGGTCGTCGGCACTCATGCCGTTGTACCTGCGCGTCGGGGAAGCCATGGGTAGATCTTGACAGAGGAAGCAGGTGTGACGCAGACTACATCACATCTGACAGGACGCTCTGTCAGATTGACGGAGGTCGACAATGGCACGTGCTCTGGCTGCTCCACCTGCTGATTCAGCGCTCCAACCGGTATACGGTGACGGCGGCATACCCGTCGTGGGGCACACACTCGAGTACATCCGAGACCCCCTGAAACTGCTCGGGAGTCGGTGGGAGAAGTACGGCGAGGTGTCGTGGCTGACGATGGCCGGACAGAAGTGGATCACCGTTCTCGGTCCGGACGCATGCCAGGAGGTGTTGCAGAACGCCGACAAGGCGTTTGCGAACGGTGACGGCTGGTCGCTGCTGATCGGCCCGTTCTTCCACGGTGGGTTGATGCTGCTGGACTCCGACGAGCACCTGAAGCACCGACGAATCATGCAGCAGGCCTTCACGAGGGATCGGCTCACCAAATCCGTCGAGGCGTTGAATCCTGTCACCGCAACCGGTTTGGACGCGTGGCAGGGCGGGCGCGACGTCCAGGTCTACCCGGCGCTCAAGGCGTTGACCCTGGAGGTGGCGACGAGCATCTTCATGGGCGGTGCCGAGGGCAGCACCGAAGCCGAGATAGCCGAGCTCAACTCGAGTTTCGTGGCGTGCGTTCAGGCTGCGACGTCGATAGTGCGCTATCGAGTTCCGGGAACGCGGTGGAAGCGTGGCCTCGATGGCCGCGCCATGCTCGAGCAGTTCTTCCGGCGCTACCTTCCGTCGCGGCGCGCCACCGAAACCGACGACCTGTTCTCGGTCCTGTGCCACATCGAGGGGAACGACGGCGAGCGATTCTCCGACGAGGAAGTGATCGACCACATGATCTTCCTGCTGATGGCCGCGCACGACACGTCGACGATCACGCTGTCGACGATGATGCAGTACCTCGGGCAACACCCCGAGTGGCAGGACAAGTGCCGCGCGGAGTCCGAGGCCCTCGGCACCGATGCGCCGACGCTCGCGCAACTCGACGAACTGCACAGTGTCGATCTGGTGATGAAGGAATGCCTGCGGTTGGTCTCGCCCACTCCGGTGGTGGCGCGACGCGCAGTCAAGGACACCGAGGTGCAGGGGAGGTTCGTACCCGCGGGGACGTACGCGTCGGTCGCGCCGCACTTCACGCACCACATGGAGCAGTACTGGCCGGAACCCGAGAAGTTCGACCCCGGCCGGTTCGCCGACGACCGCCGAGAGGACAAGGTGCACCGCTACGCGTGGGAGCCGTTCGGCGGCGGAGTGCACAAGTGCATCGGCATGTTCTTCGCGGGTGCCGAGATCAAGACGATCATGCACCACCTGCTGCTGCGATTCGATTGGTCGGTCGATCCCGATTACGTTGCGCCGCTGAACTTCACGTCGCTGCCCTTCCCGGAGGACGGGCAGCCCGTGCAGCTACGAAAGCGCTAGATCGTTCCGGCGCGGTCGGTGAGCCAGCCGATGATGTTCGCGGTGACCTCGTCCCGGTTCGTCTCGTTGAGGATTTCGTGGCGGGCACCGGGGTAGAGGGTGACCGTGACGTCGCTCATGCCGGCCTCGCGGTATCGGGCAGCAAGGGTTTCGATCAACTGGCCTCCGCCCGCGAGCGGATCGTCGGTTCCCGACGTGATCAGGAGTGGCAGGTCGGAGCGGATCTGCTCGAGGTTGTGTGGATCGGCGAGCTTGTCGGCCTCACCGAACAGCGCGGGGACCGTCGACTCGGGGAGGTCGAAGCCGCACAGCGGGTCGGCGACGTAGGCGTCCACTTCGGCCTCGTCGCGTGAGAGCCACTCGTACCCGGTGCGGTGCTCGAAGGCGGCGTTGAAGACACTGAGGTCACCAGCTGGAGCGTCGGCCATGCCGGCCGCGAGGATGTCGAGCGTGGTCGAACCCGACAGCACCACGCCCTCGTAGAGATCCGATCGCTCGATCAGAACATGCTGCGCAGCAAAGGATCCCATCGAATGGGCGAACAGGAACAGTGGCAGGTCCGGGTATTCGTTCAGCAACGATTCGCCGAGTTGCTCGATGTCGGCCCACAACCCGGCGAACGCGGCAGCCCCGAAGTCGCCCGGTGTGTCGACGATCGACTCTCCGTGGCCGCGATGATCGGAGGCGACGACGTGGAATCCGGCGTCGTTCAGTGCAGCAGCGAAGCGGGCGTAGCGGCTGCCGTGTTCGGCGAGTCCGTGCGCGATCTGTACGACGCCGCGAGCCGGATCGACGGACGTGGTCCAGGTGTAGGTGCTGATCTCGATGTCGTCCTGCTTGGATACGAACGACGAAGCGTTGGCCACGACTATCTCCTCGAAACGGCGATGGGAACGAGACTCGAACCTATCTCTTATGCGTTCTCTATCGGGTCGAAATGCGAGACGATGGGGAACGGCTCGTAGAAGTGATGCAGCAGCGTCTTCCACTCCTGGTACCGGTCTGACTTCCTGAAGCCCTCGGTGTGGTCTTCGAGGCGTTCCCATTCCACCAGCAGAAGATAGACATCGGGCTGCTCGATGCCCCGCGACAGTGTCAGATTCACGAACCCCGGCATCGAGGAAATGATCGATTTCGCGTCGGCGAAGGCGGCCTCGAAATCGTCGGTTCGGTGGGGAATGACATGCAGGAGGGCGTGTTCGATGATCATCGAGACAGTATGCGAGGCGGACTCGGGAACCGGTTCGGTGGGTCTGGAGCTCTAGACACCCGGAATTCCGAACGCCGAGGCCTTACGGACGCAGTCCACGCGTGAGACAGCACCGAGCTTTGCATAGATGTTGGTCAGGTGGCGTTTCACGGTGGATTCCGTGATTCCGAGTTCTCGGCCGATCTGATAGTTGGAACGTGCTTCGACCAGTAGGTGGAGAACTTCGAGTTCTCTGGGCGACAACAGGTTCGGCGGTCCGGGCGTCTCGGAGTCGAGCGCGGAGCTTATCGAATCGCGAGACGTGGACAGCAATACGTTGTCCGGACTGCGCTGGACCGAGTGGAGCCCGGCGATCAGCTGATCTCGCGCGACGGTCTTGGACAGAAATGCCGATGCCCCGGCATCGAGGAGGCTGCGCAACAGTTCGGCATCCTGGTGCATCGACAGGACGACGATCGAGACGGTCGGTGCTGCGGCGCGAATTGCCGTGACGACCGCGTGTGCTCCTGGGCCCGGCATTTCGATGTCGACCACGGCGATGTCCGGAACGTCTCGGGTGATGACCTCGATGGCGGTCGTTCCGTCCGGGCACTGCGCGACCACCTTGAATGCGGGGTCGGTCTCGATCAATGCTGCGAGACCGTCTCGAAAGAGTGTGTGGTCGTCGGCCAGGATCACACGGATGGCGTGCCCGGTCACCACCGAGTCCTCCCGAGCGATTCGGCGGTGCGGTCGAGCAACGGCAGCTGAACCTCGACCGTGGTCCCGCATCCTGGATCGGCCGTGATGACGGCGCGCCCCCCGAGCAACTCGGCGCGTTCGCGGATCGACGCCAGTCCACCCACGATCTTGATCGCGGTGACGGCTCCGACGTCGAAGCCGCATCCGTTGTCGCGGACGACGGCGCGCAGTCTGTCTCGCTGGGTGGCGAGTTCGACGGTGATTGCGTCTGGCTTCCCATGGATGATGGCGTTACGGATCGCCTCTCGGAGTAGCAGGTAGAGCTCCTGAGCAACCTCGTCCGCCAGACCCGGTTCCTCCCCGGCGACCGTCACCTCGGAGACCGTTCCTTCGGGAACGGTCGATTCCAAGTAGGACGCCAACGACTGGCTCAGCGATTCGCCGCCCAACCGGACCCACAGATCCGCCGATACCTGCCGAGTGCTGTCGAAGCTCGACTTGATCGACTCTCGTGCAGTGGAAAGGTGGGCTTCGGCTCGGACCGGATCCCGCGTGCGGTAGTGGTCGTAGAGGTCGAGTTGTTGGAGGGCGGCACCCATTCCGTGCGCGATACGGTCGTGTAGGTCGCGGGCGATCCGGCTGCGCTCGTCCTGCTGCGAGGACAGGAGCTTTGTCAGCAGATAGTTGACGTACGGGATCGATCCGACAGCCAGGCGTTCCTGGATCTCCCGTTGCAGAGCAATTCCCAGCGCGACGACGGTATAGGTCGAGGTCGGTGGGTCGACCGCCTCGACGAGTACGGGAAACAAGGCCTCGAACATCAATGTGGCCGCTGCCAGCGATTGGGTCGGGTGAATGCCTGATCGGGCGCGCTGCTCACCGATGGCTTCGCTCGGATCGGGCGAGGGCGGCGTCGATGTCGGCGTGCCGACAGCGGTGAACGCTGTAGCGATGACGCGCACCACGGCTTCCGCCTGACGCGTCAGCTGCACTTGCAACGATCGATCGGTCAGCACCGGGCTCCCCGAACCGTCGAGGAGGGCTGTGTACGCCGTGACCGCCCGCTCGACGAGTCGATTCGGTTCGACACTCACTTCGTTCGCCCCCGCCCTGGAGAACCGGACGGATCAGACCCCTGGAAAGCCTGATTCGCTACGCCGATCCCGATCGCGTCATATTAGCGGGACAAACAGCACAACTGGTACCGAGTGCACGTGAACACGCACGTCGAGGCCCTTCCGTTCGAGACTTCGTTCGAAGCAGTTCACCTGCGGGTCACCGGTGATTCGATGCGTGGTCGGGTCGGCGATCGAATCGTGTTGTTCGGGCGTCTCTCACAGCAGCATGCACAGAGCGCCCGTGTGCGCACCGTATTGCGAGTACATGAAGGCGGTGTACGGGGTGCGCGCGTGCCTTCGACGTGATGATCCCCCCACCGCAGCGAACGCCGCAATCGCCGCTGCCCCGCAGGCCAATACCAGTGCCGGGACGATGAGTCGTTCCTCGACTGCCCACGCCGAGACGGCGAATCCGACGCAGATGGCTCCGGCCGCCGACGCGATGACCAGGCAGGTGCCACGTTCGCTCCACATCGCCAGCGTCGACCGTCCGGCGGCCCTGTCGCCGTCGACGTCGGAGACGTCCTTGGCCAGACCGCCAACACCCATCCACGCCGACATCGCGATCGCGAATACGATCACGGCAGGCGTGACCTCGGTGCCGGCCGCACACACTCCGGCAGCATAAGTTGTGAGCCCGCCTCCGAACACCGCGACCTGGACCCCCCACACTCTGTTCTTCAACGGCGCGGGCCCGACGGAATACAGAAAGCCCAGGGCGAGCATGACGAGCGCCGACATCAGAACCGGCCGGCCGGCCGACAAGCACAGAACCATACCCACGCACGCCAGAACAGTTACGAACCGGCGAGCCACTCCCGCATCGAGGGTGCCCTGCGCAATCGGTCGCAACGATCCGTTCACCCGGTCCTCGATGCGGTCGGCGAGACCGTTGAGCAGGTAGATCGACCACGTGAGGCACAGCCATCCCGCACAGCACAGTGCGACGGCCGTCCACCGGGGAGCAGCTCCGGCGTCGAGCGACGCCACGGCGACCACCGCGATCAGCCGAAGCTGAAAGATGATCTGCACTGCGGGTCGAGCTTCGGACCAGGCAGATCGAATCGATGACCGCAGTGACCGATCGGGCGCACCGACGGCGACGAGATGACGCGGTGATGCAGTGCGGGGACCGACTGTTCCGCTAGCGGTGGCCATGCGTCGATCGTCTACGGCCGGGTGGCTCACGTCCATTGCCCGAGGGTCGTAGTCCACTACGACCTTGGTCGTAGTGGGAGGTGCACCTTCGCGGCGACCCCATTGGCTTTCGGTGTTCTGCCACTTAACTTTCGAGTCGTAACACCGCAATCGACGGAATCGGAACCCGGCGCACGAGAACGACAGTCGCCGACTCTCATCGGCCTACGAAGGTGGAATGCACGTGAACACGGACTACGTCTGGTTGGCTCTGGGATGGATGGCTTTCATCGCGATCATCATCGTGGTGGTCGTGGTTGCACTGGTGGTCCTGGTACGCGGACGCCAGACTGCACCCCGCTCGGCCGATCACCGAACCTTGCCGACAGAGAACGACCCGGCGGAGTAGAACCCCGGATTCGAGCTGTAGCCCGCACTGCACCGTCGGAGCCGATGCGCGTCGCGCATTCGGGGATCGCGACGCCGGCCCATGGGAGATCTGCGAGATGAATCGATTGACCGCCGCTCAGTCGGCGATGCTGTTCGACCAGATCGCCGAACCCACCGATGTCGGCAACAACGTCGTGGCGTCCGTGATCGTTGCGAGTGGGGCATCGGCGTCCGACCATCGATCGGCGTGGGAGGACGCGCTGCGACGCCACCCGGTTCTGATGAGCCGAATTATCCCTCACGACAGTGGTTTCCGGTTCCAGGCAACCGACAGATCGATGTCGGTCGACGTTGCTCAGGTGCCCGATGTGCGTGACCGGAGCGTGCGAGAGGATCTCGCGTTTCGTGTGATGCAACCGTTCGATCTGTTCGCTGGGCCCCTCGTCCGCGCAGCAGTCCGCTGTGACGGGCGCCGTGCGGTGGTGTCGCTGGTGGTTCATCACATCTTGATCGACGTTGCGAGCGCACCGTTGATTCTCAACGAGTACTTCGCGAACCTGCGAGCGCTCGAATTCGGTGAGTCGGGTGCGAAAATCGACCCTGGAGCGAACTTCGAGCAGTTCGTCGAAGCCGAGCAGGCCTACCTCCGTTCGTCCGAGGCGGAGGCCGATCGCGCGTACTGGTGTGCCACAGTCGAGGGCTACTCGAACGATCCATTGGCCGGTCTGCCGACCTCGACCGATCCTGCCCCCGACCCTCTCGAACCGTTCGTGCGGTTCGAGGCCGAGCCCGACGTCGCCGAAGCTCTTCGTGCACAAGCGAAGTCGGCCGCTGTGTCGCCCGCCGCATTGTTCCTCGCGGCCTTCCAGCGCGCTCTCGCCGCTGTCTCGACCTCCACCGTCGCCGACATAGCAGTCGGAATGCCGGTGCTGCGGCGCGACGAACGACATCTGACGACGCTGGGTAGTTTCACCCAACTCGCAGTGGCACGTTCGCGTGTCGGGCTCTCGTTCGACGACGACCTTCGCGCAGCGGGCGAGGCCATTGCAGGTGCCAGGCGACACGGACGCCTTCCGCTCTCGGAATACGCACAGTACGCAGACGAACCCTCGTGCTTGACTCGCACCACCTTTCTCTACGAACCGTCGCATCTGGCGTTCGGTACTGCCTTCGTTCTCGGTGATCGATGGGACTTCGACCTGTCGGGTTACCGGGCGAACCCGTATCCGGTGCCCTCGCAGACCGGCCAATTCGACTTGAGATTCCAGGTCGGGCTCGTGCGCGGAAGATACGTCTGCGCAGTACATTTCGGACCGCGGTATCACCGTGCTGCGGTCCTGATCGCCGAGCACATTCGAGACGATCTCCAGCGCATATCAGGACCGGCGTCCTTCGCTTTCGTCGAACCGGGTCGGTCCGGTTCGGGCTGGGTGCATCCGGCCGATCGCGGGCCTACCGACCGACCGGCCGATGTGATCGCACGAATCGGCGACATCGCGCGTTCGCACCCCGACCGTTTCGCCGTGTCGACCGGTTCGGCCAGGTTGACCTACGCCGAACTGTGGCGTTCGGCGAGTCGGGTGGCACGTTCGCTGAGCGGTCGACGGGGCGAGCTCGTGGCCGTGTCGATGCCGAAAGAGCCCGACGCCGTGGCGGCGATACTCGGGGTGATGTTGTCCGGCAACGCGTTCGTTGTCGTGGACCCGATGTATCCCGAGCAGCGTCGCGCCATCATGCTCGCCGGCATCGACGTGGCCGTCGTCGCGACCGGTACGAGGGGTGCGATTCCGAAGACGTTCGCAGGGTCCGTCATCGAATACGGTGGTGCTGATGGGAGTCCCGCGGCCGGCGGGCTTTCCGTACCCGACCGCACGCCTCCGGTGCGTGCTGCTTACGCCGTTCACACCTCGGGATCGACCGGACGGCCGAAGCGGGTGCTCGTGGATCGCACAGCTCTGGCGTATTCCACGGCTGCACGCGATGTCGTGTACGGCGAAGAGCCGCAGCGCTTTCTGCACCTGTCGTCACTGTCGTTCGACAGTGCATACGCCGGTCTGTTCTGGACGTTGGTGCGGGGCGGTGAGCTGTTGCTCGTCGATACCGGCGAGCCGCGCTCGACCGCAGAACTGGCCGACGTGGTGGCCCATCGTGGTGTCACCCACGTACTTGCCATCCCGTCGTTGTACGAGGCACTGCTCGACGAGTCCGCCAGCTTGCTCCCTCTGCGACAGGTGATCGTCGCGGGAGAGGAGTGCACCGAGGCTCTGGTCGATCGACATCATGCGAGGCTTCCCGATGTCACGCTGACCAACGAGTACGGCCCGTCCGAAAGTGCGATCTGGTCGACCTCCGATGACGTCGCAGCGAACGAGCCGGTCACGATCGGGCGAGCAGTACCCGGTATCGGTACTCGCGTGGTCGACGAATCCGGTCGCCCGGTCCCGGCAGGAACGCCCGGCGAACTTCACCTGACCGGCACGCTGGCATATGGATACGACGGCGACCCGCGGGCCACGGCCGACAAGTTCAGGCCCGATCCGTGGGGGACCGACGGACGGCGGGTGTACGCAACCGGGGATCGAGTGCGAATCGCATCCGACGGTCGGTTGGTGTTCGACGGCCGAGTCGACGAGCAGTTCAAGATCTCCGGATTCCGTATCGAGCCCCGCGAGGTCGAAGCGGTGGTCCGCCGGATCACCGGGCATCAGTGTGTCGCGGGTGTCGCGACGGGGCCCGGTGGGCGCCGTGACCTCGTCATCGCCGTCGACGATGCCGTGTTCGCGAGCGTGGACGTCGAATCGATGCTCACCCGTATTCGCCAGGAGGTTCCCGCGCATCTCGCACCGCGCGCTGTGCAGGTCGTCGAGTCCATCCCACGCAGTGTGAACGGCAAGGTGGACAGGCGTGCGGTTGCGGCATTGTTGTCCGAGGTCGCTGTCCCGACGACCGAGCACAATGCGGCCGGTGCACCCTCGACCGACATCGACGGCCTTCTCCTGGACGCGGTTCGGCATGCGTTGTCGTGTGCTGTCGACGGGAGCCGTACCTTCGTCGAGCACGGCGGTGACTCGATCGCCGCCATGCGGGTCGTGGGCTTCCTGCACAGACGGGACGTTCAGCTCTCACCTCGCCGACTTCTGGCGCCGGTACCGCTACGCGAACTCTCCCTCGTCACCGGAGGGGAGGTCGTTCCCTCCGTGCGGCCCATCGGCGCTCGGACGGATACGCTCGCCACCAGCCGTGCTCAACGAGCCATGCTGCTGCAGACCGCGCAGGCGTCGTCACCGGGGGTCTACGTCGAACAGTTGGTGCTCGAACTGTCGGGTGATGTCGACGTTGCGCGTCTAACTGCGGCGTGGCGAAAAGTGTTCGAAGCCTTCCCTGTCCTCGGAGCGCACGCCACCGCGGCCCCGTACCTCACCCTCGACACCGGACGAGCAGGCACCGTTCCGATCGACATCCGTCCCGAGGTCGTGAATTGGACCGACATGCTGGCCGAAGATCGTGCGCGTGGGTTCACTCTGCCGGTCGATCCGCTCTCGCGGGTGCTGATCGTGCCGAGCGCCGACGGTGTGCGGGTCCTGTGGACCCATCACCACGCAATCGCCGACGGCTGGTCCCTGCCGGTGATCGTCGCGGGCCTCGCGGCCGCGTACCGCTCGGGCGACGTAGGTGACAGACAAGCCGGATTCGAGTCGTCGGCGGACGAGTCCGTCGCGGAACATCGGTCGAATGCACGCCCTCTGGTGGAGAGATTGTCCTCGCCGACAGAGGTGGAACTCGGTGCGACCCGGACCCACACGATCACTCCACCAGTCGATCTCGATGTCGTGGCCGACAGGCTCGGCATCACGGAGGCCGCACTGGTCAACACGGTGTGGGCACTGGTGCTCGGTAGCGTCTTCGGAGTCCGGACGGTCGAGCACGGCGCGGTCGGCAGCGGCCGTCACATCGGTACACCGGGGATGGATCGCGCGGTGGGCATGTTCGTGCGGATCGACCCGATCACCTCGACGTGGACCGACGTCACGGAACTAGCCGACCTCGGTGCTCGTGTCGCCGATCAGGTGGCCGCCGCGATGGACGGACCTGTTGCCACCGGGTGGGCACCGGAGACCCTCGTCGTCGTCGAGAACTACCCCCTCGATCCGTCGGTTCTCTCCTTCGGACCGGGGATCGAAACGGCATCGGTGGAGCTCGTGGAACAGACCGAGTTCGCACTGGTTCTGCAGTACCGGACATGGCCGACGAGCGCGCTCCATCTGCACGTCGACACCACTACGGTCTCGCCGACAGCCGCAGGTGCCGTGGCTCGACGAATTCGAGCAGTGCTGTCGGGGCTGGCCTCCGCCACGGGTGAAACTCCGGTGACGACAATTCTTGCCGCCCTCGCGAATCGGGAGGTCGATCACGCTGTCGAACAGTCGGTTTCGGTGGTCGAGCGGGTCGCGCAGAACGCGCGAAACCATCCCGCTCGGATCGCCCTGGTCGACGGTTCCGTCCGCTCGACCTACGCCGAGCTGGACGAGCGTCGTCGAGACGGCGCGGCTCGATTGCGCGCGGTCGGTGTCGCGCCAGGGCACGTGGTGGCCGTCCGTGCGTCGGCGTCGGTTTCGCTGGCCGGTACGCTTCTTGCGATCGCAACCGTGGGTGCCACCTGGATGGTCGTCGACGACGATCTTCCGGCCCAGCGAGTCGAGACGATGCTCGCGCGATCCGGAGCGCATTGGTCGTTGGTACCGGGCGAGCAGGCCGTGCGATCGACCGTCGCGTTGCCGAGGTCCGAGGCGAACCCAGCCGACCATCTCGCGTACCTGATCTTCACGTCCGGCACCACCGGTGAGCCCAAGGTGATCGCCGTGGAGCACGGCGCGCTTGCTCGCCACCTTTCCGGTACGTGCGCGCGTTTCGACTATCGGCCGACCGACGTCGTGTTGGTGTTCGGGTCGGTGGCGTTCGACGCGTCGCTCGAACAGCTCTTGGGCGCACTGTATGTCGGTGCCACCGCAGTGGGCAGGCCGAAGAACATCGTTGCGCCTACCGAACTCGCGCAGTTCCTGAACGAGTTCGCCGTCACCGTGTTCAACCCGCCCACAGGCTATTGGACCCAATTCAGCTCCGTTGCGTTGCCCCCGACTGTGCGCACCGTCATCGTCGGTGGAGAAGCGTTGCCGGCGTGGGCGACTCGCGTACCGGACGGAGTGACGCTCTGGAATGCGTACGGCCCGACCGAGGCGGTGGTGACGGCCCTCGCCCACCGCGTCGAGCGTCGGGCACTCGATCCACTCCCGATAGGCACGTCTTCACCGGGTCGTGGTGCGGCGATCCTCGGCCCCGACCTGCTGCCGGTCGCCGACGGCGTGATCGGCGAGATCTGGCTGACCGGCATTCTGGCAGCAGGCTATTCGGGAGACCCCAGAAGTACGGCCGATGCGTTCCGGCCGAACGTGGCCACCGTTGCATCGGCTGGTGAGCGGATGTATCGCACTGCGGATCTGGGATTCAGGGCTGCCGACGGTTCGATGACGTTCGTCGGCCGGGTCGACCGTCAGGCCAAGGTTCGTGGGTATCGCGTCGATCCGGCCGAGATCGAGACCGCGGCGGTTGCAGTGGACGGCGTTGTTTCGGCCCGCGCACTGCTCGTAGCACCCAGCGACGGTGTGGCGGCACGCATCGAATGCGTCGTCGTGGTTCGAGACAAGGACGCTCGATCCGTTCGCGCCGCAATGGGAGCGATCCTGCCTCCCCATCTGGTTCCGGCGCGTGTGCACGTGGTCTCCGAGCTGCCGTTGACCCGAAACGGGAAAGTCGACGATCTCGCGTTACGGACCCGGATTCTCGCCGGTACTCCGGCCGTGGGTGACCCCGGCGACGCCACCGACATCGACGGCATCGTCACCTCGGCGGTGCGGGAGGTTCTCGGCGTCACCGATCGAAATATCGGATTCGTCTCCGCCGGAGGCGATTCGCTGCGTGCGCTGGAACTGTCGGCGATAGTACGGCGCAGCGGAGTCGTCCTCGACGTACGGGTGGCTCTCGCCGACGGAACCGTCGATGCCCTGGTGGCGACCGCATCCGTCGACCCGTCTGCCATGGCCGACGGTACCCAGCCCCATCGAAGCCGGCTCCTACCGCCGGCCGTGCACTGGTTCGGAGATCGTGTATCGCCCGAGCCGATCGCGCAGTGGAACATGGCAATTCGCCTGGATCTGGATTTCCTGCCGGACAGCGCCCGCGTGGACGCAGCGGTAGCCGAGGTGCTTCGCGTACACCCCATGCTTCGGGTGCGCCTCGAAGAAACGGACTCGGTTCGGGAGTTCGTTCTCGCCGAGGCATGCCCTGTCCTGTTCTTCTTCGACACGGTCGACCACGAAGTGGCGAACGCGTGCAAGCGGGTGTTCAACATGCTGACCCGTCGAGTCGGCATCGACAACGGCACACCGATCGGTTTCGGCGTCGTCCGAGCGATGGACTCGGGTGCGGCCACGATCATCGTGCTGGCCCATCACCTCGTCATGGACGTCGTGTCGCTGCACATCGTCGCAGGAGACCTGATCGAGGCCGTCTCTCACGGTGACGACGGCGTTCGTCTTCCGTCCGAGCACACCAGTGTTCACGAGTGGGTGCAGTGGCTGGCCTCCGACGCGAGCGCCCCCGGTTCGTCCGAGCGATGCCGCGCCGCCTATCGAGGGCTCGACCTCACGGGCGCAGATTCCGGACGTATCGAGCCGGGCACCGAGGGCACCGCGGTCTCGGTACAGCGAAGTGTTCCCGCCGCGATGATCGACGCGGCGACGGCCGCCATCGGTGCAAGTGTCGAGGAGATCCTGCAGTCGGCGGCGGTCACAGCGTATGCCGAGACAGCAGACGCATCGCCGGTCGTCATCGAGGTCGAGACGCACGGACGTGCGCTCGACGCGGACGGTATCGATCTGACCCGAACCGTCGGGTGGTTCACCGGACTGTCCGCGGTTCCGGTACACCCCGCGACACCAGGTGAGCAGATCGCCGAGATACGTTCGAGGCGAACGTTTCTCGGTGCAACCGGTCAGCTACCCACGGTCCTGAGGTATATCCTCGGGTCGGACCCGTGTCCGGGATTGCGTCCACACGTCGGCGTGAACTACGTCGGGCGGCTCGACGCCGATCGCACGGGCTCGGCACGTGCGTACGGCCAGGGGCATCTGCGTGCCGCTCATGCCACACGACCGGTCGCCGTCCAGATCGACGCCTGGTTCAGAGGCGGGGAATTCGTCGTAGCAGTCGAACACGTGGACGGTGAGTCGGCGGATCTGGTCGCCGATGCGATGGTCGCGGCGATCACGGCCGCGTCTTCGGCTCGGTCGATCGCGGTGGAGGCGGGACTGTGTGCGACCGATCTGCGCGGCAACACGATCGACGACGTACTCGCTTCCGGGCCTGTCGAGGCCGTCGCACCGCTCACCGAAGTTCAGGAAGCGATGTACCTGCGCAGCGGTTCCGATCCCGGCGCTGCATACATCGAGCAGATCGTCCTGAGACTGCCGGACGCCGTCGAGGTCGGCCGACTGTGCGCAGCCGTCCGATCCGCGGTCACGGTGATGCCCCTGCTTCGCGGCGATATCGTATGGGAGGGGCTTGCCGATCCGATTCTGGTGGTTCGGGCACACGCGGAATCGGTCGTGGTGTCGGACACTCTCGATCCCGGGATCGACGTCGATTCTCTTGCACGAGGTTCAGCGCTGTTTCGGGCCACCGTCTCGAACGGTGCGTTGGCCCTGACCTTCCACCATCTCGTCGCTGACGGCTGGACCGTCCGAATGCTGCTGCAGCACATCGACGATCACTACTTCGGCCGTCCCGTGCCGACGGAAGCCGATCATCGGATGCTCCTGCACATGGTCGTGTCGGCGAATCGGCAACGGCCTGCCTCTCTCGACCGATCTCCGGCCACGCTGCTTCCGCCGCTCGATCCGGACGCACCCGCGGCGGGCCACGGGAACATCGATCTGACCCGCTCGGTCGAACCGGCGGCTGCGCGGCAGGTACGGCGGGCCTCCGCCCGACGCGGTGTCACCGTGGCATCTCTCGTCCACGCCGGCTGGGCACTGCTGCTCGGACGGTCCGGTCGGCACGTGCGGTTCGGCAGCGTCGGACAACACCGTCCGGCGGGCCACGACGATTCGCCCGGCATGTACATCGAGACCCGCACGCTCGACGTGCGACTGCCCGCCGATATCGACGTTCTGCTGAAGTCGATGCATCGTGCATTGCGAGCAGAGCCCGAATCCGATGTCCACGAACACGATCCGGACCGTGTCGTCACGGCGGGCGTCGGTGCGATGTACGAGACCGCGGTGATCGTCGACGACGCACGAGGAACCGGCGCAGCCGACGAGTTTCTCGGTCGCCCCGTCGAAGTGATGTCGACCCGTGAACGCACGGGTCTTGCGCTGACCGCGTCGGTGATCGACCTCGGCGGCGCGTCCGGCATCGAGGTGACCCTCAACTGCGATCTGGAGCAGGTGACGGAGCCGGACGGACACCGCATCCTGAGTGATCTCCTCGAGATCCTGGCCGACCTCGCCGAGCCTGCCGATCACATCGACCGACGGGTTCCAGATCTGCCCATCAGCACCACAGCCGACTCTGCACCGAGGAGCACACGTTGACCACCACCAGACAGGCGATCGACGTCGGGGCCGACGCGACCGCATGGATCGATGCTCATCTGATCGAACTTCGCGAGATTCTCGCGACCGAGGGCGTGTTGCGTCTGCGCGGTCTGGGCGGGGCAGTCCGCGAGTTCGACACGATCACCGAAACCGTGACGGGCGCTGCGCCACTCGAGTATCACGGCGGCGCAACGCCGCGCACCCGAATCGATCGAAACGTGTATTCGTCCACGGATTTTCCGTCCGAGTACGCGATAGATCTGCACTCGGAGATGGCGTATTCGCGTACCTGGCCGCTCTACCTTGCATTCTGCTGTGCGAAACCACCACGTTCCGGCGGGGCCACGCCACTTGCATCGACGGTCGAGATCGCCGAGCGCATTCCGGTCGCGCTTGCCGAGCGGCTCCGTCTGTTCGGCATCAGGTACCGGCGCGCCTTCCACCCCCTGCTCGGTACCGACTGGCGCAGTGCGTACGGCGTGAACGACGAGGCGGAGCTCGTCGACTGTGCTGCCCGACGTGGAGAGGACGTTCGGATCGACGGTGACGTCGTCACGTCGTCGTGGACCTTGCCTGCGTACCGAGACTGCGAGGGCGGCATCGAGTCGTGGTTCAACCAGATGGTCGCGTTCAACGTACGCACGCTGCCGTCCGGGGTGCGCGAGGACCTGCTCGACGTCGTGGGAGAGGACGGAATCCCCAAGAACACCCTGCTCGGTGACGGCTCGCCGTTCCCCGAATCCGACATCGGCGCGGTGCGCGATGCGGTGGACGCGACATCGACCGCCGTGCCCTGGGAGGCGGGGGATCTGACCATCGTCGACAATCGCCGCTTTGCACATGGACGGCAGCCGTACACCGGTTCTCGGGAGGTGCGGGTGTGCATGACCGGAGAGGGGAGTTGGGCATGACCGCCGATACCCTGTTCGCGCGTCTGGCCGGAGCCTGGGTCGTGGACGACGACAGCGCGAGCCACGGGACGAACGGAGTGCCGGCACATGTGGCCGATGCCTCCGTCGATACCGTCGAGTCCGCCGTCCGTGCGGCGCTGACGCCGTTTCTGTTGGGGGAAGGCACTATCGGTTCGCTGCGCACGATACGCACCGGTGCCGGTTGGGTCGTGGACGCCGGTGACGTCATCGTCAGGGCGACACCCGAACGGGTCGAGGTCTCGGGGCAGGTGGCCGGGTGGACACTCGATTCGTTGGTCGCGTCCTCCATAGCGGCCGAAACGGCTCGGCGACTCGATGCGGGGATCGCCGGTGACGCGCCGGTGCCCGAGGCGAGAAAGTTCGAGAACGTCGATGTCGTCGAGCGCATCCGCACACACGCCCGACTCACACCCGACCGCACTGCAATTCGTTCCGTAGCCGCGACGCTCGACTACGTGGACCTGGTCCGTGCCGCCGAGGTGGCGGCCGACGAACTCGATGCGTCCCGAGCCGGAAACGTCGTTGCGGTGCGATTCGATCGGTCGATCGGCTCGGTGGTGACACTGCTCGGAGCCCTGATCTCGGGGCGCGCCTATCTGATGGTGTCCTCGGACGACGAATCCGATTATGCCCGCACCGCATCGACCATCGCCTCGAGCCGGGAATCGGCCTCAGGAGGGTTCGATCGAGCGTCGGCCTCTGCCGCCGCGTACGTGCAATTCACGTCGGGAACATCCGGTGAGCCCAAGGCGATCGTCGTCGAACGGGCCCAATTGTCTGCTTACTGTGCATTTCTCGAGGCCGAGAAACTCTGCGGCCCGACAGTGACCATGCCGGTCCTCAGCGCCCCCGAATTCGACGCCATCGTCAAGCAGATCTGGGGGCAGCTCACCGCAGGGGGAACGGTGGTGCTACCCGAGTCGGGCGACGTACTACGAGAGATCGACCGGGCCACTGCGATCGACAACGTGTCGATCAATACGGTGCCGGCCGTGTGGAATCAGTTCCTGGACGTAGCGACGCACCGTCCGATCACGACGCGGGGAACTCTGCTGCTCGGTGGTGAGGCCCTCGATCCGATTCTGGTCGAGCGCACTCGGTCCCTGTGGCCCGGTGTACGGGTGGTCAACCTGTACGGACCATCCGAATGCACCTCCAACGCAACATGGTTGCGAGAGGTCACCGGCCGCCGTGATCGCACCCCCATAGGCAGCGCGATCCGTGGTTCGGTCGCAGTCGTACTCGATGACCGGCTCACCGCCGTTCCCGTCGGTGCCGTCGGGACCCTGCACATCTCGGGCGACAGCGTTTCGCGGGGTTACCACGGCGACACGCGTCGCACCGCGGCCTCGTTCCTGCCGATGGCAGTGGACTGCGGAACCGGATCGGGCACCAGGATGTACGCGACCGGCGACCGCGTGCGAGCCACGTCCGACGGGCTGGTCTATCTCGGCCGTACCGATGCCGAAGTGAAGATCAACGGAGTCCGCACCGACCTCGAGGCTCTGCGCAACGACATCGCCGTCGTCCCAGGGGTCACGAGCGCCGCCGTGGTCGTGGTGCACGGCGGCATCGAGGTCGTCGTCGAATGCCCACTGCAACAACGGGACGACGTGCTCGGATCGGTGCGAGAACGAGTCGAAACCAGCTGGCGACGCGAACTGCGCACCAGCCGGGTGCGCTGGGTGGCCGAGATTCCCCGCACCGAGGTGGGCAAGGTCGACGTCTCGACCCTCGCCCGGCACGTGGACCGACAGGCTGCCTCGGAAGGCCTCGACACGGCGGCGGCCGCATCGCCTGCACCACCGCACCGCGTGCTCGAGACGATCTGGACGTCCGTGCTCGGATCCGAGCCGACTCGGTCGTCGTCCATCGTTGCGCTCGGCGGCGATTCGATGAAGCAGCTCAAGATCGTCGCGCTGTACCGGCGCATTCTCAAAGTGGATGTGTCGCTTCACGATTTCAAGCAACGAGACACCCTGGGTGAACACGAGGATCTACTCCTCGAGCGCGTCGACGTCACCCACCTCGATCGAATGGCTGCATCGTTGGACGGGGCGAAACGGTGAGCGACATCGACGTTCTTCTCGCTGCCGCGGACACGGGAATCGAGGCCGAGGTTGCCGTGGATCTGCGGGCACCGAGCCCGTATCAAGAACGGCTCTGGAGAGCGCACTGCGCTGCACCCTCGACCGCATATTCGGTGCCGTGTGTGTTCGATCTGGACGGCGGAGACAGCGCACGGGTGCTCGCGGCGATCGTCGAGGTCCTGGCATCACACGAGGTGTTCGCCACGCGCATCGTCGACGCCGACGGCTCGAGCTTCGCGCTCGAACCCGTCGGTCCGATCGTTCCCGAGATCGCTGTCGTGGACGACGTGGACGCCGCGACCGAGGAACTGCTTGCACGTGGGTGGGCGAGCGGACCGTTGGTGCGAGTCGCCCTGTTTCGCAGAGAGGGACGCTCGGACCGCATCGCCATGGTGTTCCACCATGCTGTGATCGACGGCCATTCGGTGTCGCTCCTGATCACCGACATCTCTCGCGAGCTCGCGGAACCGGGTGCCTCCTCGATTCGGCCTCGTCCCCGCTATCGCGATGTCGCTCGGGTACGGCTTTCGTCGAGGTCGTGGTGGACAGACCACCTGGCCACGGTGCCGTATCGCCGCGCCTGGCGACCGTCCGAGCCCGGCGCAGCCGTCGTCAGCCGTGCCTCGGTTAGGGCCGGTCGCCAGGATGCCACGAGCTGGTTCACCGCAGTGGCCGTCACGCTGTCCAGGCTTCTCGGCTCGGAGGTCGTGTGCATGTCGATACCACTGGCCAACCGTCGGGAGGTCGAGGAATTCGACGTGGTCGGCCCACTCGTGAGCACTGTGCCTCTGGTCGTGGAGGTGTGCGAGAGCGACACTCTCTGCGAGGTTCGTGGCCGCATCGAAGCTTCGGTGGAGGCTGCGAGCGCGCATGCCGACGTGGATCTGGCCGGCGTGGTCGCCGACCTACGCCGCGATGACCCCGATTTCTTTCTGCCTACCGAGGTGTTCGTCAACGTCCAGAGCGCCGACCGATCCTGTTTCGCACTGGGCGGCGCGACAGCTCGGCCGGTCGCAGTACACACAGGGGAGATGAAAGCCGCACTGACGGTGAGTATCTCGGCGACCGATTCGCCCGAGGTGCAGATCGAGTCGGCGCTGCCGGGGTGGTCGGCAGTGACCCACGACGGCATCCGAGACGTTCTGCTCACCGTTCTCGCTGCGGATCCGTCGGTATCCGTCGCGGAACTCTCGGTCGGACTCACCGGCACCACGGCGTCTCGATCGAGGCTCGATGCCTCGATCCTCACGCCGCTGCTGTCCGCGGCCGACGATTCGCGAGTCGCACTGGTGGCACCCGATCGCACCCTCACGCGTGCGGAACTGGTTCGGGAAATTCGAGCGCGTGCGGGAGTTCTGACGCAGCACGGCGTGGTCAGCGGGGACGCAGTCCTGTTGTCGGTCGAGCGAGACCACGAGTTCGTGGTGTGGGCTGCGGCGATCATGGCACTCGGAGCGGCGTATGTTCCGGTGGACACTCGGCACGGAGCAGTCCGCATCGCTTCCATTGCAGCACAGTCGAATGCCAAGTCCGGTGTGTTCTCGGACGTCGCCGAGGCTCCGCCCGGTCTCCACACGATCGACCGCGCAGCTGTGGTTTCCGACGTCGATGCGGTCGAGTTGCCGACCGTCGCTTCGGGCCTGCCCGCGTACATCATCTTCACCTCGGGCACCACCGGCGCTCCCAAGGGTGTCCCGGTCACTCACGCCAACCTGCTGGCGTTGCGCGATGCCACCGCCTCGATCATCGAGCCGGGCGACATCGTCTCCGCCGTGCACGCGTTCACCTTCGACTTCAGTGTCTGGGAGAT
This sequence comes from Rhodococcus sp. 05-339-2, assembly GCF_002258965.1. Lineage (NCBI taxonomy): Bacteria > Bacillati > Actinomycetota > Actinomycetes > Mycobacteriales > Nocardiaceae > Rhodococcus > Rhodococcus sp. 05-339-2. The sequence continues at coordinate 68,582 of NZ_NOYW01000011.1, forward strand.
ATGGACAGCGCTCTCTCGCGGGGCGCGCGTCGTGATCTACGAGGAGGGCGTTGTCCGCGACCCATTCGAGTTGGCCGTACGGCTCAACGAGGACAGTGTGAGCGTTGTATCGCTGACGAACTCGGCGTTCGGGTCGCTGATCGCGGCGCAGCCGGTTCTCCCGTCGTTGCGACGCGTGGTGCTCGGCGGGGAGCAGGTCTCGTCCGGCTACGTGCGGCAGTGGCTCGATGCAGTCCAACACCCGACGGGGGGTGTCGAAGTCGTCAACATGCTCGGTGCCACCGAGACCACGGTGCACACCACTCGGCGGGTGGTCACCCGGACAGATCTCGAGGCCCCCGCCGTCCAGGTGGGGGAACCGCTCGAGCATCTCGACGTCGTCGTGATCGACGCGGCCGGGCGGGCACTGCCGAGAGGCTTCGAGGGTCAGATCACCGTTCGCGGTGCAGGTCTGGCTCTCGGCTATCTCGGGCGCGGTCGGTTGACAGCGTCGCGCTTCGTTCCCGATCCGTTTCCCGATGCTCTGCCCGGTTCCAGGCTCTACCTCACCGGCGACAAGGGGCGGTGGCTCGCACCACGCGAACTGTACGTCGACGGTCGAATCGACTCCCAGGTGAAGGTTCGCGGACACCGTATCGAAACGGCCGGGGTCGAGGCCGTACTCGAGCAACTCCCCGGTGTTCGGCGGGCCTGCGTCGTTGCACACGAGAATCGTCTGCTCGCGTTCGTCGACGCCGTCGACGACTGCGTCGATCTGTACGCCGGTGCTGCCACCGGACTGGCAGCCTACGAGGTACCCGACCGAATTCATCGCGTGCACGAGTTCCCGGTGACGGTCAACGGCAAGCTCGATCGGCGAGTGGAGTCACTGACCGCTGTGGCGCTCCCGTCGGAGGTGAGGCCGTATGACGAACCGCATTCTGCCCCGGGGTGGTTCGAGCGGGCACTCGCCGATGCGCTGGGGTTCGAGGAGCCCGACGAAGACCGCTCGTTCCTGGCCAACGGAGGCGATTCGATCCTCGCAGTCCGCCTCGTGAGCGATGTTCGCTCGCGTGGAACAGAGCTCGGAATCGGTGATGTACTCGGCGCATCGAGCCTGAGAGAACTTGCCGCACTCGTGGCCGATCGTGGGGCCAGGGTCGAGCCCGAAGACGAAGAGCTGCAGCCGTTCTCGCTGATCGACGCCGGCATTCGTGATGGCCTGCCCTACGACGTGGCCGATGCGTACCCGTTGTCGGCAGCGCAAGAGGGCATGTTGTTCCACATCCGCTCCGATTCGGTCGTTGGGGTGTACCACAACACGGTCAGCCTGCGCATTCGTGGTGGGCTCGATCCGTTGGCGTTCCGAGTGGCACTCGCCGACACCGTGCGCAGACACGAGGTGTTGCGCACCTCCGTCGACGAGTGGAGTGCAGCCGAGCCTCTGCAACTGGTGCATCGGCACGTGGCCACACCCCTGTCGGTGGTCTCGGTGCCCCTGGGTTCGGACGCCGATGCAGTGATCGACGAGATCGTCTCCGCGGAACGGGTGCGCCCGTTCGACCTCGACCGGGCACCGCTGTTTCGTCTGACACTGGTTCGCGTCGCACCGGGGGAGGACCAGCTGATCATCAGCGACAGCCACCTGGTACTCGACGGGTGGAGTTGGACCTCGACACTGGCCGAGGTCGTCGACCGGCACAATGCTCTGCTCCGACGAGATCAGGCGTACGACACCCTCTACCCACCCGTACCCGTCAAGTTCGTCGATTTCGTGGCAGCAGAACGACGTGCGCAATCGTCCGCAGCGACATCGCAGGCCTGGGCCGAGCACCTGCGCGGCGTCCGGCCGCGCCGAGTGGCCGATGTTCGCGGCATCGGTGGCAGGGACGTCCGACGCACCGAGATCGACGCCGATGATCTGCGTGAACGTGCCGCGGCTGCAGGTATTTCGGTTCGTCACCTCGCGATGGCCGTGCACGTTCACGCGCTGGCCGAGGTTTTCGGCGATCGTGAACTGGTCACCGGTACAACTGCCAACGGTCGGCTGGAGTGCGAGGGTGGTGTCGATGCCCGCGGGATGTTTCTGAACATGCTGCCGCTGCAGTTGCGTGCCCTGTCCGACCCGATCGCGACGGCGGAGGAATGCGCTCGCACGGAGGCTGCGTTGATGCCGCATCGACGGCTGCCGAATGTGGACATCACGACGGCGGTCGGCAGGGGACCGTTGTTCGACTACGGATTCAATTTCGTTCGCTTCCATCGTCTTTCGGACATCGAGAAGACTCACACCTTCGGCTCGAAGGACGACGATTCCCACTTCTCGCAGGAGGACACCGACTTCGCCTTGATGGCGACGTTCTCGATACACCCACCCGAGCATCGGCTCGCGTTGATGCTCGTCGTCGACACAGCCCGTGTGTCACCGCCGCGGCACCGAGTGATCGTCCAGGCGTACCGCGCAGCACTGGCCGACGCGGCGACAGCGGTCGACGCCACCGAAGGAGACACCCCGTCATGACAACTCTGCTTGCAGTTCTACTTCGAGGCGGTCGCGGCATCTCGGCCCTGGCCGTGGTCGCAGGAATCGTCACCGGTGTTGCGACCATCGTCATGGTTGCGACCATCACCAGCGCGGTGACCTCCGACACCGGACTCGACGCGCTGGCACCGTTCGGGGCGGCGGCCGTGGCGGTACTGCTGTCCGGTGCGTTGGCCTCGAACGCATTGGTGCGGGTGACGCAGAAGTCCGTCGACCGACTGCGTACGAGGCTCGTCGACGACCTTCTGTCGGTGCCACTGCGCGGATTCGAATCGCTGCGTACTTCTCGCGCGATGGCGGTGCTCACCGACGACCTCGCCGCCGTGGGGCAGGCAGTGCAGTCTCTGCCGTTGCTGCTCATCAACTCGGTGATCGTCGTCTGTGCACTGGGGTACGTGGGCATACTCTCGCCTGTGGCGCTGGGAGTGTTGGTGCTGGTCATCGTCGTCGGCGGCGGTGCGTACGCGTTCGCGAACGGCAGAGCCGGAGCGCACATGTACCGAGCCCGTCAGGCTCAGGACGGACTGCACGAGACCTACCAGGCCATCACGCACGGCTTCAAGGACGTCAAGCTCAGCTCCCGGCTGCGGGCATCCCTGGTGGAACAGGACCTGCGTCGGCACTCGGGCGACTACGCGCGCAGCGTCGTCAGAGGTTCCACCGTCAGCCTCGTCACGGGGTACTGGGGGCAGATGCTCTTCCTGGCGTGCGTCGGTGCGGTCGCCTTCGGTGGGGACGCCCTCGGCATTCCGGCACAGGATCGAGTCGGTGTCGCACTGGCGGTTCTCTACCTCAATACCCCGCTCGTCACCGTGCTCAACATCGGACCGGTTCTGTCGCGTGCGGTCGTGGCACTGCGCCGAATCGGCGAGGTCGCGACACTGCGCGAGGACAGCGAAGTCGTCGTCGACGTCGGGCGGCCCGTCGTTGTCGACGAGATCGGCGTCGAGGGTGTGACATTCGCGTACGACGCTCCTTCACCAGGAGAGGCCTTCGCGATCGGACCGGTGACACAGCGCTTCTCCCGCGGCACGATCACCTTCCTCGTAGGCGGAAATGGCAGCGGCAAAAGCACATTGGGCCGTGTGCTGGCGGGGTTGTACACCCCGGACGGGGGATCGCTCGAGGTCGACGGCAGCGCACTCTCACCGAACGAGATCGTCGCCTATCGGGAAAACGTCTCGGCGTGTTTCGCCGACTCGTACGTCTTCGGTAGGTTGCGGTCGGCCGATCCCGAGGTCGCTGCGCGTGCCCGCTACTGGCTGCACGAGCTGGGGCTCGACGCGGTCGTCGAGCTCGACGGGGAACGTCTGATCTTCGAGGGACTCTCGAGCGGACAACGCAAGCGGCTGGCTCTGGTGGAAACGCTGGCGGATCCGCGCGATGTCGTGGTGCTCGACGAGTGGGCCGCAGAGCAGGACCCGGAGAACCGACACCGCTTCTACACCGACATCCTTCCGCGCATCCGCGACGAAGGCCGCATCGTGATCGTCGTGACCCACGACGATCGCTACTTCGACCTGTGCGATCACCTCGTCAAACTCGAGCGGGGCGCGCAGGTGTTCGTCGATCAGCCCGTACACAACTGACGCAAGCCATCACTCGACCAGTCGAAGGAACAGGGGATCACAGTGCAGGACGACATTTCCGAATGGACCGTCGTACGAAACGACGAGGAGCAGCATTCGATCTGGCCGGCGAAGCGACCACTGCCGCTGGGGTGGTACGAGGTCGGATTCACCGGTGACCGTGAGGCGTGCCTGGACCACATCGAATCGGTGTGGACCGACATTCGCCCACTGTCGCTACGTCGCGCGCTGGGGGTGGCGTGATGACCGTCGTCGACACCGCGTCGGGAGTCCCCGCATCACTGGCCCGGACTCTCGTGGGCGACTTCCTGCCGATGACCATCGACATCGAGCGTTCGTCCGGTTCCTACCTCTGGGACGAGGCTGCCGGACGACCGGTCCTGGACATGGGGATGTTCTTCTCGTCGTCCCCGCTCGGCCACAACCCCACACCGCTCGCGCATATCGAAGCCGAGCGAAAGTTGTTGGCAGCAGCCAAGATGAAGCCCTCGAACCCGGATTTCGCGTCTCGAGTCCTGGCCGATTCGGTCTCGACCTTTCGTCGTCTGCTCATGCCGGAGGACATGCCGCACCTGTTCCTCATAGACGGTGGTGCGGCCGCAGTCGAGAACGCACTCAAGGTCGCCTTCGACTGGAAATCCCAGCGAGCAGGCACCGACGAAACGAATCTTCAAGCGCTGCATCTTCGTTGGGCCTTCCATGGCCGCAGCGGCTACACCATGTCTCTGACCAACACCGATCCGGCCAAGACGGCGCGATTCCCCAAATTCGACTGGCCCAGAATCGACGCCCCGGCTCGCGGTGAGGACGGCGGTGACGACGCCGACCGAGCCGGTCTCAGTGAGGCCGAACGTCGGGCACTCGCGGAGATCGAAGCGACCCTCGTCGCCGACGGTGACAGGATCGCATGCTTCGTCTACGAGCCGATTCAAGGGGAAGGCGGCGACCGACACCTGGGTGCTGCATTCCTCAGGGCCGTGCAGTCGCTGTGCATCGAGCACGACGTCCTCACCGTCGCGGACGAGGTCCAGACCGGTGGCGGCACGGTCGGCGCTCGGTGGGCGCACGAGGCACTGGGGTTGCGTCCCGACTTGGTGGCATTCGGTAAGCGCCTGCAGGTGTGCGGGGTCATCGGGGGCCGTCGCGTCGACGATCTCGACACCAATGCGTTCGCCGTACCGGGGCGCATCAGCTCGACCTGGGGTGGTTCGTTGGTCGATCTGGTGCGCTTCGCACTGCTCTACGAGTACATCGCGCGAGAGAACGTGATCGCGCGAGCGGCGGCGATGGGTCCCTTCGTGCGCGCCGGACTCGACGCGATGGTCGGTTCCTCGGATGGTCACGTGACGTCGGCTCGGTCACGGGGCCTGTGGGGGGCCGTCACAGTGTCATCGCGCGAACTGCGTGACGCGGTGCTCGGCATCGCGTTGGACGAGTACGACACGGTGCTTCTGCCGTGCGGGACGAGGTCGATTCGTTGGCGTCCGTCCCTGTTGGTCACCGAACAGGAGTTGACGCTCTCGTTCGACGCAGTGACTCGGTCACTGACCGCGGCGGTTCGCTCGTGACAGCCTTCGTCGACGATCTCGCGTTCACCGGGCTCTCGGAGCGCTTCGGCGATCGGCCCGTGCAGCTGTGCGTGGACGGTGAATTGGGTGTCACCGCACTCGAAGAGCGGAGCGCGCATGTCCGCGAGGCCTTGACGCGCGCCGGGGTCGGCCGCGGGCACGTCGTCGCAGTGAAGGGCCGCCGCGACTCCTGGTTGTTCCCGACCTTGCTGGGCATTCTCGGTGCAGGCGCGGCGTACACGGTCATTCCGTACAACAGTCCCCAGGCAGTCGAGGCGCAGTTGCTCGAGACCATCGAGCCGGCCGTCATGGTGGTGTGGGAGGACCTGCACCCGGCGTCCTGGTACGGCCGGCCTTCGATTGCCCTCGGCGACGCCGTCTTCTTTCTGTTCGGTTCGTTCGAGCCGACTTCCCCCTCACCGCGCAGCGTCGACGACCCCGCCTACATCATCAGCACGTCCGGGACGTCGGGTAGGCCGAAAGCCGTTCTGGTGCCGCATCGAGCGGTGCTTGCTTTTCTCGACGCGGCCCGCGGGCTCGTCGCCCTGTCGAAATGCGATGTCGTAGCGGCGCGGTCGTCGGCTGCCTTCGATCTGTCGGTGTGGGAGTTGTTCGCATCGGTGGGGGCGGGTGCCACCGCTGTACTCGTCGTGGAGGCTGTTGCGGCCGATACTGCCCGGCTGCACGAGTTGCTCGAGCAGACAGGTGCGTCCGTGCTCTCGACCACGCCGTCCGCGGCATATCAACTCGGTGCGTACGACGAGACGATCGGTGGCGGGCTGGCGCTGCGATCTCTGCTCGTGGGCGGCGAAGCCTCCGACGGCGGCAGGCTTGCCGACGTCATGGCCGCACCGTCCTTCGGCCGGTGTCGACTGGTCAATTGGTACGGTCCGACCGAGGTCACTGTGTCCTGCACCGGCGGCGAACTCGTCGAACAGGATCTCGCCGAGCCGAGGACGCCCATCGGGCCCGCACTGTCGGGCGTGAGAGCGGCGGTACTACCGGCCGCTGACGGTGTCGGTTCCGCCGACGGCCTCGGACAGCTGGCAGTGGGCGGCGACCAGCTCGCACACGGATACCTCGGGAACCCGCGTGCGACCGCAGCAGCGTTCGTCCCGGACCCTGAAGGCCACGGTGATCGGTTGTATCTCACCGGGGACATCGTCGGTACAGACGCAGGCGACCGCTTCGTATATCACGGCCGCGCCGACGACCAGGTGCAGTTGCGGGGGTACCGGCTCGAGCTCGGCGAGGTGGAACGAGCGATCGCGAAGCACCCGGCGATCCGGTGGTCCCATGCCACGGTCGGCGGCACCGACCTCGATGTTCTCGTCGCGTATTTCGCGACCTTCGACGATGGCGATCTCGATCGTGCGGAGCTGTGGTCCCACCTCTACCGCACGCTCCCGCGCCACGCAGTACCTGCCGCTCTGGTGAAGGTGGTCGAGGTTCCCGTGACCTTGGGGCAGAAGTTGGACGTTGTGAAGTTGCCGGCGCCGGTGATCACCGACTTCGTTGCCGGTTCGACCGCGGGCCGGGCGGCGGAGACCGAAACCGAGGAGAGGCTGTTGACGCTGTGGCGACGGCTGTTGGGAATCGAGGAGATCGGTACCGATCACCACTTCTTCGCGCTGGGCGGCCACTCCTTGTTGGTCGCGCGCTTGGTCAACGGCATCGCCCGTGAGTTCGGGGTGCGGTTGCAGTTGGCGGACGTAGTGGAGGGACTGACCGTGCGCGAGATCGCGTCGGTCGTGGACAGAGAAACGAATCGTCTGTCGGTCGGCGCATCGGCGTCGAACCGTGGACAGGAGGAGATGTCATGGTGACCACGAGTGAGAGGCCCCCGATCGAGGACGCGACGGCGGATGGCTCCATTCTGGAGCGTTTCGCGGCGGTGGCCAGGTGGAGTTACCGTCATCGTCTCGCAGTGCTTGCGGGATGGCTTGTGGCGCTGGTGTTGTCGGCCGGTGCATACGTCGGACTCGGCATGTCCGAGTTGTCTCCGGCGGACGGGTTCGTCGGCGAGTCCGGCGCGGCGGAGCAACTGGAAACGGGCTCGGACTTCCTGTCCTCGCGAACCGAAACCATTCTGGTGCAGGGTAGCTCGGCGGAGGACTCCGATCGCATCGCAGACGAGTTGTCGGCTGCGCTGATGGGGACGGCGCAGGAGCCTCCGGAGAAGTTGACGGCCGCTACCGGCGATCAGCGAGTTCTGCAGGTGCTGTTGCCCGACGAGCAGGCATCGCCGTCCGAGCGTGTGCAGGGGATCGATTCTGCGATCGAGAGCGCCCGCGAAGCCAACCCGGGTGCTGCCATATCTGCTACCGGACCCATCTCGGTGCAAGCCGACGTCACCACCAGTTACGGTGAGCGACTTGTGTTGCTGGAAATGCTCAGCCTCCCCGTCACGGCCGTCGTGCTGTTTCTCGTGTTCGCCGGTCTGATCGCCACCTTGATTCCGCTTGTCACCGGCCTCGCCGTGGTGGCACTGGCCATCCTCTGGAGCGGGCCGACGTCATTGTTGGTGCCCATGGAGAGCAACCAGATGAGTGTCATTCTGCTGATGGGTCTCGCTCTTGGCGTGGACTATTCGTTGTTCTTCGTCAGGCGGGCCCGCGAGGAGTTCGCCCGGTCCGGTGACGCCGACGCAGCCGCAACGATCGCGGTGTCGATGACGGTGCGCTCTGTTCTGGTGGCGGGGCTGGTGACCGGTGTTTCGGTGATCGCAGCCTTCCTGACCGAATCGCCGATTTTCCACTCGCTCACACTCGGCATCATTCTCGTCGTCGTCGCCGCGATGCTTGCATCGATCACGTTGCTGCCTGCGCTGCTGGCATTGGGACGTCGACGAGTGGTTCGGCAGCTGTTCGGCAAGACTCCGGACGACGCAGCGGAGGAGACAGGGTTCTGGGGTCGTCTGTCGGGCAATGTCGTTCGGCGCCCCATGCCTGCGCTGCTCGCCGGACTGGCCGTGATGGTCTTGTTGGCCGCACCGGTCGCGACCATGAAGCTGCAGTTCCCGGGAACGGACAGCATGCCGCGCACCTTCGAGACGCTGCGCACGCTGGACGACGTCTCCGAACAGTTCCCTCTGTACGGCGTCAGCCACACCGTGGTCACCGAGACCGGCGGTGACGTCGCCGGTGCCTCGGCCGTACTCACCGACATCGCCGAGGCCGCGGCCGGCTTGCCCGGATTCGACGGGCAGGTACGTGACGTTCAGATCTCCACGGACAGGTCGGTGGCGCGCATCGAGATCGGCACCGACTCGGACGGTATCGATGCACAGGCGGCGAAGGATTCTCTGAACGAGTTGCGAAGCAACGTTGTTCCGGAGTTCGCGGGCGGTCGTGACATTCTCGTCGGTGGTGAGACCGCGGTCAGCGTCGACGTTTCGCAGTCGACCTCGCGTGATCTTCTGATCGTCATACCGATCGTCCTCCTGGTCGCCTTCGCGCTGATCTACCTCGCCTTCCGCAGTGTGGGGCTCGCCGCGCTGAGCGTGGGTCTGAACCTGCTGTCCGTCCTCGCGTCCTACGGCATCCTGGTGCTGTTGTTCCAGTACGGCTGGGGTGCAACGGTGTTCGGTTCGGAGTACGTCGGTCCGGTGGTGACTCTGCTGCCGGTGATGATGCTGGTGATCCTCATCGGGTTGTCGATGGACTACCACGTCTTCATCCTCACTCGGGTGCGAGAGGCGTTCGGTCGCGGCCTCGGCGTCGAGGATGCCGTCCGGCAGGGTGTGGTCCGGTCAGCACCGCCGGTCACCGCGGCTGCGGCCGTGATGGTGGTGATCTTCGCGATGTTCACGCTGTTGCCGACGCCGGAGATGAAGCAGCTCGGTGTCGGGCTCGCCGCGGCAATCGCTCTCGACGCGACCGTTGTTCGCGGCATTCTCGTCCCTGCTGCCCTACGCCTGCTGGGGGCGAGCGTGTGGAAGCGCTCACTCGACGGCGCGGGCCATCACTGATCACGAAACCGGCCGATCGCACCACGGACAGGAGCTCGACAAGGATGGCGACCGTAGCGGCAGGTACCCGACGACTCGCCGTGGGACTGCTTATGACTCTGACCTTCCTCCTCGGGCTCACGCCCGGTCCTGCTGCGGCAGTAACCCTCTCGAACACCGATCTGCAGAATGCAGTGGACGAGTGGGCGGCCGAGATCGGAGCCCCGGGAATGTCGGTCCAGGTTCTGGACTCGGACACGGTGGTGGGGGAAGCATCGAACGGTGTCGACGGCAACGGCGAGCCCGTCGATGCCTCGACACCGTTCGTGTGGGGCTCGGTGTCCAAACAATTCACGGCGGCCACCGTCCTCGGGCTGGAACGGCAGGGTGTATTCGACGAGTCGACGCCCGTCGTGGACATCGTCCCGGGAGCACGGAACATGCTGGGCGACCCGGCAACGTCAGTCGGCGACCTGATGCACCACACCAGTGGCTTGCCGCACGACATCACCGTCACCGACGATTGGTCCCGGCGTGGCTCGGCCGTCGACGCAATTGCGACCATCCCGCAGCCGGTGGGGACGACCGAACGTGGATCGTTCCGCTATTCGAGCCTGAACTACATGCTCCTGCAGGCAGTGGTCGAGACCGTGACCGGTGAGTCGTTCGCCGATGCACTCGACGCCCAGGTCCTCTCGCCCGCAGACACCTCCGCCATCACCGATCCGGAACAGTTCACCGACGACGTTCCACCGGGCCATGTGCCGTTTTTCGGCTCCGCGCGACCAATCGACGTAGGAGTGGATTCGGCGGGTCTGGGCTACGGCTACCTCGCGGGCTCCACGGGCGATCTCGGACGGTACGCATCATGGCGACTGAGTCGGCTGCAGGGCGGCGAGGACACGGCTCCCGAGGTCGACACCGGCGAGGGCACCGAGTACGGCGACGGTCTGTTTCACGAGAAGATCGCAGGCCAGGACGTGTGGTGGCATTCCGGAGCCGTCCCCGGCTACTACGCCTACGTTGCATTCGTACCCGCCCTGGACAGAGCAATGGTGTTGGCCACCAATCGATACGGTGAGATCGAAGCAGAACATATCGCTGCGGTAGGAAGAAATCTCACCACGCTCGTCATCGACGGGTCGACCACAGGACTACCGTCGTCTTCGGCTCCGATGGTGCTGGGCACCATTTTCGCGGCCGTGGCTGTCCTGCTCGCCATCGTCGTCTGGGTAACCGTTCGGCTGTTCACGGGGCAGGTGCGACAGCGTTCGCTCGGTGGTGCAGCACTTCGGATCGCGATCACCACGGTGTTGGGCGGGTCGGTGCTGATCGGTGCCTACATCGGGGTGCCGACGATCGTCGGTGCGTCACTGTCCGTCATGGCGCTGTGGGCACCCGACGTCACCCTGGCGTTCTGGATTCTGCTCGGCACGGTGTTTCTCGCATCTGCACTGGTGGTGACCGATCAGGTGGTCAACTACGGTCGAATTCGGCAGACCTGATCGGTCGGACGAACCCACACGGACGAACTGCTCCCCGGCCGCAGGGCCGGGGAGCAGCGTCGGTCGAGGTGGTCCTACTTGGCGGAGACGCGGACCAACTTCTTGTTCACGAACTCGTCCATGCCCCACGGTCCCAGCTCACGGCCGACGCCGGAGCGCTTGACGCCGCCGAACGGCAGGCCCGGCAGGGTGGTGCCGTGCTCGTTGACGAAGGCCATACCGACCTCGAGCTGCTCGGCCACGTCGCGGGCCTTGTCCAGATCGGCGCTCCACACCGAGCCGCTCAGGCCGTAGGCGGAGGAGTTCGCCAATTCGATTGCCTGCTGCGGGCTTTCGACCTTGTAGATCACTGCGGCCGGTCCGAACAGCTCTTCGCTGTACGCACGCATGTCGGGGGTGACGTCGGTCAGTAGCGTGGGCTGCACGAATGCGCCCGGTCCGTCGATCTTCTTGCCGCCGGTGAGCAGTGTCGCGCCCTTGGCGACGGCGTCGTCGATCTGCTCGATCAACGTGTCGGCCGCTGTCTGTGACGACAGTGGGCCCAGCGTGGTGTTCGCGTCCAGCGGGTCGCCGGTCTGCACGGCCTCGAACGAGGCGGTGAGCTTGGTGACGAAGTCGTCGTAGTGCTCCTCGGCGACGAGGATGCGCTTGGCGGCGTTGCAGGCCTGCCCTGCGTTGGAGAGTCGCGCCCTGGTCGCGGACTCGACTGTTGCATCCATGTCGTCGGAGTCGAGCATGATGAACACGTCCGATCCGCCCAGCTCCAGGACGACCTTCTTGAGGTTGCGTCCTGCTGTTTCGGCGACGGACGTTCCGGCTCGCTCGCTACCGGTGAGCGAGACGCCCTGCACGCGTGGATCGGCGATCATGTCGGCGATCTGCTCGTTGGTCGCGAAGATGTTGATGTACGCGTCCTGGGGGAGTCCGGCCTGCTGGAAGATCTCCTCCATCAGCAGCGCCGACTGCGGGCAGTTGGGTGCGTGCTTGAGCAGAATCGTGTTGCCCACCATCAGGTTCGGGCCGGCGAACCGAGCCACCTGGTAGTAGGGGAAGTTCCACGGCATCACGCCGACGAGCGCGCCGACCGGCTTGCGCTGCAGCACAGTGTCTTCCGCACCGGGTACGTCGAGCTTCTCGTCCTCGAGCAGAGCGGGGCCGTTGTCGGCGTAGTAGCGGTAGATGTTCGACGACAGCTCCACCTCACCCTGGGATTCGGTGAGTGGCTTGCCCATTTCGAGTGAGATGGTCCTGGCCAGCTCGTCGGAACGTTCGGTGTAGAGGTCGGCGACCTTGTGCAGAATTTCGGCGCGATGCTTCGGTGAGGTCTTGCGCCACGTCCGGAATCCGGCGTCTGCGTCGGCGAGCGCGCGCTCGACACCGGCCGAGTCGAGGGTTTCGAATTCCTTGACGGTTGTGCCGTCGGCGGGATTGACAGTCTTGTAGGTCGTCATGATTCGTTCAACGGTCGGGGAGGGGTCTGTTGTTCCAATTCGGGCAAATCGGATGCTTCGGCGGTGGTCAGGGGCGGATCGAGGAACGCTGCGAAAACCTTTGAGCGCCCTACTGGTCGGTAACTTGGAACCGCAGGTGGAGTGATACCCCACTGCCCGGCACAGCGGCCGGTTCAAAGATTAAAGTCGACGGTGGACGCATCCAAAAGACGACGTTGAAACTGAGGCAAAGGCGAAACATGACAGCGAAGAAGCCGACCATCATCTATACCCTGACCGACGAGGCGCCGATGTTGGCGACTCACGCGTTTCTGCCGGTCATACGTTCTTTCGCCAGCGCGGCCGAGATCAACGTCGAGTCGAGTGACATCTCCGTTGCCAACCGCATCCTCGCCGAGTTCCCCGATTACCTGAACGAAGACCAGCGAGTGACCGACAACCTCGCCGAGCTGGGCAAGCTGACTCAGCTGCCCGAGACCAACATCATCAAGCTGCCGAACATCAGCGCATCGGTGCCGCAGTTGCTCGCTGCCGTCAAGGAACTGCAGGACAAGGGCTACGCGATCCCCGACTTCCCCGGCAACCCGAAGACCGACGAAGAGCGCGAGATCCGCGACCGGTACACCAAGTGCCTCGGCAGCGCGGTCAATCCTGTTCTGCGTGAGGGTAACTCGGACCGCCGTGCACCCAAGGCGGTCAAGGAATTCGCCCGCAAGCACCCGCACTCCATGACCGAATGGTCGATGGCGTCACGCACCCACGTCGCGCACATGCGCGAGGGCGATTTCTACCACGGAGAGAAGTCGACAGTCGTCGACGGAGACCGTGAGATCAAGATGGAACTGCTGCCCGCGGACGGCGAGCCGATCGTGCTCAAGGAGAAGGTCTCGCTCACCGACGGTGACGTGATCGACTCGATGTTCATGAGCAAGAAGGCGCTCCTCGACTTCTACGAGGAGCAGATGCAGGACGCCTACGAGACCGGCGTCATGCTGTCCCTCCACGTGAAAGCCACGATGATGCGGGTATCGCACCCCATCGTGTTCGGCCACGCCGTTCGCGTGTTCTACAAGGACGCGTTCGCCAAGCACAACGAGATCTTCGAAGAGCTGGGCGTCAACGTCAACAACGGCCTGTCGGACCTGTACGCCAAGATCGAGACACTCCCGGCGTCCAAGCGTGACGAAATCATCGAAGACCTGCACAAGTGTCACGAGACCCGCCCGGAGCTGGCGATGGTCGACTCCGCGCGCGGTATCTCGAACTTCCACTCGCCCAGCGACGTGATCGTCGATGCCTCGATGCCCGCGATGATTCGCGCCGGCGGCAAGATGTGGGGAGCCGACGGTCGTCCCAAGGACACCAAGGCCGTCAACCCCGAGTCGACGTTCTCCCGGATCTACCAGGAGATGGTGAACTTCTGCAAGACCAACGGACAGTTCGATCCGACGACGATGGGCACCGTCCCCAACGTCGGCCTGATGGCGCAGAAGGCCGAGGAGTACGGCTCGCACGACAAGACCTTCGAGGTACCGAAGGCAGGCGTCGCCAACATCACCGATATCGCCACCGGCGAGGTACTGCTCACGCAGACCGTCGAAGAGGGCGACATCTGGCGTCTGTGCATCGTCAAGGACGCGCCGATCCAGGACTGGGTCAAGCTCGCCGTGACGCGCGCCCGTGAGTCCGGAATGCCGGTCGTCTTCTGGCTCGACCCGTACCGCCCGCACGAGAACGAGCTCATCGGCAAGGTGCGCACGTACCTGAAGGATCACGACACCGAGGGCCTCGACATCCAGATCATGTCGCAGGTTCGCGCGATCCGGTACACGATGGAGCGTCTGGTCCGCGGACTCGACACCATCTCCGCGACCGGCAACATTCTGCGCGACTACCTCACCGACCTGTTCCCGATCCTCGAGCTCGGCACCAGCGCCAAGATGCTCTCCATCGTTCCTCTGATGGCCGGCGGCGGACTGTACGAGACGGGTGCTGGTGGCTCGGCTCCCAAGCACGTCAAGCAGCTCATCGAGGAGAACCACCTGCGCTGGGACTCGCTCGGCGAGTTCCTGGCTCTGGCAGTGAGCCTCGAAGACCTCGGAACCAAGACCGGCGACGTCAAGGCGACCATCCTCGCCAAGGCACTCGACGCCGCCACCGGCAAGCTGCTCGAGAACAGCAAGGGCCCGTCGCGCTCGACCGGTGAACTCGACAACCGCGGCAGCCAGTTCTACCTCGCTCTCTACTGGGCCGAGGAGCTGGCCGCACAGACCGAGGACACCGAACTGGCCAAGCACTTCGCCGCACTGGCGAAGACGCTGTCGGAGAACGAAGACAAGATCGTCTCCGAGCTCAACGAGGTCCAGGGCAAGGCAGTCGACATCGGCGGCTACTACTACCCGGACCCCGAAGCCACCGCTGCAGTGATGCGTCCGTCCAAGACCTTCAACGAGGCTCTGGAGTCGTTCAAGCTGTAGTTTCTCTGGCTCACCCCCCATCGAATGAATGGTCCATTCACGCGCTCAGACGTTGTGAATGGGCCATTCATTCGTATTGGGGTGCACCATCATTCGGTCCACCGCCCCCCGTTCGGAGTCGGCCCCCACCCACCCCGTTCGGATCAATGTGACTTTCACGCGCTCAGACGTACTGAATGGCCCATTCATTCCTTGCGGGGCGGCACCAAGATGTCGAGAAACGCCGTACAGCTCGCACTGTGGCGACGCCCTGGCAGTTGGACAACCGAGATCGTGCGATGGATCGTCGGCTCGATGGGCAGGTAGACGAGGCTCGCGAACGACATCATCGGCACCACCAATTCCGGGATGACGGTGATGCCGAGTCCCGCCGCGGTCAGGCCCGCCACCGCGGCCACGTTGTGTGCCTGAACCGACGGTCCGACGTCGACTCCGGCGTTTTCCAGTGCCAGTCGCACGTGCGACGCGATGCTCGATTCCGGGCCGAAGGCTATGAACGGCTCGTCGGCGAGGTCGGTCCATCTCAGGCTCTTGCGCTGCGCCAGAGCGTGATTCGACGGTAGCGCGCACACGAATGCGTCGGTGCTGACTGTCGTACGCATCAAATCGTTCGCTCGCCCCGAGGCAGCAACCACCGCGAAATCCACGGAACCGTCACGTACGGAGGCCACTACGTCGTCGCGCAGGCCGTCCCTGATGTGCACTGAGACATCGGGATGGCTGTCGCGGAATCCGACGATGTACGGCGGGAGGAACGTCGCCGCGATCGACGGTAGGCACGCGATGGTGACGGTTCCGCGGTCGCCCGAGACGAAGCGCCCGATCTGCTCCAGGCCGTCATCGAACTCGAGCAAGACCCGACGGGCATAGGCCGCCACGTCGTGTCCATCACCGGTGAGGTCGACGCTGCGGGTGGTGCGTACGAACAGTCGCACGCCCAGGCGGCGCTCCGCCTCGGCGACCGTGCGACTGAGGTTCGGTTGTGAAACCCCGAGGGACGCCGCCGCCGAGGTGAAGCTCGCGAGATCGGCCAGCGCCACGATGGCCCGCAGGTGTGCGATGCCGAGATTGATGCTCACAGCGAATGAATCTATACCCAACTGATGTTGGACTGCGTAAGTGATCTGCACAACACTCGATGTATTCGATGAAGGAGATCACATGCTGTCACTGCTCGGCTTCGGGACGATTGCCGTCATCTTGCTGCTGTTGTTCACCCAACGCGTCGCGGCCATCGTTGCGCTCGCGGGTGTCCCACTCGCTGCGGCGTTCCTGGCCGGCAACTCACCGTCCGAGGTGGCAGGGTTCGTCAAGGACGGGCTGGGTGGCGTGGTGGGCGTCGCGGCCATGTTCCTGTTCGCGATTGTCTTCTTCGGGATCATGCGCGACGCAGGTCTGTTCGATCCCATCATCGCCCGCATCGTGCGCTGGGCAGGTAGCGCCCCGCCGACCGTCGCAGTCGCGACCACTGCCCTCGCCGTGGTGGCTCACCTCGACGGTGCCGGCGCAACCACGTTCCTGATCGCCGTCCCCGCCATGCTGCCGATCTACGAACGTCTCGGTATGAGCAGACTCGTTCTGGCCACCTGCGTCGGTCTCGGTGCCGGAGTGATGAACATGGTCCCCTGGGGTGGTCCGACTGCTCGCGCTGCAGCAACTGTGGGTGTCGACGCCAACGAACTGTGGGTCCCGCTGATTCCTGCGCAGATCGCCGGGGTCGTGTTGGCACTGGGTGCTGCCTACTACCTGGGTCGGCGTGAGCGGACCCGGCTGGCCAAGGTTGCCGCGGGCGATGCGTCGGCCGTCGTGGAGGAGTCGACGACGCGAGTCGCCGAACGCGTGTCCGCGGGATCCGGGGATACCGGATCCGCGGTCGGTGACGCGAACGAGGACCCCGGAAGCCCGTCGACCGGCGCGGACGATTCGGACGGTCCGGCAACCGCGTCGAGTGACCGAGCGCTGCTGCGACCGAAGTTGTTCTGGGTCAACGCCTTCCTGGTAGTCGCGACGTTGGCTGCGTTGATCGCCGCCGTCGCCCCTCCGGAAACCTGCTTCATCATCGCCACTATCGTGGCGCTCCTCGTCAACTACCGCGGAATGAAGGCCCAGTCCGCCCGCATCGAGGCCCACGCCGTCGGCGCGATGCTGATGGTCGGCACGTTGTTGGCTGCAGGGGTACTACTCGGTGTGCTCGACGGCAGCGGCATGATCGAGTCGATGGCAGTAAGCGCAGCGAATGCCATTCCGGACGCTATGGCCCCCGCCTTACCGCTCATCGTCGGCGTGTTCGCCGTCCCGATGAGCCTGATTTTCGGCCCTGACGCGTACTACTTCGGCGTGCTGCCGGTCCTCATCGAGGTGGGTGACCAGTTCGGTGTCAGCGCAATCGATCTGGCGCAAGCCTCGATCATCGGTGAGGAAACAGTCGGATTTCCGATCAGCCCGATGACCGGC
Organism: Rhodococcus sp. 05-339-2; assembly: GCF_002258965.1. NCBI lineage: Bacteria > Bacillati > Actinomycetota > Actinomycetes > Mycobacteriales > Nocardiaceae > Rhodococcus > Rhodococcus sp. 05-339-2. The sequence goes on from NZ_NOYW01000011.1 coordinate 86,096, forward strand.
GCGTTCTACCTTCTGGTGGGTCTCGCGAAAGTCGACATCGGTAAGCACATTCGGCACACGCTGGGGTGGGCGTGGCTGATCAGTCTCGGCATGCTCGGCGTTGCCATGGCCACCGGCGCGATCCCCCTGTGGTCGTCATGAGTCGCGACGGTACAGTCCGGCTCGGGGCCGGAGCAGGCTTCGCCGGCGACCGCATCGACCCGGCACAGGTTTTGGCCGAGCGCGGTGAGCTCGACTACCTGATCTTCGAGTGCCTCGGTGAGCGGACGGTTGCAGCCGGGCAAGCCCGAAAATTGCTCGATCCCACGACGGGCTACGACCCGCTCCTGGCAGCGCGCATGCGCGCAGTACTCGGTTCGACCACCGAGCAGGGCATCACCGTCGTCACCAACTCCGGAGCCGCGAATCCTGTTGCGGCAGCCGCGGTGGTCGCCCAGGTGGCGGAGCAGGTGTGCTCGCGTTCGGTGCGCATCGCTGCCGTCACCGGCGACGACGTGCTCGACGCGATGCGTCGCATCGATCCGGTGGTGTGGGAGACCGGCCGGCCGCTGTCGGAGCATTCCGAGGAGCTGGTATCGGCCAACGCCTATATCGGGGCCGATGCGGTACTGCCCGCACTCGACGTCGGTGCGGATGTGATCGTCACCGGCCGTCTCGCCGATCCGGCGCTGTATCTCGCACCCTTGATGCACGAATTCGGTTGGGCCGGGCAGGATTGGGAGACACTCGGTGCGGGGACGGCCGTCGGACATCTTCTCGAATGCGCGGGTCAACTGACCGGTGGCTACTTCGCCGACCCGGTCACCAAACCTGTGCAGGGTCTGGCACATCTGGGCTTCCCGTTCGGGGACGTACGTGCCGATGGCACAGCCGAATTCGGCAAAGTCGACGGCACCGGTGGGGAACTGACGCGGCGAACGTGCGCCGAGCAGTTGCTCTACGAGGTGGGAGATCCAGCCAGATACCTGACGCCGGACGTGAGCGCCGATTTCACCGGAGTCGCGTTCGAGACCGTCGGATCCGATCGGGTAGCGGTGTCCGGGGCGACGGGCAGTACACGGCCTGAGGAGCTGAAGGTGACTCTCGGATTTCGCGGCGGTTGGCTCGGTGAGGGGCAGATCAGCTACGCCGGGCCACGCGCGCTGCAACGCGCGCAGCTCGCCGGAGAGATTGTGCAGCAACGACTGTGGGAGGTGCACGGTATTTCAGCCGAGAACGTGAGCGTCGAGTACATCGGGGCGGGTGCGGCATTCCGCGGACTTGCTGCCCCAACCGATGTCCCCGAAGTGCGACTGCGCGTCACGGCAAAGGTGCCCAACGCGGAGACAGCTTCGTTGGTGGGGTGGGAAGTCGAAAGTCTGTACACCAACGGCCCGGCCGGGGGAGGTGGCGCACGGAGCAGCAGCGCCGAGGTGCTCGCGATCAGATCGTGTCTGATCCCACGTGCACAGGTACCGACGGACGTACACATCACGGAGGTGACGGTATGAGGACTGTCGACGATCTCGCCGACGTGAGGACCGGGGACAAGGGCGACACCCTCATTCTGGCTGTCTTCCCGCGAACCGACGAACACTACGAGGTGCTGTCCCGCGAACTGACTGCCGATGCCGTTGCCACTCACTTCGCACCGTTGGTCACCGGAGAGGTACGCCGCACTGACATGCCACTGGTCTCCGGGTTGGTATTCGAGCTACCCGGCGTGCTCGGTGGGGGAGTGACGGGTAGCCCCGTGCTCGACGGACACGGCAAGTGTCTGAGCTACCACCTGCTGAGTATGACTGTGGGCGAGCAGATCTAGCCGAGTTGCTCGACCTCGGCGTCGGGCAACACCGGTAGCGCAACCGGATACAACTGAAAAGTTCCGCTCATTCCCTTGAGCTCGACGTCTCGGGGCGTTCCGAGAGTCAGATCATGCGCCGCGCCGATTGCATTGCGCACCGGTTCGCTGACCAGAATTTCACCGCCGTCGGCCTGTCCGGCGACGCGTGCGGCCATAGCGACGTTGAGTCCGAAGAGGTCGTCGCCGCGTCGCACGGAACTGCCCACGTGTACGCCCATGCGTACGCGGATGCGGTCCCAGCGGTCGGGGTTCTTCAGCAACGCCTCTTGGACTTTCACCCCGCAGCGCACCGCTTGGGCAGGGTCGGAGAAGGCGATCATGTAGCCGTCGCCTTGGCTCTTGACCACGTGACCTCCGTGGTCGTCGACGTGTTTGCGGATCAGCTTGTTGTGCTTCTCGAGCAGCTTCACCCAGCCGCGGTCGCCGAGTTCTTCGTTGCGTGCGGTGGAGCCCTCGATGTCGGAGAACATCACCACGATGTCGCCGTCGGCCGTCATGCGTGCCAAGTCGGGTCGTTCCACCTTGGCCCAGCCGGCGAGGTCTTCGACGGAGTTGCGGACCGTTGCGCCGAAACCCTTGTTGATGAGTAAGTCCGTCGTGTGAAAGGCGGTTCTGATCGCGAAGGGGACCAGGCCTCGTCGCTTACGCCGTTGTTGCGATTCGGCAAGCGCTCGGTCCAGGGCACGGCGTGTGCTGCCGAGCTTTCGACGCGAGACGATCAAGACCACACCGAGAGCGATGATGGCGGCCAGTTCGACTCCGGCAACTATCCACAGGATCACGTCGCTCATCCTTGCCTGTCGGCCGCATCCGTGGGTGCGCAACCGACCGCGAAGTGCCGTCGATACGCCGTCGGGGTCACCGCGAATGCCGAGCGGAAATTCTGACGCAATGTGACGGGGCTACCGAATCCGCACAGCGTCGCGATGTTCTCGATACTGCGATCGGTGGTTTCGAGCAGGCTCCGAGCTTCCTCGAGTCGTTTGTCCAGCACCCAGCGAGCGGGGGTGGACCCTGTCTCGAGCTGAAACTGGCGGATGAAGCTGCGTCGGCTCATGCGCGCGCGTTCGGCCAGTCGCTCGATGGGCAACGGCTCGTCCAGTCGTTCGAGTGCCCAGCTCTGTACGTCGGCGATCGTGGTGTCTCCGGCTGCTTCGACGACCGGACGTTCGATGTACTGCGCTTGCCCGCCGTCGCGATGGGGTGCGACCACCAGGCTGCGCGCCACCCGCGTCGCCGCAGCCGAACCGAGGTGCTTGCGGACGATGTGGAGGCAGGAATCGATCGACGACGCAGTGCCCGCAGAGGTCATCACGTCACCGTGGTCGATGTAGAGCACGGACTCGTCGACGCCCGCGTGCGCGTTTCGCTCCCGCAGCTCGGGCATTTTCGTCCAGTGTGTGACGGCGGGGCGGCCGGCGAGCAATCCAGTGTCTGCGACGGCAAACGAACCGAGACACAGACCCGCGATTTCCGCGCCTCGCGTATGCGCTCCGCGAAGTGCGTTCGAGAAGTCGGTACCTATGTGCGGCAACGACTCCGGCCAGGACGTCACGATGACGATGTCGGCCCAGTCGACGGTGTCGGGCCCAGCGATCTCGCCGACAGGAAACCCCTCCTCGGTGCGGATCGACCCGGCTTCGTCGGACCACACCCGCGTCTCCCAGTCCGGGGCGAGCCCGAGTCGGGTCACCTCGCCGAACACCATCAGCGGCGCAGCGAGGTGGAACATCGTGATGCCATCGAACGCGTAGAGCGCGATGCGCATGGCTGACTCCGATCTCGAACGTTGGCGCAAATCCATCGAAAGTATGCATCCGTGCCACTCGTGCTCGCAAGGCCGCCACCGCAGGATGAGAGGCGACCGAGATCGCCAGTCGAAGGAGAACACCATGACCGCACCGCGTAGAGCCTTGATCGTCATCGACGTTCAGCAGGAGTACTTCGAGGGTGTGTTGCAGATTCAGTACCCGCCCCGCGACGAGTCGTTGGCCAACATCGTTCGCGCGATCGAAGCGGCTGCGGCGCAGGATCTTCCCGTCGCGATCGTCCAGCACGAAATGCCCGAGGGCGCGCCCGCATTCGTCAAGGGCACCCCGACGTACGAGCTGCACCCCCACATTCAGGCGCTCGTGCAGCCGTCCTTCGAGCGGGTCGAGAAGAAGTACAGCAGCGTGTTCGCCGGAACCGGCACCGCGAAGTGGCTGCAGGGCAACGGCATCGACACCGTCACCATCGTCGGCTACATGACCAACAACTGCGACCTCGCCTCCAGCGCCGACGCCGAGGTCCTTGATTTGACCGTCGAGATCCTGTCCGACGCCACCGGCGCGATCAATCTGTCGAACGAGGCGGGCACTGTGTCCGCCGAACAACTGCACAAGGCTTTGATGGTGCTCCTGCAGTCGAACTTCGCGGCCGTCGCCTCCACCGACCAGTGGATCGACGCCGTCAAGAACGGAAACGAGCTCACCGCAAACAATCTGGTGGTCTCCGCGGCTCAGGGCAACGACGCGGTGGCCTGAGCTTCTACACTTTCCACGTGACTGCTCGGGCGATTACCGATCGGACTCTCGGTGCATGGGTGATCAAGTGCAATCCGCACAAGACCGATCTCGCACCGATGGTCCAAGCTGGACGTGCGCACGAGCACTGGTGCGTCGCTGACAACTACCGAACGCGTCTGATGGCACCTGGTCAACCGGTGCTGTTCTGGGTCAGCAGTCATCCGAGACGCGGAATCTGGGGTGCCGGTCGGTTGACCGGCACCCCGGTCCCCGGCCCGCAGTGGAAGGTCTCGACGAACATCGCCCTGTTCGACGAGCCGATCCTCGCGTCGGATATTCGGTCCGTCGCATCATTGTCGAATCTCGAGGTGTTTCGATCGCCGCAGCAATCGAATCCGTCCTGGCTCGACGCGTCCGCGTGGGCGTCGATCCGACCGATGCTGCCTCTCGAATGATGTGATGGCGGTACGGCACTGGAAGACGAGCCGACGCAGCACGGGATGTTGGATGTCGGGGACGGTCAACGCATCTACTGGGAGCAATGGGGTCCGTCCGATGGCGTGCCGGCGGTCTACCTGCACGGTGGACCAGGCGGGACCCTGAATGCCAGTCAGTTTCGTCGCCACTTCGACCTGACCCGTGTTCGCGCAGTCGGATTCGAGCAGCGTGGGTGCGGGCGGTCCACTCCGCACGCGTCTGACCCCTCGACGTCGTTGGACACCAACACCACTGCGCACCTGATCGCCGATATCGAACTCCTGCGCGAGCACCTCGGCGTCGAGGCGTGGATCGTCAACGGCGCGTCATGGGGATCGACCCTCGCTCTTGCCTACGCCCTCGAACATCCGACGCGTGTCCTCGGCGTCGTCCTGTTCGCAGTCACCACGACCGGCCGCGAGGAGGTCGACTGGATCACCGAGGGCGTCGGCGCGATCTTCCCCGAAGCCTGGGATCGGTTCGCAACCTTCGCCGAGCAGTCGGGCGTCGGTTATCGACGGGGCCGAGGCCGAATCGTCGACGCTTACGACCGACTGATGAATTCGCCCGATCTCTCGTTGCGCGACAATGCATCCCGAGAGTGGGCATTGTGGGAGGACGTCCACATATCGATCGGCACCGGCGGTATGAGACGCGATCCCAGGTGGGAGGATGACCGGTTTCGTCTGGCTTTCGTGCGACTGGCCGCGCACTACTGGTCGCACGACGGGTTCTGCGATCCGCCTCTGCTCGATCGCGCCGACGGTTTGCGTGATGTCCCGGGTGTCCTGATCCACGGCCGAAAGGACATCTCGGGACCCGCTGTCACGCCGTGGCGTCTGCATCGACGTTGGCCCGGGTCGACACTCGTCGTCGATGAGGGGGACGGGCACGGGGGCAGGTCCATGGCGGCGCGCTGGGACGCTGCGAACGATGCATTGACCAACTGGGCCCTGCAGGAGCCGAATGGTGCATGATCGAGAGGTGACTTCCTTCCCGATCATCGACCTGACTCCCGACGAGTTGCTGACCACGACGCGCACCGTTCGCAAGCGCCTGGACCTGACGCGGCCGGTGCCGATGGAGCTGATCAAGGAATGTCTCGAGATCGCTCTGCAGGCACCGTCCGGCTCGAACAAGCAGGGTTGGCAGTGGATCGTCGTCACCGATCCCGATCTTCGGGCTCGCATCGGTGCGATCTACGGCGAACTGTTCACCGCGTATCAGGCGTCCAAGCATTCCGCGTCGGCGCTGTTCGCAGACGACCCGGAACGCGCCTCGGTGCAGAAGCGCGTCGGAGACAGTGCGAGCTGGCTCGGCGAGCACATGGGCGAGGTTCCGGTGCTGCTCATTCCGTGCATCCAGGCCGGCAAGACCCTCCCGGCCGGAAATCAAGCCGGTCTGTGGGGCTCACTCCTGCCCGCTGTGTGGAACTACGCCCTGGCTGCGCGGGCGCGTGGTCTCGGAACGGCCTGGACGACAATCCATCTCGCCAAGGAAAGAGAGATCTCCGAGCTGCTCGGCATCCCCGAGGACTTCCATCAGGGTGCGCTGATTCCCACGGCGTACTACACAGGGGAGACCTTCAAAGTCGCTCCGCGGGATCCGATCGAAACGGTGCTGCACGTAGATCGTTGGTGATCCACGGGCAGCCCGTCCCAATCCCGGTAGCGTCGAAAGGCAACTACCTGGGCAGCCCCATTTTGTACTGCAGGGCGTAGGCCAGCTTGCCTGGTTTGTCGTCCGAGTACGGGGCCGAGAGCTTTCCGAATTCTCCCTTGCCGGCTGCCTTACCGTCGTTCCACGCGTTCAGAGCGCCGAGTTCCGCTGCGGTGCGGCCACTGTCGATCACCGCGTCTTTCGGAGCCGCGACCTGTGCACGCGACACCGCCTCGACGGTGCTGAGGTAGCTCGTCAGGTTGTTGGCGTCCCAGCCGCTGATGTCGACGGCACCCGAGTCGCGAACCCATGCACCCCAATAGAATTCCTGGAAGGGGATGGTTCCGGGGGTGAAGCCGATGTCGCGGGCGAAGTACGTCAGGCTGCGGTACTTGTCGTCCTGGAACTTGGCGAGACCGACTCCCGACGGGAGTTGTTCCACCGGAACCTCGTTGCCGTCGACGTCGTAGTTCCACACCCACTTCTCGGCCTTCATCCGCGCCCAGAAACCGGCTGTGCTCAGGTCACTGAGGTTCGCGACCACCCGCAGGCGAAGGTGCAGATTCGGTCCGCCGTCGGCCGTTTCGTAGAAGGAGGTCAGCGTGTGGTGACCGTCGGTCAGGTACGGCACGCCGCCCGGACCGATGACGACAGTCTTCATGGGCGCGATGGTGTCGGGCGTTTCCTGACCGACGGGGACGGTGCAGGTGAACGACGACGGATTGTCCAGTCGTGCATCGGGCAACGCGGACGCGGCCTCTTCCTGGCCGTTGGCCTCGCACCAGTCGTCGAACTTCTTGTTGATCTCGTCCTTGCCGAGTGTGTATCGCCCGAGCTTGTAATACACCTCGTCGTACCCGAGCGAGGGTTGCGTCGCGCGCACCTCACCGATCGGCAGATCGAGAAGCTCGCCCGCTTCGGCGCATCGGTAGCCGAGGCCTGCGGACGATCCGGTGGGGAGCAGGTCTGCGACCTGACACAGCGGCGACGCCGTGCGTGCCGGCGCGGCCGTGGCAACGCTGGTCATCGACGCGGATACGACAGAGATCAATGCGAGCGTGCCCACCAGGGCTGCTCTACGACGCGAGACCATTCGGTGAAACTCCTCTGAGTTCGAGTGAAGTTCTCCGAGAGTGCAGCCCGCGGGTCACCGGTCGATGTCGCAGAGCCGAACCGGAGGTGTTCGAGAGGTGAACGCAGCGCGCCGGTCAGCGATCTTCACGCAACATCGCGTAGACGAGGGTGTCGGTCCACTCACCCTTGCACCACCAGTTCCGTCGAAAGTGCGCTTCCCGTCGCATCCCGACCCGCGCGGCCAGTCGGGCAGAGGCGTCGTTCCGGCCGTCCAGCTGTGCGCTGACGCGGTGGATCTGGGGTAACGAGAACACGTGCTCGATCAAGGCGGTGACCGCCTCGGTGGCGTACCCGCGGCCCGCAACGTCGGGGGAGAACGTCCAGCCGAGTTCGACGAGAGCCGGGGAACCGTCGACCAACCACGCCTCGACATTTCCCACCACCGTTCCCTCGTGCTCGGCGACCATCGCGAGTGCTTGGGTGTGCAGTCCGATTCGCTTCATCCGTTTGCCCACCGCAGCAACCGCATCGGTGTGTGTCCACGCTTCGTGGAGCAGATAGCGGCAGACTTCCGGGTCGCTGTAGTAAGTGAGGATCCTGTCCGCATCGGCGGGTTCGTACAGACGAAGGGTCAGGCGCTCGGTGTGGATGGGCTCGACGGTCATATGTCCGATTCTGCCCGACTTGTATTCACGCTGATTCGAACCCTGGTCCAGGACCCGACGTGTGATGGATGGTGGTGAGTCGAACCTGCCCGCACTCAACCGGAAGGCCTGTACCCATGGTCATGACGTCGTATGCCGCTCCCGCGGGACCCGTGGACGTGAGCGACAGCGATGCCTCCGACATCGGCTCCGTACCCGTCTCGCCGAAAGGGTCTGCGTGGCAGCGGTACCGCTGGACCGTCGTGCGGGCTTTGTCGCCGGTCGTCCTCCTCGTTCTGTGGCAGATCGCCAGCGCTGCCGGAGTTCTCTCCGAACGAGTGCTGCCTGCACCGTCACTGATCTTCGATGCAGGTCTGGAGTTGATGCGCAACGGTGAATTGGCGAACGCCCTGGCCATTTCCGGAACTCGCGTAGTCCAGGGGCTCGTGCTCGGTGGGGTGATCGGGGTGGCGCTCGGAGCGCTCGTCGGACTGTCCAAACTTGCCGAGGCAACCGTCGACCCGCCGCTGCAGATGCTGCGCGCGTTACCGCACCTCGGTCTCATCCCGCTGTTCATCCTGTGGTTCGGAATCGGAGAGACTCCCAAGATCCTGCTCGTTGCTCTGGGAGTCGCATTTCCGTTGTACCTGAACACGTTCTCGGCGATCCGCCAGATCGATCGCAATTTCCTCGACACGGCCGTCGTACTCGGTTTCTCGTGGCGTCAGCGGTTCACCACGATCATTGCGCCGAGCATCGCCCCGCAACTGCTGGTGGGACTTCGTCAGTCGTTGGCCATTGCGTGGTTGTCGCTCATCGTGGCCGAGCAGATCAACGCCGAATCCGGGCTCGGCTACATCATCAACAATGCGCGCGATTTCCTGCGGGTGGACACCATCATCTTCGGGCTCGTCGTCTACGCCCTGATGGGAATCGCCACCGACGGCATCGTCCGAATCCTCGAAAAACGAGCTCTCCGTTACCGATTGGATGCCTGATTCATGACCTCGACGACGACCTCGGTCGCCACGCTGCGCGGCATCGACAAGTTCTACGGTGCCAGTCACGTGTTGAAGGGTGTCGACCTGTCCATCGAACGCGGTGAAATCGTGTCGCTGGTCGGACGCTCCGGGTCCGGCAAGTCGACGATCCTGCGCGTTCTGGCAGGACTGTCGACGGATCACACCGGGGAGCGGCATGTCGCCGGGCATCCCGCGGTGGCGTTCCAGGAACCGCGGCTGTTTCCGTGGCGCTCGGTCCGACAGAACGTGTCCTACGGGCTCAACACAGCCGGCGTGACGGGGAACGAAGCGTTGACAGCTGCGGATGCGACCCTCGACGAAGTCGGTCTCGCCGACAAGCGCGATGCATGGCCGATGACGTTGTCCGGCGGCCAAGCTCAGCGCGCCGCACTCGCCAGAGCATTGGTGGGCGAGCCGGAGCTGCTGCTGCTCGACGAACCGTTCGGCGCTCTCGACGCGCTCACTCGGCTGTCCATGCAGTCGCTGCTGCTCGACCTGTGGGGTCGGCACCGATTCGGCATCCTCCTGGTCACGCACGACGTCGACGAGGCAATTGCGTTGGGAGACCGGGTGTTGGTGCTCGACGGGGGTGGCGTGGCCGAGACCGTCACCATCGACCTGCCTCGTCCACGCGACCGAGGAACAGCCGGATTCTCTCGCATCCGCACTCATCTGCTCGGGGCGCTCGGCGTCCACTGAACCGATCGATTTCACCGAACTCATCGATTTCACTGATACGAAGGATCGTTCACGCATGTCGTCATACGCTCGTTCCCGATCGCTGCGCGCCGTCGGGATACTCGCTGCCCTGTCCCTGACGGTTGTCGGACTCACCGGCTGCGTCTCCCGCGGTAGCGACACCACTTCCACCGAAGCGCCCGAACTCGTCTCGAACGATCAGCTCGCCACCGTCACCCTCGACGTCGGCGACCAGAAGGGTGGCACCGAAGCCCTGCTTCGTGCGTCCGGTGAGTTGGACTCTGCGCCGTACGATGTCGCGTTCTCCACCTTCACCTCCGGCCCGCCGCAGGTGGAGGCCGCAACGGCCGGTCAGATCGACTTCGCGGTCACCGGCAACACACCCCCGGTGTTCGGAGTCGCAGCCAACGCGCGCATCAAGGTCGTCTCCGCCTACAGCAACGACGCGAGCGGGGATCAGATTCTCGTGCCGCCCGATTCGACTCTCGCCACGTTCGCCGACCTGCGCGGCAAGAAGATCGCCGTCGGCAAGGGAAGTTCCGCGCACGGCCATGTCCTGCTGCAGTTGCAGAAGGCAGGGTTGACCACCGATGACGTTCAGCTGGTCTTTCTTCAGCCAGCCGATGCGCTGACGGCGTTCGCCTCGGGTGAGGTCGACGCCTGGGCGATCTGGGATCCCTTCACCGCGATCGCGCAGGTCCAGAACGGTTCGAAAACGCTCACCACCGCAGAGGGCGTCGCCAACGGCTACGGCTTCGGCATCGCCTCGCAGCAGGCGCTCGACGATCCCGCGAAGAACACTGCCCTGCAGGACTTCGTGGTTCGTCTGGCCAAGGCGTCCGCCTGGGCGAACGCCAACCCGGCCGAGTGGGCGGCGGCGTACTCCACGGCCGTCGGCATCGACCCTGCCGCCGGTGAATTGGCTCAGGGACGAAGCCAGCGACCCGCAATTGCGCTCAACGACACGGTGATCGAGTCCGAGCAGGCACTCTTCGATGCCTTCGTCGAGAGCGGAAGCATTCCCGGCGGCAACACGTTCGCGGACTTCGTCGACACGCGGTACGCCGACGCCATCGCCGACGCCACCGCCTCCAGCAACTGACGAGCCACCAACTGATCACCCACCACGTCGTAGGAGTTCACTCGTGACCGCACGCATCTTCTGGTTCCTTCCCACCGCGGGCGACGGCCGTTCCATCGTCGGTGCCTCCCACGCATCCGGTAACCTCCGCGAACCCGCCGGGTTTCGTCGTCCGTCGCTGCGCTACCTCACCGAGGTGGCGCAGGCTGCGGACCGACTCGACTTCGAGGGCGTGCTGACTCCGACGGGAACCTGGTGCGAGGACGCGTGGCTGACCACGGCTGCTCTACTGCAGAGCACCCGACGGCTGAAGTTCCTCGTCGCCTTCCGTCCCGGCCTCACACCGCCCACGTTGGCGGCGCAGCAGGCGGCGACGTTGCAGCGCTTCTCGGAGGGACGGGTGTTGTTCAACATCGTCACCGGCGGCGACGACGTCGAGCAGCGTCGGTTCGGGGACTGGATAGACCACGATCGTCGCTACGCCCGCACCGACGAGTTTCTCGAACTCGTCCAACGCATCTGGACCGAGCCGTCGGTCGACCACAAGGGCGACTTCTTCAAGGTGGCCGATGCACGGGTGTCCGAGGCACCGGATCCGTTGCCGGAGTTCTGGTTCGGTGGTTCGTCCGAGCCGGCTCTCGAGGTCGCGGCCAGGCGAGTGCAGACGTACCTGACGTGGGGCGAGCCGCCGGCCGACGCTCGCGCCAAGATCGAGAAGGTGCAGGCGCTCGCGGACGCCGAGGGCCGCAAGCTCACTTACGGGATTCGCCTGCACACCATCAGTCGTGACACGTCCGAGGAGGCCTGGGCCGTCGCGCAGAAGCTTCTCGACGAGCTTCCCGAGGATCAGGTGTCGCAGGCTCACGCACTGCACTCGTCCTCGCAGTCCGAGGGGCAGCGCCGGATGGCCGCTTTGCACGGCGGCAGCAAGGATTCGCTCGAGATCTACCCCAACCTGTGGGCGGGTGTCGGACTCGTTCGCGGCGGAGCCGGGACGGCCCTGGTCGGTTCGCACGAGGAGGTTGCGAACCTGATCGGCGAATACCACGACGCCGGCTTCGACGAGTTCATCCTCTCGGGCTACCCGCACCTGGAAGAGGCGTATCACTTCGCCGAGGGCGTGCGTCCGATCCTCGATGCGCGCGGAATCACGGTGCCCGCTCGTCGGGTGTAGGCGTCGGTTCCAGGTCGCCTGCTGCATCGAGAGCGAGAGCGAAAGACCGTGACCGCCGCCCGCGGGGCAGGTCATGGCCTCGCTCCGGGAGCAGGCGTAGTCGTTGCACCAGGCGGACTTGTCAAGACTCGAACGGCACAAACCGCCTGTTCGTGCATGAACAGTCGGGGCCTGTCACGACCACCGCTCATCTGCCCTTATCGGAGCGGTGAACGCTCGCTCGCACTGTCCGGAATATGAACCAGACCCGGGTCATATTCGAGTACATGATTGGCATATCCCGTACAGACCCAGAAAGCGACAGGTGGCTTCCCGAGTTTCCGAAGTCGCATCGGACTAGTTCTCCTGACCGTCGCGCACCACGGACACTCAGCGGAGATCAGAGTTTTGTAGATCTTCCCGTCTTGCAGGACTTCGTAGGTGAACGCGGAGGTGAAGGGACTCAGTAGAGGATGTCCCGCCCTGGTCCACAGCCTGATGTACAACGAGAACATCAGCACGCCGCCTGCAAGAAGCGTGAGCAGGATGACGGCAACGTGACCGTTCCCCTCTCCGAACAGTTTGAGTCGAAAGTTGCTCACGTACAACGCAATAGTACATAGACCAGCGATTGCGGTCACCCAGTTGTCCGGGAGAAGAGCTTTCGTAGATTTCTCGCGGTGCATTGGCGTCATGACCACATTGTCGAGTGCACCTTTGGCAGCGGCTCCTACCACCATGTCGCCGCCGATCGAGATGTTTCCGCCTGCGCCCACCCCGTGGCTGTGGACAGTGACAACCGAACGGGTGTCCTCCGCGGATACTCCGGCGCGGAATGGTCGTCGCCCGCACCCACTGCAGAATGGGTCATTAGAGCATCGTGGTGGTTCACATGTGCATAGTTCTTCGTGATTCATCGATTCTCCCGACTCGAAATGACTTGTGGGGAGATATTGGCATGTGCCACCGACAAACAATGGTGGATACATGCGTCGAACCACAGACGTCGTTGGACCTTCGCGCGTAGACGAGGCCTAGTCCAGGCTGACAGCCTGGTGTCGGCGCAGAGGAGCTTGCGACAGTTCGCACTGCAGAGCAGACGCCAGCTAGATGGCGGAAAGCACGCGGTTGGGAGATCCAAGAGGGGCCAGCCTGCTGACTGTTGTCAGATGGCGTCGTAAACAGCGCGCACGTACTGCTCGGCTCGGTCGGAGCCGATGATTCCGGGACCCATGCGGTTCATCACGTAGGAGATGGTGAGCTTCGATTCCGGGTGCAGAACGGTCAGCGATCCGCCCCAGCCTCCCCAGAAGCAGACCTTGCCGTCGGGGATGTAAGGCATCGATTCGTGTTGTGGCAGAGCGAAACCCAGGCCGAAGCGCAACGGAATGCCCAGGGCGAGATCGACCCCGTTGGATTGCTCCTCGAAGATCGTGTCGATCGTCTCCGGGCTCAGCAGTCGTACGCCGTCCACGGTTCCGCCTCGGGAGATGACGGACAGGATTCTCGCGACCGATCGGGCATTGCCGTGCCCGTTCAGTGCGCCCATGTCCGCGGCGCGCCACGCCGGGGTGTTCGCCGACGAGGCCTGCACCAACGGACCGAGAAAGGTCCTGCGACGCACCAACGTCGGATCGGGCACGCCATCATCGGTCGGCGGTGGTGGCGGTACGACGTCGGCGATCCGATCCCAGTCGGACTCGGCGGCACCGATCTGGAAATCGGCACCGAGAGGGCCGGCGATCTCGTCGGCCACGAACTGCCGCAACGATGTTCCGGTGACGCGGCGGACGACTTCTCCGATCAGGTGGCCCTGGCTGGCCGCGTGATAACCCGAGGTAGTGCGCGAATCCCACCACGGTGCCTGCGCCGCCAGCCGCGAGGTCGAGAGTTCCCAGTCGTAGAGGTTCTCTTCGCTGAACGGTCGGTCCCAGCCCGAGACCCCGGAGGTGTGCGACAACAGGTTCCGGATCGCGATGTCTTCCTTGCCTGCGGTCGCGAACTCGGGCCAGTACGACGCCACCGGCGCATCGGGATCGAGCAGTCCGCGATCGATCAGCATCAATGCCGCCAGGCACGTCACCATTTTTGTCGTCGACCACACGTTGGTGATCGTGTCCGACTCCCACGGCAAGCGACGTTCGGTGTCGCGATGACCGCCCCACAGGTCGACGGCGGTGTGGCCGTCGATGTCGACCACGATGGATGCGCCCAGTTCGGTGCCGCTGTCGAGGTTGGCGCTCAACGCGTCTCGTACCGCCGTGAAGCGTGCGTCGCAGTGACCGTCAATGGCCATGTGCTGCACCCAGAATGCGGTGGACCGCCAGTTCGACGTACCCGTCGGCAACGTCCTCGATGCTCAGCTCGCCGCCGTCGTGGAACCAGTTGCTGATGCCGTTGAGCATGTCGGTCAGGGCGAACGACGCCAGTCGCGCGTCCGGCACGGTGAATTCACCACTGCGCATTCCGGCGGTGATCACGTCGCGGACGCGTCGTTGGTACTGGCGGCGGTAGTCCTCGATGACAGTGCGGTGCTCCGGGGTCAGCGAGGCCAACTCGTGCAGGCCGACGATGTACTCCACCCGTCGCCGGTTCAGATGCACCAGGTGCGCGCGCACCAGAGACGACAGGCGTTCGGTGGGGGTCCCGGCCGCGTCGAGCAGCGGCAGGTTCTCCTCGGCCGGCTCCTCCGTGACCGTCAGGCAGATCGCGAAGAGGATGTCTTCCTTGGACGGAAAGTGGTGGTAGAGGCTGGCACCCTTGATGCCGACGGCGTCGGCGATGTCGCGCATCCCCACGTTCGAGTAGCCCTCGCGTGCAAAGATATTAGCGGCATTGGCGACGATGTCGTCTCGTCGTTGGCGAGTGCGTTGCTGTCGGGGGAGAGCGGTGACCTCGGCCGGCTGCGTCGAATCAGGCTGCGTCATACGGTCTCCTCCACCGCCGCCAGCAGTCGTAGTTCACGCTTGAGGATCTTGCCCTGCGGGTCGACGGGCAGTTCGGCCACGATGTGTACCGACTTCGGGGCTTTGTACGACGCCAACTCGGTGCGGCAGTACTCGATGATCGCGGCCGGGTCGGCGGTCGCTCCGCCGCGGGCGATGACGAAAGCGGTCACGGCCTCGGACCAGTACGGGTCGGGCACCCCGACGACGGCGGCACGCAGCACGTCCGGATGCGTGTGGATGGTGCGTTCCACTTCCTGCGACGACACATTCATCCCTCCCGACTTGATCATGTCCTTCATCCGATCGTAGAAGAACAGGTTGCCGTCGGCGTCGATACGGACCATGTCGCCGGTGTGTACCCACCCGTCCCGGAACACCTCGGCGGTGCGTTCGGGGTCCTTGAAGTAGCCGAGCATCACCGACGGAGTGCGGCAGAGCAATTCACCGATCTCGCTCTCGTTGCCCGCGGGGTCGACCACCTTGATTTCGAGGTGCGTGACGGGCTTGCCGATCCACGACGCGTCGCCGTCGGGGATGTCGTCGAGGCTGGAGAACCAGCCGACCGAGCCGAGCTGCGAGAGTTCCGACTGTCCCCAGTAGGTACCCCAGATGGCCTCGGGTGCCGCGGCGGCCCACGCGCTGATCGTATGCGGTGACACCTGGCCACCGTAGGTGAGGCAGCGCCTGACCTGGCTCACGGCCTCGGGGCCGAACTGCGCATCACGGGCCAGCGCCAGGTAGAACGTCGGCGTCTGCGCGATGACGGAGATCTTCTCGGCGGCGATGATGCGCAGCGATTGCGCCGGGTCGACCGTCGCAGGCAGCACGAGCGTGGCACCCATCAGCGTCAGGGTCGTCATCGAGCCGAGTCCGGCGATGGTGTGGAACGGCATGACGAACAACCAAGTGTCCTCCGGCCCTGTACGCAGGCCCCAGCTCCACGCGGGCGCGGTGGAGATGAGAAAGTTGCGGTGCGGGATCATCACGCCCTTGGGAGCCGCTTCGGTTCCCGAGGTGTAGATGACCATCGCGACGTCGTTCTCGTCCATCTCGACGTCCGGCTCGGTGGACGGAGTGTTCGCCGTCAGTGTCTCGTATTCGGACCCGAATGTCACCAGGGTGGTGGTGTCCGGCTTCACCGAGGAGATGATCTCGACATAGGCCGGATCGGCCACCACCACAGTCGGTTCCGCGTGTTCGAGCTGGTGCTTCACCTCGGCCGCGCGGTACATCACGTTGATGCCGGTGAAGGCGGCACCGGCTTTGAGCGTGCCGTAGTACGCGACCACCACGTCGACGCTGTTGCGAGCCATAGAAGCGACGCGGTCGCCCGTGGTCACTCCGAGATCGACCAGCAGGTTGGCGAACTGGTTTGCGCGAGAATCGAGTTCGCCGTAGGTCGTGACCTCACGCGTGCCGTCCGCCGCGTAGCTGATGAACGCAACCTTGTTCGGCTGAGTCCGCGCATGACGACGCAGTTGATCGCCGATGGTGGCGCGGCCGATGGGGGAGCGATGGTGGGTGGCAGTACCGGGCACGGCGGACTCCTTCAGATACGAGCTTCTACAGGGCGGGGGAGAGTGCAGCGGAGTCGAACATCGGCTGCGAGAACGTCTCTGCCGCAACGATCTGCTCGACGGGATCGCGAGTGAGCTTGCGCGGGAACGACTTCTCGGGATACCCGACGGCGATGTGCGCGGCGGTGATGTATTCGTCTGGGATGCCGAGCAGTTCGCGGATGGCGGGTTCCTCGTGGCACAGCAGCGTCGTCACCGCTGTGGCGACGCCCTGATCGCGCAGACTCAGACACAGGTTCTGCACGGTCGGGTAGATCGATGCGCCGCCGACCACGGAGAGACGGCCGAGTTCGTGGTCGGTGGGGTGAAGTCCGTCCAACGCTGCGCAGACCACCACGATGGCGGGCACCTCGGCGAGGTGGCGGGCGAAGTAGTCGGCGTCCTGCACGGTCTTGGGCAATGCGCCGACGGCGACGGTTCCGCCGGTGATGCCGGCGAAGTAGGCGTCCCACATCGGGAGGTAGAGATCGGCGAGGGCCTGCTTACGGGCGGCGTCGCGTACGACGATCCACCGCACGGGCTGACGGTTGCCGCCCTGCGGGCCGAAGCGAGCGACGTCGAACGCGGCCTTGAACACCTCGTCGGGAACGGGATCGCTGAGGTACCGCCTGCAGGTGCCGGTGGTGCGCATCGCCTCGTTGAGTTCCATGGTGTTTCCCTTCGCCTGTCCGCTGTTAGGTAGTGCCCTGAAGCATCATGTGGCGTGGGCCACATTGTCAAGGGTCAAAAAGCTGTGGCTATCGAGATCGCGAATCCCTTGCGGGAAATTGCCTAACCGTGGTTAGTTGAGTTGTCGGAGTCGGATGGAGCAGCTCGCAACAGGAGGTACCGGTGTCCACAGACGCAGCAACGGCAGCGGAAACCGTGGGTGGGGTTGATCGGGACCGGGTGGATCGGGACCGACTCTCACGGGCTCTCGCCGCGGCCAACCTGCCCACGCTGGTGGCGGTGCTCTATCAGTTGACCGGCGATCGCACGTGGCTCGCTGATCCGTATCGCCCCACGCGCAGTCGGGGTATGGACGACAACGACACGGGCGGGTTCGACGACGCAGTAGCCGACCGCATCCGTGCTGCGGCCCTCGACGCAATCTGCGCCTTCCACGAGGGCGAGCCCATGGCCGTGCCCTCGCCGGACTCGGAGCACCTCGTCGAGATGATCAGCCTGGCTGTCGGTGAGCAAGTTCCCCCCGAGTTCGGCGTCATGGTCGCCGAGGACATGGGCTTCGTGGTTGCGGAGACTCCGGTGGCCGCACCGAACGATCTGTCGGTGATCGTGATCGGTGCCGGTGTCTCCGGGATGCTCGCCGCCATCAAGCTGCACGAGGCGGGCATCAGTCACACAGTGCTGGAGAAGAACTCCGACGTCGGCGGTGGCTGGTTCGAGAACACCTACCCCGGTGCGGGCGTCGACACTCCGAGTCACCTGTACTCCTACTCCTTCGCGCCGCGGGCCTGGAGCACGCATTTCGGCAAGCGCGACGAGGTGTGGGAGTACCTCAGCGACGTGGCGTCCGAACACGATCTGCGGCAACGCATTCGGTTCGACACCGAAGTGGCGACCGCCGAGTACGACGCGCAGAGGCAGGGATGGACCGTCACGACGGTCGACGGCGAGACGCTGACCGCAGACGTGGTGATCACCGCTACCGGTCAGCTCAATCGGCCGAAGGTGCCGAATATCCCGGGACTGGAGTCATTCGACGGGCCGATCTTCCACACGGCGAACTGGCCGGCCGATCTGGATCTGACCGGTAAGCGCGTCGCCATCGTCGGTACCGGGGCCAGCGCTATGCAGGTGCTGCCGGCCATCGCGTCGACGGTGGGGCACGCGACGGTCTTCCAACGCTCACCTCAGTGGGTTGCGTCGAGCGACGTCTATTTCACCGAGATGAGCGACGACGCCAACTACTTGATGGATGTCGTTCCGCTGTACAGGCTTTGGTACCGGACCAGGTTGGCCTGGAACTTCAACGATCGCGTGCACAGCTCGCTGCAGGTCGATCCTGAGTGGGAGCATCCGGCGCGCTCGATCAACCCGGTGAACGACGCGCATCGACGCGTGTTCACGCGCTACATCGAGGCCGAGCTCGAGGGCAGACCAGATCTGATCGAGAAGTCGTTGCCCGATTACCCGCCCTTCGGTAAGCGGATGTTGCTCGACAACGGTTGGTACGCCGCGCTCAAGCGCGACAACGTCACCCTCATCGCCGACGCCGTCTCGTCCATCACTGCCAACTCGGTTGTGGCACGCGATGGTTCGGAGACCGAGGTCGATGTGGTGATTCTCGCGACGGGCTTCGAGACCCACAAGCTGTTGACACCGATCGACGTGCGCGGACGATCGGGGGAGTCCATCCGCGATGTCTGGGGCCCCGAGGATGCGCACGCGTATCTCGGTATCACCGTGCCGGACTTTCCGAACTTCTTCATCACGTGCGGTCCGGGAACGGTGTTGGGCCACGGGGGCAGCTACATCACCATCGCCGAATGCCAGGTTCGCTACATCGTCGATGTGTTGATCGACATGGTGGACAAGCGAATCGGAGCCATCGAGTGCAAGGCCGACGTGGAAGCGGAGTACGTCCGCAAGCACGACGAGGCGCACGCCAAGATGATCTGGTCGCACGGCGGCATGGACAACTGGTACCGCAACGACGCCGGACGCGTGGTCTCCACGTTGCCGTGGCGCATCGTCGACTACTGGGAGATGACGCGGCGGGCCGATCTGAACGACTTCACCATGGAACCTCGACGGGATGAGGCACGCTGATCAGTTGGACGTCGCCTGCTGCATCGACAACACGAATCCGTGTCCGCCACCCGCGTCGCAGATCATCGCCTCGACGCGGGAGAAGCACGTGAAGCCGTTGAAGGTGATGGAAGTGTTGTATTCCAACACTTTCTGACCCTCGGCTCCGAACACCCCCTGGTTGAAACACGTGGGGGTGACGTGTCCCGGGTCGAGGTAGAAGCCCTTCGACAACATGTCGACGGTGAACGTGGTGTTCGGTGCGCAATCGTTGCCTGCGCCATCGGGTACCGGCGCATCGGATGCCTGGCAGCCGGAGGAGAACGGGCCCGATCCGATCTTGCAGTACACGTTGCCGGACGGGGACTTCCATGCAACTTGATTGTCGGGCACCGAGTAGCTGGCCGGGTCGACCGGTGTGATGGGCGCGGTGTTGTTCGCGGGATTGTCGGCCGTCGGTTCCGTACCGGTCGCCGAGGGCGTGTCCGTCGATTCGTCGGCACCATCGGTGCTCGACGGCGCTGCGATGGTCACCTGTGGTGGCGTGGGCATCTGTGCGGTGACGCTGGTACTCTGGGTCGGCGCGGCAGCCGGGGTGTCTTCGCCGCCACAGGCCGTCAGCGCGAAAGCGGTCAGTGATGCGGCGGCAGCGAGGAGGGCGGTTCTGCGGAACACTCGGAGCTGCCTCATCAGAACACGATGTTGACGTCGCGGGAGATCAGGAAGCCTCGATCGCCGTCGTAGCAGGTGATGCCCGCTTCGGTGGAGCGACAAAAATTGCCGGTGACTCCGATGAGCTGACCGTATTGGAGAACCTGGGTGTCGCCGTTGTTCGGATCGCCGACGAAGATGCCCTGATTGGTGCAGATCTGTTCGACGGTGCCGTCTTGGGTGATCTGCACCCCGTAGGTGTTCTGCGCCGTGTTCGCGCATTCTCGGCCGGTGTTGCCTGGTACCGAGTAGCGGACCTGGCAGCCCACGATGGTCCCGGGAGCGTTGAACGAATTGAATGCGCAGAACACATTTCCGCTGGGGGATTGGAAGAAGTACTGGCCGCCGAGCTGCTCATAGTCGCGCGCATCGACGTTGACGTCGTCGCGGTTCGGGGCGGGCGGTACTGCTGGTGTGTCCGCAGCGGTGGGTACGGCTTGTACCGGGGTGACTATGTCGGGAGCCTGTGCGATTCCGCCTGCGCCGCTACCACCGTCGGATTCGGTGGACCCGTTTGCCGACGGAGCAGCCGCTGCGCTGGTGGCAGGCGTGGGTGGGTTGCTCGCCGGCTGGTCGGCACCGCAAGCTGTGGATGCGAGAGCAGTAGCGGCGATCAACGCGCTCATGGCCACGATGTTTCGGACTTGCCTCATTCGATGGTCCTCACCGGTGGCTGCGGAGTGCGTCACCTCTGATAATGAATCGAACGGGCCAAGTGGTCTGTTAACGTCAGTCGTGTCACGACCCCATCACGAATCGGTATACGGGTGGTCCTTTTGTCGCTGTGACTGCGAGGGTGGGTTCGGTAGAGACTCAAGAACCACTTGATGTTTCAGGTTCAACCTGGAGTTCGTGGTGCGAGGCCACAAACGGTCCGGTATGTCGTTGTGCGACATGATCGAAAGGCGTGCTGTATGCGAAAGACATTGCGGCGAGCGGTCGTATCGATCGCACTCGTAGTTCCCCTGATGCTCGGCATCGGTACGGGAACGGCCGTGGCAACTCCGCAGACCACTCTGCTCCAGATTCCGGTGGTCACCGGCTTCCAGATCGCACCCGGTGCCGTGCCCGGCGGGTTGTTCCAGACCATTCCGATGAAGGCCACGGTCGGTACCGGGCCGGGTGTTCTGCTGTTGTCCGCGGCGAATATCGCACCGTACGCAGACCAGTATCCGTACCGAAGTCTCGGCGTGAACTGGCGAAACTGGGACATCGGCTTCCGTGGAAGCGCGGGACTGCGGCATTGGCAGGACAACCCCAACCCGGGCCCGCCCAACGACCTGCCGCCGCTACACAGTGCGCAGTACCCGCGCGAAGTAGCTCTGCCCACCGGAAGTGGCTGGGTCGAGATCACCGTGACCCACTACCGCGATTACTACGACGGCGAGCCCTACGCCGACACGCTGATCCCGGGCAAAGGCTTGATCTACGTGCCGTGATCGCACCTACGAAAGGCAACTCAATGAGGAAATCGATCCGCGGCGGTGTCGCCGCCCTGGCGCTGACCGTCCCCCTGGTCTTCGGCATGGGTGCCGGTACTGCAACCGCTGCGCCGCAGGAGTCGGCACTGCAGGTGCCTGTCGTCACCGGGCCGGAATTCGTCCCTGCGGGCGTTCCCGGCGGACTTGTTCAGACCATTCCGATTCGCGCGGTGGTCGGTGAGAAGCCTGGTGAGGTACGTTTCTCGGCCGCCGACATCAGGCCGTACTACTACCAGTTCGCTTACCGGCACCTGACGGTCAACTGGCGCAACCTATCCACCGGTGAGGTGGGCTCCGCCGGCTTGCGGCACTGGAACGACGAGATCGATCGGACTCAGCCGGCCAATCAGGGTGGTCCGCAGGCCTACCGCCTGCCGACCGAGGTGACGGCTCGGACGGGTGCGGGTCCGGTATTCGTGACGGTGACCCACGACCGCGAGAATCCCGATGCGTCGAACGCCCTCATCCCCGGCTTGGGAGTGTTGTTCGTACCCTGACACGCGGTGTTGTAGGCGGTCAGGTACCCAGATCGCCCGCGATGTCAGCAGCAGCGAGCATCGAAACTAGCAGCGGCACAACTCGTTTGGCGGCGATTCGATAGTCGCCGCGACCCTGCTGCTCGACGATATTCGCCGAACTCAGCGTCTTGAGATGGTGATAGATCTGGCCGGACGAGCCGACTCCTACCGTCGCGTGTAGATCCGCCGCGTTCGCGGGGCCGTGTAGCAGTGTTCGCACGATCTGCAACCGCACCGGATGTCCCAGAGCAGCAAGCACTTCTGATGCCGACGGAACAGGTAACTCCACGATGGCGTCGGGGGAGTAGCCGATGTCCCAGCGGACCGTTCCGTGCAGATGCACGTCGCCTTGGTAGGCGATCATGCCGCCGGTCGACGGGGCGGCCTCGGGCTGCTGGGGAGCGTCGCGTCGTTCGAGCTCAGCGACGCGGGCTTCCAGCTCTGCCAGTCTCGATTCGAACTCTGCGCTCACACCACGCAGGCTATCCGGTCGAGAACCTCGGGCGAGAGCATCGCCTCGACAATGAGTTGCTGCTGTACGCCGAAATGGGCCATGGCCTGATCGAATCTGTCTGCGGAAAGACCGTCGGTGAGCCACACCGCCGTCGCGACTGTTCCGTCGTTGCGGCGCAGCTCGAATCCCTGGGTCAGCACACCGGGGAGGCTGCCCCCTTTGAAGCCGAGACCGCGGAGGCTGTCACCCGCGGGTTGCCATTCCAGTTGGCGCAGAATGGTGTTGGATGCCGCGCCGTAGGTCCCGTCCGTGAAGGCGCGATACATTCCGTTCAATTCTTCGGCCGAACCGCCACGGAAACTGCTCTCGACCCTGGATACCTGGTCCTCGTAGGTCGGCACTTGCACGGACGCCTCGGCCTGGGCCCGGAACTGCAGGTCGAATGCCCACTTCTGAGCGGTCTCCCAGGTATCTGCATCGGCGAGTTCAGGATCGAAGACCGAGAGCATGTCGGCCACCATGCTCGGTGCCTCGAAGTTCTCCCAACCTCCTGCGGCTGCGGCGTCGACGAGTGCTTGATCGCCGAGTCGGTAGCGGAGGTAGTCGGGCACCGAGTTGTCGCTCTCCTGGATCATCGCCGAGACCATGTCGTCGATGCGGACCGTGGCGTTGGGGTCGGTTGCGTTGGTGCCGGCGTTCGCAATACCCAACCGGGTCAAGGCCTTCGGATGTGCATTGGCGTCGGTGCCGGGCACGTACCAGCGCTCCCAATCCGAGAGAGCCACCTGATCGTTCGGATCGATCGTGCCGTTCGCGACTGCCTGGGCGTAGGCGGCGAGATGCACCACTTTGATCGCGGATGCGAGTACCTGCTGCTGGTCGGACCGATGTTCGACGGTTCGGCCGCGCCCGTCGTCGATGACGAGGCTGACGGTGTCGGGTGCTTGGTTGATCAGCCCGATCCACCCGTCCTCGGTGGCGAGGTCGGTCGAGGTCACCGGTGCACAGTTCTCGGGCGTCGGGGTAGTGGTGGTGGTCGCTGCAGTTGCGTCCGTGTCGGTGGCGCATCCGCCCACCAACAGCGCAGCTGCACAGGCGGTCGAGATCCAGGTCGAGCGTCGCATCGAGCTCTCCTAATCTGTTATTCCGTAATTACGGAATAACCATAGAAGCTGATGTGCGGCGCGGCAACCCCTCGTCAGGGGATCGAACTGTTCAGAACAGCGTCGGTGCGGTGTAGCGGCCGTGTCGTGCTTCGTTGAGTCGGGCGCTCCAGCGCTGCACGAGCCACATTTCGACGAGCTCGGGGCTGGTGCCGATGTCGGTGGCCCAGGCGGTGATGAGTTCGACGTAGCGGTCGTAGCGACGACGAGTGAATCCGGTGACGGACGGGTCTTCGAGCCATCCCTCGTGGATGAGTGTCGACACTCCGTATTGGTCGATCAGCTGTGCCGGGCCGCCGTAGACCGACGCCTTCACAGCCCACAGGAACGTGGCCATCAGGGACATTCCGACGCCCGGTGCGTCGGGCCATCCTGACCAGGTCGAGTTCGGGTGATCGGGCACTGCACGGTTCCGTACGCAGCTGTCGAGCACAGCGAGAGTCTTGGCGACGGGGTTCTCGTCGGGACGGCTGAGGTGCGGGTTCATGACGTCGGGGAAGCGCCGCATAGCCCTGCGGTGTCGGTGACTGCCCTGCCAGGCTGCACAGAGAAACAGTAGTCCGAGCGAATCGTGTTCGCCTATAGCCAGATCGGTGCCGATCCGAAGATCGTTGCGCTGCACGGTGGCACCGCCGTACTCGACGATTTCTCCGTCGAGGTTGCGGCCGCGTAGCCGAAGCTCGTGTCCTGCCCGGTCGAGGTGGCCGTTCCACCAATCCAGGTCCACCTCCACACCGTCGTCGAGGACATGCAGGTCGTAGCTGCGGTGCTGACACCACTGCACACAGGCCGTGGGCGGCGGGAACCCCTCGTCGAGTCGTGACATACCGCCATCGAAGCATCGGGTACCGACACACTCGGCGGCGTTTTTGATGTCCCTGCGAACTGTCGGTCCCATATGGAACTGTGGGGTCTGATTAGCCATCAGAACGAACAGGAGAGTGCCGGTGACCGTTGCCGACAGTGCTGTCGACAGGCCACTCGTCGACGTGGTGATCGACGCCATCGACGCGGACAATGACCTGCCCGACGAGGCCAAGTACTTCGTTCTCGCGGCCCTGGAAGGGCCGACGTCACTGCAGGAGCTTCTCGACGGCATCTCGACCCCGCACGTTCCGGAGCCGTCGGGGAGTCAGCTCCTCGAAGAGCCGGTCGGTGCGTTTTTGACCTCAATCAGTGTCGCGGGTTTCCGCGGTATCGGGCCCAAAGCAGCGCTGGAGCTACACCCCGCGCCGGGCATCACGATCGTCAGTGGCCGCAACGGATCGGGAAAGTCGAGCTTCGCCGAGGCTCTCGAATTCGCTATCACCGGTTCGAGTTACCGCTGGGAGAACAAGGCCAAGCTGTGGGCCGATACCTGGCGCAATCTGCATCAGGGAGACCCGTGTGAGGTGCGGGTGGGGCTCACGATCGAAGGGTCCGAACCGACGGTTGTCGGTGTCGACTGGACTTCCGACGCCGCGCTGAAGGGATGCTCAACCTGGACTCAGGTGGGAAAGCAGAAGCGCGCTACCGGTACCGATGCACTTGGGTGGAAGTCTGCCGTCGAATTACATCGCCCGATCCTGTCCTACGACGAAATCGGCGGACTGTTCGACGCGACGCCGTCCACCCTGCACGACGCCCTGGCGAAACTCCTCGGACTCGACGAGATCACCGATGCCGACAAGCGACTGGCAGCGGTACTCAAGGAGATAAAGGGGCCCCGGCAACGATCAGCGGAGAGTCTGCGCCAGCTCAAGGCCTCGTTGTCGGATGCGTCGGACGATCGTGCGAAAACTGCTGCAGACCTGGTCAAGAAGCGGGTTGCGGATCTCGACGCGGTGCTCGCGCTCGCCACCGGAGCCGACGCGTCGGCATCACCCGCGCTCATCGGTTTGAAGCGGCTCGCAGCGTTGAGCGCCCCGGCGCAGCAGCGTGTCGACGAGGTGGTGGCGGAGCTCCGGGCAGCTGCGGCCGATACCGCGGATTCTGCTGATGAGGCACTGTCGGTGGTGGAGCAGCGCAACGATCTGCTCGATGCGGCCCTGCGACTGCACAATGAGACGGGCACTATCGAGTGCCCGGTCTGCGCGACGGGGACGCTCGACGATGCGTGGGCCGGGCACTCGCGGGCGCAGCTCGCCGAGCAGAGCCAGAAACTGGCCGCCTACAAGCACAGCCGCCGCCGACTCGACCAAGCGCAACGCGCCGCAGTCGAACTGGGTAACGAGATCGCCGACGCCACCGCGGTGGAGGGCGTCGACCTGCCTTCCTTGTCCGCGTATCGAAAGTCCGTCGCCGTGTTGCGAGAGCAACCGTCGAGTTCTTCCGGTGTGGCGGACCACTTGGCTGCGACGATCCCCGCGGTGATCGAGTCTGCTGAGGCGTTGCGCACCGAGGCCGAGGAAGCGGCGGCTCAGCGTGAGGACACGTGGGCACCGATTGCTGGACGTCTGGCCGCGTGGGCCACCCTCGAATCCGCGGCGCGAGAGGCTGATGAGGCAGTCAAGAATGTCGACGCGGCCAAGAAGTGGATTGCCTCGCATGCCAAGCAATTGAGGGACCAGCGGCTCGCTCCGATTGCCGAGCAGGCACGCGACATTTGGGCGGAGTTGCGGCAGGAAAGCAATGTCGACATCGGTGCTATCAACTTGGTGGGCCACAACACCAGCAGGCGAGTGGTGATGACCGGCTCGGTCGACGGCGTGGAGTCCGAGGCGCTGTCGGTGATGAGTCAGGGCGAGCTGCATGCGTTGGCATTGGCACTGTTCATACCGAGAGCGACTACGCCGAACAGTCCGTTTCGATTCATCGTGCTGGACGACCCGATCCAGGCGATGGATCCGGCGAAGATCGATGGCTTCATAAAGGTGCTGTCGACGCTCGCGAAGACCAGGCAGGTCATCGTGTTCTCGCACGATGATCGATTGGCCACTGCCATCAGGCAACTCGCTGTCGACGCTCGACTGGTGGAGGTGATGCGCGAACCAGGTTCCAACATCAGTGTTTCCGAGACTCAGAATCAAGCGACCCGCTACTTCAACGATGTCCGGGCATTGGTCTTGGACGAGAATGTGCCCGAGGACGTCAAGCGGCGAGTTGCGCCGGGCTTGTTCCGGTTGGCGCTGGAATCTGCTGCGCAGCAGGTGTTCTATGCAAAGCAACACCGGGCGGGAAAGTCTCGGCTGGCGACCGAAGAGCGGTGGTCGTCAGTGCACAAGACGCGCAACAAGATTGCGCTGGCCGTGCACCAAGATTCCGAACGCGACCTATCGCAGTGGCTGGGCTTCCGCACCGAACGCTTCCCGACGCTCCACATCGCGAATGCCGGTACTCATAACGGTGCAGATCGACCGATCACCTGGGAAGTAGTGAACGATCTGAAGAAGATGGTCGACGGGATCCTCGCCGAATGAATACGACCACGTCGCCGGCAGTTGCGCTCCGCAACGCGGAATTGCTGCTCGACGGAAGCCATGGTGCTGCAGGCGGATCGGCGCGTCTTGCTGCGTTCCTCGCTCGGCAGGCATTGGAGGAGCTGGTAATCGAGCGTTGTGTGGCGCTGGGCGTAGATATTGAGCGACCGAGCATGCGATCGCGGCTGGTGATCTTGCGGTCACTCGACACAGCCCAGAATGCTAGTGCGGCCGCGATGGCATGGAACAGATTGAGCAACGCATGCCACCACCATGCGTATGAACTTGCGCCGACGGTGGCTGAGGTTCGGCACCTGTGCGGTGTGGTGGCGACCTTGCTCGACAATGAATGATCCCTGAAGTAGGAGACCGAGTTGGCCAAGGACGATCCACACATGCCCGATCTCATTGCGCAACGAGACTCGAAGACCGCAATCCGATTGTGGAAGCAGTACTTTGCGCTCGATTCTCAAGGCAGGCCGAACTTCAGTGGCTCGCAATTCGAGAGGTTTCGGGGCGGCGGCGATAAGGCCACCCGCGACGTGTTCACCTCCGATGACCTGGTGGCGGTCTCGCTACTGAGCGTCAATGTGCCCGCGCAGTCGGCGTTGCGCATTCTTGGCCCGGACGCCGACCGGTGCAGCGCACTACTCGAAGCAATCCCCACAGGACTCACACTCGCGGATTCGCCAGAGTCCACTATTGGCACCGGGTCGTCTGCGGCACAGCTGTGGCGCTTGTTGCGTCAGTCGTCGACTCCGACGCGGGGCGCACATGATGGAATCGGCAAGACGACGACGAGCAAACTTATAGCCCGGAAAAGACCTGACCTGATTCCGGTGTGGGACAGCGTTGTGACCGGCCTGACTGGTCAGGACAGCAAGGGTAGCTGGGCATGGCTGCGATCGGAGCTACGCAGCTCCGATTCATCACTCGACCGATGGATCAGAGACACTGCGCCGGACGAATTGATCGATATTTCCACCATTCGGCTATTGGACGTGCTTCTGTGGATGGTGGGTTCAGGTCGACATCGAGGATGAGACAGAGCGGCTCGACAGGCTGTTCGATGAATGTGCACGACGCAGTCAGGCGAAGGAAAACGACCGTGCATCGATGAACGACGGTTGGAACCATGGCATCGCGCCAGCAGAGAACTTGATCATTGGTATGAAAGGCGCGCGGTTGGGTCTGGCGTGACTACGGCGAAGTTGCCGATGCCTCCAGAACCTGTCGGTCTGTTCGGTTATGGTGAGCGCCAACAACCTCAGGAGGCTTTGGATGACCGACGACTGGATGAACCAGGAATTGACCGACTTCGACAAGGAGCTGCTCGAGTCCTCTGGAATATCGGTGCACGTCGAGCCGGAGGGCCTGCTGATTTCGGGTGATGACGACGCAGTGGCCGGATATCTCAGTCGGATCAAGGATCTTGTAGGCGACGGTGTGCAGGTTGCTGGCGTCGACAAAACCGCGGTAGCGAACGCGGGTGGAATGGTTGCCGGTGCAGCCGCAGCGAAAATGCAATACGGCCACTTCGTGCGGCTTGCTCCTCAGAGTGTCGACATGCTGAAGTCTTACAAGGTCGTTCCGGGGATCCCGGGGTACAACCGAATGACCCTGGTCGACTCTGGCCACAAGTTCCGCCATCAGATGCAGTGGCAGCAGGTCGCGATGACGCCGACCCGCGCCTTGGGACTGCAACTCATGATGGTGCAATTTGCCCTGCAGACAGCAATCACCGAGGTGTCGGACGGGATCAAGCGCATCGAGGGTGAGGTCGACAAAATACTCCGTCTCGCCGAAGCGTCGCGTGTGGGGGATGTCATCGGCCATCACTCTGCCTTGTCGCACATCGTCAAGGTCTACAGGGAGACGGGCGCGCTTCCTACGACAGATTGGGAGAGCGTTGCCTCGCTGGGTCCGCAGCTTCAAGTCGGTATCGAGCGACTTCGAGACCATGCGAAGCGCACTGTCAACAGCTTCGACGCGGACAAGCCGGTCCAGGAGCGCGCCGCGTATCTGACCCGAGCAGTCAAGGACGAGCGTCTCGGTGAGACCCTGCAGCTTTTGGTTATCGCAGAGAGTTCGCTCTACCTGTGGCAGACGCTCCGTATTGCTCGTGTGCGCGCTGTTGAGCCCGAACACCTCGACGCAGTCGTTGCGTCGGCACGGAAGATGCTTGCTGAGCACGTTGAGCGGGACGGCGACCTACTGCGTCACGCTCGGCTTGAGCTGTCCAATTACGGCACGGTCAAGCCGCTCGAGATTGTGCGATGGATGGCGACAGGTGATCTCAAACGTGATATCACCCAACTGCGCAATGACTTGGACGCATTCGCGTCGGCACGGAACAGTCAGGTCACCGGTTGGATCGACAACGAGGACCCATCCATCGGCGACGCTTTCTCCGAATTGGGTAACCGTGCGAAAGCAGTTGGTGGTGCCGCAGCTGAAATCGGTGGCAAAGCAGTCAGCATCGGCGCAGCGGGTGCAGGTTGGATCGGTAGAGGTGTGAAGGGCATAGTCTCGAAGGGTCCGTCACAAGCAAATGACGCGAGCGAAGAGCGCTGACATAGGACCAACGCGTTTAGTCCGTGCCCGCATTGGCCGAATGCTGCAGTGGTTATCC
Organism: Rhodococcus sp. 05-339-2; assembly: GCF_002258965.1. NCBI lineage: Bacteria > Bacillati > Actinomycetota > Actinomycetes > Mycobacteriales > Nocardiaceae > Rhodococcus > Rhodococcus sp. 05-339-2. The sequence goes on from NZ_NOYW01000011.1 coordinate 115,888, forward strand.
ACGCATCCAGTAACGCTAGTCGGGGCGAGTCACGACACTTTGGTCACGAATTGATCCGTTCCTTCCAGGGCCAGGTCTTACGGTGCGCGGGATGATAGGTGCTACCAACTCGTATCCGTGCGCAGAAAGACGTCATCATTGACCCCGAAGAGATGCTTATCGACAGTTCCGATAGGCGTGGCAATTTCGCCGGTGGGAGCAGGCACGGTTTTGAGCCCTGTTCTTACAGCCGGGAATTTGAAAGAATGCGCTGGTGAATGGGTTCGATATTGAGCTGGTGACCGCTGCTGATGAGCGGTATCAGGAAAACGGTCTTGAGTTTGAGAGATACGGTTTCGAGGGGATTGGATTCTACTTACGGCAGATCGGCCGAGTGGCTCTACTCGATGCGCAGGATGAGGTCGAGCTCGCCAAACGGATTGAGGTTGGACTCTTCTCGGACTACCATCTCCGGAAGTTGAAGGAAGGAGGCGTCACTCTGCCGTCGTTTATTCTGCGTGATTTGACGTGGGTGGTAAGGGATGGTCGCCGCGCTCGAACGCACCTGATCGAAGCGAACCTGCAGCTCGTTGTTTCTCTCGCGAAGCGGTACCAGCACCGAGGTCTCGACTTACTCGATCTTGTACAACACGGCAACCTGGGACTTCTCCGGGCAGTCGAGAAGTTCGATTACAAGAACGGCCACAGATTCTCGACTTACGCGGCGTGGTGGATCCGGCAGCCGATCGTGCGCGGTGTCTTCAACGAAGCTCGACTTATAAGGCTCCCAGTCAATATTGAAGAAGCTATGGCGAGGATCGAGCGAGCCGAGTCCACGCTCGATCGAGAAGCGCAGGGCAAAGCAACCGTGGACATCGATGCGGCCGAGGTGGACATGTCCGAAAACGACACCCGTGAGCTGAAGAATGCTGCAAGGACGGTGTCCAGCCTAGAGCGGCTCGTGTACGACACAGACAGTCGCTATGCGGACTTGGCCGATAAGGATGAGGTCGCTGTGATTGATCTTGTCAGTCACTCGCTGCTATGCGATCAATTGGAGTCCGTTCTCGAGACGCTCTCCGCGCGTGAAGCCGCCATCATTCCCCTTCGTAAATGTATCGGACTGGGTCGGCGCTTGGAACGCGACGAGGTCGCTGAGATGCACGGGGTGACGACTGAACGAATTCGCCAGATCGAGACCGAGACACTGAAGAAATTACGTCATCCCTCCAGATCGCAGGTGCTGCGAGACTATGTTTGAGTAGTCGAAAAATCTGAGCCGCGCATGGGTAGTTTGCAAATAACTACCCATGGGATTTGCGAGACCACCCACTCTGAAAGGCCAGATGTCAACCAACGCTGGGCATCTCGTTAGTGACGACGTGAGTGCAAGGTTTCAGTGGTCAGACCATTTGACTATGCTGCGTAGATCGTGCGCAGACTGAGTGCTGATGCAATGGCGTCTAGGAACTCTCGATTCGTCAGGTACCACTCTTCGCCGACTTCGTTTCGGCTTCCTTTGCGCGTCGGTTCCCGACGTGGATTGATATGCCCGGCGGTTTCGAGCAGCCGTTGAAACGTTTTCTCAACCCACTCCAGATCTCGGTCGTCGGTCGCATAAGCACGGATGGTGACTAGGGGCTCTGGTATGTGGGCGCGAGCACCACGTCGGTGGTCCTCAATCCGGCGCGCCACGTCTTTGGCGCGGCCCACTTTGATCAGTGTGTTCTCGCTCTGGGCGTCGAGTGGACGTTCGAGGTACCACCCATAGGAAAATGCGTAAATCCCTGGAACCTCGAGCAGGGCGCCCAATTCTTTCTGCTCATTATCTTCGGCTTGTGCCTCCGCCTGTGCTTCATCTTCTGGATCGAGGGCGACGATTGCGTTCAGCACCGAGGCTCTATGTGCTGCCAATAACTCGAAGGCAGCAGGCGATAGGACTCCGCGCCCACGTTTTAGAAGGCCGTTCAATGCAGATGCGACGGCCTTGAGCATGGTGGGTCCAGTTGGTACTTTCCCGTACAAGGCAGCGTCGATGTGCGCCTGATACTGATACACGAAACCCTGTGTCTCAACATTCAGGCGGTCTGCGATTGCCCTAGCGTCGAGTCCTTCTTGCGTAAGGTTAAAAACATCGCCTATACGGCCCTCCTGCTGCGAGATGAAATCTGCAAGTTCTTCACGTGGAGCGGGCTCAGGTGCTCCGTCCTCTTGCTTGCCGAACATCGGCACACTCCCCTCCGCCGCACAATGTGTGGCCTTCATGCAAAGGCCTTGTGAAATCGATGGTACGACGATGGTCTTCACGGGAGGGCTGTTCTCAGTACACCTTGCGTGAGCTTCACTCCGAGGAGAGGAAGTGTGGAAGGGTACGATCTCTGATCTCATCGGTTCAAATGCCTCGCGAGCCGCAAAGTATGTAGACGAGTATAGTCGGCACACCAGCGATTTCAGTTGTGCCATAATCGATAACTCTGAATTGTCTTCGTCCGTTCACGGCGGTGGCGAGAGGTCGATGCGCATCTCGGTCAACACTTCCGGCTTGGCTTCGAGGCCCCGCTTGCGTAGCAGCGCTAGCATGTCCTCCTGACGCGGCTGCCCGAACGTCAACCGATACAACGCCAGGTCGCTCTTCAGGCGTTCTAGCCGGGCGACGTCGACGCTGAGCGGATATGGCGAGAGGTGCCGCTCGATCTTCGCCGGGCCCGGATACACCCAGTACGGCGCGAAATCTCCAAGAGCAGCCTGTTCGTCCTTTCCCAGCTCGTAAGCCGCGCGCCACGGATTATTCGTCGCAAGCATGGCGGCACCGTGGCGGTGGGCTAGGTTACGCCGGACGGCATGTCCACCGAAGCGGTCGATGCGTCCCTCGCGCTGTTCGAAGTCGACAGGATTTGCGGGGGTATTCCAGTGAGTGATTGCCGAGCACCACCAATGAAAATCGATCCCTTCCTGCCCGACGCTGGTGCTTGCCAGCACGAAGGGCCAGAACGGGCTGTTGAACGACCGGCGTACGTCGGGCTGGCGGACATTCTCGTCGGTGTTGCCTCCTCCGTAGCGCAGCGCGAAGCGACTCGTCATACGAATCGGATCGTCGGGGTGGTCCGGGTCGAATACCCGGTAGGTCGACGGCGTCAATGTCAGTGCAGTCGTGACGTTCTCCGCAATCGCCATCAATGAATCGTCGTCGAGCTCGGCTTGAGTCTCGCTGGCTATGTGGTGGAGGTATTCATCCATGACCGCTTGCAGATTTCCTGCCGCGCAGTAGCGAAGCACCTTCTGCCAGTACGCGCCGCTTTCATGCAGCTGCTCGAGCAGCACGATGGTGTCGTGTCGGTTGAACAAGGTTCGGAAGCCGGCGGCGACGGTGGCCGCGGCACTCCAGAGTCCGGCTTCGGTCACTGTTGGGTAGTCGGCCGCAAGCCGGTGCAGCGCACGCCAAGCGATGTTGCCCGGACTGTGGGCAGCGAGGGTGGCTACGGTGGGCGCGACGGACGCCATCTCGACGTCGGAACCCTCGCGTGCCAGTTCGAGGGCCTCGTCGACGTGTGTAGCCAGGCCTCGCTGTCCAGTCGCGTCATCGGTGTCGGCGGATGAATGTCTACCGAGCGCTTCGATAATTCGGTTGCGACCACTTAGTCCGCCGTCCAAAAATGCCTGCGGCAGTGAGTCTTCGAAGGCAATCGCCGCGCGCGCCGCCTCCGCCACCGCGGACACACCGTACTTGGTCGTTCCCGAACGTAACTCTCGCGTCAGGGCTGCCTCCACGGCCGCTCTACCAACCGGTGCGCGGTTGAGCTGAGCTGCAGCAAGCGGATCGGCGCGCCTCGCGAGTCCCGGCATCGGCCAGAACAACGCCAGAGTGGTCATTGACTCGGCCCGACCACCCGCAACGCTGTAGTTGAGAAGACTGCGCTGGCTACGGCGTCCGGAGTGCTCTCCTTCTTCGCGCGTGGACTCCATAGATGCTGCCCGAGAGGCACGTTGGCTCAGCAGGCTCGCGATCGCCGTTGGCGTCGCCGACCACGAAGAGAACACCAGGCGCTTCGTAATCCCTTGCGCCCACGGCTCAGCGTACGGGCCACTCGGCTCTAGGTACGGCAGCGACGGCGGCATCCACAGCAGTCGCCACCAACCGTTATCGACTGTCTGCCGGGCGAGAGCGCGAAGCTTGCCGTTGCCCAGGTCGACCTCGCCGGTGCCCGATGCCGCGATGGGGTCGAGCCGGGAGAGTGCACGGACAGCGGGGCGGATGGACTCCGCTTCGCCACCCCTGAGTCGCGTCTTGAGCTGCTCGGAGAGCTTGTACCCGTCACAGAAATTGGTAAAGTAGGGCGTCGATTTCCAGTATTCCAGGCTGACATCGCCTTTGACTAGGCTTGAAAGATGTTGAAGTGCGACATAATCGAGCAGATCGGTAGCCGATAGATCATCCACGACTTCGATGTGTTCGGACAGCATTCCGCCGGCGACACCGACGGGCCGTTCGCTGCGGCTCATCACCTGCAGCAGCGTCGCTCTCAGTCGGGCCGCGAGCTCGACAACGGAACGCCCCTGGGTTGCCGCTGTGCGGTAGTCGGCGAGATCGTGTCTGACGTCTTCGGCGATGTCGGCGTCCAGAAAGATGATGGTGCGGAGGAAGTCTCGGTGGTGATCGTCGCCGGATTCCTCGGCATAAGTGAACGGCTTGTACGGCGTCGCGGAGAGCAGGAGTACTCGCGTGTCGGGGTAAGAGAACAGCTGATCAGCAAGCTTTCCCTGAGTGCTGCTCGCGTCGAGTAAGTCGGGAAATCGCTGGAATTCGTCGAGGATGACGAGATCGGGATTCAGAACGCTGAGCCCGGCGTGGGCAAGCTCGCTGCGCATGTCGCTGATGAGTCGCCGTACCTCGTCGGCCATGTCGAGGGGGACGTCGCGCTTGCGGCCGATGCGCTCGAGCTGGTCAGTGAATCTGGCGATGAGGCCATTGCGGTTACACGCAGCGAGGAATCTCTTGGAGATCTTGGGATCAGGTGGACCTTCGAGTGAGGACTCGAACCAGTCGATGTGATTCTCGAATTTCTCTCGTGACCCGATTTGGCCTCGCAGCAAAACCAGCGCGGCGTGGCGGTTCCATCCCGTGAGGTCGATTACGTTGCCCAGCAACAGGAACACCAGTGCGCGCTCTTCTACCTGGCCGGACTGGTGGCCGGTATGGAACGAGGTACCCGGGGTGAACGACACCAGGTTGACTTTTACACCTCCGGCGTCGAGATCGGGTTGCAGCTCCCTGGTGTATTTGGCGAGGAGGCTCAGCCGGCTGGGTATGCCCTTGTGCTGGCCGCCGGTAACGTCGAGACGAGATAGGTTCTGCGCAGCGAGGTCGCTGTTGGAGCACACGTAGACCACGTTTATCTGCTTGCGCTCCGGCTCGTCTTGCAGTTTCTCGATGGTCCGGGCGATCACGCCACGGGCGACGAGGCTTTTGCCCAGACCTGTCTCGTCGGAGACGAGGAACCTCCGGCACGAACCAGGTCGGTCGAGTTGTGTCATCACGTGCTCGACGGTGCGCTGCTGAAACCCCTTGAGCCCTGCAATGACGGGGGCGGCGTCGAAAGTGGTCATCGGATGGCCTCCGGGGTGAGTTTCATTCGGCTGGCGGTGACGACATCCCAGAACGCGGCGAAGCCCTCCGGCAGATTGGCGGCACCATTCTCGGTGGCCAGCATTCGTCGGACGAGGCGGTCGAGATCGTCGATCGACTCAGGCGAGCGAGCGAGGGCGCGGATCACGATCTCGAACACCTGAGGCGCCGGCGCGAGTCCACCGCGGGACCCGGCGGCCGCGTCACCGAGACCCATCATCGCCAACGGGTGCGACTGTCCCAGCCCGAGCAAAAGCGCCATAAAACGCAGGAACTTCTCCGGGGTGTTGATCTGCGAGGCGAGGACCTCGTCGAGCCTGCCCTTCGGGTCGCCCCGAAGCTCGGCCCGCACCACGCACGCTGCCTCGCGTCCGGCGTCGTCGGTGAGGCGCAGTCGCAGGAACGGGCTGACCTCGATCAGCGGGACGCCCTCGACAGTGCCGTGGTTGGTGCGGCCGTCCTCGACGGCGCAGGCCACACCGGGGTGCGCCAGCGGCTCTGCTTGCGCGGTCATATCCGCGGGCACCGTAGCGCCGTCACGCGTCTCGAAGCGAAGCGAGTATGCGTCCTCGGACCGACCGACCGAGACCACCCACCTACGCGACGCCAGCACGCGCAGCGCATTCTCAAGCTGCCACTGGGCCTCGGCATCGGGATCTGGAAGTGCACCGCCCACGGCGTCATACTGCTCGAGCATCCCGAGGAACGGCGAGCCCGGATCGAGCATGGTCCCTACCCCGAAGTTCTTCTTGCCCCCGGTCAGCTGGACGAGAATCTCGACGTTGCGGTTCAGCGCGGCATCGGTAGCGTTCGCCGAGCCTAGAAACAGGTGGGCCTGTTGGCTGCGCTCTACAACAACGAGTTTGGCGTGCAGATCGTTGAGCAACGCAGCAGGCTTGTCGCCTTCGGTGGCGTCTCCGTCGTCTAGTCCGGCAACGGTGCTCACCACATACGTGGCGTCCAGGCCCTGCACGGTCTCCGGTGCGAGTGAATCGAGCGACGATGCGCGCGAGACCACCGTCGCACTCTTACTTCCCTCTGTCAGCTGAGCAAGACCGGCATCATTGAGGAACGGCGAGACCACAAGGTGGCGGTAGCCGGTGAAATCCGGGGCGGCTCGTTCGTTCGCGACACCGAAAACGTGGAATACGAGCTCGGTCACGCCCTCGGGCCGCTCCCATTCCAGGTAGCGGACGTCCTCGGCCAGCTGGTCGATGCGGGCACGTCGGTCGGCGGGCACCGGCCGTTCGGTTCGACCTGGCAAAGACCTGATGAGGGCACTTAGCGGCCGGTTGGCAGCAGTTGCACGCGTTCCGCGCGAGGCGTCGAGGGTGAGCGAGACATCCCAGGCGTGGTCCTCGGTGAGATTTCGGCTGAGCACGACCAATCGGTACACATCCGGCTCGTCATCAGTGGTGAACCGCATGAGCCAGAGTTTTGGATGGAAGAGGCCGCCGGGTGGGGTCTGCACCTCGTGAAGCATCGGCTCCAGAAACGCCGTCAGCGCGGTGTATTTCGATGGAGCACGCATGTTGCCTTGTTGGGCAAAGACATCGACCCGGTCTGCGCAGGAGCGGACCGCCTCCAGCACGCTCACTGGGTCGGTTGTGCTGCGGACCGCAAAGCTCGCGAAAGCAAGTGGAGGCACGAGCGCTGCGGTCAGGTCGAGGGTAAACGTGGTGCCCACTGCCGCGTCCAGTCGATAGCCCACGGGCGGGCGCAGCTGGTCGATCAGGGTCCTGCGGCTGTCAGGCGCCAGCATTGGCAATTCCCTCTCTGATATCGGTAGCGATGCGCCGGACCTGAGGCCAACGGTAAACGAGCATCGACGTGCCCGAGGCCCCGGACCAGGTGCGCAGCAGCCGATCGTTGACCAAGCGAGACTGGGCGCCTTTCTGGCGACGCTCTCGCATCTCCACCAGCGAGCGGATGTCCTCGTCGTCGGCGGCCGTGGCACCCCGGCCGGCAAGAATGGCGTCGATCCACTCGTCGACGAATGCGCGAGTTTGCAGCCCAATACGTGGGTTGGTGGTGCACACCAGATCCCACATCTCTTGGCGGTCCCAACCGCGGAGCAGTTCACCGTCGGACTCGATGCTCTCGGCCCAGTCGCTCAGACGTTCCCGATAGCGTTGGACGGGTTGCGGTTGGGTGGTCATTCCGGCAGCCTCGTAGCGCTCGGCGATGAGCAGGTTGTACAGAAGGGCAGAGCCGTGCATCACGAGGCTGAAGAGTCGACCGTGCTGCAGAAGCGAGGCGGGCGGTCCGTGGGCGGAGAGGCACGACGGGTTGACCCAAGGTGGGGTGTCATCGTCGTCCAGCGGGGTTTCATCGACGAGTAGGTGGGCGAGCATCGTGCCTGGGGCGGACTCAAGGATGCGCTCCCGCAACCACACGGCTTCTTCGCGCAAGAGTTCCAGGCCGCCTTCGACGCTGGCGGGAAATCCTTCCGGCGCGGCGGGCAGTGTTGGGTGCCAGTCCTGTGTTCTGCGGACGGCGATCTCGTCGTCCGCCCCCACGGCTGGCCCGAGTGCGCCGAGCATCCCCGGTTGGACATCGCGGGCAAGTATGCCGTACCGGCCTAGGGCTGCCCAGTAAATTGCAGACGGCAAAGTCTTGACCACGGGCCCGGCGACGCGCCCTATCAGGCCCTGCCCTGCGCCGACACCTTGGTCCTTAAGCGCTTTGATGAGCCGGCGCTCCTGGACATCGGTCCAGGCCTCAAGCTTGGCACCGCTGCGCGCCTTGGCACCTTGCGTGAAAAGCCATGGGATGAAAAGAAAGTAACGCGCCCGGGTGTGAATGGTCGAGGTGCCGGGAAAGAGTCCGTCGGCAAACGCGTCGCGGATCTGGCCGATGCCGAGCTCGTCGCGGCTCTCCGACTGGGTGTAAAGCGCGATGAGCTCACGGACGCGCCGCTGCTCGTCGGCGGATGTGTCGAGCCAGGACAGCGTTGACGGCACAGTTGATCCCCTTACGGACGCGAACGATCAGCGTAACGGCCGTGGAACAGGACCGAGACCATTTGGTGCTCTTTAGGGGACGGGCAAGTTTTTCCGGCTGCTATCGCCCGTGAGCTTGTGGCTAACCGCCCTTTGAAGCGCGAAGCTGTTGCAGCGCAACGAGTGTAAGAAGATCGCTGCGCGCACTCTGTTGCCATATTGTCGGTACGACGTTCGAGAGAAAGATGGGTGGCCGTTGATCTCGATGGGATCGGCAGGTGATTAGCTCGTTTAACAATTCCTCGCATGAGACCGTCTCGGTTCGAGGAAAACGGGTTCGGGCTACGGACCGACAGCTGACTCGCGTCGAGTTTGAGACAATAGGTTTGGACCGTACACGCGGTCCGATCCTCATGTCACACAATCAACCGACGTGGGGCAGTCTCGAAGGGTAGGAACGTGAAGCTGGAACAACTCACCGAGATCGGCAGCACAGCGGCGCTGCCACCGTCGTTGGTTAGGTCGAAGAAGCGTGTGGCAGACCACGGCGAAGTCTTCACGCCCTCGTGGCTCGTCGACGACATGCTCGACCTGGTCAAGGGTGAGGCGGATCGCGTTGACTCTCGCTTCCTGGAACCCGCCTGCGGGTCCGGCAACTTCCTCGTGCAGGTGCTGATCCGCAAGTTAGCTGCTGTCGAGCGCCGGTACGGCAAGTCGGACTTCGAGAAGCGCCACCAATCCCTCCTCGCGCTCATGTGCATTTACGGCATCGAACTCCTTGAAGACAACGTCGCGGAGTGCCGAGAGAAGATGCTGATTCCGTTCTGCGAATACCTAGGACTTAGCGAAACTGATGACCTCTACCGCGCAGCCGCCTATGTTCTAAGTGTGAACATTGTGCATGCGGACGCTCTTACTATGAAGTCGCTGTTGGGGCCCCCCATCGTATTCGCCGAGTGGGCCTACCTAGGTCGCGGCCGATTCCAGCGCCGCGACTTCCGATTCGAGTCAATGACGCAGCGAGCCGCTTTCGCCATCGAAGACGGGCTGTTCGCCGACGCGGGAAAGCACGAAATTTTCACGCCGCTGAGGGTCTACGAGCCCGCCACGATTGGCGAGGTGGCAAGGTGACCGAGACCCAGTCTCCCTACGCGATTCGAACGCGGAACCCCGACGTTCTTTCGTGCATCGCCAACCTCTCCAATGACGAAGTGTTCACCCCGCCAGATGTCGCGAACCTGATGCTCGACACGCTCGCCCAGAGTTGGGCGGCTACCAACGACGGGGCCGACCTCTGGGCTGACTCGACCGTAAAGTTCCTCGACCCGTTTACCAAGTCAGGGGTGTTCCTCCGTGAGATCACCAAACGTCTCGTCGATGGATTGGCCGAATATCTCCCAGACCTTGGAGAGCGCGTCGATCACATCCTCACCAAACAGGTCTTCGGAATCGCGATCACCGAGATCTGTTCGTACCTGGCGCGCAGGAGTTTGTACTGCTCGAAGGACGCAACCGGCACGCATTCGATAGCGAGGTCATTCGACAACCCGAGCGGCAACATCTGGTTTGAAAGAACCGAACACACCTGGGTCGGCGGCACCGAATGGGTGTACACGGCTGATCAGAGTGGCGACCAGGTCAAGCGTTTCACCAATGGACGGTGCAAGTTCTGCGGATCGCCGCAGTCGACTCTGGACCGAGGAGCAAATGCCGAAACCCATGCCTACGCCTTCACGCATACGGACGACGTTGCGGCGAGCGTTGCCAAGACCTTTGGAGATGATATGAAGTTCGACGTCGTCGTCGGAAATCCGCCCTACCAGCTGCAGTCCGATGGCGGCACGCGCGACGTGCCTATCTATCAGCACTTTGTGGAACAGGCTAAGAGACTAGATCCACGTCTAATCGTGATGGTCGTTCCCTCGCGATGGATGGCCGGAGGGCTCGGGCTGAACGAGTTCCGAAAGACAATGCTCGCAGACAGGAGGATCCGTGAATTGGTCGACTTCCCGAACGCCGCGGAAGCGTTCCCGTCAGTCGGCATCAACGGCGGCGTGTGCTACTTCGCTTGGGACTCCACCTACGACGGAGAATGCAACGTCACTATGATCCGCAATGGAGAGGTCATCGGACCAGTCCCCCGATCATTGGACGAATTTGACGTTCTTGTTCGCGACGCGCGAGCCCTGCATATTCTGCGCAAGGTGATGAAGTTCGACGCACTCTCAATTAACACTATTCTCGCTCGCGATAAGGAGTTCGGCTGGACATCTAACTTTGACGGATTCCGGGCCCAGGAAAAACTCGGGGATGTTCCTCTCTACTACATCCGCGCATCGAAACGCGGCCACGGGTACATTGCCAGAACCAAAGTCACCAAGAGTGCTCACCTGATCGACACCTGGAAGGTATTAGTCCCCAAGGTGGGTTCAGGAAGGGAGCGTGAGAAGTCTGGCGTGGACATGGTGCTCGGGCCGTCGATGATCGCACCGTCGCCATCCGTTTGTACTCAGTCTTTTTTATTTTTCCACGTGCAGTCCGAGGACGAGGCGAATAGTCTCCGCTCGTATTACGCGACCAAGTTCTTCCGCTTCCTCGTGTCGCTGCGAAAAATCACTCAGGACGCCACCCATTCGACCTACTCGTGGGTCCCCCTTCAGGACTGGAACCGCGAGTGGACCGACGCGGATTTGTATCAGAAGTACGCCTTCACTGAGGACGAGATCACGCTCATCGAGTCGATGATCCGGCCTATGGAATTGGGTTGAGGTGAACAAGCCGACCGTCGAAGAGATCCTCGCACCGAAGCCTCACGAGCGGCTGCGTGTCTACGCCTGGACTCCAAATGACCCGCCCACCGACTACGCGGGGCTCATCAAGATTGGGCAGACGACACAGCCCGACGTCAACGCTCGCATCAAGCAGTCGCAGGGCCAGATGCAGCAGGCCTACACGTTGCACGTCGACGAACCCGCCGAGCGCTGGGACGGAACGGTCTTTCGAGACGGACACGTCCGGCAGCGTCTGATCGACAAGGGTTTCGAGAACGTCAAGATTGGCTCGTCACGTGAATGGATGCGTTGTACTCCTGCAAACGTGAAAGCCGCTGTCGTTGAGTTGCAGAGAGGCCTTCGGCTGACCGGAGCTCACCACGATACCTTCGAGATGCGTGAAGAGCAGAAGCGAGCGGTTGCGCAGACTATTGACTACTTTCGGTCACGCTGGGATGAGAATGCAAACGCGGTTCCGCGTTTCCTCTGGAACGCCAAGATGCGGTTTGGCAAGACGTTTGGATCCTATCAGCTGGCTAAACAATTGGGGGCCAGGAAGGTCCTCGTCGTCACGTTCAAGCCTGCCGTCGAGGATGCGTGGAGGACCGACCTTGAGTCGCACGTGGACTTTCAGGGCTGGCAGTATGCGTCAAAGGCATCTGGCATCGACATCACCCAGCTAGATCAGACAATGCCCATCGTCTACTTTGGCTCCTTTCAGGACCTTCTTGGCAAGGACGAGGCGGGATCCATCAAATCGAAGAACCAGTGGGTCCACACGACTGTGTGGGATTTCGTGATTTTCGACGAGTATCACTTCGGTGCGTGGCGCGACACGGCGAAGGAGTTGTTTGAGGGCGAGGACGATTCGATCGTAACGAAAGCGATGAAAGTCGAGTACACCGATGGTCTGGCTGAGGTGAACAGTGATTTGGACTACGACATGGAGGAGGAAAATTTCCTCCCTATCAAGACCCGTGCCTATCTGTACCTTTCTGGCACGCCTTTCAAAGCGCTAGCGAGCGGTGACTTTATCGAAGAGCAGATCTTTAACTGGACCTACACTGACGAGCAGCGCGCCAGCGCCGAGTTTAGCGCCAGTAAGTCCGGGGAGTGGAACCCCTACGGAGCGCTCCCGCAAATGCGACTGCTCACGTACAAGATGCCCGAAGAGATTCTCGCCGTGGCATCGGCGGGAGAATTCGACGAGTTCGACCTCAACGAATTCTTCACCGCTGAGGGCATCGGAGCCGCGGCGGAGTTTAAGTACAAGGACGAGGTCCAAAAGTGGCTCAACATCATCCGGGGCCAGCACTCGGTTCAGATCGAGTCAGACCTTAAGAAAGGCACTAAGCCGCCCTTCCCCTACTCGGATGTGCGCCTGCTGCCTTACCTGAACCATTCGCTGTGGTCGCTGCCACGACGGTCGTCGTGCGACGCGATGGCAAATCTTCTCGCTGAGAAGCACAACACTTTCTGGCACGACTACACGGTGGTGAACCTCTGTGCCCCGAACGTCGGGGTCGGGCTTGACGCGTTGCCTCCGGTCAGGAGCGCCATCGCGGGCGGATTTGACACCAAAACCATCACGCTGACGGTCGGTAAATTGACTACCGGAGTCACTATCCCGCAGTGGTCATCCATCCTGATGCTGCGCAACCTGAAAAGTCCGGAGTCGTACTTTCAGACAGCATTCCGTGTTCAGTCGCCCTGGGCGATCAAGAACCCCAACGGCGACAATCCCAATGAGGAATTGGTCTGGAAGCCGGTCTGCTATGTCTTTGACTTCGCTCCGACTCGCGCGCTGCGTCAGTTGAGCACCTACGCCATCGGTCTTTCGCCGTACGAATCCAACCCCGAGAAGGCTGTAGCCGAACTGATTTCCTTCTTGCCGGTGCTGGCTTATGACGGCTCGCACATGACTCAGATCGACGCAGGCGGTGTCCTCGACATCGCGATGGCTGGCACGTCGGCGACGCTCCTGGCCCGCAAGTGGGAGAGCGCCGTACTGGTCAACGTTGACAACGTCACGCTCCGTAAGGTCCTCGACAGTCCCGAGGCGATGGCGGCCGTTGAGCGTATCGAGGGCTTCCGAGCGCTCGGCGACAACATCATTGAGACGATTATCTCGAAGGCCGAGAAGATCAAAGGTCTCAAACAGAAAGATGCGCACGGCGTCCTGTCTTCCCATGAGAAGAAGGAACTCTCCGAGGAGGAGAGGGAGTACAAGCAGAAGCGAAAATTAGTACAGGAGAAGCTGATCAAGTTCGCCACTCGCATCCCGGCCTTCATGTACCTCACCGACTTTCGCGAAAATTCGTTGAAGGACGTCATCACTCAGTTGGAGCCGGACCTGTTTCGTACGGTCACCGGCCTGACGGTCGGTGACTTCGATCTGCTGGTGAGCCTGAACGTCTTTAATAGCGCCCACATGAACGACGCCGTGTTTAACTTTCGTCGCTACGAGGACGCCAGTCTTGCCTACACCGGCATCGACTCACACGAGGGTCTGACCCGCTACGGGTTGTATGACACTGTGGTCGCCATCGAAGGTGAACCAACGCCGTGATCGCTCAAGGGGGACTGGGGAGACGGTGAGCCTGTTTGTGCTGGTGTTTGCCCGACCGATTGCTGCTTCATTTCGATGAGACTGAGGCCTTGAACGTGTTGTTGCCCAGTTTGTTGATGGGACTTTGAACCTGCACGGTTAGGTTGCATAGACGATCAATGCATCTCACCGCGGTGCTTTCATGCCAGTGCCGTGTGGCAGCTTGCTCACTATGAGCGACTACGGTGGAATGCTCAGAGAATTGCCGTGGCTTGTGCCGGTGTGGAAAGTTCAGGACGGCGACATCACTGGATTCGACACCTGCCACCCAGAAATCGTGGAAACTTCCACGTGTCGATATAGTCCGTCGGTACCATCGAACGAACAGGCGTAGGTTCGATAATCTCTTCAGGCAACAAGTTGTGATCGGCGAATGCGTTCAAATACGTGGACAGGGGCCGGTGTACGTGAGTTGTTCTCACGCCAGTTGAACCTGCGGACGATCGAAATTCAGATTCAATCTGTATCTCGGCGTTGTAGTCGTACCAGCTGGCCCTGTCGTATCCCCAGTATGAAGGCCAGAACGCGGGATGTGTAATAGTCCACACAAAAGACGCTCCGGGCTTGCCAAGCTCATGAATCGCGTGGAGTGTCCCCTTTAGGTCGAGGGTATCCATTAAGACCATGTTCGCCACCAGGACGTCGAATCGTTGGCGAGATTCTGGACTTTCAGAATATTGCTGCACGGTCTGATTGGACCACTCGCAGTTGTCCGATTCTGCACCAATTTTCATGGCCAGATCGAGAGAGCCTCCACTGGGATCTATTCCAACTGCTCTCTGCGCATATTTCGCGAGCTCTACTGTTAGATTTCCTGTACCGCACCCGATGTCCAACACGTCTGCTTGCTCATGCAAGCGCCCTCCCAGAAGGGAAAATACTGTCGGTGATAATACGTGCAGATAACTTAAATCTGTGCCGGCCCGAATGTCGTTCGATCGTCGGAAGGCTAGGCGGTCCCATTCCTTGGCGATTGATTGTTCGGACTTCCCGTGGGTTCTACGTGATACGTGATTGGTCATTGCGTCGAACCGTTGTGATCTATCCGAAGTGAGGGCGAATCGTCTGGCCGAACTGAGGTGCTCGGATTAATTGCGCGTAACAGAGATGCCAAGTCTTGTGCAAGGGAATAGGCCGGGTGACCGTGCTGTTCCGCGAAGGTTTCAATAGTATGGCGCTTTGTACCCTCATTCCGTCCGATGGTAATTCGGACTTCCGCTCGATCGACGTTTGTTATGGTGAAACGCGTTTTGGTGGGCGGTGTAGCCGTTCCGTAGTAGTGAACTGTCGCGCTCTCTTTTTGCAGCATGGTGCTTAGCTCGGTTGGACCGGGCATTACCAAAGTCAGATCGCCCGCCCGCGCCTTGTTGGTAAGCATGTCCTTCATGTTTTTGTCGTGAGCCCAGCTCATGTCTCTCGTGAAAATGCACACGCGGTTTCCATTGCAAACGAGATCGTACATGAAATCTCGAATTTGGGTCTCAGATTTTAGGACCTTGATTCGTGACTTGTAATAGTCCTGGATTTCAGTGAACAGCAAGAATGCTGTCAGGGCGACGATTAGGAGGATGCCGGCGGCCTGCCATATGCTTATGTTAGTCGTTGGATCCTTGAATGAAAGAACTAGGCGTACGGATGCGCCCAGTGATACTAAGATGGTCACTAGCTTGATCAAGAGAGCGCGCATGATTTCCCTTCTGTCGGTTCGTGGGCAGCGTACATTGCTTGTGCGTTGACTGAAAATGCGGCTAGCCTCGAACCTTCTTCATGCTAGTGGCGGCCTCGAGTCAGCCGGTCATTTCGCACATACGGTCTACGTAGTCGGCTCCTATTATCGCTAGCTTTTCACTCTTCGGAATGCCCCGGTTCGGAGACTGCGTTGCTCAGTACGTTCGATCGACTCTTCGTCTCAGTCGACAGATCGTTGATTGTACTGGCGACTTCCCGGAGTCAGCGGTTCCGGCCTTGCCCGCTCACGTGACCATTCCCGCCCGGAAGGCAGCCAGTGCCGCCTCCACTCGATTGCGCACACCGAGTTTCACGAAGATCCCGGAGATATGGGTCTTCACCGTTGTGTCGCTGAGGAATAGCTCCGAGGAGATGTCCGCGTTGGTCGAACCAGTAGCCAAGATACGCAGCACATCTCGCTCCCGTGGGCTCAGCACATCCATCGACACCAATTGCCGGGCCACCGGCAACACCGACGTTGCCACGATCTTCCGAAGCGAATCCTCACTGAATAGCGTGTTGCCGGATGCCACCGCCCGAACCGACTGATGGAACGTCTCGGGTGCCTCGCTTTTGCTCAGAAAGCTGTGCGCCCCCGCCTCGATGGCCTGTACCACTAGATCGTCGACATCCATCGCTGTCATCGCAATGACTTTCGGCGGATGGGCCAGCGTCATCAACTCGCGGGTGGAGTCAAGTCCGCCGACCCTACGCATCTGAAGATCCATCAGCACCACGTGCGGCCGGAACGCCGCAACAGCAGCGGGAACTTGATCGCCGTCCTCCACGTCGGCCACCACCGAAATGTCCGGGGTCTTCGCGAATATGTCCGTCACTCCACGCCGAACGAAGGGGTCGTCGTCGACGATCAGAACGGTGATCACGGCTGGCGCTGTCATGGTTCGCTGAGCTTAGAACGCGACTCCGACAATGCCCGTCAGGAGTACCACGGCAACCAACACGAGACCACGAATTCACCCGGGTGCGGGCCGGCCGCGAATGTGCCGCCCACCCCGCGGACCTGTTCGGCCAACCCTGCCAACCCCGTGCCCGACCCGTGCTCGAACGCCGGTTGCCCCACCAGTTGATTACGCACATCGACGCGGACGCCCGCCTGATCTGACCCGTACACCGCTACCCGAATGGTCGAACCGCCAGCATGCTTCTGTGCGTTGGTGAGCGATTCCTGCACCACCCGATACGCCACATGACTGCTCGCAGCGCCAACTTCACCGGGCGTCACGTCGAGCATCAGCGTCGTGTGCAAGCCCGCGTCCCGCGCCGAGTGCACCAGATCGGAGATGCCCTCGACGCTTTGCCGACCACCGCTCGAGGCATCGGCCGATCCGCGCAGCACACCGATGATGCGCTTGAGCTCGTCGAGCGCCTCGTGCGCGGTCTGCCGAATCGTCGACGCAGTTTGGGCGACCTTCTCGGGTCCATCGGCGCTGTTGACTTGCATTCCGCCTGCGAACAGCGAAATCCGACTGAGGCTCGCCGCGAGGGTGTCGTGCATGTCGCGGGCGATGCGGGCACGTTCCGCATTCAGCAGCATCTGCTCACGAAGAGCATTGGACTCCACCGTCACCTTGTCCCGGGTGGTGACGGCCTTCGTCAGGTCGGATCGCGTGCGGCGCAGCACTGCTCCACCCACGACCAACCCGACGAGCACTGCCGCGACGACCCACGGAATCCACGCCGCGACGTCCCATTCGACTGGCGTCGACCCATCCTTGGTCTTGGTCGAGCCGATGGTCAGGACGGAGTAGTACCGACTGCGATGCGCGTCGTACGTCAACGACACCCCGCACGCGACGTACACCGCGACTGCGGCCATCGCCAGCGGCTTGGTTCGTGCGAACGCACAGACAGCAAACAGGGCAATCAACGCTGCCGTCGCATCGGTGGCGAAGAACAGCGGCCCGGCCAGAGCCAGTCCCAGAACCACCCATGGCCGTTCGTGTCGCCAGATCAAGGCGACACCGGCGATCAGGTTGAGCGTGACTCCGAGGCCCAGGTTCCACCGAGGCGTCCCGGACGAGCCCGCCAACCCGGCGGTCATCAACGAGCAGAACAGGCTGAAGGCCACCGCCGCCGTAGTCCAGGCTTTGCGGCGCAGGGTGCCTGTCCGGTGGGTGCTCACGAACGCAAGCGTACGGCCGAGCACCGACACCGCGAATCATCCGAACGGCCCGCATGGTCGATCGGATGCGACCGAAAGTAGGAGGCGCACCGACCGGTCAGCCGAGGCGCGGACAGGCACGACTGCGGTGTGGTTGATGCATCGCCGAACGAGAGGAATTTCGACATGACCAACCACAACCCGAACCCCCAGCAGCAGTACGCCCCACCCGCTCCCGAGCAGAAGAAGAGTTGGTTTGCCCGACACAAGATCCTGACCGTCATATTGGCGATCGTCGTGCTGGGCGTCCTCATTCGGCTCATCGGTGGTGGTTCGTCGGAGAGCCCGACAGCTCCCGCGCCGGCCGGATCCTCGGCGTCGGAGGAAGCGGCTTCGGCGGCCCCGGTCGAGCCGAGTAGTCCAGGAATCGGCGTTCCGGTACGCGACGGCAAGTTCGAGTTCGTCGTCACCGCGGTCGCACCACCCGTCGCGACAGTCGGTTCGGAGTATCTGACGCAGACCGCACAGGGCGAGTACGTCCAGGTGACAATGACCGTGCGCAACATCGGCGACCGAGCGCAGAGCTTGGACGCATCCTCGCAGAAGTTGCTCGACGCGGACGGCAAGCAGTACTCGGTCGACAGCCTCGCGACCGCCTACCTCGACGAGGGCATCGGCTACGAACAGATCAACCCTGGCAACGCGCTGGACACGACCGTCGTGTTCGACGTCCCCTTTGGGACCGTGCCTGCCGAGATCGAGCTGCACGATTCGGCGTTCTCGGGCGGCACGACGGTGGCGCTGCGGTAGCTGTCGCCAATCGCTCTTCCGTTATCTCTCAATCCAATTTACTCGGAGCAGTCTCGGCTGCGACCTGAAGGAGGAAACCATGACCAACCCTCAGCTGTCCCTCGTCGCTGCACTGCTCGACCGGTCCGGCTCGATGCATTCCATCGCCGACGACACCCGCGGCGGATTCGATTCGTTCATCACCAAGGAGCGTGAAGCGGACGGCCGGGCCGTGGTCACGCTCGCACAGTTCGACGACCGGTACGAGCTGGTCTACGACAACGTGCCCATCGAGGACGTTGCACCACTCGTTCTCCAGCCGCGGGGTAGCACCGCGTTGTACGACGCGATCGGCCGGCTCGTCAGCGAGGTCGGTGCCGGGCTCGCCGCGATGCCGGAGGACGAGCGTCCCGGCTCGGTGACGGTGCTCGTGATGACCGACGGTCACGAGAACGCGAGAAGGGAATGGAGCAATTCCGCTGTGCGGGAGCTGATCCAGCGGCATGAAGCTGAGTACAGCTGGGACTTCGTGCTCCTGGATCGAACATCGACGCCGTCGAGGTGGTTGCCGATCTGGGCTTTCAGCCCGGCAAGTCGATGACATACGTCTCGACGTCGGTCGGCGTGACGGCTGCCTTCGATTCGGTGGCGAACTACCAGCACCGGAAGCGATCCTCCGGGGTCGATGCGTGTTCGGTATCGGCTTTCACCCTGGAGGGCCGCTGCCGGGCGCGAGGGGAGTAGGTGTCGGAACGCACGCAGCCGACCAGGTTGCGGAGATGGCGGGGGTGCTGCGCGCGATCGCAGACCAGCCAGAGAAACGTCGCGAACTGCGGTATCGCGACCTGCGCTCTTGCCTGTGGGCTGTACTCTCGTATGCCGATATATCTTAAGACTCGTCAGGCTACATCATACGCGGCTACGACTATCCGCTCGCATTGGTTGCTGCTACGCACATAGTTTACCGTCGTCGGGAAGTTGCTGCCGAACCGATTGTGGCAGCCGATGCTGACCCTCTTGTTCGGATCCTGTTTGGACTCCGTGCCCGCGAGAACGCTTGCGTAGCTTTGGGCTCCACCAGGTGAAGACGCCATAGGCAGCGGACCAGCGCATCGCCCTCATGTCACTGACAGGCGGAAGGTGTAGGCACGCCGCGCCTCCGGTTTGACGGGCCAGCAATCAGCCTGACACTCGCTCCTCAAGCCAGGTCAATTCCTTCCGCTGTAGCGCGATATCAGCAAGGTCGACAATCTTTGCATGCGCGTCTGGTCGTTCGTTAAGGAGCTCGAAGGCCGTCTCCGTCCGACGCTTGTCGCCAAGGAACGGGCCAAAGGTCTGCCATTCTCGACGAATAATAGAACTCAGCTCTATCCAGTAAAGTTTGCTCATCAGGGTCTCAGGAGCCAACGCGCCGCACTGATCCCGTCTCGGTTGGGGTAGGGCGGCAATTACGTGTTCGTGCCATTGTTTGGTCGAATCTGGTCGCATTTTCAATGCGATTCGGATGAATTCCCGGATCTGCCGTTCTAGCAAATTTCGCCGCTTATTGATTGCCGCGAGCTCCTCGGCCCACTCATTTTCATCCAAATCAAGGCTCCGCCTTGATCTCGGAACTTCGCGATCGAATGTTTTGTCGATCTCCGCGGGTGAATGCCGTGCTGCAGCAATGGCGTTTTGGACAATTATGCTCTCGATTAAGAGGTCATGGCCTGAGCGTTTGATCAATCCATATTTAACGAGTGGGGCAGCCGCAATAGTATCAACTGGGTTCCCGTTACCGATCTCAAGCAGTAAATCGTACATCGGTTCGTCTGTTCGTTGAAGATTCCGAAGTGCCAACTTAGCAATCTCGGCCCCTTCGTGCGACGCAAACTCTATGCATAGCTCTGAGACTAAATCATCCTCCAACTGTAAGGGTCTTGAGTCTATGTCGACACTCCGATGAATAAATGAGCCCAGCATCCTGATCCAGAATGGCAATCCTGCGGCCGCAGTCGCGATCTGGTCCCTTGACTTTTTGGAGAACTGCAACCCGCACCTATTTCCGAGCGTCTTTATCATCGAGTCGGCCGCTCCGTCGGGAAATGGACTGAGGTAATTTTCAGGGACAAAATGTAGTACGGGGTTCTCAACTTCAGCGATCTCGGCGACGCGGAAGCTGCGGCTACTTACACCGCTGACCAAAAGGCTAATCGTCAGATCATGTCGATGCGATTCTTGTACAAGAGCCCTAAGCTCGCGCCAAAACTCGCTGAATTCGCTCTTCCAGTGGCCGGACGTCGGAGAATCTGGCGTTATATAGTCGACCTCATCGAGAATTATTAGAAGTGTTTTTCCGCTGTGGCGATCCCAAAGTTGCTCGAACGATTCAATTATGTCTGAATCGCTTCGGTAGAGCGTTTGTGCAACGTGCGCGTAGCTATGCTCCAGAGCCAGCCTTGACAATCTTCCAATTACTTTAAGCGCGTTCTGTGCGGACATTTCGTTGAACGCGCGAATGGAGCAGTCGACCATTGCGACTCTTGGTGATTGCTGCGACCGAGATTGATTGATTATTCGATTAAGCATCGATGTTTTGCCGACTTTTCGCAGGCCGAACAGCGCGGAGATAGATCCAAGCTGTAATCGTCGAAGCATGTCTAGGGATTGTTCGCGCCGGCCGAAGAAGTCAACATCGTCGCTGACCGGTCCTGTCACCTGAAAACTATCAGTACCGAACAATTCTCGCGATAGGCGCTGCTGAATAATTCCGCTCGGAGGCATCGTGCCTCCGGTAGGTCTGTAAATAGGCATTACAGTAATACCCATTTCGCGACCCCAAGCGCGCAACTTTCCGTCACCCTCGTCGTCGGAATGTAGAATGATGAGGAGTGTCGATTCCAGCCTGGGCTGCTCGGATCGTATTATTTCAATGCAATCCGATATCGTTTTCGCCTGTATAAGTGAAAAATTTGCAATCAGGAGTAGAACTTCGCGGTCGATAGACAGAGAGCCGCGTAACGACTTGGAAGGGCTCGCATACATCGTCGCGTAACTTGAATTGTTCAACCGGAGTCGTTTATAGTTGGTGATCTCAAATAGGCCGGACAAGCCAGCAGCTAGATCGCGGGCTAGAGAATCGCGTACTACTGCAGCCCGGATGCTTTCCCGCACATTATCCAAAGATCCCATGTTGTCTCCTGCCGTCTGCGTCGCTGGGGACAGTACTGCATCCGCGCGCAATCTGCTCTGGTTTTGCTCGTTGGTGGCAGCACGAGGTTGTCAACAGAGTGGTCGCGGTTTGGTGCTTTGGAGTCCTCGTTGTTGCGGGTATCCTCACTTCGCGGCAGTTTCGGCCGACCGGGCGAGGTGCCCTGCTGCGGTCGGATCAAAGTTTGTTTGTGCTAATCGAGCTTTGCTGAGCACCATCGAAACCGCTACCTCGAACTCCCGACCGACCCCCCTAGATACCGCCGCTGGAATTCGACTGTCGGGCACCGTGGACGAGCATTCAGAAGTCTTGTGGCGGCTATTGCCGAGCATCAGGCAATGCGATCGGTCTTTACAGCCTTCATCGATTTCGCGACGTGGGCGAGCCATTGCCGATCTTTTGCGATCACCGGCCGCCGTACTTCGAGGTGATGCGACTCTCCAACCACTGCAACGCAATCGTGGGTGGCAGCGCCATCACGAGGATCAACACGACGGTGCCCATGATGTTTTCCATCCGAACCAGGCTGACGTTGCGCAAAAGTTCGTATCCGATGCCACTGGAGGACGAGAACATCTCGGCGAGAAGCAATCCCAAAAACGCCAACCCGAAGGTCATACGCATACCCGTCGCCAACGCCGGGAGCACCGCGGGGATGACGATCTGACGGATCAACCTGGGCCAGCTCACCTGCAATGATGCCGCCATCTTGAGATGGATTCTGTGGACAGATGCCGTGGCCTCGACGGCGACGAGGAACATCGGGATGAAGGCGGCGTAGAAGGAGAAGCCGAATCGGCTCAATGCGCCGATGCCGAGGAACGACATGAAGATCGGGTACAGCACGATCTTCGGAATGCTGTTGATCGAGTAAACGATCGGGGCGATGGTTCGGGTCCAGAACGGACTCAGTCCCAGCGTCAGGCCCAGCAGTGAACCCACGACTGTGCTGGCCAGGAACGCGAGCACAAGGATGCGCAGCGAGTCGCCGACATTAGCGCGGAAGTCGGCCTTGCCCAGGTCCTCGACGAGTGAGGCCATGGCCTCGGCCGGCGTCGGGAAAATGAGACTGTCGACCAGAACGGCTGCGACCCACCAGATCAAGACCGCGACGACGGCCACGACGACGGGAGGGAGGAACCGTCGGGCGTTGGTGCGGCCCGCGGATGAGGTCACCTTCGGGGGAATTGTCGGTGCGGTGGCTACTCTGTCCAAGGTGCTGCTCATCAGCGGCGCCTCCAATCGAATCGGTTGAGCGCGAGCGAGATCATAGAGGTCGAGAGCAGAGCGATCGCCGCCACGATGAGGATTCCGGCGTACATGTCGGCGATGTCGAACCCGTCGTAGGCGATCGAGATGAAGTGCCCGAGTCCTTGCGTCGAAAGGATGAACTCACTGGCCAACACCGAGATGACGGCGTACGAGAGCCCGAGTTTGAGTCCGGTCACGATGCTCGGCAGCGCATACGGAAGAAGGACCGATCGGAAGTATTGCCACCGCGTGAGCATCAGTGTGGTTCCGAGCTTGGTGACGATCGGCGATACCGAGTTGAAGCCGGTGCGTGCGTTCAACGCGACCACACCGAACGCGAAGATGGTGGACAGAATGGCGATCGGGGCGACGCCGGCACCGAACAGCACGACCATGATGGGGTAGAGCGCGAACGTCGGGACGGCATAGTAGACGTTGAGGTACGGCTGAAACGCTCTGTCCCACAACTCGTACCGCCACAGAACGTAGGCGGCAGCGACGCCGAGTACGGAACTCAGCACGAAGGCGAGGACGATGATCCCCAGCGTTCGGCCCAACTCGTCGATCAGGAAGTCCGGGTCGGTCAGCAGGCTCAGCGCCGTCGAGACCATGTCGGTCACCGGAACGATGTCGAGCGGTGAGGCGAAGAATCTGGCCGCGATGTCGATGGCCACCAGTGCCGCGACGAGAATCAGTACGGTCCATCCCCATGCCGGGAGACCGAGCTGGGTAGCGGGGGCAGGCCGGATGTATCCCGGAACCACGGAGGTGCGCGTGCTCTCGCGCGCGGGCGCACTCATGGTTCGATGCTCATCGTCTTCTTGGCCTCGTCGCGCAGACTGGACCAGATACGTTCGTGCAGAGCCGTCGCCGCCGGGCTGGCGAGAACGTCCTCGGAGCGTGGACGAGGCAGGTCGATGTCCATCTCGTCGATGAAGCGTCCCGGCCGCGCGCTCATCACCAGCACGCGATCGGACAGCAGGACCGCTTCCTGGATGCTGTGGGTGATGAACAGGACTCCGCACGTGAGCTTTTCGACGATCTTGAGCAGCTCGTACGACATGACCAGTCGCGTCTGCTCGTCGAGTGCACCGAACGGCTCGTCCGCGAGAATCAGATCGGGCTCCATGGACAGGCAGCGCGCGATGGCCACACGTTGGCGCATACCGCCGGACAACTGGGTGGGGTAGTGGTCGCCGAACTTGCTCAGCCCCACAGTGTTCAGCAACTCGTCGGCGCGGGACCGACGTTCCTTCTTGCCGACGCCCCGGACTTCGAGAGCGAACGCGACGTTGTCACGGACGGTCCGCCAGGGCAGCGTCGCCGATTCCTGGAAGATCACTGCTGTCTTGGATCGAGGGCCGGTCAGTGGTTGGCCGTCGACGTGCACGGTGCCGCCGTCGTGATCCTGTAGTCCGGCGAACACCTCGAGCAGAGTGGACTTGCCACAGCCACTGGGCCCGACGATGGAGACGAATTCGCCTCGGCCGATGGACAAGTCGATCTCGTGCAAGGCGGTGACCTCACCGAATCGTCGGGAGACCGAGGATGCAACGGCGATGGCGGAGGTGGTGTCGGGTCGGGGTCGAGTCGCTGCGTGAGTCACGTCGCTACCTTCTGGTGGGGGGATTTGATGTCAGGAGTCGCAGTCACCGGGCAAGTCGTCTGCGACCCCCTCGGCGAGGAATTCCGGGTCGAACAGTGTGCAGAAATCGGGTTCGCGATCGCTACCCGACGCCTCGACACCGTCCTGCGCGGACAGGACGGATGCGGGGTCGAACCCGCCGCCCCACGTGCCGACCGAGGATGCACGCTTGACCACCGCGGTGGCCGATTCCACGTCGAATCCTGTGTACGCCGCATAGATCTCGGCAGCGGCAACAGGATCGGCCTCGATCGATGCGACCGCCTCGGTGTAGCCGGCGTTGATGGCCCGTACGACGCCGGGGTTGCTGGCGGCGTAGTCCTTGGTCGTGGTGATCGTCGACTGCAGGAACCGCGACATGTAGTCGGGGCTGCTGACGATCAGCTTGAAGTCCTCCGGTCGCTGTTCGGCGACGATCGAGGGGACGAGGGCGATGTCGACGTTGCCGGCTTCGAGTAGTGCGAAGCCTTCACCGATTCCGCCGGAGGCAACGCGCTCGATCCGGCTCGGGTCGACGCCTGCGAGAGAGGGAATGAGGCGGGTGAGGGCATCGGAGGCCGAGTTCGGCCGGGTGTAGGCCCAGCGGCGGACGTCCTCGATGGAGTTGATGTCGGGGTTGGAGGCGAGCGCGTAGAAGTTCATCGGGTAAGGCCCCTGTGTACCGCCGCCGACGATGCGCAGTTCGGAGCCGGCCGCGTCGGCCTGCACGATCGACGGGTAGCTGACCTCACCGATGGGGATGTTGCCGTCGAGCAGTGTGCGCATGGTCGCGCTGCCGCCCTTGCCCGGAACGATGTTCTCCACGATCACACCGTGCTTCTCGAACAGTCCCTGCTTTTGCGCGACAAGCCAAGGGATGCTGTAGATTTCGGCCGCTGCCGAGACGGTGACGTCGATCGTGACCGGGTTGGCCGGGTCCGCGTCGGGACCGGGATCGGATCCACAGGCCACCAATGCGGTGGACAGCGTCAGTGCTGCCATGATGGACGTGGCTCGGCGTAAATGCATCTGCGTCCTCGCTGGATGATCGGCGTCGCACGGAATCGATGTAGTCCGCGTATCGCCGAGGTCTGGAATGTCGGCTGCCACAGTGTGGGTGTGGTGAGACCTAAGTAACAGCTGCGATCTACCTAAACATAAGATATATAGACCGTCAAGGGGCAGGTATTTGCGTCTTGCTGCGTTGATTCGGACGGTTTTGGTCGCAAACATCTGATGTATGGAGCTGGAATCGAGTCAACTGGCACCGTGCACGCGATCAATACATCACCGTGGTTCGGCCAGGCTAGGCTCGAGCCGATCGTCAGCCGTCGTCGAGAAGTAGGGGGAGAAGTGGCCGAACCGGCATCGCTCAAGGGCTCGGCCAAGAGCGTCCCCGCGTATGCGGTTCTCGCGGGACATCTGCGTACACGCATTCTGTCCGGTGAGCTGCAGCCGGGGGAGCGGCTGCCCGGAGAGGCCGAGCTCACTGCCGAATTCGGCGTCGGACGCAGCACCATTCGTGAAGCCCTCCGATCCCTGGCCAGCCAGAATCTGATCGAGACGACCCGGGGAGTCACCGGGGGAAGCTTCGTTGCCGTCCCCAGCGTCGGGCACATCAGCGAGCACCTGGAAACCGGCGTCGCACTGATGGCCGCCGCCGAGACCGTCACTGTCGACCAGCTCATGGAAGTCCGCAACCTGATGGAGGTGCCCGCAGCCGGCATCGCTGCGTTCCGCCGCACCGACGAGCATCTCGAGCAGCTCAACGCGACGATCTTCGACCCAAACGACGTGCAGGGACCCGAGACCTTCGCGAAGAACCAGGAATTCCACCTCGTCTTGCTTCGCGCAGCCCACAACCCACTGCTCGAACTCATCACCGCTCCCGTCTTCCGTGTCCTGTCCGGCCGATTCGGTCGCGATCACGCACCGGAGGGCTTCTGGCAGTGCGTCGACAGCGATCACCGGGGACTGCTCGACGTGGTCGAAGCCGGTGATTCGATGGCGGCCATGGACCTGATGCGTAAGCATCTCGACCACCTCGGTGACTCCTACCGGCAGATGGATCGACTCCGCACCTCCTGAAACATCTGCCTTTTACGTGTCGATCTTCGTCAAATCTGACGCAATGCCGGTTTCGTCGAACCCTTGACGCCATAAACATCTGATGTTTATGGTCTAGGGGCAGGCATTCGCCGAACCGACACGAGGAGACACGGTGGCAATCCATCCGGCCGTTCTGGGGCGCTTCTTCGACGACTACACCGTGGGGGACGTCTACCAACACCCCTTCGGACGGACGATCTCGGAGACCGACAACACCTGGGTGACGCTGCTGTCGCTCAACACGAACCAGAACCACTTCAACGCGCATCTGGCATCACAGAACCCGATCACCGATGGGAAGGTCATCGTCAACTCGGGCCTGACCGTGTCTGTGGTACTGGGTCTTTCGGTGATCGACATGAGTCAGAACGCGATCTCGAACCTCGCCTTCACCGACATCAAGATGTCCCACCCGGTCTACGCCGGCGACACCCTGTACGCCGAGAGCATCTGCACGGGGCTGCGCAAGTCCAAGTCTCGGCCCTACGCCGGCATCGTCTCGATGATCACCCGAGGCCTCAATCAAGATGGTGCCGAGGTCATTTCGTGGAAGCGCTCGGTCATGGTCGCCACCCGCGACAGTGGCATCGGGCAGAACTACTTTCCCGAAGCACAGAACGGCCCGCTCGAACTCCCGGCGGACGTCGAACTCCAGACGAAGGATTCAGACGCATGAGGCCACTGGAAGACGTCCGCATCATCTCCCTCGAGCAGTACGGTGCCGGCCCGTTCGGCAGCCTGCATCTGGCCGACCTCGGCGCGGATGTCATCAAGATCGAGGACCCCAGCGTCGGCGGCGACGTCGGCCGCTACGTCCCGCCCTACAACGAGGGCGAGGACTCGCTGTTCTTCGAGAGCTTCAACCGCAACAAACGCTCTCTCTCATTGGACCTTTCGACCCCGAGCGGTCGAGCGGTGTTCGAGGACCTCGTCCGCACCAGCGACGCCGTCTACTCGAACCTCCGCGGCGACGTGCCCGAGAAGATCGGCATCACCTACGACCAGCTCAAGCATCTCAACCCCGCGATCGTGTGCTGCAGTCTCACCGGCTTCGGTATGACCGGCCCGCGCGCGAAAGAGCCTGGCTACGACTATATTCTGCAAGGACTCGCCGGTTGGATGAGCGTCACCGGCGACCCGGACGGCCCGCCCACGAAATCCGGTCTGTCGCTGGTCGATTACTCCGGTGGATTTGTCGCCGCGATCTCGCTGCTCTCGGGATTGCACGCTGCCCGACGCGACGGCATCGGCGGGGACTGCGACGTCTCGCTGTACGACACCGCGATGTCTCTGCTCACGTATCCCGCAACGTGGCATCTCAACGCCGGCTTCGAGCCGATCCGCACGAAGAACTCGGCTCACCCGTCCCTGGTGCCGTTCCAGGCGTTCGAGGCAACCGATGGCTGGCTCATCGTCGGCTGCGCGAAGGAGAAGTTCTGGGACCGTTTGGTCGTCGCCATCGATCGCCCGGACCTCGGTGTTGATCCACGGTTCAGCAACTTCTCACTGCGAGGTAAGCACCAGGACGTGCTGCTGCCGATCCTGGAGGAGGTGTTCGCCACCAACACCGTCGAGCATTGGCTCTCGAAACTCGGCCCTGCCGGGGTGCCGACCGGGCCGATCAACGACGTCGAGCACGCACTGACCGAACCTCATACGATCGCACGCAATCTCGTGGTCGAGACCGAGCATCCGGTGTACGACATGGTGCGCCAGGTCGCCTCCCCGGTGAACTTCGGATCCGAGGCCAAGCAGTACCGTCGCGCTCCGCAGCGCAACGAGCATTTCGACGACATCGTACGCGACCAACTGGGCTACGACGACGAACGCGTCGCAAAACTGAAGGCGGAGGGTGCTTTCGGAACGGCGAAGGACGAGGTGCGGGCGTGACCTCGACGATCCTGGCGGAGTGGGCATCGAGTGTCACCGTTGCCGATCTGTCCGAGGACGTCCGGCACGCGGCCGCGCGTCACCTGCTCGATGGCGTCGGTAATACCGTTGCAGCCCAACGCCTCGGCTACGGTCGACCGGGCTGGACGGTAGCCGACGCTCTCGGCGGCCCACCGGAGGCGCGGCCTCTCACCGGCACCCGAGGCCTGTCCGCGCCAGCAGCCGCCTTCGCGACCGGGGTGATGCTGCACTCGCTGGACTTCGACGACACGCACGCGGGCGCTCTGGTCCACGCGACGGCGGTATCTCTTCCCGCGGCGTTCGCCGTCGGGCAGCAGGTGTCGGCCTCGGGTGCCGACGTGTTGACTGCCGCTGCCCTCGGTCTCGAAACTGCCTGTCGCCTCGGCGAAGTCAGTCCGCACGGATTTCACGCTAGAGGCGTGCATGCCACCGCAGCGGTGGGACCGCTGACAGCCGCACTCGTCGCCGGACACCTCTCGAAGTTCGACACCGAGACGTTGGTCAATGCTCTGGGGATCGCCGGGTCGTCGAGTTCGGGACTGCTCGAGTTTCTCGATACCGACGCCGACACCAAGGCACTGCATCCCGGATCGGCCAGCATGAACGGTGTTCTGGCCGCCCGGCTCGCGGCCGCCGGTGCCACCGGACCCTCGTCGGTTCTGGAAGGCCGACGCGGTATCTACGCCGCGTTGACCGCTCGGCCGACAAATTTCGCGGCGCTGACCGAGGGTCTCGGCTCGCGATGGGAAGCGACCCGAATCGGCATCAAGCCGTACCCGAGTTGCCAGCTGATGCACGTCACACTCGATGCAGTGTCGGAAGCCCTCGGCGACAGAGACGTTCACGCGAGCGATATCGCCGACATCGAGGTGTTCGTACACCCCGATTCGAGCCCGTTCGTCTGCGGACCGAACACCGGGGTCGCGTCACCGCGCAGTACCTACGACGGCAAGTTCGACCTACCGTGGAGCGTGGCCGCCCTGCTGCACGACGGGGCCATCACCGTCTCGACCTACACCGAGGATTCCATTGCGCGCGAGGATGTCCTCGTCACTGCCCGCAAGGTGCGGGTGACGAACCTCCCGTCCGAGGTTCCCGCGGCGGCCGCGTCGGGCAGAGCGGTTCTCACCCTCACCGACGGACGGGTGCTCGACGCCTCCGTCGGTGGCAGCCGAGGATCCGCCGGGTTCCCTCTGAGCGACGACCGTCTGCTGGAGAAGTTTCTCGCCAACTGCGGCAACGACTCTCTCGCCGTCGAGCTCTCCGACCGCATCCTCGGACTGGTCGACGAAGCCGACCTCACCGCCATTCTCGATCTCGCCGCAGCCATCGCGCCGGCACCCTGACACCTCGATCGACGACACCCAACCGACAGGACTTCACCATGGATTTCACGTACGACGAACAGCAGATGGCCTTCCGGAAAGCGTTGCGTACATTCGTCGACAAGGAGATCATCCCCGTCGCGAACGAGTGGGAGAAGACGGGACGCTATCCCACCGAGATCGTCGAACACATGAAGGCGATGGGCCTGTTCGGCATCACGACGCCCGAGGAGTACGGCGGCCTCGATCTGGACAAGGTCTCGTTCACCCTCGTCTACGAGGAACTCGCTCGCGGCTGGATGGGCGTCGCCGGAATCCTCGGTAGCCACAACCTTTCCTGCTGGATGATCGGCAAGCACGGCACCGAGGAGCAGAAGAAGACGCTGCTGCCCAAGCTCGCGTCGGGTGAATGGCGGACGGGAGTCGGCCTGACCGAGCCCGGAGCCGGAACCGACCTACAGGGAATCAAGACCACCGCCAAGCGCGACGGCGACCACTACGTCGTCAACGGTGCCAAGACGTGGATCACCAACGCGCGACACGCGAATGTGCTTCCGGTGCTGGTCAAGACCGACACCACCACGACGCCCGCGCACAAGGGAATGTCGCTGCTACTGATCGACACCACCACCGACGGGTTCGAGGTGCAGCGCGACATGGGCAAGCTCGGCTACAAGGGCACCGAATCGTGTGAGATCACCTTCACCGACGTGCGCGTACCCGTCGATGCGCTTCTCGGTGGCGTCGAGGGGCGTGGTCTGCAGCAGGCACTGTCCGGTCTCGAGATCGGCCGTCTCAACATCGCCGGACGCAGTGTCGGCATCGCTCAGGCCGCCTACGACGCTGCCCTCGAATATGCGAAGCAGCGCACCGCATTCGGTCAGCCCATCGCCGAGTTCCAGGCCATTCAGCTCAAGATCGCCGACATCGCGACCCAGCTGCAGGCTGCGCGCCTGATGACGTACTGGGCTGCATCACAGGCGGATTCGGGTAAGCGCGTCGACATGGAAGCCGGAATGGCGAAGTACTTCGCCTCCGAGGCCGCCATCACCGCCAGCCTCGAAGCCATGCGTATTCACGGTGGCTACGGCTACTCCACCGAGTTCGTCGTCGAGCGCCTCTACCGTGACGCCCCGCTCATGGCTATCGGTGAGGGCACCAACGACATCATGCGCACCGTCATCGCGAAGTCCCTCGTCGCGGGTACGGGAGTCATCGGATGAGGACGGCTCTGACGTACCTCTACGTTCCCGGGGACGTGCCGGAGCGCTTCGACAAAGCACTGGCATCGGGCACCGACGCGGTGGTGTTGGATCTTGAGGACGCCGTCACCGCGGCGAACAAGGACCATGCGCGGGCGACGGTGGCCGAGTGGGTTGCTTCCGGCGAACCGGGTGACGTCCAGATCTGGGTGCGGGTGAACCCAGGGCCGTTGCAGGAGGATGATATTCGTGCAGTGTTGCATCCGAACCTGACCGGCATCTGGTTGCCGAAGGTGTCGTCTGCTCGCGAGGTCGAGCAGGCGGACGCTCTCCTGAGTGGCAGTAGTGCGGTGGTCTCGCCCCTCATCGAGACGGCCGCCGGAGTGTTCGCCGCTCTGGAGATTGCCCGTGCGCCTCGGGTCAAGTTTCTTCAGATCGGTGAGGTGGACCTCGCCGCCGATCTGGGCGTCGACGGCTCGGCGGAGTCACTGTCGTTCGTGCGCGCTCAGGTAGTGGCAGCCAGTGTGGCGGCCGGAATCGATCCGCCGCCGGCCGCGGTGTCGCGAAACTTCCGCGACGCCGATGCCTTCGAGGCCGATACTCGAACGCTGGCCGGTCTCGGTTTTGTGGGTCGTGCGTGTATTCATCCGGCTCAACTTGCCCCTGTGCGAACGGTATTCGTGCCGTCGGAGACGGAGGTCCGCGAGGCCGAGGAACTGTTGTCCGACCTGCATCGGGCTACCTCGGGCGTGGCCGTCGACAGCAAGGGATTCCTGATCGACGAGGCCGTTGCCCGAACCGCTCGACGAGTGGTCGAGCGAGGAGCCGCGCGGGAGACGATCAGGAGCTGACAAGCTCGACGTCGGAGAACAATGCAGACGTGAAATCCGGCTGCCACGACGGTAGGTGGCCCTGCAGACCATGGAGGTCTGCAGGGCCTTTTGCGGTGGTGATCAGTCCGCGCTCGTTGTCGCTCCCAGGAGATCACGCACAGTGTTTGCAACACTGATGAATTCGGGCTTCTCCATTGTTGCGCTGTAGTCCCGATGCACAGGAAGGTCGACGTCGAGGATGCCCACTATCCGACCCGGCCGCGGGCTCATGACGACGACCCGGTTGGCGAGGTAGACCGCTTCGGCGACGGAGTGGGTGACGAGCATGACCGTCGTTCCGGTTTCCCGCCAGATGCGGTGCAGTTCGACGTTCATCTTCTCGCGAGTGAGAGCGTCCAGCGCACCGAACGGCTCGTCCATGAGCAGCACCTCCGGCTCGTGCAGCAGTGCACGGCACAGGGATACGCGCTGCTGCATGCCGCCGGACAGCTCGTGGGGGAGAGCTCCCTCGAAGCCCGTCAAACCGGTCATCTCGATGAGCTGATCGGCTTTCGCGGCCGCGGCCTTCCGGTTCATCCCGCGCATCTCACCCTGAAGCAGAATGTTCTTCCGCACCGTCCGCCATTCCAGCAGGGCCGCGCGTTGGAAGACGTAACCGATGTTGCGCTGGGGGCCGTGCACCTCCTTGCCTGCCAGCTGCACCGAGCCTCGAGAGGCACCGGTGAGACCGGCGACCACCTTGAGAAGGGTGGACTTGCCGCAGCCGGACGGCCCTGCGATGGAGACGAATTCGCCCCTGCCGACCTGGAGGTCGACGTCGGAGAGAGCGGTGACGTCACCTCGCTTGGAGGAGAACTGGACGGTCAGGTTGTCCACCGATACCGCGGTGTCGGTCATCGTTGTCGGCCGTTCACTGATGATGGCGTTCATGATTGCGTCTCATTCCTCGTTGGAGGTGAAGCTGGAGTCCCAGTACGTCGACGCCGCGGCTCCGGTCTCGGTGAGTCCGGCGTCGCTGAGGATGCTGATGGTGTTGGCCCAGTCCTCGTCACTGTTGACGCCCGGTGCCATTCCTTCGGTGTTCTCGGTCGTGAGCAGTGGGATCGTCTCCTGCCATTGCTGCAGCAGCACCGACTCCGGCGGAGTCTGCGGGTCCTTACCGACCATCGACGCCACGGCCGCTTCAGGATTGGCGATGGCTGCCTCGAACGACTCGCGGGTGGCGTCGACCATCGCCTGAGCGAGCTCCGGCGAGTTCTCGATGGTCGACGTGTTGGCGATGAGGCCGTTGCTGTAGAAGTTCAGACCCTCATCGGAGTAGCGGAGATAGCGCATCTCGCGTCCGGACTTGTTCGCGATGTTGGGCCCTTGGTCGTGTGCGAAGCCGATGAGACCGTCGACCTGACCCGAGAGCATCGCGGCGATCTTGCCTGCGGAGTCCAGACTCTGCTGCTGAACCTGGTCTTCGGGAACGCCGGCGCGGTCGAGGAAGATGGGGAATGTGGTGGTGGGGGCGTCGCCGGCGGACACGGCGATGGTCTTGCCTGCGAGGTCGGCGGTGGTCTGGATCGGTCCGTCCGCGTAGACCTGTACAGCCGACGGCGTCGTCTGCAGGAATACGCCGAGGCTCTTGACCTTCACGCCCTTGTCGATGTTGGACATCACGGCCGCGGTGTCGGCCCAGCCGAAATCGGTTTGGTTCGAGCCCGCCGCCTGGGCGGTCTTGGTGGATCCTTGGCCGGCAGTGATGGTGAGGTCGATACCGTGCTCGGCGAAGATTCCCTCTTGCACGCCGTAGTAGAACGGGGCGTGCTCGCCGTATGGATACCAGTTGAGCATCAGCGAGGTTGCGGTGGTCTCACCGTCGGTGCCAGGGGCCTTCTCCTCGCCGCCACCTCCTCCGCTGCATCCGGCGAGTACCAGAGCGGACGACGCGACGGTCGCCACCAGAACGTTCTTGAGCTTCATGGAATGTGTCCTTCGATTTAGGGAGAGCATGCGGATCACACAGCGCCGACGGACGCGGTGGAGCGACGCGATGCGTGCCAGGGAATGAGGAATTTCTCGGCGATCTCGATGATCAGGAAGAGGAGAATTCCCAGTAGGGACATGATGATGAGTGCAGCGAAAAGCATTGCTGTGTCTATGTTTCCGTTGGCCTGAAGGATCACGTACCCCAGACCTTCGTTGGCGCCGACGAATTCACCGACCACCGCTCCGGTCACCGCGAGTGTTGCGGCGATCTTCAGGCCGGACATCAGCTGGGGCAACGACGCGGGAAAACGAACCTTGCAGAACGTCTTCCACTTGCTCGCACCCATCGTCGAGGTGAGTTCGAGGATCTCGGGATCGACGGAACGCAATCCCGCCATTCCGGCGATGACGATGGGGAAGAACGCCATCAGAACGGCGACCAGAATTTTTGGGCTCGGCCCGAAGCCGAGCCACACGACGAACAGCGGCGCGATCGCGATCTTCGGGATCACCTGTGCGAACAGGATGAGCGGATACATCGTCTTCTCGATCGAGGACGAGTAGATCATCACCACCGCGACGGCGATGCCGACCACTGAGGCGATGATGAAGCCGGCGACGGTTTCGTACGTTGTCACCCAGGTATGACCGGCGAGGTAGGACGCGTTGTCCACCATCGTCGACCACGTGTCGCCGGGCGACGGAAGGATATAGGGCGCAACGAGTTCGGAGGCGGTGACGGCCCACCAGGCGGCAACTAGCACAGCCACGAGGGCCAGCGGTCGCCAAAGACCGGACCAGGTATTGCGGAGCGAAGGGAACCGTCGACGACGGGTCGGTGCGGGTTGAGGAACCGACGCAGTGGCAGAACGGACTTCGACCGACGATGTTGTCGTCATAAGGAGTCCTCGAGCTAGTAGTGGAGCGGGTCCGTCTACTCCCGCTGGAATGCGCTTTCCGAAGCTGTCGCCCAACGTAGTGTGATCGCGCCCACAGTGTCAAGCAATTCGGACAATCAGCTGTTCAGAGCGGTGCTGCGCCGCAGGACGACGGTCCCCGGTGCCCACTCTCTGCTTCCGGGGCGACTGTCCGGATCGAGTGCGAGCTGCACGGCTCGTTCGCCGATATCGACCAATGACAGAGCGACGGTCGTCAGGCTCGGGGAGTGATCCCGCAGGGTGGGGATGTCGTCGAATCCCGCGACGCAGACGTCCTCCGGCACGCTCAGACCCAGCTCACGCCACGCTGCGATTGCCCCGATGGCCATGACGTCGGTGACCGCGAATACGCAGGGAGGTGTGCCGTGGCCGGGGGATAGCTCGAGCGCAGCCGCCAGGCGTCGTGCGGCGCTGTAGCCACCGTCTCGCGAGAAGTCCCCGGCCACTTCGATTTCCGGTGTGACGCCGTGTGTGCACAGTGTCTCGACGAAGCCGTTGCGACGATCGGTCGAGGTCCGGATGTTTCCCGGTCCGCCGATGATCGCGAAGCGGCGATGGCCGTGCCCGTGCAGGGCCTGCGCCAGAGCCGCCGATGCGGCGAAATTCTCGGGTTCGACGGCAGAGGCGAACGGTACCGGCTGCCCGATCACGACCACCCTGCCGCCGTTGTCGCGGTATGCCCCGAATTCCTGTTCCAACGCTCGGTCCAGGTCGCCGCTCTGCCTCGAGCCGGCCAGGATGATGGCGTCGGCGCGGTGCGAGATGAAGGTGGCGACCGACTGCCGTTCGAGAGCGAAATCGCGCTCGGTACTGGCCAGCAGTACCAGCTTGTCGGCCGCGCGAGCCTCGTTCTGCACGCCGCGAACGATCGACGAGAAGTAGGGGTCGGCCACATCGTGCACCACCAGACCGATCAAGCCCGTCGACGACCGGGCCAGCGCCTGGGCCTGAGCGTTGGCGATGTAGCCGAGATCGGCCGCTGCTGCGCGCACGCGATCGGCCACACCCTCGCCGGGTACTCGTGACGAGCCGTTGAGCACCCGCGACGCTGTGGCCTGCGAGACGCCCGCCGCCGCGGCGACATCGCTGAGTCGTACTGCGGCCATGCACCCCTCACCCCCTGCAAAATCATTGAGATCGACGGTCACCTCTTGACCGATCGACTTCGACAGCATAGCTTGGAAAGCGCATTCCGAAGCTGACTTTCCCTCACGACGCGTAGTGGACTTTCCGCCACACCGTCGATACGGCCCCATCCGTCATGGCTCGCCGTCGTCCCACGTCCTTCGTCATCAGTGCACAGAAAGGGCAATCTCTCATGCCCACATCCACCCGAACGTTGCGTATTGCCATGAACGGCGTCACCGGCCGCATGGGCTACCGTCAGCATCTCCTTCGGTCCATCCTGCCCATCCGCGACGCCGGTGGACTCCTCCTCGACGACGGCACGCGCGTCCAGGTCGAGCCGATCCTGGTCGGCCGCAATGAGGCCAAGCTCCAGGAGCTCTGCAACCGGCACGGTATCGCCGAGTACACCACCGACAGCGCATCCGTCATCGACGACGCGTCCATCGACATCTACTTCGACGCCCAGGTCACCTCGCGTCGCGCCGAGGCGCTCTCGTCGGCGATGAAGGCTGGCAAGCACATCTTCACCGAGAAGCCGACCGCCGAAACGCTGACGCAAGCCATCGAATTGGCCCGCATCGGGCAGAACGCGGGCATCACGGCCGGCGTTGTTCACGACAAGCTCTACCTCCCAGGACTGGTCAAGCTCAAGCGGCTCGTCGACGAAGGATTCTTCGGTCGCATCCTCTCCCTGCGAGGCGAATTCGGCTACTGGGTCTTCGAGGGCGACGGTCAGCCCGCCCAGCGTCCCAGCTGGAACTACCGGGCCGAGGACGGCGGCGGCATCGTCGTCGACATGTTCTGCCACTGGAACTACGTGCTCGAAGGCATCCTCGGCAAGGTCGAGACCGTCACCGCGAAAACCGCCACCCACATCCCGACGCGCTGGGACGAGCAGGGCCACGAGTATGCCGCCACCGCCGACGACGCCGCATACGGCATCTTCGAGATGGAGAATGGCGTTGTCGCCCAGATCAACTCGTCGTGGGCGGTGCGAGTGTTCCGAGACGAACTGGTCGAATTCCAGATCGACGGCACGCACGGATCGGCGGTTGCGGGGTTGCGGGGTTGCGTCGCCCAGCATCGTTCGCACACCCCCAAGCCTGTGTGGAATCCAGATCTGCCCGTCACCGAACCATTCCGCGACCAGTGGCTCGAGGTCCCCGCCAACGCTGACCTGGACAACGGGTTCAAGTTGCAATGGGAAGAGTTTCTGCGCGACGTCGTCGCCGAACGGCCGCACCGCTACGGTCTGCTCTCCGCCGCCCGCGGTGTGCAACTGGCCGAGCTCGGTCTGCGATCCTCGGCCGAGGGCCGTCGCCGCGACGTCCCGGAGATCGCGCTGTGACCGCCGTCGACTCCCGGGTGTCGATCACCCTCCCCGGCCACGGGGTCCATGCGCTCGGTGAGCCGGGCGAATGGACCAAGCCCACCGCCGCCATCACCTCACGCGTCGCATATGCCGCCGCGCACGTCATTCCGCGGGCCGCGGGGGACAACACTCCGGGGGCACCCGCCGACATCGACTGGGACGCCACCCTCGCGTATCGCCACGAACTCTGGTCCTACGGACTGGGCGTCGCCGACGCGATGGATACCGCCCAGCGCGGAATGGGCCTGGACTGGGCCGCGACGTCCGAGCTGATCCGCCGCTCCGGAGCCGAAGCCGCTCGCGTCGGCGGGTCACTCGCCTGCGGTGCGGGTACGGACCAACTCGACCTGGATGCGCTGCCGTCGGGCAAGGACGGTCTCGCTGCTGTGCTCGACGCCTACCGCGAGCAGATCGCGGTGGTCACCGAGTCGGGCGCGAAGGTCATTATCATGGCCTCGCGCGCCCTGGCTCGGGTAGCGACGTCACCCGACGACTATCTGTCGGTCTACTCGACCTTGCTCGACGAGGTCGACGATCCCGTCGTATTGCATTGGCTCGGAACGATGTTCGATCCGGCGCTCGCCGGGTACTGGGGAAGCGCAGACATCCCCTCGGCCACTGCGACTTTCGAGAGCCTGATCGCGTCGTACTCGCGCAAGGTCGACGGGGTGAAGGTGTCGTTGCTCGACGCCCAGCACGAGATCGCCCTGCGAGCCGGGCTACCCGACGGCGTCCGCCTCTACACCGGTGACGACTTCAACTACCCCGAGCTCATCATCGGTGATGGACAACATCATTCGGATGCACTACTCGGCATCTTCGCCGGCATCTACCCTGCGGCGTCGACGGCGCTGCAGGAGCTCGACCGCGGTAATATCGCTCGCGCCGAGGACATATTGCGTTCGACGCAGGAGCTCGGCCGGCATATCTTCGCTGCGCCCACGTATTACTACAAGACCGGAATTGCGTTCCTGTCTTGGCTCAACGGCAAGCAGGCTGGGTTCTCGATGGTGGGCGGCTTGGCATCTGGGCGCAGCGTGAAGCATCTGACGACGCTGTTCGTCCTGGCCGATCGCGCCGGGTTGCTTGCGGATCCATCGCTGGCCGCGCACCGCATGGGGCTCTGCCTCGAACTGAACGGGGCAGCGTCGTGAGTATCGCACCATACGACCTCGACAACCCTTACGCAGCATTGTCTCTCAACACCAAGACGACGAACGCCTGGACGCTGAAGCAAGCCGTAGACGGTGCCGCACGGGCCGGGCTGGGTGCGGTGGCCCCGTGGCGGGATCGGATCCAGGAGTTCGGAGTCGGCGAGTCGGCCAAGCTGATCTCGGACGCCGGTCTGAGGGTGTCGAGCCTGTGCCGAGGCGGATTCCTCACGGCGATCGACGACGACGGTCTCGACGACAACCGTCGCGCTCTCGACGAAGCCGCCGAACTCGGAGCGCCCGAGCTCGTAATGGTCATGGGCGGCATCCCCGATCGCGACCTCATCGGAGCTCGGGCTCGAGTGGAGGAGAGGCTGGCCCTGCTCGTTCCGTACGCACTCGAGCGGGGTGTGCGCATCGCGCTCGAGCCCTTGCACCCGATGTTCGCGGCCGACCGCGCCGTCATCTCCACACTGGGACAAGCCTTGTCGATGGCCGAACCGCACCCGGTGGAGGCAGTGGGCGTCGTCGTCGACACCTTCCACGTGTGGTGGGATCCGGATCTGGAGTCACTGATCCGAACCGCAGGTGAGCGTGGCCGCATCAGCTCGTACCAGGTGTGCGACTGGCTGGTGCCGATGGAAGCCGACCCCCTCCTCTCGCGCGGAATGATGGGCGATGGTGTGATCGACTTCGATTCCATCGGCCGATGGGTACGAGTCGCTGGGTATCGAGGTGATGTGGAAGTGGAGATCTTCAACGCTGCGGTGTGGGCGACCGACGGGGACCAGGTGATCGAGACCATGAAGCAGCGCTACCGCGATCTGGTTCTGCCCAGTCTGATCGCATGAGAGTTCTCTTTGCCCCCGATTCCTTCAAAGGCACCATCGACGCTGTCGATGCCGCCGCGGCACTGATCGAGGGGTGGGCGGCTGTCCGCAGCGGTGACGACCTGGTATCGGTGCCGCAGGCAGATGGGGGCGAAGGGACGCTCGACGTGCTCGCCGCATGCTCGGCCGACTCGACGTGGTCGTCGGTGCTCGGTGTCTGCGGCCCCGACGGTCGGTCGGTCGACGCGCGATGGCTGATGCTCGAGGACGGCCGGGCGGTGATCGAGCTGGCGGAGTCGTCGGGCATCGCGATGATGGAGTCGGTGAATGCACTGACCGCGACGACGCGCGGGCTGGGAGACGTGATCAGGGAGTGCGGTTCGGACCGAATCTCGGTGGCACTCGGGGGCTCGGCCTCCACCGACGGCGGACTGGGAGTGCTTCGTGCGCTCGGTGTTCGGGTGCTGGACGAATCGGGTCAGGACGTTCCGGAGGGCGGTGCCGGTCTGCTGGCCGCCCGATCAGTGGGTGCGTCGGGCCTCGCGGGGGTACCGTCCGACATCGAATTGCTGACCGATACGCGCGCGGTGTTGTTCGGACCCGACGGTGCCGCGCACGTCTTCGGGCCGCAGAAGGGTGCGTCGGCCGCCGACATTGAGGTACTCGACGAGGCTTTGCAGCGCTGGGCCGAGTTGCTCGCCGCTGCCGGCTTGCCCGCCGACCCGTTCATGCCTGGGACCGGTGCTGCCGGCGGAGTGGGATTCGGGCTGTGCGCGCTGGGGGCTCGTATATCGGGCGGGGCCGAACGGGTGTCGGAGCTGACGGGGCTGTCGGCTGCTGTTCCTGCCGCCGACCTCGTGGTGACGGGTGAGGGCAAGTTCGATCGCACGTCGCTGACGGGCAAACTCGTCGGACATGTGGTCCAGATATGTTCGGAGGCTTCGGTTCCGGTGGCGGTGGTCGCCGGGGCGGTGGATTCGGACGTCGAGGTGCGGACCGTGTCGCTGACGGACCTTGCCGGCGGCGCAGAGGCGGCCATGGCGGATCCACGACGATGGTTGATCGAAGCTGGACGGCGTTTGGCTGATGAAGTCCGATAGCGAGGGGCACCGAGAACGCTGTCATCAGCCGAATGCGATACGAAGCCCGACGCTCGCAGTTGCCCCACCGGCGCTGAGGATGAAGTTGTGTCGTCCTTCGTCGCGGAACACCATCTGCATCGGCAGGAACCAGAACCGATTCTCCCCGGTGAAGCCGGCACCGGGGATCTGGAGGCCCCGCTGATTCACTATGTGTTCGCCATTCGCGTCGAGGACTTCGAGTGTCGCGGGAAAGTCCTTACCGATGTCATCGGGTCCCGTCTGCAACAGTGCGACCAGCCGGCATTCGAGCATGCGGGTGTCGCGAGGAACCGTGCAGGAATCCCAGACGCCGCCGAGGATGTCGAGCATGTCGTTCGAGGCTCGCGCATACTCCGCGAAGAACAACCCGGTGATGATCATCGGCTTCCTCTCTCGTTCAACTGCCCCGAGGCAAAATGACCTTGGCTAGCCGCGTCGACCGATACGGCCACGCTCACAACTCTAGGCGGCGCGGCGGTCGCCCCTCGAGCTTCTACGCTGTCGTACGCAACGCCCAAGCGCGCGCGAGCGCAAAGGTCGCCACGAGTACGCACAGCACCGCCACGATCGTGGCGACGAAAGTGGATGCCGTCGTGGAGAATCCGAGAATCCAGGCAGTCCCCGTTCCGGCGAGGGTGGCGAGGACACCCCCGATCGGGAGAAAGGCAGCCACCACCTTGGTCGTCCGGGACGACAACGGATCGTGACTTACTTTGAGCAGCAGCCGAACCGAGGCGACTCCGAGCACGTAGGCCAACGCTCCGGTACCTGCGTATGTCGGCAGCAGGTAGTCGGTCGAGACGCTCGAATTCAGACCGGAAAAGCTCGTTCCGACGAGAATCAGTACGGGCGTCATTCCCAGCGTCACTCCGATCAGACCGGCAACGGCGACGAGCCCAACGCGCCGAGTGGGCTCGACGGCGAATCGAAACCCGCACAGGTGGAGCACC
Source organism: Rhodococcus sp. 05-339-2 (assembly GCF_002258965.1). Lineage (NCBI taxonomy): Bacteria > Bacillati > Actinomycetota > Actinomycetes > Mycobacteriales > Nocardiaceae > Rhodococcus > Rhodococcus sp. 05-339-2. The sequence goes on from NZ_NOYW01000011.1 coordinate 157,359, forward strand.
AGGCCTGCGAGCATGCCGACTATTGCTCCGACTGTGGCAGCGACGCTGGGCTGCACCCACGGCCCCAGCGTGGTGTCCGGACCATAGAAGGACTCGCCGGAGACGTACGCCGAGTACCTTGCAGTTCCGGTCGCCGAGTAACCCAGAACCGCAATCACTGCGCCGAGCAAAGCAAAACCACTTCCCTGTTTGATCACGCGTCAATGATGACGGCTGTCCGATCTGCGTAGAGAACTTCGGCCGGAGTGTTGCTGATGCACCTGTTGGTTCCTGATCCGTTGGCAATTCGTCGAGTTAGTCCGCCGATTCACAGGATTGTCCAAGCCGTACCCCTCGGCTATTGTCGAAGAAGGTTCAAGAGCATTAGCCGTAGGTACCTGGCCGGCTGTTCGGCAACCCCGTCTCCATCGACAGGGTGCCCCAGGGGAAGAACCGGCGCGTCCCGCAATCGCAGGCGTGCAAGTCGATGGAGGGTTGCACCTCCGGGGTGAGGTGAACGATGTCCGGTAGTGACGATCTTCAAGCTGCGCAGGCGAAGTGGGAACCTATTCCGCCGGAACGCCGTCGTACTTGGTGCCAAACCCTACTGAGTTACCCGCCGATCTAGTACGGCGTGTTCCCGATGATCGAGACTCGGAGGTGGGTGCTCGAAGGCGGATACGCCAATGCGGAAGCCTGGATCGACCTTGCGAAACGTGCTGAGGCAGTGGGCTTCACGCCGCAGACGTGGTTGATCTTTCGGCAGAGTCTCGAGCCCGCGTATCTGAAGGATCGGTTCCCGTCCCATCCCGAGAACATGCCGAAGCGGCGCGGTAACGGCGGTGTCGAGACGGTGGTGGTCGATCCCGAGGACTTCTCCGAATGGCCATGGCTGTTCGAGGCGGGGTATCGCGCGGGCGAGGCGACCTGGCAGGCGCTGGCTCGCTGACTTACTCGAGCTCGGACAGGATCGGTTGGTCGGTGCCGCCTATGCGTCCTCCCCGATGTCCTCGAACCACAGGCTCGGTCGCTCGGCGAGCATGCGTTCCATCAGTCGAACGCATTCCGCGTTGTCGACGACGTCGACCTGCACGCCGTGCTCGCGTAGCAGGCTTTCCGATGTCTCGAAGGAGCGGTTCTCACCTACGACGATCCGAGGAATCTCGTACAGCAGAGCGGTTCCCGCGCACATGAAGCACGGAGACAACGTGGTGTAGAGCACCGACTTTCGGTACACCGAGGCGGGGAGTCGGCCTGCTCGTTCGATGCAGTCGGTTTCACCGTGACGGATTGCGCTGTCCATCTGGACTCGGCGGTTTCGACCCACCGCAAGAACTTCGCCATCGTGGACGAGTGCCGCGCCTATCGGAACGCCGCCTTCATCCCAGCCGATCTGGGCCTGTTCGATTGCAAGTCCGAGGAAGTACTCGTCGGTGCGTGCAGGATCGGTCATGGGTCCTCCTCGGCGTCTATGAATTGTAAGAGTGATCCTTTCAGTCGACCAGGCATCGAACAGATTGCCAAGTGGGTGAGTAGCGTGGTGACCATGACTTCTTCGGACAAACCGATTCACTCGCTGGGCGACGAGGCCTTCGTCTCGCTCACCACGTTTCGCCGGTCCGGTGAACCCGTGTCCACGGCCGTGTGGATTGCTCGTGACGGAGATGACCTGGTCGTCATCACCCCCGCCGAGAGTGGCAAGGTCAAACGCATCAAGAATTCGGGGCGTGTCGAGCTACGGCCGTGCAACAGGGGAGGGAAAGTGCCAGACGGCGCGACAGCAGTGGCTGCAGAGGCACGAATCGTCACGGGCTCGGCTGCGGATCGCGCCACTGCGAAACTGAAGAAGAAGTACGGGTTTCAGTACCGACTGGTGATGTTGATCGAGCGAGTCATCGCCCGCCGTCACAAGCCGCGCGTCATACTCGCCATCAGTGCTGCCGAGTAGCCGAGTCCGTTGCAGCACTGACGAACATGAATGGTGCTCGAGGTCAGGACAGCTCTGTGCAGCGTTCATCGAGCAGTCGTTTCAACTGCCGCGTTTGCTTGTCATCGAATCCGATCGTGTCGACTTCATCGATTCCGCTTCGAACACCTGCGCAGACGTCGTCGAGGATTCGTCGAGTCGCTCGCTCGGGCATGCCCAACCGGCCGGCGGACTCGACGAAATGCCCACGTGTCCAACGGTTCGCGCGCCCGTAGAAGCTCAACGCCATCGGATCGCTCCACGACGCGTAGGGCTGCGTGCACAGGAGGTCGTAGGCAGGTGTGATCGACCAAATTCCGCGAGTGTTGTTGTGTATCGAATAGTTCTTTCCGTGCAGATCGCCGTTCCCGATCGCATACGAATAGGCCGTCAAGCGAAGAAGTTCGGCGGTGGACTGGCGCGCAGAACCGCCTCCTCGCTCGACAGCGTCGGCGAGCAGCGCAATCACCGCTTCGGTCTTCATTCGGTACTTGGACGCGGGATAGAGCCCGGACACCTGGCACGCATCCTCTTGCGGAAGTCGTTGTTCACCGATCCGGTCGAATCGTGCCACCAGCAGACCACTGATGCCCTTGTCGTCCTCGATCACGCGGTGTTCCGGCACCGAAAGCCCGCATCTACGTGCCAGATTCATGAAGAAGCTCTCGTTCTCGACCAGTCGCGGCAGTCGCGCGGGCGGGGCGAGTTTCAAGATGGCAGGCCCGGCCGTGGTCGACACCGGGGTCGAGTACATCTGCGCGGACACTTTGCCCTGAACGCCCGGCAGAGCGGACGGATCCTGACTCACCGACTCACCCGTGGCCAAGGAATCGAACAGGCGACGAAGATCGGGAACACGATGTCTCGAATCGAATGCAGTGCCCACCAAAGACATCTCTTGACCGCGTGGCAGCACACGAACGTCTCCGATGGTGTCCGATCCGACTGCCAGCAGCAGAGTGAAGTGATCGTCCTCGGATGTCTTGGTAGCCGTTACCACTCCGGTGAGACGGACGCCTTCGGGCAGTAGGCCCGCGAAAAAGGCAGGGACGCTACCGCCCGATGCCCGCGTCTCTGCGGACGACTTCGGGATCGACCACGCGAGATTCGGCGCAGAAGCGCTGTCGAGGTAATCGCCGTCGTACAGAAACTCGACGTCGTTGCCCACACGCGTCAGTGAGCCGGCGAGAAGGTCGCCCTTGTAGACATCGGCTGCATCGACATCCCGCAGCTCGGATACCGGGATCATGTCGCGTCCAGTGGCGGCACGGGCGATCCGGCGCGCGTGAGCAACGTGATCTCACAGCCCAGCGCTTGCGCGACAGCAACCGCGCCGTCGAGCTGCACCGTGTCTTTTCCAGCTTCGAGTGCCTGGACTGTCGAGCGCCCCACGCCGGCGAGCAACGCCAACTCGGCCTGAGTCATGCTCAACTGATGCCGACGCGCGACGAAGGCTTCGGCCAGCTCGCTGGGATGCTTCCTGACTCGTCGTCGTGGTTCGGCCATCATCTCTCCTTGTGCTTGCGAAAGCATGCATATCGGAGCTTACATCGCGAACCACGCGGTGAACAGTCTTTATGCTTGTCAACATAGGCATATAACAGCTGGACGAGCTTGCTGAACGGTTTACCCAGCTTATGCATGCTTTCTCATGCGTAAGCATGATCTTACGGATGAGCAAGGGACGCGGTACGGACTTGGGCCTGCAAGCAGCAGCCGCGCGTTGAGGGGCGGAGGTCGAGGAGTAGTCCGAGGCGAGCGGCGGTCAGTCGTGGCTGTTGAGGTCCACGACCAATCGGATGACGAGTTCGTCGTCGACGATTCGCGTTCGTTGCTCGCAGATGGTGTTCATCAATGCCGTGCCCTCGTCTATTCCGCGTCGGTGGGTGAGAAGTCCATCGATCGAGTCCTCGGCTAGTGTCAGTGCCGTTGCTGCCGCGGTGAGTTGACCGTTCGTGACGCCCCGGTTGCCCGTCAGCGCCACTCGCTGAGAGCCGCGGGTGAACGTGGTCACCGCAGGCGGAGTCGGGCCGCCGGTATTGGCCTGCCGCACGCCGGCGATATCCACGCCGGGGAGCAGATCGGAGGTGGCCTTGGCAGGCACCCCGCCGATCGGGTGTACCGCCACCACTCGATCGCCGAGACGTCGCAGAACCGCGTCGATGGACGCCACCGTCCCGGCGCGATGGGTGGCCACGAGTACTGCGACCGATCCGGTGAGGTATCGCTCCCACTCGTCATCGACGGCGAAGTTCTTCACGTACGGGAGATGGTTCGCAGTCCACTTCGTACCCAGTTCGGTTCGGTGCACCATCGCGACGTTTACGGTGGGGAACAGGACGGAAGGAGCGAGCGTGGCGGCGAGATTGCCGATCAAGCCGTCCCCGAAGATCAGCAGTGTCTCCGGGGTCTCCCTTGCCAGGCACGAGAGTGCATAGCGAACGACGGCGTACGGTTCGACGAGAGTCGCCCGAGCACTGGACAAACCGGTCGGAAGTAGCGACACCAATCCGCCGCCGACAGCGGACGCGCCGATGACGACGCGCTGCTGGAACAACCCCTCGACGTTGTGGCCGAGGAGGAACGACGAGTCGTGTGGGTGCGTCGGATTGACGACAACACGATCGCCGACGGCGAACCCCGACACCCCGGTACCGACCTCCACAACACGGGCAGCTCCCTCGTGCCCGACGATCGGGGACGGATCGTCTCGATCACCGCGCACGATCTGAATGTCCGTCCCGCACAACGACACCGACTCCGGGGCGATCAGCAGCTCTCCCGGCCCGGGCGTCGGCGTCCGACGCTCTTCGACGGTCGAGTGGCTGCCCTGTCGAACGATGGCGCGATGAGTTGATTGTGTTGTCATGGAGTCTCTTTCAGGTCTTGGTGGCGCGCAGATAGCCGTCGGCTATGGCGTCGGCTCCGGCCAGAGTGTCGATGTCGCCGGGCTTGCAGAGGTGGATGATCTCGGCGACACGCTCCGAGGTGAGGGAGTCGGCGTACGAGCGTGTCTCCGCGAGTTGTTCCTCGAGCTCACGTCCGTAGAATTCGCACAGTCCCTCCGCGACGCCACCGCCGATGCCGATTCGGTCCAAGCGCGGGTCGAGGGTGATCATGGTCCTGATCAGTTCGGCGATCGGTTCCACCACAATCCCTAGCAACCTGGCCGCGTCTGCGTGTCCGGCCGTAAGCGACGCCGCGAAGGTATCGACGTCGTAGCCAATGCCGAGTACCTCCGCGACCGCCTCTACTCCGGGGCCGGACGAGATGGACGAAACGTGCCCGATGCCGCCGCATGCGCAGGGCAACGTCCGCACTGCCTCCGGGGCTGAACTCGTTGCCCGCAGATGGCCGATCTCACCCTGTAGACCTCGGTGGTCGACCGGGATGGTTCTGTCGGTGAGAACTGCAGTGCGCACAGCGATTCCGCTGCTGATCGTGAGGTAGGCGATGTGACGGTCGGTAGGTCGAGCGAACCCGAGTGCGAACGACGCCAGCCCAGCCGTCACGTCGTTGACGAGCCGCCATCGCACATCGGGGCGTCGAGAGGTCAGGACGTCGAGCAGGGGAATCTCACCGGTTGGCGCGCCTCCCCACAGGGGCCCGGAACCGAGGGCAACACCGTTCTGCTCGTCGAGCGCAGCGCCACACGAAATGTTGGCCGCAGCACCCTGCGGAACATGGAGATCGAGGGTATCCACCAGTTGCTCCAACAGCTCGTCGGACGGTGTGCCGGGCTGCCTGATCGAGCTGGGAGACGGTAGCCGCTCGGTGGCATCGCCGTGTCGGATGCGCAGCCACGTCCCGCCGAGATCGACCGAGACGGTGGTGTTCACGTCACCCCATCCACATCGATCACCAGACCGCCGTCGCTTACCACCACCCGCATCGATTCGAAGTCGTCGACGCGGGCAACCTGTGGACCGGACTCGTTGCCGATCGCGATGCACCGCGCGCCGGCGGCATGAGCTGCGGCAATCCCGGCGTCGGCGTCCTCGAAAACGATGCACGACTCGATCGGCACACCCAATTGCTCTGCGGCATACTGAAATCCCTCGGGATCAGGCTTGCCGACGGCGACGTCCTCGGCGCACACGGCAATTCGCGGCGTCGGAAATCCGGCCGCGGTGAGGCGTCGCACCATCATCGAACGCGACGCCGACGTCACCACCGCCCATCGGTCCGGGGGCACCGCGGCGAGAAACGTCTGCGCACCGGCAATGGGCCGAACCGGCACCAGGTTCTGGTGTTCGCGTTCTCGAATCCATCGGAGCGCGGCACGGAGGTCGGCAGTGGGGCCGAGTACACGCAGAACGATGTCGGCGGCCAGTCGCCCCGGCAGCGCCTTGGCCATCACGGCCTTGTCGACGCCGTGGCGTTCGGCGAACTCGAACCACACCGCCTCGATCGACTCGTGGGAATCGACGAGTGTGCCGTCCATGTCGAACAGGAATGCAGCTGCCGTGATGGATCCGCGAAGCGGGCCGGGCTGCAGACTCATACCGTAGCCTCCGCTCGCATCCCCAAGGCGTCGCCGGCGTAGCGGACGAGCTCGAGATCGTCTGCGGTGGAGCGGCGTAGTCGTTGGTCGCCCGGGTCGGTATCGAGAACCACGGTGCCGGCACCCAATTCGCTGAGAAATTCGATGTCGGTACGGATCTGACCCACGGTCCCGTACCCGAGGGGACGATTGGGCGACTGCACCGGAGTGTCGGTGGGCAGAAAGTAGATTCTCGGGACGAACTCCTTGTCCTCGTGCAGGGCTCGCGATCCTGCGATGCACAGTTGTCTCGACGGGTGCAGTGGATGCCAACCGGTGCCGCGGGTATTGGTCCGGTCGATCGCAGCCGGGCCGTTGCCGCCGATCCACAGCGGCGGATGTGGCGACTGCACCGGCATCGGCCCACCGTGAATACGGCGGGATGTGCCACTGGCACCGGGGGATTCGTAGGTCTCCGACGCCCACGCGGCTGCCAGGGTGTCGAGTGTGGTGTCGGTCAGCCTGCCCCGGCGGTGGAACGGAACACCCAGAACGTCGAACGCCTGCGCCGTCCAACCCACGCCGACTCCGACGATGAGTCGTCCGGCGCTGAGCCGGTCGATCGTTGCGGTGGCATGCGCGAGGTATGCCGGATGGCGATGGCTCCCGATCAGCACTCCGCTACCGAGACGGATCGAGTCGGTCTGCCCGGCAAGCCACGACAGCGTCGTCAGGCATTCGTAGAACGGCGCGGGGGAGCGGCGATTCGCATCGTCGGTCAGTACCACGTGATCCGAGAGCAGGATGTTGTCGAATCCGGCCGATTCGGCAGTGCGTGCCCACCCGAGGAGCCCGTCCGGATCGATCTGTGGCCCGAAGTTCGGCAGATTGAGTCCGTACTTCACGGCGCACCCGGAAACAGTCGACGTGCGCCGGTGTTCCGATCACTGGTGGGCAGGGTGAGGAAATTGCCACCGTTGGCCGTCAGCGGCCGGGCACCGTGCTTGCGTCCGATGTGATGCTCGAACAGTTCCACATTGAGCTCACCGACCGAGACCATTGCCATCCTGGACGTACCTTCCACATCGAGATCGAATTGCGCGCGCATGAAGCCGCGGTCTGCTTCGATCTCGGTGCGCAGTACCTCGGTTGCGGAGTGCGAGGCCACCAGCTGCGCGATGGTCGCATCGAGATCCGCCACGCTGTACCCGGAATGGTCGAGCCCTCGGCAGGTCGGCAGCAGCGCCGAGGGGATATCGTCACGTCGATGATGCAGCCGGGCGTCGGTGTGGCGGAAATAGCCCGGGGTCTCGGGCCACTGCTGCAGCTCGAACAACGTGCCCCACGGCGATCTGAAGTAGATCCACTTGTTGCCGGCAATCGGACCCTCGGGGACGGTGATCACATCGCCGAGCAACGAAACATCCTGCTGTTCATCGAGGTAAACCGCTGCAGCGTCGATGTCTCCGACGGTGAAGCACAGGTGATTGGTTCCCACATCGACTATTCGCGGCGGGGTCTGTTCGGCCGAAGCCGAGGACGTGAACTCGACGGTGACGCTGCTCGAGACCGGCACCGAGGCACCGTCGGTGGCAGTCGCGCCGACGAGCGATGCGACGAAGTCAGCGGCCTGGTGGGCGTCCGGGACGGTGATACCTATTGTGGTGAGCGATGTTTCGATTGTTTCGGTCGTGGTCATGGGATCAGCAGTACCTTTCCTCGGGTTCCACCGGCCGCTAGGAGCGCATGCGCCTGCGAGGCCTTGTCGAATCCGAATTCGCGGGCAACGGGGACAGTGAGCGTGCCCGCCGAGACGAGCGCGGAGATCTCCGCCAGTCCCGGTCCGTCCTCGTTCACATAGCTCTTGCCCGGGGTGATCCCGCGTTGTGGTTGTGGTTGGTCGCCGTCCTCGATCGAGACGTACGCGCCGCCGTCGCGCACGGAGTCGATGGTCTCGACCACGCCTGCGGTGTCGACGACGGCGTCGTACTCACCTGCCTGCAGGTCGACGGGTTTCGCGAACACTCGGCGTGCGCCGAACGCGAGCAGATCCTCGGTGTCGGACACACGCGCGAGGGCGTCCACTCGGTGGCCGCGGCCGATCAGAATCGCCGACGCGATGCGTCCCACCGCGCCCGCAGCCCCGGTCACCAAGACCGACGAGTGCGCTGCGAGGGCGATCTTGTCGAGTTGCTGCACGGCGGTGAGAGATGCGAGCGGGATCGCTGCCGCATGCGCCAGGCCGACGCCGGTGGGCGCGTGTGCGAACAGAGATTCGTCGGCGACCACACGCTCGGCATAGGTACCGAAACGATGTGCCGGCTGCGCAATCATCCCGATCACGTTGTCGCCCGGTGCAAATCGAGTCACCGACTGTCCGACGGCGACGACGGTGCCCGACACATCCCAACCGAGGACCGCGGGGTACGTCAGTTCGATCGGTAGAAATCCCGAGCGGGTCTTGAGGTCGACCGGATTGACGGCGGCCGCAGCCACCGACACCGTGATGTCTCCCGGTCCGGCGACGGGTTCGTCCACGTCGGCGACAGTCAGTACTTCGGGTTCACCCTTGGCGGTGATGACAACGGCCTTCATGCGATCTCCTCTCGTTCGGCTGCGGGCACCAACTCGCCCGCGTACCGTGCGTTTTCCTCCGCTGCGGTCAGCACGAGGCCGCCGTCGACGGTGATGGTGGTACCGGTGAGGTAACTCGATGCCGGTCCGGCGAGAAAGACTGCGGCTGCGGCAACCTCGTTCACCCCGGCGGGCCTGCCGAGGGGAATGGCCGGCCTCGAAATCTCCGCGTAGGCGGATTCGTCGACAACTCCGTTCATCGCGGTTGCTGTCTCCCCGGGAGCTACCGAATTGACGCGAACACCGTGCCGCGCGAACTCGAGCGCGAGTACCTTCCCCGACGCAGCCAACGCTGCCTTGCTGGCGCAGTAGATCGCGCCGCCGGTGATGGGCACCGAATCGTGAACCGAGGTGATGTTGACGATCGAGCCCGCGATGCCGTCCGAGATCATGCGACGACCGACAGCCGATGCCAACGTAAGTGGCGTGACGGTGTTGATCGCCAGGACATCCTCGATCCGTTGGACATCGAGACCGTCGGCCGAGGACCGGTCGTTGACGCCGGCGTTGTTGACAAGGCATCGGATCTCGCCGAACGTGCCGATCGCGCCCTCGACTGCGGCGACCGTGGCCCGCGCGTCACGCAGATCGAGCTGGAGCGCAATCGCGTCGACGGGATACGACGCTCGAATATCGTCGATCAGTCGACTGACTCGGTCGGTGCCGTTGCCGTATCCGAGGATCAGGTTGTGTCCCTCGCGTGCGAGGGCCACGGCGATCGCACGTCCGATTCCGCTACTGGCACCGGTGACGACGGTGTAGCCGGGTCTACTCAACTGCGATCACCACCTTCGGGCGTGACCTGTGGCTTTCGAGACGATCGAAGGCCGCCTTGGCGTCGGACAACGGGACCACGCTGTCGATGAGCGCCGCCAGGGCGGGACGAATGAGCGGGAAGAGCGCCGCAGCACGGCGATAGTGATCGACACCGTGACGAATCCCGATGATCGAGATACCCGCCAGCGCAACCGCTCCGGGGTCGATGGACTCGCAGTGCGCAGCCACGCCGACGAGAATGCACTTTCCACCGGGGCGCAGTACCCCGATTGCAGTGCTCAGTGCGCCGACGCCGCCCGATGCCTCCACGACGATGTCGTATGGCCCGGTCAGAGCGTCGGCCTCGGTGAAAGTGCGAGCCACCGCGCTTGGGTCGAGGTGCTCGATGCATCGTGGTTCGAGAATGTCGACGGTGACGGGGTAGCGGGAAAGCATGGCCACCGCGAGACTGCCGATGGTTCCCGCCCCGACGACGAGGACCCGATCGCCCGGCGACACCGATGCCGCGTCGACAGCTTCGAGTACGGTCACCAGCGGTTCGATGAGGACATGTTCGGGTTCGGCTGTCACCCGTCCCAGCGAGACCACGGCGCGCCGCGGCATGACGAGGAATTGTGCTGCAGCCCCGCCGTGTTCGTAGAGGCCGACCTCGCGAAGATCCGAACACTGGTTTCGTTTACCCGATCCGCAGGCCGTGCAGGACTGACAGAAGAGCATGGTGCTTCCGGTGACCGCGTCACCGGCATCGAGATCGCGGACGCCGCTGCCCGTCCGTTCGACCACGCCGACCCACTCGTGGCCGAAGTGGTGCGGAAAGGACGTCTTCCCGTCGGTCAGGTACGAGGACGTGCCGTGCAACAGTTCCAGATCCGTACCGCACAGCCCGACGTACGAGACAGCGACCACGACGTCGTCCGGGCCGCAGACCGGTGCGTCGAGCTCGACGATCGAAACGGAATGCGGCGCGTCGATCACCGCGGCTCTCATGCGGCCACCTGTGACGCGCGACGACTGACGAACAGCAGCACCACCGCGCCGACGGCGAGGACCGCTCCGATGGCAGGCAGGACCGAGACGCTGCTGCCTCCCGACAGGGCGATGGAACCGATCCAGGCACCCGCTGCGTTGGCGAGTTGGAACCCGGCGATGTTGACGGTGGCCGCGAGGTGGGGCGCTTCACTGGCCGCGCCGATCAACTTCGAGGCCAGTGGCGGGATGATCGAGAAGCCCGCGGCACCGAGAACGAACATCCACGCGAACGCGAACCATGCTGTGCCGCCGAAGAGGAACAGGACGACGAGTGCGCCCGCGAGTGCCGTCAGCGCCGTGTACAGCGTCGTGTCCAGTGCTTTGTCTGCGAAGTATCCGCCGAGCTGGTTGCCGACCACCGAGCCGACGCCGAAGACGAACAGCACGATGGTGACGGTCGATGCGGAGATGCCGGCGTGATCGGTCAGGTAGGGCGCGATGTAGGTGAACACCACGAACAGCGCGGCCTGGCTCAGCGCCGTGAGGCCGATTGCCCACAACACCGGTCCGCGGGTGAACACGCTCAGTTCCGAAGTGACACTGCCGGTCTGATGTGACGGTGCTGCTCGTCGGGTCGAGGCGATCAAGGCGGCGGTGACCAACAATTGGAAGAGCGCGACGATGGCGAACGACCAACGCCAACCGAGCTGCGAGCCGATCAGCGTCCCCAACGGAACTCCGAGGACGGTGGCGAGGTTGAGCCCCAGCGTCACGCGTGCGATGACGCGGCCCTGAAATTCCGGTTCCACCAACGATGTTGCCAACACCAGGCACAGTGCGAAGAACGTCGCGTGGGGGAGCGCCGTAATGATTCGGAAGACCACGAGGGTCGCGAAGTTCGGGGCCAGTGCGGTGCCGATGTTGCCGATGACGAACAAGGCCATCAAAGCGGCGATGAGCGGGGTGCGAGGGACTTTGGTGGTGGCGATGGTGAGAAGGGGGCCGCCGATGACCACCGTGACGGCGTAGATCGTGATCAGCAGGCCCGCAGTCGAATCACTCACACCGACATCGGAGGAGATGTCCTGTAGAACTCCGGCGACGAGGTATTCGACGGTCCCCACCCCGAACACTGCGAGCAGCATCCAGATGATGGCCGCGTTCGCGTTGACCGCGGGCGCTTCGTGACGTGTCTCGGTGACCATTGGTCTATCCCTTCGTGGTGTTGTCGTGGCCGGTGTACTCGACTACTGCGCATCCCCAGGTGAACCCGACGCCGATGCCGGTGAGCATGATTCGGTCACCGGGCTGCAGGGTTTCGGTGTGCCGGAGCAGGTCGAGGCCGAGCAACGGGTCGGCAGCCCCGGTGTGTCCGATCTCGCGCCCCAGTTCGACCAGCGTCTGGTCGGGCTTGATCTTGAGAGGCTCGAAACACTGCTTGCGCAGCAGAACGTTGCCGAAGTTCGGGACGATCCACCTGCCGATCTCGCCGTGATGGGTCGCCGAGTCACCCAGTGCCGTTTCGGCACAACGCGACAGAGCCGCTGCGTTGCGGGACCAGAACTCGTCGATGGAGTGTGTCGCGGTGAAGCCCGCGACGCGTGCTCTCAGGTCGATGGGCCCGTCGGTGTCGTAGACCGGCATGTCCAGGCTGTCGAAGCCGCGGTGCATCTGTTCGAGGTGCGCATCGCTGACCACGGATGTCGACAGGATGCGGAACGGGCCGAGATCGGGTCCGACGACGGCGGCGGCCGCACCGTCGCCGTAGACGAGTCCGCTGTCGGACTTCCACCGGTCGAACAGTGGCATTCGCCATGCGTCGGACGCGGTCACCAATCCCTTGCCGCGTCCGTCGAACCAACGACCGATCATCTCCATGCCCACGATCGCGCCGGCACATGCGGTGCGGATCTCGATGGGCAGACAGTCGTCGATGCCGAGTTCGTTCTGGATGTACGCACCGCAGTTCCAGGCCTCCAGACCGTTGTGCAGAACGACAGCGTGTACCAGAAGATCGATCTCGTCAGTGTTGATTCCGCTGTCCTGCAACGCGGCTCGGCCCGCGAGGACGGCCATGTCCGGCGCGGACTCGCCGAGGTCGGGATTCGAGACCGCGACCGACGTCTGCCCGGTCTTCTGGTGCTCGACCGAGTCGAATCGCCCCGCCGCGACCATATCGGCCGCCTGCACTCGGCTTTCGGGTAGATAGGACCCGAAGCCCTCGATGTACAGGCTGTCCCACTTCATGACGCGACCTTCGTCACCGAGACTTCACCGTTGGCCAGCCCGGTGTTCTTGCGCGCGAGAAGAGTCAGCGCGGACGCGATCTCCTCGTTGGTCACATCGTTGGCGAAATGGTGTCCGCCGATACCGACGGGCAGCGGCAGTCGCTGACGTCCGTCTCGATGGCGGACGGTGTCTGCGAGTGCGGCGTCGAGCACGCCTGCGGTGGACAACACGTCGTTCCAGACGGGGAGGCCGAGCCGTTTCATCACCGTGAGAATCCGGTCCAGATCCTCTCTGCTGAGGCTTCCGCGCAGGAAACCCAGCGCGGAGGTGAGCGCCATGTCGATGCTGACGGCCTCGCCGTGCAGCAGAGCGGGCAGAGCCTCCATCTCGAGTGTGGGCGAGAACGTGTGGCCGTAGTCCACGCACCGTTCGAGGCAGGACTCCCACAGGTTGGGTTGAAGCTCCTCGAGCATGAGGTGGATCGATTCGGCAATGACCTGCGTTGCAGCAGTGTCGAGTTCGCTGCACGTACCTTGAAAATTGTCGGCGATCAGGCGTTGACCGTAGGTTTCGAGCAGCTCGAACAGGTCGACCGACTTGATCAACGCCATCTTCAGGATCTCGGCGAGACCGTTGGACAGGTGTCGGTCGTCGAGGGTGCGCAGGAATGAGCGGTCCACGTAGGTGGCGATGGCGGGGGCGTACGTTCCGAGGCGGTTCTTGCCCATGCCGTAGTTGACACCCGTCTTGACGCCCACTCCGGCGTCGACGAGACCGATCAAGGTGGTGGGAATCCTGATGTACGGAGTGCCGCGCCGATAGACACTCGCGGCGAATCCGACGACGTCGAGCAGCACGCCACCGCCGACGGCGATGACCGGCTCGCGTCGTCGGTCGATACCGAATCCGTTCATCGCGTCGACGACGCGGATGACCGAGCTCCATTCCTTCACCGTTTCGTCGGCGCGCATCGGCACGAACGATGCGGCCACCCCGTGGTGCTCGAAGTATCTCCTGATGCGGTCGCCGTGGATGCGATCGACATTGGAGTCGATCACGACGAGGCGTCTGTCTCCCCGGGTCAGCGGTGCTGCGCTGCAGCCGGTCAACAGCTGGGCGTTTTCCGTCTCGAACAGGTTCCGTGCGGCGATGACGTGGTACTCGACCTGCTTCACCGCCTCGACCTTCCACGCCGAGTCGGTGTCTGCGCTGTGACTGAGTCCGAGTTTGAATGAAGCGGCACTACGCATTTCGATCCCCCTGGACGGTGATGTGCACTCTCGGGCTGTATTCGCTCTCTTCCGTGCGGCGCCGAACCGAAGTTCTTGCAGAAGCGTAAGGGATTCGCTTAGTGATCGCTACAGGAGTAGAGTAGATCACAGCTGAACAGAACTGTTGCGATGTGACACAGGAGGGCCTATGGCCGGCGTGCGAGGGCAGGGGCGCAAGTTCGATGTCGACTCTGCGCTGGACAAGGCGATGTTCGCCTTCTGGGAGCACGGGTACGAGGGCACCTCGGTGTCGATGCTGACCGGTGCCATGGGCATCAACCCGCCCAGTCTCTACAGTGCATTCGGCGGCAAGGAGGGGCTGTTCTTCGCAGCGGTGGACCGCTACCTCGCTACGCGCGGGGACTTCATGGCCCGGGCGTTCGCCGAGGAGCCGCAGGCCGCCAAGCTCATCTCACGGCTGCTGTACGACGCGGCTGTGCACTACACCGACGATTCGTGTCCGGGGGGCTGTCTGATCATCAGCTCGGCCGTCGGCGTCACCGACGCCAACCGAGGGATAGCAGATCGGTTGCGGGACATGCGCAATGCCAACGTCGCGCTGCTGTCGGAGCGCATTTCGGAGAACATCGCCGACGGCATCCTGCCCCCGTCATGGGAGCCCGTCGACGTTGCGGAATTGATCGGTGTGATCATTCAGGGCATGTCTCAGCGAGCCCGGGACGGCGCAACGCGGGGTCAACTCGAACGAGTGGCCGACAGAACCTTGGCGTCGCTGGGCCCGACCGACGCCTGACAGACATTCGTATCAGGCCACGACCGCCGCGAACATGTCGAGGAACAGGTCGATGTCTGCCGACTCGATGGTCAACGGCGGTCTGATCTTCAATGTGTTTCCGTACGAACCGGTGGCCGAGATCAACACCCCGCGTTCCTTCATGGCGTTGACCACGCGCAATGCCTCGGCCGGATCCGGTTCACCCGCCGGGCCGATGAATTCGACTCCGACGAACAACCCCGCACCACGGATGTCACCGATGGAATCGATACTCGGGGCAAGTCCTCTCAGGCCCGTCAGCATGCGCGAACCCATCGAGGCGGAGTTGGCGACCAAGTCCTCGTCGCGGATCACGTCGAGAACCGCCTGGGCCGCAGCAACGGTCACCGGATTGCCACCGAAGGTGTTGAAGTAGCGCAGGTCTCGTCCGAACGACTCGGCCAACGAACTCTGCATGACCAGTCCGGCGATGGGCATCCCGTTACCCATCGGTTTGCCCATCGTCACGATGTCGGGCAGCAACCCGTGCCGCTCGAAGCCCCACATCGATGCGCCCAGTCGGCCGAATCCCGGCTGCACCTCGTCGGCGATCAACATCCCACCCGCTGCGTGAACGACGTCCGCTGCAGGCTTCAGGAACGGTGTCGGCTCCGGCAAGATCCCGTCGGAGGCGAAGATCGAATCGACCATCAGCGCAGCGAAACCGACACCGCTGCAGACCAAGTCGTCGATCTGTGCCTGCACCTTCTCGGCGAACCACGTGCCCGGATCGCCGTCCACCCGGTAGGCGTCCGGGGCCGGAACCGTCCGCACCCACTCCGCGTCGCGGACGGACGCCGGACCCATCGACGGCGAACACGCCGCCACATCCACGGTTCCACCGTGATAAGCGCTTTCGGTGACGATGATGCCCTGACGGCCGGTCGCGTGCCGTGCGATCCGGAGAGCGAGGTCGTTCGCCTCGGACCCGGTACACGTGAACATCGCCGTGCTCAGGTTTTCCGGGAAAGTGCCGACCAGATCTTCTGCGTAGCCGATCACGGCCTCGTGCAGGTACCGCGTGTGCGTGTTGATCCTCGACATCTGCCGGGTGACGGCGTCGACAACCCGGGGATGGCAATGCCCCACGCTGGCGACGTTGTTGTACATGTCGAGGTATCGAGTGCCGTCGGCGTCGTAGACGTACACACCCTCTCCTCGTACCAACTCGAGCGGAGACTCGTACATCAGGTGGTAGGCGGGCCCGAGGACGCGCCTCCGGCGTTCGACCAGATCGAGCGTGCGAGTGCTGAGTCCCACGGTCGAGGATGCATCGAATCCGTTGACGCTCAGGGCTCCGACGCGATCGAGTGTGGTCACCTCACAACCCCTGCAGCCAGAACGCCCAACGCGGATCCGCCATCTTCATCCTGGCGCGGGCGAGCTTCCAGGTTCCGTACTTGTGGTAGTCGAAATCCCATGCGGTGCTGAGCTTGTGGTTCATGCAACCCCACAGGCCCCACTTCACGTCCGCGAGCGCGCTGCACACCTGCACGCGAGAGATCATCGACCACTCGGCCTTGCCGTAGAACTCCTCGATCAATTCCATCGTCTGCTGCTCGCCGTAGAACATCTCGGTGATCATGACGGCGAGCTCGTAGGCGCGGTCGTTGTTGGATGCGAACTCGTAGTCCACCAGTTTCATCGGCAGGCCGTCACCGATGAGGATGTTTCCTGGCATCGGGTCGTTGTGACATGCAACCAGATCCAGGCCGGACGCCAGCATCGCGTTCTTCGCCTGCCCGTACTCGGCGAGGATCAGCTCTGCGTCGCGCGGCAACCGCACACCGAGTTCGGCAACCTGATCGAGGTGTTCGTCGATCATGTCGAAGATCGTCTTCGTGATGCTGAGCTTGCTTCCCGAATGAAGCACGCGATACACATCGATCATGCCCATCGGGATCTCGGGACGCTTGAGGTCGCCGTTGGTGCACGCTCGGTAGCCTTCCAGGAATTCGATCACCTCCACCCCGGTCACCGGATCGAACAGCACCACCTCCGGCCCGATGTCCAGAGCGCCTGCCCGGCGAGCGGCTTCGTTGGCCAGTGACCGGTCGATGAACGAATCCGTCCCGGCGCCGGGGAGTTTCATGAAGTAGCGCTTGGGTTTCCCTTCGACGGTGATGCGCCAATTGCTGTTCATCAACCCTCCGGGTACCGGAGCGTAGGTGATGTTCAGGCCCTCCCACTCCGCAACGGCGGCCAGAGCCTTCTCCACCTGCCGTTCGGGCTCGGTTCGGGCAGATCCCAGTGCGATCTCGTTCATGGCCACCTCAGATATTCCGTACTCGGTCGTCGAAATGGGGGTCGCGCAATCCAGCCCGCGCTCTCAGGAACTGCCAGTCGGAGAACTTCGAATACTCCTGCGTGCCTGGCCTCATCGCGTCGGCATACGAGCCGATGAGGGCCCACCGCAGGGAGTCGGCGATGCCGTATACACGGGCGCGATCGAACAGCGCACTGTCGAACGATCCCCACATCATCTCGAACACCTCGCGTGCGTCGGTGTCGAACGGACGGATCTCCGCGAGCAAGGCACCGATGTCCTGCAACGGATCCATCAGCGCCGCAACGTCCCAGTCGACGAGCCGCATACCGCCGTCGTCGAGCATCAGGACATTGGAGACGTTGCCGTCGCCGTGGCAGGGGACCGCGTCGAACCCGGCACCGTCGATGCGGACTCGAGCAGGCGCGAGAGTCCGCAGCATCCAATCGAAGTCGGCCGGGAACAACCCCCCGACCTTCTCGACCAAACCGATCACGTGCGTCAGGTCCTCGAACACCGACGCACGTCTGGTGATTCCGCTGAGCCGGTGAACGGATGTCCGCAGCGCCACCAGCTTCTCCACATTCGCGTCCTCGTCGAACAGATCGAGCGTTGCGGTCGAACACCGTCCGGTGAAGTCCTCCATGACCAGCACACCGGAGGCTGCGTCGGAGAAGAAGACTTTCGGTCCGATGCCCGCGTCGCCGGCCGCGGTCGCCGCCGAGAACGTCGCTGCGACATCGATGTAGTCGCGAGCGTGCGGTTCCGTCACTTTCACGTATGCGGCCGAGCCCGCGCCGGAGTCCGCAACCTCGGCCCGCGCCGAATACCGCTCGGAGTCCGCGCCCCACCAACTGGGGCTCGCCATGGTGGTACCGGGGTCCAACGTCAGGTCGCCCGTTGCCCAGATACCCAACTCGCTCAGTGTCTGCCGCACAGTCATCCCAGCACTCCGATCTTGTCAGCGGCCACAGCCGTCGGCCAGTTCATCTCGAATCCCCGTGCACCTTCGAGCCATTTCGTCAGCCTCAGCACCGCCTGGTCGGCGAACCGAGGTCCGACGACCTGTATCCCGACAGGCATGTGTCCGGCGAAGCCGAAACAGAGCGCCGAGGCCGGTTGCGCGGTCTGGTTGAACCATGCGGTGAAACTGCAGTGGCCCAACGGTTGTGCCGGGTCGAGCCCGACTTCCTCGGCACCGAAGCCCACTGTGGGAACGACCGGGGAAATGACGAAGTCGAATTCGGACGTCTGCGCTCGAACAGATTCCTGCGAGCGCATCACCGCATCGGTATCTCGCGTGAACTGAGCGGCCGAATACTGCGCCGCCGCCGAGGCCCACTCCGCGACCGCGGGCAGTACCTGCGATCGACGACTCTCGGGAATGGCCTCCCACTCCGTGCGCGCACGAACCTGGAACAGGCGATCCAACGCCGGGTACGGATCCACGCCGAAGATCGGCGGCATGTCGGTGACCACGGCACCCGCTGCACTCAGTTGCATTGCGGCAGAACGCACCACGGCCTGTACGTCGTCGGAAACGGTGGGACCGTAGCCCATGTCGAGCATGACGCCGATGCGAAGTCCGGCAGGAGACAGGCTTGCGCGTATGTCGGTGGTGTCCTCGTGGGGCAGGCTCCACGTGTCGCGTGGATCGGGCCTCGAGACAACGCCGTAGAGGTCGATGAGATCGTCGACGGTGCGGGCCATAGGACCGGCCGATCGCATGGTCGACGGAGCGGTGTGCGGTATGCGGCCCTGCGTCGGCTTCAACGCAACGAGCCCGCAGTGTCCCGCAGGCAACCGCACCGACCCGGCGATATCGGAACCGACAGAGCCGAACCCGATGCCCGACGCCAGCGACGCGCCTGCACCGGCACTGGATCCACCGGTGTTGCGCGAAGGGTCCCAAGGATTGCTGGTGATTCCGTACAGCGAGCTGACGCCGGCTGCCATCATCCCCATGTCCGGCATCGTGGTCTTGCCGACGATGACGGCACCCGCTTCCTTCAGCCGGGCGGCCGGCGGCGCGTCGACCGTGGACATCGGCAGGTCCGCATTCGCGGCGACGCCGTGCCGCCACGGCATCCCGATCGCATGGACGCTGTCTTTGATCGTCACCGGAATCCCGTCCAGGCCTCCTCGGGCACGGCCGGATACGAGTCGGTCGGTCGCGGCTGCCGCGGCTGCACGGGCACCCGACTCGTCCACGTACGCCATCGCATTGATCACGGGGTCGGTCGCCGACAGATGCTCCAAGGTGGCGTCGAGCAACTGCACGGGAGTGAGCTCACCGGTGCCGAATGCCGCACGTATCTCGGCGACGGTTTTGGTCAACAGGGGATTCATCGCGTGCCTTTCATGCCGATACCGCGGTTACCGCCGGTACGACCGGAGTGCCGACGAGCCAGCCGCCGTCCACGGCCACGATCTCTCCGCAGATGTGGTCCGAGAGCGGGGAGGCCAGGAACAGCACGGTGTCGGCGATGTGCTGCGGATCTGCCCATTTGCCGTTGGGCGTCTGCCCCTCCAGAGCAGCGCGGATGGACGCGTCGTAGATCGCGGTCATGTCGGTCTCGACGAAGCCGGGCGCAACGCCGTTGACGTTGATTCCCATCGGTGCATAGTCGATGCCGACCTGCCGAGTGAAGTTGACCATCGCTCCCTTCGCCGCGCAGTACCCGGCAAATCCTGGATTGGCCCGCAGGCCGCTGATCGACGCGACGTTGACGATCTTGCCGCCCCGCCCGGCGTCGACCATGTGCCGTATCGCCGCTCGGGTGCAGAAGAACGTCCCGTCCACGTTCACTGCGAAAAGTGACCGCCACGCATCGTCGGTCGTGTCGAGGACCGTTCCGGCACTGAGCACTCCGGCGTTGTTGACGAGGATGTCGATGCCCGATCGGCCCGCGACGTCCGCGAAGACCGCGTCGACCTGCCGGGAATCGGAGATGTCCAGCAGGACGGACTCGGCGGTGCCTCCCGCATCACAGATCAGATTCGATGTCGATGCGCCGTCGGTGCGGAGTGCATCGCTGCGGTCGGCGATCACCACGTGCGCGCCGGCCGCCGCCAAAGTGGTCGCGACTGCTCGTCCGATGCCGCGGGACCCGCCTGTGACCACGGCAGTCTTGCCGCTCAAATCGATCATCTGGTTCTGCTTTCTATGCTCGAGTGCGGCTGGTGCCGGCGAGTTCGGAAGATCGGCCGACTCCGATATCGCCGCGGACCATGCGCGCTACCGTCTCGGCGAGCATTTTCACGCCGTCGAGCAGGTCGCTGTCGTGGGTCAGTTCTTTCTCGCTGTGCGAGATTCCGTCGACGCTGGGGACGAACAGCATCACCGTCGGGACGACGTCCTTGAGGTTCACCGAGTCGTGGCCGGCCATCGTGAGCATCCGTCGGGACGACAATCCGAGTGCCTCGGCTGCCTCCTCCGCCAGTTCGACGCCCTCGATCTGGTAGCTCGTGGACGGCCGTAGCGCCGAGGTGTCGACGCTGACCCGCACCTCCCCGTCGGTGTTGACGGAATCGATTGCTGCAAGAAGCTTCTCGTGGGCCTGCTCGAGAACCTCGGGATCGGAGGACCGGATGTCGATGGCCATGGTGACCTTCGACGGCACGACGATGGGGGAGTTGGGTTCGACATCGAACTCGCCGACCGAGGCCAGCAGCGCCTCCTGCGGGAACTGCGTGGTGAGTTCGCGGGTGGCGAGCACGATGCGCGATGCGCCGACCAACGCGTCGTGACGCAGGGCCATATGCGTTGCTCCGGTGTGCGACTGCTCACCGTGAACGGTGATCGAGTACTTCCGTGCGGCCCAGTTGGCGGTGACGATGCCGATCGTCGTGCCCGTGTCCGCGAGAATGGGGCCCTGTTCGATGTGGATTTCGGCGTAGGACGCGGCCTCGGGTGCATCGCCGTTGCCGTGAAATCCGATATCGGACAGAGCATCTCGCACGCTGACGCCATTGCGGTCGGTGACCTTCAGGATGTTCTCGGCGTCGAACTTGCCGATGAAGACCCCGCTTCCCATGAGGCTGGGCGAGAAACGGGAACCTTCCTCGTTGAACCAGTTCACCACCGCGAGGTTGAATTGTGGAGCGACCGAGCCCCGTTCGACGCATTCCGAGACCTCGTACGCGGCGTGTGCCGCGGCGAGGACCCCGTAGGCCCCGTCGTACTTTCCGGCCGTCGGCTGACTGTCGAGATGCGAGCCGACGAGGACGTACGGTGCGCCGGGAACCAACTCGACGGTGCCGTACATGTTTCCCACCGCGTCGACGGTGGTGGTGAAGCCGTGCCGGTCGAACCAGTCGGCAAGGAACCGCCTGGTTCGACCGTCGTCCGCGGTCGCTGCCTCGCGGTGCACGCCGCCGGCGGCGGTGGCACCGAACTGCGACATCGCGGCGAAATCGTCGAGAAAAGTCACTAGATCTTCTCCGGTGCGGGGTTGGCAGCGAGTTCGTCGATCCGGTCCTCGAAGGACAGGTCGACCGGTGCTGTGCGGGTAGGACGCTTGCCGACCGCGAACATCTCGTCGACGCGTGCCTTCTCCTCGGCCGTGATTCCGGTGACCTTGGAGACGATGAGGAAGACGACCAGGTTGACGGCCATGCCGACGACTCCGCCGGTGAGGCTGCCGAGTCCGACGATGTCGTCGGGGAAGATCGCGGTGAGCACCAGTGCGACGGTGAAGCCGGAGATCATTCCGGCGACTGCGCCCTTACCGTTGCCGCCTCGCCAGAAGATGCCGAGGAACAGTGGAATGGCAAGCTGCACAACGCCTTGGTACGAGATCTGCGCGAGGAGTTGTAGGCGCGTCATGTTGAAGGTGGCGTAGGCGACGATGGCCGCCGCTGCCATGAACGCGAGCATGCTCGTCTTGGCCACCTTGGTGAGTTGGCTGTCGGAGAGTTTGCGCTTGTCGGAGTTGACGATGTCGTTGGCGATCTGCAGTCCGCAGACCTGCACGCTGCCGTCGATGTGGCCCATGGATGCGGCGAACACCATGGTGGCGGCGAGTCCCAGAAGCCACGTCCCACCGTAGCTCTCGGCAATGGTGAACCAGCCGGTCTGCGGTGAATCGGCGACGGCGGGAATGACCGTGCCTGCGATACCGACGAGCATGAGCAGTGAGTAGAAGACGCCGGAGATCAGCACGGTGCGGATGGTGCCGGACTTGACTGCGCGGACACTGGATGCGGTGTAGATCCGCTGAAAACTCGTCGGCCAGCAGAGCGATCCGACGACACCGGTGAAGATGAGGGCGAAGAGGTAGAACGGGCCGTAGGAGTCGCCGTCGCCGGGTACGCGGAGATACTGGTCGGCGACGTCTCCCAGAGTCGAGAAGCTGATAGGCCCGCCGGCGACGCCGGAGAGGAGGATCAGGCAGAGTGCCGCGGAGAAGACATACGCGACGATGCCCTGGAACATGTCGGTCATGATCAACCCGCGCATGCCCATCTTGACGGTCCAGTACTGACGGATGACGATGACGGCCAGGCCGACGAACAGGCACGTGGTGACCGACCATGCTCCGGCACTGGCGATCTGGAAGACCTCGCCGAGTGCCTGCATACCGAGCACCACCCAGGGGAAGAGCGAGACGATACCGATGACGCTGGCGACGATCTTGGTGCCGCGCGAGTTGAAGCGCAGGCCCAGCAGGTCGGGCTGTGAGCGGAGGTTGTACTTCGCGCCCCATCGCCAGGCGCGGGTGGCCATGAAGTACATCATGGCGACACCGAGGCTGGAGTAGGCGAGGCCGTACATGCCGAATACGCCTGCGCCGCTGGCGAGTCCGAAGAACGCGATGAACACCGAACCCGGCCACCACGAGTTGACGTAGCTCATCGCGACATACCAGGGGCCGTAGCTGCGACCGCCCACCGAGTACTCGTCGAACGTCGGGGAGGTCTTCTGTTGGGTGGTGTACAGAATGAAGATGACGACGGCGTAGAAGACGCCGAGCATTCCCAGCATGATCAACATGTCATTCTCCAGTCAGCGGTGCGGTAGCGGGGAGGAGGTCCTCGTCGAGTTCGCCTCGGATGTCCTCGACGATGTAGAGGCCCCACAGGGTCAGTCCGAGCACGACCCCGTTGATCAGCCAGTACATGATGGCGAACGGGATACCGAGGATTTCGTAGCGAATTCCGCTGCCCCACATGTAGAGCGGTGGGAACAGTGCGAAGAGCAGAGCGAGAGCGTAGGTACCGCCGAAGAACGTCATGATGCTCTTTCGGCTCAGGCCGCGAATGTACTCTTTCATGTGCGTCATCCTTGGTTGACTATTTTGAGAACCGAGTCGTGAATTACGCCGTTGGTCGCAATCCCGTTGCCTTTGTCGAAGTCTCGCGCTCCGTCGAGCGAGGTGAAGGTGCCGCCGGCTTCCTCGATGATCACCGGCATGGGGGCAAGATCGTAGATCTGCGTCGTGTAGTCGACCACGGCATCGGCCTGGCCGCTCGCGACCATCATGTAGCCGTAGGCGTCGCCCCAGGTGCGTAGTACGGCACCCGTGGCGTGGAGGTCGACGATGGTATCCGGGTGCCAGTCCTCGAGCCAGGTTGCCATCACGTAGGCACCGTCGAGATCGGTCCTGCTCGAAACATGCACCTGCTCACCATTTTTCCAGCACCCTTTGCCGCGCTCGGCGTGCATGAGGATGTCGACGCTGGGTAGGTTGATGGCACCGAAGACGATCTCGTCGCCTTCCTCGATCGCAATCAGGTTGGCGTACAGAGGAACTCCGTGCACGAACGATTTGGTGCCGTCGATCGGGTCGACGATCCAGCGGTAGTCGGAGGTGCCGCCGGTTTCACCGAACTCCTCTCCGAGAAAGCCGTCGGTGGGGAAGTGCTCGGCGACGCCGGCTCTGATGTGCGTCTCGATATCGCGATCCGCCTGTGTAACAGGGGAACCGTCCTGTTTCTGTTCGACGGTGAGGCCTGAGGTGTCGAACCAGCGACGAGCGATCTCGCCCGCCGAGCGCGCGAGCTCCACGCCGAGAGCGGCGCGTGCCGACCTGGAATCCTCCACGGTGTTGCACCCTTCGGTAGATGTTGCGTTCTCGGGTAGGTGCAACGATGGGCGTAGACCATTTCTGGTTTTCTCGTCGATACGTGAACGTCGTGTAACGCATGACCTGGTTGCGGGTCATAGGACACCCGCCGTGTTAATCGTGCGTTAATGCCCAGGTCGAGGGGTGTTGCGCGGGCCTGATTGAAGATTGAATGGACACTGCAGTCATTCCAGGAGAAATCGAGGTGGTCCGGTGCTGTTGATGGAACAGACGCACGCGGCGCTTCTTCGGCTGGCGGCCGAGCTCGAATCGCGCTCCGTTGCCCGGTTGCCTCCCGAACGCGAACTGGCCGAGCGGCTCGGCACGTCGCGGACGACACTGCGCAAAGCGCTGGATCTCCTCGAACGCGACGGTGTCATCCGACGGACGAAGGGTAGGGCAGGCGGTGCCTTTCTGACCTCGGTGACACCGGGTTCGTCCTCGCCGGAAAGTGCGCAGTCCCTCTGTCAGAGCCGGCGACTGCTCCGAAGCCTCAACACCGTCAAGGGCGTCCCACAGATGCTGCACGAGCAGGGATTTCGAGACGGGACCAAAGTCATCTCGGCGCGCATCGCCGAGCCGAGCCCGGAGGCGGCGCAGGTCCTGGGAGACGGACCGGTGGTATCGCTGCTGCGCCTGCGCTTCGCCGACGGCGACACGCTGTCGCTGGAGCAGATGTACCTCAGCGACAGCATCTGTGGCCGAGTTCTGGAGACTCCGTTGGACTCGGTGTACGAGGCTCTGCGTACCCGGCTCGGCGTATCGGTGTGCATGGCAGACGAATCCATCGAACTGGCGACGATCAGTGCGCCCGCGGGCTCGCTGCTCCGCCAACCCGAGGGAACACCCATCCTGAAACTCGAACGCATCGGATACGACCAGTCCGAACGACCCGTCGAATATTCCGTCGACCTGTTCCGAGCCGATCGAACGCGATTGAGTGTGCGCACCTCGTCGCTGGTGAGTGCCTCGGTCACCGAGACTGCGACCTAGACGCGTAAGCCCGGAGACCGCGGTCCCCGGGCCTGGTCGCAGACAGCTACTCGTTGCAGCAATGTCCGGCGGGCTTCGGCGTCTCCGGTGCCAGATCCAGCATCGGATTGCCGTCGAAGAACCCGGTGGGCTTGAGGTGCAGACTCACATGACTGACCGGCATCACCGGCCAATCCTCGGGCCGCACCACATGGTGTGCAGCGATCGTGGGCCAGATGACCAGGTCGGCGTTCTCCAGGGAACGGTCACCGCTCGTGTACTTCACCAACCCATCGGGTCCGGGGTTCTGCGCCACGTACTCACCGGCCGCATAGCGCTCCCGTTCTGCGTACGGCGTCGCCCACAGGTGCTTGGTGGCGAACCCGCCTCGGCGCGCCTGCTGCGAACCTGGCTGTGCCAGAGGCAGAGCGACCGCACCGGACGGCTCGATCTTGTACCCGATGTGCCCACCGAGCTTGTTCTTCCTGTCCGCGTTGGCAATCAACCAGGAACGAGCCCGGAGTGGATCGGCGACGCGCTGCGCCTGCGATTCGGTGACGAGATGGCGCTTGGTCTGACGCCACGCGTTGCCGTGGGGATTGTCCGGCCCGACGGGTACGGCCTCGGCTTCGAGCTCGTACAGGTTGTTGCGTTCGCCGTCGACCTTCATGTCCAAACGAACACTGAAGAAGTGCTGGTGATGAGGCCCGTAGAGACCGGGCGCGACAAGAGTGCCGAACTCGGGGACCGTGCCCGGCTCGATCGCACCGGTGGAGATGATGCCGGTCAGCTTGATCTCGAACTCGATGGACCCGTCGAGATACAGATGCCAGTAGAAGCCGTAGTCGTAATTGCCCACGGTAGCGAAGAACGACACCACGAGACGACGGTTGCGTCGGACCTGGCCTACGTTGTCGCGAAAGTCGGTGTGCTTCCAGCCGATGCTGTAGTCCTCCTCGTGCATGCAGATCACATTCGGCAGTTCGATCGGCTGACCGTCCTGATCGTTGACGTACGCGTCGAAATAATGGATCTCGCCGAGGCAATCACAGCCCAGCTGAAGCGAATTGGCGAGAACGCCGAGCCCGTACTCGCCCTCGTCGAACACGTTCTTGTTCCACTGGCTGTCCCCGGGATCGCCGTAGGGTACATACATCTCCGACAGGGATGCTCGATGGATGACCGGGCGTAGGGTTCCCCGATCGACGTATCCGACATCGTGCAGCACGAGACCCTCCCGCGGCGTGAAGCCAACGCGCAAGCGCCAATTCGCCCACTCGACGTAGTGGCCGTCCACCGTGAACGACGGACCGTCGGGTTGAGTGATGTCGATCTTCTTCATCGGTGCCCGCTGGTGCGCGAACTCCGGGACGTTGCCGGGACGTTCGTAGAATCCGGGCAGATAGTTCCCGGGCGTGTCTGGGATGGGGACGACGCCGGTGTCTGCGACGTCGACGACCTCCATCGTGTCCATATCGACCGTCACGACGAGGTTCTCGACGGGCCGCGCGTAGCCGTTCTCCTGCGCTTCGCTTCGTACGAACGTCAGTGGCCGGGCGAGGCGTCGACCGCCGGGGTTGTCGCCCTCCATGGTGTGGCCGCTGGCCCACTTGTCCACCATTGCCAGCGAGAAGTCGGTGACGCCGCGTTTGACCATTGCCGCCTGCCAACGCGGGTCCGCCTTGATGACCTCCTCGCAGCGAAGGAACTCCTCCAGCGTGATGGGCGGCTGGGCGTCGGCGATCTCGGTGTAGCTGATCAGGGCGTCGTGGGTGAGCGAGACAACGGCCTCGAAAGTGGCATGGGCGTCACGGTCACGCAGGACGACGAATGCTCGACGGTCCGTATCCGATTGCTGCAGATCAGTTTTCGTCGGTTCCAGCAGTTCGATGTAGACGAAGCGTGCAGCGGAGGTCAGGTTCCGCTCGCGAACGACTACCGCCGACGTCCTCGAAATCTCCTGCGGGCTCAGCGGTTCGAGGGGATGAACTACAACGGGCGCAAAGGTATCGGTCATCGAGGCTCCTGCAGTCGGTGATGGAGAAGTTCCGGCGGAATGCCGCGCGTGCGAACGAAAACCACGACGGCGGCGAGCGTGAGTTCGACCGCCGCGAGAATCGAGGCGGCGGAGGCACCGCTGACAGCGTCGGTCACGACAGGCTGATGGTGCCCTGATGGACTGGAGGCGTGTGCAAGCAGCATGACGGCACTCGATGCCGCCATCACTACCCACGCACGATTGTTCGTCGACCGCCACAGATCGGCGGCGCACACAACGCACACCACCGCCATGGCGGTCACCAACATGCCCGACACGCCGCCGACGCCCATTCTCAGATGCAGAACGGCCGATATCACCGCGAGTGCCGATGCACAACGGTTGATCAACACAGTTCGCCACTTCCCGCCGTCGCTGTCCGTTACGACGCTAGGGGTAGACCATTACTGGTATTCGCAGTTCGCGTGAGGAACGTGTAACTCACCGAACGGATCAGACCAGCTCGATGACCTCCAATGCACCGTCGGCATGGGAGCTCCGCAGCCTCTTCTTGTCGTATTTGCCGACGCTGGTTTTCGGGACCTCGTCGATGAATGTCCACCGCTCCGGCAGCTGCCAATGCGCGACACGACTGTCGAGGAATTCCTTCAACTCCTCGGCCGTCACCGACGCCCCCTCGCGAACGACGACGGCTACCAAGGGCCGCTCGTCCCACTTCGGGTCGGGCACACCTATGACCGCGGCCTCCCGCACGGCCGGATGTCCCATCACCTGGTTCTCGAGCTCGACCGAGGAGATCCATTCGCCACCGGACTTGATGATGTCCTTGGAGCGATCGGTCAGGCGCAGGTACCCGCCCTCGGAGATCGTTCCCACGTCACCGGTGCGCAGCCAACCGTCGTCGAACTTGTCGTCGGCGTCGGCGCGGTAGTAGCTGCCGGTGATCCACGGGCCACGCACTTCGAGTTCCCCGACGGTCGCACCGTCCCATGGCAACACCGTGCCTGCATCGTCGACGAGTCGCGCTCGGACTCCGGCGACGAATCTGCCTTGCGTACAGCGCAAGTCGAATTCGTCCTCCGGCGACAGGCCCGCATCGGGCTTGCCCGAGGTGCCCAGTGGGGAGGTTTCGGTCATGCCCCACGCCTGAGAGATGTGCACTCCGTACTTCTCGTGGAACGCCCGCATCAGGCTCGGGGGGCACGCGGCGCCGCCGACCACCACGTCACGCAGGCTCGACAGATCCGTCGGGTGCTCGTCGAGATGAGCGAGCAGGGCCTGCCAGATGGTCGGAACCGCTGCTGCGGCCGTCGGACGCAGCGTCGACATCATCTCCGCCAGCGGTGCCGGCTGCAGAAACCTGTCGGGCATGATCAGCGACGCACCGACCATCAGCGCCGCATACGGCAAGCCCCAGGACATCGCGTGGAACATCGGCACGATGGCCAACACCTTGTCGGACTGCGCAATCGCCATCGCGTCGGTCATACACGCTTGCATCGAGTGCAGGTAGATGGAGCGGTGCGAGTACACCACGCCCTTGGGATCACCGGTGGTGCCCGAGGTGTAACACATTGCGGCAGCTGATCGTTCGTCGAGCTCCGGCCAGTCGAACTCCTCCGGCTTGCCTCCGAGCAGGTCCTCGTAGCCGAGCACCTCGATACCGTCTGGTGCGGTGACCTGTGCCGGATCGACGCCGACGACGATGAGGTGCCGCACGGTCTCGAACGTCGGCAGCAACGGCGTCAACAGGGGGAGCAGACTTGCGTCGGCGATGATGACCTGATCCTCGGCATGGTTGACGATGTAGGTGAGCTGCTCGGGAAAGAGCCGAATGTTCAGTGTGTGCAGCACAGCGCCCATCGCTGGAATCGCCATGTAGGCCTCCATGTGCGGGGCGTTGTTCCACATGAACGTTCCGACGCGCTGATCGTCGTCGATGCCGATCGACCGCAGACCGTGCGCCAGTTGCGCTGCCCGCCTGCCCAATTCCCCGAAGGTCACCGTGGTCGGACCGGTGTCGGTCCAGGTGGTGATCTCGGCCGAGGAGTGAATGGACGTCCCGAATCGAACCAGCTGGCCGATGGACAATGGGGTGTCCTGCATGGTGCTCTTCATCGATCTCGCTCCTGAAGTCTCGGCATACACATCGTTGTGCTGCGCGTCACACCATGCACGATACGGACTTACTCGGACGCGTGGTCTCGGGTACCTCGGATTCGTGCGTCGACCTCGCGAACGATGTCCTGAAAGATCTCCGACGCGGGGTCGATGACGGCGAAATGGCCCCCAGGTCCTTCGATCGAGGCGACCGAATCCGGGCCGGCCGACGCGGCGGCGTAGTACGCCCGGCTGATCTCGAGCAGATTGGGGTCGTCGTCGAGTGCACTCACCACAAGCTGCGGGACGCCGAGCGGAAGCCTCGAGATGGGCGACGATTTCTCGTACGTCTCCTGCGCACCGGCGAATCGTGCGCCGATCGCGTTCGACACTGCCCCTTCGCCGAGCCACCGCTCGTCCCCGACCCGCAGATCGAGTACCCCGGCCAGACTCACTGCGAGAGCGGGTGTCCCTGGCTTTCCTGAGGAATCGGCCGCGGCTCGCAGTGCGAGTTGACCGCCCGCCGAATGGCCGAACAGAACTACCTGAGACAGATCCAGATCGCCGGGTGCCGTCTCCAACGCTGCGAGCGCGGACGCGACATCGTCGGTCATCACATCCCAGCCGTGTTCGTCGGGTCGACGGTATTCGATGTTCCAGGTGGCATAGCCACGTGCCGTCAGATCGACGGCCATCGCGTCCATCAGATCGAATTCCCATCGCGAACGCCAATACCCACCGTGGATCAGCACGGCGACAGGGAACGGACCGTCGCTCTCGGGCACCCGCAGCTCGACGCGTTGTTCCGGGTGATCCCCGTAGGACAGGATCGTTCCGGGGTGGAAGCGGTGGAAATACACGCTGTCGATCGCGAATCGCAGACCGTCGAGTCCACGGCCGCGAATATGAGTGCGTATGCCCGGTGATCTGTCCGGAGTGCACTGACCCAGATCGACCCGAACTGCACTGCTGTACGGCGACGTATCGATCGGGATTCCGTCACCTGGAACGACGATCGCCTCGTCGGAACTGGTTGCGGCATCGACGATTTCACCGGTCAGGCCACGAGCAGCGAGAGCCCGGTTCGCCAGTTCCTCCGCCGTCGCGAGATCGGCGAAGACTCCGGGAGCGGCAACGATATGGATGTGTCTCGAAACGTCGGTCATGGGTTCACGCTACCCAGAACGGCGTCGACCGAGCCCGGGACGGTGCGTCCGGACTCGGTCGAAGAACGTGCAGTCGAAGAATGCGGATCAGTTGTCGACGGCCTCGTTCAGTTCGCGCAGGCGGGGGAGTGCGCGGTTGGTGAGCAGGTCCTCGCGGGTCGCGGCGGAGACGGCCATGCTGTCCTTCCACAGTGACCGGCCGGCCATCGCGCCGCGCGCGCCGTTCGCTACAGCGATGCGTACCTGCTCGATGAACGTCTCGTGGTCGACGCCTGCCGAGAGCACTGCCCACGGAACACCCTGTGCCGCTTCGGTAACGGCGGCGCAGGCCTCGGCGGAGCCGGGGTAGGGGAGCTTGAGGACCTTGGCACCGCATTCGACCGAGATGCGGGTGGAGTCGGCGATGATCTTGCCGAAGCCTGCCTTGTAGTCCTCGTCCGATTCGCCCTCGAGCTTGTAGGTCAGGATTTCGACGATGAGCAGCAGGCCTTCGGCGGAGCACGCCTTGACGAGGTCGCGAATCTCCTCGGCGACACGGGAATCGACGCCCTGCCGTTCGGGACGCATGTAGAAGAGCATCTTGGCGACATCGCCACCCAGGTCGCGTACGACGCGCGGGGTGACGCCGTCGACGTACCGGGTGTAGCGCAGGCCGTCGGTCTCCTCGAAGCCCGAGGCGTCCATGCCGACCACCAGCGCGGTGCCCCGCGAGAGCACACCCTCGTCGACGATTTTGGGCAGTGCGACCTCCGGGTCGAGCAGGATCGCCGGGGCGTGATTGCCGAGGTAGCGAACCAGATCGGCCTTGGCGTCGGCGAGCTGCTCGAACGTGACCGAACCGGGCCCGTCGGGAGCGTCCGTCATGACCGCCTTCATGCCGTTGCGTTGATCTCCTGCGACGATGAGCATGTTGCCGTCGGCGGTGGAGATGGCGGCCATTCCGCGACGTTCGAGTGTGGTCAGTTCGTTCATTGTTTTCTCCTGGTGCTGGGTTGGGGTCGAGAGCGAGCGAGACAACGTTGTCTCACTGCAGAAATGTGGGCTCAGATCTCTATGAGCGTCAGTAGTCGCGCCGCGAACAACGCTGCGCCGTAGGCGGTGTCCTGGGCGCGGGTGGAGACCGAGACATCGGGGAGCACCTGCGCGCGGGCATCTCGAACGCTGGCCATGCTCGCCCAGCCGCCGGTGAGCAGCGTGGAACGGGCCGGGGCAACCTCCGCGTCGAGGGCGGCGATGAGCCGCGCGATCTCGTCGTTGCCGTGCAACAGAATCGAACGGAACAACTCCGCCGCGTTCACCCCGTCCGTCCGCACGGTGATCGACAGCACCCCGTCGTCGTTGCGGGCTCCGGCGATGTCGATACCGCCGTCGGTGGACGGTCCACCGGCAGGCAATGCGCACACCCGCTGATCGAGCAGGTCACGCCCGGCGCGGTCGGTGATGTCGCACAACTGCAACGCCCGTCGCATCAACAGCCCGGTCTTGACTCCGGCGACGAGTACGTGTTGGCCCGGAACCACATGCCGCACCGAATTGATCAGATGATCGGCCAGACGGCTTCGTGCATCGGGCGTCAGCGGAGCGTCGAGCACTCGCAGCAGCACCTCGGCGGTTCCCATCGACACGTGATAGCGGTCGTTGGGGATTGCCCCACCCGATACGGCGGAGACGAGGTGGTCATGGCCGGCCACGGTCAACCGTGCCCCCGCGATGGCGTCGGGGAGGGCGGGTCCGGTTGCCGTTCCCAGATCCGTGCCCGCATCGACGAGAGGCGGGATGAATTCGGCCCCGACGCCCAAGTGCGTCAACATCTCCGACCACGGCTCGCCGGTGTCCTGATCGAGCAGGCCGGTTCGGGAACCGAGCGAGTAATCGGCCACCGCGCGGCCACCGAGGGACAGCACGACGAACTCGGGAAGGTTGAACCATCGCAGTCCGGCCAGCTCCAGTCCGTTGTCGCGCAGGTGGGCGATCTTGACCACCGACACCTGGACACCGACGGGAAGGCCTGTCTTCCCGGCGAACCGGTCACGTAGATCCTGGGGTAGTGCGTCGACCTGCTGTTGCCCTCGGGGATCGAACCACGCGAATGCCGGCGCTCGGACAACGTTGTCTTGATCCAGAAGGAAGCCCGTCTCACCCATTCCGGACACTGCGATCGCATCGATGCGCGACGCGGGATCGCCGGTCACCTCGGGCAGTCGGCGCGCGACGGCCTCGAGCAGATTCGCGATGGTGGCGAGCAAGTCCTCGGCCGCGAGATCGGTGGTACCGCCCGGGCCGTGACGCCACGGTGTCGGACTCTGCTCGATGAGCATTTCGGTGCCGGCATCGTCGGTGACGAGTACTTTGACGCCGGTGCTCCCGAGGTCCAGTCCCGCAACAAGTCTGGGGTTCACGGAGTTGGTCTCATTTCTGTACGGGTAGGGGGAGTGCGTGCGAGAGTCTTTCCACCAACGTGGTGGGCGCGACCTGTTGCTCCGGTTCGAGGTAGGGATCGTCGAAACGCTGCACCAGCCGATCGAACGCGAGTGTGCCGATGCGATAAGGGTCTTGGTCGATGCACGTCACCGATGGACTGACGGCATCGGCGAGCGAGAAATTACCGAACGAGACCATCGCCACGTCGGTGCGATCCATTTCGTGCAGCACCGATACCACGGCCGTCGCATGACGTGCGTTGGCGACGAAGAAGGCGGTCGGCGGATTGCGTAGTGCCAATAGCTTCTTCACCACGGGCCGTACCGAATCGGCGGCGTGCGACACCGGGGGAGCAAGTGCCACGTCCGGCTTCTGGCCGAGGTTCGCGAGAACATCGAAATACGCCTCACGGCGCAACTGCGCGGTCTGCAGTCGATCGTCGAAGCCGAGCAACGCAATTCGGGTGTGCCCGCCCTCGACCAGTTTCTCGACGGCTCGTTTGGCAGCGCCGTAATCGTCGACGATGACCGAATCGAATCCCGGGATGGAACGGTCGATGGTCACCGTGGGCAATGTTCGACGCCGAGGCACGAGAAAGTCGCTGTGATCGCCGACCGGCGCGAGAATGATGCCGCGCACGTGTTGACCGGCCAGCAGTGCCAGCTGGTCACGTTCGCGCTGGGCGTCGAACCCGGTGCTGCCGACGATGACGGCGAGTCCGTGTTCGAGAGCCCGATCCTCGACGGCACTGACCAGGGAAGC
The DNA here is from genome assembly GCF_002258965.1 of Rhodococcus sp. 05-339-2. NCBI lineage: Bacteria > Bacillati > Actinomycetota > Actinomycetes > Mycobacteriales > Nocardiaceae > Rhodococcus > Rhodococcus sp. 05-339-2. The sequence goes on from NZ_NOYW01000011.1 coordinate 191,195, forward strand.
GAAGAACACGTCGTCGATGGAGTCGACGACGATGCCGATGGTGTTGCCCGATCCCGATTTCAACGAGCGCGCAGCCGAATTGGGGACGTAGTTCAGCGTCTGCACCGCGGCCTCGACGCGTTCGCGCAACTCGGGCAAGACGGTGTCCACGCCGTTGACGACGCGGGAGACGGTCTTGAAGCTGACGCCTGCCAATGCGGCGACGTCTTTGATGCTTGCGCGCTCGGTCACGTGAACTCTCGATCGGAGGGATTGCGTTTCGCTGTAGCGAGGTGCGAGACAACGTTGTCTTGTATGATTGCCGCTATGCCTCATGTCTGTCAAGACGTTTCCGTGATCGATCGGGATCGACTGCCGGTCCTGCTCGTCGCGGGTGCTGCCGGGAGTGGAAAGACCACCCTGGGACGCGAGCTGGCGCGCCGTTTCCGCATCCCCTTGCTCGACCTCGACACCCTGACGAATCCGCTTCTCGATCAGCTGGATTCGGTGTCGGTCGGCCCGCACTGGAACAGTCCAGGGCCGCACTCGGAGCAGATTCGAGCCGGCCGATATGCAGTATTGCTGGCCGCTGCCACCGATCTCGTTGACATCGGTCAGCGGCCGGTCCTCGTGGCTCCGTTCACCCGTGAGCTGACCGGTGGCGCGGAATGGGAGCAGCTGATCGCGCAATTGGCACCGGCCGCAACGTCGGTCGTGCACGTGGACGGCTCGCCGGAACTGCTGGCGCGTCGACGGGCCGCCCGTGGGGCAGAGCGCGACGCACATCGGCCGTCGGATACTCCGGCGGAGAAGCCGCGTGTTCCTCATCTACGGGTCGATGCCGAGCTGTCCACCGAGAAGCAGGTAGAGCTGGTCGCGGGAACTCTCGAGGGCTACGTGCAGCGGTGATCGCTTCCGGGCGTGCACGATCGACGTTCGATCAGCTCGACCCCGAGTATGTTGCGCCGCTTGAAGCGCTTGCCGGGATTCTCGATTCGGCCCAGTAGCCGCTCGATGGCCAACCGGCCCAGCCGAGCAGGATTCTGGTCGATCACCGTCACCGGTGGCATCACGGCATCGGCAAGGGGAAAGTCGCCGAATCCGACGAACGCCAGATGCAGCAAGTTCATCTGCTGCAGAACGGGGACACATGCCATGGCCACGCGTGCGTTGGAGAGAAACAGCGCTGTCGGTGGATCGTCGAGCGCGGTCAGTGCGGTCAGGGCGCTGCGTGCATCGTCGCGGCCCATGACGCCGAGCGCAACGAGGGATTCGTCGAACTCGATTCCTCGGGCCTGCAACGACTCTCGATACCCCTTCAGCCGATTTCGGCTGGTAGGAATGTTGGCACTGTCGCCGATGACCGCGATCCGAGTGTGGCCGAGTCGTAGCAGATGATCGGTGGCCAGCACCGCCCCACCGTGATCGTCGTCGACGAAGCTGTCGGCCTTGAGGCCATCGGGTCCGCGATCGACGAAGACCGTGGGAGTCTTGTCGATCCACCGCTCCAGATAGCCGTGGTCGGCACCCGTGGGTGCAATGATCAAGCCGCTCAACTGCCTCCGCAACAGTGACTCGACCAGCGCCTGCTCCTGATCACCGTCGTGGCCCAGGCTGGTGACCAGCACGGCCATGTCGTCCTCACGGGCACGCTCCTCCACCGCGCGTGCGATGGAGGAGAAGAACGGATCGTCGATGTCGGGCACGGCCACACCGATCGCCGCGGCTTGACCGTTGCGAAACGACGTCGCCATCGTGTTCGGAACGTAATTGAGCGAGTTCAGGGCATCGGTGACGCGAGCGCGCGTGTCGGGGTCGACATGCGGGTCGTTGTTGTACACCCGTGAGACGGTCTTGGCGCTGACTCTGGCCAGCGCCGCGACATCCTGCATCGTGGTCATGATCTACCCCCGTCTGCTCGTCGTCCGCTCGTCATCGACTGGTGTAGCCGCCGTCCACCGGCAACGACACTCCCGTCACCATGGAAGCATCATCGCTCAACAAGAAGGCAATCGGCGCGGCAATCTCGTCCTCGGTGGCCCAGCGACCCAACGGCATCTGTGCCAGGAACGGCTCCTCGATCTCCGGACGACCCCAGTAGAACGCGGACATCTCCGTCATCACGACGGTCGGATTGACTCCGTTGACCCGGATTCCGTGGCGGCCGAGTTCGAGGGCCGAGACGCGAGTGATGTTGTCCAGGGCTGCTTTCGAGGAACCGTAGGAGACGTGTCCTGTCAGCGCGACGAGACTGGCCTGGCTCGAGACGTTGACGATCGATCCGACACCGGCGGCGATCATCGCGGGGACGGTGTACTTGATGACGAGCAGAGCGCCGCGCGCGTTGATGGCGATGACCTTGTCGAAGATCGAGATGTCGGTGTCCTGAGGCGTCGCGATCTCGCCGCCGAAGCCCGCGCAGTTCACCACCCCGTACAGCTCCAAGCCGGAGACGGCGTCACGCACGCTGTCTTCCGACGTCAGATCGAAGGCCAGGGGTTGTGCGCCGGTCTCGTCGGCGAGCTTGTCCAATGCATCCACCGACTGGCCCGCGGCAACGACATCGGCACCGTCGGCCACGAGCCGTCGCACCGTCGCCGAGCCGATGCCTCCGCTGGCGCCGGTCACCAAGATCGTCCGGCCGTCGAACTTCGCCATGGGGTCTACCTCTGCTGTTCCGAATGGATATGTCATCGATGTCATCGGCTCGCTGAGCGGGCGTGATGTCATCGGTGTCATGGACGGTACCTCAGCACGCCTCCGACGGCTCCAAAATCGAACAGATCGGTTATTTCTGCAGCTGAGAGACGGTACCGTCCGGTCCGATAGTGGTTCGACAGTGCGCCACCTTCCATGTGCATCGTTTGTGTCATGTCACCGGTGACATGAATTTTCGCGAAACACGTGACAACGCGGGTTGCGTGGGTCACACTCGTTTACACAACGAGCCCCGCGGGGAGCTCGACCCGCCTCGCAGATGACGTTCACCGACCGAGCTGCACGGGCACCGGTGGGGGTGTCCATCCCGCACCCGAAGGTTTTCGATCCGACCTAGGAGTATCCATGGCCAGCGTTGCACCTGTTGCGACACCGATCCTCGAAGCGAGGGGATTGTCGAGGAGCTTCGGAAACGTGCGCGCCCTCGACGACGCCGATTTCGACATCTACCCCGGCGAGGTCGTCGCCCTCATCGGCGACAACGGTGCCGGCAAGTCGACGTTGGTCAAGGCGCTCTCGGGAAGCCTTGCCGTCGACACCGGAGAGATCCTGTTCGACGGCACCGCCGTCGATCTCGACAGCCCAACGGTGGCAGCGGAACTCGGCATCGAGACGGTGTTCCAGGATCTCGCGCTCGCGCCGCACCTCAACGCCCAGCAGAACATGTTCCTCGGCCGGGAGCTGCCGGCGAGAGGCCCGCTCGGCCGACTCGGTTTCCTCGACGTGTCCACGATGCGCAAGCAATCGCAGGCCGCTCTCGACGAACTGGGAGCCACCGTTCGCAGTCTGACCGTCCCGGTCGGCTCGATGTCCGGTGGACAGCAGCAGGCCATCGCCATCGCACGTGCCGTCGCATGGGCCAAGGGCGTGGTGTTCCTCGACGAACCGACCGCTGCGCTCGGCGTGGTGCAGACCCGCAACGTACTCGACACCATTCGTCGAGTGGCGGACCGAGGAGTGGCAGTGGTCTTCATCAGTCACTCGATGCCACACGTCATCGAGGTCGCGGACCGCGTGCAGGTGCTGCGGATGGGCAGACGCGTCGCCACTCTCGACGCCAAGAACACGACCATGGAAGAACTCGTCGGTGCGATGACCGGCGCGACCACCGGAGCCACACGATGAGCAATCAGATCATCACCCCATCCATCGAACCGTTGCCGCCGAGCGAGAAGCCGTCGAAGCACACGTTCGACCTCGTCGAATCGCTCCGTAACCTCGCTCGCGTCCAGGTCTTCCAGATCGTCCTGGTGTTGGCAGCCATCTGCATCGTGTTCTCGATCATGGCTCCCGGGAGCTTCCCCGAGTGGGGCAACATTCGGCAGATCATCCAGAACGTCTCCATCCTGGCCGTCCTCGGGATCGGCATGACGTTCGTGATCGTCACCAGCGGCATCGACCTTTCCGTCGGGTCGGTTCTCGTCTTCTCCGGTGTCGTCTCGGCCAAGACCATGGCAGCCATCGGTGGCGACGGATGGGGAGTCGCCGCCGTCGGGATCGTGGTGGCCCTGGGATGCGGCCTCTGCTGGGGATTGCTCAACGGATTTCTGATCGGCAAGGCCAATGTGCCTCCACTGATCGTCACGCTCGGTACCCTGGGCGGCGCACTCGGGCTCTCGCAGGTCATCACCGGCGGCGTCGACATCCGAGACGTTCCACCGGTACTGGTCGACACGATCGGGTACGGAAATCTACCGGCCACCACCATCCCGCTGATCTCGAGCATCGCCCTGGTGCTGGTGGTCATCTTCGGAATCGTGCTGCATCGCACCAAGTTCGGTCTCTACACGTTCGCCGTCGGCTCGAAGGAACAGTCCGCTCGTCGAGTCGGCATCAAGGTGGACATGCACCTGGTCAAGATCTACGCACTCTCGGGCACCCTCGCCGGACTCGCAGGAATTCTGTCGCTCTCGCAGTACGGCACCACCGCCATCGCGGGTCAGTCGCAGACCAACCTCAATGTCATTGCGGCCGTTGTCATCGGCGGAACGAGCCTGTTCGGTGGCATCGGCACGATGTTCGGCACCGTCGTCGGACTCTTCATTCCCGCAGTGCTGCAGAACGGATTCGTCATCGTCGGCGTTCAGCCGTTCTGGCAGCAGGTCGCCGTCGGCGCCGTCCTCATCGCCGCCGTGTACTTCGATCAGCGTCGTCGTGACGCAGCGAGTCGAGGTCAGTCGCCCAGCTCGCTCAAGAAACTCTGGTCCCGAAGTCCGTAGCTCGGGCCGGCCCACAACTCCCTCCCGCACAATCCCTTACAAGAAAGTCGACCATGATCACATCACGCACCGCCGTCGTTGCACTGAGTGTCGCTTCGGTCTCCGCCATGTTTCTGGCGGGCTGCTCGTCCGACTCCGGAAGCGGTGACGGCAGCGGCAAGATCGCCTTCATCCAGGGCGTGAGCGGCGACGAGTTCTACATCAGCATGCAGTGCGGAATCGAAGCTGCAGCCGAGGCCGCCGGCGTCACCGTCGACACTCAGGGCCCGGTCAAGTTCGATCCCACGCTGCAGAAGCCGATCGTCGATTCCGTCGTCGCATCGCGGCCGTCGGCCATCCTGATCGCGCCCACCGACGTCGCGGCGATGCAGGCACCGTTGGCGGCTGCGGCGAACGCGGGCATCAAGGTCGTCCTCGTCGACACCACCCTCGAAGATCCGTCCATCGCGGTGTCGTCGATCTCCTCGGACAACAAGGGCGGTGGAGCGGAAGCATTCAACGCCATCCAGGAGCTCAACCCCTCCGGCGGCAAGGTTCTGGTCATCTCCACCGACCCCGGTATCTCCACCGCCGATGCGCGTGTCGAAGGCTTCGAGGAGGCCGTAGGAGCCAATTCGGCATTCGACTACCTCGGAGTGCAGTACAGCCACAACGACCCGGCCGAAGCTGCCCGTCTGGTCTCGGCCGCTCTGGCCAAGGACCCCGACATCGTCGGCATCTTCGCCGCCAACACCTTCGCAGCCGAGGGCACCGCGACGGGCGTCCGGCAGGCAGGCAAGCAGGACCAGGTCAAGATCGTCGGATTCGATGCCGGTCCCGCACAGGTCAAGCAGCTGCGTGAAGGAACCGTGCAGGCACTGATCGCCCAGCAACCCGACACGATCGGCACCGACGGCGTCGAGCAGGCCATGGCGGCGATCGACAACAAGCCGGTCACGTCCGAAATCTCCACCGGCTTCCACGTCATCACCGCCGACAACATCGACGGCGACGGTGCGCAGTACGTCTACAAGTCGTCCTGCTGACCTGTAGCACCTCGAACTGCGGTGGTGCTCCTGGTGGCAGCACATGCCCGGGAGCGCCACCGCTCACCAATTCCATCCGAATCGTTCGATCCGAGGAATCTGTCATGACCATGCTTCGCCGCGCGACGTTGGAAGAGCTGCCCGCGACCGTCACGAAGCCGGCCTACGACTTGGACGAACTGCACTGCGGTGTGGTGCATTTCGGCGTCGGCGCATTTCATCGCGCACATCAGGCGGTGTACTTCGATCGGCTGCTCGCGGCCGGACATCTCGACTGGGCTCTGTGCGGAGTGGGAGTGCTGCCGGGAGACAGGAAGATCGGGGACGTCCTCGACTCGCAGGACCACCTCTACACCCTCGTCACAGTGGATCCGGACGGTCGACGGGACGCCCGGGTGATCGGTTCGGTCGCCGACTTCGTCTACGCGCCCGACGATCCGCAGGGCGTACTCGATGTGCTCAGCTCACCCGCCACGATGATCGTGTCCTTGACCATCACCGAGTCCGGTTACGGCGTCGACGACGCCACCGGAGCGTTCGCGCCCACCGATCCCGCAGTGCTGCACGACCTGGGGGACATCTCGGTACCGTCGAGTGTCTTCGGCTTCCTCACCGTTGCCCTCGCCACCCGCCGGTACCACGGGATTCCGCCCTTCACCGTGATGTCGTGCGACAACATCGTTCACAACGGGTCGGTGACCCGAACGGCATTGACCTCGTTCGCCCGCCATCACGACGCCGATCTCGCCGACTGGATCGATACCACGGTCGCGTTTCCCAACTCGATGGTCGACCGCATCACGCCCGCTACGACGACCGCCGTCGTCGACGACGTGCGCAACGACTTCGGAATCGACGACGGCTGGCCGGTACGGTCGGAATCGTTCTCGCAGTGGGTGGTCGAAGACACGTTCTCGTTCGGGCGGCCGCCCTTCGACCAGGTCGGAGTGCAACTCGTCGCCGACGTCGCGCCGTACGAACACATGAAACTGCGGCTGCTCAACGGCTCCCATCAGGCGATGAGCTACCTCGGCATACTCGCCGAGTACACCCACGTGCACGAGGTGATGGCCAGCCCAGACCTGCACGAATTCGTCGCGTCGTACATGCGGAACGAGGCCGCACCCACCCTCGCCCCTGTACCGGGAATCGACATCGAGGGCTACATAGACCAACTGCTGCAACGCCTTTCCAGCCTTGCCGTTCGCGACACGCTCGAACGGCAGATCGTCGACGCGTCCGCCCGCATTCCGAAGTTCGTACTGCCGGTGATCCGCGACCTGCTGGCCCGGGATCGATGCGTCGACCACTGCGCGTTGATACTCGCAGCGTGGTGCGGTGTCTACGAGCGCGGAGACGTGCCGATGCTCGACGCAGATGCCGAACATCTTCAGCGGCTGTCCTGGGAAGACCACGACAACCCCGGTGCCTTCCTGGCGAATCCTGCTGTGTTCGGGGACCTCTCGACCAGTCCTCGGCTGCGCGGCGCGTACCAGAGGGCCAAACGGTCGCTTCAGGACAGCGGAGCGCGCGGAGCCGTACGGCGCGTGCTGGAACAGTCGGTCGGTCAGGCCTTGTAATAGACCACCTGGTGACTCGTCGCCAGCAATGTCCCGCCCTCGGTCCACAGTTCGGCCGTCTGGTCGAAGTAGCCTCGGTGGAAGCGGCGTGCTCGGGCAGTGCCGAGGATGTACCCGTCGGAGCGGCTGACGAGATCCTCGGGCGTCGCGAAGAAGTGGGTCGTCAGTGAGATGGTGCCCGCCGGAACGTAGCGACCGAGACGCTGAAAGATCCTGGGATAGAACACATCGCTGAGCGATGTCAGTGCCGGGAAGTCCAACGGACGCGGCGGTGTGTCTCGAATCCACAGGGTTTCGGTCGAGTCCGCAGATTCCTGATCGCTCAGAGCGCCTGCCACGAAACGCATCTCGTAGTTCTGTGCCCAGGCGATTGCATCGGGAAAGGTGCCTCGGGGCGTCTCGGCGGGGGAGGGAACGGTCGGTGCCACTGCCTCGATGGTGTCCCACGTCTCGCGCCTCGTACCGAACACTGCTGTTGCGGTGGTGGCGACGTCGCCACCCTGAGTCAGTTCGAGATACCAGTGTTGATTGCTTCGGTTGGTGCGCACGGCACGCGCCGAGATATCGAACTCACCCTCGGCGACGGGGCCGGCGAAGTTCACCGTCAGCGAGACCGGTGAACCCAGACATTCGGGATGCAGCTCGATGGCACGGACGAACGTTGCGGCGGTGAGACCACCGAACGGGCCGACCATGTTGTTGTACGGTGCCGACGTCCTACCGCGGTAAGTGCCGTCGGAAACGGTCTCGAGTGCCACTGCTGTGTCGAACGGATGCATTGTTCTCCCGTAGGTCTCGATCGGCGTTGGTGCCGATTCAAACTATCCGGCTCACCTACACGGCACGCAGGGTGGCTCCTCACGGAATGATTCGCCGGCTGCGTAGCTCGGCGAAGATCCCGGCGAACATGGCCTCGGTGTCGACGAAGCGGTGAAATCCCATGCGACGGGCCTTGGAACCGTCGGCGATGACGTCGTAATCCCAGGAGAACACGAAATCACCGAATGCCCAGGAAGAGACGTCGGAATACGGAGTCGACTGCAGTCCGTGCTCGGCGACGATGGAATCCCACAGCGGCTCCTTGTCTGCCATGACGTCCGCCAGGGATATCGGTAACGGAGTTGCGGTGTCGAGGTCGAACAGACTCGCGATGCGCGGCCACATCTGGCTCCAGCGAAACAGGTCGCCGTTGGTGATGTTGAACGCCTGATTGGCGCAGGTCGGCGTGGTGGCCGCCCATACCGTCGCCTCTGCGAGCAACGATGCGTCGGTCATCTCGAGCAGCGCGCCGAAGGCACCGGGCTTTCCCGGAAACCGCATGGGGACACCCAGTTTCGCGCACATGGTGGCGTACACGGCGATGACGGTGGCCAGGTTCATCGGGTTCCCCAGAGCGACACCGCACACCACCGATGGCCGGATGGCCGACCAGGTCCACCGCTTGCCGAATTGCCGCGCCTCGAGAAACTGTTGCTGATCGACGTTGAACTCGGGCGGCATGTGGGGCGGATCGGATTCTCGCGCCGGGGTTTTGAAGGGCCCCAGGTGTGCGCCGTACACCTTGTATCCCTGCATCAGACTCACGTGCTCGAGGTCCGGTGAACTGTCCTCGATGGCCGTGACCACGTTGACGAGCATCGAGAGATTGGGGGCGACGAGTTCGGCCCAGCTCGGTCTCTCCTGATACGCGGCGTAGAAGATGTGCGTGACGTCGGTGAGCTCGGCCAGTCTGCGGTGCGTCTCGTCGGCGTCGAGCAGATCCACCGCGATGTGCCGGACGCGTCCGTCGTCGAGACCGCCGCGGCGTGAGAGCCCGACGATGTCCCAATCACCTGTTCGCTGCAGGTGATCGACCAAGTTACCGCCGATCACTCCGTTGGCTCCCACTACCACTGCTACGCGTGACATGAACTTCTCCCATCTGGATATCGCGATATTGCGATGTCATTAGTAGACCACATATCGGGATATTGCGATATTGGAGTAGGCTTCGAGGGTGGCTGACGAACTGGACCCCGCAGAGCTCGCGGCGGTGTTCGGTGCGCTGAGCAATCCCGCGCGATTGGCGATCATGCGGTGGCTCAAGGATCCCAATGACTTTCCGCCCCAGCTCGAGCCCGCCGAGGACGTGGGAGTGTGCCTCAAGCACATTCGATCGCGGGCGGGTGTTTCGCAGTCCACAGCCTCGCAGTACATGGCCGTGCTGCAACGCGCGCAGCTGGTGACAAGCACCAAGATCGGCCCCTGGGTGCACTACAAACGCAACGACGAATTCCTCGACCGACTGGCCGAGACGATCAAGTCCGATCTGTGAAGTTGTCGATCGCCTGATCGATCGAACTGCTGTCCGTGTGCACATCTCGCGCCCGGTCCCGCAGTGTGCGCCGGTCGGTTGCACGTGCGATGGCGCTCAGGTCGATGCGTTGGAGCAGCTTCTTCGTCACCGGTCGCTTGCTGTCCCAGAATGCGAGGGCCGCGATGAGATCAGTCGCTTCCGGTCCGGTCAACAGTGCATGGGCGACGGCGCATGCCGCTGGGTCCTCGAATGGCAATAGATAGGTGGCGTCGTCGAACACCGCAGGTTTTCCGTCGCAGGGGCCGACCATCCTGAACTGCGGAATCTTGTGGAATCCGGAGATCGCGATCTTGTAGGGCGCAAACGTGTACGGCCCGACACCGAAGATGCAGAACCGGGCGCGATTTCGGTAGATCGACGACTTCCTGCCGTCGAGAGCTGTCGCGTTGTCGGTCAGGTACTTCCACAACTTCGGTGCGCTGTCCGCCAACTGTGCGGTGTCGTCACCGGTGTGGGATTGCGGCACGATCATCCATCGCGAGACCACGCTCAACTTGTCGCGATAGACGTCGGTGCATTTGAACAGGGGAAACAGGAAGTCTGTCTCGACGTCGACCGCAGCTCCGAGTTTGGTTCGCGGGCCGTCGTTCGCGGCCAGTTCCATGACGGCAGACGCATCGTGTTTGATGCCCTGACGCCACATCAGTGGACTGATGCCATCGAACTGCTTGCTTCGCTCGTAGGCGTCGACGTCCGCGACGAGTTGTCCGTCGACCACTCCGATCCTGCTGCTGGGGTGCAGTGCGTCCATGCTCGAATACATCTGCGCGGTGTGGTCGGTTGCACCGGTTCCGAGCTCGACCACGAACCAGCAGGCATCGACTCCGGCGTCGAACCACTTCTTGGCGTCGATGGGGCGCAGACTCGAACCGGTGATCGGAAGGCCGTGCCGAGCACAGTGCAACAGGACGTTTCGAGCTACCTGGGTTTTGCAGATCATCGCAACGGTGACCGGGCGATCTGCGAACTCGGTGAGCAACTTGATCCAGATGAACTCCGCAACATCGAAATTCGAGCTTCCGGTGATCGCATCGATGCCGCGCACGTTCCCGGTGTTCGCACGAGCCGGTCTGTTGCTGGAACCCAGAACCGACAGCTGTGAGTTGGTCACCCACGGTGGGTTGCCGACGACGAGGGTCGGGCCCGACTCCGACGTCCATGCGATGTCGCGCGCCAGGTCGAAATCGAAGATCGATGCTGTGATCACCCTGCCGAATATCGATGCGGCCGCGGCGTACTCGGGCTGCACTTCGATTCCGACCCGTTCTGTGTCGGGGTGACACTCACCGATGACCGACAAGAAGTTCCCGACACCACACGTGGGTTCCAGGACACGAGTCCACTGCCGTCGAGGCAGGGTGTCCACCAATGCACGTGCCAACTCGATCGGGGTCTGGAAGTCCCCGAACTCGTTGTTGGGCATCGATGCCTCCGGCGGTGGTGCGAACAAGTTCCTTCTACGGCACTCAACCACACCACTGCCCAAGGCATTAAAGTTGACTGGGATGAAGCTTTCGCGTGCGGCCCTACTGCTGTCAACTCTGGCGTTCATCGGCGCTCTGATCTGGGTCGCCGTCACTGCGGGGGATCAAGTGCCCGCGCACTTCGACGGGTCCGGTCAGGTCGATCGCATGGACTCGAAGCTGTCCTTCCTGCTGACGATGGGCGGCATCGGATTCGCGATCATCGGGTTGTTCGCGAGTATCGGGTGGTGGTTCCCCAAGGTTCCGGGGTCCATGGTGAATCTGCCGAGTCGGACGATGCACGAGTATTGGACTGCCGCCGAGAACCGACCCGAGCTGAACCGAAAGATGGCCGAGGACCTCGAGTGGATCGGTGCGGCAACGGCATTGCTGTTCGCCTGGATCACCGGCGTTGCGGGTGCAACGACGGGCGACTCGGTCGGCGTCTGGGTTCTCGCCGTCCCGACGGCGCTGTACCTGCTGGCCATTCTGGGATACGTGGTGTTCGTCGTCAAAGGCGGCCGGTACCGCGTACCGAAGAACTGACTCAGGGGAGTGGTTGCAGCATCGCCAATTTCGATCCGGACTGCACCAGATATCCGCCCTCGGTTGCGTCGACCAACTGCTCGAAGCTCATCGACTCGTCGTCCGGAAACATCATCGACGTCGATGCAGTCCACTCGGTCCCACCGGTGGTCACGTCGACCGCGGAGAGATCGGTTCCGGCCGAGGTCAACACCAGATCGTTGTCGCGCCCGATGATGGTGCCGTTCAGTTCGGCCTGCCACAGGTGCTCGCCGTCTCGCAGGTCGATCGCGGTGGTGCCATTGGATGCCTGCAGCAACCCGACATAGCCGATGACATGCGTCAGGGTGGCGTACGTGCGGGGCTCGTTGAGTTCGTCGCCGGGAAAGTCGTACGACAGGGCGTCGTCGCGCCACAGTTCCTCGCCTGTGTTGCGGTCGAAGGCCGTTTCACCGAGAACGATCGGTATCGCCGTGTCGGTGGGCTCGTCCAGCGAAGGTTGTTGTACGACAGGGCTGTCCGATCGTGCGAGGACGGTGCCGTCCGAACGGAAGGCGGCGGACCCTTTCGATTCCGTACTCGTACCCTCACAATCTCTCAACGACGCAATGGCCAGGTCGCCTGCGGTGCGTCCCACGGCTCCGAGACAATCCTCGAGGCTGTCCGTCTTCCAGAGCTGCCGTCCGGTCGAGGCGTCGAACGTGGAGAAACCGCCCCCGACGTCGAATGTTCCGATGTCGTCACCGACCTTCAATGCGGTGGCGTAGTCGTCCTCCCAGCCGGCCGACGCGTGCAGCGGAACCGTCCAGTCGGCGCTCGGATTCTCCAATGTTCCGCGGTGCAACAGAATGTCACCGGCTTCGAGGTCGCCCGATGTCGTGTACACGCGATCGTTCGCAACCGTGACGGCGAACAGGTCGAGATCGGTGGGGTAGTTCCGCGATTCGCCGGTGATCGGATCGAAGGTGACGTAGCCCGGCGTCGCACCCCAGATCGGTTGATGGCACAGGAGTCGGCCGCCGAGCGGCTCGTCGGCGCACGCGGCCAGGTCCGGAGCGGGGGTCTTCCACAGAACGCTGCCGTCCGCGGTGTCGATTCCGACCATGACTGCCTCGTCGTTGCCGGATTCCGAGGACACGACGGCCAGTGTGAGAGCGGTGTGGTCGATCAGAATCGAGCCGGCCTGCCATGCGTACATCGAACCTGTCCTCGGAGAGGCGAAGGTGGCTCCCTCCAGTCCGATGTCCGCCGGATCGACGGACCACGCCAACCCCGGTGCGTCGTCCGAGGAGTCGGTGATCTTCTTGATGGTCGTCGATCGGTCCTGGGTCACAACGGCTATCGCGGCACCGACCGACAGTGTTGCGACGATCGTCGCAACGACCAGTGTGGTGTTCTGGGTCCATCGCATCATCGAAGGTCCAATCCTGCTGTGTTCGCCAGGTTCTCGAGCAGTGCCGGATCCTGCACCGGTTGTGTCGTAGACACCGTGATCTCGAGCCCCGACGGCGTGACGACGGAGACCGCGGAACCCGGCCCATACTCGTCCGGTGAGACGAGCTGGGGCTCCTCCGTTGTCGTCGAATCGGATTGGATGTCAGGCGTGGCCCGAGCAACGCTGATCGTGAGTTGCCCGGCAGTGCTGTTCACCGTCTGACACAGCCCGGAACCGAATTCACTGGTGTGCAACGCACCCAACGGTGGTGTCGGAGCGAGCGCCGCTGCGTTTGCCCGCCGGAGAGCGTCGTTGAGCGTTCGAATCTCTTCGCGGGAGAACGACGGCGTCGGGGAGTCGTCCCAGCCGACACCCCAGCCTGCGTAGCAGTCGGCGGCATTGCCCGGTGTTCCGGCAGGGATGGGAGCAGTGATCCTGAGGGCAGGGTCGGCGGCTATTCGGACCAGGTCGTCGAGCGTCAGTTTCAACGTGGCCGGGTCGTTCCCGCCGGAGACCGAGGCAGAGACGAGGGATCCGTCCGGCGTGTACGCGGTGGCCGTCCGGGAGTAGGACCTCTGACCGTTGGTTTCGCGCCACGTGTCGTCGGTGTCCAGCACCGTTCCGTCCGGCAGACTCCGTCGCTCATCCACTTGGCCGGCCACGCACGGTGGTGGTTCGGCCGAGTCTGCCGGGCCGACACCGACACTGAGATAGGCGGACTCGCTACCCGAGGCCAGTGGGGTGGATGCGTGCGCCGAGTCGAGGACAAAATCCTCGGATTCGCTCGACGCGGGTATCGGGCCGAAGTACATGGACGTGGTCGACGAGATCGCGGAGGGAAGTGCTGCCATCAACGCCTCGGACATGAGGTGCGCTCGGGGTCCGCTGTACCAGGGGGCCGCTGGATTGTCGTACGATTCATCGCCCGTGGTCAAGAAGGCGAGGGATGAGGATTCGCTCGGAGGCTCGACGGTGTCGCACCCCGGAATGCTTGCCGACGCGTCTACCTCCGGGGTGACCACCGCGTATTCCTGCTGCGGAGGCTCCGGAACGGGTGTCGCCGATGTCGTTGGTAACGAGGTCAATTCAGGCTCCTCGGCCGGAGCGGTCAGTCCCGCTGCGACTACACCGAGTGCCACTATCGATACGAGGACGAGTGTGTTCAGCAGCGCGGAACGATTGCGTTCGGTGGGCTGCGTGTCCCCGTTCATGACCCTCGCTTCGTTCGCCGCATTCGCGACGAATGTCGCGCAACATTCATACCATTCGTTTTTCTAATCGTGCCGGGTGTAGCAGCCAGATGACATCCTGGCAGCCCCCGATCACCTCGCCGGCGGGATCCGGCGTTCGATGACACCCGGCCGGTCGATGCTCAGTGCGTACCGAGTCCGTCGAGGAGAAGTTCACCGACGAACGTCGCGTTGTCCTGCGGGCTGTTCTGTCGTCGGGTGAAGCATCGCATCAACAGAGTGTTGGTGATTCCGGCAGCGAGATCCACTGGGCTCGAGCTCGTTCGGAAAATGCCGGTGTCCTGTCCTCGCGCGATGACCGGTGCAATGATCGCCGGCAGGTTGAGCTTCTCCTTGATCGAGATCAGCCCCTCCGGCTCGCCGTAGGTGTCGTGTGCGACGGCGACGAGGAGAGCGTCCATGAACTCAAGTTCGTCGGCGGCGAGTTGCGCGCACCGCAGCATGTGATTCCGCAGAATCGTGAGCTCGTCGAGGCCCAGCAACTGGTCGTCGGCCACCGACTCGCGAAGACGATCGACTCGACTCTGCAGTGCTGCAACGATGACGGACGGTTTGGTCGGAAACAGTGTCTTGCACGCCGCCCTCGGCACTCCCGCGATATCGGCGACGTCGTCCATTCGCGTCATGAAGTAGCCACGCTTTCCGAACTCGTCGCGCGCAGCGGTGACGATCGCAGCACGCGGATCGCGGGGCAGCGGCCGCTCCTCGCCCGAGACACCGACTTCCCCCACGACGTCATCGAGGTGCTGATGATGCCCCGACGTGTCGACGACGGCCCCGAGGAAGGCGAGCAGCGCATCGGACAACACATCGGCCGATACGGAAGCGGCGTCGACCTGACTGCGGATGCGAAAGCCGTCCACGACGGCATTGACCGTCACGGCGAACGATCGGGCCGTGAAGGGACGGCGAAAGGCTCCACCGTCGGGAGCGAACAGAACCTCGAATGCGTCGAGCACGGCGTCGTCTCGCAGGCGGTACTCAGCGGCGAGTGCCGCGGAAGCGGGTCCGCGGAAAACATGGTCGAGAAGAGACGCGGTAGTGCTCTTCCGGTCGACGATTGCCGGGAAGTGGTCCGCGACGAGCGCCGACACCGATGCGCGAATCGACGCGCCGCTGTTCGTCATCTGCGCGCGAACGATGTCGTGGATGTCGACCGGTGGAGGAGTACGAGACAAATGTTCGACGACCGCGGTGAGGAAGTCGGATTTGGTCTTGAACTTGCGGAAGAACGTCGCCGTCGACGAGTCGGTCTCGTGGACGACGTCCTCGATGCGCAGTCCGCGTTCGAGGATCTTGCGCGGATGTGCGATCAGCAATGACACACCCGCCTCGACGAAGTGGGCGGCGGTCGCGTCGAGCTCGGTCATAGAGGCGGACTTTACCCAGGTGGCGACAAGATCGAGGTCGCGGGCGACAGTATTCACTCTCAGGTGAGAGCGACCTCGGTCATTCCTCGGAGTGACCCAGCGGAGCGGTTGCGGTGTCATTGGCCGTGTTCGCGCCACCGGGACAGCGGCGGTGCCCGACACCGAGGACCTCCATGACAGTGCTCGATATCCGCGTCGGCGACGCACCCGACCCCCGGCTCAGCGCTCGTGAAATCGAAGTACTCACCGCCTGGCTCATCTCGGATTCCAAAGCGGAGGCGTCGCGTTCGCTCTATCTGTCGATGGGAACCGTCAACACACATCTGACTCGCATCAGAGCGAAATACACGGCGGTGGGGCGAACTGCACCGACCAAGGCGACGTTGCTGGTGCGTGCGCTGCAGGACGGGTTCATCGACATCGACGATCTGTGAGCGGCTATTGCACCTCGACGCGTCTGGACTTGATCTTCTTCACCACGAACCAGGCGATCAGCGCGACGACTATGCCGATGACGACGTACTGGAACACCGAGGCGTAGTTCTCCACGTAATGCCAGTTCTCGCCGAGGAAGTAGCCGGCGAGTACGAAGATCGAGTTCCAGATCAGGCTGCCGAGAGTGGTGTACAGGGTGAATTGGAGAATCGGCATCCGGGACACGCCGGCCGGGATGGATATGCCCGAACGGACGACCGGGATCATGCGGCCGAAGAACACTGCCGACCGACCGTGACGGGTGAACCAGTCCTCTGCCTTGGTCAGATCCTCGGTGCCGACGAACGGCATCTTCTCGACGATGGCATACATCCGATCGCGGCCGAGCTTGATGCCGAGCCAGTACAGGACGAGTGCGCCGAGCACCGAGCCTGCCGTCGTCCAGAACAACGCACTCAGCAGCGTCATGCCGCCCTGCGACGCGGTGAACCCGGCGAGAGGGAGGATGATCTCGCTGGGAAGGGGCGGGAAGAAGTTCTCCGCGGCGACGGCGATTCCGGCCCCAGGGCCGCCGATGGCCTCCATCAAACTCACTGCCCATCCGGCGATCCCTCCGAGGTCGCTGTCGGCTGCGGCAAGGGAGGAAAGGGCACTCATGGCAACGACTGTACGAAACCGACGCCAGGAAAATCTGTTCACCAGGACAAATGCCCGAGAATTGAGACATATGGAACACTCGACGGTGTGAACCGAGTCTCCCGAGTAGTCCCCGCTGTTGCCGTTGCCACACTCCTGCTGAGTGCCTGCGGGTCGTCGGATTCGGCCGAGCCGGCACCGAGCACCCCGAGCGGTTCCTCCTCGTCGGCGGCAACGTCATCGATTTCGAGCACCGCAACGGTCTACGACCTGCCCGGTAGCGGAGTGTTCCCCGAGGGCATCACCGCCGCGGACGACACGTTCTACGTGACGTCGACGTCCGACGGAGCGGTGTTCCGCGGAACCGTCGGATCTCCCGATGTGTCGGTGTTCCTACCCGGCGGCGCGGACGGACGCACCGGTGCTGCGGGTATCGATGTGACCGATGACGACGATCGCGCCGACTACCTGGTGATCGCCGGTGGAGCCACCGGCAAGGTGTGGGTGTACGACGCCGAATCCGGTGACCTGGTGGCCACGTTCACCAACGGTCTCGGTGCAGACGCGACATTTCTCAACGACGTCGCCATTGCCGACAACGGCGATGCCTACGTCACGGACTCGCGCAGCCCGGCGTTGTACCGCATTCCCGCCGAACAGATGACCGCCGGAACGCAGGACGGACCGTTGGAAACGTTCGTGAGCTTCGACGGCACTCCGTTCGCGTACGGGGAGGGGTTCAACGCCAACGGCATCGTGGAGAACGACGACGAATCTGCGTTGATCGTCGTGCAGTCGAGCACCGGCAACCTGTATCGGATCGACAAGACTTCCAAGGAGGTCACACAGGTCGATCTCGGGGGAGCGACACTCATGAACGGCGACGGGATGGAGATGGACGACGACACGCTGTACGTCGTTCGCAATCGCGACGGTCTCATCGCGAAGGTGGATCTCGACGACGACGGAAGAACCGGCGCGGTCACCGGCGAGATCACCGACGCATCGTTCGCGTATCCGACAACCGTTGCAGCGATGGACGATCGGCTGTACGTGGTGAACAGTCAGTTCGACAAGCGTGGGGGAGAGCCCGTCGAGCCGTTCACCGTCAGCTCGGTTCCGGAGTAGAGCGGCTGCGCCGCACGTGCACGAAAGTTCTTAGCAGAGATCGAGTTTCCGTGCACAACGATCAGTCGGCGACGATGGCGTCGATCTGACCGAGTGCCAGGGCCATACCCTCGTCCATGCCCATCTCGACGAGTTCTTCGAGCTGGCTGAGGCTGTCGAATCGCGAACGTATGGTCATACGTGTTGTGCCGTCGACGTCTTCGAGGGTCGCGGTGGCGTGGGTGACGGGCATCGTCGACGACGGGTTGCCGGAGTCGTCGGCGAAACCGTCATCGAAGGACAGTGTGGTCGGCGCGGAGATCTCGGTGAAAAGCCACCAGCCGGCGGCTTTTTCGCCCTCGGGTCCGGTCATGTAGTACGACGCTTTTCCGCCCGGCACGAAGTCGTGGCTCTCGAAGGTCGCGGGCCACGTCGGTGGTCCCCACCAGCGCTCGAGTTGGCGCGGGTCCTCCCAGATCTGCCACACCCGTTCGACTTTCGCGTCGAACTCGGCGACCATCGTCATGGTCAACGTCTCCGCATCCTTGTGGGAGCTGATGAACGGCATGGATTCAGCCTTTCTCGTCGTGGGAAAGTAGTTCGTCGATCCGGTCGACTCGACGTCGCCAGATCTCTTCGTATGCGTCGAGCAGTGCGCGGGCTCGTGCGATGGTGTCCAATCGAACTCGCACGATCTGCTCCCTGCCACGCTTGTGTTTCGTGATCACGTCGGCGCGTTCGAGAACGGCGACGTGCTTCTGCACAGCGGCAAAACTCATGGCGTAGTGAGCCGCCAATTCCGACACCGACTGTTCGCCGACAGTGACCCTCGCGACGATGTCACGCCGGGTCTTGTCGGCGAACGCCTGGAACAGGCGATCGACCTCGTCGTCACTCAACTCATCTACAACCATTTGGTTGTAGGTTATTACGGGATTCGGGTCTCGTCAAGAGTGTTCGGCGTCGGTCGTCGGCGTTCGCCGTAGTGAACCGATCGCAGCCGAGACCACGGTGTCGATGAATTCCGCGTCGCACGGAAGTCGGGTGAGGAGATGGCGAAAATGGATAGGAGCGATGAGTAGCTCTATCGCGGTGCGGGCGTGTGCGTCGGCACCGGCGGGGATCTCACCACGTGCGATTGCATGCCTGATCATCACTTGGTTCACCTCGAAACGCTTCTGCCAGAATGTTTTCCGTGCCAGTTCGATCTCGGGGGAGTCGGTGACGAAGGCGAGCGCTCGAACCAGGCCATGGCCCAGGGGTGAGTTCAGATACGCGCTCAAAGTGGTGGCAAGCGCCGTCAGATCCCCGCGCAGCGAACCGGTATCGGGCCGTGGGAGGGTGTGCTGGCTGGCAGCGAGCATCGCGTCGAGTACAAGATTTTCTCGAGTGGCCCACCGTCGGTAG
Organism: Rhodococcus sp. 05-339-2; assembly: GCF_002258965.1. NCBI lineage: Bacteria > Bacillati > Actinomycetota > Actinomycetes > Mycobacteriales > Nocardiaceae > Rhodococcus > Rhodococcus sp. 05-339-2. The sequence goes on from NZ_NOYW01000011.1 coordinate 210,700, forward strand.
ACGGTACTGTCACGTACGCCGGCGCGGCGGGCGATGTCCGGTATGCCGATCTTGTCGACGCCGACCTCGATCACGGCGTCCAGCACAGCCTGATGTACCGCGGCTCTGACCTGCGCCGTCCGCCCCCCGGGCCGTCGGCGTGGTGCAACGTGCGCGGTGTCGTCATCCATTCGTGAATGCTATTGCAGTGTTCCTTGCTTTAGTTGATCGAGCCGCCTACCGTGCGTTAACGCAGAACTTTCTGCTTTGAGTGGCGGGGGAGCAGCCGGTGACATCGTTGACTGATTGGGGACGACGGATAGCGGTCAGCGTGAGGGCACTGACCCACAGGACGGAGAGTGCAGCACACAGGCGAGGTGTCGCGCCGTTTCTGCCACGGCTGTTCGTCGACCGCTTCACGCATCTCGGCGGAATATCGGATGCCGAGTTCCGGCGTCAGTTGTCGGAATGTCGTTCGTTCGATGATGACCGGTGGGCTCCCTATTGGTCGACTTTCGCCGACCGATACCTCGCGCGCGCAGACGAGGCCTTGTCCCGATTGGGTGCCCCCGCGAGTGCCCGGTTGCTCGATGCCCCCGACCTCTCAGCGCTGACGGCTCTGGGTGAGGCACTGGAATCAGCGGCGACGATTCTTGCCGATCGTGGCACGGTTGCGGATCCGGAGGCACCGGCACGTTTCGTCGTAGAGCACCCCGAGGCATCCGATGCGGTTGTTGCGATGGACGGATTGATCAAAGCCGTGGTGTACGACTTCGTCGCCGCGTGGCCTGGCGGGAGTCCACAACGCCAGCGTGCCTATCGGCGCTCGTCGCGCCTGTCGGAGGCGTTGGTGCAGGCCATGGCACCGACGATGGGGTACGACGTCGAAGTGCTCGACATCGTCCTGCCCGGCACCACCGATCGAGTGCACGGCGTTCTCGCGTTGCCGATCGGTGCGACGAACATGCCGGCGGTTCTGGTCTCGAATGGATTGGAAGGCACCATCGCCGAGACTCTCTTTCCTCTCCTGGCACAGCGCGACGCCGGTCTCGCGACCTTCGTCATGGAGATGCCCGGCACATATTCGTACAGCGAACCTATGACGGTGGCGTCCGAGAACGTGTACAGCGCGGTGATCGACTTTCTCGCTGCCGATGAGCGCATCGACGCCGAGCGGCTCGGCATCATGGGTTTCAGCTTCGGCGGCTACTGGGCGGCGCGCATGGCCGCTGTGGACCCTCGTCTGAAAGCGGTGGTGTGCAATGGGCCGCTCACGCATCGCAGTTTCGGTGTCCTCAATTCGATCGGCATGCCAGAGGTGATGCTGTCGACACTGAGTCGGACGCTCGGTGCCACCAGCACTGCCGGCCTGTTGCGCAAGGTATCGAAACTCTCTCTGCACCAACTCTATCGGGAGATCGGCATCCCCCTGTTGGTGATCAACGGGGCCCGGGACACGCTGGCCAGTACCCGCGACTCGATCGACCTCGCAGTCGCTGCACCGAACGCGCAGCTGGTGCTCTATGCCGACGACGACCACTGTGCCATGGGCAATGCCGAGCACTGGTCGTTGCTCTCGACGCGCTTCCTCTGCGAGCATCTTCTGGCCCCGTCGACGAAATAGCTTTGGCGGCCCTGAAAGCCGGTGTCCGGGTGACGTCATCGAGCAAGGGCGATCGTTCAGGCACCATGGAGTGTGGGCAGCCGACCGTGCCGTCCCGGAGGAGAGCGACGTGCAGATTCGACCGGCCATGATCGGAGCACTGACGATCGTGCTGGGCGCACTCGTGGTGCTGGTTCTCGATCTGCTCACCGCATGGCAGACGCCCTCCCATCTGCGCCGGACGATCAGCGAATACGGACTCGGCGCGCAGCAGTGGGTGTTCTCGATCGGCGTCGTACTGCTCGCATTCGGTTCTGCACTCACCCTCGCGTCCGCGATTCGACATCGTCTCACTCGGCCTGGTGCAGCCGCCTCGATCTTCCTCACGCTGTGGACCGTGGGGCTCATTGCCGTCGTCGCTGTGCCGAAGCAGGACTGGTCGAACGACGCCTCCCTGAGCCTCGGCGGGACGATCCACAGGTTGGGGGCTGCCGTGGCGTTCGTCAGCATCCCGGTCGCGGTGTTCGCGTTCTCGCGGCCCTGGCTTCGGGACACCGTGTGGGCAGTGCGCGCCCGCGTGACCATGGGACTCAGCGCGCTCTCCCTCGTGACTCTGATGCCCATCGTCTACGCGCTGGCAGTGGGAGCAACCGGCTCGCGGCCTTGGTACCGCGTAGTCACACTCGGCTACGTGGAGCGGGTGCTCGTCGTCGCCGAAGTGATCGCATTGATATCGCTGGCGCTGTGGGTGTGGGCGGCGGAACGAAGGAGCCTCACCTCGAAGGCGACTCGGGAGCTGCGAGCCTCTCAGCCTGTCTGAGGGAACCGATCGAGCACGCGTCGCGTCCAACCGTTCAGTGACGTCTGTGTCGAGAGGTTGAACGAATGCGGCTGGTGGGTGGGCGTTTGCTCGCGGTGGTTTGTGCTTCGGCGCTGGTGCTGACGGGGTGTGGGGGCTCGACGCAGGGCAGCCCGGTCGCGAGTGGGGACGCCTCGACGGAATCGACGACGGTGGCGGCCGGTCCGGAGCCATTCGATCCATGCACCATTCCGAAATCTGCCGTGACGGCAAGTGGATTGGACGTGAGTACCGAGAGACCGGATTTCGCGGGAATCACAACGTATCCCGGTTGGAAGAACTGTGCGTGGGATGGGCCGTCCGGTAACCCGTGGTACTTCTTCGTTGTCCAGTCATCGATCAATTCGCTCGATCAGTACTTGAGTAGTCCGCAGAACGTAGGCCAGGTTTCGGTCCGAGTGGGCCCTCGCGCGGCCGTGCGGCTCAACGTCGCTGGGGACGGCATGCCACCGGAGGGTTGTCGGATCGCGCTCGACGCAAGCGGGAATCTGATCATTCTCATCCTCCACAAAATTGGTTCTAGGGACTTGCTTGGCGACCCCTGCGCCGAAGTCGCCAAGCATGCTGAGGACCTTCAGTCGTACTTGCCGGAATGAAGGACACACCACATTGACTGATACGACATCGGGTCTGGCCGACAACCTCGTATATTGGCGATCGTTGCGCGACCAGGCCAATGCCGGCGCACTTCACGTCGAGGCAGATGTGGCGGTGGCCTGCGATAAGGCATGTTCGGACTATCTCGAGGAACTGGACAAGATGTTCGAGATGACTGTCGGGCTGTCATCTCCCGAAGCATTCGGCGACTTGCCTTCGGCCCAGATGCTCGGTGCCAAGTTCCATCGTCTCGCGGTCGGCGAAGAACGCTCTGCGCGCTTCGCGATCAAGCAGCAGATCGAGATCATCAAGACGATGCGGGAGTTCTTTCGTCACTATTTCGCCAGTGTCGAGGCGACCGATACAGACACCGCTTCCGCGGTCGTAGCTCTGTCACCACCGCGATAGACGCCGATTCCCGACGACCCAGGTGCTCGGTCGTCGGGAATCGCAGATCGAATTGCTCTGTCAGCGAGCGAGTTCCACGTCCGCTTCCTCATCGACGAAGGGGTCACCGTTTCGCGGAGCGTTGTAGCGCTCGAGGTCGAGAATTCCCTCACGCTTGGCGACGATGGTCGGCACCAATGCCTGACCGGTCACGTTGACTGCGGTGCGTCCCATGTCGACGATCGGTTCCACCGCAAGCAACAGACCGACACCGGCCAACGGCAATCCGAGTGTCGACAGCGTGAGGGTGAGCATGACCGTCGCACCCGTTGTTCCTGCCGTTGCGGCGGAACCGATCACGGACACCACAATGATCAGCAGGTAATCGGTGATGGTGAGATCGATGCCGTAGAACTGAGCGACGAAGAGCGCTGCAATTGCGGGGTAGATTGCCGCGCAACCGTCCATCTTGGTCGTCGCCCCGAGAGGTACCGCGAACGACGCGTACTCGCGCGGAACTCCGAGGTTGCGTTCGGTGACGCGCTCGGTGAGTGGCAGGGTTCCGATCGACGAACGCGAGACGAAGCCCAGCTGGGTGGCCGGCCACACTCCCGAATAGAAGTTGCGCACCGAAAGGCCGTGCGCGCGAACGATCAACGGGTACACCACGAAGAACACCACGGCCAGACCGACGTATATCGACACGGTGAAGACTCCGAGTGAACCGATGGCATCCCAGCCGTAGGTCGCCACTGCGTTGCCGATGAGAGCGGCGGTGCCGATTGGTGCCAAGCGGATGATCCACCACAGCACCTTCTGCACGATGGCCAACAGTGACGCGTTGAACTCAAGGAACGGCTCGGCCTTCTTGCCTACCTTGAGTGCAGCGATGCCGATGGCAGCAGCGATGACCAGCAACTGCAAGATGTTGAAGCTCAGCGATGTGGTTGCGGTGCCGCTGTCGGCGACCGTGGTTCTCGCACCGAGCGCGAGGAAGTTGTTCGGCACCAGCCCCGTGAGGAACGACCACCACGACCCAACGCTCGACGGATCGCCCGCCGAATCGGCGCCCGCGCTGGTACGCGAGCCGGGCTGCGCGACCAACCCGATCACGATGCCGATGATGACGGCGATGAATGCCGTGATGGCGAACCACCACAGCGTCTGGATCGCCAGACGGGCAGCATTGGTGACCTCGCGCAGGTTGGCGATGGAACTGACGATCGCCGTGAACACCAGCGGGATCACCGCGACGGTGAGAAGTTTGACGTAGCTCGAACCGATGGTCGACAGGGTGCCGACCAACCAGTTCTCGTTCCCGTCGGCGGCGTCGGGCATCGATCGGGCGATGAGTCCGAATACGACTCCGAGAATGAGTCCGGCAATGATCTGTGGACCGAATGCGGTTGCCCAGGTAGGGACACGGCGCGTTCGGGTAGCGCTGGGCGCAGACATGGATATGCCTTTCGAAAAGGAGAGGTGTCGCCAGGGATGGACGACAGAAGTGCTGGTCGGCCGATGGGCCGAACTTCAGGGGGTTGCGGTCTGGAGGACCGTCAACAGGCAGCGCTGGCTTGCAGACGCAAGTCGACATACCGTCGAGAGGTCAGCAGCGGATTCACTGATCGAACGGTACTCCGCCTCCGAACTGCGCAATCAAGCAGGGGCGGGCTCTGAGGGATCACTGTGGAATTGGTACGGGTGCGCTGCGGCGACCCTCGGTCGCCGTATTCGTGGGTTAGCTTGAGGTTTCCTGACGACGACGAAACGAGATCATGAGTACCGAATCGAAGCCCCGAGGATTGGGCCGGCGACTCGTCGGTGCCTTCTGCGCGGTCGTCGCCGTCCTGGTTGCCGTCGTTCTGGCATCGGCCGGTTGGGTGGCGTATGCGACGGCGGGGAAGGTCTACGACGTCGACGATGCGCCGGACGCGCCGGTAGCCATCGTCCTCGGTGCACAGGTACGCGACGGCAAGCCGATGCGATTTCTGGCCGGACGGCTCGACACGGCGATTGCCTTGATGGCAGCGGGGAAGATCAAGGCAATCCTGGTCTCCGGTGACGCGGACGGCAACTCCGGCAATGAGATTCAAGCCATGACCGACTACCTGATCGAGCACGGAATCGACCCCAGTGTGATCATCGGAGACGATCACGGCATCGACACCTACGACACCTGCGCCCGCGCAAAGGAGACGTTCGGCGTCGAACGGGGACTGATCATCAGCCAACCCCTCCACGTGTCGCGAGCAGTAGCGTTGTGTGAGGACATGGACCTCGACGTCGACGGAGTCACGGCCGAGTGCATCGACTGCAATACCCTTGCAGTGGTGCGTAACTACGCGCGAGAGCTGCTGGCGCGCCCCAAAGCGGTACTGGATCTGTGGTCGGGTCGCGACCCCGTGGTGGTGTCTCCGCCCGTCGATTCTCTTGCGAACATCACCGATCGATGAGTGTGCCCGACGGCGACATCACAGTCCCGACCGTGGTGCGAGACTTGGCGGGACCTGACGATATCGAGCCGGTGTGGTCGAATGAACTGGGCGGGTTGACTTTTCGTCTCGGCACAGGACGCTACGTCAAGTGGACGCCGGTCGCGGCCTCGATCGACTTGGAGGAGGAGAGGCGTCGTCTGCAGTGGGTGATTCGATACAGCCCGGTGCCCGAGGTCCTCGACACCGGTTCCGATGACTCGGGCTCCTGGATGGTGACCGAGGCCTTGCCGTGGGGGAACGCGGTAGCCGATCGGTGGAAGACCGACCCGGCTGTCGCAGTTCGAGGGGCGGCGACCGGCCTTCGGGCGTTTCACGATGCTGTCCCCGTCGCACAATGCCCGTTCGATTGGTCGGTGATCTCTCGCATCGGCGATCGCGACCTGCCGGTCGAACCGCCGCCGATCGATCGACTCGTCGTGTGCCACGGCGACGCTTACATGCCCAACACCCTGATCACCGACGACGGATCCTGGGCAGCACACGTCGACATGGGCACCATGGGCGTCGCCGATCGATGGGCAGACCTGGCACCGGCAATCTGGAGCACCGAGTACAACTTCGGACGCGACTACTGCGCGGCCTTCTTGGACGCGTACGGCATCGACCTCGACAGTGAGCGCCTCGCTTACTACCTGTGGTTGTGGGAGTCCACGTGAGCAGCAGAATCGAACGGAGCCGCGCGCGGCTAGAGTGAGCGAGCCCGGTTCGACTACTCAGCGGACCCGTGTATTCAGGAGAAGTGGACGCTTGAGCTGGATTCGCTTGAACGACGTTGCCAAGGGATACGACCAGAAGGTCATGCTGCGCGAGGTGTTCTTTCGCCTCGCCGACGGCGATCGCATCGGTCTGATCGGGCGCAACGGAACGGGCAAGACCACCCTGCTGCAGCTGCTTCTCGGACGTGAGACGCCCGATACGGGAACGGTCGATGTCACCGAGGGAGCCCGGATCGGGTACTTCTCGCAGTTCTCGGAACTCGACGGCGATCGCAGCATCCAGGCGGAGCTCGCATCTCTTTTCGTCGCTGTCCACGCTACCGAGGTCGAGTTGGCCGAGGTCGAAGCCGCACTCGGAGGTGACCTCGACGAGAAGCAGATGTACAAGCTCGTCGATCGCCAAGCCGAACTGCTCGATGCCATGGAGAACAGTGGCGGCTGGACCTATCACCAACAGATCGACACGGTGCTGTCCATGCTCGGATTCAACGCCGAACGCCGCGAACTACCCGTCGATCGACTGTCCGGCGGCTGGCGCAACCGCGCAGCGCTGGCCAAGATCCTCATCGAAGCGCCCGACGTTCTGCTACTCGACGAGCCGACGAACTTCCTCGACGTGGCCGGCATCGCGTGGCTCGAGCGCTGGCTGCGCGATTTCCGCGGAGCGCTTCTCGTCGTCTCGCACGACCGCGCATTCCTCGAACAGGTCGTCACCAGCATCGTCGAAATCGAGAACCACCACCTCCAGACGTACGACGGTAGCTACTCGGAATACGTTCAGCAGAAACAGTTTCGACTCAAGAACCTCGAACGCGAGTTCAGCAACGAGCAACAGTTGCTGGCATACGAGCAGGAAGCAATCAGCGATCGCAAGGAAGCGGTGAAGAACCCCAGCGGGGTGCTCAAGCGTCGGCTCGCGAACATCAAGAAGAGCAAGAGTCCGCGTCCGGTCGATACGGTGGTCACTGCGATCTACGGCGGACTGCACGTCCACGACAACCTGGCCGAGATCACGGGCATCTCCAAAAGCTATGGCGAGCAACGACTTTTCCAGAACATCTCGTTCACCGTGCATCGCGGCGACCGTATCGCCATCACCGGACCGAACGGGTGCGGCAAGACCACTCTCGTCGACATTCTCGTCGGTGCCGAGCAGCCGGACAGCGGCAAGATCAAATGGAAGACCAAAGCGCCGTCGTTCATCTACTACAACCAGGTGCTGGCCGATCTCGATCTCGACGACACGGTGTCGCATTCGGTGAACGCGATGCCGGGCAGTCTCGCTCTGACGGCGACGAAGAAGGAAGTGCACCGCTTTCTCACGTTGCTGCAGTTCTCCGAGATGGATCTCAAGTCGAAGATCGGCGTGCTGTCCGGAGGGCAGAAGGCACGAGTTGCATTGGCGCAGTGCCTGTTGTTCGGCGCAGGCGTCATCGTGCTCGACGAGCCCACCAACCACCTCGACCTGCAGAGCACCCAGGTGCTCGAACGCGCACTGATGGCGTTTCCCGGCGCGGTGATCCTGGTGAGCCACGACAGGTTCTTCGTCGAGAAGGTGGCATTTCGGCAGTTGTCGTTCGACGGCAAGGGCGGCGTCACCGAAATCGCCGGTGTGCAGATGGCGTGACCAGAGTGGGCTACCCGTTGATCTTCGACGCGGACGTGCCCCACTCGGCGTCGCGCAGCTCCTTCTTCCTGATCTTGCCGGTCGATGTCTTCGGCAGCTCGACGATGAATTCGACGTTGCGCGGGGCCTTGTACGACGCGATGGCCGATTTCACGTGTGCCACGAGGTCGGCCTCGGAGGCGTCCGCGCCCGGTGCCAACACCACGAATGCCTTCGGTCGCTCTCCCCACTTGTCGTCGGGTACCCCGATCACTGCGACGTCGGCGACGGCGGGGTGGCTGGCAAGTGCCTGTTCCACCTCGATCGTCGAAATGTTCTCGCCGCCGGCTATGACGACATCCTTGGCTCGATCGAGTAACTGAACATAGCCGTCGGGATGCATCACCCCGAGGTCGCCGGAATGGAACCAGCCGCCGGCGAAAGCCTTTGTCGTGCCGGCGGTGTCGTTGTAGTACCCCTTCATGACGTTGTTGCCGCGCATGACGATCTCACCCATCTCCACGCCGTCGGGTTCGACGTCGATCAGCGTTCCGCCGACACCAGCTTTGTCGCGTACTACACGCAAACGGTCGGCCGTGAGCATGCCGACTCCCTGCCGAGCCAAGCGTTTAGCCTGCTCGTCGCCGTCCAGTTCGAGCCATTCCTGCTTCGCCTCGCACACCGAGTACGGCCCGTAGGTCTCGGTGAGTCCGTAGACGTGCACGAGCGTTGCGCCCAACGCACGGATCTTGCCGATGATCGTCGGGCTCGGGGGAGCACCGGCCGTGACGATGGTCAGGGGGCGATCCAGCGAATGTGCCTGCGCTGCAGTGGCAAGAGTGGTCAGCACGGTCGGCGCACCGGCAAGGTGATCGACGCCGTTGTCGATGGCGGACCAGATCGCATCGCCGCGGACGCCGCGAAGACAGACGTGCGTGCCCGACGCGGCCGTGACCGCCCACGTTGTGCACCATCCGTTGCAGTGGAACATCGGCAGCGTCCACAGATAGCGGGTGTCGATGCCGAACCCCTGGTGGTGCAGTTCTCCCAGCGAGTTGAGGTAGGCGCCGCGGTGGGTGTACATCACGCCCTTGGGTCGACCGGTGGTGCCCGAGGTGTAGTTGATCGTGATGGTCGACGTCTCGTCGTCGACCTCCCACTCCATCGGTTCGTCCGTGCCCCGTTCGAGGAATGCGTCGTATCGAGTGGTGTGCGGCAGCTTCTCGTACGTGCCGTCCACCGAGGGAGTCTCGACGATCTCGGTGACCGAATCTGCGATGGGATCTGTTCCAAGGCCGGCCAGCAGCTCCGAATCACCTACCAGCAGAACCGAACCGGAATGATCGCAGATGTAGCGAACTTCGTCCGGTGAGAGCCTGGTGTTGATCGCGACCAGAACGGCACCGGCCAGCGGCACCGCGTAGTGCGCGAACAGTAGCTCCGCCGAGTTCGACGCGATGTAGGCCACCCGATCGCCGTGGCCGACCCCCGACGCGCGCAGTGCACGCGCGAGCCGGGTGACGGCGGCGGCGAACTGCTCGTAGGTGAAGGTGCGCGGTCCGTCCTCCACGGCGGTCTTGTGGGGATGAACCTCGGCAGCGCGTTCGAGGAAGCGAAGTGGCGTCAGCGGAGTATCCAGACCGGTCATGTCAGCCAATGTAGCCCGCACTACGAGGCCAGATCGGATTTGTCGATACGTTCGCGCCCACCGGTCAGGTCGGCGCGTTCGGCGGCGGCACGGCCAGCAAGCCACCCCTGAGTATTGTCGCTGCCGAACTTGATCGTCTTCGTCGACGGGTACCGGGCAGTGTAGACACGGTCCACGGCATCGGATCGCTCCGCCATGATCGGCACCAGAGCCGATCCGTGTTGTTGGGTCGCCGCTGCAGTCGCTCGCGTGCGTGCGTCTTGCAATCGTTCGCCGACTCGGTGGGCGTAGGCGATCAAGAATGCGTGACGGAAGCTGCGAGTCCGCGAGGTCGCCGACTGGCCGGCCTCGTCGAGTGCGCGTGCCGATTGGACCAGTAACGAGGTGTACAGCAGCTCGCACAGATCGAGATCGACGGGCAGACCGATCACGATGGCCAGCAGATACTTCTTCTTCCATACTGTTCTGGCACCGTTGGCTTTGCACACACTGTGCAGCAGAAGCAGTTTGGCCTTCGAGTACGGGTTGCTCACCATGATGCGACGGGTGACGACATCGTCGATCAGGCTGCGATGGTTCCCCGCGTCGAGAAGCGCACTGTCGATCGCGTAGCGGGTCATCAGATCCTGGGCCTTGGCCGATAATGCCTCGGCCTCAGCGGGGAATTGCGTCGACTCGGCTTTGGCCAGCAGCCCTCGTATTCTGCCGAGCATCTTCGAGTCCGTGGCTTGTCCGGGGCCGCTCGCTGCCGACTGTGAGGTCCATCGACCCGGAGGGGGCAGGAGCTTCTCGAGGGGCAACAACCACGTCGCACAACCGAGTACGAGCAACAGCGTGTACCAGGACTGCGTCGACGATCGTCGGTTGTACGACCGCCACCGCCGAAGGCGCTCGGCCGTCGTGCCCCCTGCGCAGTCGATGTGCAGCTCGGACAATTGATCACGCCAGGAACCCGGAGCGAGGCGCTCCGCCGAGCTTCGCGCCGCGTGTGCGCCGATAGCCTCGACCATGACCACAGTGGCGTCGCCTCCGGCGCACTGGCGGGTTACGTGCACCAGTTCGGCCGGCTGCCAACCATTCTCGAAAGCAGCGTCGAGAGCCTCGTCGAGTGTTCGCGCTGCGCGGTCGTGCACCGGACGACTCTGTTGCTCGCCCACAGCGGCCAAGCGTTCTGCAACCAGCCGGACCCTGTCTCTCCCGGCTGATCCGAGTTGGGCGAAACCGATTCCGCTGTCGAGCAATTCGCTCGGGTCGGCATCCTCCCACGCGTTCGTCGCGCGCGTGTACTTGAAAAAACTGTCCAGATCGATACGACTCATCGTCGTCCCCTCCACGTCCCCCGGTGTGGTCCCCGAACTGTTCGGTGAGACGCAGAGTAAGGGAGGGGTCCGACAAACTATTCGAACGTGTCAGCGAGGAGCGAGCATCTGCAGTAGTTCCTCGACCGACGGCAGGCCGGGTATCACGGGAAGGTTCGGAAGAGGAGCGGCGGCGGGCGGTGCCGTCAATTCGATGCCGCCGAGGCCCGCCATGACGTCGTCGGTGTTGGATCGGGTCGGTCCGTATGTATTGGATGCAATGACGAAGTCATCGCCGATCGACGCGGACGCCACCACACTCGATCGGTCGTCGGCCCATCCCCACTTGGTCCCGGTCACGCCGGGCAACTGCTCGGTGCCCCAGTCCTGAACCATTCCATCGCGTGCCACAGGAGCCGCGGTGTTCATCCATGCGAGGACGGGGCTGGCGGGATCGGTGCGCTTCTTCGCCGCCAGGAATCGCACGGTGTCGGCTGTGCTCGTGGACGAGTTGCCCCAGAAACCGCCCCGCGAGGTAGAGGTGAGTCCGTATTCCGCGGCGGTTGCCGAAATCGCCTGTGGGTATTTGTTGTCGAGCGTCGAAGCGGCACCGTCGTCGCTGACTTGGACCATCCTGGCGGCCAGGTCGAGGTCTCTGGGCGAACCGTCGCCGAAGCGGACGACGTAGTCGGCCATGTAGAGCTTTACCGTCGACAGTCCTGGGCGCGCCGAGTTGTCCTCCGCGCTGCCCACGTAGGTCCCCGTCGGGATGTGTTCGTACGACAGCGAGGTTCGGGCCGGGACGTTCGCGAGATCGCCCGCAGACGGCAGAGCCTGGGCCGGTACCGCGCACACCAACGCCACGGCAATACCGACAATTGGGACGGCAGTCCTGGTGAAGATGCGTCGCAGGGCCGTCATCTCGTACTCCTCGAGGTGTTGGCCCGCCGCGAATCGGTGGCCGGTGCCTCGGTGTACCCCGATGGTCGACGCTTCAACCTCGACACTGCTTCCCTGGTTCTGCGGCCTTCGTCACCCAGATGAATGTGGCTTTCTTGCAGTTGGAGTGACCGAAAGGCGCATTGATCCCAACCGAGGTGAGCAATCAGGAGCGGCGCAGGGCCAGCAGCCTGTCTTTCGAGCGTCGTAGCGTGCCCCGGTTCGCCCCGGTCGGCCAGGTGTCGGGCAGCTCGATCGGATCCGTCAGGCGACCGGCGTTGAAGTCGTCGACCAAATGGCCGACGGTTTCCTGAGCGCAGGATTTGTTGGTGCCGATGAATCCGGAGGAACCCCGCTTGATCCACCCGGTGACGTAGCTGCCGACCGAAGTCTGCCCGCCGGATTCGTCCAGCACACGGCCGCCGGTGTTGGGAATGATGCCCGCCCGGTCGTCGAACGGAACTCCGGGAATCGCGACACCGCGGTAGCCGATGGAGGTGAGGACGAGTCCGGCCTCGATGCTCTCCACGTCGCCGGTCGGAGTGCTGCGAACCACGTCGTCGCCGTCCGCGGAGAGGCCCATTCGGTCGAACTCGATTCCCGTCACGCGGTCGGTGCCCAGGATTCTGGTGGGAGAGAGAAGGTAGCGCAGAGTGATTCGCTTGCGACCGTCGCTGTGTTCGGGGGATTCGTCGACATGGCGAAGCAGTTGCAGCTTCTGTGCCACGGCGTGGGGTAGGTCGTCGGTCGCGGCGAGTCGGACGGTGACAGGATCGAGTGCGAGTTCGCTGCGATCGATGGCCAGGTCGATATCGGGGACGGTCAACAATCCGGCGAACTCGGGCACCGTGAAGGCGGACTGAGCAACTCCGCGTCTGCCGACGACGACAACTTCACGAACTGCGCTGTGGCGCAGGGCGTCCAAGGCATACGGTGCGATGTCGGTCTGGGCGAGCGCATCCGGATTCATCGTCAGAATGCGCGCGACGTCGAGTGCAACGTTGCCATTACCGATGATGACGGCACGTTCGTGCGAAAGGTCGAAGGTGCGGTGCGCGTGATCGGGGTGGCCGTTGTACCAGGCGACGAAGTCGGTCGCCGAACTGCGCCCGGGCAATTCGGCTCCTGGAATGCGGAGCTCGCGATCCGATGATGCTCCGACGGCGTAGATCACGGCATGGTGGGTGTCCATCAACTCGTCGTGGGTGACGTCCTTGCCGACCTCCACGCCGAGGTGGTAGGTGAATCCCTCTTGTGCGGAGATGGTTTCGAACAACCGGGACACCTGACGTGTCTTCTGATGATCGGGTGCGACGCCGAGTCGGGCGAGGCCGTGAGGCCGCGGAAGTCGATCGTAGACATCGACGCGAACGCCGGGTTGGGTGAGCAGCTCGTCCGCTGCGTACATGGCCGACGGTCCCGATCCGACGATTGCGACTCGTAGCGGCTGACGATCCCTCGATACCGAGGCTGCAGGGGTGACCGGTGCCAGGATGGGCCGCGGCGGGCGCTCCTGCTTGTAGAAATCCGCATTGATCGTCAGGAACGGCAGTTGTGCCTCGGTCAGTTTCGCCTGCGGCACAATGGCGTCGACCGGGCAGGCCGAGACACATGCGCCACAGTCGACACACGATTGCGGGTCGATGTGCAACATTTCGGCCGTCAGGAAGTCCGGCTCGTCTGGAGTGGGATGAATGCAGTTGACGGGACACGCGTAGACGCATGACGCGTCGCTGCAACATGACTGGGTGACGACGTGGGGCATGAGGGTTCCTGACGGCAGGGGCAAGAATGGCTGAGCGGCGAGAGGGCTATGCGGCGAACTGGCTCGAGCTGCGGTCGGGTTCGCTACGGAAACGCGACGCTTTGCCGTCGATTCCGCACAGCTTCCACACCAGGCGAGCAGCGCGGTTCATCATGCCGGTGTCGGTGGCCAGCATGCGCACATCTCCGAAGTAGTCCTGGAGCGCGTGCTGTGATTCCTCGGTGCCCCAGAACAGGTCCTTCTTCACCTGCTTGGGAATGTCGAACTTGGTCCAGAACTTCTTCGGCGGAATGACGATGACGTCGCACAGGATGCGCATCGTGACCGGGAAGGCCAGCGAGAGCAGGAACCGCCCGGCCTTGGACATCTTGGGAACGCGACGTCGCAGCAACTGGTGCGCGAACGAGATGTGTCGTGCCTCCTCGGCGACGTGAATTGCCATGACGCTCTGCATGATCGGATGAATGTCTTCACCGGACCGCAGGACCGACTTCTGAATGTGGTCGATGGGTTCCTCGCCTGCGAGAACGCCGACGAAGAACAGTTCGGGCAGCAGCGTGGCGAACAGGGGAATGAACGGCGAGAGCATCTTCATGGGCCGACTCATGCCGGGGGCGTCGGAATCGACGCGGTTGACCATCTCCTGGAACATCAGGGTGTGGTTGCACTCTTCGATGGATTCGTGAGTGCAGTAGCGTGCCTCGGCCGAGCCGTTGGGCAGCGAGAACACGTACTGCATCATGCCGCGGATCAGGATGTTCTCGAACTGAAGACCGACCTTGGCGACGTTGGCCTGGCGCCACATGCCGATCTCGATCTGCTTCTCGAGCGGTAGTGTGCGATACCAGTCGTGGCCGCCGATCGGGTCCGTCTTGGCGGGGAGTACCCAGCGGGGATCGTTCGCAGGTACCGCGAACTTCTCGGACTCCCAGTCGATGTCGACGTACGGATCGAAGTGCTTGTGCACAGAACCTTCGGACAGCAAAGTGAGCGTCTCGTTGTACTGCTGTTCGTCCGTGGTGTCGGTATCGACCGAAACGGACGTGGTGCCTGTCGTCAGTGTCATGGCTTCTCCAAACGAGGTGCGAACATAGGGTTAATGTAACCCCAGTTAACACGAAAGGGAAGCGCGTAGAAGAAATCCTGTTGGGTCGCCGCCTACTGTTCGTCCGAACGCTCGTCGGAGATCTCTGCCACCTCGTCGGTCTCGAACAGCTGCAACTGGATCGCCGACGGATCGACCACCGGCGTGACCTGCTCGGGTGTGCTGCGCAGTACCTCGCGCAGAGCGGTAACCGCGCGGCCCCACTTGCCGGCTTCTCGGTCTGCCTCGTCGACGTCGCAGTGTTCGTCACCGAGATCTGCAGCGACGGCCATACCCCGCCACGACGCCTCCTGCTCGGCGCTGATGCGCAGGTAGGAGACGACGACATCGCGATCGGAGGAGCAACGACCGAGGACGGTGTCGAGGTCGAGGGATTCGTCGGACCGGTCGAGAAGCTCGACCAGTTCGAGCAGCCCGTCCGGAAAGTCGTCCGCGTCGATCGGCGGCGGAGTCGGTTCCCCGAGTGCGCCGCCGAAATCCTCGGCGAACTTCTCGTCGACCTGCTCCCACACGTGGCTGAGCATTCGCACCGCCCACAGCAGGTGATCGGCAACGAAGGGGGACCCGCTCACTCGCACCTGCGCGACGATGCAGTCCTGCACCAGGTGCAGCATCACGTCGGGGAGTTGCAGATTGAGATCGACCAGCAACTCGGCTGCGCGGGTTCGTCCGGATACGGCGTGCACCAGCGTCGAATTGATCTCGACCACAGGTTCGGTGGGCTTGACCGACACGTAGGCGGTACCGCCCGCGAACCGCAGGGGGATGTCGCCGTCGGGGTCGTGATCCGGCGGGAAGCCGAACCATGGCTCGAGGGCGCGGTCGACGAGTTGCTGTAGGTGCTCCTTGCCCTTCGGTTGCACGCACAGTGGGACGACGGCCGTGTCGGTCTCGGCGGTGGTGGCGTCGAAACTCGGGACGTCGTAGCGACCGGTGGCGCGTGAGCCCAGGAAGGACGGGTGGGGCAGACCCCAGATGTCGCGAAACACCGCGACGGTCTTCTTCGCCAGATCATCGGACCACGAGCGATTTCGGTCCACGTGTGGTGCCGTGGGCTCCGAATCGACCGACGTGCGAAATCCGATATGGCTGAGCGCATCTCGCTGCTCGACGGTGATGGCGCGGCTACTGTGCAGATGCTCGTTCGCGGGAATTTCGCAGCGGACCATATCCAGATCCCAGGCATAGAACTGCACACAGGCGGCGGTGTCGGGCACGCCGTCGGTGGTGTCGTAACGCGACTCGATCACCAGCGCATCGCCGTCGCGCATCGCGCTGACGTAATCGCCGAGCTTGCGCTGGAAGTGCATCCAGGCAGCGTCGACGTCGAAGTCGAACTCGAGTGAATCGCTCATGTCGGCTCCTTACCCAGATCGCGTCGGCGTAACGCGCAGTCGGTGACGCTAGCGGCGACCACCGACAGGGTCTCGGCGCTCGCGTGGGTTGTCACGACGATGCCGAATCCTCGACCGAGCCGTAGAGCGGGTCGTCCTGCGACTCCTCGTCGATCACACCGAACGGCTGCGCCTCGGCCACACCGTCCAGCACTGCCGGACGCAACGCGTGCGGAACGGCGAGTACTTCCTCGATCCTGACGAGGATGCCCTGCTCGATGAGTGATCGAACGCGGTGGTCGATCAGCTGCGCCGTACGGAGATCCTCACCTTCGAGCTCGGCGTAGTCCTCGCCCTCGTTGTTGATCGGCAGCTCGTCGGTCATGGCAGCCAGCAGCGTCTGCACCGCGAACGTGTTGGCCAGTGACCGTGACACGTCGGGGTCGTCGGCGTCTCCCGACAGCTGCACGCGAACGTGTTCGGCAACCAGCTCGTGCACGGTCTCGGCTCCACGGCCGGCCAGCGAATGGGCGTTGTCTCCCGGCCGGGCGGTGTCTCCATCGATGCGAATCAATTCGGTGGCGATGGCCGTCGACCAGTAATCGACCGCGGCACCCACATCGAGCCGGGCAGGATCGACCAGGGTCGAGCCGACGGCCTCCTGCAGGTCGGCGTTGTCGGCCACCGCCAATCCATCGGCCACACGCGCGACGATGTCATCGAGGGCGGGCAGCAGCGGAAGCGCCGAGATCGCGGCGAGTTCCTGGGCCAGGGAAACGTCTGGCAGGTCGATGTCGTCGGCATCGAGCATGTCGGGCTCGTCGCCCTCGAGGAAGTCCGAGAGGTCTTCCATGCAGTGCGCGTAGTCCTCGGGGCTGCCGTCCCAGAGATCGGTCTCGTCGAGGAATGTCAGGTATTGCAGCGAGGTGAGAACGAGATTGACCGCGGTGTCCTCCGCAGTGTCGGACTCTTCCTGCAGGATCCGTTCGGCCGCATCCACCAGCAGGTGCGCATCTGCGGGAAGCCATGCGCTGGGCGAGAATCCCTGACGCGCCCCGGCCAGTTGGGTCAGTGTCGACGACACGAGCCGAGAGATGGCCTCCGACTGTTCCGACATCTCGCTCTCGTCGAGCCATTCGACGAAACCGTCGATCAGGTCGGCGATGCGTTCGGTGACGGCACCGGTCGGGGCCGGTCGGGATTGCTGGTGACGCCGTTGCCGGGCCTTGGTCTTTTCTGCGCGTTTCTGTCCGCGGTTGGCAGGCCGCTTCGATCCCATGACTCCCAGCTTATCTGTTGGCATGTCCGGTTTCGCCGATCCGTGCCCTCAGCGAAGAAGGAACGATCCCGCAGTCGCGGGAAGAGCTGGATCCGCGGCACGGCGATACAGCTCTGCGGGGCGGCCGCCACCTGCGGTCGAGGTTGCGCCCGTCCCTTGCAACGAGCCGATGACGTGGCGTCGGAAAGTGTCTTTCGGCAGCGGGCGATCGAACACGATCTCGTACAGCTCACGGAGTTCGAGAAGGGTGAATCGAGCGTCCGTCAACAGCGCGGGATCGACCTCACGCGCGTAGCGATGACGGAGGTCGAGCACCGCCTCGGTCACCATGTCGCCGTGATCGAAGGCCAGCGACGAGACCGGTTCCGAGCCGTCGATCGGCATCGATTCTGTTGTGGGAGCAAGTGATCGAGCCGATATCGCTGCGCTGTGCGCCATCGACAGTACCCATCCGCGGTCGTCGCGATCAGGACCGTCGAACATCCTGAGCTGATGAAATGAGAGATCGATCAGGCCTGCCTTCGTCCTCAACGCGCGGTCGGCCGCGTCGGCGAGAGTCTCCGACGGCCGCAGGAAAGTGCCCGGTAACGCGAGGCCGCGGTCCGACCGAACGACGACGACGTGCAGTCGCCGTTCGCGGATGGTCAGTACTGCGACGTCGACGGCCACCGAGGGGCGCGGATAGTCGGTCAGAGCCTTGCCGTCTTTGTCTCGCCACGTCATGCCTTGCATCTTAGCGCCGATGTGATCTATGGTTGGCGCAATATCAATCTAAGGGGTAGAGATGCGGTTGACCGACATTCAGCACGATCGGGCGCGAGGGGTTCTGCTCGGAACCGCGGTGGGCGATGCTTTGGGCGCAGGATACGAATTCGGGTATCCCACGTCCGAGGAGACCATCGCCATGATCGGCGGCGGATCATTCGACTGGGCTCCGGGCGAATGGACCGACGACACCTCGATGGCGCTTTGCATCGCGCGCGCACTCGAGCAGGGCGGCGACGTCGACGAGATCGCCGGGTACTTTCGCGACTGGTTCGACCAGAACCCTCCGGACGTGGGGAACCAGACTCGGCTGGTGCTGTCGCAGCCGACACTCGACGGTGCCGATATGACTGCGGCGGCAGCGTCGTTGGCCGGTAGAACCGGCGGCAACGGATCACTCATGCGAACGGCACCGATTGCCCTGGCCTACCTCGACGACCCGGCCGGTTGTCGAGATGCTGCGGCGCGGATCAGTGCCCTCACCCACTCCGATCCCCGTGCCGGTCAAGCGTGCCAATTGTGGAGTCACGCAATTCGATACGCGATTGTGAACTCCACCTACGACGGCGCGACCGAGTTCTTGAACGAGGCCGAAGCCGACGTCCGCGAGTTCTGGCAGCCCCTGCTTCGTCAGGCACAGGAGGGGCAGCCGTCCGACTTCCCGAACAACGGCTGGGTGGTCCACGCTCTGCAAACGGCGTGGTGGGCAATCCACCGATCTGCCGACGCGGAGCAGCCCCTGCCCGCCGCTCTCGAACTGTGCGTCCGCGCCGGCGGCGACACCGACACCACGGCGGCCATAGCCGGAGGACTCCTCGGAGCGCGTTGGGGCGCATCGGCGGTGCCGAGCGAATGGCGCGACATCGTCCACGGCTACCCGGGGTTGCGCGCCGACGACCTCGACCGAATCACCTCGAACATCATTGCAGCGAAGGAGCTTTCATGACAGTCATCGACGTCGTCCAGGGCGACATCACGGACGTGGCGGCAGACGCGATCGTCAACGCTGCCAACACGCGATTGCTCGGCGGCGGGGGAGTGGACGGTGCCATCCATCGAGCCGGTGGACCCGAGATCCTCGCAGAATGCAAGGCGCTGCGGGCCACCACCCTGCCCCACGGCCTCGACATCGGGGCAGCCGTCGCCACCACCGCGGGCCGACTTCGAGCCGGCTGTGTCATCCACACCGTCGGCCCGCGCTACTCCCCGCACGAGGACAGATCGGAGCTGCTGCGACTGTGCTACGCCCGGAGTCTGGCGCTGGCAGCGTCGATGAACATGAAGTCCATCGCATTTCCACTGGTTGCCGGCGGCTCCTACGGATGGCCGATGCAGGATGCAGTCACCCAACAAGTCCTGGCAGTCAAAGCTGCCCGACCGTCGGTCGACCTCGTCATGCTGGTCGCCTACTCCCACGAAGCCGCAGACCTGACCCGGCGGTTGGTGGGTTAGCTTTCACAGGCGACGCCGTCGCTGTTGCCGTCGAGCTTCGGTCGGTAACCGGGCTCACCGATGCGGATATTGGTGGCTCCGGCTGCCTTGGCCGCCGTGCAATTTTCGTAGTAGACGCTTTCGGGCGCTTCGACGAAGGGAGCTGGGGCGGTATAGACCGACTCGGATGTGTACACCGGTTCCGGCGTGTAGACGGGCTCCGGGATGTACACAGGTTCGGGCTCGGGCGACGGGATATATTCCGTGGTCGTCGGTATCTCGACGGCGGCGGCAACCGGCTCGGTGGTCGGAGCCGCGGTCGTCGTGGTCGGGGCCGGTGTTGTGGTCGACGGCGGTGCGGTGGTCGGCAACGCGGGCACGGCCGCGACCGGTGCGATGGCGGTCGGGGTCTCGCTTTCGGTCGTGGTGGTCAGCCCGATCACGAACAGGGCGGGGAGGACGGCGATGGCCGGTACCGCCCAGACCTTGCGACCCCGCGCGGGCGACGAGCGAAGGTACGTGACTCCGCTGCCGACCAGCAACGCGCCGACGAGTAGCGCACCGAACTCGAACGAGACCACTGCCCCGATCAGAAAAAGTGCACCGAAAACAATTGCGACCCAAGCGAATATCTTCCCGAACAGGGGGCGGCGAGGCGTCTGTGGCTCGGGTGCCGGGCGCTGAAAGGGTGGTGGGTAGGCACTGGTCATGTCGAGGGTCCGTTCGGGTCGCGAGGGGTGTCGATGCCGCGGCCGAGATGTCACCCGCGAGACCGGAAGCAACCGTCTCGTTCTGTCCGAACCGGTCGGTCGCATTTCCGCTCACCATGTCGCACCGACCGGGCTCCTCGTTACATCCCGTGTGAGAACGCCAACCGCCCGATCAGTAGAGCTCGCGAAAGCCGCCGATCGCAGTGATGGAATTGCCGTCGGGATCGGAGACCGACGACAGTCGGACCCCCTTGTTCGCGTCGACGATGGTGCCGAAGTCGATGCCGCGGGAACGAGCGGCATCGACGAACACCTCGATGTCTCCGACGGCAACGTTGAACAACGACGAGCCTGCCCGCTCGGGATCGACGGTCACCTGCAGCCACGCAGCCGAAGCAAGCCGCCACTCCACCAGACTCGGCATCGGATTGTTGTCGGGGCGGCGGTCGAACAGCTGCTCGTACCACTGTCGTGCCGAGTCGATATCGCGCACCGCCACCACGGCAAGCACATGTTCGATCATTGCGTTCTCCTCACAATCGTTCGGGTTCGCAGATATGGACCGGATCCGGCGGCCCGACTCATCGCGCAGAATCTGTCGGTGGCTCGAGTAGGGTCGTCACGAGTCCGAAATCGGGCACCGATACGAGCAGGCAGGGGACCGCAACGGTGTTGACGCTCCACCGCGCCGAACGCGCCGGAACACTCGCGGCTGCACTCGCCGAGATCTTGTCCGTTCCGTTGGACGATCCGTTCGTACCCGAGATCGTGTCGGTCCCGGCGAAGGGCGTCGAGCGTTGGCTCACCCAGCGACTGTCGAGCACCCTGGGCGGTTCGCACGGCGACGGCATCGCAGCGAACATCGACTTCCCGAGCCCGACGCGATTGGTATCGCGCGCCATCGCGGCGGTCGGCGACATCGACCCCGACGATGATCCGTGGGCTCCTGGCCGGGTTCTCTGGACGGCGCTGGAGGTGATCGACGAGTGCCGAACCGAACCCTGGGCGGCCGTTCTGTTCAAGCACCTCGGTGCCGGTTCCGAGGATCACCGGGTGGGACGCCGCTGGTCGACGGCTTCGCATGTGGCAGAACTGTTTCGCACTTACGGATCACAACGTCCTCAGATGCTGCGCGACTGGTTCGACGGGCGTTTCACCGACGGCCACGGCGGCGATCTCGACGAGGACCTGCTGTGGCAACCGCGAGTGTGGGCCGCGATGCGCGAGCGGATCGGCAGCCCGAGCCCGGCCGAACGACTGCCGCAGACCTGCGCGCGACTCAGGGACGCACCGGAGTCGGTGGACCTACCGAGCCGGTTGTCGGTGTTCGGTCCGACCCGGCTGGCCACCGATCAGCTCGAGATACTGAGTGCACTGTCGCAGGCTCGTGATGTGCACGTCTGGGTTCCGCATCCCAGCCCGTCGATGTGGCGCACCCTCGCCGAGATTCCGGCGGTGACGCGCCGACGAGACGATACGACGGCTCTGGCCGTCGAGCACCCACTGCTGGCCGGCCTCTCGCGAGACGTGCGAGAACTCCAGGCCACCATCGCGTCGGTGGCGACGAACACCGTGCATCACCAGGGCCCGGAAACGGCGAACACCCTGCTCGGTCGAATTCAAGCCGACATCACCGCCGATTCGCCTCCGTCTCCCGAATTCGACGACGGCACAACGTTCGTCGACGGGTCGGTGCAGATCCACGCCTGTCACGGACCTGCTCGACAGGTCGAAGTGCTGCGCGAGTCGCTGTTGCATCTGTTCACCGGCGACCCGACGCTCGAACCACGGGACGTGCTGGTCATGTGTCCGGATGTCGAGACCTATGCGCCGCTGATCCGCGCGAACTTCGGGCAGGCGGCGCTGGTGCATCCTGGACACCGGTTGCGGGTGCGCCTGGCCGATCGAGGCCTGCGCCGCACCAACCCCGTCCTCGATGTCATCGCCACGGTGCTGGATTTCTCGGAGGGGCGGGTGACGGCGAGCGAGCTGTTGGACTTCGCTGCGAGCGGCCCGGTGCGGGAGAAGTTCTCGTTCACCGACGACGATCTCGAGCGCCTGCGCGAGTGGGTGGCGAGCTCCGGCGCTCGCTGGGGACTAACGGTTCGGCAACGAGAAGCGTACGGCTTGAACGGTTTTCGGCAGAACACATTCAAGTCTGCGCTCGACCGCATCCTGCTGGGAGTGGCCGCGGACGAGACTCGTAACGAATACCTCGACCTCGCGCTGCCCCTCGACGACGTCGACAGCAACGACATCACCCTCGCCGGCCGCTTCGCCGAGCTCGTCGATCGGCTTGCCTCGGTGCTCCGCGCACTTGCCGGTCCGGCATCGGTGACCGAGTGGACCCGGCAGCTGGGACGCGCCCTCGATCTCCTCGCAGACGTGCCCACCGCCGACGAATGGCAACTGGCACAGGCACATCGAGAGATCTCCGACGCCACCGAACACGGCGGCACCGCCGAGCTACGGCTCGCGGACGTGCGCGCCATGTTGGCCGGCAGACTGGCCGGTCGACCCACCCGTGCGAACTTTCGCACCGGCGAACTGACCGTCTGCACCATGGTGCCGATGCGCTCGGTGCCGCACCGAGTGGTGGTGTTGCTCGGGCTCGACGACGAGGTGTTCCCCCGAGTGGGCAGTATCGACGGAGACGACATCCTCGCCCGTGATCCGGCCGTCGGCGAACGAGATATTCGCAGTGAGGACCGACAACTCCTCCTCGACGCGGTGATGTCTGCCGAGGAGAAGCTGCTCTTGTTCTACACCGGAGCAGACCCCGTCGACGGGTCGATCAAGCCGCCCGCGATCCCGCTGCGAGAGTTGATGGACGTGCTCGAGGTGACGGCGGGCGCAAGCGTCGAACACCGGCATCCGCTGCAGCCGTTCGATCCGCACAACTTCGAAGCCGAACACCCGTTCAGCTTCGACACCGTCGCCCTGGCCGGAGCGGTCTCCCAGCAACGGACGCCCGATCCGGTGGCACCGTTTCTGCTCCACGCACTACCTGCGACCGCTCGCGGGGACGTCGAGCTCGCCGAACTGATCGCCTTCGTCGAGAACCCGGTGCAGGCCTTTCTGCGGCAACGGCTCGGATTCCGAGTTCCGGAGCTCGAGGACGACCTGGCGGACAGTCTGGACATCGAGCTGGACCCGTTGTTCCGGTGGAACATCGGTGATCGGATGCTCGCGGCAGTGCTCGCCGGTGGGGACATCGGGGAATTCGCGGACGCCGAGTGGCGGCGCGGCACCCTTCCTCCGTTCCATCAGGGCCGCAGAGAGATGTCCGACATCCGGCAGATCGTCGGAATCATCGCCGACGCGGCCGCTCCCTTCCACGAGGGTCCGGCCGAGACCGTCGACGTCGCGGTCGATCTCGGCGACGGACGCCGCCTGACCGGCACCGTCACCGGAATTCACGGCCGCACGCTGACGCGATCGTCCTACTCGCGCCTGGCCGCCAAACATCGACTGGCCGCGTGGGTGCGGTTGCTGGCGGTGGCCGCATCCCAGCCAGGGGAGTGGAGCGCCGTCACCATCGGCCGAGCGAGCGGGATGCGCCCGCCTCGTCGCTCTCGGTTGATCGCCCCGCGGGACCCCGCAGCCGTGCTGCGTGACCTGGTGGACCTGCGTGATCGCGGAATGACCTCGCCGCTGCCGATATCGACCGGTACCGCGTCGGCCTACGCGGAGAAGCGCTTCGGTGGCGGAACCATCGAGGACGGCTACGAATCGGCCGCGTGGGCGTGGCGGGGCGACTTCGGCGACGCGACCGACCGGTCGCTGCGCTACGTCCATGGGTCGACACTGTCGTTCCAGACGTTGCTCGCCGCGACCCCGCATGCCGACGAGACCGAGCCGTCGAACGAGAAGAGCCGTTTCGGAATTCTCGCTCGAAAGCTGTGGGACCCGTTGCTGACCGCCGAGAACATGGGGAACGCATGACTGCCGCCCGCGGATTCGACCTGCTCGGTCCGATGCCGACCGGAACTACCGTCCTCGAAGCCAGCGCCGGGACCGGCAAGACGTACGCGATCGTCGGATTGGCCGCGCGCTACATCGCCGAAGGGATCGCCGAGATCTCGGACCTGCTCCTGGTGACGTTCAGTCGGGCCGCGACCCAGGAACTCCGAGACCGCACCCGCAGCAGGTTCGCCTCGATCGCCCGGGACCTGGCAGATCCGGACACCGCTCGCGCATCTCGGGATCCACTCGTGGCGTTTCTGGCAGAAGTCGACGACGCCGAAGTGGACCGGCGGCGTCGCCGGTTGCGACGGGCACTGTCGGACTTCGACGCCGGAACCATCGTCACCACTCACAGTTTCTGCCAGCGCATGCTCGACGGGCTCGGCATCGCGGGCGAACGCGAACCGGAATCGGCCTTCGTCGAATCGGTTTCGGACCTGCTCGAACAGGTCGTGGACGACCTGTATCTGCAGATGTTCAGCGGTGACGACGAGGCGCCTGCATTCGGTAGGCGGGACGCTCAGCAGTTGGCGTTGGCGGCCGTGGGTGACCCGCAGTCGATTCTGTACCCCGACATCGAGAACCTGGACGACAGCAACCGCGAGCCTGGACTGCGTGTGCGGTTCGCCAGGGAAGCGCGCCGGGAAATCGAACGTCGCAAACGCCTGCTCGGGGTGCGTGACTACAACGATCTGCTGGGACTTCTGCATTCGGTGTTGTCCGACCCCGTCCACGGCGAGGCCGCTTGCGCCCGAGTGAGAGACCGATTCCGCGTCGTGCTCATCGACGAATTCCAGGACACCGACCCCATGCAATGGGACATTCTGCGGCGGGCGTTTCACGGATTCACCACGCTCATCCTCGTCGGCGATCCGAAGCAGGCCATCTACGCGTTCCGTGGAGCCGAGGTACTGAGTTACCTCGACGCGGTGCAGACCGCGGACCACCTCTACGAGCTCACTGCCAACTGGCGTAGTGATTCGGGGCTGCTCGACGCCCTGCATCATCTGTACGGGGGCGCGGCCCTCGGTCACGACGACATCGTGGTGCACCGAGTCGAGGCTCGAAACCCTCCCTCGCGCATGGTCGGACATCCTCCCCTGCGGCTGCGCTATCTTCCCCGAACCGGCGCTGGTCCACTGCGGCAGGGTTTTCCCGCGGTCGACCGCCTCCGATCCCGGGTTGCGGCGGACGTTGCGGCGGACATCGTCGAGCTGCTGTCCGGACATGCCGTGATCGAGCGTCCCGACGGCCCTCGGGTGATCGAACCGCGGGACATTGCCGTGTTGACCCGAACGACCAAGCAGGTGGCGTTGATTCGGGACGCACTCGACGCGGTCGGGGTGCCGTCCGTCGTATCGAGCAGCACCAGCGTGTTCGGCACCGAGAGTGCCCGACACTGGCTGTGGTTGCTGCAGGCGATCGAGCAACCTCATCGCACCGATCGCGTACGTCTGGCCGCTTTGACTCCGCTGCTCGGGTGGACCGCCGCGCAACTCGACTCCGGAGCCGAGGACGCGCTGTCCCAGGTCAGCAGTCGTCTGCGCGAGTATTCGGTGCTGTTCGACGAGGCCGGGTTCGCAGCAGTCTTCGAGCGGGTGTCGGCCCAGTCCGGACTCGATGCGAGGCTGCTCGCGGTCGAATCCGGTGAGCGCACGATGACCGATCTGCGACACATCGCCCAATTACTCAATCGCGCAGCGGTATCCGAGTCCTACGGAATCACCGCCCTCACCCGCTGGCTGACAGACCGCATCAAGGAACCGACAGCGGGCGGGTCGACCGACCGGAGCCGTCGACTGGACAGTGATTCTGCAGCAGTGCAGATCATGACGACACACGGAAGCAAAGGGCTCGAATTCCCGGTCGTCTACCTGCCCTACGCCTGGGACACGTTGTTCTTCAGCAAGCCGTCGACGCTGTTGCTGCACGAGAACGGCAAGCGAATCCGAGACGTCGGCGGACCGTCCGGGGCGGGGTATGCGGCCAGGAAGATCCTCAACGATCAGGAGGAGGCAGGCGAGGAACTGCGATTGCTCTACGTCGGTCTCACCCGCGCCGAGTGCCGGATCGTGCTGTGGTGGGCACCGGGCCGAAACACCGCGACCTCATCGCTGCACCGCATGCTGTTCGGACGCATCCCCGGAATCGCTCTGCCCGAGCCGTCGTACAAGGTTCTCGACGACGTGACGACTGCGAACCGGCTCCAATCCTGGGTCGGGTCGGCAGCCGGGCTCATCTCGGTCGAACCGGTGGGGCCCGGTGAGCCGTCCACTGCACACTGGATTCGTCCCGAGCAACCGCACCTCGACGTTGCCGCCGCACGCTTCGATCGAACCCTCGACCTACTGTGGCGTCGGACGTCGTACTCCGCGTTGACAGCTCATGCTCACGACGCCGCGCCCGGCGCGCTCGAAGTAGGAGTGACCAGTGAGGCCGAGCATCCCGAGAAGACGGACGAGCCCGCCGAGACGTCGGTCGGCGGCGACTATCCAGGAAGCGAGTACATCGACGAACAGCTGGACGGAATCGCGTCACCGATGAACGGCATGCCTGCCGGTGCGGCGTTCGGAACGCTCGTCCACGAGGCTCTCGAACACGTCGACACGTCCGCACCGGACCTGCTCGCGCAACTCGAAGGTCGCTGCGCTGCGGCGGTCGCGTCGCGAATGGCGGAGGTCGATCCGATGGCGTTGGCCCAGGCTCTGTTGCCGGTGATGCAGACGCCGTTGGGTTTCGGGACGCTGGCCGACGTAGCGCCGTGCGACCATCTGACCGAGCTCGACTTCGAGCTGCCCTTGGCCGGCGGAGACGATCCGGTGGCGGACACGGTCACGCTGAAGTCCGTGGCGCGCCTGTTGCGTCGCCATCTCGAACCGACGGACGTGCTCGCGTCCTACGCAGATCTGCTCGACGATCTCGAGGCAACACCGCTTCGCGGCTTCCTCACCGGGAGCATCGATTCGGTTCTGCGCGTGGCCGGACCTCGATACGTCGTGGTGGACTACAAGACGAATCGAATCGCGAGAGGCGATCTGACCACCGGCAACTTCACCCGCGAGAAGATGGCCCAGGAAATGATCCGCTCGCATTATCCGCTGCAGGCAATCCTGTATGCCGTTGCGCTGCATCGATATCTACGATGGCGTCAATCGAACTACGACCCGCAACTACATCTCGGCGGCATCCGATACCTGTTCGTGCGGGGCATGGTCGGACCGCAGACTCCCGCCGGATGCGGAGTGTTCGACTGGGATCCGCCCGCAGCTCTGGTGGTCGAGCTGTCGGATCTGCTCGCGGGCAGGGCGAGCCGATGACCGGTGTCTCGATTGCGCTGCGCGGCAGTGGAATTCTACGTACGTTCAACGACGTGGGTGTGCTGTCGGCATCCGACGTGCACGTTGCGTTGCGGCTCGGTGCCCTGGCCGGGGAATCGTCGGAGCACGTGCTGCTCGCCACCGCTCTGACGGTGCGCTCGGTGCGATCCGGCTCGGTGTGCCTGGATCTGCGACGACTGCAAGACGTCACCGTCGACGAGGATTCGGACGTCGATCCGAGCGCACTCCCGTGGCCCGAGCTCGACGACGTGCTCCGAGCGCTGAGGGTGAGTCCACTGGTGGTCGGCAGCTCGAATGGGCCGTTGAGGCCGCTGAAACTGGTCGACACCGATCAGGGTGAGCTGCTGTATCTGGACCGATACCATCTGCAGGAGAGCACCGTTCGGGATCTCCTCGACGTGCGTTCGCAATCCCACCCGCCCGCCGATGCCGTCGAGATCGGCGGGGCCTTGGCCGCGCTGTTCGTGGATGGATCGGGTGCACCCACGGCCGCCCCCGATCGGCAGCGAATAGCGGCGGCTCTGGCAGCGACGCAATGGACCACGGTCATCGCCGGCGGACCCGGAACCGGAAAGACCCACACCGTAGCGAGAATTCTGGCGCTCCTCGTACGCGAACACGGCAGCGATCTGCGCATCGGACTGGCCGCACCCACCGGTAAGGCCGCAGCCCGACTGCAGGAATCCGTGTCCGAACAAGCCGGGCTCCTCGGACTTCCTGCGGACCTGAAAGCAATGACGCTGCACCGACTTCTGGGATGGAAGCCCGGAAGCAAGACGCGGTTT
Source organism: Rhodococcus sp. 05-339-2 (assembly GCF_002258965.1). NCBI lineage: Bacteria > Bacillati > Actinomycetota > Actinomycetes > Mycobacteriales > Nocardiaceae > Rhodococcus > Rhodococcus sp. 05-339-2. Next base: position 239,305 of record NZ_NOYW01000011.1, read on the forward strand.
CGGCACGATGCGGAGAATCGGCTGCCGTACGACGTCGTCGTCGTCGACGAAACCTCGATGGTGTCTCTGACGATGATGTGTCGGCTGCTCGAAGCCGTACGTCCCGAGTCTCGGTTGATTCTCGTCGGCGACCCGGACCAGCTGACGTCGGTCGATGCAGGCGCGGTGCTGGCCGATCTGGTGGCCAGGCCCGTCACCGGCAGGGAGAACCCGGTTCTGGCGCAACTCGTCGACGCGGACTTCGCCGCCGCCGAGGATCCCGAAGAAGCGGCGCTGAGCGCGTTCGAGCGAGACCGATTGCGCGGCGGCGTCGTTCGGCTCAGTCGTGGCCGACGCTTCGGCGGAGCCATTGCTCGCTTGGCCGTGGCCGTCAGGGACGGCCGGGCCGACGATGTGATGGCGTTGCTCGAATCCGGCGCGGAGGAGATTTCGTTTCAGAGCCCCGACGACGTCGACGCTCTACGTTCGGACGTGATCGACACCGCAGCCGAGGTCACCGCCGCCGCCGTACGCGGGGATGCCACCGAAGCACTGCTCGGGCTCGAGAAACATCGCCTCCTGTGCGCGCACCGCGAGGGTCGATGGGGAGTCTCGCGGTGGGACCGGCAAGCGATGGAGTGGGTAGGAGAAGGCACCGGAACATTTCTCGACCCTTCGCTGTGGTATCCCGGTCAGCCATTGCTGGTCAAGGCCAACGACCACGAGGCGAGGATCTACAACGGAGATACCGGCGTTGTGGTGTTGGGGGACAACGGGACTCCGATGGCGGCGTTCGCTCGAGGTCGCGGCCACGTGTTGATTCACCCGAATGTGCTCTCCTCGGTACACACCGTGTACGCAATGACGATCCACCGCAGCCAAGGCAGTCAGTACGACACGGTCTCGGTTCTGCTGCCGGCCGAGGCATCGACGCTGTTGACGCGAGAACTGCTGTACACCGCCATCACCCGCGCACGATCGCACGTTCGAGTGATCGGTACCGAGGAGGCCATCCGCGCGGGCGTCGAACGTCAGGTGCTGCGGGCGAGCGGGCTGCGCCGAAAGATCCTGTAGCTCGTTCGATCGTGTTCGTCACCGGCACGCATGCCGGTCTGCCCTCGTCACGACGTCCATGCTGTGTGCGACCAGAAGCCATGTGCGGGCCAGGTTCTTCCATACCCCGACGTTGTTGCCAGTCGCGTCGGCGGAGGGGCGAGCCCGAACGGCGGCCGATCGATGCAGCGACAGAGCTCGCGCTTTCAGCGCGTCGATATCGCCGTCGGCGCACACCGATCGAACGGTGTGCGCATCGACGCGTCGACCGACCAACTGGCACAACGCTTGCAGTGACCTCAGCTCGGCAGGCACGTCCTCGGATGTCTCCGACGGGCTTTCGGTCGTTGTGCCGGACGTGCGACCGACGAACCCGCGCTGCAGGTCGACCGGTCCCGACGACGCAGCGTCGGCCGCGACGCTCCACACGCTCAGGAACGACGGATGTGGGACGTTCCAGAGCTCCCGGAACGCGCGAGTGATCATCTCCGCGACGAGCGCTGCATCTGCTCGGGTGTCGGTGCGCGTGAGATCGATGATCGACCCGTCTGCGACCGGCTTGCCTCGATCCAGCCAACCGAAGTCGAGGAGCTGCACATCCATGGCCGTTGCGTCCGGGGCACCCGGGTACAGCAGTGACGGCAGCGCTGCCACCGACACCAGCACGCCGCCGTCCGTCGCTGCCACGTCGATGTACGGCCGCAATCCGCGCTCGCCGGGGCTCGCCTGGGCAGCGGAAACCGTGATGTAGTCCCGTCTCGGCAGGGTCCGAAGACGGGCGTGCAGATTTTCGGTGAACGTGGCCCACGCGAGCGCGGTGGCGGAGTCGAAATGGCCGTTCTGCAATGCGGTCACGATGCGAACCCTCTTCTCGGACGAGAACTGATGCCTGTATCCGAGACCGTAGCGAGAGGGTCCGACAAGAACCTGGGTCAGTAGACGTCGCGAAGGTAGCGCTTGGATCGCTTGAGGTCGTTGACGTAGTCCTCGGCGGCGTCGGGGGAGCGGCCACCGTGCTCGGCGACGATCTCGTGCAGTGCCTCGTCGACACTCTTGGCCATCCGAGCCGCATCGCCGCACACGTAGATCAGCGCACCCGCTTCGAGCCACCCGTACAGCTCCTTGCCTGCCGCACGCATGCGGTGCTGAACGTAGATCTTCTGGGGCTGGTCGCGGGAGAAGGCCAGATCGAGTCGAGTCAGCAGACCGTCGCGCTCGAAATCGACCAGTTCGTCCTCGTACAGGAAGTCGCTCGCTCGATGCTGATCGCCGAAGAACAGCCAGTTCTCGCCTGTTGCGCCCCGGGCTCGACGCTCGTGCAGAAAAGCTCGGAACGGTGCCACTCCGGTTCCCGGCCCGATCATGATGATCGGGGTGTCGTCGGATGGAAGGCGGAACGATTTGTTGGCCGACAGGAACACCCCGGCTTGCTGTTGCTCCCCGACGCGGTCGGCCAGATACGTCGAGCAGACGCCGCCGCGATCACGCTCGGCGGACCGATATCGGACCGTGGACACGGTCAGATGCACGGTGCCCTCGTGCGCGATCGGGGACGAGGAAATCGAGTACACCCGGTGTTGCAGTGGTCGCAGCAGTCCGAGGAACTCGGCTGGATCGAACGCTCCCGACCGATCGAGGTCGAGAACGTCCACGACGTCCCGACCCCACGTCCAGGCGTCGAACGACGCGCGGTCGCCGTTCTGCAGAACGTGATCGAGCTCGGCGTCACCGGCGCGTTCGGCCACGGCCTCGATCAGATCCATGGACGGGATGCCGATCTCGTAGTCCGTGGTCAAGGCATCCGCCAGGGTGATCTCACCGGATTTGGTGTGGACAGCGGTGTCGGCAGGCACTCCGAGACGCTCGATCACGGCCGAGACCAGCGCCGCGTCGTTGACGGGTTTGACGCCGAATCCGTCGCCGGCCTCGTAGGCGATGCCGCTCTCGCCGAGCGCGATCGAGAAGTGTCGAACTTCCTTGGCCGACGTGGGGCCGGAGAGACGTCGGTTGCCCAGAATCTGCGCGCGGTAGGGATTCTTCCGATTCCACGGTGAGCGCTTCGATGCGGTCTTGGTGGCGCCGAGATCGCCGGTTCGAGCGTCGATGTCCTGTACCTGCCTTGCGGTAGTCGTCTTGTGAGCCGACTGGGAGGTCGACTCGTTCGAACACTAATCGGGGCCACTCACTCGCGGTGCAGGACCTCGATTCCGTCGACGGAGAACACGACGTCGTATCCGCTCGCCAGCGCCCGGTCGATCGCCTGACGGTCGCCGGTCTCGTCCGTCGGCCACCCCGCAGGTCGTTGCCGGTTGACGACGATCCAATCCGGGACGGTCGAATCGGTCGTACGCTGCGGAAAGACCGAGACCTCGTGGTCGGCGACGAGTTGAGCCACGAGATTGTTCGACGCCGCAACCCGATCACCGGCGGGAATCCACTCGGAGATCTCTCGTGCGGTCGCGGCCTGCGGATCGATCGTCCATTCCTGCGCGTGCACCACACGTGACATGGGCAGGAAAGGCAGCGCGATGACCGCGAAGGCTGCCACGAACGCGACGATCAGCTTCCGGCCACGTTCGGTGAGCTGACCGTGGCGGTGGCTACGCGCCAACGCGTCGAGCAGGGCGACGAACACGATGACCATCAGGATCGCGTTGTAGTGGTAGATCGGCTTCCAGAAGTTGGTGTTGTCGCTGAGAAAGCGCCACGCGACCGTCGGGACCGCGACCAGGAGCAGTGGCGATCTCAGGGCGAAGAAGCCGGTGACCGCGAGAAGCAGAAAGGCGGTGGCCGCCCGTGAATCGCCGGCAACCAATCCGTGCGCGGTGTCGGCTATGCCCTCGCCGAGCGGAGGCAGCTTCGAGCCCTGATCGTACGAGTTGTCCGAGCTGAGGGCCGGGATGATCACCTTGACCGCGAGCACTACCCAGGTCAGTCCCCACACAGCAGTCAGCGCCCCCGCAAGGCGCGTTCGGCCGGTCGCCCACAGCGCCACCAACGCCCCGATGACGATCACCGTCAGGCCCATGTCCTCTTTGACGAACACCAACGGTAGAGCCCAGGCCAGGGCCGGCAGCCAATGCTGTCGGACCAGCGCGACCATCGACATGGCCAGCAGGGGCATCGCGAACGCCACCTCGTGGAAATCGAAGTTCAGCGCGGCCTGCACGCCCCACGACAGTCCGAACGCCGCGGCCGTCACGATGCCCACGACCGTGCCGAATTTCTGTACCGCCAGTCGGCTGATCGGAATCACTGCGAGCGCGAACAGCACCGCTTGTGCGATCAGCAGTGTCTCGGCGTGCGGGAACAGTCGGTAGAGGGGCCCCAGCAACGCAGTGATGGGCGAGAAGTGATCGCCGAGCGTGTTGTAGCCGGTGCCGAGCAGGTCGGATGTCGGCGCGCGAAACTGCGAGTACGACGCGATCTGTTGGACGAATATCCCCAGGTCGAATCCGGACGTACGGAGCTGGCGATGGCCGAGGACGGACATCACCGAATACAGGGTCGCCAGCACGGCGAAGGAGACGACCGGCACCAGCGTCTCGGCGGAACGGAACGCCGAGCGCCGGTCTGTGGTGGCTGTTTCGTCGGTCGCTGTGTCGACACCGTCGGCATCGGTGACGACCGTGGATTTCTCGGTAGTGGTCACGAGAAGGCATGTCTACCGGACAGACGTGAGATGTTCCTGAGAACCGCCGGTCAGCGCTTGCGCTTCTTCGCTGGTTTGCGTCGCGGCGGCTGCGAGGTGAGGTGGTAGTAGAGCGCATCCTCGGAGTCCTCGACCACCACATCGATGAAGTCGCCGACTTCGAGGTAATCGTCGACGGCGATCCGGTCGGTCGAGCCGATGACTGCTTTCACCGATCGAGCGGGAACGAGGCCCCTACGGCCGTCCGGTCCGACGGCGAGTGCATAGCGTGGACCGGTACGGGTGACCCTGGCGCTGATGAAGTCCGGGTCCTTCGGTATCGGGTCGGCCGCGAGCACGCCCCCGTCCTTCGACGCGGCCGTCAACGAATCGAGCTGCGCGGCCAGATCGTCGGCCATCGCATCGACCTGATCGAGCAGGTGGGCCATGTGTGCGGCGTAGTCGGTGTGCTTCTTGGTCGGCTTGAGCGCCTCACCCGGCTTGTACATGTCTTCGTGGGTCAGCTCGCCCCAGGCGTCCTGCAGGCGCGTCTTGACCTGAACTTCCACTTTCACATCGAGATCACCCTGATGCGTTGCGACTCGGACGACCAGCACCGCGTGGTACGCGCGATAGCCACTCGGCTTGGGAAAGGCGACGTAATCGGTCGGTGGTTGCGCGAACCGTACAGAGCATTCCGGGTCGTTGCACGCACGCTCGAGAGCAGCGACGAACGTCAGCTGATCGCGCGGGGTCTTGCAGAGCACCTTGACGCCGACGAGATCGGGCAGAGCCTCGGCGACGGCATCGGCGTCGGTCGGCTCGGTGATGCGGCCCTCGGAGAGATAGCGGCGCAGTTTGTCGGCCGATCTGCCCGGGTCCTTGATGCGTGCCGTCTGCGCATTCAGTCGGTCTCGATCGACGTCCTCGAGAATCTCGTCGGCGATGGTCTCGAGGAAATTCTGCGCGGTGACGAGAGCGGCTTCCCACGCTCGACGACGCTGCAGGTACAGCTCTTCGACCAAGTCGTCGATACTCGTTGCCGATGTCACGATGCCGAGGTTAACGCAGAAGTACCGCCGATCCTGTCGGCGGCGCGCATTCGAGCTGTGGCGTGACTGTGTGCGGTTTACGCTCTACCGCATGACCGTGGCTTCGGAACAGAAGGACGACTTCGTCGAGCAGTTCGATCCCTTCCGTCGTGAGTTGCTCGCGCACTGCTATCGCATGACCGGGTCGATCCACGATGCCGAGGACCTGTTGCAGGAGACGTACATTCGCGCCTGGCGGGGGTACGCAAAGTACGAGGGCCGTTCGTCCCTGCGCACATGGCTGTACCGAATCGCAACCAACACCTGTCTCACCGCTCTGGACGGCCGGGCGAAACGCCCCCTGCCGACGGGCTTGGGTGCACCGAGTTCAGGCCCCACCGACGAACTCGTGCAGAACAACGAGATTCCGTGGTTGGAGCCGATTGCAGATTCCGACCTGGCGGATGCGAGTGATCCCGCATCGATCGTGGTGGCGAAGGAATCCGTGCGGCTCGCCTTCGTCGCCTCCTTGCAACATCTGTCGTCGCGACAACGCGCGGTGCTGCTGATGCGCGAAGTGTTGCAGTGGAAAGCGTCGGAGGTTGCCGAGGTTCTCGCCACGACGACGACCGCGGTCAACAGCCTCCTGCAGCGAGCCAGGGAGCGCCTCGACGAGATCGCGCCCGATTTGGACGACATCGAGCCGATCGAATCGGCAGAACTGCAGCAACTGCTCGCCCAGTACGTGGACTGTTTCGAGGCCTACGACATCGACCGGCTGGTCACGTTGTTCACCACTGACGCGGTGTGGGAGATGCCGCCGTTCGTCGGGTGGTACCAGGGCGGCGAGACGATCGGATCGCTCATCCGCAACAACTGCCCGGCAAACGGCGCGGGCGATATGCGGATGGTGTCGACATCTGCCAACGGACAACCGGCGTACGGGTTGTACATGTTGGGTGAGGACGGTGTGCACCGGCCGTTCCAGCTGCACGTGCTCGATGTCGATGCCAGAGGGGTCGGACACGTGGCCTGCTTCTTCGATCTGACTCTGTTCGATCGATTCGGATTGCCCGACCGCCTCTAGAACAAAGGTCGGTCAGCTCTCCGAGACGGCGGACGGGTCCATCCACATCACTTCCCACACATGATTGTCGAGATCTCGGAACGCCCTTCCGTACATGAACCCGTGGTCCTGTGGTTCCATCCACTTCGATCCACCCGCGGCGATCGCCGCGTCGGTGAGCGAATCGACCTCTTGGCGGCTGTCTGCAGAGATGCACATCAGCACCTCTCGGGCCGAGCCGGTGTCGCAGATCGAGTCCGAGATGAAGTCCTCGAATCGCGCGGTGGCCAGGAACATCACCGTCGCCCGGTCGCTGACGATCATGGAAGCGGTGTTCTCGTCGCTGAACATGTCGTTGAACTCGAAGCCGAGACCCTCGAAGAATGCGCGGGTGGCGACGACGTCGCGAACGGGCATGTTGGCGAACAACAAACGTGACATGGGTACACACCTTTTCCGTAAAGACCTGCTGCGTCGAACCGTCGAACAACGGTCTGCTCGTACTGACAGCTGTCGATCCGAAAAGTCATCGGGTGAAGATGTGCCGACACGACGCGACCCCGCCGAGCGGGTGCTCGACGGGGTCGCGGACTGCGAAGCTGAAGGGGGCGTGTAGCTATCGCGTGATCTGCTGGCTATCGCGTGATCTGCGCGAGGCGCGACAGCATGCGCGAGAAGACGTGGCCGTCGTTGCCGAGATCTGCGTAGGGGCCGGATGCCTCGTCCGACTCGGTGGTGCCGGGCGTTGCCGCAGCAAGCGTGCGCGCCAGCCGGGTGCGACGCTCGATGGCGTCGAGGATGGTGGCGTCCAGCGTTGAAACTTCGTCGAAGAGCTGGTCGACGTCAGCTGTCGCGATGTCGGCACTGTCGGTGCCAATTGCGAGCGAATCGATCTGAACAGTCACATCGTCTCCTTTTGTTCGCGTCCTGAGGTGTGAGTCGTTCGGTCGGCCGGAACCGTTACAGCTCCATCCGAGTAAAAACGATGTTTCGTCGCCCAAACCAACATGCCCACTCAACGGGCCTGGGCCAACCTCTTCGGGGTGTGATGCTGCATACAGTCCGGTCGGTTCCGCTACCTGCGGGTTCTTCGGACGGAACGGCTCGAAGGATTCTTCTCGCGATGTTCCGGGTAGTCGCGGAGCGGATACGTCGACTTTCGAGGAGTGAACGATGCGTTACGACTACCTGATCATCGGTGGGGGAATGGTTGCGGACAGCGCAGCTCGCGGAATCCGCGAGCAGGACGCGACGGGCTCCATCGGAATACTCGGCGCGGACCCCGACGCGCCGTACACCCGGCCGGCGCTGTCGAAGAAGCTGTGGACCGACCCGGAATTCGGCCGCGATCAGGTCCCGCTCGACACGGCGTCCGACACCGACGCATCGGTGCACACCGGAACTCGAGTGATATCGGTCGACCGCTCGAACTCGTCGGTCACCACGGAATCCGGAGACACCCACGAGTACGGAAAGCTGCTCCTGGCAACGGGGGCGACACCGACGCGCATCGAACTGACCCCCAGCCCGCGTGTGGTGTACTTCCGCACCTTCGCCGACTACCGGGCGCTGCGTGAACTGACGAAGACCGCCGACCACATCGCCGTGGTCGGCGGCGGATACATCGGCACCGAGATCGCAGCTGCGCTGTCTCTCCAGGATGTGAAGGTCACACTGGTCACGTCGGACTCCGTGCTCGGCGGACACATGTTTCCGCAGAGCCTGGCTGCCGGCTTCGACAAGGGTTTCGCCGGCCACGGTGTGACCGTGCGCCGAGGAACGAGGGTCGTTTCCGGAGCCGAGGCGTCGGCGCGCGTACAACTGCAACTCGACGACGGTTCGACCGTGGAGGCGGACGGAGTCGTGTTCGGACTCGGCGTGCGACCCGACACGGAACTGGCCGAGGCTGCGGGGCTGGCAGTCGACGACGGCGTGATCGTCGACGAGTTTCTTCGCACCGAGGACGAACGCGTCTACGCCGCCGGTGACGTGGCGAACTACCCCGACGCCATTCTCGGACGCCGACGCATAGAGCATGTCGACAATGCGACCGAGATGGGCAAGGCCGCCGGACGCAACATGGCCGGTGCCGCAGATCCCTACGCGTACACCCCGTACTTCTACTCCGACGTGTACGACGACGGCTATCAAGCGATCGGCACGGTGTCCACGACGCTGACCGTCGTCGAGGACTGGAAATCGGTGGGGGAGGAAGGCGTCGTCTACTACCTCGACGACGATGCCGTCGTCCGCGGCGTGCTCATGTGGAACGTCTGGGAGGGGCTCGACGTGGCGCGCAGCCTGTTGGCGGAGAAGAAGCCGCAGACCGAACAATCGTTGCGCGGACTTATCTGACCTTCTGGAACACTCGATGGCGAGCGATCCGTCGACGACGCCGGCGATTCGGCGCGACCTAGGAGAGACGATGTCCGAGTTCGATCGCAGTGAGTCGGCCGATCAGCGTGCCCGGTTCGACGACGAGGTCCATCGCCGCTGTGCCGACTGCCGGCTGCCCGGTCGCTCCGAGCAGCTGTCCGACGCGGCGGCTGTCGCCATCGCGGCCGGACGAGTGGACGAGGCCACGCGAGCAGTCCTCGTCGGCCGGTGGCATGCCGGACGCTCGCTGCCGTCGATCGGAGGATTCGGCGCACTGCGCAATCTAGTGGACGAGCGCGATCGCTGGCTCGGCAAGGACACGACGAACAAGCCCGGATCGGCGCTCGTGTACAAACTCCGTGCTGCCGAGTTGACCAAACGAGTCAATCACCACCGCACCACCGTGGTGATGTCGAATCGCCACTACGCCACCGGGGTACGCGCGGCGCGCAAAGAGCGCAGGGAAGGTGTCCATCTGGACCTGGACCAGCGGGACGCGATCTTCGATGCGTTGACGAGAACGCCTGCACCACAGAAGTTCGGCCCGATCGCCGAGCGTGGCCTCTCGCTGGTGGACGCGGCCACGGATCGGGTGAGCACGCTGGCGCGCAGAACTCCGGTGGCCGACAGGGTCGAGTGGGCGACAGGAGTGGTGGATCAGTTCGTGGATCGCAAGGACGACCGCTTCGTCGATCGTTACGACACCCTGCTGTTCCTTGCCGGCACGGCGTTCGATCGGGTGCGTCGGTCGCCGGCATGGCAGTCGACGTACTTCGAGATCCAACGCAAACAGCTGGACCTGTTCGTCGAACTCACCGAGATCTCGGTCGATGCCACCTCGTTGCAAACGGTAGCGACCGAGTTGAATCGGATCGGTGAAACGATGGTCGACGAGGAGACAGCAGCACAGGTCGAATCCCGCCGTGTCGCACTGGAAGTGGTGTGGAAACAGTTGACCGGACGGGTGGCTGCGCTGGTTCGGCTCGCGAACGTTGTCGAGTCCTCGGAGACCGAGGCACGCACCTCCGACGCGATGGCCCGCGCGCACAGCCTGGACGATCGGATCGACGACCTCGTCGGGCGGTCGGGGAGCCGGGAGATGTCTGCCGAGAACACGCACTTCGTCGGTGATCAAGTGCGGACACAGTGGCGCGACTGAGTGACACCACAGGCACAGAGGCGCGATTCACTGCCGTTCGGGCCACTGAATCGCGCCACCGGCTCTAGGCGATGATTGCGAACAGAATCCCTGCGACGGCGAAGCTGACCACGGACAGAATGGTCTCGAGGACCGTCCACGTCTGAAGAGTCTGCTTGACGGTGAGGTTGAAGAACTTCGCGATGATCCAGAATCCGCCGTCGTTGACGTGGCTGGCGATGATCGAGCCCGCCGCGATGGCCATGGCGATGAGCGCCACGGCCGGAGCCGAGTAGTCCTGCGCCGCCACCAGGGGTCCGACGATTCCGCCGGTCGTCACGATGGCCACTGTGGCCGAGCCCTGCGCCACGCGCAGGGCGCAGCTGATGATGTAGGCCAAGACGATGATCGGTAGGCCCGCGGCTGCCATGGTGTCGGCCAACGCCGTGCCGATACCCGTGGCCGAGATGACCTTTCCGAAGAACGCACCAGCTCCGACGACCAGCAACAGCATGCCTACCGGACGAAGTGACTCTCCGGTCAGCTTGCTGAGTTCCTGGACTGTGGATCCGCGTCGAATGCCCAGAACATAGAACGCAATCAGAACTGCGATGAGCAGCGCGACGGCCGGTGTGCCGAAGAACGTGAGTACTTCGAGGAGGTTTCCGGGATCGAGCAGAATGCTGCCGAACGTGGCCCCGAGGATCAGGACCAGTGGAACGGCAATGATCGCTCCGATCGTGCCCACCGACGGCGGCGTCGTGACGACCGGGCGCTTGGTTGCGACCGTGCCTGCGCCTCCACTCTCGGTGGTGCTTGCGTCGTCGCTGTCGTTGATGAAGTCCTCGGGGACGTCGACGATGACGCGTTTACCGATCCAGTTACCCCAGACCAGGCCGGCGGCGATGAATCCTGGTATCCCGCAGATGAATCCGAACAGGATGAGCCAGCCCAGGTTCACCTCGAGCAACCCGCCGAGGGCGACCGGACCTGGGTGTGGCGGCAGGAAGGCGTGCGTCATGGACAACCCGGCCAGCATCGGCAGCGCATAGAGCACCAACGACTTTCCGCCTTGACGCGCCGCCACGTACACCAGCGGTGCCAGCACGAAGATGCCGATGTCGAAGAAGACGGGGATGCCGAAGATCAGCCCCAGCAGTCCCATTGCGATGGGTGCTCCGCGTTCGCCGAAGATCCCGAGTAGTTTGGCGGTCAAAGCCTGTGCGCCACCCGACTTTTCGAGAATCGCCCCCAGGACCGTTCCCAGTCCGATGATGACTGCGATGTGCCCGAGGATGCCGCCGAACCCGGTTTCGAGAAGCGACTCGTTGCTCTTGATCGCGGTACCGACTATCTCGTTGACGGGCAAACCGGCAGCCAGAGCCAATCCGAGGCCGACGATGAGAAGTGCGATGAACGGTTCGAGCTTGACCTTGATGATGACTACGAGCAGTACGGCAATTGCGATGCCGCACAGTACGAGTAGACCAGGAGTCGAGGTCCTGAGCCAGTCGACGACAGAATTCATGACGAGCCTTCCTTGATGTGTGCACTGATAGCCGCCACGAACGCCTGCGCTCGCACGGTGATGTCGTCCCACTGGGCGGCCGCGACCGACGCCGGTGGGACCACATCGGTACCTGCAGTCACTGCGACGGCACCTGATTCCAGGAACTGAGCAGCGTTGCCCGCATTGACTCCGCCGGACGGAACGAGTTGTGCGTCGGGGAAGGGGCCGAGCAGATCCTTGAAATACGCGGGCCCGACGGTCCGAGCCGGAAATATCTTCACGGCATCGGCTCCGAGATCGAGGGCGGTCATCACCTCGGACGGGGTGAGTGCGCCCATCATGAGCGGGACCCCGGCGTCGGTGACGATCGCGGCAACGTCGGGACGCAGCCCGGGTGTCACGACGAAGTGCGCCCCGGCGTCGATCGCGGACCGGGCTTGGTCGGCGGTCAGGACCGTGCCCGCCCCGACGACTGCACCTGCGTCCGATGCCGCGCGGATCAGCGCGAGGACGCCGGGCGTGGTGAAGGTCAGCTCGAGCGCGCGAATTCCTCCGCGCGCGAGCGCATCTGCCAACGCAGCAGAATCCGAGATGTGCGGGGCGCGCACCACCGACAGTGTGCGATCCTCGAGAATGGTCGTCATGGCGTTCACGATGTTTGCCTTCCGGTGGGGTTCATCCGCAGGGCGTGGCCTGCCAGAGAATGAGTGGGGCGATGCTCGTCGATGGCGAACGCGCCGTTGACCATGACGTGGCTGATGCCTTGGGCCTGTTGTTTCGGGTTCTCGAACGTGGCGGTGTCGCGGACGGTGGCCGGGTCGAACAGGACGAGATCGGCTGCGTACCCTTCGGCGATCGTGCCGCGGGCGCGCAGGCGGAGTCGCTCAGCGGGACGGCCGGTCAGATGATTGACGCAGTCCTCCAGTGACAGCAACTGCTCGTCTCGCGCGTAGTGACCCAGGTAGCGGGGGAACGTTCCCCAGGCGCGCGGGTGCGGCTTCTCGCCGACCAGGATCGCGTCGCTGCCGCCCATATGACGTGGATGCGCCATGATCTCGCGCACGTTCTCCTCGTGTCCGACGTGCTGCAGGATGGTGGTGGCCAGCGCGTCTCGGCGAAGAAAGTCGAAGAACACGTCCACCGGGGACCTACCCGCCTCGGACGCGATGTCGGACATCGTGCGTCCGACGTACCGATCGAGGTCGGGGTTAGCGACCCCGCTGAGCTGGATGGTCTCCCACTCGACGGTGACGCCATGGCAGCCGTCGGACCCGTTGACATCGACATCTCGTGCGATGCGTCGACGCATGTCCGGATCGTCGAGTCGTTCCAGCGCGCGGTCCGGGCCACCCGACATCGCCCAACTCGGAAGCAGCGCAGACAAGGTGGTGGCTCCGGGCAGATAGGGATACGTGTCGAGGGTGACGTCGCAGCCGTTCGCGATCGCCGAATCGACGCGGTCCAAGAACTCGCGTGCCCGGCCCCGATTGACGCCGAAGTTCATCGTCGCGTGAGTCAGATGCAGCGCACATCCCGTCTGCTCGGAGAGATCGAGCATCTCCTGATACGCGTCGAGCGCGCCCGCGCCGTAGGACCGAGTGTGCGGCGCATAGAACCCACCGAAGTCGGCGACGACCTCGCACAACGCTCGTAATTCGCTTGTGTCCGCGTACATTCCGGGCGTGTACGTCAAGCCGCTCGACATCCCGACGGCACCTTCCTGCAGCCCCTGTGCCAACAACTGCTGCATGTGGGCGATCTCGGACGACGACGCGGGTCGCTGATCAGGGCCGACCGCGAGGTATCGCAGTGTTCCCTGGGGAACGAGATAGGCAGCGTTCGGAGTGATGCCCTGGTCGAGGCGAGCGAGGTACTCCGAGACCGAACGCCACGAGAAGTCGAGGTCGACGGGATTGCCGTTCCATCCGGCGATCTGACGCCGCACCACATCGAGCGTCGCGTCGTCGATCGGAGCGTAGGCGATTCCGTCCTGTCCGATGACTTCGGTGGTGACGCCCTGACTGATCTTCGGGAAGTGGTCGGGGTCGGTCAGCAGACGCAGATCGGAATGGGCGTGCATGTCGATGAACCCGGGGGACAGGACGTGCCCCTCGGTGGCGTCGACGATTCTGTCGACACCGTGAACGGTGCCGGGTTCGGCGACCCAGGCGATGAGACCGTCGCGTACGAGAACGTCACGACGCTGCCGCGGTGACCCGGTGCCGTCGATGACGTCGGCACCTCGAATGAGGATATCGGACAAGGGTTTCGGCTTTCTAGAAGAATGTGTGCACGAGATCGACGACGCGGGGATCGTCGCCATCGGCGTCGTCGACGACGGGAACCAGACGCCATTTGTCGAAGGCGGTGCACGGGTGAGACAGGCCCAACCGCACCACCGATCCGACCGGCAGCGCCGCGGCGTCCTCGGCCGGTAGGCGAAGGAACGCGTGTTGATCGTTCAGCGCTGTGACAGCGGCACCGGAATCGAGGGTTTCGGTTCCTCGAACCAGCTGGGGGACCGGCAGACCTTCGTCGAACGGAAAGTCCCGCTTGCCTGCATCGATCAGCGCGAGACCGGGTTCCGGCCGGGATACCGTCCGAGCCCATCCGTGCATCGCAGACATCAGCGGCGCGTCGGTGCGGGCGGGAGTCAGTGGTGAGATCTGCGAGTAGAAGCCGTCGTCGTGCACCACATAGGCACCGGAGCGCAGCACCACGTCGGTAGGTACCCCCTCGCCGGTGGTGAGGGAGTGCAACCGCTCGACAACCAGGTCCTGGTAGGCGCTACCGCCGGCAGTCACGATCGCATGGTCGCCGTACAACCCTTCGGCATCGAGCGCGCGATGAAGGGTGGCGACGTTGTCGAGGTAGGTCCGAACCGCCGCGAGGCCGCTGTCGGTCCGGTCGTGGCTGAGTGCGCCCTCGTAGCCGCCGACCCCGGCCAGGGTCAGTCGCGGCGACGACGCGATGGCACGAGCGACCGCGATCGCCTCGTCGGTCGTCCGCGCGCCGGTGCGACCGTGCGGGCCACCGAGTTCGACGATGACCGGGATGGAGCGTGTTCCCTGCGCCGCCAGGATGCGGTCCATCTCGTGCACCGTCGCGACGCTGTCCGCCCAGCAATAGAACTCGAATGTCGGATGCGAATCCAGTTCGGCCGCAATCCATGTCAGTGCGACAGGATCGATCTCGGCATTGGCGAGAACGACCCGTTCGACCCCGAACGCACGCGCTGCCTGAACCTGCCATCCCGTTGCGAGGGTGATCGCCCAGCTTCCCGCATCGAGTTGCTGTTTCCACAGTTGAGGTGCCATCGACGTCTTGCCGTGGGGCGCGAGCAGCACTCCCGCGCGCGCCGACCACTCGGCCATGACCGAGATGTTCGACGCGATGCGTGCGCGGTCGAGAGTGAGTACCGGCGTCGTGAACTCGGAGAGTCGTGGCGACGTGGCGAGAAAGCTCTCGATGGTGTGCCCCCACGACCTGGGTGGCAGCGCCTTGTGCTCGGGTCCGAGCACTCGCCGGCTGAGTGCCTCGACGGCATCGGTGTCGATCACGGTCGTCTCCTGGGTCTCGATCGAATGCGTTGCGTATTGTGCAACGCTAGTTGCGCAATGTGTTTATGATTTGTAGTCTGCAACGAAAGCCAGCGTTCCCGCAAGAGTTCGAGGAGATCGACGTGAAAGCACCACGAGCGGTGTGCGTAGGCGAAGGCCTCGTCGTTCTGGTCGCCGAGCCTGGCCCACTGGAGAATTCGGACACCTTCCATCGCACGGCCGGTGGCGCTGAAGCCAACGTGGCAAGGGTGTTCGGTCAACTGGGCGTCGATGCATCGTGGATCTCGAGAGTGGGCGACGACGGATTCGGCCGGTACCTCGTCGGCCAATTGGACGCGGCAGGTGTCGACACCTCCGGTGTGACGGTCGACGACGCGCGACCCACGGGCATGTATGTGAAGCAACGCGGCTCGGGTTCCGATGATCGACACGACCTCGCGTGCGGAGACAGTGCCATGACGTACTTCCGTACCGGCTCGGCTGCGAGCGCCCTGTCGCCGGGAGACATCGACGGGCGTGCGGCGACCTTGGTCGATCGTGCCGACTTGATCCACTTCACCGGGATCACCGTGGCGATCTCCGATACCGCGGCCGACCTGACGAGGTCCCTGATGGATCTACCCACCGTCGTCAGCTTCGATCTGAACTATCGGCCGGCGCTGTGGAAGTCTCGGCCGGACGCAGCTGCAGATGTGCTCGGGGAACATGTTCGGGGAAGCGATGTGGTGTCCATGGGGGCCGACGAAGCTGCGCTGGTGTTCGGCACATCCGATCCCGCCGAGCTGCGCGAGATGTTCCCGCAGCCACGCCATCTGGTGATCAAGAACGACGCGCACACCGTGACGGCGTTCGAGGGAACCTCTCGGGTCGACGTACCGGCGCTGAAGCTCGACGTAGTCGAAAAGATCGGTGCCGGAGACGCGTTCGCGGGCGGGTATCTGACCGGACTGATGTTGGGTAGGAGTTCCGTCGAGCGCGTTCGGTTCGGGCATCTCTGCGCGGCGGGTGCCTTGACCGGGCACGGTGACATCGCCTCGGTGCTGCCCCTGGCGGTGCTGATCGAACTGGCCGAACTGCACGACGCCGACTGGGCGAGGCTGGACTACGCAGTCACCACCGCTCGTCACTCGGGGGTATTGCAGTGAGTCAAAGTCTCGCGCGAGCGATGACACTCCTCGGCTTGCTCGGCGACGGCCCGCGTTCACTCGACGAGTTGGCGTCGGTCCTCGAGGTTCACAAGACGACCGTGCTGCGCCTGCTGCGCACGTTGGAAGCCGACCGATTCGTCCAGCACGACGTGGATCACCGCTATCAGCTCGGATCCAGGCTGTTCGAGCTCGCCAACCGAGCGCTCGAACAGCGCGACGTTCGGAGCATCGCGCGGCCGCATCTGGCCGAACTGAACTCGATCACCGGTCAGACCGTCCATCTCGCCACCTACGAGGCAGGCGTCGTGATCTATATCGACAAGTTCGACGCCCAACAGAGTGTGCGGATGTATTCGCGAATCGGAAAGCCCGCACCACTCCACTGCACAGCTGTGGGGAAGGTTCTGGTCTCGGCCCGTCCCGAGGCAGAACGAGCGCAGATTGCACACGGCATCACATACACACCGTTCACCGAACGAACGATCACGACGGCCGAGCGCTATCTGCGCGAGCTCGACCTCGTGCGCGAGCAGGGGTTCGCCGAGGACCGCGAGGAGCACGAGTCGTTCGTCAACTGCATCGGCTGCGCAGTGCGCGACGGAACCGGCGAGGTCGTGGCAGCGGTGTCGATGTCTGTTCCCGACATGGTGCTCGATCACCAACAGGTCCTGGCAACACTCCCCGAAGTACAGCGCGCCGCGGCCGCGATCTCCGAGGGATTGGGCTGGCGACCGCGACAAACCCAGGACCGCAAGACACAGGACGAGAGCTCGACGGAAGGAACACAATGAGTGAAAAGATCGAAATCCGCACCACAGACGCGCCCGCACCGGCTCACACCTTTTCTCAAGGAGTCCGGAAGGGACCGTTCGTTCAGGTCTCGGGGCAGGGACCGGTCGACCCGGTCACCAGCGAGTACTTGTACCCAGGCGATGTTGCCGCACAGACGACCCGCACTCTCGAGAACGTCAAGGCCATCGTCGAGGCCAGCGGTGCGACATTCGACGACGTCGTCATGCTGAGGGTCTATCTGACCAAGCGCGAAGACTTCTCCACCATGAACGACGCCTACGGACAGTTCGTGTCGGCACATACCTCGGGGGACGTCCTACCGAGCCGCACGACAGTGTTCACGGGCCTGCCACGAGAAGAGATGTTGGTCGAAATCGACGCCGTCGCGATAGTCTGACCGAGTCCGGCGGCAGATGTTCACACGAAAATTACATCTGACCAGGCGATTTGCGTAAGCGTTGGTCTTCGCGTAACTTTTGTCGAGTCAGAGCGACACGGACACCGACCCGGTCTTCACGGACTGGGACAACGAGGTTGTACGGAGTATGCACTGAACAACCCAGGCAAGGCGAGATGGTATCAGCCATGCCTGGGGTTCGAGCGTGTAAGCCCCGAAGTTACCGTGCAAACGGCAGCGACGGTGTGTGCGTGTTCTTTGAGAACTCAACAGTGTGTCGATGAATGTCAGTGCCGAAATTATTTTGGTGAAAGCATTCGATGTATCAGCCATCCGCTTGTGGTGGTTGTTGTCGGGTGTTGTTTGAAATGCTAGTTGAGTTTTTTTGCTAGTGATTTGACTTGATGTCTTTGACTGATTCACGGTCCCTTGTGGGGATTGTTGTTTCGCAGGTCTTTTACGGAGAGTTTGATCCTGGCTCAGGACGAACGCTGGCGGCGTGCTTAACACATGCAAGTCGAGCGGTAAGGCCTTTCGGGGTACACGAGCGG
>NZ_NOYW01000007.1:0-614 GCF_002258965.1 Rhodococcus sp. 05-339-2
ACCTGGGTCGGCCGGTGGACCGCCGAGGAGAACCGGCACGGCATCGTCATGCGTGACTACCTCGTCGTCACCCGTGGCGTCGATCCCGTCGCCCTCGAAGAAGCCCGCATGATCCACATGACCAACGGATATGCGTCGCCTGCCGGTGCAGGGGTGGGTCTGCTGCACTCCGTCGCCTACGTGACGTTCCAGGAGCTGGCCACCCGCGTCTCGCACCGCAACACCGGCAAGGTCTGCGACGATCCGATCGCCGACCGCATGCTCCAGCGCATCGCCGCCGACGAGAACCTGCACATGATCTTCTACCGCAATATCACCGGCGCGGCGATGGACATCTCGCCCGATCAGACGTTGCAGGCGGTCTCGGACATCGTGACGAACTTCGTCATGCCCGGTGCCGGTATGCCGAACTTCCGCCGCAACGGTGTGTTGATGGCCAAGCACGGCATCTACGACCTGCGTCAGCACCTCGAGGACGTCGTCTGGCCGGTCCTGCGCAAGTGGAGCGTGTTCGAGCGCAACGACTTCACCGGCCGCGGCGAGAACAAGCGCGAGGAACTCGCCGCGTTCCTCGAAGACCTCGAGCGTCAGGCCACCAAGTTCGAGGAGATGCG